>CAWHOW010000018.1:0-103642 GCA_963831005.1 uncultured Bacteroidota bacterium
TGAGCGACTTGCGCTTCCCGAGATTCAATAGGAAGCATTATTTTGATTTTTTTAGTTGTATGCAGCTGCTAATTCTAAATTGTATCATTCTTTGGAACCACCCCTATTTGCAGGCATCGCTGAATTTGAAAGAGATTTCATTTCAATCCACAGATTTCTAATCAATTAGTTTTCTTAGCGTAAGATTTGTGCAAAAATCTGCCTATACCCCTATAGAAACTATCTAAACTGTTTAGGAAAGATTACTTAGCATTTTAAACGTGTTTACTTAATTTTTCTAATGTAAGCTTTCTCTCGTTTGGTGTACCCCTTTTTTCAGTTGATTTCTTAAAGTCATTTGTTTTTCCACAATTAACAAGGCTTTAAGTAGAAAATTTCTCTTGACTTTATTGTTTTTCTTCCGTAAATTCATTGGCTGAAAGAAACAATAAAAAATTCATACCATGAAAACATATAAATATATTTCCGTCCTAGCCTTAGCACTGATTCTTATTAATGCTATCGCTTTTAACCATGTGTCAAACCTGAATACATCATCTAAAGTAAAATTTATTGCTAGCCCGATTTCCTCAACATCGGTGACAACGGATGTTAAACAACTGGGGGCTGAAATCAATAACGGGCAGTCCAGTTCCTTCCCTATTTATGTTTCTGAAATCAACCAGGGCCTTTTTTATTATACTGACAATTGTAATAGTAATAAGGTATTAATAAGCAGAGATTTGCTTTTCTCCAAATTTGACAACAATTCTTCTAAATGGTAAACCCTATTAATTCAAAAAAAGACTATGCTTCTTTCCAGGAGATCAATAAGAATATAAATTTTCAGGAGATATTCATTACTATTGATGATGATATTTATTCAGTAGATTTAAGGAAAAGCACATTTTCGCCTCAGAAGTTGAATATCAATACAAAATATGTAGAATGCAGCCCTTCTTTAAGTCCTGATGGAAACACCTTATATTTTGTAAGCAACAGGCCTGGTGGTTTTGGAGGCAAGGATATATGGTCATCTGAAAGATTGTCAAACGGAAACTGGAGCGAACCTGTTAATCTTGGAAGTAAAGTCAATACTGCCGATGATGAAGAATCTCCTTTCATGATGGCTGATGGCGCTACTCTATATTTCAGTTCAAAGGGACATGAAAGCATGGGAGGTTATGATATTTTTAGCGCTACTCTTAATGATGATGGCTTCTGGTCAAAACCAGAAAACCTGGGAGCTCCGGTTAATACTACTGGTGATGACTTCTACTATATCACTGATACTTATGGTAAATGCGCTTTCTATTCTTCTGATAAAGCTAAGAAGAAATCAGAATATCTATTGCGTTAATTATAAAAAATAATTTGTATCCTTATTTTATAAATGAAAAGGTTTGCAGCGAAATGCAAACCTTTTCCATTAGCAGGCATTTTATCATTATTCTAACCAAATACAACCAAAATCCTTTTGTTTTAATTGTTCGTTTACCTCATTCAAATTAAAATATTCAGGATCAAATTCTCCTCCCAGCCATGTCATCATGTCTTCATAATCATAATGGTCTGGGTCTGAAATAGTTTTTATTACATTCTCATAACCCGATAAACCGCCACAATCCTCGGGTGGGCAATTTCTCTTTCCGCCTATACATCGTGGTACCTGATTTTTTTCATCTTCTTCAAGTATTTTTTCTAATAGGATTTCATGCTCCCATCCATCTCCAAAGTCGTATTCATATTGTATAAAATGATGCTCTGTTTTTAATATTTTATTAAGTTTTATTATTCTCGAATTTTTCGCGTTCTCTACCTCAAATTCTATCGGTGAATATTCTTCATCCTTGCCTTTAAATACATGAAGATGCGAATTTGTCCAACCCATTGTTGTTTGTATTATTCTATGCAGGTCAACTAACAAAGTTTCTGGATTTACAATTATTTGCCTCCATATTTTTGGCTTGGAGTCAATCAATGTTATTTTTAACTGATAAACTTTTTTTGTCATAATCTGAATAATTTTAAGTTAGTATTTACTTCGGCCTGTTTTGTTGTTGGTTGATTTTAGTGGCGTTTTGCTATAAATTTAGAATGATTTATTTTTCAAAATAGTATTCAGTTTTACGCTCTTTTATTTTTATCGGAACCCATTTCTGAAAAATCATTGATGGAAATAAATTGAGAATACCGATTAATTGATTTCGTCCAGTTACTATAGGAACTACCCCAATTACCGCCGTTTAAGTTGTTTTTTGGTCTGTTGCCCGTATTGCAATAAAAGTCTGGAATATAAATTATCTTCTAATGTATAATATGCTTTAATTGGAATGTTATTTCTGGAAACAGAAATATCTGGCGTTTGACACTGAACCTTCATTCCAATTCTCTGCATCTCTGCAACATTATTGGTGAATAATGTGATATCACTGGAAGAACCGATGATTTCAAAAGTTAGTTTGCTATCGTCAATTATAATTTCCCAAAATCTATTCATATTGTAAGGATATTGTATTGTTTATTTATTTCTAACATTCACGGCATGCTGTGATCAAACTTCTTCGTTAAAAAAGTATCGATATTACGATATAAATCGACTTCATCTGCGAATTCGGGATCACTTAGCATCCTGCTAATAAAATCTACCAGCTTATCCCCTTTGAGTTCGCCCCCAAGATAATCTTGAATAAGAAAGGAAAGTTTACCTTTCTTTCTATAAGCTCTTATGTGCGCTAATGATGTCTTTTTCACAAATGTATTTTAAATGATAACCTTAATGAAATAATTATCCATTATTCTTTAAAATGTGTATCATTATATAAATCAGTATATGCTTCATCAATCCAAAAACCTATATCTGTTGTTTCATTGATTTTAGGATCTATTTCGATAGCCTTTTTAAAATCCTCTATTGTTCCTGAATAATCCTTTATTTTAAATTTTGTTTTTCCTCTATAGTAATAAGCATATGCATGCTTATTATCTATTGCAATGGCCTTTGTGAAGTCAGATATTGCACTTTTGGATTGACGGGTTATGGATTTTATAAATCCTCTATAGTAATATGCTTCTGCAAAATTGGGATTAATATTTAACGCTTCAGTACAATCTGCAATTGCGTTAGAAAATTCTTTAACTTCTGTTTTTGCTATTGCTCTATTGTAATAAGCATCAAAATCCATTGGGTTAAGCTCAATATTTTTGTTGAAATCTGCAATTGCACTTTTGTATTCTTTAACAATAGCGTCCTAAACGATTAAAATAAGAAAGGGTGTTTTTTTAACTCAAAGATTACCTTTGAGGTGACCAAAAAAACCAACCCCTTTCTCATGACAAATATAACTTTGTTTTCTCAGATCATATCAAAATTAGATCGGATTAAATTTTCAAAACTTGTAAAAGACAAGCAAACAGATAAGCACCAAAAAGGATACAATAGCTGGTCGCACTTGGTATCCATGCTGTTTTGCCAGTTTGCCAAAAGCCAATCAGTACGAGATATAAGTAATGGACTTCGTTCCGCTACAGGAAATCTGAATCATCTTGGTGTTGAGAAAGCTCCTTCAAAGTCAACTATCAGTTATCAAAACAAACATCGTAACTGGGAACTATTCAGAGAGTATTATTATCAACTGCTTGGAAGTTTAGGACAGCAGGCAGGATTTAAGCAAGTAAAATTCAGAATTAAGTCGAAAATATTTCTTTTAGATGCCACTACAATTAGTTTGTGTTTAAGCCTTTTTGATTGGGCAAAATATAAGACAACAAAAGGAGCAGTAAAAATGCACACACTTCTTGATTTTGATGGTAACTTGCCTGCTTATGTAAATATCACCGATGGTAAAACTGCTGACAATAAAGGAGCTTACGATATACCCTTGTTAAAAGGAAGTGTAATTGTAGCCGACCGTTTTTACAACGATTTTTCGCTATTAAATGTTTGGGACAGCAATGGAGTTTATTTTGTCATTAGACACAAAGAAAACATACAATACAAAGTGATTAAGGAGAATGAACTTCCCGATAATAGGCATCAGCACATCCTTAAAGATGAAATCATTGAACTTAAAAACGAATCATCAAAAGAGAAATACCATAAGAAATTACGAAGGGTAGCTGTCTGGGATGAAACAAATAAGCAAGTAATCGAACTTATCACTAATCAAATGAACTGGACTGCAAATACCATTGGAGAACTTTATAAAAGCCGGTGGGATGTAGAAATATTTTTCAGAGACATAAAACAATTGCTCCACATTAAGTCCTTCATTGGTACCAGCCAAAATGCAGTGATGATTCAAATATGGACAGCCTTAATAACCATACTTATCCTAAAGGCATTAAAAGCAATGGCTAAATTCACCTGGCATCTTTCAAACCTTGTGGCCTTTATAAGACTAAATCTTTTTGTGAAAATAAATTTACAACAATGGCTTGATAAACCCTTTGAGCAATGTGACGATCCGCCAAAAGAATCTATACAAGGGGTTCTGTTTTGAAATTATTAAATATTTTGCAAATTTTTCAATGAAATCAATACCTTTGATTATCAAAAAAAATATTTAGGACGCTATTGATTCTTTAATATCAATTTTTAAAATTCCTCTAAGGAAATAAGCCTCCTTTTTATCAGGATTAATTTCTACTGTTTTTGTAAAGTCTTCAATCGCACTATTATACTCATTAAGGTTAGCTCTTGAGACACCTCTAAGGAAATAGGCATCCCAATTATCAGGAGTCATTTCTAAATGCTGAGTAAGGTCTTCTATTGCTCCCTTGTAATCCTCGATATTAAGCCTTGCATTTCCTCGAAGAGCATATAGTAGATCATAATCAGGATTCATTTCAATTGCCTTAGTACTATCTTTAATAGCACCTTTAAAATCATTATCATAAAACCTTTTTAATCCACTTTCAAAATATTCGTAATATTTTAAAGGTTCTGTTTTTTCTGTCATATATTAATTTGTTTTTTGTTTTATCCGTTAAATCTATCTGAATCAATTTCTCTTACGCCTCTTGATAAACGCATCTTTTCTACATTTTCCCTTATAATATCTGTAAGTTTATGACCGTTAGAGATTGCTTTTAAATAAACTATTTGTGTCGTCCTGTCAGAGGTAAGCAACTCAATATTTGAAAGTCCGAAGATTCTTAAATATAACGGCTCGATTACCCGGTAGTCTTTTACTCTGTATAGCTCTAATTCTTCACGCACACGGATCAATATACCTGAGCTTACCATTAACCGCTCATCCGTCAGTTCATAGCTTGTAAACATTATTTGAAGAACCGGAATCAGAAATACAATAAAAAGAAAGAAAAAGTAAATCACCTTGAAATAATATACAACATCATCAACATATTCTTTAATATGCAGTTCTTTAAGTGTTTGCCTGATAATGTAAAATGTCAGATATTTGAGGCTGAATAAAACAAGCAAATACATCAGGATAATAAATAGAAAAGTCTTCAGATTGATTAACTGTGAAGGTTTAGCCTTCCATATCAAATTGTCCATAGTGTTATTGCTGAATTACATTCCAAGTTCTAAATTATTGTGGGTTTCTCTTACTTTGGGCTTTTCTACTGCCTGACCTGTCTTTTTCAATATCGGATTTTTATTTTCGTCAAATGTGATTTTATAGTCCGGATGGATTCCTTTAATTGCTTTTAAATCATCATTGAAGTCTTTGGTAACCGGCATTTCTCTTAATAAACTGATGTTGTAATCTTTAAATTTATTATCAATAATAAACTGATTTACTTTCTCCCAATTGAAATGATGATTATTAAATGTTATCCGTACAATTGCCTGGTTATTCTTGCTATCCATAGATACACTATTATCAAAGGGACATTCTTCGTGTGATATCCCCTTTAAATCTTCATTCGCGTTTTTAAAAAAATCCAATACGTTAGTAATTTCTTGTAACCTTACTTCCGCAGCTTTTTCTTTGATACTTTCATTTTCCCGTTTTGCAGAATGGTCGCTTTTGTCCTTTACTTCTTTTAGCTTAACCGGCTCATTGATATAAGTGATCTCTACCCAACAATCTGTTTTGGATTTATATGATTTTATATCAATAATATGATTTCTTTCTCTGTCTTCTTTCAATAATTTCTCATCTAATTTCAGATTGGATAACAATTTAGTAATTTGATGCGTGCCACCAAGATCATTGTCCTGACCGAAACAAACTTCTTCCGGATTTTGTTTATTGATTACTTTGGATATTAAGTCTGTCTGATTTTCCGAAAATTCTCCTTCCGTTGATATATACCTTACTTTTTTATCTTCCAGTTCTTTGTAATTTATTTGATAATGACTTATTGCATCTATGGCTGATTCCGTTAGTATCAATTTATCGATTTTACCGTCTTCGCCACTTATGTCTTTTGAAATAAAAATTCCGTTATCCTTCTCCCCTATCATCCCTTTAAAATTATCATTCCTTTTTGATATGGCAACTACTCCATTATCACCAATCAGTGGAAATGCTGTATTTGTATGTTCCATTCCTTTTGCATCAATAAAAGAATGATTGAAAATTTTATTTTTAAATAAAGGTGAATCTATAATAAAATCCTCTATCCCTCTTTGATGCAGGAATCCCCTGTCATTGAATGGCTGTAAACCATTTAACTCCCGGTTCATTTTATTCTTATCAATTTTTTCAGCATCTAGTTTATAGTTACTGATATGTGAAGAAACAAAATGTTTTCCGTCAATATAATCTGTCAATAATTTTGACGCATCCCTGAATGTAAAAGGTCTGTCAGGAAATTCGTTTTTGTGTTTTTCCAATACAAAATCAGTAATGGTAGAGGCTTTAAAAACATCATTCAAGGGGTCCCAGATAATATAATTCCCTATTGGATTTTTCCTGATTAAAAACAGCTCTCCTGTTTCTGCATTACGCATTTTGACACAGTTCTTCGAACTTCCTTTTTTATCTATTTCAAATCCATAGTTTCTTAAGAAATCAGGCAGAGATATCTCTTTTCTGAAATAATCGAAAGTATACTTTGTTTTGATCTCTTCACTTCTTACTTCTCTGTCAAATCGCTTTTCTCCAAATACTATGAACTCTCTGCTTTGATTGAAATTCACCATTTTGATGAAATTCAATATCCTGACTTTTTTATCTTTGTTTTCTTTAGGGACTTCAACCTTTTTAATGGCTTCTGAAATCTCGGATTTAAATTCTGTAAAAGAGAATTTCTCAGGTTCAATAAAATAATTGGATTCTTTCGGCAGTATCTCCGGTTTTAAAAATACTTCCATCTCGTATATTATTTCTTTCTGTAACTTTTCATCAAAGTTGCTTACATACTTTATGCTTTCAAACATTTTTTTCTTGTAATGCTCAAATCTGTCGTATTTGTACGTTGGTTCTTCTACCATGGGGTTTCTTTATTTAATATTAATATCAAACTGTCAATTATTGATTCGCAATTTCTCCCTTTTCTAAATCTTAAAAATACTTGATTCCAATACTACTTCTTCTTTCCGCTCCTTAATATCTATAGTCTTTACATCGCAGAATTCTATTATTGTATTTTCACCAAATATTAGTTTATTCAATTTATTGAGCACTATATCTATCGTTTCAACTTTGGGTACAAAAGAAATTATCTTTGAGTTATCATTTTCGTAATCAAATGATTTTATATCAAAAAACAGATCCTTTAATCTTTCTTTCTTTGCATTATCATTTTCTGAAATATCAAGTAGGTCCAAAAAATCCTTATTTAAGCCTTCAAATAACTCTGTTATCTGTATATTATTTGGCGAGTGAACCTTTAAAATCATATTATTAGAATACTTATTTAAAAAGAACTTATACCGGCTTTTGATGCTCGCATAATAAATAAAGAAACCAAATATTGATATTAATTCCTGTATATTATCGCTGTTGTATAAAAAAATAATACTTTTAAATCTTTCCTCTGAGTTTTCTTTAATATAATCTACAATGGCGCCTGTGTTTTTGGGATTAACATTTGGGTTAGGAATTATTGCTAAATACTTCTTACATATAGCCTGTGAGAAATACCTTAACACATTAAACAAACCAAAAGAGATAAGGATATTATTATTCCCATCAAGTGGTTTTGTCGTGTAATACCCTTGAGTATCTTCAAATGCTGTTTTTACACTGCTTCTGTTTTCAATATAATAATTTACTTCTTGATTTCCTGCGCTTAGCGGGATTAATATATTTTCATCTTCATCCTGGTAAATATTTCTGAATTGTTTTGTGTATAAAAAGTCTGCCTTTAATCCGCTGATATTCTTGTTTTCCTTCCTTAAGGGAAAAAATGGATAGAAATATTTTATGACATTATCAGGGGAGATGGATTCCGAAAGATTTAACCCTGTATTGTCAATCTTTTTTATTTCGTCAATAAAACAGGTGTAATCTACTTTTGGAGATAAAGTATGTAGTAGCTCCTCTTTAGTTATTAAAGTTTTTTTTAAAACATCAAGCCAGCTCAATTCATCAACATTTTCCTGGTTGCGAAATACAGCATATTTATAAAAATTGTTCGAATAAACAACGACAAACGCTGTTCGTTTTATTTCCTTGAAGTTGTAATACTTTAAAATTTGCACGTATGTTAAATCATTAATCGTTTCCATTTTAATATTTTTAAGTTTATCTATATTTATCTAAAAGGCTTTTTGCTTCTCTTAAAATTTTATTGTAGTTATCTTTCACCTGATTATTCAGTATTTGTCTATCCATATCTACATCTCCGGTTGTATCTTTACATGCGAAGTCCGGGATTGGTATATCATCAAATTTAAATTCCTCAAATTGTGAAGAAAAGAAGGGTGGCTTCCCCCCTGCTATCTTTCCCGTGAAATTGCCAATCGCCTGACCGAAGAGATCCCTGGCCTGTAATACCTTTTCTCTTTGTAATGATTCGCTGGTAGAAATGTTGTCTTTATTGGTAGTGTAGGATACATTTTCTTTCTTTATCTCTCCTAACATCTCTGAAACAAACCTGGCTGTTTCCAGGTTCCCTGTCATCCCGAAAAATTGATTCCCGCATGATGCCCTTAATATATGTGCCGTATTTTTGCCATAATCCCGTTCAGCCTGAGTGAAGTCCTGTAATGCCAATATCGTCGATACATGATGCTTTCTCGCTGTGGCTATGAACGTATCTATTCCATTGACTTTTACTGTTGGGAACTCGTCAAAACAAAATACCGATGGCACTTTTCCGGTCGAGTTCATTTCTTTCATTATTACTGTTAATATAACTGATATTGCCGGCGCTAACGCCTGTTGCAGTTTCTTTGAATTCCCTATGCATAACATAAAAGGCTTCTCCTGATTTGTTATGTCCAGATTAAATTCGTCTGCTGACATAACCCAGAAAATATTGGGGTCTAACAATATGGATATGGGTAACTGTGCTGATGTTTCTACCCCTGCCAGCTGGCCTGCCGCTTTATTTTTCCATGCCGATATTATCGGTGCCATTATCATCGTCGTTTCTTCATCTTCCATCGCCCATGGTAATACCACATCTATACTGTTTAATAAAATGGCTATCACATGTGGTATGGTCGCGAATCCTTCTTCCCGATGATCTTTAAATAATTTCCAGGTGGTCCCGAAAACAAGCGCCGTTCCGTATTTCTCCCAAAAGTCTGCTTTATCTCTATCCCTGTTTACCGATAGATTTACCATTAAATTCTGTACTAAGTCCTGAACGGCTAACCTGTCTTTTATATACCTGTCCGATAATGGGTTTACCCGTACTGTTTTTGCCATATCGGTAAAATTGATGAAGCTGAAATTGGTTTTTATATCAGCGTTGGTGGCTTTGGCTTTTTGTAGCGCTGTATAGGCTATTCTTCCCAGAATTGGAGCTTCCGGTTCTCTCGGGTCTCCTTCATAGTCATAAATAACTCCTGCATATCCCCGCTCTGCTGCCTGCTTTATTATCGGCTTAATAATGCTTTCTGATTTTCCCGAGCCCGGTCCTCCGTCTATCCAGAAATTCTGTTGCGGCGAATGAACAACAAGTTTCCCTTGATTTGTCTCAAACTCAAAGAAAAAACCGCTTTCTTTCGAACTTACTCCTCCTAATAATGTTTCGCTTTTTACTCCATGATGAAAAGTATTAATGGCTCTTACCGTGAAAAACAAATTGGCAAAGAAAATTACTGGATATACAAACATATCATATATCACCAGCCCTGAATGATATCCCAATATTACCAGCGGCGTTGAACCAATAAACATTATCCTGTAAAAATTTCTATGGTCTTTAGTCATCTTACTGGCAAGCTTTACGCTTGGTAAGTTCCATACCCACATTACTAATATTACTATATAAAAGAATCTGAATACTATCAATATGTTTTGTGCCTTATAAAAGGCCCTTACTATTATAAACCAGAATTTATTTGTTATAGCCGGTCTGACTATTCCATTATAAAATAACCAGTCCACTATAAATAGTATTGCGAATAATATGATGATAAGCGCTAAGACATCATCCCATATCTGCTTCCGCTGTTCCGTCATTTTTATGTTTTTTTCAAAACTACTAATTATTTGAAATCTGTTTTAACCATAATGTTAAAGTATTACTAAATCCCGGATTCATGTTTAAGATCATTATCTGTTTTTTTTGATTTCTTCTTCTTTTTCTTTTTCTTATCTGAATCCTCTTCCGTTTCTTGACTCTGTATAGGCAAAGGAATATGAAAAGGAACATAAGGTATATCTGGAATATGATTTTTATCTACCTCTGCTTCTTTTATGAATTGATTCTCCCCTGTTATCTCTTTTGCTATGAATTGATTATTAAGTCGAATTTGAGATTCTATTGTCTTCCATGATAAGTCCATTTCAGATCCTTTTATAATTTCTGGGTTCGAAATATGTATAGATTTATATGCCACACCATAAATTCCTCCTTTATTTTCATACGTTATTAATTCAATTCCTTTTTCATTTAGTTTATGACTAAAATCCTGCAAGGTTTTACTTTCTCTTAATACTCGATTTGAAACTGTCTTTATAAAGGATTTCTGTTCGTCTATGGAAAAGGACTTCATTTCATCACTGGTTTTCTTTCCATTATTCATATCGGAATAAATATTCCCGTACGTAAACCGTTTTGATAAATCTTTGTCTTTTATATAAAACGAAACATCCTTTATTCCATAAACAAAATATGGTGTGTTTTTATTAGAAAATAGCTTTCGTACATAAATATCATTTGTATTTAATTTCACAAGGAACTCAATTGTACTTTTAGATTTCTTATATATTTCTTCAATCTTTTTTAAAAGTTCATCCTTAAATAATTTTTTATACACTCCATGTTCACCCAAATAATTTTCTAATTCTTTTGCCTTTTTCACTCCTAAAAGTATTCTGCATTCATCATTTGTTAACTGGTCTTTTGTTTTATATAATTTTAAAATATCTGTCATTTGTTCATCGTTTAGATTTTGTTTGATATATGAACTGGTGATATCTGATTTTAATCCCATTGCTAATGCATTACTTAAATAGTACTTCCTTGCTTCTATAGAATTTATTGATTCGTTTGTTATAATGTTTTTACTCTTTAATATATCAAGTCCATACTTTATCTCTAAAGCTCTTGCGATTGTTAATGACTTATAATATGAATTGGAATCTGAAATCTTTTTACCTTCCCAATCAATTTGTGATATGATAATATGATAATGCTGATGTTCTTTATCATCATGCCGGTAACATACAAAAGGACTATTATCATATCCCATTTGTTTTTGATATTCACTTAACATTCTTTTCAGTAATTTATCGGTTACGTTTTCATTTCGTGGAAAACTGAAACATACTTCTATTGCTAATCTCGTTTTGACATTTCTGTTACTTTCGATTACGTTCTGAAATACAGATAATCTTTCTTCTTTATTATCTGCTAATGTATTTTCGCTTACCAATATTCCATCACCTTTTTTTATTTTGTTTTCATGATAATTTAATTTTGCACTCAATTCTTTTATGGAACTAATGTTCATTATTTTTATAATCATATATGCTTTGCTTTCATTATTTATTATGAAATATTTCCTTTAACTCCTTTATAAAGATTTTCAGTTTTTCATACTCTGGTTTTAATTCATCACTCGCACTGATTGTATTAATCCTTTTGGCAATTTGGTTAATGTTCACTCCTATTTTTATGATTTGATTATATGTCAAAAGGTCGTATTTTGATATAATAGTTATATTACTCTTTAATGAAATGTCACGCACTAATTTCGCTGGTTGTATTCCGATTTGCTCTGCCTTTTTAATTATATATTCATATTGCTTTTCATTATACCTTACCATAATTCGTTTTCGGTATTTTATTTCTTCATCATTCCCACGGTTTCGCTTTTGCCTTGGTTTGACTTTCGTTTGACTTTCCATAGTTATTTTTTTGATTGTGAATTGAATTTATATTATTTTTAAAATAGACCACACATTGTTCATAAAATAGACCACACATTATTCATAGAATAGACCACACATTGTTCATAAAATAGACCACACATTATTCATAGAATAGACCACACATTGTTCATAAAATAGACCACACATTATTCATAAAATAGACCACACATTATTCATAAAATAGACCACACATTGTTCATAAAATAGACCACACATTGTTCATAATATAGACCACAGGGAGAATTTACCTTCCCGCTCCGTCGGGAAGCAAGTTGATAATTCTCGGAATTATCGTTTTAAAAACTCGTAAGAGTTGCTTAAAACATAACTTGCCTTTCTAAATTTTTGTTTTTCTCGGCAAACTTAATAAATATTTCCTTATCTCCAACTTTTTCTTATTCTATTATTTTAAACTTACTTCTAATAGCCTGTATTTATGTCTCCTTAAAGTTGAATCATTGTCCTATTATTTTCCTCGTATTTCCTCATTTCTTTCAAAAATAGCTCAATGCTTTTGAAATTAGCTCAATACTCCCCTACCCAATATATGAACATAACAAAAGAATAATTCTTTTATATGTCCTTTAATATAAGTATAAGTAAAAAATCTATCTTTAAAAGAAATTTATTCTCTTTTGAATTATACAAATATTTCATTTCAGGGAAAAGGAAGATAATCTTTGAAAAAGAAAAATTTGAATAGTAAATTCAATTACATAGTTTTGCCAGAAAATAATAATTCAAAGACATGAAGTTCTTCATTAATCTAAAATCAATGATCCGTTTATTTATTTGTACATTAATAATAGGAGTGATATTATTTTAGATACCGGATAACTGGTTTGTATCAATCTTAATTCTTAACATCATTGGCATAACAGCTGGCACTATTATTCTGATATTATTAATCTTGATATTATATAAGGAAGGAATTAATTATAAAGGTAATTTTCAAAAAAGTCTTAATAATACTGAAAACAATTTTATTAATTTTATTTATAAATCTTAAAACAAAAAACTATGGGATTAATCTTTGTAAACACGAATGAATTTGACAATAATTCTACTTGTACAATTCATAAAACTGGTAAACTTAATTTTAATATAAGCGCAATAAAAACACTCAATTTAAAAGCAGATGCTTATATACAATTAGCCTATAAGGATGAAGATAAAAATTTAGAAAACATTTACATTGTTGTAAATAATGAGCGTAAAGATGGCACATATAAAGTTAATAAGGCCGGTAAATATTTTTATATTAATACACAACCATTCTTTGATAAGATAAAATTGGATTATAAAAAGAAAACTATTACCTATGATATTTCAAATCATGAAGAAAATAAAGTGAAAATGTTCAAACTGGAGAAAAGAGATGAAAGGAAAAGGAAAGCTACAGGAAAAAAATAATAATCCCTTACCCCACCCTTTTGAAATAAAAAAAATAAAATGAAAGATAAAGCATTTGATGGTGAAAAAAAACCATTTAGCAAACCTTATCCTGAGTACAATCCTGAAGTATTAATTTTAGATGCTAAAGTCAAAAAAGATTTCAAAGAATATTTTGAAATTATTGTTGGTAAAATGAATTTATCAACTATTAATATTGATAGAGAAAAATTATCACTGTTGAACAAATTAACCAGGAAACAAAATGAAGCAACTGTTGTTAAACTTGTAGATAATATTTTAAATGAATGGCTGGAAAATTATAAAGACGAAATTCGAGATTTGTTAAATGAATCTTAATTTTAAAAAATAGAATGAATAGAAAAATGCTGTCTAATTATCGGACAGCTTTTTTTATTTAACTACTTCCGTTCAATCAAAAAATCGAGTTCGATTTAAAAGTTCATGCCATATTTTATTTTCCATTTCATATACCCATTTATATGCCGGAATATTTTCCAAAGATACTTTATCCAGTATAGCATGTTTTTTTTAAGTCTGCTAAATCCGGCAAAACAAAATCTTACGCGGTTTTTAAATCTGCAAGTGGTAAATCTTTTATGTTCATTTTGATTTAATGTTAATAGATCCCTCGATTTAATTTGATGCCAATATTGGATTAATGATTGTGAATTGAAAAGCCTGATCAAATATTTTAATGAGATGTTTTCCCGGAATAATCTGACATTAATAATCAGGGGAAAACGGAATTTTATTCCCACATTATTGAAAATTAAAATCTATTCCCGCTTTTTCTGCTTGTAGATGTTGCCACTTACGGCTTATTTTAAATAAATTTCCATCTTTAAGGAACTTTGCACCTGTTTGTTTAAAGTGGAATGGCACATCCATCTGCTGACATTGTCTGCGAATATCTAATACCCAATCATAATCACATATACGGGCCTCGTTTCCTGACTCACCTCCTATGATAACTTCCTCAACCCAACTTTCCAAATATCTCATAATATCTATCTGTTCAAGTAAAGGTTCACAGATTATCATCTTATGTTTAATCGGAAGATCTTTGAGGATTGGCAAACGATAATCAGCTCTATCTTGATTTTCGACAGTTGATCCAATAGTTACATTGTCATACCCATCACCCCAATCATCAGGCAAACTGACACCAAACCTGTCAATACGTTTTGTAATAATAATAAAATTACAATCATTCCTAAACCGGATCATTTCCCATATTGCTGATCTCCATCGATCTGCATCATCAAGAAAAAAATCAGAACTAAAACAGGTGTAAATATCCTCATTAGCGGGAACTTTATATTTTCCATCTCTTTTCTTCTTTATTGGAAGGTTAAAGTTAAGCGTTTTATCAACGATTGAGCTATCCTTGCCATGTTGTCCGTCGATTCGGTAAACATAGCAGTTTTTGCAACCTGAACTGATTTTCTTACACCCGTGCCATGGATTCCAGGTAACAGACATAACTCTCGCTTATATTGTTTGTATTAAGACTCAAAAGTATTGATTATTATTTTTATCTCTAGTATGTGTTACTGAACAATTCGAACCAAGGTTGATTTCCGTTGCTATATTAAATGATCAGGATCATGGCGCCGCCCCCCTACCCTTCTTTAAAAAATGCACATTAATTTCCGGTTAAATTATTTTAATCCTAAGTGATTTTTGACCCCATCCTTCTTTATAAATAAACCCACCCAATAAACCGGATCATTTGTCATCATATATACAATTGTAAACACCGAAAGTTTATTTGATTCTGTTTGGATAGAAATCAAAATAGCCTCTGAGGAAATAAAATTGTATATTTGACAGGCTTAAAAATAAAAGCGGTGCGGAACCGAAAAGCCTTATGAGTAGGAAATAAAATATGAAATACGAGAAATTCAAGATATAAATAAAATGAAACCCTTCGACAAACTAAGAAAAGAGCTCGAAAGTCTATTTGAGCCAGTTCTCAAAATGCAATTCTGTAGTAATGATTATCCAATAAGTGGCAAGAAGGGTAATAAAATTTCAATTCTCCGGTTTTATCTGAAATTTAATGAAGAAATTATCTGGGATTTTCCAAAAGATTTTTTAATAAAAGATTTTCCTTTTCATGAATCTGTCGATGATAAAAGATTTCCCGAGCTCGTAAGCGAATATCTTGATACACCATTAGAAAAGTTATTAAACAAAGAATTCAAACTTGAAGAAGATGCCGTTATAAGTCAATATATTGCTTCCACTGACCAAGAAATTATCTTTACTGGATATAGGTTAACAGAACTTTTTAAAGCAGCCGACAGCAGGTTGCGTGAGGACGAACTAAGGAATTGGGCAAGAAAACTAAACAATCCATCAGTAAATAAGATATTACTGAGGCGTTTCGGTAGTAAATTTAAATGAGAAAAGATAGTACACTTTGTGTACGTTAAATGCCCCGGGATTATGCTCATTTTAAACTCAAAAAACATGAAAAAGAATAGCTATCTTTGATGTAATGAGCAAAATCTTTAATTCAGACACCTTAAAACCCCGTTAACATTAGGCGTAATAGTAGAAATGAAAACAAAAATAATCGACTTAACTCATATTCTGAACGAAGACATTTCTGTGTATCCTGACACTTTGGGACCAAAATTTGAGGCTTTAAATACCGTGGTTCAAAACGGATTTGCCGAAATGAAGATGACAATGGTTTTACATGTGGGCACTCATATTGACGCTCCCTGTCATATTCTTAAAGACTCTAAATCCATTGACAAATTCAGCATTGACAAATTTATTGGAACAGCTATTGTTATTCCTTGTCTTGACCTGAAAGAAATTCGTGTAGAAGACCTTAAAGCTTATGAAGACAATATCAAAAAGGTAAAATTTATACTTTTTTATACGGGTTGGCAGCATAAGTGGAAATCCGAATCCTATTCTTTGGACTGCCCAACTTTAACAACTGATGCTGCCAGTTGGTTGACACAATTTGGCCTTAATGGCATTGGCATCGACTCCTTTTCGGTTGACAAAGTAATTTCAGCAGAAGTAGTTACAGAGGACACCATGCCAAATCATTATATTATTTTAGGCTCTGATATTTTATTAATTGAAAATCTTACTAATCTGGATAAACTTCCAACAGACATATTTATTTTTCAATGTTTGCCTTTAAATATTGAGAATGCCGATGGTTCTCCTGTTAGAGCTATGGCAATAATTGAAGACAGCACACGCGAAACCAATTACTACGCCTAACATCTAAGGTCCGTGTAACTGCAATCCCAACATGAAACCAAGTTGCCATGTAATCTGGCAAGCATCAAGGTTTACACAACCAATAAATATTATTGGATTTTAATAATTTTGGAGCTGTCCGTTTCCCCGGATTATGTCAGAATTATAAGAATTATTATCTTTGGAGTAATAGAGCAGACTTAAGCTCTTACGCTGGGCACTATAAAGAAAGCCCTTAGCGTTTGATGCAATTATAAAAATCAAACTATAATATGACAAGGTTAGAATTTATTATACCATTGACAATTTTTATTTTAGGACTCGCCTTTACAATAATAACTAGGCTTTTCTCAAATCATATATTGAATAGAAATTATATAAATACTTTACAGGGTAACCCTGTTCATATTTTACCTTTGACTATTGCTTTTTTTAACATTCTGGGGAGTATTTTGCTTGTTATTTCAATTGTGTGGATTTTCTTTATAAAATATTGGTTAGGTTTAATTTTTATTGCTATACTCATAATTAGCTATTTTATCCGTCCAAAATTATATGACTTAAAAAAAGCATATCTTTCTGGAAACGCTAAAAGGTGCCAATCTTGTCATAAATTCTGCGACTTAAGCTATTTTGATATAGATAAAGAAAGTGATGATGGACATACTAATACTTGTATGGCTTGTAGACAACCTAATGTTTAGCTAAAGGTTAAAGAAAAAAGAAATAAAAAAGAATTCCGCTTAACAAAATATAACTGTACCCTACATAAATATAAAAGAAATGACAATGACACCCCAAGTTTTAAAGGACAAGAATAACATTGTAATTGGTTATATTGAAACTGATTCTACTGGCAAACAGACAGTAATGGACAAAAATTATTATACAAAAGGCTATTATGATCCAAAATCCGACCTTACAAAGGATAATAATCATAATATTATTGGACATGGAAACCTTTTATCAACCTTATTGTAATAACTCAAAGACTGCAGATAAACTCTACAGTTTGGTCAGAGCCTTATAGTGTATGCTGTTCAATGACACATATAAAACTATCGAAAAGAAATCTGAAGGAGAGTTCAAAGATAAAGGAAGTAAATTTATATCTCTTGCCTACCCGGTAAGCTCTGAAAAAGAAGTGAAGTAAATTCTTACTGAAGTTCGTAAAGCATATAGCGAAGCCAGCCATCATTGTTATGCATATATAATTGGTCATGATAAACTAAAATACCATTATAGGGGTCGCCTCACGAAACGGATTATATAGTACGTTAGCGCAAATTCAACATATATTATAGTTCTAGAATTCGATAAATTGCAGCAAGATGAACTCTTAACGCTTCTGTGATCTTCTTAATGTTAACGTGATTCAATTTTTCTAATCTATTTGTTTAAAACAGACCATTAAAAAATTATTTATATCTTTTTTATCCTTTGTTTTGGGTACATTTATCTATCTTTAAACTCAGCTCAAGGTCAACGGTAGTATGCTATAGAGCTGAGTTTACTTCTTTTGTTATAGGAAATGTATTAATCGGACTATTCACAAAAATATATTTGCAAAGCACAAATATAACCCATAAATTCGTCTTACTATTTGTAAGATACATACTACAAAACAAAATATGCTTTTTATTGATGATTTTGCGCCAATTTGGAAATGATTGAAAATGAGGATTTAATAATAAAATATTGAAAAATTAACAAAAAAGTTATAAAAATGGTGGTTACTTTTTCGAGGTTTTGGAACTATACATATAGATGGAAATTAGATTCGATTTATTAAATATGGAAAAATATTTTCCAAAACCGTCAACATTTTGCTTAGTTATGGTACTTATATATGAAAGGCAAGATGAACGAAATTTAATTAATTAACAAAATAGTTCTTACAAAGTGGTGACGTTTCCGATTTTTTTGAGACTATTAATATATAGACACTATACAATATAGCAGAAGCCGAAAAGCTAAAGAGTAGGCAATAACCAAAAAATTAAAACATGAAAAAATCAAAATTCTTAATTAGGATTTGGGTAATAGCGCTAATAATACAGTTTGCGCTGATAGCAAACTGTAAAGCGCAGCAATATGTTCCTTTCCCTGATAGTAATGCTTATTGGAGTGAATTTTATTCTAATTATGGCTATCCTAATTATAAATATACCTATTTCATAAAGGGTGATACAATATTAGATTCAATATCATATCATAAAATTTATTCTGATGATAGTACTTCTACTATTTCATATATCGGCGGTTTAAGAGAATATAATAAGAGAATTTATTTATTTTATAGTTACTGTACGCATAATATACTTCTATATAATTTTAATCTCACTGTAGGCGATTCAATGCGTCTTTCATGTATTCAGCCGACATGCGATACAGCAACCAATCAATATGCAAAAGTTACATCTATAGATTCTGTTTTACTTACAGATATGAGATATAGAAAAAGATTAAATTTTAGTAATGGTTTTTCATCATGGATTGAAGGTATTGGCAGCATGAGTGGATTATTATATCCATACTATTATTGTAGTACATGCATGTGTGGGTATGAATCGGTTTGTTTTAAACAAAATGATACTATATTATATGTAAATCCAGATGATAATACTGTACCATGTTTCGATTATATTACCTCAATTAATGAATTGAACAATAAAACAGATTTAATAACTATTTTCCCAAATCCCGCCACTGAACAAATACAGGTAAATTGTGAACAGCCAAAAGTAATCAGTATTGAAATATATAATATGCTTGGTGAAAAGAATTACAGCCTGTCTTGCCGTCAGGCAAGTTCAACTATTTCTATAGATGTTTCAGATTTTCCAAACGGAGTGTATATTTTGGAAGAGAAGACGAAAAAGGGAGTTATGGTTAGAAAGTTTGTGAAAGAGTAATGAACAATTAAACCATTTAATAATTAAAAAATGAAAAAAATATTTATATATTTAATGATTAACTTATTGTATTTTGCAAAAGTTGAATCACAAATAAATTATACTGTAAGCATCAATGCTTCAGGTTTAAGTATTAATGCTGTAACTGCTACTGATGGTAATACATATAATCATATTGATATTGCAAAGCTTTTTACTTCAGGTGATACAGGGAAACCCGCATTGCCTATAAAATATATTAAGTTTTATATACCTGCCGGAAAAGATGTGGATAGTATCAGCTTTACTTCATCTACGGCAACTAGTAATAATTTAACAGCTAAGGTTTTCCCTATACAAAAACCCTTACCAGCTTCTACAAATTCAACTATCCCGAGTTTTGTAAAACCAGATTCGGGTATTTATAATTCGAGTGCGGCATGGCCTACGCAAATGGTAAAAATAATTCATAATGGATATTTTGATATGAATAACAGGGTAATAACCATAGCCGTTATACCTTTCCAGTATTATCCTTTAATGAATAAACTTGATTTTTATTCGTCATTCAGCATTACCATAACATTAAAACAAAGCGCAATCAATCCAGTTAATACGGTGAAAAATCGCTCACAATATACACAGACAATGTACGCTGATATTTTAAAAAGCATGGTTGTTAACCCGCAGGATGTTCCAACATCAGTTACTAAGGCATCTTCTTTAACATCAACCGGTTCAAATTATCCTTTGGTTCCTTATGATTATATAATTATTACCGATACCACCCTTGTAAGCAGTTTTGCAAACTTTATGGCTTGGAAAATGCAAAAAGGAATAAAAATAGGTATAATATCAAGTCAATATATCTATAATCATTATATTGGCGCCGGTGGCGATGTGCTATTTTCACAATATCATATTGCTGATACTTCTGGTTGTGTAAGGCAGTTTTTGTATAATGCTTATTTGAATGGTACTTCATGGGCTTTGTTGGCTGGCGATATGTCAAATATGGCTGTCCGTAAGGGAGCTCCAATTTATGGATATAATAATTTCGCATATAATCCGGAAACAGATATGTACTTTGAAGATTTTACATCTAATTGGAACGCAACTAATAATGGTCTATATGGACAACAAGGTACTCCTCCAAATGGAGATTATCCGTCCTGGAATTATCCACAAATATTTGTCGGCAGGTTATTATGTTCATCAAGTGCACAAGTTACAAATTGGACAAATCATGTATTGACTTATGAGCAAAACCCAGGTAACGGCAACTATAGCTATTTAACAAAAGTTTTTTCAATACAGGCAGATGCTATGCAAAATTTATATACTCCACCGCCTTATAATGGTGACGCCGGATGGATAGGATCTGTTTTACCATCAAATTTTACTAATAATATATTGGGAGAATATTATGCATTTAATTCGACCTATGATTCTAACGGAGTAGTAACTTCTACACCGGGTACAGGACAAAATGGAAAAACAAAAGGCTCACAAGTAATAACTGAAATGAACAATCATTATGGCCTTACTATCTGGGATTGTCATGGTAGCACGAGCGGTGGTGATAGTCATATTGGAACAATGACTAATGGTGAATATCTTTATTATAATGGTGGTGGTGGAAGTTTATTTTGGAGATTGTCTTCACAACAACCAACCTCATGGCGTCATGATCCTGGTAGCGTTCCCCCTAACTATTATGGATATTATTTTCCATATGATCCAAATTGCGGGCTTGATGCTTTGACAAATGATAATTTCCCTTCTATAATATGGGCTACAAGTTGTAATCAAACGGATTATAATTCGACAAAAGGTTTCGGTAATAATGGTATCATGAATGATGGCGAAGCATTTACTACATTACAACATAGCGGTGGAACTGCATTTCTTGGTAATACAAGAGATGGGGATTATGGGCAGGGGTTTACAAGCCAACTAGCTTATGAATTTTTAGCAGAAATGGCACGAGGAACTGATACTACAAATGGTTTTTCTTTTTATCATATAGGTGTTGCTGAAGAAATATCTAAGTCCTACATATTTAACTCAGATCGTTTTGACTGTTATTCGCATAATTTAATCGGTTGCCCCGAAACAGAAATGTGGACAGCAGCACCGCAAAATTTAACTGTTACTACTACCCCAGGGCATCTAATACCCAATACTGCCACTTCAGTAACAGTTACAATTTCAAATTTGCCATTTAAAAAACAAGCAATAATTTGCTTATATAAAGCAAATGATGTATTCTTAACACAACTAGTATCAGGCAATAAATTTAACTATGCATCATATACTTTCACTAATGTTGATCCAACCAGTGTAGGTTTTTTAAATGTTACAGTTACCGCGCATAATTATATTCCATATATGAGTACTATACCTGTAGTTAATTGTACCTATAACTCAACACCTCTTACAATTTCAAGCAATACAACATGGAACACACCACAATTTATTACTTCCAGCATTATTGTTAATTCAGGCGACACCTTATCTGTAAATTCTACTTTAGCATTGTTAGATCAGGCAACAATTACAGTTAATGGCAGTCTTAAAGTTGGAACAGCAGGGGTAATTACCGGCTACTGTGATGATAACAATTCATGGGGTGGTACTCTTTTAGTAAATAATGGAGGAATATTTGAAATACGTAATGGAGCAACATATAACCATAAATCGGTAACCACGTTACAGGTTAATAGTGGAGGTAATGCAATTATTGATGCTGGTGGAACTCTTTTATATAATGGGGGAGCTATTAATCTTGTTGGAAGTAATTCTGTTCTTAATTTTACCGGTAATTTATCTATTGGAGATAATGCCAATTTCACTTTCACAGGTGGCGGTGTTGTGAAGTTTACATCCACAGCCAACCCCAGCACAAATATAACGGCAGGAACAAATTCGTCAATTACCTTACAGGGTAGTGGTCAAACACAGGAAATTCTGGAAATACAACAGGAATCAATGTACCCGCCCAGTAACTTAGCTTCATTCACGCTGCAAAATGGCAAAGTGGTTATGTATCCCAGTGCACGTATTAACCCTAACGGGCTTTCTACGGCAATAACAGTAAACAATATACTTCTTACCAGTAATACAGGGGCTTTTAATTCCCATCGAGGACTTGTTCTTTTCGGGCAGCCTAACGCTATCATTAAAAATTCAATTTTCCAGTATGGTTCCTATGGCATATATGCCTATCTAACTTATGGAGGCAGCTCTCTATCAATGCGGGGTTGCAATTTTAAATATTGTGATAAAGGTTTGTTTGTTCACGATAAAGGGGTCACCCTTTCTACCTGTGGATTTGCCGGCAACACTACCAATACAGGTTATGGCTTATATGCAGAAGCTATGGCGTTCTCATCTACTGTCGATTCTTCGTCATCATGGAGTAATAAATATGGTATTTATTTCAGTGGAGCAGCGGGTTCAGCATTTGAACTTTCACATTCTTCCGTTTATAGTAACCAAAATGATGGTATAGATGCGGATGGTAGTTATACTTTCACCGCCCTTTGCAACAGTATAAATACAAATACAACACAAGGTATTGGGATGACAAATGGAGTTAGCCTTAATGTTAGCCAATTACAGAACCCGCAAGGTGGTTATAATGATATTAGCGGAAATGGAAGGGGTATAAATACTCCATCGGGCAATCTGATGTACTTACAAAATAATACTTCTGCCGGTTGCAATAATTTTTATACTTCCACTACAGGCAATTGGGATATTTACGGTTATCTGAGCGGATATGCTTGTAATGCAGTTATTGCAGGTAATAATAATAAATGGACATCGGGAAGTGGGCAACCAGTTTGGGGTACTAATTATGAATTATGGACAACTCATTCCCATTGTACTCCAAATGCGGATATAACAATAACGGATCCAACGCCTAAAACATATCAAACCTGTAGTGCTCCAGGTGGCAATGTTATAATTACAGGTAATGACCCCTTTACTTCAACTAGCGTAAGGCAAATTACTACATCAAGCTTCAACAATGTTTATTTAGGTGTAGCTGTTCAGCAGGCCATTAACGACCTTACTATAAGTAATGCTCTGGGAAATAATGTAAAGGCATTGGGCGAATTCACTGAAATTCTTTTATGCCCTATTCCCAATCCAACTGCAAACGAAGATTGGTTGCTGCAGGTTAGTTATGAATATTTGAAAACAGCAGCAGGGCTTGTTTTTGGAAACAACCAAACAGTTACGAGCCCTACTCTTTTGACAAAAGTTTTTAATGTTCAGGATAAGTTAATCGGTATATATAATTCTGACAGTAATTACGAAAAGAAATTATACACTACCTTGGATAAAGCCTTAATATATAGGTTAACCAATAATCGTACACAAGCTTTAACTATGATTAATGCTATGCTATCATGGGCTGAACCTACAGATTATGCCATGCTCAATCATTGGATTTGTATGATACAGACAGAAAAGGATGTATTGGCAGGCAATATTAAACCGGAGGATATTCAGTCGGCAGTTGAAAGTTGTAATACTGCTTATGGGACTAATATGCGTACGACATCTATTAGTTCCTCGGGACAGAATAATAATACTGCTTCCGGTGATACAAAAATGGAAATATTCCCTAATCCTTTCACTGAATCAACTACAATAAAAGTTACAATGCCTAATAATTCAGCTAATACAATTATTGAACTTTATAGTGTACTTGGAGCAAAAGTAAAAAGCTATGAATTGAAACAAGGCGAAAATTCAATAGTAGTACAAGGTTCAGAGTTGGATGCAGGAGTATATTATGTAGTACTGAAAATAAATCAAAAGAAAGTTTTATTCAATAAACTGATTCTTACAAAATAAATTCAAGCTAGATTAGAGTTAAAAAAACCGGTGAATAATTTCATCGGTTTTTTTGTGCAATTGGGTTCTTATAAAAATGGACGAAAAGTATGGGTAAGTATTTCGTATTTTTCAAAAAGATTTCGTATAAAAAAACGTTCGTTTTAATAAACACTTCCATAAACGATAGTTTACCATAAATATGTGTGTATGTATTGTTATGTAATTAAACAAAGTGTAGTATATTTGCTGACAATGAATTTCGTAAACAAATGATAAAATTAGGATATGCCAGAGTTTCGACTTTTGAACAAAATCTCGATCTCCAGTTGGATGCTCTTCAAAAGGAAGGATGCAAACAAATTTTTACTGACAAGGTATCAGGGGTAAAAACTAACAAACCGAATTTTGAAAAACTCCTTGAGTATGCCCGTGAAAAAGATACCATCATAGTCTGGAGGCTTGACAGATTAGGAAGAAGCACAGTACAGCTAATTGAATTGATGGAGACTCTGAAGAAAAAAGGCATCCATTTAAAATCTCTAAGTGAATCCATTGATACGACATCCGCAACAGGTATGTTGTTCTTTCAATTCATGTGTATATTGGCCGAACATGAACGAAACATAATAAGAGAACGAACCACAGCAGGACTTAGCGCTGCCAGGGCAAGGGGCAGGATGGGAGGACGACCTAAAGGTCTGTCCGAACATTATCAACTCATCGCCCCTGAAGTAAAAGAAATGTATGATAAAGCTAATAGAACAACCGCAGAAATCAGGAAGATATACCAAATCAAAAGCCAGCCGACACTTTACAAGATTTTAATTTATGCAGGAACTAATATCAAGGGATTTGTAAAACAGCGAAAGACTAAAACCAAATAGCATAATCACGTATAGTTAGATATAACTTTTGCAACAATAAATTATGCCACGACGCCATATCTTATCGGATATTGAACGTAATGATCTCTTAGTAATTCCTGAAAGCCAAGTTGACTTGATTCGTTTATATACACTGAGTGAACGAGATTTATCTTTGATAAGCCAATATAGTCGGGGAATAGAAAATCGTTTGGGCTTTGCTGTTCAACTTTGTTACATGCGTTATCCTGGAATAATACTTCCTGTTGGTCAATGTCCAGACTTTCATTTATTGAAACTTGTTTGTGCCCAGCTTAATATTAAACCAGATGTATGGAAAGATTATAGTGAGCGTGCAGAAACCAGACGAGAACATCTTATAGCCATACAATCCGCATTTGGTTTTAAAACGTTTTCTATGAGCTATTATAAACCTGCCGTACAAAACCTTGAGACTACAGCATGGCAGACTGATAAGGGAATCGTATTGATTAAAGAACTCATTGAAAGTTTTCGCAATCAAAAAATTTTACTTCCTTCTATCTATGTTATAGAGCGTATTTGCGCTGAAGCCATAACTCAAGCTGAACGGCGTATATATTCATCTCTCACAGAAAGCTTGTCCGAGGAGCATAAAAACCAGCTTGATGCACTATTGTTTATGTATGGCAACAGTGAAACAAGTACACTGATGTGGCTACGACAATCTCCAGCAGCATATAATGCCAGGCATATGCTTGAACATATTGAACGATTGAATACCATCAAAAATCTGAATCTCCCCGAAGATCTAGAAAAAAAAGTTCACCAAAACAGACTATTAAAAATTTTCAGAGAAGGCGGTCATATGACAGCACAACACTTAAATGATTTGGAAGTTACAAGGCGGCATGCTACTCTATTGGCTATTGTGCTGGAATCCAAGGCTACCTTGATAGATGAAATAGTTGATATACATGACAGGATTATTGGCACATTATTCAATCGTGCGAAACATTCACACCAACAAGAATTTCAGAGGTCTGGTAAAGCTATCAACGACAAAGTGAGGTTGTATTGTCGCATTGGCAATGCATTACTGGAAGCTAAACAAACAGGTGAAGATCCCTTTTCTGCAATAGAATCAATTATGACCTGGGATGAATTTACACAAAGCATAATCGAAGCAGAACGCCTAAGCAAATCAGAATCATTTGACTATTTATATCTTGTTGGCAGTCACTATTCACAAATCCATCGCTACACACCGGCCTTGATTGAAGCCCTTCAACTAAAGGCAGCTCCAGCCGCCAAAGATATTCTTCGGGCAGTTGATGTAATTAAAAAGCTAAATATTGATAATATCCGTACAATTCCCAATGATGCCCCAACGAGTTTTGTACGAAAACGTTGGGAAAACTTGGTATTCAAAGATGATTGCATAGACCGCAGATTCTATGAGCTATGTATGTTCTCCGAATTAAAGAATGCTTTACGTTCTGGTGATATATGGGTACAGGGTTCACGCCAGTTCAAAGATTTTGAAGAATACCTTTTACCTAAAGATAAATATACGGTACTCAAACAAGAGGATAAAATACCATTAGGTGTAGATACGGGATTAGAGTCCTATCTGGAAGAAAGGATTTCATTATTAAATCAACTATTAGAAACTGTGAATCGTTTGGCAGAAAATGATGAGTTGACAGATGTCAGTATATCAAATGATGGATTAAAAATATCCCCACTTACCAATTCTGTTCCAAAGGAAGCAGACACTTTAATGACGATAGCTTCCGGTCTATTACCTCGTGTTAAAATAACAGACCTGTTGATGGAAGTGGATAGTTGGACTGGATTCACTAATCATTTTACACATATTAAAAGTGGAGAAATTGTAACAAACAAAATGCTGTTGTTAACAGCCATTTTATCTGACGCCATTAATCTTGGTTTGACTAAAATGGCAGAATCTTGCCCTGGTACAACGTATGCAAAACTATCTTGGATGCAAGCATGGCATATACGAGACGACACATACTCGGCAGCATTAGCTGATTTAGTCAATACACAGATGAATCATCCATTCGCTGCCAATTGGGGCGACAGTACTACTTCCTCTTCAGATGGACAACGATTCAAGGTAGGTGGACATGCAGGGGATAGAGGGAATATTAATCCCAAATACGGAAGTGAACCGGGAATTCAGTTCTACACGCATGTCTCCGATTAATACGCACCTTTCCATACTAAGGTAATCAATGTTGGAGTGCGGGATGCGACCTATGTTTTGGATGGATTGCTTAACCATGAATCTGATATTCGAATAGAGGAACACTACACAGATACATCCGGGTTCACAGACCATATATTTGCTTTAATGCACCTATTGGGATTTCGCTTTGCACCACGTATCCGGGACATGAATGATAAAAAATTGTATATTCCTGATTCTTCATCTGATTATCCTGCACTAGATGTATTGATAGGAGGTAAAATTAATCTAAACCTCATTCGTTCCAATTGGGATGAAATATTGCGATTGGCAACTTCTATAAAACAAGGTATTGTAACAGCTTCTTTGATTGTTCGTAAAATTGGTAGCTATCCTCGTCAAAATGGTTTAGCCATAGCACTACGTGAGCTTGGCAAGATCGAACGCACTATATTTATGCTGAACTGGTTTATGGACCCTATATTACGCCGCCGAGTCACTGCTGGATTAAATAAGGGAGAGGCCCGAAATGCCTTGGCCAAAGCCATTTGGTTTAACAGGCTGGGCGAAATGCGGGATAAGAGTTTTGAGCATCAAAGCAATAATGCAAGTGGGCTGAATTTGGTAACTGCTGCTATCGTACTTTGGAATACTGTTTATCTTGATAAAGCCATCACTTCAATGAAAGAACATGGTCAGCAAGTTGATGATAATCTTTTACAATATCTTTCCCCACTTGGCTGGGAACATATAAACCTGACAAGTGACTATGTATGGCAACAAAGCAAACAACCTAAGAACGGGAAATTCAGGCCGTTGAGACCATTTCCTGTCCGCTAACGTACTTTATAATCCGTTTCGTGAGGCGACCCCTTATAGTGATGACAAGGAACGTTTCGGTACTGCTGGAAAACCAATATTTCACCAAATACAATTAAAGGACCTTACAAATACGTTAGTTATAGTAGTTAGATATTTTGGAGGAACTATACTAGGTATTCCTGGACAACAACGCCTATAAAAGGGCTTCTCTGGATGCATTGAACAATGCATCATACATTACAAAAACGATTTATGATGTTTATCAAGCTAATTTTGATTATCCCGTTTTCTATGATGTAATGAATCTCCTGGAAGATAATGAACTTGAAATCTATTCAAAGGACATAGCAATAAAATGTAAGATTATTTTCAAGGTTAGGAAAAATATCTCAAAAGTAATCTATGAAACCATGAAGAAGATTACTTCAATGGAAATACAATTTATAATGATAGAATGATTATAACTTTAATACTTTTCACTCTTCGACCTTATAGAATCACTTTTTTTGTAAATAGCCCATGGTTATTAATATTGTATCTCTCCCATAATTCCAGACAAACGCCCCTACCCTATTATAATAATATTTTAATTTTCACGACTTTAGCAAATCTCGCCAGTTTTTACCAAACTGTTGTTTAAAATAATTTTCTAAAGCGATGTTAGCAATTTCACTCTCTCCTAAATTAATTTTAAATTTCGCGTACTTAAAAATCTTTGCTAAATCCGGCGTCAAGTAAAAGGTTTTTCTTTCCTGTTCTATGGATTTTAAGTCACTAATATTATTTTCAACAGTTAAATTGTTGTTTTGTTGACTTGGTGACATGACAACACTCTTTTTAATTGATTTTTTTATTACTTTTTTTACAGGTCTTGTTTTCGTAACTGGTTGATTTTTCTTTTTTTTAATTTTTACTTTAAGTTCGCTTTCTTTAGCTTGTTTTAAAGTACTTTCAAATGCGTTTTCCATATTAATTAATTGTTTTAAGTCTTTTCAATATTTCTTTGCTTAATTTCTCGATATCATCACTCCCCCTTTTTTGGGTATAAGTTCCCTCATATTTAAAAATATCGGTTTGTTCTGCTTGAGCCTGTTTGAATTTCTCGTTTGTTCTAATGGTGCTCTTAAACAAAACATCAGCGAAATGTTTTTTTAATGGTTCCTGCATATCTTTTTTTATCCTTCTGCGTTCGTGAACCTGTGTTGTAATAACGCCAAGTACTTTCAAATTTTTATTTACTTGCTTTGCAGAATTTATATTATCATATAAAACGGACAATCCAATTGCGGAAAAAATATCAAATTCAACAGGAATAAGCGCATATTTACTTGCAATCAAAGCATTAAATGTTGGCGTATCAAGATTAGGAGCAGTATCTATAAAAATAAAATCAAACTCATTAAGTTCTTTTAAAATGTTTTTAAGAACAAAAAGTTGATCAGTTGGATTCATTCTTCCAAATAGGGTACTATTAATATCCTTATTATTTGGTAATAGAAATAATTTTTCATATTCAGTTGTTGAAAAATCCTTAATAGATATAGGCTTTTTATTCATTAATAAAGTTCCTAAATCATATTTTAGTTTATGTTTTATGGCATAAGTAAGATTTGCTTGTGCATCAAAATCTATTACAGCTGTCTTATATCCGTTTTTAGCCATGCACACTCCCAAATTTTGAGTAATAGTGGTCTTTCCAACCCCTCCCTTATTATTAATAATACTGATAATATTCATATTGATCTATTCTATAAATTTATAAAAATGACAGCTTGTTGACAAACTGACTTGTTGTTTTTCTGTTATGTTGTTTTAATGATATACTGACAATACAAAAATAAGATTATAATACAAAATGTATTCAGAGACAGGTGGAAAATTATGAACAATGCAATGTTAATATGTTGCTATGTTGACTTACTGTAATATCTTTTTACTGCTATATCACTTTGTTGTTATATTGTTTTGTTGCTAAGCTGTTATGTTGCTAAGTATCTATTATGTTTTGATGACATACTGCCAATACAAAACTCGTTTTTTATGTAAAACATTTCCTAACGAATTGGAATTATGAATACTGCTTTGTCAACATGTTGCTATGTTGTTTTGCTGCTTTGATGGTTTGTTGGTTTGTTGTTATTATAAAATAGAATTAAATATTTATAATAGGGTAGGGTGTATTAACACAATTGCTTTAAGAAATATATAACAAAAGAGCGGTCAAATATCTTGACAGCTTTTATAGTTACATCGAATTCGACGTAATAGGGTAGGGGAGTACCGGAAGCGAATTACAGACCAGTAAACATGTGGTTAACAAACCTTCCAACTTCCTGAGCAGCCTGCTTATTTTTACTATTGTCTTTTTGTACCTCTTTCACCTTCTCAGCTTTTAGCTTTTGCTCCTCAATTTTACCAATCTTTATTTCGCTATTTTGCTTTTCTTCAGGTGTTACATTAAGCGTACTTAACATTTCTTTCTTTTCCTCAGGCTTCATTGCCTTATTTGTTACTATATAATCCAGTTCTTCCTTCTCCGGCGTAAATCCTTTATCAGTTAACTCTTTTATCTTCTCAGGGTTCTTTTGATCAACAGCTTTATAAAATTCTTTTTTCTGTTGTTCTACATTGTCTTTTTCGCCTATAATAGTTAATGCTATTGATTTATCTTCCTTGGTTAATTCTTTATCCTCTTTAACAAATTTAACATCCGCAGCACCAATCTTTCCTTCTTTTCTCAATATATTTAATAGTTTGTAATCCCTTTGCTTTATAGCGGCTGCAACATCGGGGTTAACAATAGTCGAATTAACAGCTACATCTATTGCATTTGCTACGCTTTTATTCTTATTTGCTATTATTTTTTCTTCCTGTGTAATTTCCTGTCCAATTTTAATTTTAGTTGTAGCAACTTCTTTTTTATTTAAAGTCTCAATGAATCTTTCTACATCATTTTCCCTGTCAATGGATTTTATATCCATGAAGATCATCTCTTTGTTATCTTTACTTAATTTGATATTCGCGATAAAATAACCGTCTTTCCCTTTAAAGACTCTTGCACCGATAGGCTCTTTATTAGATAATTTCTCTTTATCTTGATATGTGAGTTTATAACCGCCCATTTCATCAGGTATGCCTAATTCTTTCCCAGTGGAAACAGAGACACAATTTAACTCAATATCTACCTTTACATATAAATCATTATCATCAATGATAAGTAAAACCGTTTTTCCTGCTTTTAAATCTTCTACCTGGTCGCCGGTTAATTTCTTGCCACCTATCTTTTCAGGAATTTCAAGAGTTTCTTTGTGAAATAAGAAATGATATTCTGCTTCACCATCTTTATTATTTAAAACCAACTTGACTTTTCCATCTTTAACGCTTCCGTTGGGTAGCGTGAAATGTTCTTTTAAAGAAGAATAGGTTCCGTATGATAATCTTTCCTTATCCAGTTCACTTAGCTTTACTCCGTATATTTCGTCCGGGATTTCTTTTATTTCTACCAGCTTTTGCTTTGTCTTTTGAGTGTGGGTTAGATTTTTTTCCATCTTTAGTAGTTTTATTTTTTATAACAATTTCTTCAAGAATATATGAATATTCAGTATTTAAGTTAAATCCAAAAATCTTACACACCCGCCCCATGACGTGAGGATAGTCCTTTAAAGTCTTTCCATTTTTGATTTTTGAAATCACAGAATAATTCAGAGAATGAATCTTACAAAAAGAGGTGAGGTTATCAACAGTTTTTAGTTTCTCCTGCAGAAATGCTAACAGTTGAGCATGTGAAAAAATATTTTTCATGTATTAACCTTTATATAAATTATCTGTTACTTTTGCCGGCAAAACTATTTAAAATAATGTGGAAAGTAAAATATTTCTTATTAACACTTACAGCAATTATCATCAATTCCTATGCTTTTTCGGCTACTGCACAATATGGTACTCCCGCAGCGATAGATTTTGGTATTCCCTTACAAGGTGGTTCTGCAACTTTTGATATGGTCAATGCCAAACTTATTGCAAATTCCTTATTTGGAATGGCATGCATACTAGGTGTAATAAATGTTATCAGGGCAGCTTCCTTTCACCCTGAAAAATTAAAAAAGGTAATTATAAACTGGTGCGTTGGGATAATAATATTTTCAGTAGTTATTAATATTATAGGGTAATGAATCCAGTATTTATCGCGTTAACAGTCTTTATAATTTTATGGGTAGTAGGTTGTTTAATCTATTTTAATTGGAAAAATAACAGGCCCTCAGTAACTCCAAAAGCAATAATAGAAAGAAAAGTTACTAATCAATTCTTTTCTGATGATAACCATGAAAAAGATTTGACAATAACTATTTCATTTAATAATAAATCAGATATAGACCAAGCGGAATTCTGCGACATAGTGTCGAGGGCAAAAGAATTCATAAATAGAAATATTGAATTTATAACAAAAAGTAAGAAGAATATGTTCTTACCTGGTAATAATGAACCAGAATATGAAGGCATAATGAAACAGGAGGGGGAAAAAGAGATAATACCTGAGAAGAAAAAAGAGATAATACCCGAAAGAATAAAAACACTGGCAGATTTTAATTTTGATGAAATAGTAAGCATTGATACGATAATCGCTAATTCAAAATCCGAGATATTAAAGGATGTTGTAATAAATGAAGATGAAGATATTTAATAATTATAAACTTTAATCAATAAAAAAAATATTGGAAATAGAAGAAGAGGAAAACCGCAGGGGAAAAAAGAGAAAATTAGTGAAAACCTTCAATCGATAACGGATATTGATTTCACAAAATTTAAAAGACCTAATCAGGTAAGCATTAATTCAACTCCTACTATTTTAAAGGTTATAGACAACGAAATCAGTAATAAACATCAATAAAAAAAACCAAATAAAATAACAAACTAAATTTAAAAATCATGAAAAGAAAAAAAATCAATTTAATTAATGTTGCAGCATTTTTATTGTTTGCAATATGTATGTTTACCTTTAGTGGCTTAATTGCCCAGACAGCGCCATCATTAAGCGGGCTACAATCAGGTTTGTCATCCCAATATTCCACTTTTAAAGCTATTGCCCTTATCGTTTGCTGCATGGTATTTGTAGCAGGTGTCATTCATGTTGTAATCGCTTTTACAAACCACTCTCAAAACCTCAAGAATATAGTGATGGCTTATGTCGGAGGATTTGTATTTTTTGCAGTAGTGTGGGCTTTGCTATAAGACAACGAAAATATATTGGTAAAAGCATATTCATATAAGCCGGCACATCACATTAACAAACAGGTCAAATTAATGGGTCTTGATGGCTACCAGGTATTAATAATACTGGTAGCATTCATATTTTTATTTCTTATAAAAATGCTTTTGCCAATAATTATGATTATCCCATTAATTTATGTCCTGACAAAGATTAACAAGGAAATTAAGAAAGGTAACCCTTCACCCGTCGGCAGTTACTTCCTAAAAGATAAAATAAAAAGAAATGTTGTTGACAGCGATAACGTTTTAAATAAAATCTATCAAAACGGTTTATCCGATGACAACAAAGACAGCTAACTGGAATAGTATATTCCCTATCCATTCAATAGAAAATAATATACTCGTTGGTGGTAATGGCGAATTAACTATTGGCTTTACTCTTTTATTACCTGAAGTATATACTATCTCTGATGAAGAAGCCAATAAGCTTAACGATGATTTTGTAAAGCTGCTGAAACTTTTACCTGCTGGTACTACCGTTCATAAACAGGATTTCTTCTACCAGAATGTATATAAGAATAATAATTATGTTCAAAGTGCTGTAGATATAGAAAACATGCGGCATTATAATGACAGGGATATCTTATGTCATTATAGTAATTTATACATAACCTTTATTCCGGTATTAAGAAAGCACAATAGTTCTAATGTCAGCTATGTAAAAAAGCCGAATATACCTGATGCTGAAAAACAAAGCATTGACAAATATTATAGCGAAATTGTTGGCACGATTGACGCTATAAAGAACTTTCTGGAGAATCTGAATTTTGTTAAAGCTTACCGGATGGATAATGATAAGCTGGGGAGCGCCTTGTTTGATTACTTTAACCTGTCATATGATCATCAGTCTGAAAATTTCACTCAAAAGCAGCTTCAGCCGTTAGAATTAGCATCGGAATTTAAAATAGGGAATAACTATATCAAAGTAATTTCTCTCACTAAAGAGGGGGATAAAATATATTCGATAGGGGAGAACAAGGGAATTTTGCCAAAGGACAGCAAAATAAAAATTAATCCCGGTATCCATATGCATACCTCATATGTTTACCCCATTGGGATAGGCCTGCCGGTTTCGCATATTCTGAATACTATCATTACGGTATTGGATAAAGATAAGCTGCAGACGAGAATTGAAATGGAAAAGAGAAACCTGAATGTTATCAAAACCTTTTCCACGGATGCAAAAAACAAACACCAGGCGGTTATAGACTTTGAAAACACTATCTCAGCACAGAATTACTTACCTGTAGAATTCTCTTTAAATGTCATCATCAATGACGAAAATCTTAACAGGCTCAATGATACTTTATCATTAGTGACAACAGCATTCAGCAATATTGATGCTTCTTACTGGGTAGAAAATTTTGATACGGCCAACTTATTCTTTGCTTCCTGTCCCGGGTATGCCCATGCTAACTACCGCAATCTTTTAACGGTAGCTGAACTGGCGGTATGTTATTTTCATAAAGAAACACATTATTACAGTGATCAGAAAGGGTTGATCTTTGTAGACCGCTTTGGAAATCCTAAAGTGCTGGATTTGTGGGATTCCAAGTATATTGTCAACCGAAATATTATTATTATAGGCCCTTCAGGATCCGGTAAAAGTTTTGCTGTAAATAATATTGTCAACCAGGACCTGTATTTAGGGCATCATGTTATTATTATAGACATCGGTCACAGCTATAAAAGGAACTGCGAAATAAATCGTGGTAAATATTTTGATTCAGCAGATTTAAAAAACCTAAGCTTTAATCCTTTTCTATATTGTGAAAAAGATAAAGAAGATAATTATATTCTGTCATCACCTGACGACAGTGAAGGCGCAGACGATGTAATCAATACTTTATATACACTGCTGGTTACTATCTGGAAAGGGAATGACAGCATAACACAGGAAAATAAAACAATTCTAAAGCAAATAATAAAAGCATTCTATACCTACATTAACAATAACAAGATATTCCCTGACTTAAATGAATTCGTAAAGTTTATAGATGTATATCGAAACGAAAAGGCTTCGGATGCCGAAAAACGTTATTTTGATTTTGATTCTATCATATTGCAATTAAAGGAATATACAACAGACGGTCAACATGGACACCTGCTTAATGCTAAAAACAACTTTGACTTAACAGAAGATAAATTCATAGTATTCGACCTTGAAAATGTTCAACAGAATAAGGATATATTTTCCCTGCTGGCTGTAATCATTATTGAACTTGTTATCCAGAAATGCAAAAAATTAGAAGGGGTCAAAAAAACGCTTATTATTGATGAAGGTTTGAATTTCCTTGAAGATGCCAAGATGGGGGAGTTCGTGGGTCATATGTACAGGACAATCCGCAAGAAAGAAGGGCAAATAGCGCTGGCGACACAAAATGCTTCTTTCTTCAAAAATATTCCTCCTATAGTAAGAGACAGTATCATCATTAATACAGATACCAAGATCATATTAGACCATTCCAACTACAGGGCTTCTTATAAAGACCTGCAGGAGATATTCTCGCTGACGGATCAGGATATAGAATTATTGGATTCCATAACCAACGGTTCCGATTACAGAGAGTTCTTCATCAAGCTAGGTAATAAATCATTTGTTTATAGAAATGAAGTATCTGAATTTGCACAGGCTGTTTACACAAGTAAACAAAGTGAAGTGGTAGAAATAGAAAAGAATTTTAAAAGAACCGGAAGCATTACTACTGCAATAAAACAATATATAGAGAACAGGAAATTGAATAAAAATTAATATGACTATAGGAAAAAATAAAGCCTAATAATTCTATTTATACAAATCAAAACCCATGAAAAAAAAGATTTTAAAAGCCACATCAGTTCTCGTGTTTGTCTGTCTGATGATTATTCCGGTAAAACCAAGCCATAGCCAGTTTGCAGGCGTAATACAATTGGCCTTGCAGTATGCAGGGAAAGTTTCCACCATTTATTCAGACGCTCAAACAGTACAGCAAATAGAACAAATATTACAGCAAATTGCATGTGCAAAATATAAATATGATACGTACAGGGAGCAAATAACAATTAACTCTTGTCTTACAAAGGCTCAATATAAAATATTAGATGTTCAGCTTTCAACAGTATATACAGAAATAGCGACAACGACAATGAGTGTTATAAATTCCAATGGAAGCAATTTCGGTTCGGGTCAGTTAGCGACTGTTCTGAATCAAATTAAAGCCATTGCTGAGAAAATGAAAAATTTTAATGACGGTATTGAAGCGCAGGTGACAGTACAAAAACAGGAAGAAGGCTCTGTAAATTTTACCGGGGCCGCATTAGGAAGAAGTTTTTAAATATTAAACAAAATAAAGATGTTATTACAAGTTCTGCCAGGCGGTGGCGCAACCGATACGTTTATCAGCAAGTTTTTTGATAATGATATTTTCAATGCCGTTACCCAGCAAATGACCAAGCAAACACAAGCCATAGCAATCGGGCTGGCTGCATTCCTGTTTGCGCTTACACTGGGATATAATTATTTTAAAAATACTTTAGATTCTGTTACCAGCGATAGCAGCGACGGAAAAATAGTTGATATCAAGGATATAGTTCGGTGTTTAGTGATAATATTTTTTATTTCCATTTATTCCCTTACCATATTACCCGCTATTAATGATACTGTAAGAGGGTTTAATACATTGACCGTTCCATCAACGGCACAACAGACACAGCTTAACACCCAGGTGAAACAGTACATGAACCTGCAAAAAATAAATACAGACCGTGCAGATTCAATTGCGGCTATTTCTACCATAAATAATTCCAATGCAAGTACTGAAGATAAGATTAAAGCAGTAAATATGCTTAACGATAAAGACCCTTCAGTCATTCAACAAATAGGAGATGCTTTTAACATTGAAAAATACGTTGCAAAATTTGGGGCGTGGCTCATGGGAGAGTGTTTAAACATAATTTCAGGGATAATAAAAATGATCATCGGTATTCTTTCGGTAATTTTATTTAAGTTTCTTTTAGTGATAGGCCCGCTTGCTTTTGCCGTCAGCATAGTGCCTATTTTCCGAAACCAGATAGATGTGTGGTTTGGCACTTTGATTACCACTGGTCTTGTTATTACAACGATGCATATACTGGATTGTTTCATGTATGGTTTAATCAATATCATATCCTCAGCGGATTCTTACACTTTTGAAGATGCTCATATTGCAACAGTGATCAACCTTACCATTTGTGTCATGTATCTAATGTCATTTTGGTTGACAAGTAAATGGATAGGGAAGGGGGATGCAGGAAGATTTGTATCAAAGGCGGTCACTTTAGCGACGATGGCAATAGTAGCCGGTGTCGGAATTGGTGCAGCAGCTGGTGGGGCAGGAGCCAGTGGCGCAAATGTGAATAATGTAGTTGATACATTTAAAAAAAGTAAAACTGCAAGCCAGGCAGGGGATATGTTTCATGACGAAGCTGAATAATAAAATATAAAATAAATTCAATGGAATTAAAGAGTCTGGTAAACTACAAATCGGCTAACGCTTCTCTAAAGCTAATTGCTATTGTAAGTATAATATTCTCATTACTGTTTTCCGGTTTTGTATATTTTTTCTCCTGGAAGAAACTACAGGATAGCAAACAAATGGTATATATACTTGATGCTTCAGGTAAAGCTTATTTGGCGAATGAAAAAGGACTGGATATAAAAACAAGGGTTTTTGAATACGAAAGCCATATAAAATATTTTTATAAGCTGTGGTATGAATTTGATGAGTTTTCATACCAGAGAAATATTGATGAAGCCTTGTATTTAGTGGGAGATTGCGGCAGGGAATTGTATAATGAATATAAAGAGCAGGGTTTGTTAAATATTCTAAAAAGCAAAAATATTTCTACGTCAGTACAAATTAAAGAAGTAAAGATAGATGTTACCACTTCTCCTATTACCGGCTATATCAAAGGAGTTCAAACAGTAAAAAGATTAGGCAACCTGCAGACAAGAAATATGAATTGCATTTTCGAGATTCAGGATGTGGACCGATCAAGAGAGAATCCCCATGGATGCCTGATTGAAAATTGGAAAGTGGTTGATAATTCTACCATAACAGACAATAGTCCAAAAGCTAATTAATTATGGCAAAGGAAAAATTAACGGGAAAACAATTACTTATTGTCATTGGTGTACCTGCCACAGTCGTTATGATAATCATTTTGTGTTATGCATTTTTCAAAAAAATAGATAATCGAGATTCTTTAAAAGATAACAAATCAAAATCCTCAGCGCTGGTGTTGCCGGATGTGAAAGATGATACATCTAAGAAAAGTAAATCTTCACTTTATGATGATCTGACAGAAAAAGAAAGAGAAAAAAATCAACAGAAGAACCTACAGAGTTCGAAAGATTTTTTTGATATGAATGAAAAAACAACTCCAAATAATGAAGATAAACAGGAAAGTTCAGCACTGCCACCTTCAGGAACTGGAAATAATGTAAGTTATACAAATAATAATACTTCAGGAAAAAAATATACAGGTGGTTCTGCATCTCAATATTATCAGTCTTCCGCTCCGGCACAGAATACCGCCTCTAATAATCCTGTCGTACAGCAAACAAGTAAGGATGATAATTCTTATAATAATGGCTACAGTTTTGGGGTTTATAAAAATCCATCAGCTACAGTAAAAAGCAGTGGAGATGCATCATCAGCAGTACAGCAAAATGACTATATCCCTGCAATCTTGGAAAATTCACAAAACATAAAGCCTGGTACAGAAGTCATATTCCTCCTGCAGCAGGATTCGTATATCAGTGGCCAGGATTATGAAAAGATGGCTATAATGTATGGAATAGCCTCATTTAATGGTGGAAGAATGGACATTACTATAAATACAATTCAGGATAAAACAGGGCAGAAACATCCGGTGAATTTGATAGGTTATAACGAGAATTATCAAAAAGGAGTTTATTACAGTGATGCCGATGCCAATATAAAACAAGGGAAAAGCAATGTTTTCTCATCTACTGCAAATGGTGTTGCCACTACTTTAATCGGAGGGGGTGCAGCTGGTTCCGTTGTTAATGGAGTGGTTCAAACTACTCAAGGCTCTCTTAATAATTCTAAAGCCGAAGTTGACGTTAGCCAGGGATACAAGATGTATTTCAAGTAAACTCATATAAATCGCAATGCTGTTTTAGATGGTTAAGATCCCCTGGTTCTCAACAAAAACACTTACTTTGTGGATTCTTTAATTATCTCATCTTTAAACATATAAAATTACAACTCATACAAATCGCAATGCTGTTTTTTGTTGTTTCAAATCTTATAGTTCTCTTAGAAAAAATTATTTCATATTGCTCATATAAATCGCAATGCTGTTTTAGATAGTTAAGATCCGCTGGTTCTCAACAAAAACACTTACTTTGTGGATTCTTAATTATCTCATCTTTAAACATATAAAATCATAACTCATACAAATCGCAATGCTGTTTTAAATGATTCAAATTCTTTGTTTTTTACTGAAACCAACTACTTTGAGAGTTTATGGATTTTCTTTTTGTAAAGTGAAATGTGGATTCTTTAATTATCTCATCTTTAAACATATAAAATCATAACTCATACAAATCGCAATGCTGTTTTATTTGTGAATACCTCTCAGCTTGTTGCGGGGGTGAAAATATGTTTGCGAAGCAAACGCAAATTGTTATCAAAGCTTGCTTCTGGGTTCTTTTAAGTCCTATTTATTTCAAATCTCAATTCTGTTCTCAAAGATAATGAATGGCACTGCAGCAAGCTGACAGGGTATACAGAATGCTAGTGCTCAGATGTTCAAATACGCCACAGGAAAAGGTATTGACCCAAAAAATACAAAATAACGCAATTAATGATTTTATTCAACTTTATTATTTTATTATGTTGCTTAATCCTGGATCATGTTTCCAAATAAGAAGCATTGTGCTAATTACCTTATATTCATGCAAATAAAATCACAACTCATATAAATCGCAATGATAGCAAGTCGTTATTTATTAAATTCTCAGCATTTAAAGCTAATTCAATAACATACTTATGGAATTTTAGCAATAAAATGCAATATAAACAGTATTATTTGAAGTATGTGAAAACTTCCACTCATTACTGTAATTGGGGTGTTCTGACATTTTGTCACAACCTTTTATTTCCTATAGTTTTTTTTTGTTATATATTATATTTAAAGATTATATTATATTAAGTTAATTAAGGGGCTCGAAATTAATTGATATATAATATATTATAAGCGTTATTCATATAAATAACAATGAAAAATCATATAAATCGCAATGATTAATCATATAAGTATCAATGGCTATTCATACAAATCGCAATTTATATTTGAAATTACCGAATGATAATCTTGTTATTAACAATTCTATTTTTACTCATACAAATCGCAATGAACAGTATTATTTAGGATTTAATTAATACTGTAGGATCAAAGTGCGTTTTTAATTATCATAGTCGGATCTTATTTTATTAACAAATTATTGAATTCATATAAATCGCAATGAGATATAATATTCATATAACCCAATATTGACAAGGGATATACGCTAAATATTATATTTTTGCTTTTTCTAAACATGTATTGTATACCATTTGGTACATGATAATTATTTATTATCTTTGTCGTGAAAATTAGTAATTATGGAAATTTCTGAATTACCTATTCCGGTTTTGCATGCTAAGTTAAAACCATACAACAGAAACAGGGATGTTTTTCTTGCTAAAGAAATGTTTGATAAATGCAGATTTGAAATAGATTGCATTTATGCTCAAAGACTCCTTTACGGGTTAATTCAATCACTGGATCAAACAACAGACTTGTTTCCTGAATGGGAAATAGACATAAATATTTTATTCAAGTATCTTAATATCGAAAAAAACACTGCAAAATATACTATTGTTAAAGATGCTTTTAGAAAATTAAATGAAAATCCACTTCAATGGCAGATAAGCGACAAACGTTGGGGTGGTATTCCTTGGTTTACTAAATATGCATACGATGAAAAAGAATCAAACAAAGTAAAAGTAATTCTAAATCACGCAGCCAGACCATATTTGCTGACTTTTAAAAGTTATGTGAAATTCAAAACAGAATATTATATGAAGTTAGGGACATTATATTCAACCTGGCTTTATCCATATTTTAAAAATAATGAATATAAAGGCAATTTCACAGTAACTATTGAAAAACTTAAGGAGTGGACATTTACTGATAAGATAAAGTCATATAATCCCGAATATAATCGTAATGCAAATAATAATTTCTTAAAAAATGTTTTAGGTATAAAACATAATATTGAAATAAACCAATGGGAACCAATTAAAACAAAATATAAATTAAAGGACTCTGATGAATATGTTGAAAAACCTGCTGGAACAATTCATGAAATAAATACAAAGACTGATATAACAGTTATGGCAGAACCACATAAAAACGGCAGAAGTTTTGATAAAATTGAATTCTTTGTGTCTCCAAAATCTACAGCTGTTGAAGCCAGAAACAAAAGACAAAAGCAAATTGAATTCGAGATAGATAGTAAGCCTACCTTATTCAACCATACAACTAATACCTCCGAAAAAAGATACCACATAAGCGAAATGCTATCATTATCTAAGGAATCAGGATTATCCGCCGAAAACTTTGCAAAAAAAGCCGGTTACGAAAAAAAAGGGGAGTGGTACTACAAAATAAAATAAAAGTACACCAGCATTTCATACACAAACTACTTTAATATAATACAGCACCCGTGTGTGCTTCAAAGTAGCATATCAAATACCTATATTCTAATTAATTATTAAGGGTTGAAATAATTTTATAAAATTATCTTTTTAAAATTTGGATAGAAAGTAAAACCTGTTACTTTTGCGAAATTTTTAATTAATTTTAATAAACCCATAATGAAAAGAATAATATTGGCCTGTATAGCACTCATTCCAACATGAATTAATTTACCCGCTCAGTCCCTCGATACTATAAAAGTTAGCGAAAACTTCTCCACATCATTGAAATTTCAGGATGGTGTAGATATTAGCTTTATTATATTCGGCAATAATCCTCAGATAGGTTCTACCAAGGACGGCCAGCCTATATGCAAATATTATGATGTTTTCCAGCAAGGAAATATCGCAATAATAAAAGTTAAGTCTAAGGAAACTCCATTAACAACAATTGATATAAAGCTTGCTGATGGCAGCTTTTATCATGATTTGATTTGTTATTCACCAATACCGACCACAACATTTTATGATTTCTCCAAACCAAAAACCATTGAGAAAATTGAAGTAAAAAAGACTAAAGAAGAAAAAGCTATTAAAAAAAATAATACAGATACTTTAGGAGAAAAAGATAAATCAATAGATGCAAACCTGGAAAAATTAGTACCTCTTAAACAAGAATACAAGGATATCGCCCTTATAAAAAAGAATGTGGTGTTTCAGGTTGTAAATATTGTCAATGATGATAGCTACACTTATATAAAACTGCTGGTAGATAATAAATCTTCTAACCTTTATGAGATAGACGGAATAACTTTTAAAGTTGCAGAAGGAGCAAAGAAATCAATATTTAAAAAAGAACTCGTAAATCAGAATTACTTAAATCCAAGAAAAATTATATATCCCAAAGACAAGCAAATTAAAGCATATACATCCGAATATGTCTATTTTGTGATACCTCTTTACACGACAAATAGCGGGACACTTATCATTAAAATAGTTGAAAAAAACGGTTTACGAAATGCCGATGTAATTGTGAATGCAACCGATTTAAATAATGTGAAAATATTTTCTGAATGAAAAATAAATTAATAATACTATACTGCCTTTTAACACTCTCTTTTAGTACCACAATAGGACAAGATTTACAACATATAAAGGGTTTACGTGCGGATGATATAAGCTTTTATATGACTAAGCAGGGTTATGGTTTCAGAGCTGGATATACCATGTTCTTTTCCACAAAATTTAATCTTCCCATGTTATTTGATTATGAAACAGGCACTGTAGGTTATACAAAATATTCAAGATATTCTCTGAATTTCCAACCGGGCTATACTATTTTAAAGCCTTTCAAAAATGATTACCTGACTGCATACATCCCTGTGCTAGCTGGTATAGAATCATTAAGCACAGATGAATTAACTACAAAGCAAAATTCCTTTATGTATCATGTGGGCGTAGGAATAAATAATGAATTAAATATAAGTTCAGCATTAGCAATATTGATATTCTTTGATCAGATGGTAATAGGACAATCAAAATTAGGAACAAGGTATTATAGTGTGGGCGCAGGATTGAGGATAAAAATTACAAATTTCAAAAATAAAAGAAGCATATAATAGATAATACGACTATGAGGAAAATAAAAGTTTTAGCATTAACAGCCTTTATATTTTTTGTTAGCATAAATCAAATTTTTAGCCAGACACTTTATTGGGGATGGAATTCAAGCGAGGTAGGCGCATCACCACAGCAGCTGTGTAACGGAGCAAATACATTGTGGTTTGGAATCGCTGGTCAGTTTGATTGTAATAATAATGCTTATTACCTGCAATATTCATATGATGGTTTAACATATACTGATTTTTTCACATTTTCACAGACTAATTCATCTAATGCATCAGCTACCGTGTCATGTAGCTTTACACAAGATGTTTATATCAGAGCAAGAGAACATGATTGGGGTTTAACATGCAGCGAAAACCATTATAGTAATTCTTTTTATTTTAACGTATATGATGCTCTGGTCGGAACTATTGCATCCAACCAGGAAATCTGTTATGGAACTTCTGCGGCTTTAATACAGGGAAATGCACCCTCAAGCAATAGTGCACCTGTTGTATATCAATGGCAAATTTCACCCAATAACACAACATGGTCAAATATCGCTTACTATACTCAGAATTTATTATACCCCACTGCCCTCACTCAGACAACATACTTCAGGAGAATATCAACTTATGGAAGTGGTTATTGCCAGTGTGGAAGTGTAACATCAAATGTTATAACAATAACTGTAGATCCTGCTTTTAACCCCGGATCAATTTCAAATTCATTATCCGGAACATATTTATGTTATGGTGTCAGCCCCGGTGATATAAACAGTACTGCTGATGCTACAGGCGGAAACGGAACAATTACTTATCAATGGGAAATCTCTACAAATGGTGGAAGTACATGGAGTAATATTTCTGGGGCGACTTCAGATTCTTACACGGTCCCAACCCTTACTACAGCTTCATCTTTTTTAAGAAAAGCTATCAACAGCTGTGGTTCTTCAAATTCCAATATCATATGGTTTAATGTCTATGCAGAAGTAGTGGCCGGAACTATCTCCGGGAACCAGACCATTTGCTACAATACTGCCCCTGCACAATTATCCGGTTCTCTCCCGACAAATTCTCTATTAATCGAGCGAGAAAATACGGCAGGTAAAATTGAAAAAGGAAATATTCTTTCTTCAACTGCGGCCACTTATGCTTATCAGTGGCAATCATCTATCGATGGCGGAAGTACATGGAATGATGTTGCAATAAATTCAACATCACTGAATTACCAGCCTGTCGCTCTTACTCAGAATACATGGTATAGAAGAATAGATTACCAGGTTGGTTGTACAACTTATACATATACTAACGTTATTGAAATTACTGTTTACCCGCCATATGTACCGGGAACGATTTCAGCTAACCAGACCATTTGTTATGGAACCCAACCGACTGCTCTTACAGGAACTACCCCGACCGGGGGTACCGGCTCATTTACCTATCAATGGCAATCTTCTACCAATAACGTAACCTTTGTAAATATTTCAGGGGCAACAACCCTGAATTACCAACCTCCTACACTTATGCTTGCTATGCCTATTTATTTTAGACGATTGGAAAATAACTGCGGGTCTAACTATAGTAATACAGTGGAAATAATCACCAGTCCTAAATTTGTACCCAGTACTATACTCCCTGCAACACAGCAAATTTGCTATAACTCGACACCTGCACAATTAGTAGCATCAAATTCTACGGGCGGTTTAGGCTCTTATAATTATCAATGGCAACAGTCAACAGATAGCATACATTGGGTTTCTATTGGCGGCGCAAACTCTCAGAATTATCAACCTGCTTCGCTTACCCAAAATACTTGGTACAGAATAGAGACTTCCTGCGGCGGGTGCAATAATGTCTTTTCTAATCCTGTATCTGTAAAAGTTTATCCTGAAATTATCTCCGGAACTATATATTCCAGCCAGACTATTTGTTATAACTCTCTGCCATCGGTTTTATATGGGAATACTCCTACAGGCGGTTCCGGCACATACAATTATCAATGGCAATCATCTCCTGATGGAGTATCATGGACAAATATTACGGGTGCAACAAGCTCTACATACCAGCCTCCTGCTTTAACTTCAACCACATATTACCAAAGAGGTGTCAATACAAATTTATGTTCAACATGGCTTTACAGTAATATACTTACAATAACCGTATATTCACAATTAGTACCCGGTGTATTATCATCAAACCAGTCAATTTGTTATGGGACGCAACCGGCCACGATTACAGGAACTGCTGCCACAGGAGGCGCTCCTGTTAAATATTATGTATGGTATCAGTCAATCAATGGAGGCGTTTCATGGACTCAGGTTGTTCCTACCACTACAACGTTAAATTTTCTGCCTCCTTTTCTTACACAGACTACAGAGTATGAAAGAATAGATGTTTCGGGTAGTTGTGGTGGTGGAATTACAAATGTCATTACCATTACTGTTCAGCCTAAAATCCTCCCCGGAACAATTTCTGCAAACCAGACAATCAGTTATAATGCAACTCCTGCACAACTGACAGGGACAAATGCTACAGGCGGTGATGGAATATTTACCTATCAATGGGAATATTCCACAAATGATACTTTATTTGTTGATATCAGCGGCGCTACAGGAACTCTCTATCAGCCTCCCGCTTTACAAACGACAACTTATTACAGGCGTTTGGTCATAAGTAACGGTTGCGGACCCGTCTCCTCTAATACAATAACTATTACAGTATATGCTGCTTTGTATCCGGGCTTGGTAGGTAACTCACAGGTCATATGTTACAATAACGCTCCCGTTGGATTAACTCAACTTTCTACACCATTTGGGGGTTCCGGTTCTTTCTTATACCAATGGTTTAACTCGACTGATAAAGTACACTGGAATATTATTTTAAGTGCAAATGCTACAGGGATAACGCCACCTCTTTTAACAAGCGACATGTATTACAGATGCCAGGTATTTACAACTATTTCACATGATACAGCATATACCAACATAGTTAACATACAGGTTAACCCCGAACTAAATCCGGGCAGTATTTCTTATGGCCAGACTATTTGTTTTGGGACAACTCCTAATGAAATTATAGGAACTCAACCTACAGGTGCTGATGGTAATTATTCTTATCAATGGTTTAATTCAACGGATGGGCTTACTTGGAACAATGAATCAGTCAATTCATTAAACTTTCAACCTTCCTCTTTAACCCAGACCATATATTATAAAAGGGTCACGACATCAGCTTTATGTGGTGCATCATCTTCTAATGTTGATACCATAACTGTTTTACCTCCTTTATATGAAGGTTCTATTTCATCAGACCAGGATATTTGTTATAATACAATCCCTGATTCAATAATGGGAACATCTGCATCTGGAGGTGATGGGGTTTATGCGTATCAGTGGATGAGTTCTAATGACAGTATTAGCTTCTACAATGTTGTAGGGGCTACAGGCATAGATTATCAACCTACAGCAATGATAAATACTCAGTGGATAAAACGCACCTGCGTATCAGTACCTACAGGTTGTTTACGTCAACAAACAAATGTTGTCAAAATTACTGTGCAACCTAAAATGTTGCCCGGAACCATATCTAAGGATAGTACTGTATGCTATAATGTCAGTCCCGGAGTTATACATGGAAGTATTGCAACAGGCGGTTACGGCACATACACCTATCAATGGCAATCTTCAACAGATGGCGGAAGTATCTGGAATAATCTTTCCGGCGCCACTACTCAAAATTATACCTGCCCTGTGTTAACACAAACGACATGGTTCAGAAGATTTGCTTACTCTTATCAATGTCAATCCGTTTATTCCAACATCGTAATAATTAGTGTATATCAGCCTTTACTGGCTGGTACTGTTACCACAGATTCATCAACTGTCTGTTATAATACAGTGCCCCTTGCCTTATACACAACCATAGCACCGACAGGTGGTTATGGGAATTACCAGTATCAATGGCAATCTTCACCAAATAATGTAATATGGTCTGATATTACAGGTGCTACTTCTGATGCTTACCAGCCTGTAAATCCAATAACACAAAATACTTTCTATAGGGAAAAAATAATTGATACCTGTAAAACTGTTTATTCAAACGTAATTACTGTCAATGTCAAAGGTGAAATGACTGTCGGCATTATCGGGTATAATCAAACTATAGGTTATAATCACAATCCTGCTCAGATTACAGGACAAGCTTCAACTTCTGATATTGGTTTTTCTTATCAGTGGCAGATGTCAAATGATAGCATGAGTTGGGTGGATATAATCAACAATAGCCAGCAACAGAACTATCAACCTTCTGCATTAATTGATAAAACGTATTATAGACGGTTAACGACAAATGATTGTAATGTGGGTGTGTCTAATATGATAACCGTAAAAGTTCTTCCTGCGCTTCAAAATAATATTCTCCCCAATGATACTATTATCTGTAACGGGACGCAACCTGATACTATAACAGGAACTATACCCTCTGGCGGTTCGGGGACATACACATATCAATGGCAATCTTCCCATGATGCAATTACCTTTACAAATATCTTAAACGCTGATAAATTTTATTACCATCCCGAAACTATTACCCAGACTACCTACTACATGCGTATAGTATATGATGGCGGCTATGATACTTCTTATTCCAATATCATCACATTTAATTTATATGCTCCTCTTGTTGCGGGCACTATAGGCGATGACCAGTCTATTTGTTTCAATACCATACCTGCTCCTGTTTATACTTCTGCATTTCCTACAGGCGGTGATAGCTCATACAGCTATCAATGGCAGTATTCTACCAATGACGTAATATGGAATAACATAACAGGCGCAACCAACAATTATTATATTCCTTCTGCTTTAACCCAAAGTACATGGTATCGTAAGAGAGTGATAAACTCATGTGAAAGTCAATATACCGATTCTGTTAAAATAACTGTCAATAGTGTGTTAGCAGGCGGGAGTATTGGAAGTAATCAGACCATTGAATATAATAAAGTACCCGGTGAACTTATGGGCGCAACACCTACTGGTGGGTTAGGTTCTTATAATTATCAATGGCAATATTCCCCTGACGGGATTGTTTTTTCTAACATAATTACAAATTCCTCATTACAGGATTACCAGCCTGATACATTGACTGACACTACTTATTTCAGAAGGCTTACAATGGATAACTGTGAGACAGATACAAGTAATGTTGTTAAGATAACAGTTGTTCCTGTGATCACTCCGGGAACGATTTCTGCTGCACAGACAATCTGTTATAGTATCGTACCTGCACAATTGACTGGTACACTTCCGACTGGCGGGACAGGCATATTTAATTATCAGTGGGAAAAATCATCGAACGGGACATCATGGTCGTACATCTTAGGTGCATCAACTCAGAACTTTCAACCTCCTGCATTAACGGATACAACTTTTTTCCGAAGGATAGATTATGCTCTGTATTGTGATTCCACCTACACTAATTTTATCATGATAGGAGTAAGGGATAAAGTGCCCGAACCAATTGTACCTCTTAATACTGCTTATTGTAAAGGGACTAATGTAATAGTCAATGTTCAGAACCCAACTTTCAATTATAACTGGTACGATTATATGATGAATTTCCTTCATTCGGGTTCAAGCCATTCTGTTACTGATATTCAAACGGCTCAAAAAGTATATGTTGAAGCTCTTGATATAAATAATTGCGCTTCTGTTTTTGATACTGTTAGGATTTATGTGGACAGTATCAAAGCCAGATTCATTGCATCATCCGATAGTATTGTTGTCGGAGATTTTATTCAATACACTTCTCAAAATCATTCCTTGGCTGCTGTAGCATGGAACTGGAATTTCTTTGACGGCGACGGAAGCGCTTTAGAAAATCCTTATCATTATTATAATACTACAGGAAGAAAAGATGTATTTCTGGAAGTAACCAGCAGTAATGGTTGTGTTGACAGTTTGCTTGCTAATGGTATAGTCACCGTTTACACTAACCCCAACTCTATTAATGAAATTAGCGCTGTCAATGCTATTAAGATTTATCCTAATCCTGCATCTGAAGTTATATATTTAGACTTATTAAAAGCACGCGAGGCTTACGAAGTTTCAGTAATGGATATTGCAGGCAAGGTATTATTTACGGAAAATATTAACGGCAGAACAAAGCAAATATTGGATTTTGGCGGATATGCTGATGGGGTTTACATGATTAAGATAGTAACTGCTGATGGTGTTAAGATTGGTAAAATAATTAAAAAGTCATAAGATGAAAAAGATAATTTTATTGTTATCCATATTATGCGCGATACTTATTTCTTCCTGCAATAACCGAAAAGATTATTTTAGTGATATTACTTCAGTGCCAGTACTGGAAGTTTTTAATCCTCTTACTCAGTCTATGACTAATACTGACATTAATGACAGCGCAAAAATAGGTGTTATGTATTCCACAAATTTTATCTTCTCTGCTCAGACTGCTGCAAGCATTTCTGCCAACGAAATAAAGGGAAGTGATAGTTTGGGTGTCTCTGGAGACGAAGTCAATATCAAGCCCAAAGTTGAAGGTTTATCTAAGATAGTGATCACCGCTACAGATAAATTTTCTAAGACTGCAAGCATTAATCTGAATTTGACGGTCTTTAATAATTTACCTCCTGTTGCAGTATTTACAGCCACTCAGGTTCAGGGAGGTCTATCTCCTTATGAAGTGAGTATTGACGCATCACAAAGTTATGACTGTGATGCGAGGTGGGGTGGGAGAGTAGTTGCTTACAGATATAAGATTAATACAAATTATGATGTTACTTCTCCGCTATCCAGTATCCGATATATCTTTAATGATTCCGGACAACAGGAAATAACAGTATCTGTCCAGGATAATAATGGGGCATGGTCTCCTGAAAAAACCGTTTATTTGAGACTTCAGTAAGATAAATGTTAAAAGGAGATAAAATAAGGCAAATCATAAAAAATGCTTAGCTTCATTTATTAATCAAATTAACAATTCCGATTTCTTTATATCTTGAAATTCTCTTTCCAATGTATTACTTTTGATAAAATTTATTTTTGATTAATAGCATTAATTCAATAATGATATGTTTGGGAAAAAGAAAGAGAAACCGCTGTTTGATAAAGAAAAAATTTTCCGGATTGTAAATAGCCTTATTACTCACCAAAGCTCTGTTTTAAGCGTAAAGTACCTGCATTCGCATGAAAAAGTGGTTATCCTTTATAAAGACAATGTGATTGAATTGAATGGAGGAGAAGAAAAATTTATTAAATACCTCGATTTTAAAGTTACTTTATCAAAAAAAGAATATAATGAAATGTATAACCGTTTCATGGATGAAGTGAAAATACGCAAGGAAAAGCTAATGATTGAGAAATTTGAAAAACTTGAACAATCATTAAACCCGGATAGTGAACAGGAACATCCTTTGGATGATAAGATAGAGCCATCCATTACTGAATGACAACAAGGGGTAGAGTATCAGTATCTGTATTGCTATAAGAGTTGCAGGAACATGTCGAAGCCCCCAAACTAGCAAGCCAATAAAAATTGCGGCTAAGAAGGTAGCTAAATAAACTGTTTGTTAAAACACTTGACTTTGGCTTTTAAATAGCTTATATTCGTTAGCTGTAAAAAAAACAAATACCATGTATAAAACATATAAATATATTTTAGTCGGAGTAATTGCCCTGATATTGTTTTCAGGTGCAATTGCTTTTACACATATGTCTTCAACAGTTAGAACAACATCTGATTTAAAATTTGTTTTAAACCCGATTTTGTATTCAAATGCAGCTATTGATATCAAGAAGCTGGGATCTGAAATAAATAACGGGCATAATAGTGTATTCCCAATTTATATATCCGAAATCAATAATGGGCTTTTTTATTATGCGGATACCAAAAACAGCAATAATGTTTTGATGAATAGAGATTTTCTTTTTTCAAAATATGATAGTATAAAATCTACCTGGTCAAAACCAATTAACCTTGAAACTGATTATTCTATTTTCCAGGAAATTAATAAGAATATGAATTTTATGGAAATATTTATTACAATTGATAACGATATTTATTCTGTTAATTTAAAGAAAAATTCATTTTCTCCTCAGAAGCTGAATATCAATACAAAATATGTTGAATGCAGCCCCTGCTTAAGTCCCGATGGTACTACTTTATATTTTGTCAGCGATAGACCCGGGGGTTTTGGCGGAAAAGATATTTGGTCTTCTGTAAGATTATCAAGTGGCAATTGGAGTGAACCTGTTAATCTTGGAAGTAAGGTTAATACCAAGGCTGATGAAGAATCTCCCTTTATAATGTCTGATTGTGCCACCTTGTATTTCAGTTCAAACGGAATAGCTAGTATTGGCGGTTTTGATATATTCGTTACAACTCAAAATGACGATGGATATTGGTCAATGCCTGAAAACCTGGGATCGCCTATTAATACCACTTCAGATGATTTCTATTATATTACTGATACTTTCGGGAAGAAAGCATTTTATTCTTCCGACAAAACACAGAAAGGAAATCAGGATATCTATTTTGTAAACTATAAAAAATAAATCAACTTCAAATCAATTGATTTCCATGTAAAATTGTTCTTAACAAAGTTTTAATGTTGCTTTGCTATAAATGTATTTTATTATTCAACATTATTGATACATGTTATGAATATTCTTCCGAATTCTCATCTGTTATTTTCTGTAGCCTATTTCTGTTCTAACTATATCAAATCATTAATTTAACGCGAATTTGCGTTTAATAAATTCTCTACATTTGCACATTGTAAAATTTGCAATATTAACTGGTAAAAATCATATCCTATGGCTAAAAAAATGATATTAGTATTTCTAGTTTCTTCGCTCTTCCTTAATCTGAAGATAAAGGCAGACGAAGGAATGTGGCTTCCTCTGTTGATAGATCGTCTCAATTATGTAGACATGCAGAAAATGGGATGCCATCTTACTGCAGAAGAAATATACAGCGCTAACAACTCCTCTTTAAAAGATGCTATAGTATCTTTTAATAATGGGAATTGTTCAGGAGAAATGGTATCTGCGGAAGGATTATTTTTTACTGCTCACCATTGCGGGGAGAGTTATATTCAAGCCCATAGTTCCATTGATAAAGATTATCTGGCAAATGGTTTCTGGGCAATGGATAAAACCGAAGAACTCCGTAATGACAAGTTATCTGCAACATTCCTGATTCGCATTGAAGATGTTTCAGGCAAAATATTACCTTTTGTAAATGAAAAAATGTCAGAAACACAGCGCCAGAATATTATTGACTCTATAAGTACAATACTTGAAAAATCTGCAATTAAAGGAACTACATACAATGGAAAAGTATTATCTTTCTTTGATGGCAATGAATATTACATGTTTGTTACCGAAACATATAAGGATGTAAGGTTGGTTGGAGCTCCGCCCTTCGCTATTGGAGACTTTGGCGGTGATACTGATAACTGGATGTGGCCTAACGAAGGAGGGGATTTCTCCTTATTCCGTGTCTATATGTCGCCTGATGGCGGACCTGCCGACTATTCAAAGAAAAATATTCCCTATAAACCAAAGCATTTTTTGCCGATTTCCATGAAGGGAGTTAAAAAAGATGACTTTGCAATGGTAATGGGTTACCCTGGTACTACCGACAGGTTCATGGCATCTTATGGAGTAAAAGTAGCTACTGATAAATACAACCCTTCTATTGTGAAAATCCGCGAAAAAAGACTTTCACTGATGAGTGAAGATATGAAAACAAGTGAAGATGTGAAAATACAATATGCAGATAAATATTCACAGTGTGAAAATTACTATAAATATTACATCGGACAAACAGAACAGCTAAAGAAGATGAATGTATACGACAAAAAACTTGAAATAGAAAAAGCATTCACAACATGGTATAGTAATGATCCCAAATTAAAAGAAAAATATGGAAAGGTATTAAGTGATTTGGAAAAAGCATGGGAAAACGTGGGCAAATATACCATCCCATATATTTATTACAGGCAGGCAATTATTTTGAGTGTCGAAATTATTAAATATGCCAATTCATTTGAAGAGCTTTATAAACAGTCGAAACTTAATGTTGATGAAGAAGCATTAACCAGATTGGGGCAAAGTCTAACATATAATGCAAAGTTATACTTCAAGAATTATAATATGCCGACTGACAAAAAGATATGTTTAGCCATGCTTACTATGTTTTTTAATGATGTGGACAAAGAATTTCATCCAGATATTTATGCTACAATTCAGAAAAAATATAAAAATGATATTTCTGTTTTTGTCAATGATTTGTACGATCAATCAATATTTGCGAGCAAAGATAAAATACTCGATTTCCTGATCAGCCCTGATTATAAAAAACTTGACAAAGATTTGGGCTGGATTGCAATGGAATCATTTTATAATAAATACATGAATATTGCAGTTTTATATAATAATGCAAAACTTGAGTTGGTAAAAAGTAATCGATTGTATGTTGAGGGTATTATGGAAATGAAAAAAGATAAGAAATATTACCCTAATGCTAATAATACCATGAGGCTTTCTTACGGAAAGGTCATGGATTACAATCCGAATCCTACCATCAACTTAAACTATTTCACAACTTTGGATGATTTGATAGCTAAGGAAGATCCTAAAAATCCCGATTTCATTGTGCCGGACAAATTAAAGCAATTATATAAAAGCAAAGATTACGGGAAATATACCACTGACGGAAAAATGATTGTATGCTTCATTACCAATAATGATATCACAGGCGGCGTATCGGGTTCTCCTGTCATTAGCGGGGATGGTTATCTTATGGGCATTGTATTCGACAGTAACTGGGAAGCATCAAGTTCTTCCATTTCTTTTGATGAAAAATACCAGAGAACAATTTCTGTTGATATTAAATATGTGCTCTTCATTATTGATAAATATGCAGGAGCTACTAATATCATTAAAGAACTCACGTTAAAAGAATAAAAACCAAATTACCAAAACTTGAATAAAATAAAATATAAAAATAATTACTAATCAGGTATTTCGGGGGAAAACTAAATTGAAAAAAAAAGGAGAAAAAATGAATGCTATCGTAAGTGATAAATTGGTGAAGAAATTAATACAACCGGCTTTCAACAAGAATGAACTTATTATGCTTTTACAGAAAGTGCAAGGTGATTTCACTATGCTTGACAGCAAAATAAAAGAACTTTTAGATTCCGACGACTTTGATATAGAAAGCATGGGAGAGTTTGCCATAACACTTAAAGAATCATTCAAGGGTTTGAAAGAGTGCGCTGAAATACGCAATAAAAAAATAGCGGAATTATTAAAAATAATTAAAAACTAAACAAATGGCAACAGGAAAAGTAAAATTCTTTAACCGCAAAAAAGGCTTCGGATTTATTTGTGATTCTGAAACAGAAAAAGATATTTTCGTTCATTTCAGCGGTTTGATTGATTCTAATATTCAAGAAAACGATGAAGTAACCTTCGATATTATAACTGAAGGAGAACGCAAGAAAGCAATTAATGTTAAGATAAAATAGGAATAACTTTTAGAATGCTATAGTGTAAATTAGACATTCAAATTCCTCTATTTTTTCTTAACAATCATTTATTGATAACTTATTGTTTTCCCTTCAACCAGCCATATAATATTATATATTTTCGTCTTGCATTAAAATTGGTTTGTTCATTTATTTTTTTGACCTATACCGTAACAATTTAGCACTTTGTTACGGTTTTTTTATTGTCAATCCCCAGTGAATAAAGGCTAAATTGTTAATATCTCTTGCCAAATTGTAGATAACTAAAGGGGTTGCGCCGGCCTATGTAATGTCTTTATCACTAATTTCGCTTATTATAATTAACCAAAAAAGTTTAATTTTAAAACAAAAAACAATGAACAAAGCAGAATTAATTGATGCAATTGCAAAAGACGCAAAAATCAGTAAAGTTGACGCAGGAAAAGCACTTGACGCTACTGTTATCTCTATCACCAAATCTTTGAAAAAAGGTGAAGGAGTTATTCTTGTTGGTTTCGGTTCTTTCTCAATAGCTAAGAGAGCTGCAAGAACCGGTCGTAATCCTCAAACCGGAAAGCCGATTAAGATTGCTGCTAAGAAAGTAGCTAAATTTAAAGCTGGCGCTGCTCTTAAAAATTTAGTTAAGTAAAAAATTCACATTAATATTTTTGAAAGAGATCATTCTTCGGAATGGTCTCTTTATTTTACGGACTAACTAATTGCAGTAATAGGGTGGGTTTTTGTAAAAATCGTACGCTAACAAGGCTAAATCCTTAAAATTTGAACTCCAATAGATAATGGGCAGTTTGAGTATTTATATAATTCTGCGCAAAGTAGTTTCGTAAATAATCTGTAGATTAAAATCATTCGGTTAATTATTAGCACATTCTGTTTCCTTGTATTTAATAGCTGCCTTTTTATTTATGTATTAATAAATTAGTTTGTCTATATATGACCACTACTTCTTAGAAAAAAATAATCTGAATGAATCAAATTGACAATTCTTTAATCCTCGACCTTACGGAAGAAATTAAAATTATTCAAACGTTTAATACAATGCGCCGTAGTAAATTTGAAGAATTTCTATCGGATGCTTGTAATAAGGTTTATGATACTTACGATTATATTACAAATGACGGAAATGATAAGCAATTATCAATTGATCAGGCAAAGGAAATGAATATTGATTTAAAGCGGATAAAAGAACAATCAACAAAACTGGTGTTTATTATTGCTGAAATAGATTATGACAGCAAAAATATGGATAGGCTGAAAAATATGCTACTATTGATGTTGCTGCATGGTCATTAGCGTTTATAAATTATTTTAAAATAAAATGAAGAAAAACGAAAACGCATTAGCCCTTGACATTACAGAGGAAATAAAAGAGGTTCAATCGCTCAAGATAACGCAAATAAATAAATTCGATAGCCTTCTTATGGATATTGCGAATAAAGTTTACGATACCTATGACTACATATTAGAATCTAAAAAAGAGCAATCCAAAATCAAAAACATTGTTAAGGAAGAATCAGAAAAGATGATCCGGGATTTAACAAGGATAGAAAAACAATCAAGGACATTAATGGATTTGCTTTACGCAATGGAATACGAAAGCAAAAATATGGATAGGTTGCAAATGGAACTTATAGCTATTGAAAACGAAATACCATCGCTGGTGAGTAAATTAAAAAGTATTTAAATTGGGGTCATCAGATATAATTTAAACCCGTCCCGGGAAGTGGTAACAAGCCGGTATTAAAGGACAAAGTGACTTTTAATTTTTCGTAAATGACATTTCCCTGCAGTCAAAGACAAAAACAAAAAAAGTTTAACTTTGGCATTTATTTGTAACAAAAAAAAATCAAAATGGAAAGCACAGACACCCCTAAGAAAACCACTATGAAGTGGTATCATTACATTGCTGCGTTTTTTGCAGGATTCTTTTTAACCAATGTGGTTCCGCATTTTGTAAATGGAATTTCAGGTAATTCTTTTCCTACGCCCTTTGCCGATCCTCCGGGCAAAGGATTATCATCTCCAGTGGTAAATGTAATTTGGGCACTGTTTAACTTACTCATAGGTTATCTGCTTTTCAGGGTCAGCAAGACTAATACAAAAAACAAACTCTCGATGATTATTTTCTTTATAGGAATTATAGTTGTCAGCATTATGCTCAGTAATGCTTTTATTGATAAAATGAAATAAGCTACCTTGTTTAACTTTTCGTAAAAGAATGAACAGGAACTTTCAAATAAAAATTTCTCTTGATAAAATTCGACCTGAAATTTATAGAACTATAGAAATAAAAGCTGATATTGCCTTATACCAATTGCATCACGTAATACAGTTTTCTTTCGGATGGGAGAACTATCACCTTTACGAGTTTGAATTCAATGGCTTGTCATACAGCAACCCTGTTTTAATGCAGGGTGGCGGCGCAATAGATGACAAAAAAGTAAAACTAAGTTCGCTCCTTAAAAAACCTTCCGACGCTTTTACATACGTGTATGATATGGGTGATTACTGGGTGCATACAATACAACTGAAAAAAATTGTCAATACTATTTCGATATTAAAAAAACCGTTCTGCATTGTCGGTGCACGTAATTGTCCACCTGAAGATTGTGGCGGCATTGACGGTTATAAACAGTTGGTATCGTCGATGAAACAAAAAGGAAGTATAGAATATGAAGAAAATGTTGAATGGCTTGGTGAAGTTTATCATCCTGAGCATTTCAACAAAGCTGAAGTTAATGACAGATTGAAAAATATGCTCCCAATTATATAACATTATGAGCAAAATTTAAGTTAATGGGGAGATAAAATAATCCATGAAAAAGCTATTATTTATTTTATCATTTGCAAGCTTCGCGGTTATTACAAATGCGCAAACCGCCTACATAGCGAATAACACTGATAACACTGTATCTGTTATTAATGTTGCTACTAATACTGTTACTACTACAATTACAGGTTTTAATTATCCGCAAGGTATATCTGTCAGCCCAGATGGAACGAGAGTATATGTTACAAATATAAATTCTAATACGGTTAGTGTAATAAACACTGCAACCAATATTGTTACAGCTACAATTCCAGTTGGTAATGGACCCTGGGGTGTATCCGTAAGCCCCAATGGAAGTAAAGTATATGTAGTGAATAATAGTGATAGTACAGTAAGTGTAATAAACACTGCAACCAATGCTGTTACAGCTACAATACCGGTTGGTTCTTATCCTTGGGGTATATCTGTTAGTCCTGATGGAAGTAAGGTATATTTAGCGAATAATAATGATAATACAGTAAGTGTAATAAACAGTTTTACTAATACTGTTTCGGATACAATTATTCTTGTTGCGCCTTATGGTCCTACTGGTGTATGTGTTAGTCCTGATGGAAATAAAGTATATGTTGCGAATTGGTTTGTTCCTGGTTCGGTAAGTGTAATAAACAGCGCTACCAATACAGTTTCAGCTACAATTACGGTTGGCACTTATCCTACTTGTGTATCTGTAAGTCCCGATGGAAGTAAAATTTATGTTGCGAATTCTGGTAATGGCCATGATAGTACAATAAGTGTGATAAATGCAGCTACAAATACAGTTACTGCTACAATTACGGTTGGTCTTGGTCCGAATGGTATATCTATCAGCCCCGATGGAAGTAAGTTATATGTTGCAATTACTAATGCTGCTTCAGTATGTGTAATAAACACCGTCACAAATACTGTTACAGATACAATTGCAGTTGGTCATAGCCCGGATGTGTTTGGAAACTTTATTTCCATTTATCCATCAGGTGTTGGAATTGCACCGCAAAGCTTAGTGTCAGCAGGCTTGTTTGTTTATCCTAACCCAGCAATAAACGACATAACTATTGAGTCCCTGCAAAAATCTACGATAGAACTTTTAAACATACAAGGTCAGATTGTAAAAACCCTTACAACAACAGGCAATAAAACAAACATTGACGTTTCGGCATTTCCAAGCGGGGTATATGTAGTGCAAATTAAAACGGAAAATGGAATAAGTGTTGAGAAGTTCGTAAAAGATTAAATGTCCACTCAAGAAAAACAAATTTAAAAATAAATGAAGTTATGACAAAAGCAGAAATCGTAGCAGAAATTGCCGCTAAAACAGGAATAGAAAAGGGTGCTGTTCTTGCAATCGTTGAATCATTCATGAAAGATGTCCAGGCATCATTAGCAAAAGGTGAAAATGTTCATTTAAGGGGTTTTGGTAGTTTCACTATTGTGAAAAGGGCAGATAAGATTGGAAGAAATATTTCGAAGAATACAACAGTAAAAATTCCTGCTCACAATATTCCAAAATTCAAACCATGCAAACCATTTGTAAATATGGTGAAGAAAAACGTTAAGGTATAAAACTTAAAAAATGGAGTAGGGGAGTAGATGCTTGCGAAGGAGGAATAAAGGCATACCATTTTATCTTGTTCAATAAGGGGTATAATCAGATTGTTTCAAAATAAACCAATAAAATATTATGAATAATATCATTGAAAATAAATCTTATAGAGAGATTTTAGATGAACTAAAACTTGACATGGATAATAAGTTTAATACTTTTTGCGAGTTATATCAAAACCTTGAATCTGATGAAGGGAAAATGAAAGAAGTATTTAAAGCTAAAAAGGACTTGCAGCAGTCATGGAATACGCTATTTGAACTCCTTACCTTTTTGAAAAAAAATAATATTATGGATTATACGATTGAAATTATTATTGAAGACTTTGATCAAAAAATAAATAACTCATTGAATTGTTTCTCGGCTCTTGAAACGGAATAGACTACGTTAAGGTGTCGCCGGCATTTCCGACAAAACCCTTGTTAAGATTGCTAATAAATATTTTGTTAAAGTTCTGAAATAATTGGAACTTTATATTATCTTTGCATCGTATAAAATGGAAATAACAGAAAGAAAAAAGCTAGAGAAACTCAAGAAAAATAATCTTGGCAATAAGCTTCTTATAAAAGCTATAGATGATTTGCTTGATGAATTAGAAGAAAAGAATTGGAAAAATCAGAATGAATTAAAAAAAGACAGGCCTGATGCAGATAATGTGCATAGTGATGGATTTTATTTCTTTAATATTAATATACACCGAGTAATGATTTTAATTGAGTTTGAAGAAGGAGAAGTTACAATAGTTTGGTGTGGGACACATGATGAATACGAAACAAACTTTGGGAACAATAAAAATACAATAACGAAATGGTTAAGAAAAAATAATTGGATTAGTTAAACTTAATAAAATGAAAGCAGAAATAGACTTACGGGATATATTAAAGAAAGGGCAGCTTGCTGATGAATTAGACTTAGAGCGGGCATTTATCCTTGACAGAAAACTTCGCTTACTTGTTAAAGATCACCCTGAATTAGCGGAAGAAAGAAAGCAACTGCGTTTGATGATAAAATCTTATGAAAAGATTCATTGGAGCTCCAGTTCTACTATTACTGATAAACAAATAAAGGAAAGTGATGATGCTGAATATATAGCTGAACAAGAAAGAAAATTTATAGAGAATAGAAAGGAACATATAAATAAGCGCATTAAAAGTTTTAATATGACCCAACAGCAATTAGGGATATTACTTGGTCATAATAAATCTTACATGTCCGAATTAATGAATGGAATAAACCCATTTAGTCATAGAGATCTGATAATAATACATAGACTTTTTAATATTGATTTAAAATATTTAATACCAACTATTATCTCCGAAACAGATAAAGGAAAACTAAAAATAACTTTAACAAAGCTGAAGAACCCCAATTTGAAGTTAGTGAAAGCAAATTTAGTATATGCTTAAATTGGTATGGGGTGTCGCCGGCATTTCCGACAAAACTCACGTTAATGGAATAATTTGAGAAAAAAGGTAGATTTTACCCCTCCAGGAACTAAAATGTACTTTCACTTATAAACAATAGTGAAAGTTAATCTTCTGAAACACTTGGTTTTACTATATTCTTATTGTTAATAACATTTTGCTTTCTCCCTTGACTACTTCACTTATATTATATATCTTTGTAAGTGAAAGTTTATAATACAAGTATGGATTTGAGAACATTATTAAAAATGACAACATCAACTATCAAAAGATTCTTTTTATTTATCCTGTTTATTGTTTTTGCCGCATTTTCTTCCTCCGGTGAAATTAGTAGTAAAGATAGCTTAAAACAAGGGGTGAACGCCGATGAAATAGCCAGGCTAAGAGCTATTGAGGCATTAAAGAAACTGGAAAAATTCTACCAGGGAAAAGAGAACGGGTTAAAGACAAGTATGGGGCAACATGCTTTTGACTCAATGTTGTCCCTCAGCAGAAAACAAGACTCTCTTAAAAAAGATTCATTAAAACAAAAAGCTAAATTTGAAAAGAATCAAAAGATTCATAATATTGAAAACACATTAAATGCATATGGTAATAGAGGATTTACAATATATGACGGTATAATTTATTTTACTTTATTCATTATATTATTATTCGTTTATCTATACTTCAGGAAGATGTATAAAAATAAGAAGTTTGTCTTTAAAGAATTTTATATACTGTGGAAACAGAAGTTTAAAGAATTAAGAGATAAGGAAAGAGAATCAGAAAGAGAAAAACCAAACAAAAAAAACAAATAACTATGATAGCTATAGACAGAATCTTCAGAATAATCGGAAAAATAATGTTACCATTTATGAAACTCTTTTTATGCGTTTATTGTACGCATATATTTCTATGGCTTTGCGGGCTTATTATCAATTACCACAGCCATGATATAGTAAACGTTTGTGCAAAGATTTTTGTTAATATAATTGCAGGTGTTTTATTTATATTTCTGGTATATAAATTATTGATAAAAGGATTTTTCCGGTCTTTAAAAAAAGTACCGAATATGCTTAAGAACATATTTATTAAGAATTTTAAAAATTAAGCCGGATATTTTCGGTTTAAAACAGATACTTTTATTTCCTTGCGTATATTTATATTCAAATGAAAGCGATAAAAACATTTTTCCCAAATGGTGTTATAAAAGAAGTATTTACTATTGATGATAAAGGATTAAAGCAAGGGCTTTATCAATTATATTATGAATCAGGAGGGAAATTAGAAAGTGAAGAATTTTATATAAATGGTGAAAGACATGGTATTTGTAAATATTATAATCCTAATGGGCGGTTGAAAAAAGAATTATATTTTAAATTAGGCAAATTACATGGTATATGTAAAACATACTTTGATAATGGAGAGTTAGAAAATGAATCCATTTATGAGAATGGAATATTTAAAGACATGCTTTTATAAAAACGGTTACTTCCGTTATAAATTAACATTGATATTATGTCATTAAAAGGACAGAAAACAACTGCAGATTTCATGGAGTGGAATGAATTTTCCACTTTGCTTTTAAAATTGCAAAAAGATAAGGAATTTAAGTTTTGTTTGCTTATAGCCATTGGTTCTTCCCTCGGGCTTAGGATTGCAGATATTTTAAATTTTAAATGGCAAGATCTGTTTGATAAAACAGAACCTGAATTAAAAGTTAAAACTACTATTTTGGTTATAGAAAAAAAGACAGGAAAGGAACTCAACATCAAGGTAACTGATGATATAAAAAATATTATCAAAAAATGTTTCCTGAAATTATCACCCAATAAAAAAGACTATATTTTTACCAGTCAAGCCAACGAAGTATTAAGCGTTCAATACGTCAACCAAAAATTAAAAAGCATAAAAAATAAATATCATTTATCTTTAGAGCGATTTTCTTCTCATACATTTAGAAAAACATTTGGCCGTCAGGTATGGAAGGAAAACAATTATTCTGAAAAAGCTTTGATTTTATTATCTGACTTATTTAATCATGCCAGCATAAAAGATACCAAAAGATATTTAGGAATAATAGAAGAAGAAATTCCAAATGTTTATGAAAGTTTAAATTTAAAATTAAAATTATGAAAGAAGATACACCCCAGGTACAAAACATGCCTCTTATTAAGAAGCTAAATGACTATATGCTTGAACATAATAAAGAGCTATACAAGTTCCTGGCTGATACAAAAGAATTGAAAGATTTTTTAATACGTCGTTCTAATGCTGCATGGGAAGCATATAGAGATGCTTTATCTGAAGGAGCGCCATCTCCTGATGAAGTCAGTAATAGTATTCTTTTTTGTGGAATGGAAAATTCCTATAGTGAATATATCGAGAGTTTACTGATGGACAACTTTCATGAGTTTTATATTAAATTACAGAAAAAACCTGTACATACTATAGATAATATACTTGAAACACTGGTGTTTGCATGTATAAGAGTGTTTTATGAATATTTAAGCAACTCTTATGCCAGCGTGATGGATGAACTGGATGAAAAATTAATAGCAGTGTTGGATCATCAAACTAAAGTAATTATAGTATAATTTGTATTATCAAAACCAGAATGAAAACATTGATAAAAGTTATTGCGGCAAGTTCATTGTTTATATATGCAAATCTGAATTTTTTGTCAGCGCAGGAATGTAAATATAAAATAAATGATGTGTCTGCAAAGAAGATGATTAAACAAACCGTACCTGATAAATTAGTTTCTACTCTTACAATAAAAGATTCTTTTAGCTTTAAACAAGTTGACACATCCTATTTTTTGATTATGGATTTTGAAAAGGATAATGGTTCTAATGATTTTCCAGTAATTAACATTGAAAAAGGCGCTCAATTGATTTTATTTTTTGAACACAACGATAAAATTACATTGTCAGCAACAGTCGATTTTAAGGGGAAGAAGGCAGTAAAACCAGTTGATTTTAATAACGATTATATATGCGATTTATCAAATATTGCTTACAATATTTCAAAAAGTCAACTTGAAACCATTCACAAGTCAAAACTTATCAAAGTTCGTTTTTATCATAATGAAGGGGATATTAAAGGCAAATTTTATGATTATGATATTAAAGAAAAATGCCAGGAACTTTTGAAAAATAAGATTAAATGCATATTAAATTAATAAAAAAAACAACGGGACTAATAAGAGAACCTGAAGGTGTTGACTTTATAATACAAAGTAAACCCTTGACAAAAGAGGAAGAAAAAGCATTGAGTGAGTTCATTCGTGAATATAAAGAAGAACATAGAAGTAAACCTATTCGCAAGAGTCGGACTACAAAACGGACATTGACCCGTTGACCGGTGATCGCTTAATTTTTACCCATCAGATTGGAAGGAGCACAAACGCACAACATTGCTTCAATGGCAGTTTGAAGAAGTAGGCAAGAGGCAGCAGCAGTAGGCAAAATATGCAATTTGATAGAATTGGGGAAAATGAATAATACAGAACTTGAGAAAGAAATAAAAAAGTCAGTAAACATTCTTCTTAATGAAAAAGGGTTTGTTTGCTCTATTGACATGCTTCTAAAACTTGATTACTTAACCAAAGATGATTACGAAGCATGGAGACGTGGAAAGATAGAGTATTTAGAAAAAGCATGTCATGTAAATTTAAGTAAACTTTCTACAATAAACAGGACAATAAGAAAAATTGCAACTGATTTAAAATTGGAGAAATCATGGACAGGTTACAACAAGTACGGGAAAGGCGCCAACATGAGACTCCGCTTTAGCAAATCAGGTGACGAGAATATTGAAAAAGCCTATGCGACACACTATGTGGACAAAAGGCAGATCAATGAATTAAGAATTAAAAAAGATAGACTTCTTAAGGAAAAAGCAGATAAAGAAAAAGAAAATAGGTTAACAGATAAAATGCAATCAGGATATGTGCATACGATATAGTTCCCTTAATTAAAGTTGCTTCTAAAAGACAGATGCAATATTGACCTGGCAATTACTAAACAATTTTCATCAGATGCAATATTTTGAATAATTTTATTACGGTTAAAACTTATATCAGAGGTGGAAGAATTTATGGTGTTGTTTTCAATGAAAGAAAATACAGGCTGGATACTCTTGGCTTTACTGAAGAAAGATTGAATGATCTGAATATGGCATTTAACAGGGCAAAAGAATTAAGCGGGAAAAGAGAAGAAGCTAAAGAAAGAATTATCAGGCGAAGAAGATGATAATTAATTTAATTATAGATATGCATTAATATTTTTACTTTTGATGGGTTTTTAAGTAATAAAAATGCAACCTGAAGCTATTAAGAAAAAACAAAAAGCTCCGCAAAAAGGTAAAACAATAAAAAAGCTTTTAAAAGAAAATGATCTTGGTAAAGTTAGAACTATTAATAAATTTTACATTTACTGCCTTATTGTTTTATCTTGTTTCGTTTTATATGGAAATACAATATCCTGCGATTATGCATTAGATGATGCCGAGCTAATTACTGGAAATAGATACACTCAGAAAGGGATATCCGGAATAAAAGATATTTTTGCTTATGATTCATTTAAGGGTTATGGCGAAAAATATTTAAATGCTGTTTCCGGAGGAAGGTACAGACCTTTATCTATTGCTACCTTTGCCATTGAACATTCGTTTTTTGGAAATAATCCACATGTCAGCCATTTTATTAATATTTTGCTTTATGCATTTTGCTGTTTGCTTATTTTTATCTTATTTTCAAGGCTTTTAAAAAAGTTTCCTAAATCTCATTGGTATTTGTCCATACCATTTATAGCGACAATTCTTTTTATTGCTCATCCTATTCATACCGAGGTTGTGGCTAACATAAAGGGTCGCGATGAAATAATGTCGCTTTTATTTTCTTTGCTCGCAATGTTGTTTTTATTGAATTATCTAGATTCAAAAAAAACATTCATATAATCTATAGCGCGGCATCCTTCTTCTTAGCTCTGCTTTCTAAGGAGATTGCTCTAGTTTTCATTGTTATTATTCCGTTATCTTTTTACTTTTTCACTGATAATCCTGTTAAAAAGATTATTATTTCAACTATTCCGTTAATAATTGTAATCATTGCATTTATTGCTTTGCGGCAAATAATAATTTCAAGAACTGCTACCACAATTGTTTATTTAGACAACATTCTTCTTAATTCTTTTGCTGAAATGAATATTTTTCAGAAATATGCAACCATTGTTTTTACACTCGGTTTATATATAAAGCTTCTGTTTTTCCCACATCCATTGACCTGGGATTATTATCCTTATCATATCCAGATTATGGAATGGTCGGATTTATTGGTATTACTATCATTAATTATTTGTTTGGTGTTAATTATTATTGGTATTAAAGGGTTAAAAAATAAAAGTTTCCTTTCTTATTGTGTTTTCCTTTTCTTTATTCCTTTGTCACTAACTTCAAATATTCTTTTTCCTATAGGAACATTTATGAGCGAACGTTTTATTTTTGCTTCTTCCCTCGGATTTGCTTTGATAATTGCTTATTTGCTTAATGTTAAACCCGGCAAGTTTTTCAAAATAATTTTCAAAAAGCCAATAATAGTATTGATTCCTGTTTTGTTTTTATATTCTTTCAAAACTATAGACAGGAACAAAGCATGGAAAAACAGCTTCGTGCTTATAGAAACGGATGTTAAAACTTCTGCAAACAGTGCAAAAAGCAATTGTGAATACGGTGGAAATTTATGTGATTTAGCCGACAAAAGCAATGATCCTTCAGAGAAAGCAAAATATTACGAGTTAGCGCTCACATATCTTGAAAAATCATTTAAAATGGATCCTGACGTACAAATAACTAATTTTAAACTCGGCACTATTTACGGACGTTACAAAAACGATTTGGATAAATCTATTTATTATCTGAATAACGCCATGAATTTAGACCCCAATGATATTGATTCATATAATAATTTAGGAGCCGCTTATGGTATAAAAAAACAATATAACAAAGCTATTGAAGTATATGAAAAAGCTTTAAAAGTTTCACCCAACAACATTAACATTCTTAACAATATTGCATTAACTTATAAAATGATCGGCCAAAATGATAAAGCAGAGCAATATTCTAAAAAAGCAAAAGAGATTGAATCTACGCAAAAAAAATAATTATTTCTTCACTTTCTTTGAGTAATATTTTCCAAAGTTTGTTATTCAACACTTATTGTATTGTTTGTTAATCAATGTCCTATTTTGGTCCAAAAGAATTAATAAATTATTCTAAATCTTTTAGCAAGGAAGTAGCTTTTTCTTTATAATAAGAATTGTTTTTGGAAAATTTTATCAATATATCTAACACAAGTTGTCATAAACAACGTTGTGAAACATGACAGGTTAATAACAAACTATCCTCCTTTTTAGCCTCTCTCCGACTCTTTTATTCTCTCAAAATGATTCAATAAATATAATAATACCTTAATAGGGACATGGTTACTTTCTTTTTTTATTTTTGTGGCTTGAAAATATGGCATAAAAATTAGAATTTAATGGAAGACCCAACAGAGGTAATGCTCAAGAAACAAAGGATTAATTTTGATAAGAAGAAAACTATTGAAAACAATATTGAAGCTTTAGAAATCGCCTTTAAAGTACAAGGTGGCCACATTCCATCACCCCAAGAAAAAGAGGTAATGAAAAACTATGCCGGATGGGGTGGAGTGAAAGAAGTTCTCTTGCCGGTAAATGATATTTTATACTGGAATAAAACAGACCAAAAAGTTTATCCTGAAATTCTTAAGTTACATGAAGTCTTAAAAAATTATACTGCAGGGGATGAAAAGCTTTACAATAAATATATCCAGGAAATAAAATCCAATACCCTTTCCGCATTTTATACTCCTCAAAGTGTTTGTGATACTATTGTTGAAGCCCTGAAAAATGAAGGCTTTAAGCCTGAAACAATTCTTGAACCTTCCTCCGGCACCGGTCGCTTTATTGATTCCATTAAAAACATATTAGGGGAAAATAATCATATTACAGCCGTAGAGAAAGATAGCCTTACTTCTTTAATATTAGAAGGGAGTAATAATGATATTGAACTGTTCAATTGCGGACTGGAAGAAAGTAATTTAGATGATAAGAAATTTGACTTGGTCATTTCAAATATTCCCTTCGGGAATTTCAGGGTCTATGATCCAGTGTATGCTAAAGGAAAAGATAACCTTAAAGTACGAGCTTCTGAAAGGATACATAACTATTTCTTTATTAAAGGTCTCGACCTGACAGAAGATAAAGGAGTTCTGGCTTTTATCACTACTTCCTCCTTTAGCGATAGTCTTTCAAATGACATTTTCAGAAAGCGCCTGGTAGAAAACGCAGACCTGAAAAAAATAATCAGGTTGCCCAATAACCTGTTTAAAAGCGAAGCAGGGACAGAAGCCGGCACGGACTTAATTATCTTGCAAAAAAATGATAACAAAAAGCAGTTAACGGATTTTGAAAATGACTTTGTAAAAACCCAAACTCTTAATAATATAAATATTAACGGGGTTTTTGTAAAAGACAATTCGCTTCAGGAAGAAAACATACTATCCTCTTCAACTATTATAGATACCAACCAATATGGGAAACCCGCTTATGTGCATAATTTTGACGGAAGCATAGATGATCTGCGGCTGGCTCTTTCTTCAAAACTTAAGGGTTTAAAAATTGAAATAGATAAACCTGTTTCCATTCAGGAGGTTCCTGCAGAGGAAACAAAAAATAGTAAGAAACCAAAAGTTCAAACGTATCAGACAAATTTTCTAGATGCGTTATTTGCAGATTCAGACGATTTAAGCGTTAAAACTCCCCAGAAGGATGAACCTGCCGAAAAGGAAATAAAAAACGAAATACGCTCTGACAGGTTGGGTTTATGGCATGAAAAGGGTTCGTTGTTCATCCATGAAGAAAAAATCTGTACAATCGATGATATTAATAGGGAGAAAAACATTGCTTCGTATTCTTTTGTCAATGCTGAAAAAATAATAAATGAAGCTCTTTTAAAAGACTATATTTCACTACGCGATAAATACTTTGATTTATCATCTCTGGAAAGCAGTTCACAGATTCCCCAGGATATTAAAAGAAAAGAATTAAATGAAATTTATGATACTTTCATAAAGAATCATGGGCAGCTGCATGATAAGGGAAATATTGAGACTATCAGCATTGATGTTAGCTGTAACAAAATTATAGGCTCTTTAGAAAAAAGAGAGTACCTGGATAATAAATATAGTTTTGTCAAAGGAGACATTCTTGAAAAGCCTATTGGTATTGACATTGAAGAAGAAAGACAATATGATATCCACAGCGCTATTTCAGTTTCATTAAACCGCCACGGTAAAATAAATTTTGAATTACTAAAGGAACTCACTTCAAAAAGTGATGCCGAAATACAGAAAATATCAAAAGGGCTGCTTTATTATAATTTCCGTGAAGAGGAGTGGGAAACAGCCGATAAGTTTTTGTCCGGTAATGTGGTGGAGAAAAAAGAATTCTTTGATAACAATTTTTCACGTAAAGATTTAACAGAGGAAAATTCTCAGTTATCAGAATCATATTCAGCTATATGTTCCGTACAGCCTAAAGAAATTCCTTTTGAACTTATTGATATTAACCTTGGTGAAAGGTGGATTAAAAAGGATATTTATGAGGACTTTGCCAAATGGCTTTTCCGGGAAAATGATATCACCGTTGTTTATTCCAAAATACTGGATCAGTTTGATGTAAAAAGAGAAAATACCTATCACAACCTGCTCATAGCTGAAAAATATGCCGTAAAATCAGAAAGCAGGACTTTCACAGGGATACACCTGCTGGAGCATGCATTACAAAATACTACTCCCCGAATAACTTATAAAGTCCTGGACGGGGACAAGGTAATTACTATGCCTGATAAAAAGGCAATGCGTGAAGCTTCCCAGAAAACAGAGGAAATAAGAAATAAGTTTTCAGAATATCTCAAGACACTACCACAGGAAAAGAAAAATTACCTTTCTGACTATTACAATAAAACATATAACTGCTATGTGAAACGCAAATATGATGGCAGTCATCTGGCTTTCGCAGACCTTAAAAATATGACTCCATTTCAGCACCAGAAAGATGCTGCATGGATGATATTGCAAAATAACGGGGGTATTGTTGATCATCCTGTTGGTTCAGGGAAAACTCTTGTCATGGCCATGGCCGCCCATGAAATGAAACGCCTGGGTATGGCAAAGAAACCAGCTATTCTGGGACTTAAGGCAAACATCATACAGATTGCAGAAGAATATAAAAAAATATATCCTAACGATAAAATCTTATTCCCTACAAAAGAAGATTTGAATAATGACAACCGTCCTGAGTTTTTTCAGCAGATGCAGAGCCAGGATTGGGACTGTATCATTATGACCCATGAACAGTTTCAGAAAATCTCACAATCTCCTGAAGTAGAAAAAAGAATTATCCAGGAAGAATTAAAAAACATAGAAGATAACCTTGAAGAACTTAAAAAACAAGGCGGGAAAGTTTCTAAGGCCATGTTACGAGGTCTGGAAATAAGAAAAAATAATAAAGCAAGTAAACTGGCTTTACTTGCAGATACAATAAAACGTGATGAAAGACTTGTAAACTTTCAGACAATGGGCATCGATCATTTGTTTGTTGATGAATCACAGAAGTTTAAAAATCTTGAATATTCCACCCGTCATGACAGGGTGGCCGGTCTTGGAAATTCCAAAGGCAGCGACAGGTCTTTCAATATGCTTACCGCTATCAGAACCATTCAGGAAAGAAATAAAAAGGATCTTGGAGTAACGTTCCTTTCAGGTACTACAATCAGCAACAGCCTTACTGAAATGTACACCTTGTTCAGATACCTGCGTCCACAGGAACTGGAAAAACAACAGATAAATAACTTTGACAGCTGGCTGGCCGTCTTCGCAAAAAAATCTGTTGAGTATGAATTTAATATTACCAATGAACTGATAATGAAAGAACGGTTCAGAACCTTCATCAAGGTTCCTGAATTAAGCAGCTTCTATAACGAGATAACCGATTTTAAATCCTTCAAAGATTTAAACCTGGACCGCCCTGAAATGGATGCGGAACTAAAAGTCTGCAAACAAACACCGGAACAAAAAGAATTTATAAAAAAACTTATCGAGTTTGCTAAAACAGGCAATGGGGAGCTTATCAATAGGGGTAAGCTGTCAGCAAAAGAAATGGTAGCCAAAATGCTTATTGCTACCAATGAAGCTAAAAAAATGGCTCTTGACATGCGCCTGATAAGTGAGTCTATGTATAATGATCATGTGGACAATAAAATTTCTGTTTGTTCAAAAGATATTAATGAGTTTTATAAGAACTCACATGAATATAAAGGTACGCAGATTGTCTTTTGTGATACCGGGACACCAACTACAGCTGGCTTTAATATATACAGCGCCCTGAAGAAAAAGCTTGTTGAAAGCGGAATCAAGGCGGAAGAAATTGCCTTCGTGCATAGCGCCGTCACTGACAAGCAAAGGGAAAAGCTTTTCGACAGAGTTAACTCCGGAGAAATCAGGGTTATTGTCGGCTCTACTGAAAAACTCGGCACCGGTGTTAATGCTCAACAAAGAGTTGTCGCCATGCATGATCTTGATATTCCCTGGCGACCATCAGACCTGGAACAAAGGCATGGGAGAGGGGCAAGACAGGGTAACTGGGTAGCTAAAAAACATTATAATAATCTTGTTAAGACAAATATCTATGCCACTGAAAATACTCTTGATGTTTATAAATTCAACCTTCTGAAAAACAAACAGCTTTTTATAGACCAGATCAAAAACAACAGCATTAACAAAAGGACTGTTGATGAAGGGAGCATGGACGAACAAACGGGAATGAGCTTTGCAGAATATATCGCCATCTTATCAGGAAATAATGACTTGCTGGAAAGGGCTAAAGTTGAAAATAAGATTGTTCAGATAGAATCTGAAAAGAATCTTTTCTTCAAGGATAAATCAAGCGCAATAAATAATCTGGAAAGCACAAAAAGGAAAATAGAAAATAATAAAAGTTTCCTTAATGCTTTTTTAAAGGATAAACAGGCACTCGAAGGTAAAATACAATTCGAGAAAAACGGAACCCGTGTAAATGCTGTAGCGTTAGATGGTTTCCTCAGCAGCGCCTCTGATAAGATAGGAGAAAAAATAATAAGCATTTTTAAAACAAATGAAAGCAAAGAGCCTGTTAAAATAGGGGAGGTGTATGGTTTTGAATGTTATGTACAAAACAAAGGAGATGAAAATACTCTTTTTGTAAAATCTTCTGATTCTTCTTCCTCCTTAAGATATACCTATAACAATGGGGTTCCAAATATGGATAATCCTGCCCTTGCATGCCGTTATTTCTTAAATGCCATATGCAAGGCAGAAAAGCTTGCAGCTGATTACAGCGGGGAGATAAAGCAGCAGGAGAGTGAAATTCCTATTTATGATGAAATAATTAAAAAAGAATGGTCCCAGGAAAAAGAAAAGGTACTCCAGGCATTAAAAACAGATCTTTCCAAACTGGATGATAAAATTCAGCAGTCAATTATTGAGAGTGAAAAAAAACACCAGGTGCAGCCTCAGGAGAAAAAAGCCGAAGTTACTGTTGATATTGCTGTTGAAGTGGTGAAAGAAAAAATAAAGGAAGAATATAATCAGGGATTGGCGATGTAAAAAATAATTTTACTTTCGCCATTTGGAAAGACAAAAGAACTTTACCGGGAACCATAAATAGTATTATGGAAATTGATCAGTTAAATAATTTATGACAGGAATAAATATGGAAAAAGAGAATAACCCGACATTAAGAAAGCTTGATAAAAGCAAAGGTGAATATAGTTACGTAGAGCGTAAATATTCAATCGATAAGAATTTTTCATTTATGGGCACAGATAAGATCGAAAGTTTTAATGACGTCGCTTATATCTTTAAAAACCTTCAAAAAGCTTCTATAGAAAATGTTTTTGTGTTGCATGTGCTTCCTTCAGGTAAACCGCTGGTTCAGCATTTATCAATGGGTTCTTTTGTCGGCAGTATAGTTTATACAGAAGCTATTAAGGATGCAGCCAGTCGTTTTAATTCCAAAGAAGTGTACTTTATTCATAACCATCCGAGTGGGAATTTAATGCCCAGCCAGGCAGACCTTGAAATGTGCAAGAAATTTAAATCAGCTTTGGGAAGTATCGCTAAAGATGGAATTATCATTGATACTATCAGCGGGGGATATAGTGTGTTTGGCGGTGATGAAAATAAAACCGACTTCATCAAAACACCGGAAGGACCTACTAAGAAATTAACTGTTCACAAATTTGACACACAGGTATTTTCAGAAAATATAGAAAAAAAACAAATAAGGAGTTCTGAAGACGTTGCCAGTATTGTTTCTGCCCAGAGGTTAAATTCAGGAAACAATTTATCTCTTTTGATCTTAAGCAGACAAAATGTAGTTACAGCTAACATTCATTTGGAATATAGTGAGGTAAACGAAAAAAGATTAGCTGAAGACATGGTTTTATATGCTACTCGTTTTGGCGGCACTCAGGCAATCATATATGGTCGCTCTGATGAATTTAATAAAGAGCAATCCTTTTCTAAGAAAATCGAAGGACTTAAAAAGGATCTTAAAGATAAAGCGGATGTTTGCCTGATAGATTTTATTAACGTGAAATCAGGGCCTCAAATTGATTTATTTACAAGCAAAGAGCTGGAGATTGATTCTGCTGCTGACAGGGGCTTGATGATGTGAATCCTTATGATAATTTGTATTAAATTATACCTGTTATGAATCCAACTCAAAAACAAACAGCTATAGAATATTATAATAAAGGAAAAGCTAAATTTGAACAAAGAGACTATCGTGGCGCTATATTATATTATAGCAACGCTATAGAGCTTAATGCTTCGCATATTGAAGCTTTTTTATATCGTGGTGTTGCAAGGTGTTTTCTGAATGACTTTTCAGGAGCAATATCAGATTTCAGCACTCTCATAAAGTTTAATCCTAAGAACGCTAAAGCATATATCAGTCGTGGTAATGCAAAGAGTAGTTTAAACGACTTCTCCGGAGCAATATCAGATTATAATAAAGCTATTGAAATTGAGCCTACCGGTATTGATGGTGAATCTGCTTATATAAATCGTGGTAATGCAAAGTGCATGCTTGGTGACGACTCAGGAGCATTATCAGATTTTAATAAAGCATTTGAAATTAATCCCAGAAATGATAAGACATACATATCACGTAGCCGGGTAAAAATTAAGCAAGATGATTTAATTGGATGTTTATCAGATTTAGATATAGCCATAAATATTGACTCAACATATCCAACTGCATATTTTTTTCGTGGAGTTGCAAAACAACTCTTGCTTGATTTGACTGGAGCAATGTCGGATTACAGCAAAGCTATTGAGCTCGATCCTAATCATGCCGGGGCATACTATTCTCGTGGCAATTTTAAACTTACACTAATGGATTATACTGGAGCAATATCAGATTTCAACACAGTTATAGAGTTTAATCCTAAGCATGAACTAGCATACTATAAACGTGGCCAGGCAAAAATTGCACTTAATGATAAGAAAGGCGCTTGTTCAGATTGGAGAAAAGCAGGTGATCTTGGTTGTACTGAAGCGTACGACCTTATTAAACAATACAGCAATAAATAGATAAAAAAGATTTTATTTCATGGAAAATGAACCTAAAATAGGAGACGTCGTTGCATTCACAAAAAGGAATAAGCAATATAAAGGCATTATCCGAAAGGTATTTGTTTTGTTATATGAAATTGAACTGCCTAATAAGAAAAAAGTGCGAATGCCAAAAAAAATGGTTTCGAATTCGCAGTTGAAGATAAATCTTTTTGAATAATTTTATTTATCATTATAACATGTAATTAAAAACTTAAAAAACATGAAAAAATTAGTATTTTTATCATTAATTATGGGTTTAGCTTTTAGTAATATTAAAGCTCAATTAACAGTGATACCGGCAACAGGTTATGTAGGTTGTGGAACAACAACCCCAAAATCTCAGATAGATATTGGAAGCGCTGGTGCAGCAATAGGCAGTTATGCCGGTGTGACCGCGGCTCCGAGCAATGGATTAATTGTAAGTGGCAATGTTGGTTTTGGAACAACAAGCCCGAATAATTTATTACAGGTAGCAAACCTGATAAATTTTAATAATACCTTATACAATACTTTGTGGGGTTATTATGCAGGTGCAAGCTCAACAGGTAATTATAATACTATTAATGGGTATAAAGCCGGTTATTCAAATACTTCAAGCAGCGGCAATACTTTTTCAGGCTTTGATGCAGGCTATTCTAATACCACAGGTTCCAGTAATACCTGTATTGGTATTGAAGCAGGATATTCTAATACGACAAATTCTTATGGTACTTTTGTTGGGGCAGTCAGTGGGCTTAATACTACAGGATACTATAATACTTTTTTAGGTTATTCGGCAGGTTATGCCAATACAAGTGGCTATCAAAACACTTTTATTGGAATGCAGGCAGGTCATTCAAATACTACTGTAGGCAACAATACTTTTGTAGGATATAATGCAGGATATTCTAATACAACAGGCACCTTCAATTGTAGTTTAGGTGTGTCGGCAGGTACAACAATTACTACCGGCGATAGTAACACATTTATAGGTACTGCTGCAGATGCAGGTGCGGCCGGTTTAAATAACTGTGCGGCTTATGGCTATAAAGCTGTAGCAGCATCATCAGATAAAATGTATTTTGGGAATGTTAATGTTAAAGCATGTTATGCCAATAGTTGGGTTTCAACTAGCGATGGCCGTTTTAAAATAAATGTAAAAGAAGATGTAAAGGGTTTGGAATTTATCAATAAGCTTCGCCCTGTTACTTATAATATGGACACAAAAGCACTTGATGCTTTCCTCAGGCAGAATATACCGCAACCTACTACTACTGACAGTGCAGGTAATGCAATTCCGGTTATTCCTGGCAATTATACCACATCTACAGCTATAATACATTCTGGGTTTATTCCCAGGAGGTAGATTCGGTAGCTAAAGCATGCGGCTTCCAATCTTCGATAGTTAGCGAACCAAGCAATAGCAATGACCCTTATGCATTGTCTTATGGTGAATTTGTAGTACCACTGGTTAAAGCCGTTCAAGAGTTAAGCAAAACTAACGATAGCTTAAAAAGCGCTCTAAAAACAACAGACAGCTTACTTACTGTTGTACAAAAGCAGTTTAATATTACCACTACCAACCTGCAACAACAAATAAACAGTTGCTGCAATAAAGGGAGTCTTGATAAAACAGATGATCAAACCGGTATTAATGATAACAACACTGGTATAACAGTTCCTGTATTATACCAAAACAATCCCAATCCTTTTTCACAACAAACTCAAATAAAATGTTTCATTCCAAGCAACGCAATGGTTTCCAACATATACATCTATGATATGCAAGGGACACAAATAAAGGAGGTACAAATAAATGGCACTGGAAATGAAGCCATAACAATACAGGGTTCAGAGTTAAAAGCCGGAATGTATATGTACTCCCTGATTATTGACGGGAAGGTTATTGATACTAAGAAAATGGTTCTAACGGATTAAATTATGAAAAAAATATTTTTAATTTTAATAATGCTTTTTGTAACAATTGGCGTAAACGCTCAAACACCCAATTGGCTATGGGCAAAAAGTGCTTGTGGAAGTGGAAATGGTGTAGCTTCCGTAACTTCTATCACAGTAGATGCTTCTGGAAATTCATATATAACAGGATATTTTCAAAGTGACACCATTACTTTTGGCTCTTTTACTTTGGCGAATGATACAAATAATAGTTATACTCCTAATATATTTCTTGCAAAATATGATGCCAATGGAAATGTGTTATGGGCGAGAAGTGCAGTGGGTAAGAGTTCTGTTATACATACTGGGGATGAAGCTCTTTCAGTTGCCGTTGATATATTAGGAAATGCTTATATCACAGGATATTTTACTAGTACCTCTATCACTTTTGGTTCCACAACTTTGTCTAATTCGGGGTCAACTGATATTTTTCTTACAAAATATGATATTAATGGAAACGTGTTATGGGCAAAAACTACAGGTGGAACATCATATTATAATGATGTAGCAAGTTCTGTCGTGGTTGACGCATCCGGGAATGCTTATATAACTGGAAATTATTACGACACCATTATATTTGCCTCAGACACATTGAAGAATACTAGCATAAACCCTTCTATTTTTCTTACGAAATACGATGCTAATGGAAATGTAATATGGGCTGAAGGTACAGGTGGAACGAGCGGTGATGATGCGACTTCAGTTACTGTAGATGTTTCGGGGAATATTTATTTGACTGGATATTTTGGTGCTGGTGATAATGGAAACATCACTTTTGGTACTGATACATTAATAAATGCGGGAGAATACGATATATTTCTTGCGAAATATAATACTAATGGAAATGTGCTTTGGGCAAGCAGTGCAGGTGGAACAGGTGAGGATATGGCATATTCCCTTGCAACTGATACATTAGGGAATGTTTATGTAACAGGATATTTTGATAGTCCATCTATTATCTTTGGCTCCACTACTTTAACAAATTCAGCTATATGGAATATTTTTCTTACAAAATACAATGCCAGTGGAACAGTAGTTTGGGCGAGAAATGTTGGAGGGATAGGTAATAATTATGCTTATTCCGTTGCCGTTGATGCTTTAGGAAATACTTATGTGGCTGGAAATTATAATTCCAGCGATACCGTTCTTGAAAAATATGATACTGCCGGAAATAAACGCTGGGCGGAAAGTGAAGGAGGTGCTGGTGTTACTTGCGTTGCAGTAGATAATTCAGAGAATACTTATGTGGCAGGATTGTTTAAGGGAAAAGTTTTTCTGGGGTCCGATACTTTGACAAATACTAATTTAAATTATGCTTATATTTATCTTGCGAAATTTAATTGCGACTCAATAATAACGGAAATTAAGGAATTGGCTAATTCATTTAACATCTCTGTTTATCCTAATCCCAACACTGGAGAATTTCAAATCAAAAGCCCCAATTATCGAGTATCAAGTATTGAAATTTATAATGTACTTGGTAAAAAAGTGTATTCAACCTATAACTTCAAACAAACTACAACAAATGAAATAGACATTTCAGACTGGCCAAGCGGCATATATGTTGTTGAGGCGAGAATTGGAAATAGTATAGTGGTTAAAAAGTTTGTTAAAGAATAATTCCTTAATCAGTCTACAGTCCTTAATTCTACAATTAAAACTATTTAACAATTCTAGAATAAAAAAAATATGAAAAAAATATTTTTATTTATTGCATTTATAAGCTTAATAAGCTTTGTAAATGCTCAAACCGCATATATTACAAATAGCGTTGATAACACTGTATCGGTTATTGATGTAACATCAAATACTGTTATTGCCACAATCCCGGTTGGTACTGATCCTAATGGTGCATCCGTAAGCCCTGACGGAAGTACGGTATATATTACGAATAATTTGAATACAATAAGTGTAATAAACACAGCTACCAATACTGTTTCGAAAACAATTACAGGTTTTTCTATGCCATTTGGTGTGTGTGTGAGTCCTGATGGAAATACCGTATATATTACGAATGAAGCCTTTAGCGCTAATTCGGTAAGTGTAATCAACGCCACTGCAGATACTGTAATGGCTACAATTCCGGTTGGTAATACTCCCGAAGGTGTTTCTGTAAGCCCTGATGGAAGTAAGGTATATGTTACGAATACTTATGATGGTACAGTAAGTGTAATAAATACTGCTACTAATACTGTTGAGGATACAATTACAGGTTTTTCCAATCCTATTGGAATATCAGTAGACCCCGATGGCAGTAAAGTATATGTAGCAAATTCTGCTCTTAATACAGTTATTGTAATAAACAGCACTACTAATACTGTTGTGGATACAATCCAAGTTGGTTTTACCCCCTGGGGGGTGTCTGTAAGCCCAGACGGAAGCAAAGTATATGTTACAAATTCTGGTACAAATACAGTAAGTGTATTAAGCACCGCTGCTGATACTGTTTTAGATACAATCACAGTTGGTAATGCTCCTTTTGGTGTATCAGTTAGTCCCGATGGAAGCAAGGTGTATATTGTAAATGCTGGTGATAACTCAGTAAGTGTAATAAACAGCGCAACCAATACTGTTTCTGCTACAATTCCGGTTGGTGCGGACCCGTGGTCATTAGGGAACTTTATTTCCTCATTTACAGTAGGTCTTGCTTCGCCAAGCATAGTATCAGCAATTATTGATGTTTATCCCAACCCCGCTTCAGAAACAAGCATTATAAAATGGAATAAAGCTTTTCAATTTTCAACTCTTGTAATTTATAATGAAATTGGAGAACCTGTTATGAAAACAAACATAAGCAATCTCCAATCATATGCAATAGATGGTAATATATATACGAAAGGGATTTATTTCATTAAATTATCGGATAATAATGCTATCAATTACACAAAGAAATTAATTATCTTATAAAAAAGAAAAAATATGAAGACGAAATTTTTAATAATATTTGTTCTGTTGTTTGCATTTTACTATTATGCGGACTCTCAAATAAATTATACTGTAAATATTAATGCTTCGGGTTTAAGTATTAATACAGCAACAGCGACCGATGGCAATACATACAGCAATGTAAATATTTCAAAACTTTTCAGTTTAAGTGATACCGGCAAACCCGCGTTGCCTTTGGAATATATTAAGTTTTACATACCCGCAGGTAAAGATGTGGATAGTATCAGCTTTACCACATCTTCGGCAACAACTTATAATTTAACAGCTAAGGTTTTCCCTGTGCAAAAACCTATTATTACTTCTATGTCATACACAAGCCCTGGTTTTACAAAACCCGATTCGGTTATTTATAACTCAATTGCTGCATTTCCTTCGCAAATGGTTAAATTGGTTCATAATGGATATTTTGATGTTAATAATAGGATAATAACCATAGCAGTTACTCCTTTCCAGTATTATCCTTTAATGAATAAGCTTGATTTTTATTCATCAATCAGTATCACTGTAACTTTAAAACAAAGCTCAATCAATCCTGTTAATACAGTGAAAAACCGCTCTCAATATATAAAGGCAATGTATGCTGATATTTTAAAAAGCATGGTTGTTAACCCCCAGGATATTCCGGCTTCTGGAGCTATGACTTCTTCAGTAATGCATGCTTCTTCAAATTATACATTGGTTCCTTATGATTATATAATTATTACCGATACTTCATTCGTAAGCAGCTTTGCAAGTTTTATGGACTGGAAAAAAAGAAAAGGAATAAATATAGGTATCATATCGAAGCAGTATATCTATAACCATTATTACAGTTCCGGCGGCGATATACTATTTTCACAATATCATATTCAAGACACCTCCGGTTGTGTAAGGCAATTCTTATACGATGCATATCAAAATGGATTAGCATGGGCATTATTAGCCGGCGACCAATCGAATATGGCTGTCCGTAAAGGATCTCCGACTTTTAATGATAGGAATTACGCTGATGACCCGGAAACTGATATGTACTTTGAAGATTTTACCTCTAATTGGAACGCAACCAATAATGGTCTTTATGGGCAACAAGGTACTCCTCCATATGGTGATTATACAACTTGGCAATATCCTCAAATATTTGTCGGCAGGTTATTATGTTCAACCACTTCACAAATTACAAATTGGACAAATCATGTATTGGCTTATGAACAAAACCCCGGGAATGGCAGTTATAGCTATTTAACAAATGTGTTCTCAGTAAAGGCAGATAATATAAATGCTGAAACAGTTTCTTCTTATTTAACAAATTTTACTGATAGTATCTGGGGTGAATATGCAAATGGTAGTTCTACATATGATACAACTGGAAAAATAACTTCTTCACTTGATAGTGGACAATATGGAAAAACCAAAGCTTCGGAAGTAATTGCACATATGAATAACTACCCATGTGGATTTTATGGCTGGTTCTGCCACGGTGGTACTGGTGACGGTTCTGGTTGTCCATCTTCAGACTCAGCAAGTAATATTTCAACAATGACTTCTGGTGAATATGTTGGAAATAACCCAAGCATAGCATGGACATTAACTTCACAACAACCCAGAACATATTGTCATTTAGGAAATTCTTCGAACAACTACGATAATTATTACATCGTTTATGAGCCGAATAAAGGTCTTGATGCTTTAACAAATGATAATTATCCTTCTATATTATGGTCTTTGAGTTGCAATGTTACGCCTTATAGTATGACTAGCGGCAAAGGACTAGGCGGCGTAATGAATTGCGGCGAAGCTTTTACCACATTGCAACATACTGGCGGCGCTGCGTTCCTAGGCAATACAAGAGATGGAAGTGAGCCTTCTACAATGACAATATTCCAGAAATATTTATATGAAATGGCAGGAGGTGAGAATTCTACTAATGGTTACTCATTTTATCATTTAGGCGTTGCAGAAGAAACGGCAAAATATTGGACCGGATCTTTTTTTTACAATTATTCACATAACTTAATAGGTTGCCCCGAAACAGAAATGTGGACAGCCTCTCCGCAAACATTAAGTGTAACAACTACGCCAACGGATTTAACACCTTTTGTTAATTATTCTATAACAGTTACAGTAAATACAATAGTAACTAGTGGGAATAGTGTAACGATTTGTTTATATAAGAATAATGATATATTTACAACATATACAGCTACTTCAGATGGTGTGCACCAAATTTCAAACACATTCCCTAATGTTGATCCGGCAAGTGCAGGCACTTTAAATGTTACTGTTACTTCACACAACTATATACCTTATCAGGGCACTATTCCTGTGGATTGTATATATAGTAATACATTGTTGGATATTACTTCCAGTCAAACATGGAACAGCACCACCGTTGTAAACCAAAATATTACTGTTGAATCGGGGGCTACACTTACTATTAATGCTCCAACATATTTGAATCAGAGTACTATTTTTGATATTAAAAGCGGAGGAACCTTAATTGTAAATACCACAGGTTCTATATTAGGTAACTGTACATCAGATAATATATGGTGGGGTACTTTCGATGCAGAACTTGGTTCAAGTGTAACAATTGATTCTTGGTAAATTTTTTAAAGGCATGAAATAACAGCAAAGGCTTCGCATTGCGAAGCCTTTTGCTTTGTAAATTATCAAAAGATAGTGAAGGTTTCCTCTGGTTGGCTGGTTCGGCATATCCAACTAGTTTTTGCTCAAATCAAACTCTTGGGTCAGAATATATAGGCAGTTTAGCCATTTTCTCTACCTCAATACTTGGGAAACCAAAATCCTCTACCACTTTTCCTAAAATAGCATATATCCCACTACCTTGAAAGGGAAAGGCTTTCAGGCATGGAGGGAAATGCGTAGTGTCATAGAAATTTCCTTCTTCATCCAGAAAAGTGCCGAATGCCATGGTTTCCCCTTTTATTGTCCGTACCCATTTGTGCGTAACATAGTTTCCGACCATACGAATCTTTTTATTAAGAAACTTCATCATATCTTTTGACATACAATCGCCTCTGGATTTTGTTTTCAGCATATCGAAAGGGGCAATAGTAACAGGGAATTCGAGTAATTCTATCTCATCATAAGCATCTTCTATATTATTATGTACAAGCTTTGGAATTTCCCAATCAGGAAGCTTTACAGCGAACATAGCAGGAGTTGAATCGGGATTTTTATTGCGGTCTTTGTTGAAAAGCATATAAGCATCCCATAACAATCGCCGCTTATCAAGGCCGGTAAAACGAAGAGCATCTATGCGAATAAGAATGCGCAATGTTTCAATGCCCACGTTGGTGCGCAAAATAAAATCCTCAAGGTTATTAAAAAGGCCGTTACGCTCCCTTTCTGTTTCTATTATCTGTGCTATGTTATGGTCAAGTGACTTGATATGAATAAAGCCAAGATATACATTGGTTCCATGAATAGTAGTCATGAGATTACTTCTATTTACGCAAGGCGGAAGTATAGTCCCTCCGGCTTTCTTTGCTTCGTTTACATAAACCCGGGTGGAGTAATATCCCCCAAAATTGTTTATAACAGCAACCATAAATTCCAAAGGAAAGTATGTTTTCAAATAAAGACTCTGAAAACTCTCTACAGCATAACTGGCTGAATGCGCCTTGCTGAAACTATACCCGGCAAATGATTCAATCTGACGCCATACTTCTTTACTTAATGCATCAGCATATCCCATCTTTTTACAATGAGAGAAGTACTTTTCCTCTATTTCCTTTAAGTGCTTTTTATTCCTGCTTTTTCCGCTCATCATCCTTCTGAGCACATCAGCATCGGCAAGATCAAGACCCCCAAAATGATGACCCACTTTTAATACATCTTCCTGATAAACCATTACGCCAAAGGTTTCCTTAAGCTGTTCTTCCATTACAGGATGCAGGTATTTGAAACTATTCGGATGATGAAAACGATTAATATATTCCTTCATCATACCACTACGAGCCACTCCTGGACGGATTATAGAACTTGCAGCTACCAATGTTAAATAATCATCACAATGCAATTTTTTCAGCAACCCACGCATGGCGGGGCTTTCAATATAAAAGCAACCAATGGTATCTCCTGACTTAAGCTGTGCGCGAACTTTAGCATCGGTTTTGAATTTTTGAACTTCATGCACATCCACTTTTATTCCCCTGTTCTTATATATCAATTCGGTAGCATCCTTGATATGCCCGATACCTCTCTGGCTTAATATATCCATCTTTTCAAAGCCAATATCTTCGGCAAGGTACATATCGAACTGTGTAGTGGGAAAACCTTTGGGAGGCAAATCCAATGTGGTATAACAAGTAATGGGTTCTTCTGAAATCAATATTCCTCCTGCATGTATGCTGCGTACGTTAGGATAATCTTCAATAGAGTTGTAATGATTAAGTATATCCCGGCAAATCTCATTCTTATTAAGAGGTGAATCAGGAAACTTGATCATACGATCTATGTCTTCTTTTGGCAAGCCATACACTTTGCCCAGTTCACGAATGATGGAACGATCCTTGAAAGTGGACATGGCGCCTAGCAAGGCTGTATGCTTCCTGCCATATCTTTTAAAGATATATTCAGTGACATCATCACGTTCCTTCCAGCTGTAATCAATATCGAAATCAGGAGGAGACTTTCGTTTGGGATTCAGGAAACGCTCGAAATACAAATCAAGTTCAATAGGGCAAACGTCAGTGATGCGTAAACAATAGGCTACAACACTATTCGCACCACTGCCGCGCCCTACATGATAATAACCTCTTTGCATGGAATAGCGGATAATATCCGCTGCAATTAAAAAATATGCAGAGAAACCAAGTTTTTCAATGATTTCAAGTTCCTTGTTAACACGCTCCAGTGCAATCTTATTCCTTGAGCCATACCTGTATTTCATGCCATCATACGCCAGCTTTTCAAGAAGCAGCTTATCATCATAAGCATTACCGGTATAAGTTTTTCTATTCTTTATGCTTTTGAAATCAAAAGTGAAATTGCAATCAGCAATGATCCTGTTAATGTTTTCTATGAGTTCTGGAAGATTCTCATACTGCTGAAGCAATTGTTTCTTTGGAATCATGAATTCATCAGTTCCGGCAATCTGAGAGGGAGTAAGCTGTGATAAAAGAATATTATGGTCAACAGCACGCAGTTTTTTGTGGGTTTCATATCCTTTAAAATCAAGATATGTAACCGTATGCAGTATGACATATTTACTTTTATCCTTCGTTTTATCCGTGATGAGCTTAACAAGTTGCGAAGGGCGGATTCCTGTATATTCGTTTTCTTTCAATTCCGATGCATGAAACATTCCATAAGGGTAAATAACATAGCAATGATCAAATTCAGGTCGCAGAGGCAATGCATTACCATAAAGATTATGATCTGTCATTAGCTCATTGATCTCCCTGTAGCCATCATTATTTCTGGCAATGGCTAAATAAAGCAACTCATCTTTTTTACGAAACTCCATTCCAACTATAGGCTTTATATTACTCTCCAGACAAAGCTTAACGAACTCAAGTACACCTGATGTATTATTAATGTCAGTAATGGCAATGGCTTCGTAATTATTATCCACAGCAGCTTTAACAAGCTCCTCGTTGGAAATTACGCCATATCTCAAACTGTAATATGAATGTGCATTAAGTATCATGTTCCTCTTTCATGTTAATGCTTTTCATTATTGCCTTAAAACCATAACGGTTGCGTATCCTGTCAAGAGCCTGATAGAGGTTGATCTTTTCCTGTGTGTCGTCAAACAGGTTTATCTGGGTAAATCCAGAAACTAAGTTGCTAAGGCGAACTCCTATAAGCCGGATAAGCACTCTACGGGAATAATTCTTTTTAAAAAGTTCAAGAATCTTATTTAACAGCACATGATCGGATGCAGTATAAGGAACCCTGCACTGAAAAGTATGTGTCTGGAAATCGGAATACCTGAGTTTCAGTGTTACACAACCTGCAACTTTTTTGGACTTTCTTAAATCGTAGGCAAGACTTTCTATCATCTTTATCAGCACACGTTTTAATAGATCAATATCCGTAGTATCCTTGTCGAAAGTAGTTTCACTGCTCATGCTTTTTTGCTCAAAATAAGGCTCGACAGGGCTGTTATCAATTCCATTTGCTTTCTTCCAGATAAATCTTCCGTTTTCGCCCAATACTTTTTGCATCATCAAAATTGGCATTTGTTGTATAGTCTCAACCTTTTCTATTCCCATATTTCGCAGCAATGTGAATGTCTTTCCACCTATGCCGGGAATCTTCTTAATGGATAATGGAGCAAGGAAAAGTTTTTCAATGCCGGGATCCACTTTCTTCTCACCATTGGGTTTGGCTTCCCCTGTGGCAACCTTAGAGACAGTTTTATTTACAGATAAGCCAAAAGAAATGGGAAGACCGGTTTCCTTAATGATAGTTTCTCTGAGTTCATGCGTCCACATCAAGCTATGTTTGACAAAACGGTCCATGCCTGTAATGTCTATATAATGTTCATCAATGGAAGCTTTTTCGAAGGCAGGGGCTCTTTCCTTAATAATATCTGTGACCATATTAGAATGCTTGGAATAGTTTTCCATGTCACCGCGAATGAACACAGCCTGAGGGCACAACTGCTTTGCCATTTTGGCCGGCATTGCAGAGTGCACCCCGAAAGCCCTGGCTTCATAACTGCAAGAGGCTACAACACCACGGTCTGAAGTTCCACCTATGATCACTGGCTTATCCTTTAGGCTGCTATCCATAAGTCGCTCAACTGATACAAAAAACGTATCCAAATCTAAATGAACTACTTGCCTGTCCATTGAAAAATAATTTAAATATTATTTGCAAAGTTACTACAGAAAATAGTATATTTGCGCTATAAATTGTAGCAATGAATAAAATAGCTTATAATATCAAGTGTCTGAGGGGGTTAAAAAAACTCTCCCAGGAAGGTCTGGCAGAAGACCTAAATATAACCCGCGCCCGTTTGGGTGCATACGAGGAAGTGCGCAATGAACCGCCCATTGAAATTCTGATAAAGCTATCGGATTATTTTCATATTTCGATAGATGCGCTGGTAAGAACCGACCTGAGAAAGACAAACCTTGATTCTCTTATTAAAATAGGAAATAACCGTATGCTTTTCCCTGTGATAGTTGATAGGGAAAATAATGATAAAATAGAAGTAATTACAGAAAAAGCTACGGCAGGTTATCTGAGCGGCTATGCGGATCCTGAATACATTGAAAAAATGCCTTTGATGGGGCTGCCATTTAAAGTGAACGGCAAACACCGTACCTTTACCATTAAAGGCGATTCCATGCCGCCATTAAAAACGGGTGACCATGTGATAGGAAAATATGTGGAATCCATACAGGATATTAAAAGCAACAAGACCTATATTTTGCTTACAAAAGAGGACGGGATAGTTTATAAAAGAATCTTTAAACTAAACAATAATTCACTGGAATTGCATTCGGATAATAGGACATACCTTCCATATCCTATAAAGACCAGTGAAGTACTGGAAGTATGGGAGTTTGTATGCAGTATGAAAAAAGATGATGTCAAAGAAACCGAAGCAAGCACTGAAGAAATGATGAAGCTACTGCTAAGCATGAAAGTTGAAATTGAAAGCCTGAAGAAATAAGCATGTTTGCAATAGTTGACATAGAAACCTGCGGTGGAAGGTATGAATACCGAAGGGGCAGGATAACCGAAATATGCATAGTGGTGCATGATGGGCTGCAGGTAGTGGACAAGTTCTCCACTTTACTAAATCCGGAATGTACAATCAATCCTTTTTTTTCTAAGCTTACAGGAATTACAAACGAAATGGTTGCTGATGCTCCGAAGTTTTATGAGGTTGCAAAAAAGATCATAGAACTTACAGAGAACCGCATATTTGTAGCTCATAATGTAGGTTTTGATTATGGATTCATTAAAGAGGAGTTTGCATCATTGGGGTATAAATTCAAGAGAGAGAAGCTTTGTACAGTACGACTGGCAAGAAAGCTTATGCCGGGCAGAATATCATATAGCCTTGGTCACTTATGTGCATCACTTGGAATAGATAATGAAGCCAGGCACCGCGCTGAAGGAGATGCTGTGGCAACGGCAAAGCTTTTTGACCTGCTGCTGGAACTCAAATCACAGGACCCGCAATACAAGAATCAGGGAGTTGAAACTTTAATGACCCGCAGGGTTGATAAGATACGCGAATACATATTGAAGAAACTGCCTGAGGAATGCGGGGTTTATTATTTCCTGAATAAAGAGCAGGAAGTAATCTATATTGGAAAGAGCATTAATATGTACAATCGCGCCATAAGTCATTTTAATACGCAGGAAAATAAAGGAAAGAGGATGCTTAATGAGTTGTACAATGTGGATTTTGTGCTGACTGGCAGCGAAGCAATTGCATTATTACATGAATCGAATGAAATAAAAAAGCATAAACCTAAGTATAACAGGCAGCGCGTGTATGACAACTTCACTCATTCCATTGACTGGTTCAAGGATGATAAAGGGATCATCAATTTTAAGATTGTTCATTTTGAAGAATCGGAAAATTCTTTACAGGCATTTACTTCTGCCATAGGAGCAAGAGAAAAGCTTGAACAATGGATAGATGATCACGTGCTTTGCATTAAATACTGTGGCCTCACTGATGGAGATGCTGAATGCTTCAATCACCAGATCAAGAAGTGTAATGGCATCTGTTCGGGGGAGGAGGAAGTGAAAGTGTATAATTCAAGAGCGAAAGAAATCCTAAAGCAATATATTACCAAAGAAAAGAATTATGTTCTGCTGGATAAAGGAAGGAGCGAGGATGAGCGTTCCATGATTCTGGTGGAGAACAGTCGCTATGTCGGATATGGGTATATTGATGCTACCTGTCAGGTGAATGAGCCTTCTGAATTCAAGAGTTATATTACACAGGAAAAATACTATCCGGATTCGGATGTGTTATTAAGAGGGTGGTTAAAGCAAGGGAAAAAAGTGAAGAAAGTGGTGTGGTAAGTAGAAACTAAAACCGGGAAATACATCGATAATTTAGAAAAAGCAGATTAATCACACCGACTAGATTTACTTTACATTTTCCTGCCCTGCCAGCCCACAATTGTTCCAGTATTTCTGCATTTTGAACATTTCCAATAAATATCTTTTCTATCGGGAGAAAATTCGCTACTAATTTCACCTCTGCAGTCTTCTTTAAAACATCTTACAGCATTTGGGATTGAATGCGAAATTGTTCTTCGAGTAACGGCATCTATTACCGATTCAATAAAAATAGACATTTTTATTGCCTCTATTGGTAATTCATTTGTAATAAATCCTGCTTTACCATCGAGATGTTTCTTATCTGGGGTTGTCATATTATGATTTTTAAAAACACTTACCAAAAGTAGTTATAATAAATAGAAGCCGGGGAGAATGGCGGGAGGATTGGTTTGGTTAGGGGTATGAAGATGGTTGAAGTTTGTGATAAGTTGGGTTAAAAAAATAAAAAGCCTTTTTGTTGATTTAGAGACTTAAAATTTGTATTTTTGATATTATTAAGGAAAAGTTGGCTAAGGGTATAATCTCCATCGTAGATTGTTCATATAAGGTTTTACCTAAGCCATAAACAAGTTACCAGCAAGGGTAGAAAAAAACAATATATATTTGCTATGACAATTAAATTTATTTTTTTTCACGACAATTAAAAATGCAAATATGAATAAGAATCAATTTATTGAGAATTTTAGAAATGCTTTTGGAAACTATGAGTTACCAATTGTTTTTTGGTATTCTGAACAACCGATGGTAGAATTAAACAAAACAAAGGGATGCTTTATCAAGGATTTAAAACTAGCCAGAGAAGGTGGCACAATTAGTTTAAACCTTGACACAATTTCATGCCCCGGAGGTAAAACTTACACCGGGTTTATGACTCTCCCGCCGCAAATACCCAACTTCGTTTCGTTAAAAGAACGCTACAAAGAAACGCCTGAAATGGTAGCTGACTTTGTTAAAGACATGAATATTCCTAGCAAAGAAGGGTTATTTATTAACTTTACTTCAATTAAAAACATTGAAAATTTTGACAACATTGAAGGGCTGTTATTTTTTGCTACTCCCGATGTATTAACCGGGTTGATTTCATGGACATTTTTCGATACAAATGCCCCTGATGCTGTATCTGTTCCTTTTGGTTCGGGCTGTTCTTCCCTGATTTCACAAACAATTGTTGAAAATAAGCAAAATGGATATCGTGTGTTTTTAGGTTTGTTCGACCCATCAGTCAGAACACGTGTTGAAGCCAATATTCTAAGCTTAGCTATTCCCATGTCGCGATTTAAAAAAATGTATTACACGTTCGAAAAATCATGTTTAGCTGATTCCCCTGCATGGAAAAAAGTTAGAGAAAGAATTATGGGAAATGAATTTAGTCAAGAAAAACGTTAAGCCGTAAAAATAGAGTTAGCGCTCGAAACGGATTAGTATTATTGCTATCAAAATCATTGGTTTCGATGCAGATGATACACCACTTCTTAGAAAATTATTTTAAAATATGAAGAAAACAGAAAACGCCTTAACCCTTGATATTACAGAGGAAATAAAAGAGGTTCAATCGCTCAAGATAACGCAAATAAATAAATTCGATAACCTTCTTATGGATATTGGGAATAAAGTTTACGATACCTATAAATATATATTAGAATCAAAAAAAGAGCAAACCAAAATCAAAAACATTGTTAAGGAAGAATCAGAAAAGATGATACAGGATTTAACAAGGATAGAAAAACAATCAAGGACATTAATGGATTTGCTATACGCAATGGAATACGAAAGTAAAAATATGGATAGGTTGCAATTGGAACTTATAGCTATTGAAAACGAAATACCATTGCTGGTGAGTAAGCTAAAAAGACTTTAAATTGGGGCTGACAGATTTTTGTAAAAATTGTACGCTAAGGAAAAAGCTGTATTGTTCTCCACATCTACTACAGCAAACCCGCCTATCTCTATGCCCTTTAATACTTTTTGTGAACACCCGCTCCAAAATTTCTCACCATGACTATTCCTCAAAGTTATATTTTGAAAAAAACCATCCACTTATTTTTGAATTACTTTTTTTCTGGGAAGCAATTTGTTGAGATACTACGTTCTTATTTAACTTTTGATTTAGAATTTTATATATTTTTTGCGAAACTTCACTCGGATTATCATCCCCAAATCTGACAAATAATTCTTTTATTAGTAAAAATCCATCTTCGTCTTTGATATTATTTTCAATTACCCTTGTATCAATTTTTTTTGCAATTTCAAGAGCAAGATAATGCACTCTTACAACATCTCTGTCAGTTAAGTTTAATTTTGAATTAATTACTGGAAATCTATCAGACCATATTCTTACTAAATCGTCTGTGACCTCACGACCACAATGAACAATAGCATTTCTAACATAAGTCCACTTATCCCATTCGTCAACAATAGTTTTATATGTTTTAAATAGATTCATTTTCGCAAGTGTTTCCATTCGTTTAAGCATTTTTAAATGAGTTTTGTTTCGCATATATTTACTCGCGACACAATTTGAAAACCATTCTAATGCATCATGCTTTGTCAATCCAAAAGCAATTTCTTTGGCCTCAAAAGGCATTGTTGAATCACCAATAATTTCGGGGTCAAGAAATAACATTCTTCTGGTTATATCAAGTAAATAAACTTCAAATGTTGTAATGAAGCTTACTATAGAATTCTCAATAGTAATATTTGCAACTTGATTATTAAGTTTCAAATATTCACTTACTGGCATGTCAATGCTATTGAAAGGGTTCTTTTTATCGCCAGGGTATTCAGATAATCTTATTGGCCAATTACTCTCCTCAATGCTATTCCACCATCTTTCAGTATAAATAATAGAAGAATTAATTTGCCAAAAATATCTTATTTCAGCTTCTAATGTTTTTTTAAATTTTTGAAAGGCAAGACTAATTTTAAATGTCTTTTTAGGTGTTGCTTTTTTTGCCATTGTAACCTTAGATGCGGGCATTTTAATTGCCTTTTTTGCAATAGACATTTTAACTAATGGTTTCTTAACAAACGACATTTTACCGATGGATCTTTTACCAACAATTTTTTTTACTATTGGGGTTTTTTTACTAATCTTTCCTACTACTGACCTTTTAGTCAATGTCTTTTTTACAATCATCTTTTATATTTCTAAAACATTTCCAATTATATGATATAAATATTTATTTGTTTAATTGGCGGCTACCATATTATTTATTTATTTTTTGTGATATTAAATTTGCTATTGAAACTGATAAAGCATAAATCAATTCAGCATCTTCCTTGCCTGCTTTGTTTATTGCCATAATTTCATTTGCTTTTGTTTCTTTATGAATAAACTTTGATGCAAAATCATAAAGTGATTCAATTAACTTATTATATGAGGCAATGGTCTGTTCATTTATTTCATCCTTTTTGAGTAATTCATTTATTTCGTTTTTATTTCTGATTAATTCCCATATAGGTCTACTTTCTTTGACAACTTTATTCCAATCACCTTCATTTTTTGCATTCTCCATTTCTTTAATTGATTGAATAACTTCGTTAATTCGATTAGCCAACCCACTTTTCCCTTTCGGATTTTTGGGAATTGGTAATTCAAATATTTGATAATTGGTATTTTGGAATTTAGAATAAAAATCATGCAACCAATCGCCACTTGAGATTTTTATTTCTTTGTCAAAATCATATGATTGTAACTTAAATAAAGATGTGTCTTTATTCAATAAAGGAAATGGTTGGGCTAATTTAGTATCATTAAGTAAGAGAAAAGCTTATTAAGCACCGCACAGCTTATAAAAATGGGTTAACTGATTTAAATGATTGCTATAGAGAGGGAGAAACAGATATGATACGAGAAGTGCAAGAACGGCTTATAAATGGCTTGAATGAAGAAATAGGTAAAGTTGAGGCTGAAATAGAATCGGAAATAAAGAGCGATGCGTCAATGAAAAAAAACTTTGAATTGCTTCTTTCTGTTAGAGCTATTGGTAAAATTATAGGATTTTATTTGATTGCATACACAAATAACTTTACTTCATGTATTGATGCTCGTTCTTTTGCTTGTTTTGTAGGAATAGCTCCATTTGCATATTCATCGGGAACTGTTGTTGGCAAGTCAAGAGTGCACGCATATGGAAATAAGCAAATAAAATCACTACTAAGTTTAGGTGCAATGTCAGCAATACAGATTAAAGGAGAATACAGGGAATATTATAATAGACGGGTTGAATCAGGTAAAAATGAAATGAGTACCATTAACATTGTGCGCAATAAAATTGTGTATAGAGCATTTGCAGTTGTAAAGCGCGGATCACCTTATGTCGATTTTTACAAATTTGTTGCATAAAAAAATATTAAAAAATTTGGTTTTGTCTTAGAATACATTAGGCCCCTTTATGCACCGGAAGCCGTGCAGGCACTATATAACAAAAATGCTCAGGGAAAATCACCAGATGCTTAACCGAAAATCAATTGAAAATAAAATTGTAAAAGAAAGAGAACTTACCGCAGTTCAAGCTATGGAGGACATGGCAACAGTAATGGCAATACCTGTACAAGTAAAAAATAAAACCATTTGGGTGAGAACTGATATTCCTGAAAATGGAAACAAACTCTTGCGAACTCTTAAGATGCGCATACCTTCTAAAATCATAAGTTCAACTTGAAAATGTAGTGGCACAAATCATTATATAAAATATTACTATGTGTCCATCAATTAGTTACAAATAGCAAGTGTCAAAGTCGGGATTTAATAGGGCTAAGTAATTTTTGGCCCGTTCATGCAGAGGGAACCATTATTTAATACGAATCATTTTCTTAGTATCGTACACCTTGCCGCTGCCTCCTACATACTACTTTACCACCACCATTTTCTTCCCTCCACTATTCTTCCCTGCCGTTTGCAGTTGGTAATAATAAGTGCCTGCTGCTATATCCTTTGTAGAAATAAGCAAGGTATTAAATGTTTTATCCACTTTAAAGCGTTTTACCTCCAGGCCCATTAAATTATAAAACACTATTTCTCCCTCGTTAACACCATCCGGCAAAGTATAATCTATTTCAGCGCTGCCGTTGTTTGGGTTGGGGTAAATATTAATATTTATATCTTTTGCAGTATATTTTGAAACTTTTACCAATGTATCCGGCACTTCGATCAGCTTGGTATAATGTGGATAACTCCCGTGGATACTATCAAAATCAAACTTTTTAGTTAATGTACCTGTCATTGTATCATATCCAAATATTACACCCATATCATGAATACCGCCTTCCCACGTCATTCCATATAAATTACCATCCGATGCTTCCATAAGTGTTCCATGACTATTCCTGCCATTAATGTTGTCGAAATTAAATTTATTTATAAGGGTATCATTAGCAATGTTGTATTCAAACAAAACACCAAAGTTATGTGTTCCGCCACTAGAGGTTACTCCATATAGTTTTCCATTTGATGCCTGCATCAATGAACCACAGGGATGACTGCCAGTTGTAATACTATCAAAATCTACCTTTTTTGTTAAAATTCCGCTTAAAGTATCATACTCAAATAAAACGCCATAATCATATGCACCCCCATATTGAGTTAACCCATATAATTTGCCATTACTGGCTTGTATTAAGCTCCCTAAAGGGCCTGCGCCATTTGTTCCATTAAAAACCAATAAATTTGTAAAATTATTTGAAGATATTTTATATTCAAACATTGTTCCATAAGTTGTATTACCATAAGACGTCATACCATAGAGTTTTCCGTTTGAAGCTTGTAACAAATCACCATTGGGTCCCCCTCCAATTGTACATCTGTCAAAATATATTATATTTGGACAAGTGTCGGTAATATAATCATATTCAAACATTACACCATCTACATCGATTGATAGAGGACTTTGCGAAGTCATTCCATATAACTTTCCATTGTTAGCCTGTATCAAACTGCCATACGGTCTTTCCCCGCCATCTCCCATATATGATGTTAACCAGGTATATGTCTCAGAAAGAAGATTATATTCAAATAAATCACCAGTTTGTATCCCTCCACCTTGTGATGACATCCCATATAAATTACCATCTGAAGCTAGTAATAGACTGCCCCAAGGTTCAGTACTACGAATAGTAGTTCCGTTAAAATCTAATTTTTTAGTTAAAATACTTGTATTGGGGTCGTACATGAAAATAACTCCCCTGTTTTTCGACCCTCCGAATTGAGTCATCCCCCACAGCGAAAATTGGGAATATGAAAAAGAGGAATAAAAAGTTAAAACTAAAAATAGAAGTAAAGTAAGTGATTTTTTTTTCATAGTAAATATTTTGGAGTATAAAGATATAAAATATTAATCAATTATTCAAATAAAATTAAAATAGAACAGCGGTTGCATAATTGCCGCTGTTCTATCCAAAGTTTAACTATTATTACTTCGTCTTCATCATCTTTTTAGTGTCAATAAGTTTTCCATCGGCAATCAAAGCATAAGTGTATATGCCACTGCTCAGGTTAGAAGCGAATACATGCAATGTTCCGTTACCTTTGCTTTGCAGTTGAACTGCTTTTATAACAACGCCGTTATTATCATAAAACATAATTGTTGCAGTACCTACAGTTTCGGGAAGATAATAAGTAATATCGGTTTCCTCAGCAAAGGGGTTCGGGTCGTTCTGGTTTAAAATAATTGCGTTTGCCATATCCAGTTCAACATACTGAACATTGCCCTGTGTTGAGCTATTATTTGTATTCCCCGGCTGTGAAGTTCTTGCATTTTGGTTCTGTGTACAACACCTGTTTATCATGGCTTCAAGCGAATCGAACTTTGATGTAAAGCCTGCAACAATATTTTTAATGCTATCGTAACTCATAACTACTTTTTTCAAACTATCAATACGCCCTTTTAATACAGTGTTTGCAGAATCAAGTTCTTTTACAGCCTGAATTGTTATAGGAATGAGTCCTGTATAGTTAAGGCATTTGTATGTAACTGCAGGATTTAAAATATTACCAGAACAATCAAGTTTTTTAGGGTATGTATAATTGGTGGTGATCTCTGGGATAATGGAGCTTAATTGATCAGCAAGAATACCATATTGTTTACCGGAAGGGAAATTCATAAATGGATACATAGAAGCATTGAAAATATAAGTTTTTGGATTTATTTGAGTTAATAACTTAAGTGCATTGGTAATATTATTAATACTGTCTTTTAACTTTGAATCTGACCACATATAAACATTGCCATTATAATATCCATTGCCATTAAAATTTACATCATATTGAAAAACACCTGCCCATTGGGAAATTGTACCAGTAGGATCCATTGGACCAGGAGCTATTGCCTGAATACCAATATTTGAACTGCCAGACTGCGTACCACCAGAACCACTGGCAAATACCCCAATGTTAGAAGTATTGCCATTACCTCCATCATAAGCATCGAAATAACCCCCATAATTATAAGCAAATGCATTGGAAAACCCAGAATTAGCATAACCTTGGACACCATAGCTTAAACTAGCACCCTCTGCAACAAAAATTCCTCCCATATTTTGATTCGTAAATAGGCAACCTTTTCCTGGATCATCCGCGTCGGATCTGGCATAAATTCCAACTGCTGGAACATCATTGCTTTGATCGGGATTATCAAGATTTTGTACATAAAGTCCAGTAGTGCCTGCATTTAAGTTATTACCACCTTCTAAAATGTTAAATTTTGCCGGTAGTTGATCGGTAGGATCATAACCAACTCCAATTGCTGCAGAAAATGGATAAGGAAATGATGAAGTTGAATTTTGTCCTTGACCGCTAAAGTATAAATTATAAGCTGTTGTTGGCGTAGTTGATGATGGCACCATTTGTATCTGGGTGTTATATTTTAAAGTGCCACCAAGATCAACTTCAGTCGGTGTATACATATTTAAACCATTATCTGCAGTTATTGTTCCTGCGAATGTCCCGGTTGGACCAACAGCGCCAGTTGGTCCTGTTACTCCATTAGTACCATTAGTTCCATTTGCACCCGTAGGGCCAGTTACGCCCGTAACTCCTGTGTTACCAGTTGCACCTGTGAGGCCAGTAGGACCTGTTGCGCCCATCAATGTTGAAGCATCACGCCATTCAATTACTCCAATTGGTGTTGTGGTTATGTCACGAACAAGTACCTCATTCGCTTTATTATTTTGTTGTACATCAGTTATATCACATTTTCCTCGAACATCAAGTGTATTACCGGGGTTTGTTGTTCCAATTCCAACATTTCCGTTTACCAATACTGTCATTTTAACCGCACCATTTGTGCCTATACCAAAAGGAAAATAGTTGCAAGTACCTACCCAATTGTTGTATGGTAGGCTTGTGCTACTAATAGTATTACCCCCTAAAAACCATGGAGTACTACCACCACAAAAATGTGGAGGTGTTGCCCCTAAATTTCCATTTTGGTCAGCAAATACTAACTTATAAGAATTGGTCGAAAGACTGTCGAACTTGAAACCTTCACCGGCAAGGCTGTCAATATGTAAAGTCTTTCCTATTTTCATAGTATCCCTGATTCTTGCATTCCCTGCAACCGTAAGTTTTTCAGTAGGTGTACTTGTACCTATTCCTACGTTACCACTATTATTAGAATTGATAATAGTATTTTTTGCATTCGACTGGCTTTGTAAAAACAAGCTGCTATCCTTAACGGTTATATCGTCCCTGCTCAATGAATCAAGCCCTATATTTATTTTATTTACCTGCACAAAACCATAAGCCCTTTGTTGGGAAATGGATACGCCGCCTGCAGTTATATCTCCCGTAAACATTAAGGTTTTTTTGTACATATGCATTGCCATTGGCTGTTATTAGCATCCGTTGCTGTGAATTTGTTTTTATCATAAAATCGGAACTATCAAGCGAACCTATAAAATCACTATTAGTTGCTGTATTGCCTGTTAACGACCATGCATTTAAAGCACCATCGGCACCGGTAGCGCCAGTTGGTCCCTGCGCTCCTGTGGCGCCAGTTCCCCCATTCGCCCCCGTCAATCCAGTAGGTCCTGTTATTCCTTGTACTCCCGTTGCACCTGTTGCCCCATTAGTACCATTATTTCCAGTGGCACCAGTAGGTCCTGTTATACCTTGAATACCTTGAATACCTTGTATTCCTGTTGCTCCTGTAAGTCCATTACTACCTGTTAAACCGGTGGGTCCAGTAGGGCCGGTTACACCTGTACTGCCATTTGCTCCTGTTGAACCTGTAGGGCCGGTTGCACCGGTATGCCCTGTGGGTCCGGTAGGGCCTGTCGGACCCTGTGCGCCTGTGGTTGACGTACCTTTTACTGTGAAGTCGTCCATTCGGTAAGTGCCGGCGGCTGAATTGGAAGTCCACCTAAAAGCTAAGTTACTTACACCAGATGCACCCGCAGGCAAAGTTACCGTAACCAATGCCCATGTAGAATTATTGGAAACATCGGTAAAAGAAACAGTGCTCCAGTTAGTTCCGTCAATGCTCCACTGGAAAGTGGGTGAAGATCCCGTAGAAGTCATTCGGGCTCCCCAGCTTACTGTAATTCCGCTATATACAGCGGTAGATAAGCCGTTGTTAAATATCAGTATTGCAGTTCCGCTTGTTCCGTTATCTGCATTATCACCTGCGGATGCCCCTGTATAGCCCGATGAAGGGCTGGTAGAATTATCGGTCCATAAGGTAGTACCACCCGAAGCAGTCCACCCGGTTGGGAAAACATTGTTTGAACCGAAGTCCGTTGAATACAATGTTGTTTGTGCTGTTAACACATTTACAAATGCTATCAAAGCTAATGCTAGGATAATGTTCCTTAAGTAATGTTGTAGTAATTTTTTCATGGTCGAATAGATTAATGATTTTATTGTTATTAACAGAGTATTTAAAAAGACAGGCTGCTAATTTATTGCTTAAAAAATAAATTGTCAATTAGTATTTATACTTAAATTAATCGTTTTTTTTTGTGATTCGTCTATTTTTTTATTTAAAATAGTTTCAGGGAAGTATTCTTTTATACTGCAAAAATTGTTTCTTTTTTATTCCAACCTTCATAAATAATTAACCAATTCAGGTTCATTATAAATTTATGAAGTATGAAAAAGAAAGACTATTTAAAACTTGTTTTGCCCGGGCTGGAAAAAATAGTTATTGAAAACCCATCCGAAAACATATTGTATTGCGAATCGGACGATCACCAAGTGGATATTTTCGGTTTGCCCGATTTGTATTCTTTGATAATGGACAGGAGTATGATGAGCCGACAAAAGAAGGACAGGAAATTATTGCCGGATGCAAACAGCTTATCCAGAATTGTATTATCCTCTGGAACTATATGAAGCTTACACAGATTTATTATAATTGTAGTTCCGCCGAAGAAAGGAAAAGGATTATAGCGGCTATCAAATCAAGTTCTATTATATCTTGGAGCCATGTTAATATGAATGGAGAATATGATTTTAATAGAGATGTAATTTTCGGAGAAGAACTAAACCTGGAAAAGCTGAAGAAGGTGAAAATCTTGGAAATGTCATAAAACACAATATGTCAGCATCTTAATGCCCCTAAGTGATTTTTGGCCCATCTATGCAGCGGAGACCTATTAAACAATACAGCAAGAAATAGATAAAAAAGATTTTATTTCTAAGCATTTTCATCATGAAAAATTTTACTATAATTCAACATGAAAACTCATGATGTATTTTATAAAATGATAATGAACAGGGTATGGAAAATGAACCTAAAACAGGGGACACCGTTGTATTCACGAAAAGGAATAAGCAATATAAAGGCATTATCCGCAAGGTATTTGTCTCATTATATGAAATTGAATTGCCTAATAAATTCAAAGTGCGCATGCCCAAAAATAAAGTTTCCAACTCGCAGTTGAAGATAAATCTTTTTAAGTAATTTTATTTATCATTATAAAATGGGGTAGGGGAGGAGCAGATTGGAAAAGACTAATGAAATCAATATATTTCAGAATCCAATGCTTAATAGATTCCTACTTGGCATAATGAAAGTTATAAGACAAATTCAATCCTACAGGAATAGTGGATAAAATATTTTCAAATGTGTTTTTTGTGATCGGCAGGAGAGGGGAGGGCTTCTAAAAGCCTTATTATATCTGCCTTTTCTGCAATTACCTTTAGATAGGCAACTGAATTTTATTTCCTAAAGAACGTTCGTTGATTGACACTACAAATATATAAAAATTTAATTTAACATAATTATTTTTTAAAAATATTTAATGCGTTATTTATTTACAGTCAGTTCATTGAAAACGCATGTACTCCCGATGAGGACAGAGACACGCTATGTCCTTTATCATGTCCCTTATCCCTACCACGGATTTACTGGCTCAGTTTGCGCGGATTCTCCAAAGAGGAGAATATTTATATTAAATCATTCTCTAAAATATATTTTACAAACATCGCACTAGTCCAAGAAGCATAATTTTTGGCATCATCTGTTTTATTCAAAGTGTTGTCCAAGAAGCTTTAATAATTAATGGTGTGGTAAGGCCATCATTAACTAATTCGAAAGCTCTTGAAGTACCCGCAGCTAGAGCTTTTAATTCTATTGTATTGCGGTCGATAACTAAAACATTTTCCTCAAAATTAAATTTTTTGATTTTATAACTTGCCTAACACATGCAATTGGGCCAAATGAAAATATCGATTGGTTCTTTTTTATTTTCTTTATTTATAAAGTCAAGTATCTTTGATTTTTTCTTATAAACTTTGTAATACAGGAAGAATCTAAATTTACTGATTCTATTTCTTTTACATATTCCTCATCAGTTACTTTGCCTTTGTCAATTGAAATACTTTATTTGAAACAATAATATCGCCTATTTTTACCTCTTTTAGTTACCCTTGAGACCGGGCATAATTTAAAATTTTGGCACGGAATCTAAGTATAATTCCGTAGCAAGAATCGCGGCATCAATCATTCCTGTGGATTTTTGTTTGTGATGCATATACTATTTTCTTTTCAGGATTACAAGATAAATGTCCAAATTCGATTAAAGGTGTTTACTATATCTTAATACTTCTATGTTATAGTAATTATTGGTAACACTTCTTCCCATTCTCATCTTTTTCTAATGCGGTAATAATTGCATAGTCGCATTGTGGATGTTCTTCATTAATTATCGAAATATTATTAGTTATACTTAGATTTGAGGGATTATTACCTGCAAATTGTAGAATTTCCCTTTCGTGTTGAACCTTTAAACTTTCCTTCTTCAAGATTTGATTGCACTTGATGATATTTGAAAACATTTACATTATCAATCACCATTAATCATTTGTTTTTTAATGACTCGTTACTCTTCCCAAATATACATAAAACCTAGATTTGGAATCTTTTATGATTGGGAAGCTTAAATTTTTTAATGCCAGTTATATTATCCGTATAAAATACATGTACTACCATAAAATGCATAATCATCATCCAGCAGAATTCAAATGCCCTCGAAATCATTTTCATTTTAAACGGAAAAATAAATTTTATAAAGGATGGAACCCTCCGAGCAAGATAACTTTTGATTATATTGAAATTCTCTTTTGTGTCAAAGACAAACAAATTATACGTTTAGTGTCCATATGAATTGGTTTAATTTAGTTGAAATGTAAAGCTTTGAATAAATTTATTTCCTATTGTTTTAAAATCACACTAAATCCAAATAAGTTCTACTCAGACATGTGTTTTATGATTTTATCCCTTCTCCGTTGCTTTTTCTTGAGTATCACCAGAAATAATATTCGTTAATGATAATTCAATAACATTTATCTAATGGATATTTGTAATCGATTATATTTTACAGAAGATTTATCCTTACTGGAATAACTTTTCATATTAGTCAAAATTTAGTAATTAATAATTTATCAAGATATAATTTGGCGATGTAAGCTTTAGTTGTTGTAATTTCTTGTATCGAACCAGTTTCTTTAATACAAGCAAATATTTCCAAGTTCTTCTTTAAGATTTGTAATTAAATCTATTAATTCACTTTGGGGTTCTTTCATTAATTTGTGAAAGTAGAATTGATCTCTTTTGAAGTCTTCTTGAATTTTAATAATATATTTTTTTTATTGTTTCCAATTTTTCCAATCCCTAAAGGATTCATTGTTTGAAAAAATTACATTTCAATAAAACCCACCATCTCTCTTAAAGATGTTGTTTGAATAATTAAGTCATAGAATGTATATGAAAAGAAACTTTTATAACTACTTGAAAAACTTAAAATAGGGTTTAGAAAATTCAAAATATTAAACCAGCTTTTTCTAAAGAGTTTTATTTTTATCGATTGTAAAGGTTTATCGTATTTTAAACATCTTCAATTAAATCTCTGATCGTTGCAATTATTAATGACACGTTATGATTTGAACGAATTTTTTCCTCGTCGTGATACTCTGAAGTTTTCTTTTTGATTATTGTAGTTTATTAAGAAGGGCAATCTGTGATTTAAAATCGTCTCTTGAGGGGAGTGTAGTAATAAAATTATAAAAATTTTTTAATTTCCTTGTTTTTTATAGTATCATTATCCTTTAATTCAATAATTAAATTAATTATTTTATCATCGAATTTTTTTTCATATAATTGATTTGACGTTAATGGAAAAAATATTTTAATAATTGTAAAGTACATAGTTGGTAGTTGATTCAACTTTTTGAGTGAATTTTATCAATAGTTTAAACCGCTCTGGTGTTAACTCAGAAATCAGTTTCTGATCTTTAAATACAATAAAAATAAATGAACCAAATCTTTCTTTTTCCATTCATACGTTAATTTGTCATAAATTTTATGATTATCAAAAATGATTACGCAAACAAATTCTTCGATTTTTTTCAACCACATCAGGAATATTTGCCAGCATTTTATCATATAAATAGGATTTGTTTGAAACCAATGTAGCACAAAATAATTCGATTTCTGAGATTTTGTTCTTCAGACTCAACTCTTTTTTCGTATTTTTTTATGGAAACAATCAAAAAATTTAAAACTTTCTTTGTATAATCTATATCCAATTACCTTGCCTAAATCGACTCAACAAGAAGTAATTCTTTTTTTAGGTGCATTATTAGTGCTTTTTAGATATGGGAATACGATTTATCTTTGAAATTGGTTCGTTTCTTCGCCGAATTTCATTAATAACACTATCTGGAATTCTTTTCCAATGCTTTGTGGAGTGTTTTGCAAATTAATAATATCATTGAGCCACTAATTCTTTCTTTTGTATTTGGATTATCATCCAGATGATGTTGTGAT
>CAWHOW010000019.1:0-313999 GCA_963831005.1 uncultured Bacteroidota bacterium
CAGTGCGCCTCGAAGAAAGAGGACAGTAGTTCTTTGACGAGCTTTCAATGAGATGGTGGACGACCCACCGGAAGCGACTTACAGGAGTAGCTTCCAAACCACTTTATGGTGCTGTAATCAAAAGTTATGGTGCTGAGCGATAAAGAGCAAGGTTTTGCAGCAAGCAAAATCAGGTAAGGTTAAAGGAGATGAACGAAAGTAAACCTCTGAAGAAGTGTCGAGACAATGTAACCCGTTGACAAAACTGTTGATTTTGTGCTATCGGCAGGAAGAGTATAGCAGACACCTGTTTACCGGCTATGCGTCAACCGATATTAAGGAGGCATGACCTTTAATCAGGCTCATTGAAGGAACGAGGGAAACCTCCCGATGATGATAGATTGTCAAAATAAGGCTACCGCTTGAGGATTCGCTGGACAATTAAAGAGAAACGGCACAAGTGAAGCAACACAAGGCTAAAATATCGAAGCATCGAGAGGTGACGGACTAAGTAGTAGTAGTGAAGATACTCATGGAAACATGAAAGGAGCGAAGGACTTAGGTCATTTAGTAGAACAAGTTTTAACAATCCCAAAAGGAGAGGATTAGAATGAGTGAAACAAAACCAATACCTGTAACAAAACAGATGGTATGGGTAGCATACAAAAAGGTGAAAGCCAACAAAGGCTCAGCAGGAGTTGACGGGGAAAGTCTTAAAATATGTGAAGAAAGACTATCCGGCAACCTGTATAAAGTCTGAACAGGCTTTCATCGGGTACATATTTTCCGCCCCCAGTAAAGGAAGTAGAGATACCAAAAGAAGACGGGAAAACCCGAAAGCTTGGCATACCTACGGTAGGGGACAGGGTGGCACAGATGGTAGTAAAAGATTATCTTGAACCAAGAATGGAAAGAATCTTCCACGAGAACAGTTATGGTTATCGTCCAAACCGCAGTGCACATGATGCATTGGCAAAGGCGAGACGAAATTGTTGGCTGTACAGTTGGGTGGTAGATATTGACATAAAAGGTTTCTTCGATAACATCAGTCATGAAAAGTTACTCCTTGCTTTAGACAAGCATGTGAGTGAAAAGTGGGTTAAGATGTATATTAAACGCTGGCTTAATGCACCTGTGCAAAAAGAAGGCGGAGAACTGATATACAAAGAAGGAAAAGGGACACCGCAGGGCGGAGTCATAAGTCCTTTGCTTGCCAACTTGTTTCTGCACTATGCTTTTGACCAATGGCTAACAAAGCGCTTTTGGGGTGCGAAATTCGAGCGTTATGCCGATGATACCATTGTGCATTGCCGCACCAAAGAGCAAGCGGAAAAACTACTTGAGAAACTTGAAGAACGAATGCAGAGTTGTGGACTGGAATTACACCCTGAAAAGACGAAGATTGTTTACTGCAAAGACCACAAACGAACCGAGAATTATAAACATGTGAAGTTTGACTTTCTTGGGTTCACCTTCAAACCACGAACATCAAAGGGGAAGGAGGATGGATATAAGTTTCTGGGATTTGATTTAGGGATTAGCGTTAAAGCAGGGAAACGTATTTTAACAACGCTGCGACAAAGCCACTTTCATCGGTGGACATCAAACACCATTGAAGGTATCGCAGCAGAACTGAACCCCAAATTTCGGGGTTGGTTGAATTATTACGGAAAGTTTCGGAAATCAGCAATGTCATTTATTTTTTATAATTTTCATCGAAGGCTACTTAAATGGATTATGAACAGGTATAAAGCAATAAGAAACAATATTGGCAAAGCCTACGGTATGCTTATGCGTATTAGAAAAGCAAAACCTACATTGTTTGAACCCTGGAAACATGGTTTCTTTGTCAAAGGTTTAAAAATGACAAAAGCCGTATGAAGCGAGAGTTTCCCGTACGGTTTTGTGAGAGGCTTGGGCTGAAATGCCCTTGCCTACTCGACTTTGCTTTTGCCCTAACAGCACAAGTCAGCCCTTCTGCAAAACCAAAAGAGCCAATTTTGCCAACCCTGATTTGAAGATTATTTTTTATACAATAATCTGTAATAAGAAAGGAGGTATATATGTAAAAATCAAATAACTTTGTAATACAGAAAAACAAATTTCTAATTAAACTCTTTAACCATGAGAAAAACAACTCTATTCACCGTTTACTGTTTACTGTTCACCGTTTGCAGTATTTATGCACAAATTCCTATAGATTCTTTAAAGGGAATATATAAAGGAACATATTATTCGCGAATTGATACGTCTGTTACATGGCTAATCATAAGACCTGATTCGGAAAAAATTACTGGAATAGATACTTCAATATGTAGAACATATCTTAATGGTTGTTTTATTTTTGGAGGTGGATACACAACGTTTTTTACTGATTATACATATTGTTATGGAAATCCTAGCCCACAATCAGGGTTTCCTAAATTTTATGCAACAGATAGCATTCAAATGATTGCTAATAATATTCCATTGCCTCCCCCTTCTACTTATACACGTACTACTCGTTTCTATGGTAAAAAAATACCAGGTTCTATATGGGTAGGAATAAAAAGCAATGATGATAATAATAGAATTAATATTTTTCCTAATCCATTTGTGGATAAAATTTATTATGATTTCCCTCAAGAATCAATATTTGAGATAAGATTATTTTCAATTATGGGTCAAGAAATGCATATTGAGAAAACAAAAGATGCAAAATCGTTAAACCTAGGATTTCTGGAAAAGGGAATTTACATAATGGAGATAAATACAAATAATTATATCATATATAAAAAACTGATAAAACAATGAAGACAAAATTTCTATTTAAAATAAGCTTCGCAGTTATATCGTTGTGCATTGCACTTACGATAAAAACTCAGGGGCAGGTATTACCACCTAACGATTCGGCATACTATTTATCATGGTATGACAATTTTAATACTCCAAATTTAGATACAACTCATTGGCTTAAAACTTTTCCATGGCATCAGAGCTCTAATTATGAAAAGTTTTGCGATACTGTTAGTAATCCAAACCCTGTTCCTATGGCCGCTATTAAGGCATGGAGAGATGCTAACTGGAATCTTGATACCACTGATTGTAAAATAAATAATGGAAATCTTAACCTAATAACAAGAAAAGAAAATTATCAAGGATGGGTATGGCGTTGGCCGTTTTGTTCAGCTGATTCATGTAATGGTTATTATTGCGATTGTCCTCCTCCAACCCAGACTCCTCCTATGTCAACATGTGCTCCTACAAATTGTACCTTATAATGAAAAAAATGATTAATAGGGCAGGGGGGAGCATACCTCCTGTCTTATTTTTATTTATATCGCAAATTAAATTTTAAGTAATCGTATCCATTTTAAATTCATAGAAAACACGTGAAGCACGGAATTTATAATAGTATAGTCTTTTTAATCATTATTGGGAAAGGGATTTCAAGTTATAGCCAAAACGCAAGAGATATTAATTTATTTAATGCTTGTAAAGTATGGGGAATGATGAAATATCTGGAACCCGAAGTTTATACTGACAAACATATATCATGGGATGATACTTTATATAAAATCATTTCAAAGGATGAATTATCCAATATTGATATCGAAGAGCATATCATAAAATATCATCCTATAGAAAAAAATATATTCGACAATAACAATAGCAGCGACTCGTTATTCCCTGAGTTAAATTCATGGATTGATAGTTGTAAAATTTTTAATTCTGATGATAAAAAATATTTTAAAAATATTTTGACATTTAGAAAAATACCTAAGAATCCCTATTTAAAAAAGGAGATATCACCAAATGTAAATGACTTGAATTTTTTTTTTCACCGTGTAAACTGCTTAATTAACAAAGAAGCTCTATTAGATTTTATGAGGTTATGGAACTTATTGTATTATTACTATACGTTTCAAACACATGCAACTAAAAGCATGGACTTATTACTAATTGAGTATATTCCTCGATTCGACACCATAACTACAACAAGTTCTCTTGCATTATCGTATAGAGATTTCTTAAGCAATTTTACAGATTCTCATATTAATGAGGAATTATGTAGAATAGGTTATTACAGTTCTTTTCAATTATGCTATTTAAATAATTCCTTAATATTTAAAAGAAATTACCCTTCTAAGGATAACAAAAATTTAAAGAATGGAAGCATACTGCTTAAAATAAACAACATCCCGATTGATTCAATAACCAAGAGAATAGTAACTAATGGGGGATATGATATTATAAAGAATACCAGAAAAGCAAATTTTATTTATGCTTTATATTTATTAAATAATAATGCAAACTTAGAAATCATTTATAAGGATGATACATTAAATTATGAATGGGAAAAACCTGATATTTCAGGAAACAGAAATTCCGGTACTTACTTTACCCTCAATGATTCAGTGGGGTATTTTTATGCAAATATGTCAAATTTTAAAGCAGCAGTTAAATCTTTTGAGGATAAAAAGTATATCATTCTTGATTTGAGAAATCAAAGGGAAGGATACAATTGGAATTTACTTTATAAATATACGAGAAGCAATAAACTTCAATTTTATAAAATGAAGGAGCCCAGTTATAAGTTTCCAAGAACCTTCAAAGTATTAGATAATTATAAATTATGGTATCAATTTATCTATTTTGCAAATAAAAGGTTTAAAGGCAAATTTATTATTCTGCAAGATGAGTCTATGGTTAGCAATGTCGAATTCACTCTTTTGGCTCTTAAAATAAATTCTGAAAGAGTTATCACAATAGGCAGAAACACAGCTGGCGCGCCAATGGATGTCTTCTTTTATTTTTATAACCCAAATTATTTTTTCACACAGGGATATATATATTACAACAATCAATCTGTTCAAGATATTGGTATAAAGCCCGATATATATGTTCCTCAAACCGTTCAAGATATCTTTGAGGGTAGAGATGAAATATTAGAGAAGGCTATTAATTATTCGAATTCAAAAAAAAGTAAACAATGAAGACTATTCAAAATATAATTGACGAGATTCAAACTATTTTAATTAAAAGTAACGTACAGAAAATTGGTTTACATGATGGAAGCGCAGGTTATCTGCTATTTCATGCATTCTCAAATCAAGAAAATAATCTGGAATATATTGGAGAAGAAATTAATAAGTGTCAATTATTTTTAAATAATTCATCAAATTTTAAAGATATAGATTCTTATACTTTATGTAAAGGAATATGTGGATATGGATGGGTTTTAGAATTTTTGGCTGAAAATCAATTTATAGAGTATTCCGATATTGAGTTCTTAGACCATTTGGATACCAAGTTATATAAAATTATTGAGAAAGAAAATAAAATAGAAAACCTTGATTTTTTACATGGAACTATTGGAATGGGTATATATTTTTTAAAAAGACTCCGAAAGAATTCTTCCATTTTATACTTAAATCAAATTTTAAATTCTTTAGATTATTATTCGAAAAGAGATAAAGACGGTTCGATTTATTGGATTTCAATTTTAGATAAAAATGAAAAAGGTATAAATTTTGGACTAGCTCATGGATTGCCGAGCATTTTATCATTTCTATGTTTATTATATAAAAACAACATTAATTCGAAATTATCATTATCACTAATAAATGGTATAATTACATTTATTATGAAATACAAACATGATCCTTCTAAATATGGTTCGTTTTTCCCAACATATATAAGCAATAATAGTGGTGTTAGCAAATCTAGTAGACTGGCTTGGTGTTATGGTGATCTTGGGTGTTTCAATATTCTTTATGAATTGCTGGGAAAATCATAAATGAGAAGAATGAAAAGGATGGAATATGGATAATTTGATTATAATGCTGTGATACGGATTTTATTAATGGAAATGGATTCATCGATGCAGAATATGCCATGTTACACTGGAATTATTCAAATTTATAATATGATTCACAAAAACACAGGGATTTGAAGAGTTTAAGGAAAATAAATTTTTGATTAGAGAAACAATTAAAATGACAAAATTTGAAGATGGATTTGCAAGGTATAAGGCTTAGAAAGGAGAAAAATATAGTGGATGGATAAATGACTATGGAATACTTGAAGGAATTACGGGGATAGGGTTACTTTAATTGCTTCTATTTCTGATATTGATCCCAAAAGGGATGAGTGTTTATTATTGTCAATAATTCCTCATGCTTCAAGAAATAAAAAAACAATACAAGCCTTTCAATAATTTTCTTGTTCGTACACCACTTCTTCCATTACAAGTATTAGAATCATTTACTGAAGAAAATTTAAAACAGCATTTTCGAAATCCGGTTATTGGCGAAGCTATTTTTCTTGCTTCGCCTGTATTACATAGTGAATGTATAAAATGGATCAATAATGAAATTAAAGAAAAGAAGGAAGAAACGCGGATTATTTATTCGTTAATGCGATACTTATTGCGCATGTCAACACGTTGTACACCTTTTGGACTTTTTGCAGGTTGCACAGTGGGTGAATGGGTTGAAGCTAATGAAGGACAAATTGCTAACAAAGAAATTCTACAAAACCCGCAATCAAAGTATAAAAGCCATACCCGTCTTGATATGCATTACTTATGTGCATTATCGCAAAATCTTACAAATAATTCAATTATAAGAGAAAAGCTTAAATTTTTTCCAAATAGCAGCATTTATAAATATGGCAAACAACTTCGATATGTTGAATATCACTATATCGATAAAAAAAGAGTTCATCATCTTGTTGCTATTGATGATTCAGAATATATACAAGCAGTTTTAAAAGCAACAGAAAAGGGTTCCAAGATAAATATACTTGCCGATTTATTGATTGATAATGAAATTGATTTTGAAGAAGCAAAAGAATTTATCAATGAACTTATTTCAAGTCAGGTTTTGGTAAGCGAGTTAGAACCCGCAATAACAGGACATGAATTTCTGGAGCAATTATTAAAATCACTTAATGAAATTGAAGGAATTGAAGAGATAAAAGATGTTTTGTCAAAAACTAAACAGGATATTGAAAACATTGACAGTAGTGAGTTGGGCATTGATGTTAAACAATATCTTGCTATTGCCGAAGATTTAAGAAAACTTGAAACAGATTATGAGTTGAGCTTGCTGTTTCAAACGGATATGGTAAAACCTGCAAAAACATTTACGTTTGATAAATCTTTTACTGATGATATATTAAACGGAATTGCTGTAATGAATAAATTTACTTCAATGCCTGTAAAAACAAATCTCACGGAATTCAAAGATGCGTTCTATGAACGTTATGAAGATAAAGAAATTTCTTTGGTTGATGCGCTGGATACAGAAACGGGCATTGGTTATATTCAAGGCAGAGCCGGATTGGGCGATATAGCTCCCTTAGTTGATGAAGTGGGAACTCCACCAGCAAATAATGCTAGTGTTGATATCCATGTGCATATTGATGTGTATAACCTAACGGGAAAATTAATACAAGTTTTATACGAAGGAGATGTAAACAAAAACCAAAAGTATTCGGTTGAATTTGATGGAAAGTCACTTCCAACAGGTGTGTATATCTATAAGATGACAATGAACAATAGTGTGTATATGGGTAAGATGATCCTTATTAAAGAATAAAACAGATGTAATAAAAAAACGGAGGAGTATTACGCAATTTGTGTTTAACACTCCCCTGCTTTTTTATACTTAAATTTAACAAATACATTAATATTTTAAACCTTTCCGCTTGTAAAACTAATTTTTATGAGAAAACCTGTATTACTTACCGTTATTTTCACTTTATACTTTCAACTTTCCACTTTCAACTGTAGCGCGCAAACTGCTTACATAGCTAATAACACTGATAACACTGTATCTGTTATTAATGTTGTTACCAATACTGTTACTGCAACAATTACAGGTTTTAATTATCCTATGGGTGTAACTGTTAGCTCTGATGGAAGTAAAATATATGTTGCAAATTATTATGCTAATACAGTAAACGTAGTAAGTACCGCAACCAATAATATTACCGCTACAATTCCGGTTGGTGCTGAACCTTCTGGCATATCTGTCAGTCCGGATGGAAGCAAGGTATATGTTGCGAATTGGAATGATAGTACGGTAAGTGTAATAAACACTACCACCAACACTGTTACGGATACAATTGCAGTTGGTACTAGGCCTGAAGGTGTATCCGTAAGCCCCGATGGAAGCAAGGTGTATGTTACGAACTGGGGTTATTATCCAGCGGATAGTACAGTAAGCGTAATCAACACCGCTACAAATACTGTTACAGCTACAATTACAGTTGGTATTTGGCCTGCTGGTGTAATTGTTAGCCCCGATGGAAGCAAAGTATATGTTGCGAATTTTGGTTCTAATACTGTAAGCATAATAAACACCGCAACAGATACTGTTTTGGCTACAATTCCAGTTGGTACTAATCCTGCTGGTGTATCTGTTAGCCCCGACGGAAGGAATGTTTATGTAACGAATTATGGTAATGGTCATGATAGTACGGTAAGTGTGATAAGCGCAGCTACAAATAATGTTATAGCTACAATTACGGTTGGTCTTGGACCTGAAGGTGTGTCCATAAGCCCCGATGGAAGTAAGTTATATGTTGCAATTACTAATGCTGCTTCAGTATGTGTAATAAACACCGCCACCAATACAGTTACAGATACAATCGCAGTTGGTCATAGCCCTGATGTATTTGGAAACTTTATTTCAATTTATCCTTCCAGCGTTGGTATTGCACCGCAAAGGATAGCGAAGGAAGGCATAGAAGTTTATCCTAACCCGTTTACCGATAAAACAACCCTGCAGTTTATATTAGCTGTTGACAACCATGTGCATATTGATGTGTATAACCTGACGGGGAAGTTAATCCAAACTTTATACGAAGGAGATGTAAGCAAAAACCAAAAGTATTCAGTTGAATTCGACGGAAAGACTCTTCCTACGGGTGTATATATTTACAAGATGACAATGAACAATAATATATATATGGGTAAAATGATTCTAATTAAGGAATAAAACTGGGTGTAGGAAAGTTAGCTAAAAAAAACAAATTATGAAAAGATTACTTTTTTATATAATGACAGTTTTATTAACTGCCTGCCTTGTCGGCAGACAGGTTAATATATCTGCTCAAACCATACCTACAGGCATAAGTACCGACAGTATTCATATTAAAGAAATATTGGAAACGTACCCTTATAATACTCTTATGTTCTATTACTATAAACCAGTTTCTTATGATCCTTTAACAAGCCCTTTGCTATTTGCCATACATGGTGATGGCGATAATGGATTGGGCTCTATAAGCGTTCTTGAGAATATAGCAGAACGGAGGAAAGCGCTGGTTATAGCGCCTGATGTGGGTGCGGGAGAATTTTATCCAAATGTGCCTGAATATAATTTTTCAGACAGTATAGTTCCCCCCAATCCTTTCTTCGGCTGTGAAGGTAACGGCCCAATGAGCGAAGTGTTTAAAAAAGTATATCAACATATTCTTTTGCGCGAGAACAGAACTACCATGCCATCTTATTTAATTGGCTTTTCCGCCGGAGGGCAATTTGTAACAAGGTATATGTTGTTGCGGCAAGCTTATCCTGATTCCATTCCTTTACAAATGGCTGTTTCAAGCAATGCGTATTTCTACACATTTCCTACAGATACGTTTAATGGAGTACCTATGTCTTATGCCTGCGGATTATTGTTTGATAGTACAAGTTGGTTGACGACAGATACTGCGTATAACACGATGGTTCGTAAGGATTGCCCTATGACATATAAAATATACGATTTTGGTTGCAGGGAAGATATTATACAATATTACAACGAGAACTATGCGGTAATGATAGGTACGGCGGATACTGCAAATTTATATGATACCCTTTCCCCTTGTGGTTTGGCTCAGGGGACAAATCGTTATGCACGTGCAAAAACGTTTTACGCTTTTTGCGATACTAATGCTGTAAATATTGGAACAACTTTAAAATGGCAATACGGCGAGGTGCCGGGAGTGGGGCATGATATAAATGCTATGTATAATACTATTCTTGCTGGTGATTCCATGCCACTTGCAGAACGTTTGCTTTTTGAAACGCCTCATCATGCCGTTCCAAATATTGCACCTGTTGCAAGTTTTTATACAGATAAAGACACCGTTTATTTGCCCAATGCCACTGTAAATTTCACTAACACCAGTACCCTTGCCACAAGCTATTTATGGGATTTTGGCGACGGCACTACAAGCATACAAGATAATCCATCGCATACCTACACTAGCATTGCAAAAGATTCTCTTGATCCTGGCGCTGTTGTTGGTTTTTCTGTACAGCTTACAGCAACTAACAACAATGGTTGTGGCAATTGGAATGTGAAAAGACATTATCTTGTAGTTATAGATTTAACTGATGTTAAAAATATATTCTCTGCACAAAATATTAAAGTTTATCCTAACCCCGCTAATGATGCCATTACAATTGAAAACTCTACCTTTGCTAAAGATCAAACAATTTCAGTTTATGATATACAGGGGCAGTTGCTAATTCAACAATCAATGTTAATGGCTAAAACAAGGATTGATGTTACAACTTTTTCAAAAGGTGTGTATTTCCTTAAAGTGGAGAATGAAAATAGTGTTTTAGTGAAGAAGTTTGTGAAAGAATAGTGATTTAACTGCCAACTGCACCTGCATACTGCCTACTTCATCAATTTGCCAGTATCAGCGGCTTTTACTATCTTTGCACAATTATACATCGTTCTTAAAATATAAGCAAGCCGTTCTATCGCTGCCTGTGAAAGCGGGGAGAGGAAAGTCCGGACAACAAAGAGCGCCATACTTCCTAACGGGAAGGTATCCATTTATGGGTAACAGAGAGTGCCACAGAAAATAACCGCCTTTCGGGGTAAGGGTGAAAATGTGAGGTAAGAGCTCACGTCGCGTTATGGTAACATAGCGAGAGGGTAAACCTTATGGGTTGAAAGGTCAAATATACCGGAGTCCCGATATGTTTACATATCGGGATAAAGAGCTGCTCGTTCAATTCCGGGGGGTGGACCGATAGATCCTTTTAGTGATGAAAGGGCTAGATAAATGATAGAACATTGAGAAATCGAGGACAGGATCCGGCTTACAGGCTTGCTTTTTTTATTATATAGTTGCTCTAAATAATACAGTACCCGTCATTGCGAGCGTAGCGAAGCAATCTCTGCCCGAATTAGATTGCTTCGGGAGTTCCTCCCTCGCAATGACGTTGCTAGTAGGGTTAATAGAGGTTTAATTTATTCCAACAAAAAACCCGCCTTCATAAATGAGGCGGGTTTTTTTAATCAACGTATGACTAAATCTTTTTTACGTTAATAGCATTAGGGCCTTTTTTCCCTTCAGTTACGTCGAAAGACACTTTATCATCTTGTTTGATCTTTTCGGATAAACCCGATACGTGAACGAAAATTTCTTCACCTGTTTCGTCCATTTTAATGAAACCAAAACCTTTTGTTTCATTGAAAAACTTTACTAAACCTGTTTTCATAAATTAAATAATAATGTAATTAAAAATGTTAATATGGGGCAAAGATAGATAATATTTATTAATAATGAACTGTGAATAACTAATTTATTTCAGTGAATTTTAAAAAATCAATAATACCTACCTTAGCCCGTTTTAACAGATATTACCACTTATTATGAAAAAACTATCGTATGTCTTACTGTTAATGCTTTTTGGTGTTTATTTTAACATCCTGCATGCACAGAAAACATTTATCTACAAGGAGCCTGTATCCGAATACCAGAAGGGGCTTGAGTTGTTCAGCAAGGAAAAGTACAATGCTGCTGAGGTCTGTTTCCTTAATACAATAGATGCTGTTAACGATAAACAATCAGATATGCGTATCAATTCGGAATATTATGCGGCGGTTTGTGCCATAGAGTTATACAATTCCGATGCAGAATACCTGATGAAGAAATTTATCAGCAATCATCCCGAAAACATTAAAGTGAAAATGGCAAACTTCCAGTTGGCTAAGCTTTTGTATCGTCAGCTGAAATGGGGCGAAGCGATAAAAAGATTTGAAACCATTGATAAATATGACCTGAGCAGCAGCGAACTTAGCGAATATTATTTCAAAACAGGCTATTGCTATTTCATGCTGAAATCGTTTGATAAATCGAAAAAGCAATTCACAGAGTTACTGGATGTTGATAGCAAATATTCTGCTGCATCAAATTATTATTATTCGCAGATAGCTTATGATGAGAAGAATTTTGATACGGCACTGAAAGGGTTTCTGAAGATAGAAAAGGATAAGTACTTCGGGCCAATTGTTCCTTATTACATTGCCCAGATATATTACCTGCAAGGGAAGTACAGCGAAGTAATTCAATATGCCCCCGCACTGCTTGATTCAGCGAAGACAGTAAGGGTAGATGAGATTTCACGCATACTTGGTGAGTCGTATTTTAAGACAGGGAATTATACTTCATCAATACAGTTCCTTGAAAAATACCGTGCTAAAACAAAGAGTGTCATTACCCGTCAGGATAATTATGAACTGGGTTATGCTTATTATAAATGCGGTTTGGACTATGAGTCGGCAGTTGACTATTTTGGTAAGGTAACCAGCGGTGTTTCGGATTCGCTTACTCAAAACACATATTATCTATTGGGCGATTGCTACCTGAAAACTGGTAACAAGAAGTTTGCAATGAATTCTTTCCAGTCGGCAAGCAAGCTTTCATTCTACCCGGATATAAAGGAAGATGCATTGTTCAATTATGCCAAACTTGCTTATGATCTGTCATTGAATCCATATAATGAAGCAATAAAGGCTTTTGAAAAATACATCAACACTTACCCCACTTCTGCCAAGATAGATGAAGCCCATACTTGTCTTGTTAATCTTTACTTTACCACTAAGAATTATAAAGATGCCCTTGCTTCAATTGAAAAGATAAAGAACAGGGATGATAAGCTGAACCAGGCGTACCAGAAAATTGCATATTATCGTGGTATTGAGCTTTTCAATAATAAAGATATTGAAGGCGCTATAGAGCTATTCAATAAATCGAATTCTTTCCCACTAGATAAATCAATAAAAGCGCAGTGCATCTATTGGAAAGGAGAAGCATTTTATCGATTAGCACAATATGATTCGGCACGGACATGTTATAATACTTTTATGATATTGCCCGGAGCATATAGTCTTCCTTACTACAACACCAGCGAATATGATATAGGTTATTGCTACTTTAAACAGAAGGATTACAAGGAAGCCATTAAAGATTTCAGGAAGTTCCTGAAAGGGAATATTAAAGATAATCCTAAGCTTATCAGTGATGCGTACCTGCGCATAGCTGACTGCTACCTTATTTCAAAAGAATATTCCAATGCCGAAGAATATTATGATAAAGCAATTGCTCTTAAATCGTTTGATGTGGATTATGCCATGTTCCAGGAAGCTTCCTGTCTTGGTGTTCAAGGGAAATATGATAAAGAAATCTCTGTACTTCAGTCGTTGCTTGATGATTATCCCCGTAGCGCTTATGCTGATGATGCAAGGTTTGAGCTTGCCAATACTTATCTTGTAAAGAATGATAATGAAAATGCTTTGCTATGTTATAACAGCATACTTAAAGATTTTCCCAACGGCAATTATGTAAAGAAGGCTTTGCTGAAGATAGGATTGATCTATTATAATTCAGACAAAGATGACCTTGCTTTGCAGGCATTCAAGAAAGTGGTTACGGATTATCCGGCAACCAATGAATCGAAAGATGCGCTTGTAAGTATCAGGAATATTTACATGACTATGGATAAGGTTGACAGTTTCTATGTGTATGTGAAAAGCCTTCCGTTTGAATATGGCTCGAAAACAGAGCAGGATTCAGTCACTTACATGGCTAGCGAAACAAAATATATGAACGGCGATTGTGAAAAAGCCACCAAAGGATTTAATAATTACATACAGCAATTCCCTACAGGTTATTTTGTTACCAATGCATATTTCTATAAAGCAGAATGTGATAATAAAAACAATGATTCAGATGATGCCATAAAAGAATATTCGTTTGTAGCAGGAGCGCCGCAGAACAAGTTCTCCGAATCAGCCTTGCTTCATCTTGCTGATATATGTTACAAACTGAAACGTTACGACAGTGCGGCCAATTATTACAACCGCCTTGAAGGTAACTCTGAATTTAAAACAAATATCATTGAAGCCCGCACCATGGAAATGCGTTGTTACTGGAAAGCAGGCAAATACAGCAATGCAATAAAAGCTGCAAATATACTGATTGCAACTGAGAAAGTATCGAATGAAGCCCTTGCAGAAGCACATATCACCATTGCCCGTTCGGCGCTGGCCATTGACAGCATTCCTCTTGCACAGACCGAATTTGAATTTACTTTCAAGCAAAGCCCTGCCAGCGAATATGGGGCAGAATCGAAATACAATATCGCTTATATCTATTTCAAATTAAAGGATTACAAGCAATCGGAGAAAACGGTGTTTGAAGTGATAAATCAGGTTCCTTCGTACGATTACTGGATAGCCAAGAGCTTTATCCTTCTTGCAGATATTTATGTGGTAAATGGAAACACCGTACAAGCTAAGGCAACCTTGCAAAGCATTATTGACAATTACGAAGGCAGCGACCTTGTTACCATAGCTCACCAAAAACTAAATGCTATTAACGATGCTGAGAAACTGCAACAACAGCAACAGAAAGCGCAGCAGGAAGATATTCAAATCAAGTTCGATAATAATCCTAAAAATGACACCATTCAGAACAATAATAAACCAATGGAGGAAAAGAAAAATGAATAACAGCCATGTATTTCAAGCAAGGCTTACCCAAATCCATCCGTCATTGCGACACAGAGCGAAGCGAAGGGGAAGCAATCATATGATTCGAGAGATTGCTTCGTCGTTCCTCCTCGCAATGACGAAAGTGGGTAAGCCAAATCAAGGAATGAAAAGGGCTTTTCTTCTTTCTTTTATAATTCTTGCTTTCGGCGGAATAAGTAAAGCCCAGAAAGATTCTGTAGTGCTTATTAAAGCCAATGAGCCCACTATTTCCGACGCTTTTAAGATCAATGATAACCCGCGAATAAATGATACTATCATTGAAAAGCTGAACCTCAATTATCACATCAGTCCTAAGCTGTATCCCACTACGTTTGATGTTGACCCTATTAAGCCTGCCAAGATGACGGGTGAACCATTGGTGAAACTGTATAAAGCATTTATTAAAGCAGGTTTCGGAACCAAGACAACCCCTTTGGCTGAGATTGATTATGATAACCTTCGTTCCACTTCATCGGCTTTTGGCATTTACTACGACCATCTTTCTTCTGCAGGGAAAATAAAAGATTATGGCTATCCCGGTTTCAGCGATAACAAAGCCGGAATAAATGCAAAACGCTTTTACAAGCAGCATACTTTTACTGCTGATATTGATTATACAAGGAATGTAGTTCATTACTATGGTTTCAATAAAAACGATTACGATACTCTTGCCGATTATCCAAACCTTTCCAAGAAAGACAGCATCAAACAAAGGTTTGCGAAAGTAGGAGGGAAGTTTAACTTCTTCAGCACCTATCGTGATTCTACCAAACTTAATCATGCCTTGTCGCTGCAGTATTATCATCTTTCTGACCTTTACAAAGCCACAGAAGACTTTATCAATTTCACGGGCTCAGCCGACGAAAAAGTAAGTTTCCTGGGGCGTTCGGTAAAGAACCAGAACCTGGGGCTGGCTGCTGTGGTAGATGACTATAGCGATAACACAAAGATCTATAACGGCAATGCGGCAGTAATCCAATTCATTCCACATTTTTCGGCCAAAGGCGATATCATTAAATTCAATCTGGGCTTTAACACCTCTATCAGCACGGGTAAGTCGTCAGTTACATATTTGTATCCCGACCTGAACCTTGATTTTAACCTGTACAATAATATCTTTATCCTTTATGGCGGACTTACAGGAGGGCTTCAACGCAATAACCTTATCGACCTTTCAGCCGAGAATCCCTTTATCAATACTTCGCTTCCGCTTGAATTCACCAATACCAAAACCAAGCTTTTTGGCGGGTTTAAGGGCAGTCTGAGTTCAAGTTTTTCGTTCAATGCAAGCGTGTACGACGAAAATGTTGAGAACCTTCCTTTGTTTGTAACCGATACTGCTGCTGAATTGCAAAACAAATTCACTCTTGTTTACGATAATGTGAAGATATTTAATTCGCATATTGAACTGGCTTACCAGAAATCCACCAAGATCAGGGTGGCTTTGTCGGCCGATTACTTCCAGTACACCACTACAAAGCAATTGCAGGCATGGCATCAGCCCGGTTCCGATATTACTTTATCCTTCAATTACAATCTGAGGGATAAGATAATACTTAAAGCCGATGTGTTTGCAAGGGGAAGTTCGTATGCCCGCACTTTTTCCAGCGATACCCTGCATACCGTTAAGGCAATTAGTTTAAAAGGCGTGGTTGACTTTAACCTTGGGCTTGAGTACCGTTATTCCAAGATATGGTCGGCATTCGTTACCTTTAATAATGTTGCCGCTGTAAGGTACCAACAGTGGTACAACTATCCTAACTATGGCTTCACTGCGCTGCTGGGACTGACGTATTCTTTTTAGAAAAGGGTTATTAGTTATTGGGTTATTTAGTTATTAATTCGATTGTTTAATTGTTCGTTTGTTCGATTGCTTAACATTTGCTATTCTTTTTCTTGTCAATGTTATAAGCATTAAAGTCTGTTTTCCTAAAGTTTAATTTCATCCCGTATCAGCGTTCATGCATTGTTTATTCTTAAAGTAACTTCATAATGCTATAATATCACCTCACTATTAATTGAAGTGTATTCTACAGGAGTTGAGGCGACTTCAATAAGAGTTGAGGTGATTTGAACAGAAGTTGAGGTGACTTCATCAAGAGTTGAGGTAACTTCAACAGGAATTGAGGTAACTTTATCAAGAGTTGAGTTAACTTGAACAGAAGTTGAGGTGACTTGATCAAGAGTCGAAGTAACTTCAACAGGAATTGAGGTAACTTTATCAAGAGTTGAGGTAATTTGAACAGAAGCTGAGGTGAATTCAACAGGAGTTGAAGTGACTTGAACAGTAATTGAGGTAATTTCAACAGAAGATGAGGTGACTTACTGATTACCGATAACCGATTACCGATAACTTTCTTCCTATGGGATACGGAAATACATTACATTGCTGAAATGCCAGTAGTTTGCACCATAAGTTAATACTACCTTGCCTTTATTGTTAACGGGCAGCATAGTAAGCACCCCGCTTGGTTTGATAGTTTTTGCAATATCGGTATTAGCAGTATCAGCAGCAACAGCCGTTTTCAGCTTTAACGCGTGGTGGCGATTTTTGCACTGCATAATGCATAGCTATTATATCGCCGCTCTTAAATCCTATCATGATAAGTTCTGCCAGATCTAATGGTATTACAGGCAGCCAATCTGTTGGCAAAACGTTTTCGGCAGTGGTAAATCCAAGCTCGTAAATATAAATAACATCTTTACCTTCGGAGGGTACTATAAAATGGAAACTGCCTTTCTCACTGTGCATGAATCCAACAATACGAACATGTTTAGCCTGCTGCTTTGAAGGATGCAAACCGATACGCCTTACAATAGTTTCAAATATTGCCCTGTTTCCACCGGCTTTCTTATTTGCCACTACCTCCACTTCGCTTTTCACAGTGATAATAGCTCTCGACAGGGCATCAACATCTATCTGTTCCTGTTCGGTAAGTTGCAGGCTGGAAGAAGTTATCCGCGAACCCAGAACGTTTTGCACTGTTGTTGCCAATGCCTGCAACTGGGGTTGTGTTACAGTAGGGCTGGTGTAATCAGGGTCGGTAGCGTAATTAAGTCCGGTTAATGCCAATACCACTTCATCGGAAATACTCATCCTGTGCAGGTTAAGCACTATATGGAAATAACCAAGGAGTTTCTTCATGGATGTATGTGTTCTAAATTAGTTAATGGGCATTAATAAATTACTCATAACAAAAGTAAAAAATTTAAATGATGTAGCGAAGAATAATTGGATAAATTCAATTCAAAATATTACATCTAATGATTTTCAACATTTGTCCCAAGAGCATTGTCAGGCTGAGGAGCGAAGCGTCTCGAAGCCTGGCATACGTTAGTCGCACTTCGAGACGAGGCGTTGCCTCTCCTCAGTGTGACTACTACTTTAGGGAACGGGGCAATCAAATTGATTTTCCTTTCAAATTTAAACAGTTCCTAATAATATTGTAATTTTGGGGAAATATCTGATGGTATAAGATTTATTAATGAATAATAAATAAGGAATGCCAACTTGTTTCTAAGTTAATGTAAAAGTTAAAACAATATTTGCTTTAATAATAAATTGAATAATGCCAACCCGCTATACCATAGAAGACCTGCAAGAATTTGCCACCTATAAAGGAGGCAAATGTTTGAGCAACGAATTTTGGGATATTGAAACCAAGTACAAATGGATGTGTTCAAAAGGGCATACATGGGAAGCCGGGTTTAATATTATCAAACAGGGTGGATGGTGCCCCAGATGTGATAAGGAAGCAAAAACAAAAGAGGAAAGGTTAGAAGAATTAAAGGCGATTGCTATAGAAAGGGGTGGTAAGCTATTAGCAGATAGATATATTAATATTAATGAAAAACTTTTATGGGAATGTGGTAAGGGGCATCAATGGTACACCAAAGCAGTTTCAGTTAAGCTGGCTAAAAGTTGGTGCCCGATTTGTATTGGCAGAAATAAAAACATAAAAGACATGCAGGAACAGGCAGCTAAAAGAGGAGGTAAATGCCTGTCGGATAAATATATTAATAAAAGAACAAAATTAGAATGGCAGTGCGGTAAGGGACATGTTTGGAAAGCTGAGCCTTGCAGTATTACTGTTAACAATACATGGTGCCCTATTTGCGGTCGTGAAAGCTGCAGTGAAAAACAAAGAGATGACATAGAAATATACAGGAAGATAGCCACAGAAAAGGGTGGTAAACTATTGTCGGATGAATATAATAATTGTAATACCAAACTTTTATTTGAATGTGATAAAGGGCATCAATGGTACACCAAAGCAGCTATTATTAAATTTGGCGAAAGTTGGTGCCCGATTTGTGCCGGCAAGTTTAAGTACACTATTAAAGATATGCAGCGACTGGCAGGCCAAAAAGGTGGTAAATGCCTGTCGAAAAAATATATTGATTCCAAAACAAAATTAAAATGGCAATGTAGTAAAGGGCATATATGGGAAACCAGACCCCAACATATCGTTAGTGACCACTGGTGTCCCACATGCAGCTTTGAAGCTAATGCAGAATTACATAGAGACAACATAGAAACGTATCGGGAGATTGCAATAAAAAATGAAGGCAAACTGTTGTCGGATAAATATATTAATGGTAAAACTCCATTATTATGGGAATGCAGTAAAGGACACCAATGGAAGGCGCCACCCGATCGTATTAAGCATGCGAAAACATGGTGTCCTTATTGTGATGGTAAGCATATCAACATTAATGATATGCAGGAATTAGCAGATCAAAGAGGAGGCAAATGCCTGTCGAAAGTGTACATTAACAACCACACAAAATTAGAATGGCGATGCAACAAAGGACATCAATGGAAAGCTGACCTTGCTAATGTAAAAGATAAAAAAAAATGGTGTCCTGTTTGTTCCAGCATTGAACGGAAAGGCAAACTAAACATTAAATCAAAAGATAAGTGAATAATTACATTACTGCCATACTTTACAATATTATAATTTTCAAATCCCCCACTCATGAACAAACTCTATTTCGGCGATAATTTAGAAATACTGAAATATATGTATAAAGAAATAAGTGTAAGTAAGCAGCATAAACTGGATATATAAATATTGAACTAATTTACTATTTCGCTAATTTACTCCCATCTTACTACTTACTACTAAATAGCCATTAAATTGTTACTAAATTTTCATAGTTTTTATGCACTTTTATTGAGCTTGTGTAAGGTATTTTTTATTACATTTGTTCACATTTAAAAAACGGAGAAATAAATGAGTGATCTAGAAAAAGAAGTTGTTGAAAAAGATTCGTACACAGCGGATAACATTCAGGTTTTAGAGGGTCTGGAAGCGGTCAGGAAACGTCCTGCCATGTATATTGGCGATGTTGGTTCGCGCGGTTTGCACCATTTGGTTTATGAAGTGGTAGATAACTCCATTGATGAGGCCCTTGCAGGTTATTGCAACCAGATAGATGTTTTTATAAACGAGGATAATTCCATAACAGTTATTGATAACGGTCGTGGTATCCCCACCGACTGGCACGAAAAAGAACAGAAGTCGGCTCTTGAAGTCGTAATGACGGTTCTTCATGCAGGCGGTAAGTTCAATAAGGAATCATACAAGGTTTCCGGCGGTTTGCACGGCGTGGGTGTTTCCTGCGTTAATGCGTTGTCGTCGCATCTTACAGTTAAAGTATATAGGGATGGCAAAGAATTTATACAGGAGTATGAAATTGGAAAACCATTGTATGATGTAAAAACGGTTGGAAATTCTGACAGGACGGGTACTGAAACCACTTTCATGCCCGATGCAAGCATATTTATTGTTAGTGTTTTTTCGTATGAAATACTTTGTTCAAGGTTACGTGAACTTGCTTTCCTGAATAAAGGTATCACGCTTACCATTACCGATAAACGGGAAAAGGACGAAAACGGCAATTATACCACCAATACTTATTTCTCAAAAGAAGGGCTGAAAGAGTTTGTTGATTACCTTGATTCCACCCGTGAAAAACTGATGGAAACACCAATTTACATGGAAGGTGAAAAAGGAGGGGTTCCCATTGAAGTGGCTATGCAGTATAATGCATCTTTTGCTGAAAATACCCATTCTTATTGCAATAATATCAATACTCACGAAGGCGGAACTCACCTTGCAGGTTTCAGGAGGGCGCTTACACGTACGCTTAAATCGTATGCCGACAAATCAGGTATGCTGGCAAAGCTTAAATTCGATATTAACGGTGACGATTTTCGTGAAGGACTTACTGCTGTTATTTCTGTTAAAGTGCAGGAACCGCAGTTTGAAGGCCAGACAAAGACCAAACTCGGTAACAACGAAATTATGGGTGTTGTTGACCAGCTTGTAAGCGAAATGCTTAATTATTACCTGGAAGAACATCCCAAAGAAGCAAGGACCATTGTTAACAAAGTTATACTAGCAGCCACTGCGCGTCATGCAGCAAGAAAAGCAAGGGAACTAGTGCAGAGAAAAGGGGTTCTTACCGGCTCGGGTTTGCCCGGCAAGCTTGCCGATTGCCAGGAAAGCGATCCTTCTTTATGCGAGATATACCTGGTGGAAGGTGATTCCGCAGGTGGTACTGCTAAACAGGGCCGCGACAGGCGTACTCAGGCCATACTCCCTTTAAGAGGAAAGATATTGAACGTTGAAAAAGCCATGCAGCACAGGGTTTTCGACAGCGAAGAAATAAAGAACATGTACACGGCATTAGGTATTACTGTTGGAACAGAAGAGGACAGTAAAGCGCTTAACCTAAACAAACTCCGTTATCATAAGATCATCATCATGACCGATGCTGATGTGGATGGTAGCCATATTGCCACACTTATTCTTACTTTCTTCTTCCGCTATATGCAGGAACTTATAGAAAACGGATATGTGTATATTGCTACACCTCCATTATATCTTATTAAGAAAGGTAAAGACGAACGCTATTGCTGGACAGAAGAAGAACGCCAAGCTATAGTTTCAGAACTGGCTAAGGATGGTAAAGAAAGCAGCGTGCATATCCAGCGTTATAAAGGTCTTGGTGAAATGAACTGCGAACAGTTGTGGATGACAACTATGAATCCTGATTTCCGTACCTTAAGGCAGGTTGTCATAGAAAATGGCGCTGAGGCCGACCGTGTTTTCTCCATGCTGATGGGCGATGAAGTTCCACCACGCCGTGAGTTTATAGAGAAGAATGCAAAGTATGCTAAGATTGATGCATAGGAAATGATATAATTATTTCAAAAGCTTGTAATAAAAAAGCCATCACAATTGTGATGGCTTTTTTATTATGATTATATAGCAGATTAATAAATTATTTTGTAGACACAGGTGATCTGCTGAAATGCAATGTTTGTCCATCCCACCATGCAGGAGTTGATGGGTCTGATGCATTGGTTTCATTGTGCATTACACCATTCATATTAGTGTCATAGTCAGGTGATAAAAGTTCTTTTGCAAGAGAAGGGTTTTCATAGCCATTTCTTACACCGACAGCAATCCATGAAATCATCGTATTAGATTGTCCACTATTATTCTCAATCACTTCAAAGCCCCTTGAAGTTACATCCTGAGTATAAACACCGTTAGTGTTTCCTTGTGGTGTAACGGTTACTATCACTGTGGAATCAGAAATCATGTTTGAAAAATTATTATCAAAAGTAATTTCAGCTTTGCCATTGACAAGTTTTGCCGTACCATTATCATAAACACTCACTTTCATGGATGTTGGCACATATGTTGCAATGCGATCTCTTGGTAGAATTGATCTTTTAGGTCCAGGAGCATCACTCAATTGAATGATCACATCATTGGTGTATGTTTGACCGTCAACATATATTCCATATCTCTGACCTTTTACATTAAGTCCATAAACCTGTCCGCGAATAAGGGAGCCGAATAATCCGCCGAATGCTCCAAGTCCTATTCCCTGATTTACATCCAAACGCGGCCTTGTGCCTGTTCCCCCGCTATAACCTCCATCGGCATAAACGCCGTATTCAGTTCCGCCACCAATAATGTTATAGCCTAGTGCTCCCCAAAAATCGGAACCGTAATAACCTAAAACACCTGCTGAAGGAGCCGGGGCATTAACAACATAACCAGTGATTGCAAAAGAATAATCACCATTACCACTTATTTGGGCATTTACCGTATGATTTGATAGGCTTGAGCTAAAATCACTTCCCGCAAAATTGGTATTTGATTCGGCAAAAACAGAAGAATAACCTTCTCTCCCTCCATTTGAAACAGAATGTATGGAATTAGCATATTGGCCAGTATTGTATGCATAAATACCTGCATTGGTATTAGCCGCATTATTAGCCGCATTAGTAGCTTCAACATCCAGCACATTCCCTGATGTGATAGAAGAAGATGTTATCAACAATCCTTTTCCGGTAGTTAAAGAATTGCCAGTAATATTGACAAGAGTTCCGGTTGTGAATGTACCCCCTCCGTCAACCACATGCAAAAGACTTGTAGGCGCTGTTATTCCAATACCAACATTTGCTGAAGCAGGCGCTCCGTTTACACCATTAATACTTCCAAGCACTAAAGCATTATTTGAGGTAACATTTGTATAAGCTCCAATTGCGGTAGCATTGGTTAATCCACTGCCTAGAACATCTGAAGTATATCCTATTGCAGTATTATCGTTACCGGTATGGTTACTATTGGTTTGAAGTGCCTCATATCCAACAGCAGTATTACCTGTTCCGGCTAGATTGAAAAAAAGCGCTTGTGTTCCTAAAGCTGTATTATAAAATCCTGTAGTATTCGTATCAAGTGCTTCTCTACCAACAGCGACATTATCGTATCCTGTTGAATTAAAATAAAGAGCATTTACTCCAACAGCGGTATTGTTAAAACCAGTAGTGTACCTTAATAAAGCCTGAGTACCTAATGCAGTATTATTATATCCGGTAGACGAACCTGCTACACCCAGCCCTGCATAACAACCAATCGCTGTATTATTATAACCTGAGACATTATAATATAATGAATTCACCCCACAGGCGGTATTTTGAAAGGCTGTAGTTGTATTTATCATAGATCCGGCACCAATGGCTGTATTGTAAAACCCTATGGTATTAGCATTAAGGGAATGCCATCCCAGGGGAGTATTGGCTTCACCATTGTTGGTGGTAGTTGGCTGGTTTGCATAAAGTGCGCCATTGCCTATGGCTACATTATAGCTGTTCCATGTACTGCCGCCGTCATTGTAAGATTGAGTATATAAAGCCTGATAACCCAAAGCAGTATTTTCAGCAGCAGTGGTATTTGAAAAAAGTGCGTTATACCCTATTGCAGTATTGTTAGTTCCTATTGAGTTAGCATTTCCTGACTCATACCCAAAGAATGAATTACCCGATAAATCAATTCTTCCAGATTTTTGGTTATTAATTCTTATGTTGAAAGGAACATTATCTGTAGTGCCGATGAAATTAGTACCATCTATAGTACCCGCATTTCCAAGCAGAAGCCAGTCGTTTCCTCCTCCGCTGCCCGTAGGGCCTGTTGGTCCTGTAGCACCTGTAGCTCCTGTACCAGTTGCGCCTGTAGCTCCTGTTGAGCCTGTCGGGCCTGTAGAACCAGTAGCTCCGGTTGTACCTGCTCCGGTTGGTCCGGTAGAACCTGTAGAACCAGTTGCGCCTGTAGTCCCTGTGCCTGTTGGTCCAGTAGGACCTGTTGCACCAGTCGTTCCTGTACCTGTTGGGCCGGTATCGCCATTATCACCGGTAGGCCCGGTACCTCCGGTTGGTCCAGTTGGACCCATTCCTGACCCTGTAGGGCCGATATCACCAGTAGGCCCGGTAGGCCCAGTAGAACCTGTAGCACCAGTAATCCCTGCACCAGTTGGTCCTGTATCTCCGGTAGGTCCTATACCTCCAGTGGGGCCGGTTGGACCCATTCCTGAACCTGTAGGACCAGTATCACCAGTTGGTCCTGTAGCACCAGTAATTCCTGCTCCGGTTGGTCCAGTAGGACCTGTTGCACCTGCAGTCCCAATTCCTGTTGGACCTGTAGGCCCCGTAGGACCCATTCCAGAACCTGTGGGTCCAGTAACACCAGATGAACCTGTAACACCATTTGCACCTGTAGGTCCCGGAGGACCTGCAGGTCCTAATGGACCTATTGTACCAGTTGGACCCATATGGCCAGTTGGACCGGTAGCGCCATTTAATCCGTTTGTTCCATTCAGTCCGGTAGTTCCTGTAGCACCTGCTGTACCTGTTGGGCCAGTTGGACCCGTTGCACCCGGATGCCCGTTTAATGAATTTAATGCAACCAATGCATAAGGAACTGACCAGAATTGAGTTGTTCCCATATCATGAAAGTTTGTGTTGCCTGTAAAATCAGCTTCCACTTTTAAATAAAACGTGTCACTTGCCCAGTTTACCATTGCAAATGAAGAGGAAGCACCGATTCCTGTTGAAACACCGGTTCCAATAACCAAAGTAAATAATCCAAAATTATTAGTGCTTAAATAATGAGTTTCCTGCCATTGAACTGTCCCTGATGGGTTTCCGCTAATAATACTTAAACGCACATTGATATTTTGGTTCTTTATAAGGTTGCCGCTTGCATCGCGGGCTACAGCCTGGTAATTTAATCCCTCGGGAACCTGTGCAATTGCATTGTTGATTTTCAAATTGAATATGAAGAAAGATAACAATGCAACGAAGAGTATATAATTTCTTTTCATAGCAATTGATTTATATAAGATGGTTGAATAGTAAATAATAAAGCCAAAATAATTTTATGAAGATAAGGAATAATTATGTGCTTATGCAAATTTATTAAATAAAATTTTTATGTCAAATGAAAAAAATTAACAATAAAGTAATTTGATTTACTGAAATAAAAAAACCATCCGATTTGGATGGTTTTTTTAGGTATTGTTAATAGTACATTGCTTAATATTTAATGATTATCTGATACTCCTTTTTTATTCGCTACTTATCTTTAATAATAGTATCATTTTTTTGGGCAGTCCTTTTCCTTTTGTTGATTGGGATAGGAGGAAAATCCCTGGACGAGCCATGAACTTTTTCCGTTTTAATTGATTGTTCCCAGTTCCATTATCTGATGATGAACTTGCATTTGTTACATTCTTATTCATAGAATTATCTGTAACTGCAATGTTCTTGCTAACTCCACCTGTATCAGCTGCATTATTTACATCAGATACATCTGTTGACTGGCTTTTCTTAACCCTCTTTTGTGGAGTCTGGGCAGACAAGCAGAAACTTGCCATTAAAAAAACCAGTATAAATATGGAATGTTTCATAGAAGATTATTTTATTTAATTCAACAGCTTTAAACTTATTTTTATTACTTATTGCTGCATTTTAGTAAATATCCTTAATGATATTACCATGAAATTACAATCTCACCATTACCACCACTTTGGATATAACCCTGATAGAGCCCACCACCAGCGCCTGGACCAAAAGCTGCAGTCCCACCGTAATCCTGATCACCTACAGGAATATATGGTGGAGCAGGAGCCTGTGAAAGAGAATTTTGACCGTTATTTCCAGCGTGACATGTTATGCTTATCCATGGTTCTGCTACCTGATACCATGAAGAGCCGCCGCCACCGCCACCATATTGTCCGCCACCGCCGCCGCCATAGTAGCCACCACCGCCACCACCACCATAGGGAGAAGTTTGGCAGCCATCACCGCCCAAACCTGCTGCGCCTGGCGTTTGAAAGGAACCTCCTGCGCCAGCAGCTCCGCCACTGACTTGTGTCCCGCCTCCACCAGCAGCAGTAGTTTGGTTTTTACTATAACCACCTGCTGATGCTGTTAAGCTAAAACCGCTTGCACCGCCTCCGCCTCCATATCCGATTGCATTTGCGCCGCCTGCATTTTCCGAATTGCCGCAACCGCCACCGCCGCCACCTGCAATAGCAATATTAGTTCCTTGCGGGTACTGTATTGCTGACATTCCGCCGCCGCCACCACTATAATCATTGCTGGGGCTACCACCTGCACCACCGCCTCCATATGAAGCTAAAAGACCGGAATAAGATCCTCCTCCCCCTACAATTACAGTTAAAACTTGTCCGGGAGTCACAGTTAGCTGTGCATAAACGTATGCACCCGAACCTCCTTGATTTAGGTCATTGCCAGTTGCTCCAGGGCCACCTCCGGCACCCCACATTTTTATGGTGACTGAAGTAACACCCGGGGGAACTATGAATTTTTGGTCAGCTCCAGTACTCCAGAAATATTGTCTGTCAAATTGCCCGGCATAATTAGTACTTGTCCAGATGGGAGGCGTTCCGGCTCCTTGTGAAGCTAAAATTTGTCCAACAGATCCCGGGTTTCCATTTGCATTTAATGTAGTTGTGAAATTTATCGCTCCGTTTACATCTAATTTATAGGCAGGGGCAGCGTTATTGATACCAACATTTGTTCCATTATCATATATCTGGCTGCAAGTTGCTGCAGCGCCTGTAGATTTTACAACATAATTTGCTACACCGCAACCAACGGGACCCGCAGGGCCGGTAGGGCCAACGCCACCAGCAGGACCAACACCACCACCAGGACCAGTAGCTCCTGGAGAACCATTGGTGCCGTTAGTTCCATTAGCACCGGCAGGGCCAGTAGCTCCTGGAGAACCATTAGTTCCATTAGCACCAGCAGGACCAACAGGACCAGCAGGACCAGTAGCTCCTGGAGAACCATTAGTTCCATTAGCACCGGCAGGACCAGCAGGGCCTTGTGGGCCTGTTTTCCCATCAGCGCCAGCAGGACCAGCAGGACCAACAGGGCCAACACCGCCAGCAACACCAGCGGGGCCAATAGGACCGGCAGGGCCAACAGCACCAGCAACACCAGCGGGGCCAATAGGACCGGCAGGGCCAACAGCACCAGCAACACCAGCGGGGCCAATAGGACCGGCAGGGCCAACAGCACCAGCAACACCAGCGGGGCCAATAGGACCGGCAGGGCCAACAGCACCAGCAACACCAGCGGGGCCAATAGGGCCAGCAGGGCCAACAGCACCAGCAACACCAGGAGCACCTGTAGATCCTGTAGCTCCATCAACACCGTTTGTTCCATTAGTACCGGATGGACCTGTCACTCCTTGAACTCCGGTTGCACCGGCAGGACCGGTAGCACCATCAGAGCCTGTAATACCATCTGCACCAGCAGGGCCTTGTATACCTTGAGGACCAGTAGCACCAACAGAACCAGTAACACCATCAGCGCCAGTAGGGCCTTGAATACCAGTTGAACCTGTAACACCCTGAATGCCTTGGTTACCAGTAGCACCAGTAACGCCTTGAATACCTTGCAAACCAGTGGGACCAGTTACACCAACTGTTCCGGTTGCACCGGCAATACCTGTCGGGCCTTGTAATCCGGTTGCACCGGCAGGACCAGCAGGACCGTTAGGACCGATAGTTCCCGTGGGTCCCATATGACCAGTTGGGCCTGTTGCTCCGTTTAGTCCATTTGTTCCTGTAGCTCCTGTGAGGCCTATAGTTCCTGTTGGACCAGTTGGGCCTGTAGCCCCGGGGTGGCTGTTAAGTGCATTCAGGGCTACCATAGCATAAGGTACTGACCAAAATTGTGTGGTACCCATATCTGTAAAGGTTGAACCACCATTAAAATCAGCTTCAACTTCCAGATAATAACCGGTACTTGCCCAGTTAATCCCTGAAAATGAAGAAGCTGCTCCTGCACCGGTACTTGTTCCCGTTCCAATTATCAATGTAAATAAACCGAAATCATTAGTGGTCAGGCTATGTGTTTCCTGCCACTGTACAGTTCCGCTAGAACTGCCAGACATTAAACTAATCCGTACGCTGATGTTTTGGTTTTTTATCAGGGCTCCGGAAGCATTCCTTGCTACTGCCTGGTAGTTAAACCCTTCAGGCGGTACTTGTGCAAAAACATCGGAAAAGCTAAATCCCATGAGCAGGATGAGCATAACAGAAAGTAAAAATGTTTTTTTCATATTTGATTGGTTTAAAATTATTAATATTAAGTAAAGAACAGTTTCAATGAATAGAGTTTATAAAGGTACTAACAGTAATAACTTAAATCAATAGTAAAATCACTTAAAAAAAAAGTACAATAGTTTATAATTTTACTTATTTTCTTTTTCTGCGTCTTTTCTATGTTTCGCAAGTTTTCTGCGCTGTTTTGTATTAACTTTAACTTTTTTATTAACTGTACTAACTTTCACATCTTTTACATCAAGAGGCCTTGGAGCCTTTGTAAATCTCTCCTGCGAATATTTCAATACAAAGCCGTCAGCTCTTGTTTCGTCAGCCCTGTTGGCAGTTACTGACCAGCTGAATGCAACATTGGAATTGCCTCCTTTCAGTTCAACAACATCAAAACCGTTTTGTGTCTTGTTGGTAACGTAAACTCCATTGCAATCGCCTTCAAGCTGAATAAATACTCTTAATGGATGCTTGTTGTCCACGTCAATATTTTTCGCGAAATCAGGGTCAAGCTTAATTGAAGCCTTGCCATTGGACAAAGTTCCCGTACCATAATCCTGGAAAAGATTTTCCGGTGATTCGGGCGCTGATAGCATGACATCATCATTATTAGAATTCTTTACGATAGTATTTACTGTTCCATTTCCTACAATTTTTCTGTTGGCAGTGCCATCGAACATGCCCACATATGCATAAGAAGAAGCAGGAGAGCCATCAGCAAAATATCCTCCAGCTCTGCCCGTATCAGCTGCCGACCCCAGTGTTTGGGCACAACCATAAACTCCAATGTTATTTCCTGTGGCTGCAATTCCTGCACCACCAGTAATACTTCCAAATGCAGCTAAACCATTTCCAACAGCTAAGATTCCAGTGCCATCTGTAAGATTTTCACCGATAGAAAAAAGACCCGTGTGATTTCCATTGAAAGAGCCGCCGCTCCCGGCAAGTAAATATTTTTCGTTAGTGTTATTTCCAATCCCGAGTATTGCAGTTCCTGATGTATCTGAGTTAATAGCATAAAGCCCGAATGAAGTATGGTATCTGGCTAAACTATACATTGCATATCCTGCTCCGGCTACTGTATCATCATTCACAGCCATAACACCAATTCCTTCATTGGGGTTATACCCGTATACTCCTGCGCCTATGGAATCATTAAAACCGAAAACGCCGGAACCATCATTCTTTGATTGCCCGCGTACACCTGATCCGCGATTAGAATTATCGCCCCAAACACCATCATCTATAATCCCATTACTTATTCCATATACACCTGTACCAGTTGTGCTACTGCCCCATACTCCGGCCCCAGTACCTATATTTTCTCCAACAACTCCAAATCCGTTAACACCGCTATATCCTGCAATTGCAGTAGTACCAATGGAATTAATTGCGCCTGCAGCGCCTGTGGAATAAACTGAATAAACATCGGAAACACTTGGTGTGGTATTGTTAACAATAATGTGTCCGTCTTTTAATACCCTCAATCTCTCAAAACCTGCAGCAGAGCCGCCAGTTTTAATTATAAAATCCGTTGCATCGGTTGTACCGAGGAAATTTGTTCCGGCAACTGTTCCTGCATTACCAATAAGCAACCAGCCATTATTGTTGCCAAAAGCTTTCCACATAGTTCCGTCAAAGTACCAGAAACCAACCTCTCCGCCTGTCATTGCTACATTTATATTATAAACCAGCAGTGAAGTGGCAGGGCTTGGTATGGTAGCAACATCATTTATTGATGTTAAAGAAACCCTTGGAATCAAGAATCCCATACTATCTGCACTAAGCTCCAGAAGAGCGCTGGGGCTAGGAGCGGTAGTGCCAATCCCTACATTTCTTAGCGGAGCCTGCGAATAAACTTTTGAAACAAAGAGACCTGATGAAATAAGAATAACAGAAATAAGAATTACAGCGATTTTTTTTGTAAGTCCCATGTGGTTAGAATTTGTAAGAAAATAAAACGACAAATATAAGAAATATTAAGATTTAATAAAAAAAAACTTTACAGCAAGCTTTTAACAATAAAATTTTAAGAGTATAATTCCATACCTTATTATTATATGGAAGAAATATCTTTATGAAATGAGCAATTTTGATTTACAGTTAATGGGCTTTCCGGGCAATGGGATTTATACGAGAGTAATTTGGGAAGGTTTTGTTTCAGTATTTAATTTTTATGCTTTAAATATGTTACTTACATTACATTTTGAAAAGGGAATGGTCATCACTGATGGTATACTGGTAATCGCTGACGGTATGCTGGTAACCGCTGACGGTATGCTGGTAACTGCTGACGAGGTACCGGTTAATTTAAGATAACAATAATATAAGGTATAAAAAAAGAATCCAACCTGTTAAGGTTGGATTCCCGATAAATAATTCGCGGACTTAATCCACAAAATTCCTATTAATAAATTATTTCCCCTTTTTAATAAAAGATTCTTTTTTATCAGTTAGTTTTAACGGAGATTCCTTAGCGGCAGCCGACTTCATTTGCATAGGTCCGGGAGCAAGCGGGAATCTGGAATTTACATTTTTGGAACATAATTTCCCCTCATCGTTATAATCATCAGCACGGTTAGCAGTTAAGAACCATGAAAACTTAGCGTTTGAACTCCCGCCATCCAATTCAATAACATCAAAGCCATTGGCTGTTTTATTTGTAACATAAACTCCTTTGCAATTATTTTCCAATTGAATAAATACTTTCAAAGGATGATTATCATCAACGTAAATATTTTTTGATAAAGTAGGATCAATGTCAATATGAGCTTTGCCACTCTGCAGAGTACCCGAACCATAATCCTGGAAAAGTATTTCAGGCGCTTCGGGACAAGTCAGCACCACCCTTTGATTGCTTGTATTTTTTACTATTGTTGATACGGATCCATTGCCTATAATTTTACGTTGTGTGGCCCCATCATAATACCCCACATATGCAAAACTTCCGTGTCCTTCCTGGAAATATCCGCCCTCTTCAGTACCGCCTGAATTATTAGCATAACCCCAGACTCCCGCTTCTGTTCCGTTGCCTGAAACACCTGCTCCATCTAAAGGCGTTTGAAAAGGCGATGGAGCATTATTTCCAACACCAACTACTCCAGTACCTGTTCCGCTTGATGCAAAACCTACAGTTCCAAAAGAGGATCCGGAACCTGTTATCCCACATCCATCAGTTGGATAGCTTCCTGAAACGTTATTTCCTACACCAATAATAGCAGTTCCATTGGCATCTGCATTAAAACCATCAATGGCAAATCCTGTACCAGAAGAAATATACCCACCAGTACCCACTCCCGCACCGGAAGTGGCAGATTGTCCCCATACACCAATAGTAGCGCCTGAAGCTCCGGAAGCATTCCCAAATACACCAATTGCATTATCCGTAGTTGAAGAAGATTGTCCATAAATACCGTATACTGCAGCATTACCATTATCCATGCCTATTATCGCAGCATCTCCTGCCGTAGTGGAAGCGCTTGCAACATTAAGCTTGCCGTTGCCGGTTGGCGTGGCACCTATGGTCATCCAGACAGTGGTGCCATCATCAACAATTTGGCTGCAAGTAGCAGCGGCACCGGTAGATTTAATAACAGTATTTGCAGTTGCACAGCCAACAGGTCCGGTAGCGCCTGTTGAACCTGTGGCGCCTGTAGCTCCTGTTGCACCAGCAGTTCCAGCACCAGTAGCACCGGTAGGGCCTGTCGATCCAGTACCACCATTATTACCAGTAGCACCGGTTGGCCCAGTAGGTCCCATTCCTGCCCCCGTAGGGCCTGTATCGCCAGTAGGACCAGTTGGCCCCGTAGAGCCAGTAGGTCCCATGCCAGCACCAGTAGGGCCAGTAGGTCCGGTATCACCAGTCGGGCCCGTTGGTCCTGACCCTGAACCGGTAGGGCCAGTAGCACCAGTAGGTCCGGCAATTCCAGCACCAGTAGGCCCTGTTGGCCCGGTAACGCCATCAGCGCCGGCTGGACCAGTAGGACCAGTTGGTCCAGCACTTCCGGAACCGCCACTGCAATGACATGCACATAGATTTACCCAAGTCGGCGACCCCATACTAGGTGGTGGAATTTTATAATAGCATAAGCAAAGTGAGTCTTTATTGTAAATCAAAAGTCCATCTGCAGCGGTTGCGCTCAGAGCGTACATTTCACCAGTAGTAAGACGTGGAGCTAAAAACCCCTGATCAGTTGAAGACAGATCAAGTATTGCTGAAATATCAGGAGTTACAGTTCCAATACCAACATTATTCTGGGCTTTCGTACCCACAACAATAAAGATTGATATAATTATTGCGAACCTTGCGTATAATTTTATTTTTCTCTCCATACTAATAATTTTAATTTTTATGGTTTCCAAAAATAATACTTTTTATCAAACTGAAAAAAATATTATTTTGAAGATAGTCTGTTCTGATTTATGGTAATATAAAATAATAATAAAATATATAAGCTCAAATAGCCGTGAAAATTACTGTTTGCTAAATTTCTTTATAATAAAAGATTTATCTGAGCGTAATTCGATAAAATACATACCTGCAGCTTGTCCTGACATGCTTATGCTTTTAATATATTTTCCATTCAAGCCTGAAAGGGATTCTTCGTAGATCAATTTTCCCATAAGATCATGAATTTGCAATTCTGCATCGGTATTATGAGCGGCATAGAAAGCAACATTTACATTATCTGAAACTGGAACGGGATAAACAAGCAGATCCTGGAAATCATTTCCATATTCAATAATTCCTGCCGGGCCGGGAACTTTAACTATAAGTGTATCATTATCGCTTCCGCAACTGTCGGTTGCAGTTAAAATAACAGTATATGTTCCGGCGGTAGCATAAGTATGGGTTGGATTTTCAAGTGTTGAGTTTTGTCCATCGCCAAAATCCCAGTACCAGTTAGTCGCATATGTTGACAAATCATAAAACGACACGTTAAGTAAAGCATTTTGACAGGCTGCTTCTGCAATCGGCAAGGGATAAGTTTGAACCTGGAAAGGGTCGGAAACACTGACACATCCCAGCGAGTCAGTAACAGTCACCACAAATGTTTCTGATTCATAAGCCCACACATGAGGAACAGGTGTAGAGCCACTTGACCAATGGTAAGTATAATATGGATTGTTTACATAAAGCAGTACAGAATCACCCTGGCAAAATACAGGTGTAGATGCAGCAAGTATTATGGGTTTATTTATAGGCGGCTCAACATAAATAGTTAATCCACTGGAAGTATATACGCATCCGTGATTATCAACAACAGTTACGGTATAAGTCCCGGCACGTTAACAAAAATTGTTTGTGTACCTGCACCGGTAGACCAGATATAAGCTGTATAACCGCTTCCGGCATTTAACGTATCGCTAACGCTAACCGAATCGCAAAATCCTGTATGCTCTGAAGAATATGAAATTACAGGCACATCTGTAGGGAAAAGGTTCACGGTAACACTGCCAGTGGCAGAGCATCCGATAGAATTATACGCTGTAACAGTATACGTTGTTGCTGAAGTTGGCGTGGCGGTTGGATTTGCAATAAACGGGTTATTTAACGTTGAAGCAGGAGACCATGAATATGTTGAATCGCCTGAAGCATTTAATGTAGTAGAAGTTCCTATGCAAATAGTTACATTAGGCCCGGGATTGACAGTTGGTATGCTGATACTAATACTTATGCTGTTGGTACCTGTACAACCAGAAGAATTAGAAACTGTAACAATGTATGTGCCTGCCGTGTTTGCAGTAATTGTTTCTGTTGTGTCGGAATTGGACCATGAATAAGAAGTATATCCAAATCCCGCATCAAGGGTTGCACTTCCGCCATTACAGATTGCAGAAGGCCCGGAAATAATGGGATTAAGGTTTGGAGATGTATTAACTACTACTGATGCAGTTCCTGAACAACCAACAGCATTGGTAACAGTGACGATATAGGTGTTTGCTGTAGTCACAGAAATTGTCTCAGTTGAATCAGTGTTTGACCATAGATAGGATGCATAACCTGCGCCGGCATCCAGTGTGGTTGTTGTCCCAGCACAAAATGATGTTGGACCTGTAATAGTTGGTGACAGGTTTGGAGAGGCAATAACATTTACCGAGGTTGATCCCGTACAACCGGCGGAGTTGGTAACAGTTACCGTATATATTCCTGAAGTGGCTACGGTTATTGTTTCAGTCGAAGGGCCGCTTGACCATGTGTACAATGAATAGAGGCCAGCATCAAGTGTTACATTACCTCCCGGACAAATTGTTGTAGGTCCTGTTATGATTGGATTCAGGGCTGAGGTTACTGTAACTGATGCAGATGCTGATCCCGTGCAGCCTGCTGCCGTTGTAACGGTTACTGTGTATGTCCCTGTTGCTGTAACTGGGATAGTTTCAGTTGATGCCCCTGTTGACCATAAATACGAAGAGTAAACACCCGCATCAAGTGTGGCGGTATTTCCTGCACATATTGATGCGCCCCCGCTTATACTGGGTGTGGGAAGAGCATTTACATTAACTGTAACATTGGCACATCCTGTTGTTCCGCAGCTATTTGTCCAGTCTGTAAAATAAGTGGTTGAACCTGTTGCAGGCGCAAGAATTGTAATACTTGTACCCGAGCTGATATATGAGCCTCCGCATGAGCCGGTATACCAGTTCATGGTTGAACCGCTGCCTCCGTTTCCTGTGAGTGTAATATTAGCAAATGTGCCTGTACAGAAGTTATTATTGTCAACCGTGGCCGATACAGGTGCAACAGGTAAGGGGTTGCTGGAAACAGCATAACAGGCAGGAGCTCCTGCTCCACATAAATTTGAAGGTGTTACACAAATGTTTCCTGCAGCAGCTCCGGCTTGTACAATTATTGAAGTCGTCCCCTGCCCTGATTGAATTGTCCATCCGGCAGGAACTGTCCACGTATAAGTGGCCGCACCTGTAACAGCAGCAATGGAATATGTTTGCGTTGCACCAACACAGAGAGGAGTTAATCCGCTTATTGCACCTGCTGGCCCAGCAGGTGTACTCTCACTTTCAGGGGCATAAGTAATTGTAATATCTATTCGCTGCATACACACATTAGCACCAGTGCAAATGGTCAATGAATTAGGTCCTCCATAATTATAACCAGAAATACCACAGGGATAAGTGGCTGTCGAGGATCCTGTCATAGCACAGGGAAGAGCAGAACACAGGCAGCCTGTACTGGTTTCATTTACTGTTGGAAAAGGATTTCCATCTATGGTAACATCTATAGTTCCGCCTGTGCAGTGGGCTGACCAGTATTCCAAACTAATATTGGTAACAATATTTCCCGGAGGAACAGGGTCAATAAAAGAACTTGTTCCGCAAGCAGCGGTATTTCCACAATAACTGCCTGGAGTATTAAAACACCAATAATCGGCACCGCAAACGGTACAACCTCCGCATGCCTGAAAACCTGTATATGTTACTGAAGTGGTTGCTGTCTGTGCTGAAATTCTGAAAGGGCCGGCAACTAATAAAACAATAAAAATACATAAGCAAAAAAATGTAAATTTTCTTTTCATAATGTATATATTTTGGTGTTTGAAATCATTATCTAAACAAGGTGTATTATATGTTAAATTAAAAAATATTAAACAAAATAAAAATTGGATTTATCAAAAACGAAACTAATACGATTAAACATCATTATAGTTGTTTTATAAAAAGGAAAAAATAACATTACAAAGATATAATATAATTTAATTAAAAAAAAGATATTACTGAATTATTTTAACAAAAAAGTATCTTTCTGGTAAAATCACTTAAAAAATCAGGTAATAAATGGCGACTTTTAATTAATGTGGGTTCTAAAAATTTGTTTTTTTTAAATCCTAAGCACTAAACACTAAATCCTAAATAATTTCAAAATTCAAATGAGAAAAGCACCAAACATTGAATTAGCTGTAGTTTTGAACATTAATATTTGAGTATTTGATATTATTTAGAGTTTAGAAATTAGTATTGTTCGGCGGTTTGGTTTCGGTAGCGCCCATCAACAGGGCTTATTCATGTTAATGCTGATAATTCCATAGGGATAAAATTTATATGAAAATATACTATATCTTGACTGATTGCTAAGAATGCTTATATTTTATGATAATTAAGGGAAAAGAATGAATAAGTGAATGATACAATGTGAATTCTTGTTCATTTTACCTCATTCTTGTTAAGAATATGCATTAGCTTGACAAGAATGGTTGTTAACTTAACAAGAATAGTTGTTATCTTGACAAGAATGTTGATAACTTAACAAGAATAGTTGTTCACTTAACAAGAATGGTTGTTATCTTACCAAGAATAGTTGTTTATTAACAAGAATGGTATGTTCACTTAACAAGAATGGTTGTTAACTTAAAAAGAAATATTTATTCACTTAATAAAATGGTGTTAACTGAACAAGAATTAGTTGTTAACTAATAAGAATGGTGTTAACTTGAAAAGAAATACGTATTATTTGGGAAGAGTGTTAATAAACGAACAAAAATGCTTTCTTAAACACTATTCATAAACCAGAAAAAAGTTTATACTCTATTTTATATTATGTATACAGAAATATTGCGTAAAATCAATAAATACCATTTAAAGCAAATTACAATAATTGAAAGCTTTATTTGCCAAAATCAGCATAAAGTTAATGTGGGTTCTAAAAATTTGCTTTTTTTTAAATCCTAAGCACTAAACCCTAAATCCTAAATAATTTCAAAATTCAAATGAGAAAAGCACCAAACATTGAATTAGCTGTAGTTTTGAACATTAATATTTGAGTATTTGATATTATTTAGAGTTTAGAAATTAGTATTTAGAATTTGTTTTTAAGAATTATTAGAAGTCCCCTTAATAACTTCTAAGCATATAGCTTTAAAAAGCTGTATTGTTTCTTTAATTATGACTTGTTTCTACAATGAATGTCAAAATGACACCTGAAATAATATAATAAAGATAGCTGTTTATTTCATCTTTCTTAACATAAAGTTCCCAATTGCGCAATCAAGACATTTCTTAGGAGAACAATAATTATTCTTCAATTCAAGCAGAGACTGTGTGTTTGACGCTGTTTTCACGGGCATTTCAATAAATTTCCAACGAGTGATAATGGAGTTTTTCTCGCCTTCAATCTGTTCCATGAATCGAATAGCCCTGTCTTTGTATTTGTCCTCATTTTTCTTAATGCCATATATAAACAGGAATGGAATAACTGTATTTATCAGTATATTTTCAATGGCGGCTTTTCCCAGTTTCTTTGATCTGCATGGTGATTCTTTTCCGAAAACATAATGTGTTTGCCAGTAATCAGAGCATTCTGCTTCAAAAAGACTTTCGGTTTCATTAAGCTTTTTTATTTCAAGAATATTTGAAAATAAGTTAAAAGAATTGTGTATGAGTGAGGCAAATTGCGCTATCCGTATAGTGGGAAAGCCAGAAGGATGCAAGCGAAGGAACTTCCATAAATGACCTTTAACAGGAATAAGAGAAAACTTTTGTTTCAGGATGTTAAATTCCTGTGATAAAGATTCAGCATATTCTTCGCGAATATTCTTGCTTAGTAATCCAGATTGCCCGAAAAGCATTGCTTCTAGCTGAAACAAATTGTTTTTGTGTTTAGAAAGATAAGCTGGTGAAGTAGCTTTAGCGAGCATTTCAAAAGGCTCTGAATTAAGTTTGAAACCAAAGTTACGTGCAAGGTGAACATAAAAAGTATGTTCCCAGTTGTTTTTATTTAATGCAAGTGTTTGTCTAATGGCATCGGATTTTCTTTCTAATCTTTCCACAAGAAGCCTGTCCAGCCATGAAGAAATAATTAGGGGATCAACTTTTTTTATTAATCCCTGACAAGGAATCCATTGCTTGCTATTTATGATGTTTTTGTATTTCCTGAAAATCCCATGATGAATAATCTCATTTAACTCCAGAATAGGTATAGGTTCTTTGCTTTTGCGGACAGCCGTATAATCATTATTAAAAACAACATGCAAGATTATGTTATCATAGGCTTTATTCCTGTGATGATTATGCTTTTTCCAGTCGGAAGCATGTAAGTGGATCTCCACATTACCGGCCCATGTAGTGCTTCCAATTTTCACGCGGGCATTAGTAAAGTCAGGTCCTCCGTTAGTGTTATGTTCGCCGGGTTTAATTATTTCAAGTGTTTCGCCCTGGGAAGTAGTAAGCGATTTTGTATCAAACATCCGGTATTTCCATGTGAAATGAAGAAAATCTTCAGTCATCATAGGTTGTAAATTATGGCTTTAAAAATGTAAAGTTAAATAATTTGAATAACTTTGAAAATATTTTTGAGCACACCGGAGAATAAATTTATTTTTACTGGAATATTTGGATAATAAAATTATTTTCACTTATTTTGCACTCCATTTTCAGAAAAGAAACAATTTAAATTAATTCCAATGTCAAGAGTTTGTGAAGTTACAGGTAAAAAGATGATAACGGGAAACAAGGTTTCCCATTCCAATAATAAAACAAAACGCAAGTTTTACCCAAACCTGCAGGAAAAGAAATTCTATATACCCGAAGAAGAACGCTGGGTTACATTAAAGGTTTCTGTAGCAGCAGTGCGCACCATTAACAAGAAAGGTATCTCTGCAGTTCTTAAAGAAGCAAAAGAAAAGGGCCACCTTAAATAGTTTTTGTATTTATGATATTTTAAAGCTGTTACCATTACGGTAACAGCTTTTTTTTATAAATAAGGTTAAAAAAAATGATTATTCCCTGAAAAGAAATAATTTTGTATTTATTACGTTAGATATATTATTTCAGTTAAATACACTTTATCTTTTTTAATGCCTTCTACTATCAAAATATATTTTCTTCTGCTTTTCATCTGTTATTGTTCAATTAGTGTTAATGCACAAACTAAGCAAGCTAAAGAAAAGAAGCTGATACAGTTTTCGGGCTTGGTTGTTACCGGCAACAGCGACAGTATAGAGCCCGAACCTGTTCCATTTGCAAGCCTTATGATTAAAGGATCAAAGAAGGGAACCATTTCTTCTTATAATGGATTCTTTTCATTTGTAGCACAGGCAGGCGATGTTATTGAATTCTCCGCTATGGGTTACAAGGCTTCAACGTTCAAAGTTCCAGACACACTTGCCGGATCAAGGTATTCCTGGATACAGGTCCTTTCTGCCGATACTATCTATTTTTCTGAGACTGTCATCACGCCATGGCCTACCATTGAACAGTTCAAGAAAACATTTGTAAGCACCAAGATACCTGATGATGATATGGCAAGAGCTAAAAGAAATCTTGATCTTGCCGCCATGAAAGAAAGAGCACGGAATATGTCAATGGATGGTTCGGAGAACTACAGGAGTTTTGTTAATCAGCAGGTATATAATGCTTCCTACCAGGGAATGTATAAACCCAGCCTGACCAATATGACCAATAACCCCTTGCTAAATCCTTTTGCGTGGGCGCAGTTTATAAAGGCCTGGAAAGAGGGGAAGTTTAAACAGCCCGACCAGAATGAGGATCAAAACCCGGATCAATAATAATATTGCTTTTTCTGCGTTTGGTTTGGAAATAATTGAATAAGCTTTGGGATTAAAAACGACTATCATATTAATTTTTGCAACAGCCTTTTCAACTATTGCATGGGCGCAAAACACCGCCACTATTTATGGCAAAGTGAGCGATGCAAAAAGAAATCCACTTGAACTAGTTACTGTTGCTGTTTTTGGAACTACCGAGCGCACTGTAACGGACAAGCAGGGAAATTATACGTTGACCGTTCCTGCCAGTGTGAATGTTTCAGTATTTGTTACATTCGTTGGTTTCAGTACGGATACATTAAGACTTTTCCTTAAACCAGGGAAAGGAAAGAGATCAATTGCACCATGAACCCTTCCTCAACAGAGATGCCTGTGCTGAATGTTACTGAAAAGGAAAATATTTCTAACAACTTTACCAGAATTGACCCCCGTACCGTTAGTGAAATACCCTCTGCCAGCGAAGGTGTTGAATCCATTATTAAAACAATGCCCGGCGTTTCGTCGCATAATGAGCTTTCGTCGCAATATTCGGTAAGAGGGGGGAATTTTGACGAGAACCTTGTTTATGTGAATGATATTGAAGTGCACCGACCCATTTTGGTTAGCGCAGGACAGCAGGAGGGGCTTAGCTTTGTGAATTCCGATCTTGTATCGGGTATACAATTTTCTTCGGGAGGCTTTGAATCAAAGTATGGTGATAAAATGTCGTCGGTGCTGGATATTCAGTATAAGAAACCCACTGAATTTGGCGGTTCTTTTTCGGGCAGCTTGCTTGGGGGATCATTGAGCCTTTGGGGTGCTACTAAAAATAAAAAACTTTATTACCTTGTCGGGGCAAGGCAGAAATCGAACCAGTACCTGCTAAGCAGCCTCGATACCAAAGGTGATTACAAGCCTTCTTTCACCGATGTGCAGGCCGAACTGAATTATGCTTTCAATGAAAAATTCAATATTGATTTTCTGGGAAATTATTCAAGGAACGCCTTTGACCTGATACCACAGTCGAGGGAGACTAATTTCGGAACCATTAATGATGCCTTGCGTTTGTCGGTAAATTTCGACGGACAGGAAAAGGATATGTTCAATACCGGTTTTGGCGCTCTTTCGGGCAATTACTCACCCAGCAAGAATGTGTTCCTTAAGTTTATCGCTTCCGCATTCCAGACCAATGAAAGCGAAACCTACGATATACTGGGGCAATATTCTCTCGATGAGCTGCAAAACAGTTTAGGCACAAACCAGTTCGGGAAACCCGACCTGAACCTTGGAACAGGCGCTTTTCTGAATCATGCCAGGGATTACCTGAATGGAAACGTGCTGAATTTTGAACAAAAAGGCATTATAGTGGGGAACAAACTTGTGCAATACTGGGGTGTGCAATATCAGCGTGAATATTTCGATTACCAGCTTGACGAATGGCAGATGAACGATTCGGCCGGTTATACCATTCCGCATTCTCCGGATTCCGTTGGTTATGTAAATCCTGGTGTGCAGCCGGAATACCCGCTGAATATGGAAAATGTAATAAAGGGGCAGAACATTATTACAGCCAATCAGTATACTGGATTTTACGAGCAAAAGTGGAACCTTGAGTCCGACAGCGCTGCATGGTTTCTTACGGCAGGAGCAAGGGCAAATTACCTTGACCTTGACAAGCAGTTCATTTTCAGCCCGAGGGCATCCCTTTCATTTAAGCCCAACTGGGAGCACGGCTATATCTTTAGTTTCTCCACGGGTTATTACAGTCAGCCGCCTTTTTTCAAGGAGCTTATCGGTTTCAACGGGGAAGTGAACGATAACGTGAAAGCGCAAACATCCATACATTTCGTGCTATCAGGGCAGAATGATTTCAAAGCATGGGGCAGGCCGTTCCATTATATTACCGAAGTGTATTATAAGATATTGCAGAACCTGAACCCTTACGAGATAAACGATGTGAAGATACAGTATTATGCCGATAACGCCGCCCACGGCTATGCTGCCGGCATTGACATGAAAGTGAACGGCGAATTTGTTCCGGGGCTTGAATCGTGGGCAAGTGTATCGCTGCTGAAAACGCAGGAAAAAATTGATGGCGAAGCATACACCGGCTACATTCCCACACCCACCGACCAGCGACTGAATGTGGCCTTGTTCTTCCAGGATTTTCTGCCTCATCATCCTACTTATAAAATGCACCTTAGTTTGATATACGGCACAGGGCTGCCTTTCGGCCCGCCCACACTGAATACGCAGTACAGGGATTCGCTGCGCTATCCTGCTTACAAGCGTGTGGATATAGGTTTTTCAAAGGAATTAAAGGGCCTGCATGCCAAGCTGAAGCCTAATAATCCTTTCCGTAATTTCAAGACCATATGGCTTACACTTGAGGTGTTCAACCTGCTACAGATAAATAATGTTATTTCCTACATCTGGATAACGGATGTTAGCGACAGGCAATACCCTGTTCCCAATTACCTCACCCCGCGGCAAGTTAACCTGAAACTGGTTATGCAGTTTTAAATTGTAATTTTTCGCGCCACCTTGTCATGATGAACTGGCAGTTTCCGATCCGGCATAATTGTTGTTTAGAATGATTTTAAATAATAATTATGACAAAATTACTTAATATTTACTTTTATGGAAACTAACAATCATATAAATGAACATAAACTGGCATTTCCTTACGAATTGCCGAAATTAGGATATGCATACGATGCGCTTGAACCATACATCGACAGCCTTACTATGGAGATACATTATTCTAAACATCATAAGGCTTATGTGGATAACCTTAACAAAGCTGTTGCCGAAAATGAAATGGGGCGCTTGTCCCTGCTTGAACTGTTGAAAAACATGAGCAAGCATCCTGTAGCAGTGCGAAACAACGGGGGAGGGCATTTTAACCATACTTTCTTCTGGCAGTTGCTAAGTAAAGACATGAGCGAAAAACCTTCAGGGCTGTTGGCTGATGCCATTAATAAAAAATTCAGCGGGTTTGATAAATTCAAGCAACAGTTTGCCGATGCTGCCAAAACAAGGTTTGGTAGCGGTTGGGCATGGTTAAGCCTTAATGAAAATAAAGAATTGTTTATTTCTTCTACTTCCAACCAGGATAACCCATTGATGGATGTTGCCGAACAAAAAGGTACGCCATTACTGGGGCTGGATGTGTGGGAACATGCTTATTACCTGAAATACCAGAATAAACGCCCTGATTATATCGAAGCTTTCTGGAATGTGGTTAATTGGAGTGAGGTGCAGACCCGGTACGAAAGGTTGATGAGGCGATGAAAGCCCGATAGGAGAGAGGCTGTCACTTAAGTGCAGCCTCTTTTTTTAAAAACACCTTCCTGATCATTCGTTTGAATTCTAATAATTCTTTCACTTTTACTTCCAATTAAAGCTTAACAATAAATTAAACTGCCTATCTGTTTTAATCAAGTTATGCAAATAATTTTATAATTTGTTTTTGCGAATTTGTATAACAATGGATTTTAAATTATTTTCAATCTGCGAAAATCAGCGTAATCAGCGGGAAACAGAAAGAACTCCCGCAGATAGCGCAGATATACACAGAAAATCAATATTAAATTTTGACATAATAAATCTTTCAACTTGTTCGAAGCAGATAGGCAGTTAAATTAATATTGGGGAAAACTGTAATTTTTACTCATGCATTAATTTAATTTCTTATATATTTATTGCGTTTCCCCGTTTTTAATCCTATAATTTTAGTAGCATTGAATTGCCTGTTAATAAATATTTTAGACGAATTTCTTGACTTTTGATTTTTGGCAATATAAATTTGTAAATAAATTTCTACAGTGTTTTTATAATAATTAGCTTTCTTATATTTCGTTTGCATGAACCGACTGACCACATTTTTAAAATGTGATGTTTACGGGGTAGAGGCAGAGAAGAGAAGAGAAGAGAAGAGAAGAGAAGAGAAGAAGAGGGAACCTTAAACATCCATCCATACGCGAAAGCGGAAGAAGTTTCCCTTTTACCATATCTATATATAGTAATAAGGTATTTGTCGCCTTTTTGGGGAAAGGAGACTGTATGATGCTTTTTACCTATTCAGTAGCCCCAAATACGCAAAATACAAGCCGGAAGTTCTGTAAACCTTATATTTTTCACTTATTTACATCAATACGGTACTTTTTAACTACGACAGGGGAAGTGAGTTTAGTGAATATGGGCACTTCACCAGTTACTGGTGCAACGTCTCCAATCACTGGCGCTAAAGCTCCAATCACTGGTGTTAAGGCACTAATCACTGGCGCTAAGGCACTAATCACTGGTGTTAAGGCTCCAATCACTGGCGCTAAGGCACTAATCACTGGTGTTAAAGCTCTAATCACTGGTGTTAAGGCTCTAATCACTGGCGCTAAAGCTCTAATCACTGGTGTTAAGGCTCTAATCACTGGTGTTAAAGCTCTAATCACTGGTGTTAAGGCTCTAATCACTGGCGCTAAAGCTCTAATCACTGGTGTTAAGGCTCTAATCACTGGTGTTAAAGCTCTAATCACTGGTGTTAACGCTCCAATCACTGGCGCTATGGCGCTGATTACTGGTGCAACAGCCCCAATCACCCGTGTCGTGTCCTGCATTAATAAATACATTGCCCTGCAATTACTACATAATTCACTTTATTATTTAACCCTAAATATTTAAAACATGAAAACATTAAAAAAATCAGTCAGAAAGACATTTCTTTCGGCAAGCCTGTCAGTCATTATTATGGCGGTGGCTATTTCGGTGATGCCGAAAAGGATCATCACAAAGGTTATAGCCGTGTTAAACATAAGGAAATTAAAGAAAATAGAAACGTTTTCGGCAAAAGCCAAGCTGATACGTACTTCGATGAACGGTAATGCCTGGTTTCCCTCTTGTCCGGTTAATGTTACCAATGGCGGAACCCTTGACCTTGCCATACAGGCATTGGATGTAGCCATCACAAAAGCGCTTACCCGTGTAAAAGGCGCGGTACAGGCGCGTGCAGTGGATTATAAGACCGTTTTGGATTACCTGCACCAGTTGATGGCTTATACACAAACAGTAAGTGATTCTAATCCCGTTAATTCGGAAGCAATAATTATCAGTTCAGGTTTTGATGTAAAACACCTGGGCATAGCAGGCAAGGATGCTATAACTGTTAAACCAAAGAAAGGTGAGTCGGGAACGATGATAGCCAAAGTTAAAAAAATTGCAGGTACAGTAGCCAACCTTTGGGAATACAGCCTCGATGGAGGCAAAACATGGGTTGATATGGATGCCACATCCAAGGGAACTATTGAAATTACAGGTTTAAAGCCGGGCAGTTCGATAATAGTGAACAACCGCCCTGTGCTGCGCAAAAGCAAAGGCACATGGATACAGTCGCAACCGGCAATTGTGTTGTAATTTGAAAACGAGAACTTAAAAGTACTGTCATGCTGAGGAGTCCGCTTTTCGGCGGTCGCCTCGAAGCATGACATAAGATAGACCCGCTTTCCTTCGATACGGGACGGAGTTTATCCTTATGATTACGCGGGACGCCCCGAAGTGCAATTTAGTTTTTTTGAAAAGAAATTAATGTTAAACAAAATAATAACTGTTATGAAAAAATCATTACTTCTTTATTTAAAAAGTATTATCTTAGCTTTTGCTATGATAATATTGGCAAATGTGGCAGTAGCGCAAACAACATTGTATAGCACAGATTTCGGAACAAGCAATGCTTTCCCCACCGGATGGACGGCTTCGGGAGGCACTACCTTATGGACTGATAATTCAACCAGCGCTTCATCGGGCTATACAGGCGCTTGGGGCATTAATGCCGGCTCAAATATATTTTACCCCACATTACATGATTATATTGTTTCTAGTCAGAATCCTATTGAAAGTGGTGAAATTGTGCCAGCCATTCAGTTAGGATATTTTTTTGGAATTTCAAGAACATTCAGGATTTGTAAAATTGAAAAGAAAAATCCTATAGATGTATCAATTGGTTTATCATATAATCATATATCATCAAAATTAAATTATAAAATCCGGGATTCTTTTTATCATGCTTATTTTATTGGAAGAGTATTCCCGAAAGAAGATTATCCTTCTCTCGATATTAATTTCTCTAATACATTAAATTTTAAAGAAAAATATGGAATTTTAAATTCAATCGGATTTAGAACTAATTACAAGCGTGGGACTCCTTCTTTTGATGGTTCTGATTATGAGGAATATTATTTAACCTATTCATTAGGGTTTATATTTTATTTAAAAAAAATAAATATAATGCCTATGGTTAATACAACAATACTTGATTTAAGAAAAATTAATAAAGGCTATCCTTATAATAATTATTCCATTTTTGGTCCGATTGACAAAGATTTTTTTCAATTAATTAATTTTGGTGTCAGCATTTTTTTCAACAATCCATTTAAAAAAAATAAAGATGAAAAAAAATAACTTCCTTTTATCCTCACTGGTATTCATTATAATATTTTTTATAAATGAAAATATTTTTGCACAGGCGCCTCTTAATGAAAAAGGCGTTTGGGGCGTAAATGCTGGTGCTAATATATTTTACCCAACATTTCATCATTATATTACTAATAGTGGACCAAGTCCTTATTTTACAGATTACGTAGTTACACCATTCGCTCATTTAGGATATTTTTTTGGTGTCTCAAGAACATTCAGTATTTGTAAAATTGAAGATAAAAACCCTATAGATATAGAAATTGGTTTATCTTACAATCAAAGGTCCGCAATGCTAAAATATGGAGCTGTGAATGTAATGACAGATAAAGATACTTCTGGAGAAGTACTACAGAAAGAAAATTATCTTTCTCTTGATATTAAATTTTCAAATACATTAAATTTCAAAGAAAAATATGGAATTTCAAATTCAATCGGACTACGGACTAATTCCGGGTTTTATAAGGAGGAATATTATTTAACCTATTCATTAGGGTTTATATTTTATTTTAAAAAAATAAATATAATGCCTATGGTTAATACAACAATATTTGATTTAAGAAAAAATCCTTATGATAATTACACCCTTTATTGGCCGCTTGACAAAGATTTATATCAATTAATAAATTTCGGTGTCAATATTTATTTTAATAATCCATTTAAAAAAAATAAAGATGAAAAAAAATAACTTCCTTTTATCCTCGCTGGTATTCATTATAATATTTTTTATAAATGAAAATATTTTTGCACAGGCAAATGATTCAAACTATGTTCCGTTTGTAAGGAATTCAAATAATAAACAAATTCAGGAAATTGCAAAAAGCGTATATGATAATGCGTGGATTGAATTTAAAGATGATATTATCATTGACCCGTCTGTAGTTTTTACAAATTATAAATCAGCATTCGGATTAAAGCGTAATGATGAAATGATTTTGAAAAACAGCTTTACTGATAATTTGGGTATGACCCAATCAATGCACCGGGTGAAGGACTGCTTATACTAAGAAGGACTGCTTATACTAAACGGAAAGATGCAGGCAAAAGAAGTAGAAATAAAATTAGACGGCTATTGGCCCGATTATGTTTTCGATAAAAATTATGATCTTATGCCTATTAATGATCTTGAAAAATATCTTAAAAAGAATAAACATCTTCCAGATGTTCCTTCTTCAAACGAAGTTATAAAAAAAGGGATTAATGTAGGTAAAATGGATGCCACATTACTTAAAAAAATTGAAGAACAAACACTTTATATAATTGACCTGCAAAAGCAGATTAATGAAATGCAAAAAGATATTGATTTGCTGAAGAAAAAATAAATATAATACTTTTACCCCTGTTTCCCCGCACACAACTTCTCCCCTTGCATTTGCAGGGGGAGACACAGAAGGGGTAAAAGAAAAAGAATATATTTACAATACTATGAAAAAGCTACTTTGCATATTAATTCTTTTAGCCATTGCATTCTCGTTTGGCTGCGACAGATACCCAGATGGTCCTTTAATTAGCTTTCGTTCTGTACAAAAAAGATTGGAAGGAACATGGCAAATAGTTGGATTTACCTCTAATGGTGTTGACTCCCTGCAAAATTTTAATGACAGTTGTGGTGGTAATATGCAAATAAGTTTTCCACCGGATTGGGATTTAGTTAATATATATTTTGTTGCAGATAGTAATAAACCATTCAAAGGTAATGAAGGTTCGTTTTATTTTTCAGATCATTTTAAAATAATGAATGTAGGTCTTAATGAAACATCATTTAAAAGTTTAGGACCAATAGATGGCAGTGGTATCGGCTCCTTTGAAACATGGAAAATACTAAAGTTAGAAATGAAAAAATTGAAAATATCAACAAATTTCAATGGCAGAAATTATATAATTTCATTTAATAAAGAAACATAATGAAAAAAATTATATTATTTATATTATTGTTAATACTGGCAATTCCATTTGCATGTAGATATAAAGAAGGACCTTTAATTAGTTTTCGTTCTGTAAAAGGAAGATTAGAAGGTACATGGCAGGTAGTAGGTTTTACTTCAAACGGAGTAGATTCATTACAATATTGTGTTGACAGTTGCGGAAGTAATATGAAAATCGATTTTCCATGGGATGAGGCGATATATATTATTGCTTTTGTAGATAAAATGGGTGGTGATTTTACATTTTCAAAAAATAAAAAATTAATGAATGTTGATATTCATATTAATTCAAGAAAAGGTATAGGGCCACTTGGGGGTAATAAAACAAGTGAATGGGAAATATTAAAACTTACAACGACAGATTTTAAAATCTCTACAGAATATAATAACAGAAATTATTTAATATCATTTAAAAAAGAATAATAATGAAAAAAATTATATTATTTATACTATTGTTAATACTGGCAATTCCATTTGCATGTAGATATAAAGAAGGCCCTTTAATTAGTTTTCGTTCTGTTCAAAAAAGATTGGAAGGCACTTGGCAAATAGTTGGGTTCACCTCTAATGGTGTTGACTCATTGCAAAATTTTAATGATAGCTGCGGAGGTAATATGCAAATAAGTTTTCCACCGGATTGGGATTTAGTTAATATATATTTTGTTGCAGATAGTAATAAACCATTCAAAGGTAATGAAGGTTCGTTTTATTTTTCAGATCATTTTAAAATAATGAATGTAGGTCTTAATGAAACATCATTTAAAAGTTTAGGACCAATAGATGGCAGTGGTATCGGCTCCTTTGAAACATGGAAAATACTAAAGTTGGAAATGAAAAAATTTGAAATATCAACAACTTACAACGGTAGAAATTATTTAATTTCATTTAAAAAATAAATACAATGAAAAAATATATTTTATTAATATTATTCGTCGGTATCAATATCAGCATTTTTGCCCAGCTTAATGGAGCTCTGCAAAAATATTGGTATTACAGGGAGGACAGGTTAAAATATTTTGTAGTTCCCGGCGAAAAACAAGGCGAAAGTGAAATTATGGAGAATAGAAATGCATATTATAATTATTTCCCAAAATTAATTGTTTTATGAAAAAGCTATACTGTATATTAATTCTTTTAGTAATCACATTATTGTATGGCTGCGAAAGATACCCAGATGGACCCTTGTTTGATTTTCATAAGGTAGAGACAAGATTAAGCGGCACATGGATAATAGTTGGATATACTTCAAATGGTGTTGACTCCTTGCAAAATTTCAATGATAGCTGTGGCTGTGACATGCGTATAGATTTTCCACAGGATTGGTATGACGTTAACATATCTTTCGTTGTAGGCGGTTATCCAAAATTTACAGGACAGTTTTTTTTCTCAAATCATAAAGAGATAATGAATATGATGCTAAATGGATCATCATATAAAAGCTTGGGATCAATTGGAGAGGGTGGCTACAGCAAATGGAAAATATTAAAGTTAACCATGACAGATTTAAAAATATCCACAGATTTCAACAATAGGAATTATTTAATTTCATTTAAAAAACAACCAGAATGAAAAAAATTATTATATTTATATTATTTGCCGGTATTAATATCAGTGTTTTTGCTCAGACTGATTATTATAAAGCCATGCTTAAATATTGGTACTATAGAGATCGTTTGAAATATTTTGTAGTTCCCGGATATAAACAAGGTGAAAGCGAAGTTTTATCTATTAGAAATGATTTTGATTTAACCGATCTTCCAAATTACCGCGAAAGCATTGATGGTCAACATGGCGACCATACTTTGTTTTATTTTGGAACACTTGCTACTGAATATTCATTATTAATTAATAATGGTTATTATATACAAGCAGCCGGCACATTAAATGAACTTACACTTGCATTGCAGCAGTATGGAAACTGAAGGCAATATTTCATTGGGCAAAATGAATAGCCAGTTGCTGCAAAAAATTGAGGAACAAACACTCTATATCATTAATTTGCAAAAGCAAATTAATGAATTAAATGCAAAAGTTGAAACGCTTGAAAAGAAATAAACTATATGCAGAAAACAAAAATCACTATCACAACAATTGCTTTAATTGCGCTTATTTCATGCGTGGTTGTATTTTATTTGTCTTGCAAGAAAACAGAAACAAAAGTAATTACTTGCGCGGATGATTGCAGCCCACTCTCAAATGCAGAATTAGCATTTATATGTTATACTCAAGGACAAAAAGTAATTTTCAAGAATGATACAACTCATATTCTTGATACATTAATTGTAACAAATAAATATACCTATCCATTGACATGGGAATGTACATCTCCGTGTGAGGGACAAGGTATTGAAGCAGATTTTGCTTTTTCTCAATTAGAACAATTTTATATTGTAATTCCATATCATAATGAAACTCCGCTTATTGAATTTCCTGGTGGTGCTCCTGCTCCGTATGGATATTTATTAAATGTTCCTACACAAACCATTACTGTAAATAGTACAACTTATAATGATATTTATTCGGTTCTGGTAAATCCAGATTCTGCAGCTATTAGGTCTTGGGGAGTTCAGTTAAAAGTCCCCTGGAAAATATATTACAGTAAATCGCAGGGATTTGTGCGCTTTTATATGCTTAACGGGCAAACCATAAGTAAACTTTAGCATTAAAAAACAAAAAAATATACACATGAAAAAATATATCTTTCTTTGTATGCTCATTTTTATGCAGCATCTTTGTTTAATATCAGGGGCGCAAAATCTGGTTAGTAATCCATCTTTTGAAAATATTAATTATTGCCCCCCCACTAATAGCCAATATCCTCAAGATTTTAATAATTGTATAATTGATTGGATTAATCCGATACAAACTACACCTGATGTATTTAATGCATGCAATAATCCCCCTAGTGGTGGTGGTGATGTAGGTGTCCCTTCCAATGCTTATGGATTTATGTCTCCTCATACTAGCGGTAATAATGCTTATGTAGGTATTTTAACTTATGCTTCTGATTTCCCTAATTGGAAAGAATATATTCAAACTCAAATTCAATTACAAGGAGGCATTATATATAATGTGCAATTTTATGTTACACTTGCTTCATTGTCTGGATGGTATACCGAAAATTTAGGTGCATATATTTCAACAACACAATTTTCGAGTTCTATACAAAACAGTAACAATCCTATAATACTTACCCCTACTTATCAAGATAATAATTATATTGGTACAGGTTCATGGGTACAAATTTCATTTCAATATACGGCACCTTCAACAGGAACATATTATTTTACCATTGGCGATTTCAGTTCAAATAACCATCCACAACGCACTTCGGTTGAAGACAATGGTTATGCATATTATTATTTAGATGATATAAGCATTTCGGAAGCTCCCGGTTGTTGCCCCGATAATTTAACTATTGATAATGTCGTTTATTCATCAAATGCAACTATTGGAGCAAATAATTCAATAACAGCAGGACCAAATGTAACGGTTGATAATGGTACAAATGTTACATATATTGCCGGTAATTATATTGATTTATTACCGGGTTTTGATGAGCAACCCGGGGCAATTTTTGATGCGACTATTGGTGCTTGTCCTGCACAGGACCAAAATATATCTATTGGTACATTTACGGATCTGATTACTAATTGTGGCAATGATGGAGTCTGTGGGAATATTTACGGAGGCACAAGTTATTCCGTAAATATTTATGGTTTTGAGGGGCTGATATATACTGCAAATAATATATCAATTGCCGGTATGCCTGTTTGTATATGGTACGGTTTATCCAGTGGATATGCTCCAGTAAGCGCTGGTTCTTATGAGGCCGTACTTACAATTACAGGCTGTGGTAATGATAAACAATTTACACTCCCTGTTACAGTTTCAGATTGCCCGTCTTCTCGTACTGCCAACCAAGATTCTTTAGCTAATAAAAATAATCATGTAAATAAAATTGATTCAATCTCCAATAAAAATGCTTCAATTAATTCTACTCAATTACAATCAGATAATTCTAATGTTGCTAATCAAAACTTGCTTGTTTATCCTAATCCATCCGAAGGAATTATCACTGCAAGTATTCCGCATCTATCGAATTCACCTTCTGCTATTCAGATTTTTGATAATTTGGGAAATCTTATCTATATTCTTAACAATACCGATATTTCAAATTTGAATATTGATATGCACAATCAATCCAAAGGTATATATTTTTTAAGAGTAATAAATGGCGATAAAGTTTTATTAACTAAATTTGCAATAATGTAAAAGAGTTATGAAACTAAAGTATTTCGCCATTATTTTTATACTAATAACATTAACAATATGCGGATGTAAAAAAGATAAGCCCATATCTTTATATTCAAACTGGAAAGTTTATACTATTTATAATTCGGGGTTGCCTGAAAATTCAGTTTGGGAAGTAATAGCTGATAAAAACGATAATATATGGATTATTACTTCTTCTGTAAAAGGATTAAATAAGTATAATGGAATTAATTGGACGAAATATTCTATCCCTGGATTAACAGCCTCTCCGGAATCGGTTGGTGGTGGAAATTTGCAGGTGGATTATAATAATAATATTTGGTTATCTTTTAAATATGATACTATTTTAAAGTTTTCAAATTTAAATTGGAATCAAATTATTACCCCCATGACAATAGGTTCCTATAGCGTGCTTGTTAGTCAGATTACGGTTCTTAGAATTGATAAACAAGAAAATATCTGGATTGCAACACCAGAAGGTTTAATAAAATATGATGGCAATAATTGGACTATATATAACACTTTAAATTCAGCTATACCTGCTAATGAAATAATTTCGCTTGCTACTGATATAGATAATTCAGTTTGGCTTTCCACTATGGCAAATCCTGTTTATGGCGGTAAAGATGCTTTAGCGCATTTAGATGATACAACTTTTACCATCTATACTACTACCAACTCCGGCTTGCCCGGTAATGGAATAATGCATATTCAAATTGAAAGCAATGGCATTAAATGGTTCGTTACCGGATATGGTATTGCAAAATATGATGGTAGCAACTGGACTGTTTATAATTCCACAAATACAAGCGCTTTAGTAAATGCTACTATAAATAATTTTTATATTGATGCTCAAAATAATAAATGGTTCTGTACACAAAACAATGGACTGATAAAATTTGATGGTAGTAATTGGACAACTTATAATACAGGCAATTCCGGTATTCCAAGTAATACAGTATATTCAGTAGCCGTAGATTCTAAAAACAATGTTTGGGTAGGGACACCGAAAGGACTTGCGGTATTTAAATAAATTGATAGTAAAGGATAAGATAGTAGTGATAAAGTAATTCAGTAGGCACTAGGCAGCGGTAGTATGCAGTCAATTTCAGAATGCAGAGATAAGAATTAAAATAGAAATTGGTAGAAACTGGAAATTTGTAGAAATTAAAAAGCTTTGCGGCGGAGTTTATCCCGATGAAATCGCATGAGCGTAAAGCTAAGGATTAATTATTTGGGCTGAAGCCCTTGTCTGCATTGTGTTTCATGCCCACGACCTAAAGGTCGTGGCAATTAATTTATTACCAATAATTGCTCATTTGCCACGTCCTTTAGGACGTGGAATAAGAACCCTGATATTAAAGGACTTTAGTCCAAATCAAAAACTCCAGGACAATGAATTATAAAGCGATTCAAACAAAATATATATTATTAGCTTTACGCGTATGCGATTAATCGGGACGTGAAACTTTAAAGAAGTAGGCAGGATGCGGTCTATATAGGTAAACGCTAATCAGTGAACAGTAATACCGATAACTGATAACCGTTTACCGATAACCATTTCTCAGTGAGTCTCTGTGCCTACTTTGTGTATTCTGTGGTTAACTTTTTCAGGTATTAAGAACAACAAATAAAAAAGACCGCTTCAATGCAGGAGCGGTCTCTTTTTATATAATGTTTGAAATTATTCTGTAAACGATAAAATAGAAGCTTTAATAATTTCAACGGCTTCCTTAATCTGTCCTTCGCTAATAACAAGCGGTGGAGCAAAACGGATAATATCGCCATGAGTTGGTTTTGCAAGCAGTCCGTTATCGCGCATCTTTAAGCAAACATCCCATGCTTCTTTGCCTTTAACAGGGTTAATAATTACTGCATTCAACAAACCTTTGCCCCTTACCTGTTTTATCATAGGCGATTCAATCTTTCTAATTTCATCCCTGAACAAGTTACCAAGCCTGAAAGCTTTTTCTTCAAGGTCTTCATCTTTCACCACTTTTAAAGCGGCAATAGCAACACGGCAGGCCAGTGGGTTTCCGCCAAAAGTGGAGCCATGTTCGCCTGGCTTAATGCAAAGCATAATATCATCGTCGGCAAGTACTGCCGAAACAGGTAATACACCACCGCCTATAGCTTTCCCAAGGATAATGATATCTGGTCTTATCTCTTCATAATCGCAGGCAAGCATTCTGCCTGTACGTGCAATTCCTGTCTGCACTTCATCAGCAATGAATAATACATTAGCTGCTTTACACAGGTCGAAACATTTTTTCAGGTAACCATCGTCAGGAACAAATACTCCAGCTTCGCCCTGTATAGGCTCAACAAGGAAACCTGCCACGTTAGGGTCTTTCAATGCTTCAGCCAGTGCATTTGCATCATTGTACGGTATCCTTATAATTCCTGGAACAAAAGGTCCAAATCCTCCAAAGGATTCAGGATCGTTTGACAGAGAAACTGCAAGTATGGTTCTTCCGTGGAAATTGCCTTCGCAGCAAATTACCTTAGCCTGATTTTCGGTTATGCCTTTTTTAGTGTAAGCCCATTTTCTGCAAAGCTTCACGGCTGTTTCAACTCCTTCGGCTCCGGTGTTCATGGGTAATACTTTGTCGTAGCCAAAATATTCGGTAACATATTTTTCAAATTCGCCAAGGCAATCGTTATAAAATGCGCGTGAAGTAAGTGTCATAATCTCTGCCTGGTCAATAAGGGCATCAATAATTCTTGGGTGGCAGTGCCCCTGGTTCACGGCCGAATAAGCTGAAAGGAAATCGAAATATTTCTTCCCGTCAACATCCCAAACGTAAACGCCTTTGCCTTGTGAAAGCACTACAGGCAGCGGGTGGTAATTATGAGCGCCATGTTTGTCTTCCAGCTCAACCATGCGCATAGCTCTTTCTGATAAATTGGTTTCTTTTACTGCTTCCATATAATGTGGGTTTATTAAATGAATACTATTATTAATTTAAGTGAACGCAAAGATAAATGATTTTTAAATTTAAAAAAGCATTCCGGTTAATTTTGTGAATGAATTAAGAAGATTTAACCTTTTAAGTTCAAATATTGATGAGAAACATAGCACTTGTTTATTATTTGCAATTCTTTTGGATAAGGTATTTGGCATCCTCATCGCCATTAGAGTATGCTTTCATAAAGTCGTTGCAGGCATTCGTATTATCGCCTTTTTTCAGGTAAGCCATCCCTCTTTTTTTATACAGATTATATTTCCCGCCCGACTTGGCTATAACTTTTGAATAATCATCAATGCACTGGTCATATTTATTGAGGATATAGTCAGCATCGGCGCGGTTGTAATATGCTTCAAGGTAAGCGGGGAAAAGTGTTATTGCGGTGGAGAAATCAGCATAGGCTTTTTCATGGTTTTTCAGATAGCCATAAACCACACCCCTGTTGTAATAAGCAAGGGTGTCTTTTGGATACAAAGCAATAACACTGTCAAGGTCTTTCAATGCATCCTTATATTTTCCCAGGCTTGAGAAGGCAAAAGAGCGGTTCGTGTATGCTTTAACATCTTTTGGATTTTTTCCGATCATAGCTGAATATTCTTCAATTTGCTTATCGAAATATGGGATGCAATATTTGGTTTTATATTTTTCGGCTTCCTTATCTCCTAATTGAATAGCCTCATTCCAGTCCAGGCAGGCATTATCAATATTTCCGGTGTTGTAATATACCGATCCCCTGAAACGATATGGCTCCGGGCTTTTGGTGTTGGCTTTCATTGCCAAAGTATAATTGTCCACAGCATTGTTGAACTTTTTTTCATTGGCATAAATATTCCCAAGCCCTATAAAAGCCGGATAAAATGAAGGACTTACTTTTACAAGCCGCGAATAATCAGCAATAGCTTCATCGTATTTATCAAGATAATAATAAGTCACACCACGGTTGTAAATGGCATCGTGCAGAGTTGAATCCAGGTCAATAGCTTTCGAAAAATAAATGATCGCCTGGTTATAATTCTCCATATTGGCATGCGCAAGGCCTAAATAATAATAAGCTTTTGCATTATTCGGATCGGTGTTAATTGCTTTAGTGAAATAAGGAATTGCATCAGCAAACTTTCCGGATTTTAACCTGACATTTCCGCTGTCGGTAAGTTGATTGGTAGTCTGGGAAAAACCTGCCAAACATAAAAATGTAAAAACAGCAAGAGGAATGCGCTTAATCATGAATAATACTATCTAAAGCTGGGGAAATATATTTTCCGCAAAGATACCATAATACATAATTGTTTGAACAAATTATCAGGCACCATATCAAATAATTATGAATAATAAATGTAAATAATTAAAGAAAAAATTGCGCTGAGTACTATTTTTTTATATATTTGTATCATCTAAAAGAGTAACTTAATTTACTTTAATATGAAAAAACTAATTACTTTCTTATTAACTATCGGTATATTTCCGATTATAGCAAGTTCACAGACATTATCTCCGACAGTTGTGTCATCCTCTGGCGGTTTTACAAGCAACAGCAGCGGGATGCTTTCATATACAGTTGCCGAAATGACCATGGTGCAGACATTCCAATCGGGGAGTAACTTTCTTACACAGGGATTTCAGCAACCTGAAGACCTCACAACCGGCATCAATGAGCCTGTGGTTGAAACTGGCGGTCTGATAATTTTCCCCAATCCTTCTAGTGGAAATTTCACATTGAATTATTACAATTACGATAATTCTCAAACTCAGATAAACCTCTACAATATGTTAGGGCAAATAGTTTTATCCAGAGCTGTATCTCAATTCGTTGGTATGAATTCCCAAAAATTTGATATCAGCACTTACAGTCAAGGTATGTATTTTCTTGAACTGACATCCACTAATTCTAAAGGAGAAAAGAAAACCACCATCCATAAAATTAGTTTAGAATATTAATTCTCTTCTATAGAATTTGCTTTTTATTTTCGTGTTTTGTTTCTGAACATTTTGTATCATGTTCATTAATTTGCATTAGTTTTACAAATAATCTGTATTGTTTAAAGCTATTACTTTGTAAAGCGAATTTTATTTGCCTGAATTAAAATGAAAAAACATTTTGGAATACTTGAACAACTTGAGATAATTGATATTGCTGACGAAGGCAGGTCTGTTGCAAGGTATAATGATTTGGTTGTATTTGTAACAGGTGCTGTTCCCGGCGATATTGTTGATGCCCGTGTTACAAGAAGTAAAAGAAATTTTATTGAAGCGAAAGTTGTTAAAATTATTAAACCATCTGCTGACAGGATACTACCATTCTGCAAGCATTTTGGAATATGCGGCGGTTGTAAATGGCAGTACCTTTCATATGAAAAGCAATTGGAGTACAAACAAAAGCAGGTAAGTGATTGTCTGCAAAGGATTGCGAAAATCAACACTGATGGGATTCTATTTAATGTCAAGCCATCTGCAAAAACAACATTCTATCGGAACAAGCTTGAATACACATTTTCCTGTTATCGCTGGCTTACGGATGAAGACATGCAACATCCGGAAGAAGGAAGAAACATGAATGCGCTTGGCTTCCATATCCCCGGTAAGTTTGATAAAGTGCTTGATATTGAATCATGTTATCTTCAGGGGGAACCCTCTAACGCAATCAGGTTATCTGTAAGAAAATTCGCGCTGGAAAATAATCTTGATTTCTTTGACCTTCGCAAACAAACTGGTTTCCTTCGCAATATTATCATTCGAACTACACTTACCGGCGAAGTGATGGTTATTGTTTCCTTTTTTCATGATGATGATGTATGGCGCAATGCATTGTTGGATCATATTTCAATTACTTTCCTTGAAGTTACTTCATTAATGTATGTGATAAACGATAAGTGCAATGATGTGATAACCGATTTAGAGATTCAGTGTTATAAGGGAAATCCATATATAATAGAAACAATGGGTGTCCTGAAGTTCAAGATCGGGCCGGTTTCTTTTTTCCAGACAAACTCATTGCAGGCATATGAATTATATAAGGTAGTGGCAGATTTTGCTGCATTAAAAGGAGACAAAGTGGTTTATGATCTTTATTCAGGTACGGGAACTATTGCAAATTTTATTGCATCATCAGCAAAAAAAGTGGTAGGTGTTGAATATATAAAATCTGCAGTTGATGATGCTTTCGAGAACTCTAAACTTAATGGAATTACAAATACAATATTTTATGCAGGCGACCTTGCCAAAGTATTGAATGAATCATTTGTCAATGAGAATGGATCACCCGATGTAATAATTACTGACCCGCCACGTAACGGTATGCATAAAGATGTGGTGATGCAAATTCTTTCCATTTGTCCTGAAAAGATCGTATATGTAAGTTGTAATCCTTCAACACAGGCGCGTGATATTGAAATGCTTTCAGAAAAATATACCCTGGTGAAAGCTCAGCCCGTTGACATGTTTCCTCAAACACAGCATATTGAGAATGTGGCTTTACTTGTAAGGAAATAAGTTAAAAATAGTTAATAATTCCATTCTTGTTTTTTGGTTTGAAATTGAAACCATACATTTGTTTTCGATGACAGGTTCAAAAGTAAAAATATTATTTTTCTTTCTTTTTGGTATTTCTCTTGTTTCATATGGAAGCAAGTGTTTCATTATTCCTTCAGACAGTACCGCAAATAGGTTTGATTCAACAAAGTGTGTTGGATACCAGTATTTCAAAAACAAAGGAGTCCGGTTTGATTCTTCAAGTAATTTGAAATTGTATAATGAGTTATACAACTGGCTTGGCGTTCCCTACAGGTGGGGTGGCAGGAGTAAAGCAGGTGCCGATTGCTCCGGATTTGCATCCGTGATCTATAGGAATGTTTATTCCAGAAATGTGAGTGGTTCTGCCGGTGATATTTTCAAAAAGCTTAAACCAATTAATAAAGCAGAGCTTAAGGAAGGTGATCTGATATTCTTTAGTTTCAATAATAAATATATTGCTCATGTTGGATTATACCTTTCGAACAACAAATTTATCCATGAAACATCATGGGGAAAAGGAATAACAATTAGTGATCTTAATGAATCCTATTACACACGTTATTATTATTCTGCGGGAAGGTATGCGGACAACAATGACAACACAAAAGAGGAGAAATTGCAAACTGTCAAGAAGTAGTCCCCGCCATCGCTTCAATTATTATTTTTGCATTTATATTTTTCCCCTCAACCAAAATCTTTGATTGGGAGTAATACTTTTCTCTCTTCTCTAGCAAATCTTTAATAAATAATTCAAGTTCTATTTTGTTTTTACAATGTTTTATCAAAGGACGCTTTTCTTTATCATCTTCAAGTCTCGAAGCTAATATTCCTGCATTGAGTTTAATATAAATGGAAATTCCTTTTGCATTTATCAACTCCATATTATCAAAGAAACATGGCGTTCCGCCGCCGGTAGATATGACAACGTTATTTAACTGAAGCGTTGTAAGTAAACATTCGTGTTCAGTTTCTCTGAATTTATTTTCGCCATCAGTTTCGAAAATCTCACTGATCTTCTTTCCTTCTTTTTCTTCAATCAATTCATCTAAATCTACAAAAGCAAGGCCAAGCTTATGCGCAAGTTCTTTTCCCAGCGATGACTTACCGCTACCCATGAAACCAATAAAATAAATGCGCATAAGCTAGTGATATCAATGATCTATTACGATCTTCTCGATTATTCTTGCTGATTTTGAGGTTAAATATAGCATATATATTCCACTTGCATAATTTTCATTATCAATTGGAAGAACCTCATCTTTTAACATGAGATTATTTTCCTTTAGGAATAAAATTCTGCCAGATAAATCAGTAATTTGAATATCGACCTCTTCATTGAAATCGTTCAATGCTTTTATATAATATAATCCATTGTTAGGATTCGGATATATAGAAACAAAATCATTTCCATTAATATCTTTTATCCCTGTGCATGGATCTGTAAGTACATGTATGGAATCTATATCGCTGCAGCCATGACTGTTTGTTACTGTGACATAATATTCGCCAGTTGTATTAACAGTAATAGTTTGATTAGTCTGCCCTGTACTCCAGTCGTATGAACTGAAACCACTGCCTGCATTTAGAGTTATATTATTATAAGTACAAATAGTTGTATCATGCCCAAGATTAACAACTGGTACAGAATTGACAACGACACTGGTATTTGCTGTAGATGAACATCCGGTTGAGTTATTAGTAACGGTAACTGTATATACACCACTAGCAGAAGTGGAAGCATTGATGATAGAAGGGTCTTGATTCGTGTTTGTAAAACTGTTTGGTCCGCTCCAGTTATAAGTATTTCCTCCTCCCGAGGTAGATCCAATGTATGTCCTGCACATATAGCACTATTGCTTGATGCAGTCGCAACAGGATTTGAATTTATAATTACTGAAGTTTGGGCGGTGGCAGAACAACCGGTAGTTGAAATTGTTACTGTAACAGTATAGGTCCCAGCATCTGAAGTTGTGGAACTGGTTATTGATGGATATTGGTTCGTACTTGTAAAACTGTTTGGCCCGCTCCAATTGTAAATGTAGTTTGTTCCACTTCCTGATGACAGATCCAATGTATGCCCTGCACATATTGCACTATTACTTGTTGCTGATGCAACAGGATTACTATTAACCGTTACTGTTCTTTTAGTAGTAATTGAACATCCATATTGATTTGTCACCGTAACAGTATAAGTGCCGGATGCAGATACATTCAATATGGAATCTGTTGAAGAATTAGACCATAAATAAGTACATTGAGGATACCATGCATTAAGAGTTATGCCAGGAGGACAAACTTCTGTATCATTTCCGAGATTAACGACAGGCGAATGAACTACAGTTATATTCAAAACAACTGTATCTTTTACCCCCATCGTTGTATCATACGCTATCAATTTGATTGGATGTGTACCATAAGTGTTGAAATAATGAGTAGCATTGATCGAATCACTTGTTGTTCCATCATCAAAAACCCATTTAAAGGTATCCGCATCTATGCTGCTTCTATTGGTAAAGTTAACAAGTCCTGAATCGCATACTATTGTTTGATTTGGAGTAAAAGCAGCAATAATCGTAGGGTACTTATACATTGAATCACTGGTAACACAACTCCATTGTGTCAATGAATCGAGGAACTGGAAATGAATAATGTGAATCCCTTTATGAATTATCGACAGATTTAGTGGAGAATTTAACAAAAGAATATTTGAATGTAGCGGAAGTTGTACATTGAACATAACGCTATCAGCTTCATCGAACCAATAACGATATTTTGTTATAACATTAGATACTGAAGAATTAAAAGGAAGTTTCTGTATAAACTGGCTTAACACCGAACTCCATGAATTATTTGCATCTTTGAAACGTACATGAAAAACATGCAAACCATCATTCAGGGTTTGTGTATGTATTGAATCGATAAGCTGTAATTCGCTTTGTGCAGTAACAGTTTGTAGAACTTTTCCTGCATAATTATTATCGAACCAATATTCATATGCATTGATTTTGTTGTTTAAAACATTACTGACCGGAACCTTTTGAATGAACTGGCTTAACACTGAGCTCCATGAATTTTCTTTATCCATGAAGCGTATATGAAATACATGCAAGCCATCATTCAGGGTTTGTGTATGTATTGAATCGATAAGCTGTAATTCGCTTTGTGCAGTAACAGTTTGTAGAACTTTTCCTGCATAATTATTATCGAACCAATATTCATATGCATTGATTTTGTTATTTAAAACATTATTGACTGGAACCTTTTGAATGAACTGGCTTAACACTGAACTCCATGAATTTTCTTTATCCATGAAGCGTATATGAAATACATGCAAGCCTTCATTCAGGGTTTGTGTATGTATTGAATCGATAAGCTGTAATTCGCTTTGTGCAGTAACAGTTTGTAGAACTTTCCCTGCATAATTATTATCAAACCAATATTCATATGCATTGATTTTGTTGTTTAAAACATTACTGACAGAAACCTTTTGAATGAATTGGCTTAACACTGAACTCCATGAATTTTCTTTATCCATGAAGCGTATATGAAATACATGCAAGCCTTCATTCAGGGTTTGTGTATGTATTGAATCGATGAGCTGCAATTCGCTTTGAGCAGTAACAGACTGATAAACTTTTCCTGCATAATTATTATCAAACCAATATTCATAAGCAACAACCTGTTTGGTTATTGAAGATGATATTGGAAGTTTTTGGAAGAACTGGCTAAGCGTGCTTGAATAGCTGCTGTTGGCATCTTTAAACCTTATATGAAATATATGCAAACCATTATTAATGCCGGTAGTTGCAATTGAATCATTCAGGCTGAGAGTTGTAACAGGTGTTATGCCGACACTTGTCTTTCCCGCATAATTATTATCGAACCAGTATTCGTAATTTTTTATTTTGTTCTGCCCGATATTATATAAGGGGCAGAATAGAAATAAAAGCAATAAATAAGTTATTCCTTTTCTCATAAATAATTAATATTAATTATCCTGTGCACCCACTTTAATATTGATGTTTAAATGTCCGTTTACATCAGTATTCGGAGCAATTGTTTTGCTGATAATATGCGGGTTAAATGGAACACAACCTTCTTTAAAAGTATAATTAGGAAGCCCGCCATATATGCCCATGTCCGTTCCGTCAGTAGCTCCATTTTTAGCTGTAGAGGTTGGTCTTAAATGAAAATTTTGAGTATAACTAAATCCGCTGCTTGCTGGATGATTAATAAATATGGAATCCGAATTTACATTAAGAATGTTATTAATATAATTATTATTCCACCATGAACTACTAGGATCGTTGGCAAATAAGTTATTTTGGTAAGTATTATTATCTCCGCTTAAAAAGGCGCTATTATACCCCCCCCAGGTAACCTGAAATATATTGTTTGTATATATTACATTACTGCTTACAAAAAGGGGGCCTGAATAATTACCCACCCAGATAAAAAAATCATTGTGGTCGAAAAGAATATTATCAGTTGCATTGCGGACATAGCCTAACAAAATATTATTTTTAAATATCAGGGCATTAGCATCGTACACGTCAATACTACCTGTAATAGTGTTTTGGTTTATTAATGTACGGTTGTTGCATTTTATTCCACTGCCGCTGATATTAAGGTTTCCAAAGTAGCACCTGCGAATTATTACATCGTTTATAGTTGAATCGGATTGAAAATTAATATCCCCGCTAATATATAAGCCTTCAATATATGAACTATCTGCGCCCTTATTAATACTTAAAGAGGAATATATATATGTCTTTCCGGTTACAGCAGTTGAATCAGGATTGTGTCCAGCACCATAAATTACCAGTCTTTTAGTAATAGTAATCGTGTTAAAATAACCACCCGATAAATAAATAGTATCTCCATTTTGGGCTGCAGCATTAGCATCTGCAAATGAATTCGCATCTTTAAAGATTGTTGTAGTTCCATGGTGCTGTAATGCCACTATTGCCTGCTGTGCATTTACACATTGAATGCTTACAAGAAATATTATCGTGATAAGGATTTTCGTTTTCATATATCGCATGTTTTCTAATTATTAATTATTTTGCGCTTTAACTTTTATATTAATGTTTAAATTACCGCTGTTATCAGTATTTGGAGCTATTGTTTTGCTGATAATATGAGGGTTGATCGGTAGCTGTCCTTCTTTCAAAGGAACTGTTCCTCCGTAAACGCCAACACCTTCATTATTAAATCCCGCGTAGGTTGAAGGACTCTTTAAATGATAATTCTGTGAGAAATCAAATGATGAATACAAACTAGTTTCTCCAACAAAAATGGTATCAGTTCCTATACTTTCATAATTATTTGTGTATATATCTGAAGAATATGCCTCGCCGCTGGTCGGAAAGATATTATACTCCACTTCATTATTACTACCTATTAACCTGAGTTCGGGTTAAGCCACTAGACGCAATTGTTCTTTAAATTGCTGTATTAGCTTAAGATCGGTTTCTTCAATATCTTTTTTGATTGAAGGTTTTTTAGGGAAGAAAGAATAAGCAGCGATAGCACTAATAACATTGAGTAAAAATCCACTAATAGAGCGATGTCTGGTGTGTTCTACTTGACACATATTTTTCAATTCATCGTTTACAGTTTCTATTACAGAACGTTTGCGAAGCAATAATTTTTCCTCGTTGCTTAATGCTTTTGATTTCATATTTCTTCTGACAGCGGTAATGAGTTGGATACCATTTCCAAAAAGTAAATCACTCAATGCTTTCGATATATAGCCTTTATCTCCAAAGAGTTTTCCGAAAATTTCTTTGGTCATTCGTGTGATGGCTTTTGCATCTCGATCATCTACATTCCCCTTGGTTAGGTAGAATGATAATATTTCACCTTTGTCATTAATGATTAGATGAAGCTTAAATCCGAAGAACCAACCCATCGTTGATTTTCCTACTTCTGCAATGCCTTTAAATGTTTTGTTGCGTTTTATTCTTTTGTTATGACAAACTCGCAATACAGTTGAATCAATAAAACTGATGCCAGTACATTCACCTTTGCATTTATAATACAAGAATAGCATAAATGCTATTGCACTGCGATGACTCAGTTCTATAAAACGATTATAAGAAACTAATCCGGGGAAATCATTCTTTAAATGGACAGATACATAGTGCAAATAAAAATGTTTGAAGTTTTTAAATTGACCATTGTGAAATGCGATTTGCAATGTGATTATCTCAGATTCACTAAGTCCGGATTTTCTGTTTCGTGTCTGCGTTTCAGAAGATGCAGCAATTTGTTTCTGCTTAATTTCATTTTCAAAAACTTTGCAGAAATCGTCTGTCTTAATAAAAATTTCTATAATTTTATCCTGTAGCATTGGTCTTGATTTAGTTTTTATTTTTTAGACACTACAAAATTAATCAATTTCAATGCTACTATTTAATTGATAACCAATTAATTATAAACACTTCGTGTTAATAACTCTTATCCCGAATTCAGGTTATTATATAATAAATAGTATAACCCGGTGGGTATCATAAAAATATTGTTTCTTATAATACTGAGATTAACATTGTAAAATGTATATACAGTGCCATCATAATAAGGATATGACTGCTGATATAAAATATTGTTCTCAATTAAAGCATTTTGAGATATATTACGAATGCGGGCTTGGATAAAATTGTTCCTGATAATTATATAATCCGAATTAGTACATACTAGCTCTCCTTTGATTACATTTTGTTCGATGAGTACATTTTTACAAGTATGTGTCGTGTCGAAGGTGCTGTTAAGATATATGGAACCAACCGAACATCTTGTTATTGTAATATTATTAACACGTGTATCCGACCCTATGTAAATGTTATTCCCTGTGGTGATTCCTTCCAGAATAGAACCATCAGAGCCTGTCTGGAATGACATATCCGATGTAATTAGTGAGAGGCCTGTGGCAATGGTTGAATCGGTATTGATCCCTGCACCGATTATTACCAATTTGGCTATAACCGTTACTCCCGGGTACTGAGCATTGCCGGGCAAATAAATGGTATCGCCATTTACAGCTGCAGTATCGGCATTGGTAAAAGCGGCTATTACCGTAAAACATGGTTGCGGATCCATTGTGATGTAGAGCCACTGTAATCCTTTGAGCTTGCACATAAATGGTCAAGCAGCTTAATAAAAAAATAACTATTCTTTTCATGTTAATAAGATTTAGATCTTAAGTTGATTTGTTAATTTGATTCAAAAATATAAAATAATTTAATATAAAGAGTGTGAATTGCATACAAGATAATTTTTTAAATCTTTTCTGCATCAATAAAAAAGGGAAATTATTATACCATAAGCAAAATTTAGCGGAACGAGGTCCCATGGCCTTAATCAGTGGCCATATGGCTCCAGGAAGAAAATAAATACTTTCGAGGGCAAGATCACGAATCTCAAGGTATGGGTTACAACCAAGATGATGAAAGTCAGCACCTGTATGTTATAAGTGCACCTACAGCATTAAAATTAACAATTTTGGAACGTGATTAAAGATATTAAAGAAATGTCCCTTAAAAAATGAAAGCCGCCTTGAGTGAACAAGTACGGCTTTCGAGCTTATGAAAAAACTTTACTCAACTTTGGTGCAAATATACAAATGAAATTTCAAAAGTCAAGCGTTAAAAAAAATATTATTTCTTAAAAAATCTGTTAATCATGCTAAATAATTAAATAATAAGCCGATTGCCGAATATAGCCAACATATTGGCTTAAATTCATATTTTTGCCTTTCATAAATGAATATGTTCAAAGTACTTGTCAAAACCCAATTTGCAAGAAACATCTTTTCGCTTACATCAAGCTCTATCATAGCCCAGGTAATAAACTTTTTCCTTACCATGGTACTTACTCGCATTTATTCGCCTTCCGATTTCGGTTTGCTTACCATCTTTTTTACTGTTACATCGCTTGTAGGGGTATTCTGCACCTGCAAATACGATGTGGCCATAGTGGTCTCCAAAACACGCGAAGATGGTATATCGCTGGTCAGGCTAAGTATGTTCATCTCCATTATCTTTTCTTTGTTCGCTTTTCTTGTTATAGTAATTTTTAAACCCTTTATTAAAGGCTATCTTGAGCATCCGGAAATCATCAACTGGTTTTATTATCTGCCGGTTACATTATTTTTTACTGCGGCCTCGCAAATACTGTGGATGTGGAATGTGAGGGAAAAGAAATTCAAAGATCTCTCCACCTTACGAATTATCGAAACATCTTCCAACGGTGGCTTTTCCATTGTTCTCAAATGGCTTGGCGCCATCGGGCTGATGTTCGGTACCATGACTAGCCAGGTGGTTTCTTCGCTGTTCCTTGGAATAAGGGTTATTATGAGGGATAAATTTAACCCGTTCTTATTCAAAAAGAACGATTTGAAGCAAAGCGCTAAAGCTTATTCTGAATTCCCGAAGTTTAATATACTGCAAGGTTTTGCCGACATGCTGCTAATATCAGCTATAGTCCTTGTTGGTTCACGTTACTTTTCTGTTTATGTAATGGGATTGTATGCCCTTTGTATGCGCGTGTTGCAGTTGCCTATGGGATTGATAATCCGTCCCATTGCCCATGTATTCTTTGCCGAAGCATCCGAAAAATATCGCAAAGGCGAAGACTTTTACAAATTGACAAGACAAACCATTTTCCGCACTGCCCTGTTTGCTTCAGTTGTTCCAATATCTTTATTGATCGCAGGCCCGTTTTTATTTTCCTTAGTGTTTGGAGCTCAGTGGCGCGAATCGGGGGATTTATGCACAAATACTTTCCTTCTGGATCTTCCTCGATTTCATAAAAGCGCCAGTAGCCCAGATACCAGCTATAGTAGGTAGGCAAAAATTGGTGCTACGGTGGACCGTTCCCATTAGTGCAGCATTATTGCTTGTAATCGCTGTAACCGGTCATTTCCTTGCGGCCAGCCCTGCTAAAGCATTTGCAGTAATTGTATGTTACCAGTGCGTGCATACCTTATTTTTTATATTTTTGTTTCTTAAACTATCACGCAATAAAATATCCTGAATGATATACGATTGTTTCACCTTTTTCAATGAACTTGATTTATTAGAAATACGACTGAATATCCTCGATGATTATGTAGATAAGTTTGTTCTTGTTGAAGCAACAAAAACACATCAGGGAAAAGAAAAGCCCCTGTACTTTTTGGAGAACAAGAGCCGCTACGCTAAATTTCTTGATAAAATAATTCATGTTGTTGTAAAAGATTATCCTGAATACGATGGAAAGTCTCCCTGGGTGCTTGAACATCATCAACGCGACATGATATTGCAGGGTTTGAAAGGCTGCAAGCCCGAAGATGTTATCCTTATTTCCGATCTGGATGAAATTCCCACTCCAGCTAAGATCCTTGAATACAAAGACAAGAAAGGAATAAAAATATTCAGGCAGAAAATGTATTATTATTTCCTTAATTGTGTGAATTCATCACAAAATGAAAATTACAGATGGAACGGCAGCATGATGGTAAATTATAAAGATATCGGGAGCCCTCAATACCTGCGATACATTGGAATTATAGTATTCGGATTGTACCACGATAAATTGATTTACCGCTTATATGCACGATTTCGTAAATTATTTCTTTTCGATATAAAAGGTATGAATACCGTATTTATTTCTGAAGGAGGCTGGCATTTCAGTTACCTTTGGAGGCGTAGATATGATCATAAAGAAGATAGAAGCCTTTGCTCATTCCGAATATAATAAGGAAGAATTTAAAAACGCACAAAGTATTGAAGAAGCTATAAGCAATGGTAAAGATATACTTGGCCGGGATTTTTCCTATAAATTTATTCCCCTTGAGCAAGACCTTCCAGCTTATATATTGAATAACAAGGACAAATATCAATATCTTATTAAATAATATTATATGACATTAAAAAGAAAACTTGTAAAAATTCTTATGCCCTCGCCGGTAGAAGTTCGGCATGCCGAATATTCAATGCTTTATTCTGCAGATGATGATAAATCTATAGCATCCGGCAGAATAATTGAAATAGCCATAGAAGCAGCAAAAGCAGCGCAGGCAATTTCACTGAGCGATATAGTTTCAAGAGCTAAATCGGAAAAATACATTGAAACCTGGCCTGGCGAGCATTACAAATTTCTTGCAGCTATAGTTCAATATATGAAGCCAAAGCTAGTTATTGAAATTGGTACGGCAAAAGGATTGTCATCACTATCCATGAAGAAATATCTCCCCCAGGATTCATCAATAGTTACCTATGATATATTTCCATGGAATAATTATCCCGGAGGAAACTTCCTTAACGAATCGGATTTTGCTGACGGAAGACTTAAACAATATATAGATGACCTGTCAACCAAAGAAGGTTTTGCAAAACATAAAGATTTATTAAAGGATGCCCAGTTGATTTTTGTTGATGCTGCAAAAGATGGAAGCCAGGAACAACGGTTTATTGATAATTTCAAATCCATTAAATTCACTAATTCACCGATATTTGTGTTTGATGATATTCGCCTTTGGAATATGCTTAAAATATGGAGAGAACTTTCGTTACCAAAGCTCGATATTACTTCCTTCGGACATTGGTCGGGCACTGGCTTGGTTGACTGGAAAAACAATTAATACGGTTCAGTTAATTCTAATTTAAAAAGAGTGGAGAACGGGAATAGAATGAAAAGTAAGATTTTCAATATTCAGAATGTTGGGAATTTCTATTTATTCTTTTTCATTTATATCTGTATCGCTCCTTCAGTCCGCTTATTGCTTTTCGGAAACGGAGAAATGGAAAATCTGAATGAAGCGCTAGTTACAGTTCTTCCTGATATTTTGCTATTGGTATTTTTTTTGTTCTCATTCAATTATTGGCGTAAAAGTATTAAGTTTAACCTACAGTTTTTTGATAAGCTGGTATTGTGTTTCATATTATTCAATACTATTTATGGTTTCATTTTATCGCGAAACCTGTTTATTTCTGCCCAGGGTTTCAGAGTAACTTATTTAGCAGTAATCTTCTATTTTATCGGACGATTATTTTCTGTTAATGATTTTGAATCATTATGCAAGAAGATATTCACGTGGCTGTTGATCTTTGGCATTATTGGACTTATACTTCATTTCGGTTTCCGAAATTTTGAAAAGTATTTAGTTTCTCTGAGCGGTAATAAGGAATCAGCTTATTTTATTCCCCGCATTGGCTCTTTTGTGATAATGCCTGTATTATTTGCTACGCTCATGACAATGGCTTGCCTTTATTTTTATTTCAGATTACTGAAAGAAAACAAGAAATTGTTTTATTTATTCGTTGCAATATTGTGGTCTTGCATTTTTCTAAGTGTATCCAGGGGGCCTATTATTGCCTTTCTTATAGGATACATATTTTTAACTATAGTTTTTCGTCAGTGGATTAAATCACTCATAGTTTTCGGAATAATTATTCTTGTATCAAGTTTTTGGTCATATATTCTTGTTGGTTCCTTCACACCTATTGGTTGGCTTTTCAGCTCAGCGGCGGATACACTTGCTTTTGGAGAAGGTATTACACGTGTGGAACTATGGAAACGATCAATACATGATTTTGTTCAGCGTCCATGGGGATTTGGGTTGGGCCATGCAGGTGTAACTGCAATACGGTTTTTAAAAGGAACAACTACCCCTGCTGCAGTATATACCAGCGATGGATGGTATTTAATGTTAGCCTGCGAAACAGGAATATTAGGATTGATTTCTTATTTGATTCTTTGTATAACATTTATTGTCAAGGGATGGAAAATTATTTCGGGAGAAAAAACTTTCTCTTTTTGTAATTTCAATATTTCTATTGATAAATGCCCAATGTATAGTTGGTAATACTCTTGACTTTTATCCATACATGTCTCTTTATTGGTTATTGATTGGATTTGCTGCTAATACCTTTCAAAAACAATGATACCTGAACTAAGTACTGTAATTGTCAGTTATAATGTAAAAGATTTCCTTTACAGTTGTATTGTTTCGATTCAGAAATCAACACTCGCAACTGAAGTTATTGTGGTTGATAATAATTCAACTGATGGTTCTGCTGACATGATAAAAGAAATGTTTCCCTTTGTAAAATTAATTTGTAACAAAGAAAACAGAGGATTTAGTGGAGCAAATAATCAGGGAATTGCAATGGCAATGTCAGATAATATTTTACTTCTTAATCCTGATACGGAGATTAAAGATGATACTTTGGAGAAACTGATTTCGTTTCTTAATAGGCAGAAAGAGTTGTGTATTATAGGTCCTAAGCTTGCTAATACAAATGGGTCATTGCAACTATCCTGTTTGAAATTCCCGAATGTGTTCAACATTATTGCAGAGACTTTTTATTTGCACTTTTTATTCAGTTCAAAAGAATATTTTCGGAATAAAATGAAGAATATTTTTAATACGGATGCTTTGTCGGGTGCGGCATTATTATTCCGCAAAGAATTGGTTACAAAGGTAGGTTTACTCGATGAAAATCTTTTCTGGATGGAAGATGTTGATTTATGCTACAGGAATAAACAAGTAAATGGCTTAAATATTTATTTTCCTGACGCCGAAATTGTTCATCATAGCGGACAAAGTGCCAAAAAAAATTATAACATATCCATATCTAACCAGCTGATAAGTAAACTTAAATTCTTTAGTAAGCATAAAAAATATTTGTCGTTTTTCTTCTCGGCAATCTTTATTTTTATTCATATAGTTTCACGAATAATTATTTTTGGAGGTATGGGATTATTTTCAACTATATCCCGAAAGAAATGTAATGCCTATGCATTTTCTTTTGTACGATTCTTTACGTATTTGTTTAACGGTAATAATAGTATTAGCTGATGAAAAGAATCCTTTTTCTTGCTGATATAAATTCAACTCACACACGAAAGTGGGTCGAATCGCTTGCGGAAAAAGGATTTGATATTGGAATATTCAGTTTGAGTAGTCCGCAAAATAAATGGTTTTCTGAATATAAGAATATTCATGTATTGTCCGACAGCAACATCTCGGTAAAAACATTTCATAAATCTTCTGCAGGGAAATTCATTTATCTAAAATATGTTGCCAGTATAAAGAAGGCAATCAGGGCGTTTAGACCCGGATATTCTTCATGCACATTATGCTACAAGTTATGGCCTATTAGGCAAATAAGCGGGTTTCATCCATTTATAATTTCTTGTTGGGGCAGCGATGTAATGGATTTCCCAAGCAAGAGTTTTTTTCATAGGCTTACTTTAAAAAATATTTTGTCAAAAGCTGATAAAATACTTGCTACCAGCAATACTATTGAAAAATATATTCATGAGATAGTAAGAAAAGAAGTAGTTATTACACCATTTGGAGTGGATACTGATATTTTCAAACCATTGCAAAATAAGTTATTTAAAGAAAATGACATTGTAATTGGTACAATAAAATCATTGGAAAAGAACTATTGTATTGATGTTTTAATTGAGGCTTTTGCAATCATAAAGGGCGATTACGGGAACATAAAGCTTTTAGTAGTTGGTGATGGAACACAACGAAAGGAGTTAGAATTACTTGCAGAGCAGGAGAATATAAAAGCTGATGAAATTTATTTTAAAGGGAAAGTTGATCATGCTGAAGTTTGCAATTATCATAATATGATTGATATTTTTGTAAATATTTCCGAATACGAAAGTTTTGGAGTTTCGGTTCTTGAAGCTATGGCTTGCGAAAAACCTGTGATAGTAACAGATACCGGTGGATTAGCAGAAATTGTCAATGATGAATCAGTTGGATTAAAAATACCGGTTAGGGATGTAGATGCTCTTGTTTCAAAACTAAGATATCTTATAGAAAATAGGGATACACGGGAAAATATGGGAAGGCAAGCAAGAAAACTGGTTCAGGAAAAATACGAATGGAATGAAAATGTGTTGCAAATGATTTCAATATATAACTCTTTGTAAATGAAATCTCTGATTCTTTCACAATATTTCTCCCTTTTAACTGTTGCAATGTGCTCAGTACTTGTTGCAATGACCCCAGTAATTAGTGCAACGACCCCAGTGACTAGTGCAATTACCCCAGTAACTAGTGCGAAGGCCCCAGTAACTAGTGCAATGACACCAGTAATTAGTGCAACGACCCCAGTGACTAGTGCAATTAACCCAGTAACTAGTGCGAAGGCCCCAGTAACTGTTGCAATGGCCCCAGTAACTTGTGCAATGACTCCAGTAACTGTTGCAATGGCCCCAGTAACTTGTGCAATGACTCCAGTAACTGTTGCAATGGCCCCAGTAAATAGTGCAATAACCCCAGTAATTAGTGCGATGACTCCAGTAACAAGTGCAATCGTCCCAGTAACTCGTGCAGTTGCACCAGTACTCGTGCAGTTGCACCAATAACAATTGCGTCTGCACCAAATGATAATATCATGTACTAAAGACAATCTTATTATGAATGATAATGATTGAATTATATATTGTTGATATTAAACTTAATAACGGATAAAATGAAAACAATTCTCAAAACAATGATTTTTGTCCTTGCAACTATACCACAAGTGGTTATTAAGCATATTCTTGCAGCTTTAAACCTGAGAAAGTATAAGGCAATAAGCGCTGTTTATTGCAAAAGCAAAACTTGTGAGGAAATCAATGGATGGAAATAGCTGGTTTCCTGCTCCGCCGGTTGATGTTACTGTTGGCGGAACTTTTGATAATCACATTAGTGACCTTGATGCAGCCGAAACGAAGGCTCTTACAAGAGTAATGGCGCGGCGCAGGCGCGCGACGTGGAAAAGGATGTTGTGATGGACAATTTACATTTACTGTTGGCTTATGTGCAACGCATAGCTGATGAAAACCCGGAAAATTCAGAAACTATCATAATAAGTGCAGGCTTTGATGTAAAACGTATTGGCAAAGCTGATAAGGATGATATTTCGGTTAAACCTAAAAAAGGTGAATCGGGAACTATGATTGCACGGGCCAGAAAAGTGGAAGGAACTATTGCAAACCTTTGGGAATACAGCATAGACAAAGGCGTAAATTGGGATGATATGGAAGCTACTTCAAAATGTTCGACAGAAATTACAGGTTTAACGCCGGGCGATACCATAATAGTGAGGCACCGACCTATATTGCGCAAGGGTAAGGGTACATGGATACAATCGGCTCCGGCAATAGTTGTATAAACTGAAAAGTGTTTTGTATGAATAGTAAAAATAATTAATATTCACATTCTTGAAAATACTATTTCTCACACAATATTTTCCTCCGGAAGTAGGAGCTCCTCAAAATCGTTTATTTGAATTAGCCGTTATTTTGCAAAAAAAAGGAGCTGATATTACAGTTCTTACTGCTATGCCTAATTATCCTCAAATGAAAGTTCATGGGGAATACAAAGGGAAATGCAGGTTTTATGAAGAAATGAACGGGCTGAGAGTATTTCGTTCATGGATATTTGTTTCACAAAAGCGTTCGATATTTTTCCGGTTATTAAATTATTTTTCTTTTGTATGGAGTTCTTTTTGGGCAGGATGGTTTCGTTTAGGTAAATTTGATTATATATTTTGTGAATCCCCTCCATTGTTTCTTGGAATTTCAGCATATCTTTTGAAAAAATTAAAAAAAGCTGCATTAATTTTTAATGTTTCCGATCTATGGCCCGAAAGTGCAGAGAAATTAGGATTAGTAAAAAATAAAACATTTCTCAAAATTTCAACTAAACTTGAAGAATTTCTTTATAGAAAATCAGGAATTATCACAGGGCAAACTCAGGGAATTGTAAGAAACATTGCTTCCCGCTTTCCGGAAAAAAAGGTTTACTGGCTACCTAATGGTGTGGATGTTGATTATTTTAATCCTTCAAGAAACTTTTCGGATTGGAGAAAGGAAAACAAATTTTCGCAAAATGATTTTCTGTTGCTATATGCAGGAATTATTGGTTATGCGCAGGGACTGGAAGTTATACTTAATGCTGCAAATTTATTGAAGGATGATAAAAAAGATATTAAATTTGTCATACTTGGAAGCGGGCCAGAGAAAGAAAAACTAATTGCATTAAAGAAAGAAATGAGCCTTGAAAATGTGTTTTTCTTAGAAACTATTCCTAAAAAAGAAATGCCATCAGTGATTAATGCAATAGATGTTTCAATAATCCCATTAAGAAAAATAGATCTATTTAAAGGAGCGATTCCTTCAAAAATTTTTGAGACTCTTTCAATGCAGAAACCAATAATTCTTGGAGTTGAAGGAGAAGCTAAGAACCTCTTTATTGATGAAGGTAAATGCGGGTTATCATTTGAACCAGAGAACCATAAAGAATTAGCCGATAGAATATTAAAACTTTATAAAGATAGGGTATTATTAAAGGAATTAGGTGTTAATGGAAGAGAATTTATAATGAGGAATTTTGACAGAAGTTTGATAGCTGAGAATTTCTGGAATTATTTATCTGAACAAAGATGAAAAGACAACAACTTCATAATAACATTTACTTTGGATTATGTACTTTGATTGCATTTTTTCTTCCTGTATATATAATGTCGTTCCGGTTTTTATCGTTTTCCTTTTTCTTAACTGGATTGCTGAAGGGAAATATTCGGAAAAACTTTTATTTCTGAAATCCAAATATCTTCTTCTGTTTATTTCATACTATTTAATGTATCTGATAGGTATGATTTGGACAAATAACCAAGATAGCGGATGGTTTGATTTAGAAGTAAAGTTGCCTTTTCTTATTTTTCCGTTAATTGCTTTTCGTTTACAAGATGCGTTAAATTCAGAAAATTAACACATGTATTGTCTAGCATTTGTAGCAGGATGTTTTGTTGCATCAATTGTTTGTATATCACATGCTTGTTATATGTGGTTTTATAGATTCCGAAAATTGTTTTTATTATGCAAAGCTTTCCTGTAATAATTCATCCGGCTTATTTATCAATGTATATCTTGGTAGCTATAATAATATTAGTTGGAGTATTTTCTGAAGAATGCGAATGCAAATTGGCAGGAGAACTGTTGATTTCTGTTTTGATCAGTTGGTTTTGGTTTTTTATTATTTTATTGCAATCTAAAGCCGGTTTAATAATAGCATCCTTCGTGTTTCTAATAAATGCTGTTTTAGCAATCATTTCAACTAGAAAGTATTTCCAAATTATCATTTCATTATTTGTAATATTTGGCGGGTATTATTTAGAAACCGTTTTATTATTACCGCAAATAATTCTAGAATATATAATGCAGAATATAATATACTTGATAAAAAAATTGACACAACAACTACTGAATCCAGCCAAATAAGGCTATTGGTTTGGAAAGCATCCGGAGAAATTATTAAATCAATTATTTATATGGCGTAGGAACTGGTGATATAAAGGATGAATTGGATAAGATGTATCATAAAAATGAAAATGCAGGGTGCATTTACAAGGAACATCTTAATGCTCATAATCAATATTGCAATCGGCAATAGGATTGGGTATTATAGGCATTATAGTAATTCTTTTAATGTTTTTATTGCCATTTATTTTTGCAATAAAAGAAAAGAATTATTTATATGCATTTTTCTTAGTTGTTGTCAGTTTAAACCTTCTGGTAGAATCTATGTTTGAAACGCAGGCAGGTGTGATGTTCTATGCGTTTTTTAATATCTTGTTTTTTATTAATGGGAAAGAATAAAGCATAAAAAAAGCGCTGCATTTCTGCAGCGCTTTTTTTAATGGAATGTTACTATTAAACATGTCCCTGAGCAAGCATAGCTTCAGCAACTTTAACAAAGCCGCCAATGTTAGCTCCTTTAACGTAGTTGATGAAATCACCATCTTTACCATATTTCACACAAGTTTTGTGAATTGAAATCATGATATTGTGTAATTCTTCGTCAACTTTTTCTCTTGTCCAGTTCAAACGTTGGCTGTTCTGAGCCATTTCCAAACCTGATGTAGCAACACCACCTGCATTAGCTGCTTTTCCAGGAGCATAAAGTATTTTCTTTTCTAAGAATACTTCAACTGCTTCAGGAGTTGATGGCATGTTAGCACCTTCAGAAACGCAGATACAACCGTTCTTTACAAGAACTTTTGCATCTTCGCCGTTTAATTCATTCTGAGTTGCACTTGGTAATGCAATGTCGCATTTAACGCCCCATGGGGTTTTTCCGGCAACGTATTCAGCACCAAATTTCTTTGCATACTCTTCAATTCTTCCTCTTTTTACATTCTTCAGTTCCATAACCCATGCAAGTTTAGCAGCATCAATGCCGTTCTTATCATAAATATAACCATTGGAATCTGATAATGTAACAACTTTACCACCTAATTGAGTAGCTTTTTCAGTAGCATACTGTGCAACGTTACCTGAACCGGAAACAACAACAGTTTTACCTTTAAAGCTTTCTTTTCTGGTAGCTAACATTTCCTGTGCGAAATATACCTGGCCGTAACCTGTAGCTTCCGGACGAATTAATGAACCACCCCATTCGAGGCCTTTTCCTGTTAATACACCAACGAATTCATTGCGAACTCTTTTGTATTGTCCAAACATGAAACCAATTTCACGTCCGCCAACACCTATGTCACCAGCAGGAACGTCTGTATCAGCACCAATATGTTTGCAAAGTTCAGTCATAAAGCTCTGGCAGAAACGCATTACTTCATTATCTGATTTTCCTTTAGGATCGAAATCTGATCCACCTTTACCACCGCCCATCATAAGGGTAGTTAAGCTGTTTTTGAAAACTTGTTCAAAAGCCAGGAATTTCAAAATACCTAAGTTTACGGTAGGATGGAAACGCAGACCACCTTTGTAAGGTCCGATTGCGCTGTTCATCTGAATTCTGAAACCACGGTTCACCTGGAATTCACCTTTATCGTCAATCCATGGAACTCTGAACATGAAAACTCTTTCAGGTTCTACCATCCTGTCAAGGATCTTAGCATCTTTATACTTAGGATGTTCTTCAATGAAAGGAAGTACTGTTTCAACAACTTCCATAACTGCCTGGTGGAATTCTTTTTCACTTGGGTTCTTGGCTACCACCTTGTCCATGAACTGTTTTACTTTAGGATCCATTTAATTAATTTTTTTAAGGTTAAACAATAATTTTATTTAGGTTGAATAATGTATTCAAATTCGAGGCAATGTTATGACTATTTTTTATTATTAATCAAAATATATTCTTAAAAAAATATAAAATAAATTCCTTGCATATATTGTAGAAATTTATATAGCAAAAGTTGAAGATTTTATTAATCCACTGAATGATAAAGTTTTTTAATTCCGCTAAATATATTAATTTTACTGCGCAAACAGATAATTAATGATGAAGTTGTGTGATTGTGAATAATTTAACAATTGTTACAAGAATATGAATGATTTTCCGGTTGAAAATGAATTTTATAAGCCAGATGATATAAAACGTGTCCTTTTTGAAAAAAAGGAACGTCTTAAGGAATTAGATATTGTTAATCAGACTATAGAGATTCTTAATGGCAATAAGACCATTGAGGATATGCTGCAGGAAATTTGTTATATCCTTCCGCGTGCATGGCAACATCCTGAACATACTGCAGTCAGGATAAAGTTTGGCACTGATGAATACGTTTCCAATAATTTCAAAGAATCCAAATGGTTTCAGAGAAAGATGTTCGAAACGCTTGATGATAAAGAGGGAGCCATTGAGATTTATTACCTGAAAGAGTTCCCCGAACATGATGAGGGCCCATTTAAAAAAGAAGAACGGCAGCTTATCAATTACCTTTCCTCATTAATATCTGGTTTCCTTAATACTATTCTTGGAAAGAATCTATTAAAAACAGCTCAATTACAGGATAAGGACAAGTCGTTAGATAAGTTTCAGGGAGACAGATCGGGGATGAGTACGCAGTTGCTACAGAAGTTCCTAAACAAGCATAATTCAGACCGTGATATTTACCACGACCTTATGCCTTATAAGGTCAGAGAAATTTTGCTGGTTGCAAACCTGTACGATGCTTATATCATAGAAAAGGAAGGCCGTTTCTTTGAACAGCTAACTGGCGAGTATTACCAGCTGAATTTATCTTCTGTGCCAAGAATTACCGGTGTATCTTCACCTGAAGAAGCTTTGGAGAAGTTACAGTTTCATAAGTTCGACCTGGTGATACTGATGATGGGCATTGACAAGCAAACACCTATACAGCTGAGTCGAATCATCAAGCAGATATATCCCGGTTTACCAATATTATTACTGTTGAATAACAGCAGCGATGTAGGGGCATTTGAATACAGGAAACTTACCAGCATAGATAAAATTTTTGTGTGGAATGGCGACAGCAAGGTTTTTCTTGCTATGGTTAAATATATTGAAGACCTTGGAAACATTGAGAATGATACACAAATCGGGCTGGTAAGGGTAATCCTTCTGGTGGAAGATTCTGCAAGATATTATTCACGGTTCTTGCCTGTTTTGTATTCCATTGTTATTGAACAAACCCAGCACCTGATAGAAGAGGTCAATTCGGACAGTCTTTACAAAGTTTTGCGAATGCGTGCAAGACCCAAGATACTCCTTGTTTCAACTTATGAAGATGCGCTTGAATATATAAAAAGGTATAATGAATACTTGCTTTGCGTTATTACAGATGTTAAATATGAAAAGGGACACAAACTTGATGATAAGGCAGGGCTGAAGCTTGCTGAATACGTAAAGAGAGAATTTGCCGATCTTCCCGTTCTTATTCAATCTTCCGAACCTTCGAATGCCGATAAGGCTTACAATTTGAATGCAGCCTTTATCAATAAGAATTCAGATAACCTGATGCAGGAACTGAAGAACTTTATCAATTATTATTTAGGCTTTGGGAATTTTATATTTCGCGATGGCGAAGGTAAAGAAGAGATTGCTGTGGCACATAATATGAAAGAATTTGAAGAGCAGTTGCGCGATATTCCTGAAGAATCCATGTTGTTTCATGGCAAAAGAAATCATTTCTCCAACTGGTTCATGGCAAGGGGCGAGATTCAGTTGGCAAAGAATTTAAAGCCGGTTAAAGTAAGCGATTTCAAATCGCCTTTGGAAATGAGGAATCATATTCTTGAGGGCATTCACCAGTGCATGTTTGATAAGAATAAAGGCAAGGTTGTTAATTTCGATGAGGATGCCATAATTGATGAAACTACTATTGTCAGCCTGGCTGAAGGTTCGCTTGGCGGAAAGGGCAGGGGACTTGCTTTTATTTCCACCCTGATCTACAATTTCGATTTCTCGCAGATTGCCCCGGGCATTAACATACGTACACCTATAACTTCTATCATAGGTACTGATGAATTTGAAAACTTTATTGAGAACAATAATCTAAGGGAAGAAATATTTATCGAGCGCGATTACGATAAAATTAAAAAACTGTTTGTTGGGGCTGAGCTTTCGGAAGCGCTGGTTGAGAAACTGAGGCGCTATTTAAAGATAATAAAGAAACCGCTGGCTATAAGGTCGTCGAGTCTTTTCGAGGATTCGCTTTCACAACCATTTGCAGGGATATTTGATACGTTTCCTTCTGCCTAACAATAATCCCGACCTTGAAGTAAGGCTTACCCAGATGATGACTGCTATTAAGCTGGTGTATGCATCTCTGTTCTCGCCAAATGCCAGGGCTTATTTCCATGCCATCAATTACAAGATTGAAGAGGAAAAGATGGCAGTTGTTGTGCAGGAAGTAGTAGGCGCGGCTTACGACGACACCTATTACCCTCATATAAGCGGCGTGGCGCAATCGTATAATTACTATCCCATTTCGCACATGAAGCCTGATGATGGTTTCTCCGTGCTGGCCGTGGGACTTGGTAAATACGTGGTTGAAGGCGAAAAAACATATCGTTTCTGCCCATCTTACCCAAATCTTGAAATCTATTCTGCACCTGACCTATATAAGAACTTCGCAACTTCATTTCTATGCCATCGACATGAAGCAAAAGAAATTCGATTTGCTAGAAGGCGAAGATGCAAGTTTGGTGAAGCTTGATATAGATGTTTCGGAAAAGCATGGCACACTGAAACATTGCGGCTCGGTTTATGACCTTACAAACGAAAGCATAATAGCCGGGCTAACTTCACCGGGACCGCGCGTGGTGAATTTCGCCAATATCATCAAACATAAATATATTCCCCTGCCTCAAACCATAAAGGTAATACTGAACATGGTGGAAGAGGCTATGGGCTCGCCTGTTGAAATTGAGTTTGCTGTAGATCTGAATAAGGATAAGCTTGGTAAAGCTTCTCTCTACCTGCTCCAGATAAAGCCATTGATAAAGAATGCACGCGATAAGGACATCAGTATTGTCGATGTGGATTACGGCAAGCTGTTGCTTTATTCCGAAATGGGCATGGGCAACGGCATTGTTGATGATATTACAGATGTGATTTATGTTGATGTGAAGAAGTTCGACAAGCTGAAGACCGAGAAGATGCGCGACGAGATTGAACGGCTGAATATTGAAATGATTAAAGAGAACAGAAAATATATCCTTATAGGGCCGGGCGCTGGGGCACGCGCGACAGGTTCATAGGCATACCGGTGGCATGGTCGCAAATTTCGAATGCAAAGATTATTGTGGAAGTGGGTATGGAAGATTTTCCCCTCGATGCATCCTTAGGCTCTCATTTCTTCCATAATGTGATAACCATGAATGTTGGCTATTTCTCGGTGAAGCATAATTCGCTCATTGATTACATCAACTGGGATAAGCTGGGTGCACAGGAAATGATTAGCGTTACCAAGTATTTTAAGCATGTGCGCTTCAAAAAACCGCTAAAGGTGATAATGGATGGCAAGCAACGCAGCTCGCTGATCTATTTTAGCTGAAAATGAAGTAAAAGTTGTCATTCATTGTCAATAAGTCATTGCTTGTTATAAAAGAAACACTGATGACACTGATATTACTGATTTACACTGATTTAAAAACGTCTAACCACCCTTCTTCTATCAGGGGATTACCAAAACTTTTGCATCAAGTTGAACGGACATGGTATCAAGTCGGATGGACATTGCATCAAGTCGGATGGAACATGCACAACTTAGAAACAGTTTTGCATCAAGTTGAGTAAACTTTTGCATCAAGTTGAACGGACTTGGTATCAAGTTGAATGGACCTGGTATCAAGTCGAACGTACTTTGCATCATGTTGAATGGACTTGGTATCAAGTTGAGTAAACTTTTGCATCAAGTCGAGCGGACTTGGTATCAAGTTGAACGGACTTGGTATCAAGTCAATCGTACTTTGTGCATTCCCGTTTCTACTTGATCGGGGTCTGATTTCAGATTACACCCTTCCGATTTCAGATTATACCAATCAGATTTCAAATTGCACCATTCCGATTTCGGATTGTTACATCAGATTTCAGATTGCTCCAATACGATTTCGGTAGTATTAAGGAATTTGCGGAGTAAAAGGGTGGGGTTTGAAATGTCGGACATTTGAGACTTCGTTTACCCCTTAAATAATAATGTAGTTCTTTTGCCTATGGTTAGGCAGGATGCCTTTTGCCACTGCTTACTCATGAATCCCCTCTGCCATTCCTCCCTCAGTCCGGCGTTATCGGGGTTATTAATGGCAAAGCGTATCTGTGCAAGGAACGCTTCTTTGTCTTTGGGTAAGGTCCCACTCAGCATTAGGTAGTTCGAAGCATGGTTACTTCTGAAAATTGTGGCGTTCAATTCGGTATGAGCAATGAACAATTCCATCTCTTTGAGGAGATCAGTAATGCTCATAGGAAGATATTCTCCGTTGAATCTTTTTATATAATGATTTATCCCGAAAGGAAAGCTAAGCACTAGCGCCGAAGCGAATTCAGGTTGTATTTCATTCAGTATTCTTGCCGAATTAACGGCATGCTGATGGCTGTATTTCATTCCGCCAAGTCCATTCAGGATAATTACCGAAAGCTTGATTCCCGACTCTTTGGCTTTAAGCAGGGCCTCCCTGGTTGAAGAGAATGTTTCGCCCTTATTAATTATTTTCAGTAATTCATCATCCCCTGATTCAATACCAACGTACACCTGCCGAAGTCCCGCATGACACAACTCTTTCAACTCTTCCACTGATTTTGCATTGATATCTGCCGGCAAAGCATAAGTTGTAACCCTTCTTATTTTTGGAAAAGAGGAGCGGATGGCATTTAAAATAACAAGGAGTTTATTTGTGGACAGCACAAAGGGGTTGCCATCTGCAAGGAATATTTTGCGTGTATTGGGCAATAAGCTGGAAGCAATCTTGATTTCGCCGAGAACATCTTCTTCCTTTTTTATTCTGAAAGTCTTGGTAGTGTACATTTCACAGAATGAACACCTGTTCCAGGCACAGCCTAAGGTGACTTGCAATATCAGTGATTCCGCTTCGCTGGGAGGCCTGAAAAGAGGCTCGTCATATTTTATTGGAAAACGATCGAAGAACATATGAAAAGTAAAAGATCAGTTTATAAAAGAACCGGCGCTTTTCAGCGCCGGTTGCTACAACAAAAAAAACACGTATATATTTGCAAAACCGATTGCTACTTGGCGTAGCTTACAGCCCGTGTTTCCCGGATTACGGTAATTTTGATCTGTCCCGGATACGTCATTTCCGTCTGTATCTTTTTCGACAGATCATAAGCAAGACTGTTGGCTTCTTCATCAGTTACCTTTTCAGCGCCAACAATCACGCGGAGTTCCCTTCCTGCCTGTATGGCGTATGTTTTCACAACACCGGGGTAGGAGAGGGCAAGTTGTTCAAGATCCTGCAAACGCTTAATATAAGCTTCTACCACTTCACGACGTGCGCCAGGACGTGCTCCCGAAATAGCATCGCAAACCTGCACGATGGGTGAAATCAAACTATTCATTTCCACTTCATCATGATGTGCTCCAATAGCATTACATATCTCGATATTTTCTTTAAATTTTTCAGCCATTTTCATACCGAGGATGGCATGTGGTAATTCAGGTTCATTATCAGGCACCTTGCCTATATCATGCAATAAACCTGCTCTTTTTGCAACTTTAGGATTAAGTCCTAATTCGGCGGCCATGGTTGCACACAGATTTGCAACTTCCTTGCTATGCTGTAAAAGGTTTTGACCGTATGAAGAACGGTATTTCATCCTCCCGATCATCCTTATCAGCTCATGATGCATACCTTGTATGCCAAGATCGATAGTTGTTCTTTTACCTATTTCGATAATTTCCTGTTCAATCTGTTTCTTTGTTTTTGCAACAACTTCTTCAATACGTGCCGGGTGAATTCGGCCGTCAGTTACAAGTTTGTGCAATGATAGACGTGCAATTTCTCTTCTAACCGGGTCAAACCCTGAAAGTAATATAGCATCCGGTGTGTCGTCAACAATGATTTCAATTCCTGTTGCAGCTTCCAATGCGCGTATATTACGTCCTTCACGGCCAATGATACGCCCTTTTATTTCATCATTCTCAATATTGAAGACGGAGACAGAGTTTTCAACGGCATGCTCAGTGGCAGTTCGCTGAATGGTTTCAATGATAACTTTTTTGGCCTCCATGTTTGCAGTCATTTTGGCTTCATCCATTGCATCCTTAATATATGTGAGGGCTTCTGTTTTTGCTTCGCTTTTTAAAGATTCAATAATTTGTGATTTTGCTTCAGCAGCCGATAGACCGGAAATAGTTTCGAGTTGCTCGACTTGTTGTTTGTGAGCTTTTTCAAGTTCAGCTTGTTTTTTAGTAATCAATTCAAGTTGGTTGGTAAGGTTGTCTTTTAGGGTTGTAAGTTCCTTTTGTTTGCGTTGAGCTTCTTCCAGCCTTTGAGTCAGCAAAGATTCCTTTTGTTTGATTCTATTCTCAGCGCTGTTGATTACATTATTCTTTTCGTTGATTTGTTTTTCGTGTTCTGCTTTTAATTGCAGAAATTTTTCTTTCGCTTGCAGTATCTTATCCTTTTTGATAACCTCTGCTTCTGCCTGCGCATCTTTGATTATGTGGTCACTTTTCCTTTCAATCGAACGTTTTACCAATGTGTTCGAAATCAGGAAACCAACTACCAAAGAAACGACAGCAGTAATGGCAATTATCAGAATGTTGTTGTCCATTTTTCTGTTTCGTTAAGTTAATTAAATAAAAAAACCCGTAAGTAATTCAAAAGGTTAATAAAAACCTCAGAAAAGATACGTATAGGGCTGCCGGATTTTTCAAACGTCCACTGTCCCGAACTAACGGAATCCTTGCCGAAGCAAGGCGAGGCCTGTTTTAGAAGTCCTGAGCGTCCGCCCTAATTTGTTGTTTGTTAAGTTTTTAAAACGTGTGTTGAATTACTACGGGTATGTCTTTCAGACTTTTTTCAAAGAACGCTTTAAGCCTTATTTAAACACTCTGATAGGATATCATCCAATACTGTCAGTTTACCAATAATTATATCATCATTTACTTTTGCTGATTCCTCGTGATTTACGGCATACGTAGATAACTGCAAAGCAACCATAGCCAGCAGATCTTGTTTATCTTTATATGCGTATGTGTCAGCATAAGCTTTGATCTTTTCATTTATTGATTTTACTGCTTTCCTAACCGTTTCTTCCTCTCCCGCCTCAATCTTCAGCCGGTATGGCCTGTCTGCAATATTCACAGTGATCGAAAGTGTCGGCATTCTATTTATTTACCTATTTGTTTAAATGAGCTATACATTTGTCAATTTCCCGCACAAGTTCGTTTATCCTTAACTTAGCCTTGTTATCTTTTCTGTTTTCTAATATATTAGCTATTGTATGAACTTTATTTTTTTCTTCTGTTTTGTCAATGATAACTTTTTGATTTTCAATTATGTCTTTTAGATTCTTGATTTCTTGTTTTAGTTTAATGTTTTCAGTGGTTGTTTGATTTTGCAAATCTACTATTTTTTTTATTTTGTATTCAAGTCCCGAAACAATTAATGAAACTTTATCCATAAAAATTCATAAAATATTACACAAAATTACTAAATGAATATGCAAAGTGCAACTGTTTGGAAGGTTTTTTTTAATAATATTGTTAATCTTATTTTTATTCATTGATTATTAGCCATTAGCCAATAAATAATCTGCAAAAAAAAACCCTTCCGTTTCTGGAAGGGTTTTTTATAATAGAATTTAATTATTACTCAACAATCATTTTACGGGTAGTAGTAGTTTCACCAGCTTTTACAGTAAAGTAATAAATACCTGGTTGAAGCTTGCTGCCATCAAAAGAATAAATATGAGTACCTGCCTCAATAGTACCATCGTTATTTTCATAAACTTTCTGTCCGACCATATCAGTAACAGATAATGATACAACAGATTCTTTGGTCAGGTTTACAGAAATATTAGTAGTTCCGTGGAATGGGTTAGGATAAACCATTATTGAACAATTATTGGATAATACATTTATTCCTAAAGTAGAAGTAATGACATTTGATGTATCTCCACAACTTGTTGGAACATCTGTATATATTCCACCTCCACGAACAGGAATAACATAGATAGAGTCTGTAGCACCTGCAATAAGAACATGATTCTTATACCATTGGTTTCCGGTTGAGAAACTCGATACTAATGTATCACCGCCAACTAATGAAATTGTAGGTTTTACTAGGAAGTTGGTATCATTAAAATAAATTCCCGATATTAAATAGTGAATACAGGGATCTGCAGCAGATCCATCAGAATTAGGTAATGTGGCAGTACAAGGAATAGTATAATTCACTAATCCAGTTGTTCCGCTTGTTAAAACTCTGTCTGCGGCATACTTAAATAAGCATGAACCATCCACGGCGGTGTTAACAGTGAAATCCTTAACCTGTGTATGGCAACCGGTTACATTATCCCAACCATAGCCGAAAATTTGTGGTAAAGTTATTTCAGGAGTAGTGGAATCGGAAACATCCGTCCAGGTAGCAAACATTTTTTTCCCATCAGCTGTTCTTGTTACACCAAGCCTGTGGTTCCAACCCATAGCTTGCGATGTTCCGTCAGGAAGTGCAGCCGGGTCAGTATAAAGTACTATAGCACTCTGTATTGTAGTAATATATTTGGCATCCCATCCGCCTCCTGTTTTCATATAAAGATCATATAATCTCTGTTTATCACCAGTATATGTATAAGCAGCAGAATCAGGGTCGCTTGACGTCTGCCCATAAACCTCGGTAACAATATGAAGGTTACCATTATTATCAACAGAACCTCCTTCTTCATCTCCTTCTGAATTACCACCTGGAATCATAGGAATTTTTAGTGATGGATTGTTATCAACCGGCATTATTGAATCTTCGATTGTAGATATAGTGCTGAAATCGAATACTGGCTGTTTTGTCCATGTTAACCCTTTGTCAACTGATTTGTAAACGATAGGTACAACACTATAATGATCAGGATGATCAACAGAATCAACACCAAAGTAATAAATATATCCAATGCTTCCATCTTCATTCCATGCTGTTCCATAGTTAAACAAGTATATTCCTGGAGCATCATTGGGTACAGTCATAAAATTTGCATTAAAATGCACAGTGTCCCAAACTATTGAATCACCAGAAGCCCCGGTTACTAATTTGCCATTATAATCTTCAGTATATAATAAATTAGTGATGTAGCTGCCATCAGCAGTTACAGTCATATAATAAGGATGAGCACCGTGAACAGTTAGGTCGGTACAGCTTGCCAAATTCACTGCTGTCATTTCTAGGGGGCCTGCAGTATCCCATGTGGGGTAATAGGTATGCATATCAGCTGAATTACCATCAAGCCTTGCTGAACCAAGATAGTTTCCCAGCCAGGTTGCGGAAGCTAAAGATCCTGTCCAGTAAGGGCCGAGATAGCCAATATAGGCCTGATTTGGAGTAGTGTTGCCTGTAGGATTAACAATAACGCCACTAGGATAACGGTTACCTATAGTTGTAGCTAAATTCATATTGAAATAAACACTGTCAAAAGTAGCTCCATTGTCTGAAGTATAGGTTACATTGATATTATTTGTAGTAGAACCATAATCGCCACCACCTCTGTGTGTGAAAGCAACTAGATTCAAACCCGGGTTTGATGATAATGTTCTGTAATTTGGAAATTGAACGGTAAGCATATTACCTGAAGTAGCAAATTCAACTCCACCAACGGTAGGACCTGCTCCTAGTCCTGTAAGCTTATTTCCTGTATTCATTGCATGATGAATAGCATTTTTTACTGTAGCACTAGCGTGGTTTGTGCTAGTTACAGTATTTGCATCAGCAACGACTTTTTGTGTAATTCCAACCGGTACATTTCTGTGAGCTGTTAAAGCCTTTTTTTGATCCTGGGCAAAAGAAGAAAACCCAATACCCAACGCTAAAGCGATAAGTAACATTTTTTTCATATTCATCTGGTTTTTAGTTAATAATTAATTGGTTTCCGATTTATTGAGGTGCAAATTTAGTATAATATTATTAATAATGAAATTATTTTATTTTTTTAACAAAGTTGATTTTTTCACATTAGCAAATTAACTTTCAATTTTATCATTTGATTTGCTGAAGTTTCTTGCAGAATATTTAAAATCGCAATAAATTTAGCAACAATAATATTCTTATAAAAGGATGAATCAGTTAACGGTTGGATTTAACCAGTTAACGGTAAAGGTTTGCACAAAATCTTGCTTTTCGGAACTACTGTTCTATCTGCAATAGTTACTTTCCCTTCAGGAATAGTTACTTTCCCTTCAACAATAGTTATTATTCCTTCAACAATAGTTACTATTCCTTCAAGAATAGTTATTATTCCTTCAACAATAGTTACTTTCCCTTCAACAATAGTTATTATTCCTTCAAGAATAGTTATTATTCCTTCAACAATAGTTATTATTCCTTCAACAATAGTTATTATTCCTTCAACAATAGTTACTATTCCTTCTGTAATAGTTATTATTTCTTTAAAAGATTTTTCAATTCAGCTATAAACAGCTTGATATCGCCTAATGTCAGGAGCAATTCCTTGGCTTTTGCCCCCGAAATCTTCAAAAAGAAGAAAAGCTGGTAAACAAGCATGCTTAAATACACCACCGAAGCCGTAATCCCTGCACCGGCAAGCTTATAGCGCGGAATAAGTATAAGTCCTAACGAAACAGTGAAAACAAAGCCAATTCCTGCCGCAATGCTGTTATGATAAGGTTTGCCGATACCTGAAAAATAACTGCTCAATGAAAATGTAAGGGAAAAAAACAATATACCTGAAGCCAGACTAATAATTACTATAGGCAGTTCATGAAAATCAGGTCCAAAAAGGGACGAAAACACACTTTGAGGTAATAGGATTAAGATAATGAGGAGAAAGAACGTTATCAGGAAAGATACTTTACCAAAAGCAAGGGTTAATCTTTTGGAATACTCACGATCTTCAATGTTCGATAATTTTGAATACTGCACCACCGACATGCTTTTGCCTGTTATCCATAACCCTTCGGAGAGTTGAACGCCTGCCGAATAGATCCCTACGGCTGAACGCCCGATAAAGGTTTCAAGAAAATAATAAGGTAGCCTGTAATTAAAAAGCTGCACAATGTTGGCTAATTGGAGATAGGTTCCATATCGAAGTATGTTTTTTAAAACTTCACGAATGTTATGGAAACCGGAATATGTGAATAATTTTAAAGAGAGAAGGAAACCCATAAGCATGCTGAAGCCCCATGAAATATACAAAGCAATGATGTACGACATCACGTTCTTTTTTTCAAAATAAAATATCATGATCGATAAAACCGAGATCATCAATATGATTTGTATAACATTGATGATATTGTATTGTTTTACTTTTTCCTTACCAAGCAAAAGCGAAAGGTTTATTGAAGACAACGACTGGATAAGCGAAAGCAGCATAACATGGTAATAATATTCATGCTGAATCAGGTTAAGCAAATTAAGGATGAATGTACAAATGAAAGCCGTTGCAAAAGCCCAGATATAAGAGGGGATAAGAAGTTGGAAAAGATCGAAGCGGGGAATAAGATAAACAAGTGCGGATCCTCCAACAAAATTATTCACCATTTGTACCATAGTTACGGCAAGAAGAATAAGGCTTATAGTGCCCAAACCGTCCGTCCCAAGCTGCTTGGATGATATCATAAGGATACAAAGGTTTAATACAGCCCCAAGCAATTGCGACCCTATGGTTCCAAGTACTTTATTAATCATTGCTTCGTATTCTTAATATCTTTTTCACTTTTCGCAATCAACTGGTAGCAAAAGGCAGCCCAAACAAAAATAAATCTTTTGGCATCAATAACTGTATAATTTCCTACACTGCTAATGGTGTGAACACCTTTACTGTAAAAGCAATTTTGAACAGGGTTAATGTGTCCAATCGTTTCTTCTTCAAATTCAGAAGTCGTAAGTTTAGTGATTTTGTTTATTGCAATTCTGCCCCCATAGGTCATACTGCAATCCTGTGCTGGGCGGTAAAGAATATTATTTTCAATGAAGAAATTTCCTGCCGGCCTTGATGAACGAATATCTGTTTTAACAGGGTTTGCAGGATGAGGCTGATAATTGCCATCAAACTCATCAGAATAATAAATATAAAGATTGGTGTTCGATTCGTTTGAATTTTGTGTAAAGAATAACCACCATCTTTCATTAAAATAAACAAGCGAACTATCAACAGCATCAATGTTTTCTAAAATGGTTTTATGAAAAATAAGGGCTTCGTTTTTATCTATCCTGAATAGATCAATCTTATGGTTTTTGAATGATTCCGGAATGCAATAATGTTCATCTTTATTGCTGAAAACAAAAGGATAAGATAAATGATAAGGTTTTTGAAGAACTGTTGCCTCTTTTGAAAAACCTGCACTTTCGGAATATGTAGTTTTATTTATTACAGCTTTCCTTAATTTGTAGTCGTAACTTTCGAATAAGATATTTAGCTCCTCACCATCGGCAAAAGCAAAGCAGTCAGCCCGATAAAGAGAAGTCTTTTGTTTGGGCATCCATGTTATTTCTTTATCTGAAATCTCTTTGTTTATAAAGGATGCAATGGGAAGCTTTATTACACCTATATTCCATTGCTCGCTCCTGAAAAGTTCGTTAAAGTGGAATTTAAGTTTGTTGATGAACAATTTGCATAATAAACTTAACATCTTCAGGTTTGCAGGTGCTTTATAAATCTTGGCTGATGAAGTTGAGGGAGAATTATTGAAATAATCAGCTACTCCATTCTTAATATCCGTACAAATTTGTTTAGGCCATGTAGAACAGCTATAGTTAAGCATATCAACATTGGCGGTATATGAATGATTGATTGTTTTAAAATATCCTTTCTTTAAAATAATGCCTGAATCCAGCTTATCTGTTAGCTTTTGAAGTATTGCCCCGTTAACGGCATCATTAAAATATATTTCCCACAATCCTGCGGGTCCGCCCCTGTATTTTGTTTCATCATCATGATGAAATGACCATACACCATACTTGGGAATATTGAGAATTTCACCACGAATGATATTGAAACCGAAGCGAAGCATGAAATCAAGATCATAATTTCTGATGGCTGAAATATCTTCATCTGAAAAATATTCCGAGTATTTCCCTTTCATTTTTACAGAGCAATCAATAGAAGGAATGTTTCGATACCTTTGAGAAAGATCAATTTCATTAATTGAATCAGGGTGGTAAAAGAACTTTTGATAAAGCTTAAAAACAAAATGCTTTCCAAGCCATGAATTGATTTTCTTAAAAAGACTATCTTTTTGATTTGATGAGGCGTTTATTACAAGCAGTACTAACTCTGCATTACCTGAATTTAACAGGTGTTCAATAGTCTTAAGTTGCCACTTTTTAAATAAATAACTATTGCAAAAAATACCGAAGCGAAGTTTACGGGGATTTAATTCATTATTGCTATGTTCGACTGTCGGCATTAGTATCTGTAGAAATTCTTTTTAAGAAAAAGAGAAACGATGATTTTACTTATTTAGTACTTGCTTGTAAATATTGTAGAAGGAATTTCCGATGACATCAATGCTGTAATTATCAATGGCAAACTTACGAAGCTTTAGTTTATCGTAATTTGTATAATTATCAAGCATGTTATCAATGGCTTTTTCAAGAGCAATTTCATCATTAGGCTTTATAAGAATACCTTTATCACTTGAAACAACTTCTGGTATACCGCCAACATCAGTAGTAACTACAGGCAATCCGGCAGAAAACCCTTCAGCTATAACTACTGACATGGTTTCGTAATTGCTGAACATTAGCATAAAATCAGCATTGGCGTAAATTTCTTTAAGTTCGTTTCCTTCTTTCAAACCTTCAAAAACTACTGACTTGTTTAGGATACCTAATTCTGCTGCGTATTCCTCTAACATTGCTTTATCCATTCCATCGCCAACCATCCTGCAAATAAAATCATTTCTTTTTTCGGAAAGATTCTTTAATGCCCTTAGCATCCCGGAAATGTTTTTCGATTTATCTTCAAAGCATGAAACATGAATGATAGTTTTTATTCCGGAAGTTTCTTTTTTGCCAATGGTGAAAAAGTCGGTATCCACAACATTAGGAACAATATGAAAGTTTTTGTGATCTAATTTATGTGAATTCATTGCCTCTTTCAACTTATTAGTAACGGTAGTAATAGCAGAGGCATTTCTTACCACTATCTTAGTGAGCAATTTTCTTAATATTCCCTTATAGGTATCATTTATGGTCATATAACGCGACCAGTGTTCAGTTATGATATAGGGCTTACCCAAAAACATCTTTTTCAATAAAGCAATGATACCAGTTCGTGTAAGAATATTTACATGAATGACATCATATTCGCCAAAATGTTTTTTCAATGCACGGAAGCCTTTGCCATAAGCTTTATACCATCTGTATGCTTTAATGAGAGATGAAATGAAAGGGAATTTAGGAACATTATTGTTATAATAAACTATGATTTGAATGAATCCTTGTTCATTATTCAGGATTTCAATTTCATAATTCCCAATATTGGTTTTTTCATAAGCTTGAACGTAAAGAGCGGCTACATTACATTTTTTAGCAACGGCTCTTGCATGCCTTTCAACAAAAAGACCAAGCATAGGATCAATACGGGAAGGATACCATGCAGAAAGAAATAAGACTTTTATATGAGCAGTTTCGTTCAAATTATGGCGATATTATTGCACAAATTTAGATTTATTTAATGATGTGTTTGTTTTTTTAGAAGTAATTTTGCTAAATTTGCACCCTCATAAACGGTGGATGTAGCTCAGCTGGTTAGAGTAGCGGATTGTGGTTCCGTTGGTCGTGGGTTCGAACCCCATCTTCCACCCAAACAAATTTGAAAGCGCCCTCAGGCGCTTTTTTTATTTTCTCCGTAACGTCTCAAACTTGTTTGAGGAAGTGAAGGGGGAATAAAAAAACAGCGCAGCGTTTCAAATTTGCTTGAAGCCCCCCCCCTTGCGGATCATGAGCCCTGAGAAACAGGGCGAATAACCCCTTATTTCGTAAGCACCCTTATCTCCACTCTTCTGTTGAGTTTCTGTCCCTCAGCTGTGGCATTATCGGCAATAGGGTTGAATGCACCAAAACCGGCGTAGGTCATGTGCGAAGCATCTGCGCCTTTACCAACCATATAGTCGTAAACAGCTTTTGCTCGGTTCTCCGAAAGGGTTTTATTGGCTGCTGCATCGCCTATATTATCAGTATATCCGTCAATTTCGATTTTCATGGCAGGGTTCTGCTTTAAAACATTCAGCATGCTGTCGAGTTGAGTATAGGAACTATTATCAAGTGTCGCGCCTCCTTGTTTGAAACTTACTTTATTCAATATAAAAGTCTGCGGAGATTCAATAGTAATGTATTTATACCCCATTTTAAATGTATCGAAGCTAACCTTGCTATATTTGTTCTGGGAGACGAAAGCAAGTATAGGTTCCAGATCAACGGGCTTCAGGTAGCTCTGAACAGTAGTGATAATGCGCATACTGTCGTCCATAAAGACCATAGAGGGATACATCATTTTTCCTTTAAGCATACTGCTGGCTAACTGGTTGGGAGAACGATTACCATTTGGATTGGGGTTCACAAACATATACCCATTGAAATAAATGGTATCCTTTCTTTCAGCATTCAGCTTAACAGCGATAAAATTATCATTCATCAGCTTTACTATGGAAGGATTTGTGAATGTTGACCTGTCAAGTTCCTTGCACCATCCGCACCAGTCGGTGAAAATATCAATGAATACTTTCTTATGGGTTTGGGCATTCAGTTTGGCTCCATCTTCAAAACTGTACCAGTGTATCTTACCTGCAGCATTCTCGGTTTGCGCCTGTAGTTTCAATCCTGCTACGGTGAGGAAAATTATGATTGCAATATATTTTGCTCGTTTTATCATGAAATTGATGTGTTTTCCATTTATATATATTAGTGTACTTCGAAAAATCATTTTTCTCGTCATTGCGAGGGCACTTTTCCCGAAGCAATCTTATTTTAGTTAAGAGATTGCTTCACTGTGTTCGCAATGACGCATCTATTTTCTGAAGAAGTCTATTCTCAGGTTCTGTTAAATCCAATTCATCTTTTTGTAATAATCGAGCCCGCTTTTTAATAATTTTTCAATTTCCTCAATAATCAGGCCATCAGGCTTCATAATATGGAAGCATGTTTTCCCCTTTAACAGTTTTAACAATTCAGGTTTCAGACTGTTCTTAATTTCGGGTTTTACATAAAGCGGGAAATAGTAAAAACCAACAAAGTTTTTCTGGATAATGATGGAAGAAAAATAAAGCTCGTTTACTTTCTTTCCCATTACATCCATATCTTTTCTCTTTGAATAAAGTTCATACTTTGTTTTTGTACTATTTGCTGCTGTAAATGGCGGAGTTAATTTCTCCATCACCTGCTTAAGCCGGTTGAATATTTCTTCAAAATTATCCATGATATTTTAATGTTTGTTTAGTTGATTTCTTGAACATTCATTAAAAGAATAGTATCGGTATCTGCTTAAACAATTCCATGCATCATTTTTACGAGTTTCTTCGAAATCAATAATATTATGATTCCAAGTAGTGAAACAAAGATGGCGATGCTTAAAAAGATTGATAAAGCACCGAAACTATCAATAAATGATTGCATCCAACCTCCCACTTCGTAAGCAAGGAAAATGCCGAGGAACCATGTGCCCATGAAGAAAGTGGTCATTCTTAGCGGAGCAAGTTTTGACACCATCGACAAACCGATGGGTGATACGCAAAGTTCGCCGATAGTATTGAACAGATAGGTCATTACTAAGAAAATCAAGCTTGCTTTTACAGCAGGGTTGGTATTATCACCACCGCGTTGCATAACAGCAGCAACCATGAAAAGGAAGCCTGCACCCAATACCAGCATCCCTAAGCCCATTTTCACGGGAATTGAAGGGTCTTTGCCTTTTTTTGCCAAATAAAGCCACAAGGCAGAAGCAGGTGCGCCAAGAATTAATATAAGTAATGGATTAACCGACTGAAAAAATTCGGTTGGAACTTCCCAATTGAAGATTTTGCGGTTAATAAAGTCTCTGGTGTAAAGGTTAAACGAACTGCTTGCCTGACTGAATCCCATCCAGAAAAATGTTACAAAAAGTATAAGAACCAAGATCACAGCAATCCTGTTCTTTTCTTCTCTCGTTAAAGGTCTCTTTTCAATTTTATTCTGAATATTTTGTTTATGAACTGTTTCTTTTCCAATATCGCCCAGATATTTCTGCGCTGAAAATAAATATATGACCATTCCCAGTACCATTCCAATAGCGATGACCATAAACCCGTATTTATAGCCCCAGTTATTCATATAACCACAAATAATAGGTGCGGCAAATGCTCCCCCATTGAATACCATATAAAATATAGTGTAAGCCGAATCTTTTCTTTTATCTCCCTGCTCGTAAAGGTCGCCTATAATTGACGAAGCGGAAGGTTTGAAAAGCCCGTTTCCAATACATATCAGAGCCAGTCCGCTAAACAGCGATGCTGCACCAAGGTCTAAAGCAAGAGAACATAGTCCGAGCATTATTACTATCCCTCCAATAACTATGGAACGCCTTTTACCAAGATATCTGTCGGCGATACTTCCTCCCGGTAGGGATAATAGGTAGCACAACGCCATAAAGGTTGCCACCACAAAACTTGCCATTCCTGGTTGTAGTTGTAAACCACCTAGCTTATCATTAGCCTTATTCGTCATGTATAAAATAAGGAAAGCGCTTAATCCGTAAAAACTGAAACGCTCCCACAGCGTTACAAACGAAACAAGGAATAATCCTTTGGGGTGGCGCAATTTTACTTTTTCTTCCATAAAGACAGTTTTTTATTTAAGTCGCTAATGTAGAAAAAAAATCATTTGCCGCTTATAAAAAAGGATGCAGCTTAAGAGTTAAGAACACCTCAAATAACTCAATTATAGTGTTTGCAACAACCTTTTTAATAGTTTTGAGCTATGATATTAGTTAACATTTGGAGTTTTCATGTTAAATTAAAGTGTGATAATGCTAATTGAGTAAATCAAAACGATACCTTATAATTTATCAATAGTTGGTGAGATTGGCGACATGACAACTTAGTCCCTCGCTTTTTCACCTAAATCTATCAAGCCGATATTAGAAGTTTTCAAGCAGTGGACCAAAGTTTTCACAGCGAAACCGGAAGTTTTCACGGTTTCACCCGAAGGTATCACGCTGTGACCCGAAGGTATCATGACGAGACCCGAAGGTGTCACGGCTTGACCCGAAGGTATCACGGCTTGACCCGAAGGTATCACGGCTTGACCCGAAGGTGTCATGACGAGACCCGAAGGTATCGTGGTGAGACCCGAAGGTGTCATGCTGTGACCTTAAGGTATCATCACGTAACCTTCGGGCGAAACGCCGTAAACTTTCAGTTTTCAATTGAAAACCTATGGTTTTGGGTAAAAAAGGAATGATTCTTTAATAAAAGCTTTGAGCAGCATGATGAAAAGCTAGCATTTCATACTGTTACTTTATTTAATCCTTTATTTAAACAACTTAACCATTAAGTAATTGAATAATTAAAGCACTTAACCCCTTACTAACCTGAATTTAATGTCCTTTTAATGTACCATGCTTTCAATATTGATAATTTTAGCAAATATTATTTATCTAAATGCTGATACTATGAAAAAGATACTCTTAATTACAGTAGGTGTTTTTATGCTTTGCAATACAAACATGAAAGCACAAATCACACTTCAATACACGCTTGATTCCGTAACTTCGGGAGGGCAGTTCTATTGTACTGATTTAGGTAATAACGATTTTAAATATGTTATATTGGATACATTTATCAATGGTTTTCATCTGTACAATATGGACATGACACCATACATGTCTGTACCTATTCCTAAAACTTATGGCAAAATTTATGATTATACCGTTTGCTATATTACAAAAACATTATTTGACTGTGATTCTACGAATATAGAATTTGCTTATGAATCTCCGAGTAATATATATGAACCGTTTTATATATTCAGAACAGACGGTACATTATTGTTTAAAGCAGATAGTTCAAATGCACCGTATGATTTTGGCGGATATGGCGGTTCTATTGATATCAGACCTATCATTAATACATCTGATGGGACAAAACTTTTCTTGCAATATTCTAGTCAAAAATATGGCTCGGGATTACGCATTTATTCTCTATGTGGCACATTACCTGAAGCTACTAATATTTATAATTTTCCACACCTACAACAACAGTTTGTAAAGATTTATCCTAACCCAGCCTCAAATTCTTTAACTTTTCAAATCAATCCACCTGATAACATGAATAAATATGAACTTGTTATACTTGACAATAATGCAAAGGAATTGAGAAGAGAAAATGTGGGTTACGGAAATGTGAAACTTACAATTGATGTTTCCAATTTCAGTAGCGGCGCTTACTATTATTCACTGTGTACAAAAAGCAAAGCTTTTCAAACTGGGAAATTTATAATTACAAAGTAACTTTCAACTCTAAGTACTCGTAACTTAAGGCACTTATTCTTTAAAATACTTCAGTTCCAGCTTTTCGCCATCCCAAACGGCGTAGGAAAAGTTTTTAACCCAGTCGCCGGTATTGATTTGGCGGGCATTGCCTATAATAATATCAAGCGGAAGGTGGCGGTGGCCAAAGATATAGTAATCGTGATGGGTGGTCTTCTCGTTGTTCTTAACAAACTGAATGAGGAATTCTTTGTCTTCGCCAAGGAAAACCTCATCGGTATCTCCATTTGCAACACGGCTTTTGCGCGAAAGATATTTAATAAGCCACAAACCAAAATTAGGATGAAGCCGTGCAAACAGCCACTGGCAAAGCTTGTTGGAGAATACCTTTTTAATAAACTTGTATTTATAATCGCCGGGGCCCAAGCCATCGCCATGGGCTATAAAGAACTTCTTGCCGTTCATTTCCCTGCTAACAGGTTTGCGATAAACAGGTATGTTTAATTCTGTGGGGAAATAGCCAAACATCCACATATCGTGATTGCCGGTAAAATAATGCATACTGATGCCTGAGTCGCTGAGTTCGGCAAGTTTGCCCAACAGCCGCACATGACCCTTGGGAACAGCCCACTTGTACTCAAACCAATAATCGAAGATGTCGCCCAGCAGGTAAATTTCCCTGGCATCGGCTTTAATGGAATCGAGCCATTTAACCAATAGCTTTTCACGTTCAAGACTGCTGGCATAGTCGGGAACGCCGAGGTGACTGTCGGAAACGAAATATATTTTATTCTTAATACTGTTATTCATTTTTATACCTCTATACCCTATACCTTCTTACCTGATATCCCTAAGCAATTCAAACGGGTCAATCTTTTCAAGGCTGAAAGTAAAACGTATTGTTTGTATATAATTTAAATTATTTGTGGTAAAATAATCATGTATTTGTTTCGACATCAGCACCGGAAAATAGATGTCAAATATATTATTAATAATTGAAAGCTGGATACCGGCATCGTAAAATATGATTTGAGAACTTCCAACAGACTGTTGCTGACCTAGAATTGTTCCAACATCGGCGAATAATTTTAAAGGGATCTTCCCCGGAATGGAAGTCTTAAGGTTAATGGCAAATAGACCATTCCATGTGGCACTAATAGGAGCATATACTTTAAACCCGCCATCAGTTTCGCAGAATTGTTGTGAAAGGATACCGCTACCTTCGTTACGACCGACAAAATAATGGTCGTAGAGATAATCGTTGTAGCCCTGTGTTCCACTAAGATTAAAACGAAAATCCTCTGCAATGTTCTGATTGCTGTAAATGAAATCACCTAAGAATACACGAATATCAAAGGATTTGCGAGCCTTGTTATAGGTGATCTTGTAATTTCCTTCAACAGATGCTTTCATAAATTTATCGCCCTGCTCAGCAACGAATTTGAAGGAATAAGGATTGATGATTCGCTTGTTCGTTAATGAATAAGTTAACTGGTTTACGTAATAAGAAGTATTAACCTTTTTTGAAGTTGTTGAAAAGGTACTATCTCCAGCAAGAGGTATAATATCATAAGAAATAACATCTTTACTAATGTTGAAATTCCTTAATCGTAATTCCTTTTCAACAGTGCTTCTTGCATTTCTTGGCTTGAATTTAACCAATATTTCCGGGACTATGCGAGTATAATCAAGATTATCAGGGTCTCTTTCATAAGCATAATGCGAAGCAGAAGTCCCCAGCCATATCATCTGGATAAAATCGCCTTTGGGAAGCATAGTGAAACCTGCTCTGCCATAACCTGCTAGTGAATTATCGAAAGTACCATATTCGGGCATCAATAAATAAGAGAATGTTTTCTGAGGGACAGGATTGTTATAAATAGCTACACCGGGCATTACACCGTTATAATAATTGAATCCGATAACAGGAGTTATACACAACTGGCTTTTCATAGGATCGTCAATACCAGGCAACAATTGCAGATGCAAAGGTTTGGCTTTTTTGAAAAGACCTTTTGTTTTATAAAAATCATTCTTAATGTTGTATTCAGGATTAGTGGTCTCGGAATTGATACCTATCTTATCAAAGTTTGAAAAACTAAGAGATACTTCTTTTTTTCCGGGAAAGCCATCAAACCATTGAACGCCGACAATAGAATCTTTTTTATATGCCGTAATTTCAAAAGGAGCATTGATCAAACCTTTGTTTTTAATCTTTACCTGAAGAGACCTGATGGGGATACCTTCGTAGCCATAAAAAGGTTTAGCGCTACAAATTTTATAATCAACTTTCTTTGTGGTGCCCATCAGATCATCAAAGAACCAGCTTAAATCTTTTCCGGTAGAGGCTTCCATTATCTTGCGCAGGTCGCCAATTTTAGGGTGCTTGAAATGCCACTGCTTGAAATACTCCTGCATGGCTGCATCAAATTGTTGTTCGCCCAGATAATCTTTCAGAAAAGCGAAAACTGCAGCAGTTTTTTCATAAACAATACCTTCATAATTAACGCCGGAAAAAGCAGGTGCAGACAAAGTTATAGGCTGATCGTTGTTCAAATGGGCCGCAACATCATACAACATTGTCCTTTCGTATCTTTCGGGATGAGTTGGAAGATGAATAAGGTTTCTTGCCATTGATAAATAAGTAGTGGTACCAGGATGTATCAATTGCTGATAGCGGTATTCATAAAATGAATTAACGCCTTCGTCCATCCATGGATCCAATCTTTCGTTAGAGCCTAACATGCCATAAAACCAGTTATGACCCACTTCATGAACAATTACCATTTCAAGACCTACCGGATCACCTCCTGCACTGATAACGGTAACATTGGGATATTCCATGCCGCCACCGGCAGATAATGCCCCTTCAACAGCGGTTGCCTGCTTGTACGGATATTCGCCCACCCATTTGGAATAATAATATATAGCGTTTTTTACATACGCAGCCCCGTCCTTCCAAATATCGGCATGGCGATTGGTGAACATAGCCCAGGTTGTAACCTTATTTCCTGAATAAGGAAGCTCTGCATAATCTTTTGCTACATGATAGCGCTTATCGGTAAACCAGGCAAAGTCGTGCACATTCTGCTGATGATAATGCAACGTCTTATATTGTGCTGCAGATGGCGGGAAAGCCATATCCTTTTTGTCGAACTTTGTTATTTTACTGGTTTCTTCAGCTTTCTTATCAAGCCACTCTGTTTCTTTTTCGCCATTAACTAAGTCACCGGTAGCGCCAACAACATAGTTTTCCGGAAGGGTGATATACACATCAAACGTTCCGAATTCGGAATAAAACTCGCCCTGGTCGAGAAAAGGGAATTGGTTCCAGCCCCTTGAATCATAAACAGCAGGCTTGGGAAACCACTGTGAAATCTGGTAAGCCTGTCCATCATGACCAATGCGTGAAATACCGGAATGAGGAATCTTTACATGAAAAGGAGTTGTGATGGTGATTGTTTGCCCCGGCTTTAAAGGTTCATTCAGGTATAGTTTACAGATGTCGATATTAGTAGAATCAAGCTTCCACTTAATGGTTTTCCCGTTCACTTTGAAATCGAGGCTGTCAATATAACCATCGGCTTTTTCTTCATTAAAATAAAAGTATGTATGCCTTTCCTCAAGCAGTTGCTTTGCTAAAGCAGTGGTGTTATCTTTATATGCATTCGGCCACAAATGGAAATAAAGAAAAGACAACTCGCTTGGAGAATTGTTGGTATATGAAATACTGTCACTTGCGCTCAGTTCATGCTTTACATCATCAAGCTTAACATGAATGGTGTATTTCACATCCTGCTGAAAATAATTCTGGGCATGAACATTATATGAACAAATAGCAGATAGAAATACGATACTGGTGGTTATAATGAGGTTTTTTTTCATGCTTGTTAAGACGGATTAGATGGTATATTTGTTACAACATTAAGTTAATTTTCCCTGCCATACAAAACAGTTGTCAAATAAGCCCTTTATATCAATCTCTTTTTCAAATATCCCGTAAACGGCAGAGCCGCTTCCGCTCATAGATGCATATACTGCTCCTGATTCGTACATCTTTTCCTTAATAACTTTTATTTCAGGGAATTTAGTAAAAACAACTTTTTCAAAATCATTGCTTACGTAGTCCTTCCAATCAATTATTTCAGAAACATTGATGTCCTTTAAAGAGAAAGGAGCACATTTAGGAGTTATCATTGAAAAGGCTTCGGGTGTTGAAATATGCAGATCGGGTTTGGCAAGAACGATATAATAATTGCTTAAATCCAACTTGATGTTTTCAAAAACATCGCCTTTGTTAGTGGCGAATACAGGAGTGTTTTCAATAAAAAATGAACAATCGCTGCCAAGATTCGCTGCGATTTCCTGCATTTGTGGAATGTTCATGTTAAGTGAGAATACATCATTCAGCAGTTTTATCATAAAAGCTGCATTTGACGAACCACCACCAAGTCCGGCTCCAGTAGGTATCACTTTATGCAGATGAATTTTTACAGGCGGAAGCTTGAATTTCTTTCGCAATATATCGTAAGCCTTTAAGCACAGGTTAGCTTCCCTGTTGCCTGGAATATCAATGCCGCTTTGGGTGAATTCATTCTTGTCGCTTTCTACCACTTCGAGTGCATCATGTAAAGGAACAGGATAGAATATGGTTTCAATGTTATGATAGCTGTCGGGTCTTTTCGCGGTAACATAAAGCCCGATGTTGATTTTGCAGTTGGGAAAACAGATCATAGGATGAAGTTGATTGCCAAAGATAAATAAAACTCCTATAATTTATTCCTAACAATTTTATTTTGTTATTTTTGTATCTGAAGAAAACAGTTATTTATCATGGCACTTATTAATTCTGTCGTTTCGTGGTTGATGAAGAAGAGGATACACCAAATAGACCTCTTCCTTAAATATCCATACGACGTACAGAACGAGTGGCTTAAGAAATTATTAAGCTTTTCGAAAGATACGGAATGGGGCAGGAACTACGATTACAAAAGTATTACAAGCCCGGAAGAATTCAGGCAAAGGGTGCCTGTGAGCGATTATGAATCGTTGAAACCATATATCATCAGGCTGAGGCAAGGCGAGCAAAACCTGCTTTGGTGCTCGGATATAAAATGGTTTGCAAAATCGTCGGGCACTACATGCGATAAAAGTAAATTCATACCTGTAAGCGCTGAAGCACTTGAAGAATGCCATTTTAAAGGCGGCAAGGATATGCTTTCCATTTATTGTAATAACAATCCTGAAACTGTTTTGTTTGATGGCAAAGGCCTTGCAATGGGCGGAAGTCACCAGATATCGGACTTTAATAATGAATCGTATTATGGCGACCTTTCGGCTATCATTATTCAGAACCTTCCGTGGTGGGCTGAATTCTTAAGGACACCAAACCTTGCCATTACATTGATGGACGAGTGGGAAAGCAAGATTGAGAAAATGGCTGAGGTTACCATGAGTGAGGACGTGACCAATATATCGGGCGTTCCATCATGGACATTGCTTTTATTAAAATGCATACTGGAAAAGACGGGAAAATCGAATATACTTGAAGTGTGGCCGAATCTTGAACTGTTTACACATGGGGGAGTTAGCTTTGTTCCCTATCGCGAACAATTCAGGAAAATGATACCATCGGTTAAGATGAATTACATTGAAACATATAATGCTTCGGAAGGTTTTTTCGGCATACAGGACAGGAACCATGCCGATGATATGCTGCTGATGCTGGATTATGGTATTTATTACGAGTTCATCCCTGCGGATCAATTTGAAAGCGAAAACCCAAAGACTGTTTTATTGGATGAGGTTGAACTGGGGAAGAATTACGCACTTGTGATATCAACCAATGCAGGACTATGGCGATATAAGATTGGTGATACCATTACCTTTACTTCCTTGAACCCGCATAGGATAAAGATAACAGGAAGGACAAAGAATTTTATTAATGCATGCGGCGAAGAACTTATTATTGATAATGCTGAAAAAGCTATAGCCATTGCTTGTGAAAAATCGAATGCCGAAGTGAAGGAATACACTGTTGCACCTGTTTATTTTAGCGATACCGAAAGCGCTGCTCATGAATGGCTGATCGAATTTGAGAAAACACCTTCTGATATAAAATATTTTACTGAAGTCCTCGACAATGCATTGAAATCAATAAATTCAGACTATGAGGCCAAGCGTTACCAAAACATGGTACTGCGTTTGCCCCTTATCAGGCTTATTCCCGAAGGTACTTTTTATAACTGGATGAAAGCAAAGGGTCAATTGGGCGGTCAGCATAAAGTTCCGCGTTTAGCCAATAACAGGCAGTATGTGGATGAAATATTGAAAATGATTTAAATGAAGAAGTACGTTATCATATTATCCCTGTTATTAAGTATTGCATTCAGAACAGATGATTACATTTTGCTGAATACTATCAATGCACAGGTTTCTTTTATGACAACAGATAATCTCGGAAACCTTTATCTGCTGGTGAACAACGAACTTAGAAAATATGACGGCAAAGGAAATCTAATCAAGACATACAGTGATAAATCACACGGGAATATAAATTTTGTTGATGTAAGTGACCCATTAAAAATACTTGTACATTTCAGAGATTTCCACCAAATTCTTTTTCTGGATAATACACTTAGTGTTAAAACCGATCCTATATTGCTTGACAATCTTGACCTTCAACAGCCAACGTTGGTATGTAGCTCTTATGATAACGGTTTCTGGGTTTACGATCAGCCCGATTTCCAGTTGGAGAGATTTGACCAATATCTTAATAACACCAATCAAAGTGGTAATCTTGCACAACTGACAGGTATTGAAATCAAGCCTGAGTTCCTGATTGAAACAGGAGGCAAAGTTTACCTGAGCGATACAGCAAACGGAATATTTATTTTTGATAAATACGGAACTTATTCAAAGAAATTGCCTTTTAAAAATATCACGTCATTCCAGGTGGTTGATGATAATATTATTTATTCAACTGCATCACAGGAAATACGGTATAATGTTAAAACTTTCGAGACGCAGACGCTTGATCTGCCTATGAAAAATGTTATCAGCACACGTTATGAGAAGGACAGGCTTTTTGTGCAGGATTCCGTATCGGTTAAGGTTTATTCAATAAAATAATTTAAAATTTGTTCTCAACTTATTTTGAATTAAAAAATATATTACTTTAGTCCATGAATTAAAAAACATAATATGCATATAGCAGTTGCAGGAAATATAGGCTCGGGAAAAACAACCCTGACAAATCTTTTGGCAAAACATTTCAAATGGAAAGCCCATTATGAAGATGTTGATACCAACCCTTATCTGAATAATTTTTATGAAGATATGCAGCGCTGGTCGTTCAACCTGCAAGTCTATTTTCTGAATAGTCGTTTTCGACAGGTGGTTGATATAAGGAAAAGCGGAAAAGATGTTATCCAGGACAGAACTATTTATGAAGATGCCTACATCTTCGCTCCCAACCTGCACTCTATGGGTTTAATGAGCACCAGGGATTTTGAAAACTATTCCTCTCTATTTGAGTTGATGGCTTCGTTCCTACAGGCTCCTGATCTGTTGGTGTATTTAAGAGCAAGCGTGCCTACTTTAGTTGATCAGATACAGAAAAGGGGCAGGGATTATGAGAACTCTATTCGTCTGGATTATTTGAAACGCCTTAACGAACGTTATGAAGCATGGATATCAACCTATACTTCGGGAAAATTATTTATTGTAGATGTTGATAATGTCAAATTTGGAGATAATCCCGAAGACCTGGGCATGATAATAGATAAAGTGAATGCCAACATTCACGGTTTGTTCTGAGAATAGCGTTTTAAACATTAGTCTGTTAGCAAAAAGCATGCTGTTTTGCATTTGTCCCTATTTATTTTGAATATTTTTATGCTTTTAAAATTATGAAGCGGCTAAGACTACTTGTTTATATTATTAAGCATAAATACCTTTTTACTTTCCTTGTATTTTTTGTATGGATATTTTTCTTTGATAAGAATAACCTTATTTCTCAAATAGAACTTGCGAAGAAACTTCATCAATTAAAAAATGACAAGAAGTATTACCTGCAACAGATAAAAGACGATAGTATAGAAACTATTGAACTTATGACAAACCCTGTCAACCTTGAAAAATTTGCAAGGGAAAGATACATGATGAAACGCGATAGCGAAGACATTTTCCTTATTGTTCACAAAGAAGATTCAGCATCTTCGAAAAAAGAGTAGAGAGGATTTACATCGGATCTACATCAATCATCACCCTGACACCTGCATTATCCTTATCTGATTTGAAGTTTTCAATATGCTCTGCCAGCATGGATTTTGCTTTGCTTAGGGAGAACTCTTTTTCAAGTTTCAGCAGGATATTTTTAATGTACTCATTCCGTATCTTAGAAATAACAGGGTATTCGGGGCCAAGTATTCGCTGACCAAAAGTTTTTCTTAATACAATTGCCAGTTCTCTTGCTGATGTATTAAGCTTATCAGCGTTTTTATGTTTGAGCGAGATTTGGATTAATTTATATATGGGTGGATATTTGTAGGCAAAGCGTTCTGCGATCTGGCTGTTATACATAGCCATGTAATCATTATCTATTACATACCTGATTACGGAATGATAAGGATCGTAAGTTTGTATAATTACTTTTCCACGCTTTTGTTTTCTTCCTGCACGCCCGCTAACCTGTGACATTAATTGATAACTCCTTTCGAATGCTCTGAAATCAGGATAACTTATCATACTATCAGCATTCATGATTCCTACAACGCTAACATTTTCAAAATCGAGACCTTTAGTTACCATTTGCGTACCTACAAGAATATCAATCTTGTGGTCTTCAAAATCATTGATTATCTGTTGATGACCGTATTTGCTACGAGTAGTATCAAGGTCCATGCGGACGATTTTTGCATCGGGAAAGTAAATGGGAAGCTCTTCTTCCAGTTTCTCAGTGCCAAATCCATGCATCAGTATTTTGTTGTTATTGCAAGCAGGGCATCGTTCAGGAATATTTGTTGTGTATCCGCAATAATGACAAATCAGTTGGTTTGATTTTTTATGGTAGGTGAGTGTAACATCGCAATGAGTACACTGTGGTACCCAATGGCAAACGTCGCATTCAAGTCTTGTCGAGAAACCACGACGGTTTTGAAACAGGATTACCTGCTCTTTATTTTTTAAAGCTTCTGTAATGTGTTCTAAAAGGAAGGGTGTGAAATGAGATTTCATTCTCTTTCGCTTTGTTTCCTCTTTCACATCTGCAATAAATATTTCAGGAAGCAAAACACCTCCGTATCTTTTATTCAATTCTGCAAATGCATATTTATCATTCTTTGCATTATAAAAACTATCAAGCGATGGAGTGGCAGAACCCAACAGAGTTTTAGCATTATGAATCTTTGCAAGGTAAATAGCTGTATCCCTTGCATTGTAACGTGGTGCATGGTCAAATTGCTTATAAGAACTGTCATGTTCTTCATCAACAATGACAAGCCCTATATTGCTGAAAGGCAGGAACAATGCTGATCTTGCACCCAGTATAATTTGGTAAGCACCTTTCTTGTCCTTGTTTTCTGAGCTATTCAAAAGGACTTTATTCCATATTTCTACTCTTTCAAAGTCGTTGAATTTGGAGTGATATACTCCAACTTTATTACCAAAAGCTTTCCTGAGACGATTAATGATTTGAGTGGTAAGCGCAATTTCAGGCAAAAGATAAAGAGCCTGCTTCCCTTGTTTGACAACCTCTTCAATAAGTTTAATATACAATTCTGTCTTACCGCTTGAAGTGATACCGTGAAGCAAAGCAATGTCTTTCTTTTCAAATCCTTTCTTTATTTCCTTATACACCTCTGACTGATGTTCGCTGAATTCAACATCACTTTTGGAAGTATCATCATAATTGCGAAGGCGAGTTATTTCGACTGTGTATAATTCGCAAATTTCTTTTTTAACAAGTGCATTAAGCTGGGCGGCTGATGTATTCAGCTCTTTCAGCATTTCCGGACGAGAAGTGCCTTCATTGTTCTTTTGCTGAAGCATTTTACTGTAAATATACATCAGTATCTCAAGCTGCTTCGGGGCTTTCTTTTCAAGATTATCAAATATATCTTTTAGGAAAGTTTCATCCCTATATTTTTCTGTAAGCCTTACAAAGGTTTCTGTTTTTGGTTTGTAACTATTCAGAAGTTCTTCCTCAAGAATTACAACTCCTTTTTCAATCATATTCTTGATAAGCGGGATGACTGTCCTTTGTTCAATAAGCTTTGAGACATCCGTAATTGTTAATACTTTCCTTTCATTGAGGGATTCCGCTACTAACAATTCTTTTTCATTCAGGTTGGTAATATCTCCGCTGAAAGAGGGACTCATTACTATCTTTGTTTCACTTGCGAGTTTTAAAGCGGAAGGAAGCGCAGCATTCATCACTTCGCCGGGAGTGCACATATAATAGGAAGCCATCCATTCCCATAAAGTAAATTGCTTGTCATTAACAAGTGCTTCATCCTCGAGTATGGAAAGTATATATTTTACATCGCTGAATGCAGGCAGGTTTTCGTGTATCCTCCTGACAAGAGCAGTATAAATCTTCTTCTTGCCAAACTGCACTACTACTCTTTGCCCAGGATGTATTTCATCATTCAGTTCATATGGAACCCTATAAGTATAATAACTGGGGAGAGGAAGAGGCAACAATACATCTGCAAAAAGAGTGATGCGTTCCATCAGGGAATTAGTTTTTAAACGACATAGGCTGACCCGTAGCTTCTATAACATTCCACCACAACTCACTTTCCATGTCAATCTTCTTTCTTTCACTTATGGTTGCAGATATCGGTAGATAAGTAAAGTAATCACTCCATATGCCAACTACAAATCCTGTTTTACCTGCCATAGCTCCATGCACCGCATTTTGAGCTAACTGACTACAGAATTTACTGTCGTTGGCAATGGCTGGGGCGCTGCGAACGATGTAACTCGGGTCAATGTATTTAATAGATACAGATATTTTCTGGTCTTTAAAATAGTCAGCAATCTTATCTTTTAAAAGGATTCCAATATCTTTCAGTTTTATATTTCCAGAAGCATCCTTTTCATGGCTTTGCTCTTCGAAAAGGTGCTGACCTGCGCCTTCGGCTACCACAATCAAAGCATGATGTTTCAATTCTATTCTTTTCTTCAGCACATTCAGGAATCCCTTTTCTCCAGTCATATCAAACTCTCCCATTTCGGGAACGAGAACAAAATTTACTTCCTGCATGGAAAGAGAAGCACTGGCTGCAATAAAGCCGGAATCACGCCCCATAAGTTTTATGATCACTATGCCGTTGTAATATCCTTTTGCTTCATTGTGCGCATCGGCAATAATATCATGCGCTTTGGAGAATGCTGTTTCGAAACCGAATGATTTCTCTATAAAACAAATATCATTATCAATAGTCTTTGGAATACCTGCTATAGATATTTTTAATCCGCGCTTTGTTACTTCATTATAAATGAGATTAGCGGCTCTTAAAGTTCCATCTCCACCTATGCAAAATAAGATATTGATATTGTTTTTTTCAAGCGTGTTGACTATTTCGCTTATATCCTGATCCCCACGGGATGAACCAAGTATGCTGCCTCCCTGCAAATGGATATCATCAACAAATTCAGGATTCAACTCTATATAAGGATGTTTATAAGAAGGTATCAATCCTTCGAAACCGAACTGGAAACCGATGATCTTTTCCACTCCATACCTGTAATATGATTCCATTACAATACTGCGGATAACATTGTTAAGACCGGGACAAAGACCACCACAGGTTACTATCCCAACTTTTGTGTTTGCGGGTTCAAAGAAAATGAATTCGCGGGGGCCTGCTTTTTCGAAGGATACAGGTATAGTTCCTTCTTCATTATGTTTGGTGAAACTTTCAAGGCTGCGGGCGTATATGATACGCTCATCTTCTTTTACATAATTATAGATGCCATCGCCTTTATCGTATCCAAGACTGATTGGCGATTTTATTGTGTTCTTACCAAGTGTGTTTACTTTGAATTTAATATTCATCACTGATATTTTTCCAATTAGATTTTATTGCCACAACCTTAAGGTCGTGGTCAGAATTTTGAATTGGAGCATCGGCTTTAGCCAAAACCCTCTTTCTATAATGAAATCGGACAAATTTCCGCGGCTTTTATTCATCGATAATTTTGGGCTAAAGCCCATATCTCTTTGTGTTTATTAACCACGACCTTTAGGTCGTGGCAATTTAATTATTATTTTCCTTCAATCTCTTAATAAGATACTCACTGGTTAAACTTTGTTCTTTTACTTCCTTCATAAATGCCAAATTTCATATAGCGGCATTCGAGAGGGCCATTAAAGATAGCAATTTTTCTTGTAGGTTTAAGTCCGAGAAATTTCAATGCATTCATGTCGGAACTAATTATCCATGCATCATAACCATGGTAATTCTTTTTGAGCGCATCGCCTATGCTTTTATAAAATGCAACAATATCGTCTTCGACCATTCGCTCGCCATAAGGAGGATTTATTATCATAACACCGCCCCCTTCCGGGGCTTTGAATTCGTTGAATGCTGCTACCTGTAAGCTGATGGATTTCTGCATGCCTGCCGAAATAACATTTCCCCTAGTATTCCTTATTGCTCTTGCTTCGATGTCGGAACCAGAGATACGGCAATTGCTTTCTGTTTGCTGTTCGGCCGCCTGACGTTTCAATTCATTCCATAGTGAAGAATCGAAATCTTTCCAGTTCATGAAAGAAAATGATTTTCTGAAAGTGCCCGGTGCTATATGTTGTGCAATTAAAGCAGCTTCAATAACTATGGTTCCGGAACCGCACATGGTATCAATAAAATTTCTTTTGCCATCCCAGCCACTTAACAAGATAAGTCCTGCCGCAAGCACTTCACTTAATGGCGCTAATCCACCGGCAACTCTATATCCCCGTTTATGCAGGGATTCGCCAGAACTATCTAAGGACACATCACAAACATCTTTATAAATATGAATGTTTATCCTGATGTCGGGGTTTTCAATATTCACGGTGGGCCTTGAACCGCCAATGCTTCTGAACTTATCGGCTATGGCGTCCTTTACCTTTTGAGAAACAAAATGCGAATGTGTAAAAGAAGAATCGTTCACCACACTGTCGATAGCAAAAGTATTATTTACAGAAAATATCTTATCCCAGCTATATTCATTTATGCCTTTATATAAGGCTTCATTATTGGCTGCCGGAAAAGTGAACAGGGGCTTTAATATGCGCAAAGCCGTACGGCACCAGAGATTGGCTTTATAGAGAAGCTGAGTGTCGCCAGTAAAACTTACAGCACGCTTAATTGTTTTGACGTCTTGTGCTCCAAGCCGGGTAAGTTCGGCGGCAAGTATTTCTTCCAGTCCTGCTACTGTTTTGGCTATATAGGTTTGCTGTGCTGAATCCAAGGTTATTGTTTTGCACAAAGGTAAGGAATTTATTAGTTCGGGGTTTTGAGATTGAATTATAGATTTTCTTGATTTTTAATCAGGACAGCGTGTTTTATCATTTCTCACCAAGGAAATAGATTGATTTTAAGATATTGGAAGATTATTTAGAAAATAAAAAAAAAGGCTGCTTTGAAATTAAAAGCAGCCTTTTTGAATAAATAATAAAACTATTAGCTCAGATGTTTCAGGTTTAGCCCGTACATTATAATAAATGCAATCGGGAATATCAACCCTGCAACCATTGCCATAGTGCCTAAAGCGCCAAAACCGCCCAATAAAGCGAAGGATGCAATAGCCGGGATTATTTCACCAACAATATAAATGAAATATCCTGATTTCTTTAGTTTCCACATCATTAATACGCCAACCAGGCAAATTAAGCAGGCAACAACGTCAATAATGTAAACAGTCTGCCCCCATTTTACTAAAGCGTCAATAGCGCTGCCCATATCGCTTCCGCCAAGCAGGCTGCCAAACCCTTTCATTGTATCAATAGTAGCTTGAATTGTAAAAACATTGTAAAGGTTTGAAATAAAAGTAAGCCCAATCCCGACAAAGCTTAAAATACAAAGTACTTTAAGGAAACCAGGCATTTTTTTTGTTTCAATTGCTGCGGTAACAGTTTGTTCTTCCATGATTTTTTGTTTTAGGTTAATACTGATTATTGATTAGGCACATGCCTCACGACATGTGTTTGAGATTCACGCCATACAAAATGATAAATGCAACAGGGAAAAGAAACCCGATTATCATGCTAAACATGTAAAATGATTCAAACAGGCCGCCCAAACCCGACCGACCTGCAAATGCAAGGGATACAACGGGTGGGGCAATTTCGCCAATGATGTAAATGAAATAACCTGATTTTTTTAATTTCCACATCATCAGTACGCCCGCAAGGCAAATCAGCGCGGCTATAGCACCTGCCATGCCCATGATATACAGCATGTGGTAATATTGATCCTGATTGTCGATAATGGTGCCAAAAATTGAATTATGCTGATGCAGCATTATGAATGATCTGCCTGCTCCATTAAAAAAAATGTTTATTAGCGAACCGAAGAATGCAAACCCTATACCTGCAAAACTTAATATGCAAAGCACTGATAGAAACTCGGGCCTTTTTTTTATTGCAGGCGAAGGGTTAATATCTTGTTCTTCCATTTATTTAAAATAGGAATTAAGGTTTTGGTTTAAAAGGAAACAAATTTAATCGTAAAAATCACAATTGCAAGATATAAGTTATTTTTTTTGCTAACAACGAATTTAACAATTTGAAAAATGAAGATAAGACGGCTTGTTATGAGATGTTACGCAGAAAAGTATTTTGTCGTTTTCAGATTCCTCATTTCACTGCGTTCCATTCGGAATGACAATTTATTTATTTTCAAGTAGGGGATGAGGTGGCGATTCGCCTAAAGCGAATCGCCACCTCATCCCCCGTTATCACTCAATCGAACATGTCATTCCGAACCCTTCCTTTGTCTGGGTAAACTCCGTGAGGAATCTCTCTCAATAATGATATAAAATTGTAACTGCTTAATATCAGTTGTTATATCTCACATGCGTATTATAAAAAAAGAGGTTACTGAAAAGTAACCTCTTTAATATTAATTTTATAATGCAATCTATTCCAAACTTCCTACTACTTTTTCAACTTCTGTTAAGATTTCGCAGGATTTTACGAGAGCTTTCATTGCATTATGATCTGTGAAAAGCGGACGGTCGATATCAAGATATTCAACATGTTTCCTGATGACTTCATGTGCCCTCTTGGTTCCGTTACCATAGGTGTAAGGTGTTTCGAGCTTTTCGCGAAGATCGAGAGCCTGAGCTGCAGCCATGAATTCAATACCAAGAATGCCGTAAGCATTATCTAAAATCTGGAAGTTCTTTAATGCAGTATTCATTCCCATGGAAACAAAGTCTTCCTGGTCGGCAGCGGCAGGGATGCTTTGAATGCTTGCGGGCATTGAAAGTATCCTTTGCTCAACTATCTGCATATCGGCTGTGTACTGACTTAACATTAAGCCGGAGAACATACCTGCGCCTTTTGTGAGGAAAGGAGGTAATCCAATACTTAAAGCGGGGTTATTCAAGCGGTTCATACGTCTTTCTGAAAGAACAGAAACCATGGTAACCACTGCGCCTACCATATCCATTGGCACGGATACCGGTGAACCCTGGAAGTTAGCTCCTGAAAGCTGAACATTTTGATCGGGGAAGAAGATAGGGTTATCGCCAACGCCGTTCATTTCAATTTCAACCTGTTTACGTGCATAAACAACCTGGTCGTGGGCAGAGCCTATAACAGCAGGAGTTGAACGCATTGAATAGGCATCCTGAACTTTTACTTTTAATTTATTTTCGGCAAGGTCGCCACCACTGCATACTTTATGAATGGCTTTTGCACTGCGTATTCCACCGGGGAATCCGCGAGCTTCTAAAAGACGGAGGTCGTAAGGTTTAAGGTTTGCTTTCAATCCTTCGAGTGACATGGCACAAGCTATTTCTGCTTGTTTGAGCCAGTTGTTGGTATCGAATAACATCAGAGCGCTCATTCCAGTTAAGAAGTTGGAACCATTGATGGCTGCAAGTCCGTCGCGAGCTTCTAAACCGGGTATTGGAATTCCTTCTTTTTCGAAAGCTTCTCTGGTAGGAACCCATGCATTTTTATAAAACACTTTATTTTCGCCCATCATACATAATGCAATCTGCGACATAGGAGCAAGGTCGCCACAAGCGCCAACAGAACCTTTTTCGCAAACATAAGGAGTGATGCCATGATTAAGCATGTTTACAAATGTTTGTGTTATATCAACACGGCAACCTGAATTACCATGTGCGTGAACATTAGCACGAAGTAACATTGCTGCACGAACGTGATCAACAGGGGCTGCATCGCCGATACCTGCGGAATGATTATAAACTAAATATTTCTGGAAATCTTTTACCTGGTCGTCGTTCAGAACTATCTCTGAGAATTCACCGATACCGGTATTTACACCGTACATGATTTCTTTAGCAATGATCTTTTTCTCAAGCATTGCACGGCATTTATTGATGCGCTCAATGGCATCTTTATGTAATTCTACTTTTTCGCCATGGCGGGCAACTTTAACTAAATCTTCAATGGTAAGGCCAGCGCCTTTTATTACTACTGTCATAGTTTTAATCTCCTATAAATGATTTATAAATGAAAAATAATTTGAATGAAATAAAATTGGAATTGCCCTGACGATAACAAGGGCAATGAAATAGGAATGCTAATAAACTAGAGTGAGGTGCGGCAGATCTTTATTTTATAATGTATATTCCAGTTTGGCATGTGGATTTTATTTCTGCGAATTTATGAAATTTATTATTTCCTGCAAAGGATTTTTTAATTGTTCGCCGGTTTGCATGTTTTTAAGAGTGATAACACCTGAATTCATTTCATCAGTCCCGATAATGGCAACAAAAGGAATGTTGTTGGCATTGGCATAATCCATTTGCTTTTTCATTTTTGCGGATGAAGGATATAACTCGGTACGTATTCCTTTTTTTCTTGCTTCAGCAACCAAAGGAATACAATATTTTTCTTCGGCAGCACCGAAATTCACGAAGAGAAGTTGAGTAACATTTCCTGTATTTACAGGGAAAAGATTAAGTTCATTGAGTACATCATAAATACGGTCGGCACCGAAAGATATACCCACACCTGAAACATTGGGCAAACCAAAAATACCTGTAAGGTCATCATAACGTCCACCACCGGCAATACTGCCCATAGCAGCATTCTTTGCTTTTACTTCGAAAATAGCGCCAGTATAATAGTTTAAGCCGCGGGCTAAAGTTAAATCAAGTTCTACCTCCGAAGAAATTTTAATTTCTTGCAAGTAATCAAAAATACCTTCAACCTCTTCGATCCCTTTAGTACCAATTCTTGAAGATGAAAAGAAGTTTCTTAATGATTCTAACTTTTGTTTAGAATTTCCAATTAATGAAACAACAGGTATTAATCCTTTAATAATAGCTTCTTTTGAAATTCCTTTCGATTCGAGTTCATCATATACAACACTATTTCCAACTTTATCATACTTATCCATAGCAATTGCAATATCAACTATCCTATCAGGCTCACCCATTATTTCGGCAATTCCAGCAAGGATCTTACGATTGTTCAACTTAATTACAACTTCAACATTAAGCTTTGTAAAAATATCATCAACTATCTGGATAAGCTCAACTTCATTTAATAATGAATCACTTCCAATTACATCCACATCGCATTGATAAAATTCGCGGTAACGACCTTTCTGCGGACGGTCGGCTCGCCAAACAGGCTGTATTTGATAACGCTTAAAAGGAAAGGTGATCTCGTTTTGATGCATTACAACAAAGCGGGCGAAAGGAACGGTAAGGTCATAACGCAAACCTTTATTTGACGAATCATCAATTTCCTCCAACATTTTTCTAAAAACTTCATTCTTTAATTGCGAAAGCTCATCATCACCTTTTGATTTAGATCTTTCAACAATTAAATCAATATTCTTTTTATATTCAATGCTATTTGTTATACGATAAATCAGCTTATCCCCTTCATCCCCGTATTTCCCAAGCAATGTGGAAAGGTTTTCCATAGCAGGAGTTTCAATGGGTTTAAAGCCATAAAGCTGAAACACTGAACGGATAGTGTCGAAAATATAATTGCGACGAACCATTTCGTTTACTCCGAAATCGCGTGTTCCTTTAGGAATGGAAGGTTTGAAAGATGCCATTTTGAATTGAAATTCATGCAAAAATAATGAAATTATGAATAAAAACTGAAGTTTATATACTGAATGAAAATGAGATTGCAAAACAAACGCATTGAAACGGCGACAGGGGGAATGGGTGAAACGGCGAATTAACGCCCATTCTCCCATTCTCAGATTCCCCGATTCCTTTCAATATTTTTGCAAACCTGTTTCTTATCATTATAAAAGCAGTTGGCAGAGAAAAAAGAACCAAGTCCCAAGCATCAAGCCCCAAATTCAAAGGAAATCTCTTGGGGCTTGGAATTTGTAATTTGAGACTTGGAGCTTTAACAGCAGTTGGCAATAAAAAGCTTCAAAAACCTTATTGAGAAGTTTTACAGCTTGCCGCTATTACACTTAGTCAATTGTTCCCGGCCCAAAGACAATTGTTCTCCGCCCAAAGACAATTGTTCTCCGCCCTAAGACAATTGTTCTCGACCCAAAGACAATAGTTCCCGGCCCAAAGACAATTGTTCTCCGCCCTAAGACAATTGTTCTCGACCCAAAGACAATAGTTCCTGGCCCAAAGATAATTGTTCTCCGCCCAAAGACAATTGTTCTCCGCCCAAAGACAATTGTTCTCGACCCAAAGACAATTGTTCTTCGCCTAAAGACAATTGTTCTTCGCCCAAGAACAATTGTTCTCTGCACATAATCAATTGTTCTCTGCACATAATGAATTTCAAAACCTTAAACTTTGAACCTTGAATTTGAACAAAAAAGGCTGATTTTCATAGCATTTCATTTTTTCAGGGTAAAAGCTTTTCTACCAGGCGCCGGATATATTTCCCTGCTTGCAGACTGTTCTCTTCGGGAGCCCAGGGGGCAAATATCTTATCAGTATGGGGATCGTAAGGGCCGTCTTTTACCTCATAGTAAACCGAACCACTTTCAAGAGAAATAACTGTATGCCATGAAGAGGGAATTATTTCCGCAGCGTAGTTCCCTAAAGAAGCATCAAGTATAATATGATCGGAAATTTCTCCGTTATCATCAAATTCAACAACAGCCATGCTTCCTTTAAGAATAATAAAGATTTCTCTTTTGTCAGGATTTATGTGTTTATGGGGACGAACATATGAACCGGGCTCAACAGCATTTAACATGCGCTGTAAAGGATCAGATTCAGTTGTATGAAAGTTGTGATTCTTTCTTTTTCTTACAGAAGTTGTGGCTTCTTTTGATAAGGATTCCAGTAGGATATTATTTACTTTAATCACTGATGTATGTATTTTATTTTCAAAATTAATATTCAATATTCAATGCTCAATGAGCAATATTCAAATTGGCTCTTGGTTTCTTTTTTTACAATCAGATTATACTTGAAAAATTGAACATTGAATGTTGAACATTGAAAATTTTGCGTAACAAGAGTTAATCATTAGAACAATTCTCCCTGTACATCTTTGTTTTCAAAGTTCAGCAGCCATTTCTTTCTCCATAATCCTCCTGCATAACCCACTAATTTGCCATCGCTGCCAATAACCCGATGACAGGGAATGATAATAGCAACAGGGTTCTTGCCATTGGCATATCCAACAGCCCTAACTGCTTCCTTATCACCAAGCCTCTTTGCAATATCATTGTATGAAACTGTTTTTCCGAAAGGAATCTTTAGCAGTTCATTCCAAACTTTCTTCTGAAATTCAGTGCCTTCAACATCTAATTCCAGGTTGAATGATTTTCTTTTGCTATTGAAATAATCATTCAACTGGCTTACGCATTCGCGCAGACAGGGAGGGTTTTCAATAACAGTTTCGACATTTGCAACAAAGGATATAGAAGCAATACCCTTTTCGGTTCCGCTTATTTCAAGCAAACCGATAGGTGCAAGAAAGTATGTTTTTTCCATACCAAAGGATTTAATTTCAGAGGGGAAAGGTACAAAGAAATTTAGAAATTAATACCATTTTCCTATTTCCACTTTTTCGTATTCTTTCATCTTTTTCAGAAGAATGTTTTCATCGTCATCAGAAAGAAGCATGTTGCGGTGCTCAGGGCGAAGAAGCTTTTCGGTAACGGAATGTTCAAGCTGTTTTATGTAATTGTCGAAATAGCCTTTAATATTCAATAAGCCGCAGGGTTTATCGATAAGGCTGAGTTGGTTTAGGGATAAGACTTCGGTGATCTCATCAAGTGTACCATACCCTCCGGGCAAAGCAATAAAAGCATCCGATAATTCAATCATCATGGCTTTGCGATCGGTCATTTCTTTTACCACATTCAGTTCGCTTAGACCAGTGTGTGTGATACCTTTATTATAGAGATATTCGGTTATAACTCCATTAACATGACCGCCTTCATTTAAAACGGTATCGGCAATAACACCCATAAGTCCCAGGTGACTGCCGCCAAAAACAAGACTGATGTTTTCTTTCGCAAGTAGTTTCCCAAGTGCAATAGCCTTTTCCTTATAAATAATATCGCTTCCCATACTGGAACCGCAAAATATGCATATTGATTTTAGTGTTTTCATAGCCATAAACTATATAATAAGGTCTCCTTTTATCAGCAACAATTATTCTTCAAATATAAAAACCATATCTTTAGCATCAGTAGGTTTACTGTTTTGGGGCTTCGCAAAAGGAACAGGCTTTGTAATTAGCTTGTTCTCCTCCAGGATATCCAGTAAATCCCATATTATTTCATGATATAAAATAACAGTGGCATCGGCTTTCGATTTGATGTGATACTTGCTTATAATACCTGTAAAATCAATATTCTTAACCATGAAGTCGGTAATGGTATTCGCCATATTCTGCGAATAAATGTTTACTTTATCCGTGCTGTCCTGCTTAATTACAGGGAACTTCAATTTACCGGCTGCTGTGCATAAGCCGTATTTCAACATCATGTTTTTAAGGGCGCTGTCGGTAATTATGGCATTATTCTTATAATCTTTCAGTATGGCATCAAATTCGCCTTCTCCAAATTCGCCCAGCGACACGCCCGGATCGTCGCTCCAGTTAATGCCGAAATTCATATTATCAACAGAAACGATGTTAGTGCCGCATTCAAAGGCTCGTTTAGGCTGGGTAAACCACAGGGTGCCATCCCAAACAGGCCGTTCAACGCTAATCTTTTGCGTGGGAATAGCATTCACAGCTTCAAGTTTCTGCCAAACCAAATTATCCAGAACATAAGAGAACATCACCGAATAGGTGTTGTTTTCAAAGCCTTGCTGCTGCAAAGTGCGAGCAAACAGAGTGTAATCGTTATGTATCTGTAGAATAATTTTACTGGCTATATCCTTTGTAAGGGCTCTTAATTGGACAGTTTCGCTGGCATTCAAAATGCTTATGGTTGTGTAGAATTTATCATCTTGCTTCTTTACAAAATTAAGCGCCTGCAGAACGGCAAGCTGCTTTCTTGAATATTTCATGCCGGATTTATCCAACTCATCAAGGGTTTTCCCATCCTTTAATGCCAGCAGCAGATCCCAGTTATTGCCGGTTTCGATAATATCCCGTGGGTTGGCGCCAATAAGGGTGCAATAGCAGGTGTACTCGTAATCCTTTATATCGTTTTGCGAAAAAGCAGTAGTGCCAATAGTAGCAGTCAATAAAAACATCAGCAGGCTTATCCTTATTTTCATGTTTAGTGTAAATTTAGTTAGCATATAATGATAGCCCGCCTTTTATGCGGGGATACCTCTTCCGTATTATATTATGCAAATATATATAAAGGTATCAAAATGGATACTTTGTTAATGGTTATTTGATAATAGTAATCAGGTGTCGTCATCTAAAATATTTGTAATGTTGGTTAAAATTCCCGTTCCTGCACCTGAAGTTATCACGGTTATGTCCGAAGGTAACGCGTTGTGACCTTAAGGTATCAAGCTGAGACCCGAAGGTATCAGGCCGTTATCTAAAGGTAACAGGTCTTGACCTAAAGGTATCTCGTTGTGGCCTGAAGGTGTCATGCTGTGACCTAAAGGTGTCGCCTCGTTACCTTCAGACGAAACTCCGTAAACTTTCAGAAATGTGATATTTCCTTTAATATTCCCTATGTTTTCTTTCAGTGACATTTTGATTTTCGAAGTTCTGCTGACTATTTTTTTGAGTAATAAATTACCATACAAAGATAGCTATATAGTATGAACGAATCAAGCACTACAATGCTGAAATACTGCATTGCTGATTTTGTGCACTGGAAAATAAATTACAGTAAATCGCAAGGCTTTGTGCGTTTCTATATTATAAACGGGCAAACCATATAGAAGCCCTAAAAAAAGCCATTCGTTAATGAATGGCTTCTTTATTTAGAAAAGGGTTACTTTACATTTTTACAAACTTAGCATTAGCGCTTTCTTTACCCGACATTACTTGTATAACGTAAGTGCCTTTGGGCATAGTGCTGCAATCCAAGGTGTAAAGATGATTGCCTTTAATAATATTTTCTAAGTTTATAGTATTAAACAATTTCCCGTTAACATCATACACATTTAATTTAACATTACCGTTAGCTGGAAGGTTGAATGAAACTGTAGCGTCATTAATTACCGGGTCGGGGTACATCGACACGCTTAAATAATTTTTAGGATTACCATTGCTTGTTGTAGGCGGTTCATTTATGCTTAAAAAATTAGCACATCCAAAAGTGCCCCTTCCATGAGTAGCTATATAAATGTCTCCATAATTGTAAACCTGGCAATTTGAGTTCCAGTAATTGTTCTGTTGTTGAGTGATCATATAAACGGGTACGTGAGCCATTCCGTTATTATCTTCTGACCAACTTGGCGTAGGGTCGGCAATATCGGTAGTGGAATAAATTCCTTTTTCAGTTCCAATAATAACCGTTCCGGAATGGGATATTGGAATTAGCGAAGAATAAACAGGCATAGCGGGTAAATTGCCTTGTTTGAGTGTAAACACGACTGCTGAATCGGCTAATGCATTGGTAGAGTAATAAACATAAGTACTTTGATTGTAGCCTCCCAAGGTTACCACCACATTATTAGCACTATCCGGATCAATAGAAATAGATGTTATTGCTCTGTTTCCGGAGGCAATAGTAAGTTTACTAGTTGTCAACACACAAGAATGTGATGCGATGTCGGAAGTAAGAGAATCCTGTGCTTTTCTTAAATTCGATATCCTGTATAAATTTCCGGTTGCCGAACCAACAAACAAATAATTTCCATCTTTCGATAATGCCATGCATTGTGTGGGTCCAGATGTAGCAGCGACTTCAAACCACTGAGGTGTAACGGTAAAGTTTAAAGCTCCTTTAGTCATCCAAATTTCGTTATTTAACCCTATGTAAAATTTAGCCTGAATAATGTCCTGAATTTCAACGGAATCTCCATACTCCAAAGTTGTTGGAGTGGTATAATCAAATTTGGCAGGACCGTTATTACTATTGACACTAATGACAGAATTGGCATTAAATTTAACCTGGTACGAAACAAGGATAGTCACGCCAATAGGAGGTGCTGTAGCAAAAGTAATTTCATAAACACCGGTGTTATAATCAATATTGCCTGTTGCGTTAATAAATTGTCCGCTGCCATTATCGGTAACAAAAATGGAACCGGATATAATCTCTATAGTTCCGGGGACAACAGAAGCACCATTTTGCCCATTCCGCGCAAGTGTTCCTGTGAAATAAGTTTGCCCTGCTGCTCCTTTTCCCAATAATTCATTTTTAACAGAATCAATAGTTATTAATACATAATCGGAAGAATAAGTGTCATTGAAATTTTCCCAAAGTAAAAGAGGTGTAGCAAACGCAGAACCTACTGTTGTCATCTTTGATGAAAAGAATGAGTACCAGTTATCCCCATAGTCGGGAGATCTATATGTGCCTGCATAACTTGTCGTAGCAAAAAAAGCTTTTGGATTAATATATGAAAAAGTATTCCACCCGCAATCACCATCAAGTATATTATAGGAATGTTTTGGGAAAGATACATTAAATGGGAAAATCATAGTTCCATTATTTTGCGTACCTGCCATAACCAAGCCAGATGGTGCACATGATATTGAATTACACTGAACCGTGCTATAATCTATATTTATAGTATGGAAAGAAATGCCTCCATCACTACTCATTGAAATACCACCATTATCAGTCAAATACATATAATTGTTTGTGGGATTATAAACAATACTATGCAACCCTGAATGGAGATATTCTTTGACAGTATCAATTCCATAATAATCATAAGGCTCGAAAACTGATTTTAATGTCCATTCTCCTCCTTTCTTCCATTCCCATAAATTAGCACCGCCAACAAAAACATCATTTGTATCGGAAGGATTAACTACAATAACATTATTAAGTATTCCATTAAGACTGGGAATTAAACTACTAGTAAAAGGTTGAAAATCTAAGCTCCTACCCGGACCAATAACCGTCCATGAAGTTCCTTTATCAGTAGATCTGTAAATACCCAATAAATCCCCGTTTGTTCCAGTCACGGATTCGGTTCCAACAATGGATGCATAAATATAATTGCTATTTAAAGGTGCAATTGCAAATTCAATCCTGGTTACATTTTTATAGGGAAGGTAACCAACGGTAGAATCAGAAGAATAACAGGCAAAAGTATAATCATTCCCATTAGGAGATATCCAACATTTATTTCCATCAGAGGTTACAACTGTACCATCTGTTCCGACTTTTACATCAGTAGTATTATTCGTATCAGAAACACTTGCATCCTTGACCGGTAAACTCCAAGTTGTTCCTCCATCATCTGAACGCATAAGCCCTTTATTAGTTGCAGCAAAAATTCGATATTTATTAGTAGGATCGCAGGCTAACTTATTAACGAAAGCCCACGCAACAGTAGTGTCATTATTTTTAACAGGAATCGTGGAAGGTAATAAAGTGAAAGTTGCACCATCCGTTGATTTATAAATTCCAGTACCTAGAAATCCGGAGCTTCCGTTAGCAGAACCTGTATGTATTGCGAAAAACTCACCTGTTCCAACATAAATTGCTCCGTCAGCTCCCTGAGCAATGCAGCTTATTGCAAGATTGTCAGCGAGATCATTTATTTTATCCCAAGAAGAACCACCTACTGTGGATTTCCAAAGCCCTCCGCTAACACCACCAGCATAAATAGTATTAAGATTATTTTTATCTAATAAAATAGCCCTGGTTCTTCCTCCAAAATTATCAGGGCCTAATTCTACCCAATTTAATCCCAAAGAACTTTCAACATTCTGGTTGGTTTTTTTATTATCTGCATTAGTAGAATTATTTTTTTGTCCATAAATACGAGAATAATTACTTTGTTGGGAATTTCCTGAAGTTGGAAAAATCAAAGAAACACTGGTTACAACTAAAGTTAATAAACCAATAAGTACATTTTTATTCTTCATAATTTTCAAGTTATTTGTTATCTGAAATAAATAATTAGCTAATAAAAAACGGCACAATATACATCTTTTTCAAATATGTGCAAAAAAGTTTTTATCAAAATTTATTCAATGAATTATGGCATAAATTTAGATAATAATTATTAAATTCTATTTATAAGTCAGTTAACGGTAGAATTAAATCAGTTAACGGTAAAAATGAATCTGAAAAAATTAGATAATTTGTTTTTCCGCATGATAAGAAGTTCTGACCAATGGACCACATTCTGCATATTTAAACCCTTTTTCCAGTGCTATTCTTTTGTAATTATTGAATTCTTCAGGCGTATAATATCTATGAACGGGTAAATGCATTTTTGAAGGCTGTAGATATTGACCAATTGTTATAATTTTGCAACCTGCATTTAAAATATCTTCCAAAGTTTTGATAATTTCTTCATGTTCCTCTCCTAATCCAAGCATAATTCCTGATTTTGTTATAATACCATAAGCAGATAGATACTTCAAAACATTCAGGCTCCTTTCATATTTGGCTTGAATTCTAACAGTTTTAGTTAACCTTTCAATAGTTTCCAGATTATGTGAGATAATATTTGGTCCTGCATCAATTATTTTCTTTAAGAAGAATTCGTTACCCTTAAAGTCGGGTATAAGTGATTCAATAGTTGTTTTTGGGTTTAATTTTTTAATTGAAGCAATGGTTTTAGCCCAAATATCAGAACCACCATCGGGAAGATCATCTCTGTCAACGGAAGTAATAACGCTGTGTTTTAATTTCATAATCTTTATTACTTCGGCAATTCTTATTGGCTCGTTAAGATCAGGAGGTAACGGTTTCCCTGTTTTTACAGCGCAGAAACCACACGATCGTGTACAGATATCTCCCAAAATCAAAAAGGTAGCAGTTCTATTTTCCCAGCACTCTCCTAGATTAGGACAATTTCCACTTTCGCAGATCGTATGGAGGCCATTTTTGCTAAGGAATTCTTTTAGATAAGAATATTCTCCTGCTTTAGGAAGTTTAATTTTTAGCCAATCAGGTTTTTTAGATAAAGAAGGATTTCGATTCCCGTTAATGTTCATTTTGGTATGAAATACGAAGCAGACTTAATTTTTTCTTGAACCAAAATGAAAACTAAGATATAACGAAACGAAGTAATTCCTGTTATTTACATATGCCATAATCGGTACATCTTTTGTATATGCATCTAATGCAATTCCAACTTCAATTGCTTTAAGTGTCTTATCATAAGCGCCATATTCGAAATTTAGACCTGCTTTAAAATAAATTCCAGGCATAAGAGAAATCTTATCAAATCCTTGAAAGAAAGGTGCTCTGCCATAAATATTATCAGATGTATGTATAGCAGGGTTATATCTTTGAATAGAAAGAGTATATATATTTAAAGAATCTACATTCAGTATATATAAATAAATTGGTTTAAGTATACCCAAAGAGACTCCTCCGTAATAAAAATATCTGAGTTCAACTCCCCCCCAATAAGGCTTGCTGTTAATAATCTTTTGCACTCCTATACCGCCGCGAAGGATGAAAAAAGCATTTTCTTTGCCATAAATATAACTCTTAGCATCTTGCAAACCAGAATTAACTCTTATTTCCTTAGGGTTTTTCATTCCGGTAATTTCAACTTCAAACATTCTTTTTTTATAACCCGTAATATGAGTTCCATTCCTATAGCCAAATCCAAACCCACTTGTATGAATCATGGCAAACCCACTCTGTTCTTTTCGCAATAATACTTTGGCGTTATTTAAAGAATCAGACGTTGATTGTCCATTAGTGAAAAGAAAACTTGAAAGAAATGATAGAAATATAAATAACCTTAACAAGTACATCCAATAATAATTTGATTACAAATTTACATGAAATTAAAAATAAAACGCAATTATTATTTTTAAATTATGTTAAGATTTACAATCCATGATTATTTTTAAACTACATATCATGGAAATATTAGTGGGTAAGAAATGAAGAATAATTAGGCGGGTTTTTGTGATTTATTAATTAACATTGCATGGTGTGGATATGCATCACAAGAATGATGAACTTTGCAGGAAGATAATATCGTTCCTAATAAAATCACAGCAAAAATAATCAAAACAAGTTTTTTCATAATTTTACAAAGTGTTATCACAAAATTTAATTCTTGGCAAAGGTAAGACAATAGTTACATAAAAAAAAATATTTAACGAATAAATATTTAAAATTTCACACTTTTAACATAATATGACAGAGGTAAATCCAATCATTGAAGAAAGTTGGAAAGAAATTTTATTCAAAGAATTTCAATCTACTTATTTTGCTGATATCAAAGCATTTCTCGTTGAAGAAAAGAAAAAGAATATAGTTTACCCCCCCGGCCCTAAGATTTTTTCTGCTTTTAATCATACCCCTTTTAGTAGTGTTAAGGTAGTTATTATAGGTCAGGATCCTTATCACGGGAAAGGACAGGCTAATGGACTATGTTTTTCTGTTAGCGATGGTGTTACTAAACCACCTTCACTTGTAAATATTTTTAAAGAACTTAATGAGGATTTGGGAATTAAAATACCTGCAAGTGGAAATCTTGAGAAATGGGCTGATCAAGGGGTGCTGTTGCTTAATGCTACACTTACTGTGAGGGCAAACCAAGCAGGTTCGCATCAGAATAAAGGTTGGGAGAATTTTACTGATGCTGTGATTTGTGCATTATCAGATAAAAGAGAAGGATTAATATTTATTTTATGGGGAGCATTTGCACAAGCGAAGCAAAAATTGATAGATGTTTCTAAGCATCATATATTAAAAGCAGCACATCCTTCTCCTTTTTCTGCATATAATGGGTTCTTCGGATGTAAGCACTTTTCAAAAACCAATGAATTATTGAAAGAAATGGGTAAAGATGAAATAAATTGGGGCGTTTTGAGTTTATAGTTGCAAGTTATTAGTTCGTAGTTCTTAGTAAAATTGGAAAATTGAAAAGTAATATTTTTATATACTCATTGTTTCTTATTGTCCTGTTGCAATGTTCCACGGTGATACAGCCAGAAAACATTCAAATTAAATGTTATTGCCAATAATGAACAAAAAGATATATTAAAAAAATATTCCTTTAAAAAAGAATTCAAAGATACTTTATCAAGAAAACAGGAATTAAACAATTTATTATATATTTTATGGAACGATGGATATATAGCTGCTTCTGTTGATAGTATAGTTAAAAAGGATTCCATTGAAATCAATTCATACATGAACATTGGTAAAAAATATTTATGGGTGAATTTAAAGAAAGGGAATGTTGAATATGCACTGTTGCAAGAGGGAGGATATAAAGAAAAAATATTCATGGGAAAGCATGTTGATTACAGTAATGTTTCCAAACTGAATGAAAAAATAATTGAATATTGTGAAAATAATGGCTATCCTTTTGCATCTGTGAAATTGGATACTATCTCGTTTTCCGACAGCAGTATTTCAGCATCATTGAATATTTCTAAAAATAAAAAGATTGTTATTGACAGCGTGGTGCTTCGCGGAAAAGTTAAACTTTCAAAAACGTATCTTTATAATTATCTTGGAATAAAACCCGGTGACCTTTATAATGAATCAAGAGTGGCTGATATTTCAAAAAGAATAAAAGAGTTACAATTCATGAGGGAAATAAGGCCTTTCAATATTATTTTCAATAATAATAAGGCTACAATAGTGATTTTTGCTGATAAGAAAAAAAGCAGCCAGGCTGATGGCATAATTGGTGTAGCTCCTAATGCTCAAACTGCAGGTGTGCCACAGACATCAGGAAAACTTCTTATTACCGGCCAGGCTACTCTTAATCTGATAAACTCTTTTTATAAAGGCGAAATAATTGATTTAGACTGGCAGAAACTTCAGCCTCGCACACAACAACTGAATATAGGTTTTGTATATCCTTACCTTTTTAAAACACCTTTTGGATTAGATTTTAAATTCAATTTGTATAAGAATGACACTCTTTATTTGAACCTCGAAACAAATATTGGAATTCGATACAATTTTACAGGGAATAATTATATCAAACCATTTTATGAAAATCAATCCACTTCTTTGATAAGCACTTCTCAATATCAGGATGCAACTGCATTGCCCGATATATTAGATATGAGCTCTAATATGTATGGAATTGAATATAAGCTTCAGGACCTTGATTACCTTTACAACCCTCGCAGAGGTTATGATATGCTGATTTCAGGAAGCGTGGGAACAAAACAAATACATAAGAACTCTGCGATTAATGACTCATTGTATGATAAAATAAAACTTAATACAACTCAATATAAGTTTACTGCTTTGCTCTCGTTTTATATTCCCTTATTTACAAGATCAACCATTAAACTTGGTGTAAACGCTGCGTCTTTGCAGGGCGTAGATTTGTTTGAAAATGAGTTGTTCCGGATAGGAGGACTAAATACGCTCAGGGGATTTGATGAAGGCTCTATATATGCTTCAACATATAGTATTGCAACTGTTGAATACCATTATATCTTTGAACAAAACTCATATCTTTTTGCGTTCTGGAATGGCGCTTATTATGAAAGCAGAACATATAACAATTTCGCACATGATACTCCTTATGGATTTGGAGTAGGCGTTTCTTTTGAAACTAAAGCCGGAATATTTTCGCTTAGCTATGCTTTGGGCAAGCAATTTAACAATCCTATTATTTTTAAAGATGCAAAAATATCATTTGGAATTGTTAATTATTTCTAGAATCTGTTAAATATAAAAATCATATTTTTGTTAAAAAATCACATTATGAAAAAAGTGTTATTTATTATGGCAATACTGCCTTTGTTTTTTTATAGTTCAATTGTTAAAGCTCAGAAGGTATATGCCGAGCAGTACGAATCGAATGCTGATGTGAAAGTGTTTGTGGTTCAGTACGAATCTGAGGCCGACCTTAAGGTATACAAGGAGCAATACGAATCGAATGCAGGCCAGAACGATGGCAAATGGTATTTCGAAGAGTATGAATCGAATGCTAAAAAGAAGATATACTTTGAACAATACGAATCGAATGCCGACCTGAAAATATACTTTGAAGAATATGAATCAAATGCCGGCTGGGTGAACGATTCAAAAAAGTATTTGCTTTACTAAACTTTGAAGGATTTTTTTATTAAAGCTGCTTACTTATCCCTGTTCACTGATAACTCTTTCATGTTTTCTTACCTGTTTGTTCAAAATGCAGCTAAGTATTCAATGAACTACCCCGCTGCAAGCAGACGGGGTATCAAAGCCGTCATTGCGAGGACAAAGTCCGAAGCAATCTGGCAAATTGAGATTGCTTCACTGCGTTCGCAATGACGTAGTCGCTGCAAGCAGCGGGGAATTAACCCCCAAAAAGATTAAATCCTCCTGTTTTTATTATTAACTGTCATCATCCTGCCTTGCCGGTAGGCAGGTTAGCCTTCAACTGTAGTGTGTGAAACAACAACTGTATACAGTTGTTCGCGAACTGTGTACAGTTGATTACGAACTGTGTACAGTTGTTCATCAACTGTTATAAGTTGTGAATCAATTTTGATGAAATTAACTTCAACTGTGTACAGTTGATCATTAAGTGTGTACAGTTGTTCATGAACTGTGTACAGTTGATCTTTAACTGTGTACAGTTGGTTTATAACTAAGCACAGTTGTTCACTAAATGTCTACAGTTGTTCATTAACTGTATACAGTTATTCCTGTTCATTGCAGGGAAAGGCGAGTGTATATAACACTTTTAAAGCAAATTACAATAATTGAAAGCTTTATTTGCCAAAATCAGCATAAAGTTAAAAACAATTAAAAACGCGGGCAATAAATAAAATATAGATTTATTGAATTTCTACTTATAATTGCTCTTTAAGGCTTTTATATACAATGAATCCACATCGTAGCCAAGGTCTTCAGCTTTTAAAGCATCTTCCAATGCGGGTTTAAATTTACCTATGGTATAATAATTTCCAGAGCGGTTAAAATAAGCACAGGCAAGGTCGGGACTGTATTTTATGGCAAGACTGTCATCACTTATTGCTTTATAATATAGAGATAATGCAACATTGGTTTTGCCTGCATCCTGTGCTTCCTTGCCAAGCCAGTAATAAGCCAAACCACGATTATAATAAGCATCCGAATAATCCACTTTCATTTCAAGAGCTTTATTAAAATCTTTTATGGCAAGCTCATATTTATGTAGTTCATTATAGGCATCACCACGACCATTATAGCCTTTTATTGTAGAAGGATATTTTTCAAGCGCATCATTCCATATACTTAAAGTATCTTTCCATACTTTGCAACGTTGATAAGTTCCAACCATCAGGAGTATTGTAAATACACTAAGAATAATTGCCAATGCAGGTTTAATGATTATAAACTTCTGTGTTTTATTCTTCCATACATGATCAACACCATGACCTATTATAAAGAACAATCCGATATATGCGATATAAGTGTATCTGTCGGCTATGATAGCCCCACCTACAGGTATTATTTGCAATATCATAACGAGGGAAAAGATAAAGAACAGCATCCCGAACAGAATAATTCTGGTATGTTTTACTGATTTGTATATCAGCCAGCACAGGGCTAAAACAATTATTATATAAACAATATACCAACTATATGTTCCTTTTGAAGGATAATCGTAAAAGCAGGAAAGGTTTATGGGTAGTATGCTTTTCCATAAATAAGTAATAACGCCATAACTGGCAAAAAGAATACGGTCGTAAAATGAATAATCGGTAAAGACAATGGCTTTGGTATGCTTCTGTGCAGTATAGGCAAGTATGCCGAAAATTAGGGCAATGAGAAAGAAAGGAATCTTTTCAAAAATAACTTTCTTATCTAATAATTTCCTTCCAGTATAATGATCAATAAGCGGTAATATAACCGCCATAGATACTCCCATGGCTTTACTTAATATGGAACACACAAACAATATTATTGCCAGCAAGTAAAACATTTTTCGTTTCTGTGTGTTCCGTATAAACCAAGTGTAAGCGAAGAGAGCTGCAATTTCGAAAAGAACGTACAGCAGGTCCTTTCTCTCAGCCACCCATGCCACACTCTCTACATGCATGGTGTGAATGGCAAAAAGCAATGCCGTTATAAAAGCAATGATATTACTGCGCGCCAGCAAGCGGATAAATAGAAAAACAAGCAAAGTATTAATAAGATGAAGGATGATATTGGTTGTGTGATATACCTTGGGGTTTAACTTATCATAGCTGTACTCAATTGCATAAGATAGCATGGTAAGTGGGTGGTAATTCCCCATTCCCATTACACATGCCGTTTTTAATGCAAATATTTTAGAAATATGAGCAGCATCTAATTTCTGTATGTCCTTATCAATGATGATATAATTTTTATCATCCCACCCGGTCAGCGTGTTCTTTAAAGCAGGGGTATAAACAATATATGTAGCAACAAGCATAGCAACAATAATTGCTATCCATCTCCCAATTAGCTTGTCGTTGTTCACAATGACTGGCTTTTGGAGATTGACTTTCCCTTTGATATTTTGTTTTGAGTTTTGCATGAATAAAAAAGATAAATAGATTTAGGAGTTCAAACCATTATCATTTCATAGGCATTATGTGTCTTATATTTAAATTAATTCAAATCTCTTTTTTTGTTTCAGGAAATAACTTTCAATTGTATGATAAGAAAGTGATGAAATTAACACTGTGCCTATAAGTACAATAAAATATAAAAGAAAGTTTGCTAAAATTAAATTTATACAGAAAATAGGATGAATCAATTTTAAAGCTAGCAGAATGATGGCAAAATGGTACATATATAAACCATACGAGATTTTGCCAAGATAATTTATAATCCTATTATCGAAAAATTGATATTTTCTATATGTAACATTTGCAATTAGAAAACAGAAAATAAGAGACATTACTTCATCAGTAAAATAATATATTTCAATATTAAAAAACCACAAAATAAATGGAAGTAAAATAATGATGTATGAAAAAGGCTTTTTACGGATATAATCTACAATCTTATAGTTTTTGTTTATTAAATATGCCATCATCCCACCCATAGCCATGCAGTTGAATTTGGCTGTTTCAAAGAACCTGTTAATAAGCAAGGGTAGAGATGATTTTTCCATACTTGACCTGTTAATAACAAATAACAAGGCATGAGGTAAAATAGTATAACCCACAATTAAGATTATTAAAATGATAAATAAACGCGATTTAATATATTTAATTAATGTAGGCCATATTAGATAAAATTGTTCTTCCACCCCAATAGACCATATCTGTGGGCTGACAAGCCAAGCATTTCCACTAAAGTAACCCAAATTTGGCAATAATGTTAAACTCCATAACCAAACTAAATGTGAAGGATTATAGCTAAATAAAAAAGCTGAAATAAGAATTACAATATAATAAAGAGGCCAAATGCGCAATATCCGGCGTATATAAAACTTTTTAATGCTTATCTTTTTGTAAGAATCATTTTCACGTAGCAGTAAAAAAGTTATAAGGAATCCACTAATAACAAAAAACAGTACCACACCTGTGTGCCCAGATGGCATTTGTTCGAATAAAGAAGGGGAATGATAAATTGTTTTAACAAACTCTATATGTCCTAATATTACAACAATAGCTGCAATTGCCCTTAATGAATCCAATCCATATAAATGAAATTTACTCACAAAACGATTTTTGAATTTGTGAAATTAAAGTGTCGCTAATGTAAAAATAATTATCGAAATTTTGAAAATTCATTTAGTTGAAGCATTCTTCATATGTGTTTTCGCATTTTGTAAGCTTTCATGTTTAAATTCCAAAATTGTTTTAATTTTACCGTCATATGAATTTAAGATTATGGAATTTATTTATTTAATTGTCGGGATAATAATAGGCTTTGTTATTGCATGGTTGTTGGCCAGAACAAAAAATAATGCATCCACTACAGCTTTGCAGCAACAGCTTTCCCAGCTTTCCAAAGAAAAAGATGCTGTTATTGCTGAAACTGATAAAGCCAAAAGCATAGCTGAAGAAAGGTTTAATAAAGCAAAGGAAGAATTACAACTTATCAGTGAAGAGTTGAAAAAGGAAAAAGAAACAACACTTCTGCAAAGTAACCGCCTTTCGAAAGCCGAAACTGAATTCAAGAACCTGCTTGAAAAACTCAATACGCAGAAAGCAGAAATGGAAGAACTCCAGAAAAAGTTTACTACCGAGTTTGAAAATATTGCAAATAAGATATTAAAGACACATACGCAGGAATTTGCTCAGTCAGGTTTAAAGAGTATGGGCGAAATACTGAACCCATTAAAAGAAAAGATTGTAGATTTTGAAAAGAAAGTAAATGAAGCCTATGATAAGGAGTTGCGCGATAAGGTAGATCTTCGGGCAGAAGTGAGAAAGCTTTTCGACCTTAATAATAAAATTAGCGAAGACGCAAATAACCTTACTAAAGCATTAAAAGGCGATTCGAAGAAACAGGGAAACTGGGGTGAAATGGTGCTTGAGAAATTACTTGAACGCTCAGGTCTCACCAATGGTATGGAATACCAGACACAATTCAGCACAGAGAATGACGAAGGTAAGCGTTTACAGCCCGATGTGGTGATATTTCTTCCTGATAAAAAACATGTAATTATTGATTCCAAAGTATCGCTTGTAGCTTATGAGAAGTATGTGAATGCCACGGATGAAGAGGAAAGAAAACAATTCATGAAAGAGCATTTACTCTCTATTCGCAACCACATAAAAGAATTAAGTGCAAAGAATTATCAGTCGGCAAAGGACATGAACTCGCCTGATTTCGTTCTTCTTTTTATCCCGATAGAATCTTCATTTGGGGTTGCAGTACAGGCCGACCAACAGTTGTTCAATGATGCATGGGAAAGCAGGATAGTTATTGTTAGCCCATCTACTTTGTTTGCAACACTCAAAACAATTGCATCAATATGGAAACAGGAAAATCAAACTAAGAATGCAATTGAGATAGCACGTCAGGGTGGTGCTTTATATGATAAGTTTGTTGGCTTTATTACAGACCTTGAAAAGCTAGGTAAGAATATTGGCAACTTAAATGAAACCTATGATGAAGCAATGAAGAAACTTAAAACAGGAACAGGCAACCTTGTTGGTAGAGCAGAGAGTATGCGTAAGCTTGGAATTAAAACTTCAAAGCGGCTACCTGAGAATTATAGCGAAGAAGCAGAAAATATCTTACCTGAAGAAAAAGAATGAAAGGCACTTCAATCAACTATAGAAGCGTCATTGCGAACCCTTCCTTCGTCAGGATAAACTCGGTGAAGCAATCTATCATTCCAAAAGATTGCTTCGGCCGTTCCTCCCTCGCAATAACGAATTTCTTCGTTTATAGAGGTTACTTAAAGAAAGTAATTGTAGCTATAATGTTGATTACTTCTTTGGCTTCATGTCATATAGGGAAAATGACATCGCATAACTTTTCCTATTTATACGACAGGGATATGATTCCTTTTGTTCCTGAATATGCCATTTTTAATGTTAACGATAGTGTTACATCTATTTATTATAGGTTCAATACAAAGAACCTTTTATATGTGAAACAGTTTGAAGAGAAAATGTTCACTGCAAAGTTTTCCCTGAAAGGAGAGCTTTATGAAAACGATGAAATGAAAGTGCTGATTGACAGCAGCGCTGTTTCAATGGCCGACAACAATAACACGGTGAGCAAGTACATCACGGGAAATATTGACCTTAAGAATAAAAAACCCGGTGCACATATTTTAAAGCTTACTTTTTCCGACCTGAACAAAAACACTACTGTTGAATCGTTTCTTACCGTTAACAGGGGCAACCGCAACGACAGGCAAAACTTCATACTGTTGAACGCCGACAGTGTGCCTGCTTACACTTCTTATGTTACTGGAGAGCAGGAATTCAGGCTGCTTTATAATAATATGAAGACAAATAAATTATTTGTTAGTTACTATAACCGCAATTTTCCTGTTGCTATGCCGCCTTTTTCAGCGTCAAATGAAAAGCCTATCGACCTGAAAGCTGATAGTAGTTTTACTGTGCCTTTAACTGATGGCAGCACGGCAATGCTTAATTTCAAGCAATAAAGGGATCTATCATTTCAGGGCTGATACTAATCAGAAGGAAGGATTTACTCTTTTCAGGTTCGATGAGGATTTTCCCGAAATAACAAATACTTCGCAAATGCTTTTTCCTATACGCTATCTTTCTTCTAAGAATGAATACGCAGATCTTGTGTCACTGAAGAATGATAAAGATGCCATTGATAAATTTTGGATAGAAAATGCCGGAAATGCTGAAAGAGCAACGCAAATGATAAAGAAATATTATAACAGGGTGATGGATGCGAACAGTTTCTTTACATCGTACTGCGAAGGATGGAAGACTGACAGGGGACTTATTTACATTATTTATGGTCCGCCAAATGTGGTGTATAAAGGGCGTGATGTGGAAAACTGGGTTTATGGCGAAGATAAAAATATGCTTTCAATAAATTTTACTTTTCGCAAGCTTGACAACCCTTTCACCGACAACGATTACAGCCTCACCCGTTCTCCTGCATACAAGGATGGCTGGTATATAGCCGTTGACAATTGGAGGAGATAATTAAGGTATTATTTCTTTTGGGCTTGGTGTTTCACATTCACACAATACAACTTAACCGCAAAGAACACAAAGAAAAAATATGACAGAAAACGAAATAGTAAATAAAATAATTGGTATTGCGATAGAAGTTCATAAAGCTTTGGGACCCGGCTTGCTTGAAAGCGCTTATAAGGAATGTATGTATTATAAGATTGGTAAGTCTGGATTGTGGATTGAAAAAGAAAAGCCGATTCCTTTGGTTTTTGAGGAAGTCAAATTAGATTGTGGCTATAGGCTTGATTTGTTAGTTGAAAAGAAATTAGTGATAGAAATAAAAAGTGTTGAAGCATTAAATGATATTCATTTAGCCCAAACATTAACCTATCTGAAACTTGGAAATTTTAAGCTAGGGCTATTGATAAACTTTAATGTTGTTTTGCTTAAAGAGGGAATTAAAAGAGTAGTCAATGGGTTATAATTCTTGGCGAACTTAGCGTAAACCTCTGCGAACTTTGCGGTAAAAAAACTTAACCGCAAAGAACGCTAAGAAAAAAGCGCAAAGGACACAAAGAAAATAATTAACAATAAAAAAAAGAAAGATAACAGGCAATAGCTGATGAAGAATATCTTTTACAAAAAGAAAAGTTATGATGGCGTGGGTTCTTTATCGTCGCTGGCATGGAAGCGTTTCGAAAAGGATAGACTTGCCATGGGTTCTTTTCTTTTAGTGATATTCGCCACATTGCTTGCCACACTTGGCTACCTTATTACACCCGATTCCACACCTTTTGCCAACGAACAACACCTTGAACTTGCTGCTAAGAAGCCAGGTTACAAAATTACTATGCTAAGGGTTCGCAATACTCAAAAGGAAAATAATACAGGTATCTTTAGCAAGATGATATATGGAAAGAAAAGCGATTATACTGACTATCCTTTGTTTTCATGGCATTTTGATGGGAATAATTTAGTAACGGAAGATTATACAGGCGATACTCCCAATGATGGGGAGATAAGAAAATTCAATATTGCAGAAGTTATTTATCCTGTAGCTGACAAAAACAAAATTGTTGAAGCAGGCGATAAACTTCAATTCGAAGATATTTCAGGTGAAAAATATGAGATTAATAAAGCTGAATTAAAACAAAGAATTGAAAAGGAAAACCTCTCTGAGAAAACTTTCCTGCTTGGCACCGACCGTTATGGAAGGGATCTGCTAAGCCAGCTCATTATTGGCACAAGGGTATCGTTATCTGTGGGTCTAATTTCAGTTCTCATCTCTCTTGTAATAGGCATACTGCTTGGTGCATTGGCTGGCTTCTTTAAAGGCTGGGTTGATAATCTAATTGTATGGTTCATCAATGTGGTGTGGTCTATCCCTACACTGCTGCTGGTAATAGCCATCACATTTGCATTGGGTAAAGGTTTCTGGCAGGTGTTCATTGCAGTGGGGCTTACCATGTGGGTGGATGTGGCACGTGTAGTAAGGGGACAAATACTCAGCATACGCGAAAAAGAGTTTGTTGAGGCAGGTAGGGCGCTTGGTTCCAGGAATTCAAGGATAATTTTCCGTCATATCCTTCCTAATGTAATGGGACCTGTGATAGTGATTTCGGCTGCCAATTTTGCCTCGGCTATACTGATAGAAGCGGGTTTAAGTTTCCTCGGTATTGGGGTACAGCCGCCCATGCCCTCGTGGGGAACCATGATAAAAGAACATTATGCCTATATAATACTCAATTCAGCCCACCTTGCCATTTTGCCCGGCATAGCTATCATGCTGATGGTGCTGGCATTTATGCTTATCGGTAATGGGCTTCGCGATGCTTTGGATACTAGAGCTTATGAAGGCTAAGAAGTTTGTTGTAATATAGAAAGAAGCAAATAGAAAACAGTCCACAGTCGTCAGTTTGCAATTAGCAAGAAAGTAATTGCAGACTGAGGATTGCAGATTGCAGACTGAAAATAGCAGTAGCAGTATGCAGTCAGAAATTTCCTTGAAAGGGACAAAAAATAACTTTAGGCACTCCAAACTCTAGGCACTTTAGTCACTTCTTTTATTTGTCTTTTACTACATAAACTCCTATAATAAAGCAAGTTATTCATTATAATCGCTTCGTTTGCATAGCGTCTTGCCGTGAATCCTTAAGGACTTGCCGTTACTCCTTAGCGACTTGCTGTTATTCCTTAGCGACTTGCTGTTATTCCTTAAGGACTTGCTGTTATTCCTTAAGGACTTGCCGTTACTCCTTAGGGACTTGCCGTTACTCCTTAAGGACTTGCTGTTAATCCTTAAGGACTTGCTGTTAATCCTTAAGGACTTGCCGTTACTCCTTAAGGACTTGCCGTTACTCCTTAGCGACTTGCTGTAACTCCTTAAGGACTTGCTGTTATTCCTTAACGACTTGCCGTTACTCCTTAAGGACTTGCAGTAACTGTCTAGAGAGTTGGTGCAACTTGCCTAATAGTTGGGGAAAATGGGGGAAGAAAAAAGAAAAAGCAAGAAATGACGTATGAGTTCGGTGCATCATAATCTATTATCTTCAAATTCATATTTTATTAACAATCTACAATGCTTCTTGAAATAATATTAAATTTGTGAAAATTCTAGTTTTGAATGGAGATTCACACAGATTTATATCTTGGAGATAGCAAAGAAGACTAAAAAAGCTTCCTGAAAATTCTGTAGACTTAATAATAACATCACCACCTTATGCAGATCAACGTAAAAATACTTATGGAGGCATCCATCCAGATAAATATGTGGAATGGTTTCTACCAATTTCAAAACAACTTATTAAGAGTTTAAAGCCAACCGGGACTTTTATTCTTAAATATTAAAGAAAAAGTTGTTGATGGAGAACGCAGTACATATGTAATGGAATTAATACTTGCGATGCGCAAACAAGGTTGGCTCTGGACAGAGGAATTTATTTGGCATAAAAAAAATTCTTATCCTGGAAAATGGCCAAATCGTTTTCGTGATTCATGGGAAAGCTTGTTCAATTTAACAAGGAAAAACACTTCAATATGTATCAGGAAGAAGTGATGGTTCCAATGGGTGATTGGGCAAAAACACGATTAAAAAAACTTAAGGACACCGATAAAATACGAGATAATTCAAAAGTTGGTAGTGGCTTTGGGAAAAACATTTCAAACTGGATTGACAGAGAAAAAGCATTTCCCACAAATGTCTTCACTTAGCAACAGAGTGTAACAATAAAAATCATAGTGCTGCATTTCCAGAAGAATTACCAGAGTGGTTTATAAAACTTTTTACTAAAGAACATGATACGGTACTTGATCCATTTATGGGGTCGGGACAACTTTAATCGTTGCCAACAGAATGAAAAGAAATTCCATAGGAATAGAAATTGTACCGGAATATTATAAAATGGTTAAAAAACAAATAAACCTGTTGAAATATTATTCTTGGAACCCGAAGTAAAATATGAAAAAACTAAATCTACAAAGACGTATCAAAGTACGTTGAGGAAAATATCGGAACTTTTCATCAAAAGAGGATTAAAGTCTTGAAAGCTTAAAATGTAATCAAGTTCTCAAAGAAAAGAATCCATATTTATTCAAAGCAAAATAGTATTACTTTACAGCAATAGAAAATTATTAGAGTTTGTGATGCTTATATTTCTTCAAAGGAAGAGACAATTTTTGGTGACTGGCTGGAAGGACTTGCAATTTTTATTAATCATAAAGTTTTTTCTGGATGGAAAATCGGGATTACAGGATTGATCTTGAATTTGACAAAGATAATATACGTTATATAGTGACAATAAAATCAGTCCAAATTGGGGTAATAGTAGCCAAATTGCTAAAATGTATACAGACTTTAAAACAGCAATGAAGGCCTTACGTACGAGTAACTCAAGATTGAATATTGTTGCTGTTAATGGTTGCTGTTATGGTAGGGATAATAGACCTGACAAAGGAGACTATTATCAAATATTGCGGCCAGAAGTTTTGGGAATTTATTTCAGGTAACATTAACTTATATACAGAAATTATTGAGCCTTTAGGCTATAAAGCAAAAGAAAAAAATGATGATTTTATTAAATCCTATTCGCAAATGATTAATATTTTTACATTACAATTTGCAACCGAATTTTGCAATACAGATGGGTCCATTGACTGGACTAAACTTGTGAAATTCAATTCAGCAATTCAAGACCCCAAGATTAAATAAAATAATAAAACTGTAATTCTTGTGGTTGACTAATTTTGAACTTTGCTTATTTGTTCCTGCGAATCATTAATTTTCTACTAATTGAATAATCATAGTAAGTATTTGTACCAAATCAATTATTAACAATAATAATATGAAACGCAAACATCAGGATCGCATTAGTGGCTGTACTGCTTTTTAAAGTAGTAAGCGTAACTTATGCATGGGGAGAACTTGGGCATAATATAGTGCCGAGGTTGCAAAGAAGTATTTAAGCGAAAGTGTGCAGGATTCGGTAAAGAAATATCTTGGTCACATGTCGTGGGAAGCGGCTTCCAACTGGATGGACGATGTTCGCGGCAGTAAGAATTACGGTTACACCTCATCGTGGCATTATCTGAACCTCGAGAACGGTCAGAAGTACGATAGCACCATTGATGGTGGTAATAATGTGGTTAACCAGTTGCAGATAGCCATCAGGAAACTGATGAACAAAAAGACGCTTACCAAAGAAGAGATAACTTTAAACATTAAGTTTCTGTTTCACACTGATGGGCGACTTTCACATGCCTTTACATGTAGGAATTGGCTCCGACAGGGGCGGGAATGATGTAATAGTTAATTTCCTTGGTCAGCAAACCAGCCTGCATCATATATGGGACAGCAATATTATTCAGTATAAAAACATTTCTTTCAAGGATGTGGAAAAGCTGCTGTCAACTTATTCAACAGACAGCATACAGAAAATTACCAGCGGCAGCGTAATTGAATGGCTTAGCAAAACACGCAAACAATTGAGTTTTGTTTACAGTTATACTCCAATGATAAGCGAAGATTATATAACCAAAAGCTACCCAATAATTGAGAGCCAGCTTTTAATGGCAGGGGTAAGATTTGGAAGTATATTGGATAAGGTTTTTAAGAACTAAGAGGTTAAGTTAACCGAGGAAGAAGTCATTGCGACACTGAGCCCTTCCTTCGTCAGGATAAACTCCGCGAAGTGGAAGCAATCTTTTTTACAATGAGATTGCTTCAGTCGTACCTCCTTCGCAATGACGACAATATTATTCTCCTTTGTTAGAGAAGGAAATTAAAAACAAAAAGGGCGTCGCATTAGCGACGCCCTTGTAATATCCTCTTTCACTCGTTTATACCGATACGGTATCACTAATAGTCCAATAAATTGCACTATAACAGCTACTCTATCGGCATAATACCAAATTTAACAGGAATAATTTTAATAAGTAATGGTATTAATTTAATGCAGCCAGATAAGAAGAAACTCCTTCGTGAGTAGCTTTCATTGCTTTTTCGCCTTTATGCCAGTTGGCAGGACAAACTTCGCCGTTTTCTTCAAAGAATTGCAAAGCATCTACCATCCTCAGAACGTCTGAAATGCATCTGCCTAAAGGAAGATCATTCACTACCTGGTGACGTACAATACCTTGTTTATCAATCAGGAAAAGTCCGCGATAAGCAACAGGAGCACCATTAAAAGTGTTTTCGCCATTATCGTTATAATCGTAATCGCCGGCAAGAACATCATAGTTCTGCGAAATGGTTTTTGTAAGGTCGGAAACAAGTGGGAATTTCACACCCTTTATTCCGCCGTTTTTCTTTTCTGTATTCAGCCATGCCCAGTGTGAAAACTTGGAATCAATACTGCAGCCAACAACAGCCACATTTCTTTTTTCAAACTCCTGTAAAGATTCCTGAAATGCTATGATTTCCGTGGGACATACAAAGGTAAAATCAAGAGGGTAAAAGAAAAATACCACATGTTTTTTACCAATAAATTGTTCCAATGAGAAGTTATCTACAAACTCTCCTCCGTTAATAACGGCTTCTGCCTGAAATAACGGTGCTTTTTTACCAACTAATACTGCCATATATTTAAATGTTTTAATTAATATTTTTAGTGCCGCAAAGGTAATACAAACACTTGCTGTTTAGAAATGTTTTAAATAAAATTAAGATAAAATTAACAAAGCTGTGCCAGCTCCCAAGATAATGGCTATGAATTTATAGATATTAAAATGGTGGCGTTCGTCCGATTCGAACAGTATAGTGGTGGATATATGAAGGAAGATACCAACAACCATTGCAAGGATGATATCAAAGAAATTAGTGAGGTTTTCTTTTATCTCCGAGCCAATAAGATATGATGTTATGGTTCCTAAAGGCGCTGAAAAAGCAAATACAAGCAAAAGAATAACGGCCCATTGCTTTTTAATACCCGATTGGAACAATAACCCCATCAGTACAATTGAAATGGGAATGTTATGAATAACGATTCCTGTGAGTAAAGTGTTTTGCAACGCAGGTTCTGAAAAGTTCTTGGCAAGAGGCATGCCTTCAAGAAATGAATGTATGCAGATACCCATTACAATTGCATAAGGATTTACATGGTGTTCGTGCGACTGAACATTGTGATGCCCGTGCTCAACGCCTTTGGTTAAAAAATCTAGCAGGAGTTGAATAAAGAAACCAAGTAGAATATAAAGCCCGATGGTTGAGGATAAAGATGATTTATAAATTTCAGGGATAAGGTCAACAAAACTTAGGGAAAGCAGGAATGCTCCTCCAAAAGCAATAATAAGTTTAAGCGTTCTTTCACCGGCTTTGAAAAGGAAAACCGATAATCCACATAATGTTACAGGTAGAAATAATGCAAGAAATACAAGTAGATTCATTGTTTAAACATACTTAATTAGGTCTTACGCAGAGATTCATACTCTTGCCACAAAGTCACGAAGTCACAAAGAAACACTAAGAAATCTTTGTGAAACTTGGTGTCTTTGAGTCTTAGTGGCATAAATTTTAGCATCTCATCATATACTTGCATAATTCCTGTTACTATATTTTACTTTATGCCCTTTAACGGCATAATAAAGGATAAACAAATAGCATGGAATAAGTATCCAGTATGCCCCATGATTACCAATGAAATCAATATCTGCAAGCCCTCCATAGGTCAATGATAATAATGAACCGCCAACAATTCCCATAATAAGGAAAGCAGAGCCTATTTTAGTGAAACGTCCTAAGCCGCTAATGGCAAGAGGCCATATAGCAGGCCACATCACTGCATTAGCCAGACCTAATAATGCAATAAAAATTACCGAAGAATATCCATGCAGAATAACCGCAGTCAGAGAAAACAACAGCGCCAAGACAGCAGATATGCTTAAAGCTTTTTCCTGCTTGATATATTTAGGAATCAAAATTATCCCGATGATATATCCTATTACCATTCCAAACAGTGGCATCAAAGGAAACAATCTGGCATCATCCATTACTACACCCAGCGATTTTCCATAAAGGGTGATCGTATCAATGGATATTACTTCAGCGCCAACATAAAAGAAGATAGCCAGAAACCCAAGCAATAGATGAGGGAACTGGAAAATACTTGTCTTCTTTACTTCAACATCATCGGTGTTTTCGTTATTCTTCTCAGTGTCAATTTCAGGAATGGGGGAGAAGCGGATAAACACAGCAAGTATAAAAAGTGAGATAGCAATTATGATATAAGGCATGATAACCCTTGAAGCAAGGCTGTTTAAAAGCGCTTCCTTGTCAATGCCCGCAGCAGTTATCTTTAGCTTACCCTCTATAGCTTCGAAATTTTTCAAAACTATGGCACTAAGAACCAATGGACCTATAAAGCCTGCAACCTTATTGCAAATGCCCATTATACTGATACGTTTGGCAGCACTTTCAATAGGGCCAAGTATGGTAACATAAGGATTGGATGCCGACTGTAGTATGCATAATCCCGTTCCCTGTATATAAAGCCCTGTAATAAACAATCCATAAGCACGGGTTAAGGCGGCGGGAATAAATAGCAGTGAACCGAATGCCATTACCAATAAGCCCGTTGTCATGCCCATTTTAAATCCTGTTTTCTTTAACACCCATGATGAAGGGATTGCCATTACAAGATAGGAAATGTAAAATGCCAGTGTAACAAAATATGCCTGGAAATTATTCAGTTCGCAGGACATCTTAAGGAAAGGAATAAGGGTGCTGTTAAGCCATGTTACAAAACCGAAAACAAAAAACAGTATACCTATTATGGTAATAGACATTACATAGTCTTTGCGACTGTTGGAAACCATAATCTTTAGCTATTAGTTAAAAAGCAAAGATAATGGTTCTTGTGAAATTGTTATTCTTTGTCATTCATTGACACTATGCGGAGTTTATCCCGTGCATAACGGGACTGTCATTAATTCATTAGTTCGTAGTTCGGGTGTTCGTTTGTTCAAATGTTCTTTACGGGAACGCTGATGACACTGAAAATACTGATTAACACTGATTTAAAAAGGATACAACCACTCTTCTTTTGTCCGATAATTACCAAAACTTTTGCATCAAGTTGAACAGACTTGGTATCAAGTCGGATAGACATTGCATCAAGTCGGATGGGGAATGCACAACTTAGAAACAGTTTTGCATCAAGTTGAATGTACTTTGCATTAAGTTGAACGGACTTTGCATCAAGTTGAGTAAACTTTTGCATCAAGTTGAACGGACTTGCTATCATGTTGAATGGACTTGCTATCAAGTTGAACAGACTTGGTATCAAGTTGAGTAAACTTTTGCATCAAGTCGAACGGACTTGATATCAAGTCGATCGTGCTTTGTGCATTCCCGTTTCTACTTGGTCGGGTTCTGATTTCAAATTGCACAATTCCGATTTCAGATTATACCATTCAGATTTCAGGTTGCACAATCCTGATTTCAGATTGCACAATTCAAATTTCAGATTATACCATTCAGATTTCAAGTTGCACAATTCGGATTTCAGGTTGCCCCATTCAGATTTCGGCAATGCTTACTGCCGCTGCCTAATGCCTACTATTTTATTTTTCTTCGGCAACAAATTTAAAGCCTGTGCCATGAACATTGGCAATCATAACAGCTTGGGTCGTCCTTAAGATATTTTCGCAGTTTGGTAATGAAAACATCCATACTACGGCCGATAAAATAATCATCATCGCCCCATACTGACTTTAAAGCATTTTCACGGGTAAGTAATTGATTCCTGTTTTGGCAAAGGACTTTTAAAAGTTCCGATTCCTTGCGGGTGAGGTGCAATTCTTTGCCGGGTGAGGTAAGTATCATATTAACACTGTCGAAAGTAAATATCCCAAATTTGAATATCACTTCATCATCATAGGGCTTATGAGATTTACTGGAAGTAGTGCGTCTTAAAATAGCTTTTATTCTGTAATTCAGTTCTTCGGTGCTGAATGGTTTTGTAATATAGTCATCGCAGCCAACCTGGAAGCCTTTGATACGGTCTTCTTTAAATGATTTTGCAGTAAGAAAAACAACTGGAACATCTTTATTTATCTTCCTGATATCTTCAGTAAGCGTGAACCCATCCTTTTTAGGCATCATCACATCGAAAATGCAAAGGTCAAAACGTTCTTTTTTAAAAGCTGTCAGTCCTTCTTCTCCATTCTCACAGGATACTACTTTGTATCCCATCATTTCAAGATAATCTTCCAGTACAAGACTTAAGTTTGGATCATCTTCCACGAGCAGGATTTTATAATTTTCTTTTGCCATAACTATTTGTTTTGATTAAATGGAATGAATATTTCAATTCGCGTACCTTTTTTTATTTCACTGAAAAGCCTTATTGTTCCATTATGCGCTTCAACTATTGTTTTAACATAATATAATCCTAAGCCAAATCCCTTTACATCATGAATATTGCCGGTATGAACCCTGTAGAACTTTTTAAATACGTGACGTTGGTTCTCGTGGCTAATACCAATTCCTTTATCCTGCACCGATATAATAATTCCATTGTTTTCATTCCATGTACTTATTGAAATATCAGGTTTCTCAGGCGAATATTTATTGGCATTATCAATAAGATTATGAATGATATTGGTAATATGAATAGGATCGGCATTAATATTGGGATGTGTTGCATTAAGATGTATTGAAAATTTGCCATCACGCTGCTCAATTAGCATTTCAAAGTTATCTAAAGCAAGTTCAACTATCTCGTGTATATTAATTTCACTTTTCTTTAAACTGAATGTTCCTTTATCTAGAACAGCAATCTGTAATACTTGCTCTACCTGACTTTTCAACCTGCTGTTTTCATCATAAATAATATTTGCGTATTTGTTCACTTTATCGAGTGATTCAGTAACGCTTGGTTTAAGCAGCATTTCGCTGGCAAGTGAAATAGTAGAAATAGGCGTCTTAAATTCATGTGTCATATTATTAACAAAATCAGTAGTCATTTCTGAAAGCTTTTTCTGTCTTACCAGTGTAAGAATTACATAAGAGAAACAAATAATAACCAATACAAGAAACACAGCAGATAAACTTACCCACCCAATGATTCCTCCAAATAAAAATTTCTCCTCCTCGGGGAAATATATGCTTAAAATGTAATTGTCGGGTTTACAAAGATTGGATAAAGAAGTAAAATAATGACTATTGATGATCTCATTCTTGTACTTATCATACCTTCCGCAAACAAACGCATTACCCGGTTTTTTGTAAATAGCGAATTGATATTTTGTTTCAATTCTCATATTTATGAACTCTTCCCTGATGATGGAATCTAAAAAGTTCACTTTAATTGAAGAAACAATATTGCTGTCGGATATCATACAATTAGCACTGCAATTGAACATGCGGCATTTCATTGCAGTATCTCTTTTGTCATCAATCAGTTTATTGACGATACTTTTTAACGCTATGCTTGTACGATGATCGAATTGTTTTTCTTTTAAGGTATGCGCATTCCTTACCCATGAGAGTTGCGTTAACATTATCCCTGCAAGAGATATACTTGTAAGAATAATAATAAAAACAATGGTATTTTTCTTCACTTAAATGGATTTGCAGTTCAAAGTTAATTAAAAATTACCTTACTACATATAATTAACAAGTCATTAACAGAAATTAACTGCTAATTAACGAAATACCTTTTTTTAAACTATCTTCTTGTCCAGTTGTACAAATTTCTCTAACTTTGTTAATCATAAAAGAACAAATATCATGGCAACAATAAAAATGACAGCATTGGGTGGATTCAGAACTACAGCTGTTCACCTGAAATCAGGAACAGAAATAATTACAGATGCTCCAACTGATAACAATGGTAAAGGTGAATCTTTTTCGCCTACTGACCTGCTTAGTGCATCACTTGGCGCTTGCATGACAACCATAATGGACATTGCAGGAAAAGAACATGGTTTTGAAATGGCCGGAACTGAAATTGAGATTACAAAGATTATGGCTGAAAACCCTCGCAGAGTGGCTGAGATAATAGTGGAGCTTAATTTCCCTGATAGAGAATATTCCGAAAAAGCAAAAAGGGTAATTGAACATACTTCAAGAACATGTCCTGTTGCGCTAAGTCTTCACCCTGATGTTAAGCAAACTATAAAGTTGAATTATAAAAGATAATCAGGGATGGAATTTAATATACCTGTTGATTTAATTGGGAAACAGGAAATGATGGTTGCGGCAAAAGATACAGCAGCCCAATATGGTTCTGGATTAATTGAGGTTTTTGCAACACCGGCTATGGTTGGTTTCATGGAAGGCACAGCCCAGCTGAGTTTACAATCAAATTTACCGAAAGGATTTATCACACTTGGAATTGAAATTAATGTAAAACATTTGAAAGCTACGCCTGTCGGGATGAAAGTGTTTTGCGAATCAAAGCTATCAATGTTGATGGAAAGAAGCTTACTTTTGAAATTACAGCATGGGATGAAAAAGGCGATATTGGAACCGCCTTGCATCATCGTTATATTGTAGAAGCAGCTAAATTCATGGAAAAGCTGCAAGATAAATAATTATTTTAATCAGCTACAAGCTTCTTATACTTGATTCGCTTAGGACCGGAATCTCCAAGGCGTTTCTTTTTTATTCTCTTCATAATCGGAATAACCACCTTCAAAGAAATACACTTGTGAATCGCCTTCAAAAGCTAAGATGTGCGTTGCAACTCTATCTAAGAACCAACGGTCGTGAGAAATAATAACTGCACATCCTGCATAATTATCCAGACCTTCTTCAAGTGCCCGAAGCGTATTAACATCTATATCATTGGTTGGCTCATCAAGCAGCAATACATTTGCTTCTTCTTTTAATGTCAAAGCCAGATGAAGCCTGTTGCGTTCACCACCCGAAAGCATACCGCATTTCTTTTCCTGGTCAGCACCACTAAAGTTGAACCGTGCTACATAAGCCCTTGCATTCATTGAGCGACCTGCAACCTGAACAAATTCGCTGTCGCCGGATATAACCTGGTAAACAGTTTTATCAGCATCTATGGCTGCATGCGACTGATCAACATAACCTATCTTAACCGTTTCACCAATGCGGAAGTCTCCTTTCTCGGCTTTTTCAGAACCAATGATCAAACGGAATAATGTGGTTTTACCAGCGCCGTTAGGCCCAATAATACCTACAATTCCAGCGGGAGGTAATGAGAAATTCAATTTTTCGAATAGTAATTTATCGCCAAAGGATTTAGAAACATTATTTGCTTCAACTACAAGATTACCAAGACGAGGGCCATTGGGAATGTATAACTCAAGGCGGTCTTCTTTTTGTTTAACATCTTCGCTAAGCATTTTCTCGTAAGCATTTAACCTTGCCTTTCCTTTTGCACGTCTTGCTGATGGGGCCATGCGCACCCAGTCGAGTTCGCGTTCAAGAGTCTTTCTGCGTTTGCTTTCGGTTTTTTCTTCCTGTTCCAAACGTTTTGTCTTCTGCTCTAACCATGAAGTGTAATTTCCCTGCCATGGTATGCCTTCACCACGATCGAGTTCGAGTATCCAGCCTGCAACATTATCAAGGAAATAACGATCATGGGTAACAGCAATAACAGTGCCTTTATATTGCTGCAAATGCAATTCGAGCCATTGAATGGATTCGGCATCGAGATGATTGGTAGGCTCATCGAGAAGGAGAATATCGGGTTCTTTTAACAGCAATCTGCAAAGCGCAACACGCCTTGCTTCGCCGCCGGAAAGGTTCTTTACTGAAGTATCACCTTCGGGACAACGTAGCGCATCCATAGCTCTTTCGAGCTTTGAATCGAGTTCCCAGGCATTGTGATGTTCTATAAGTTCAGTGAGTTCACCCTGACGGGTAATAAGTTTATTCATTTCGTCATCGCTCATCGGTTCAGCGAACTTCAGGTTTACATCTTCATATTCTTTTAAAATATCAACAACTTCCTGTACGCCTTCCTGCACGATTTCTTTTACAGTTTTGGTTTCATCTAATTTGGGATCCTGCTCAAGGTACCCCACGGAATAACCGGGTGAGAACACTACTTTTCCCTGAAAAGAAGCTTCAATGCCTGCAATTATTTTAAGCAAGGTTGATTTACCGGAACCATTTAATCCGATAATCCCGATCTTAGCCCCATAATAAAATGAAAGATAAATATCTTTTAAAACTTGCTTGTGCGGAGGATAAATCTTACTTACTCCTACAGTTGAAAATATAATTTTTTTGTCGTCGGCCATAGCTTTTGAAATTGGATGGCAAACCTACATGAATTTTCAAATATATACAAGTGTCAAATGCCTTAAATTTCTGAAGATAATGAAAAACTATCTTTTCGCGGCAGCTTTAAAGTCTTTTATCAAAAAAGCATCAGGATTTGAGGCGTCAATGGTATGACCGTCATAATAAAGAACTTCGCCGTCATTAGCTGTGACGAGGAATTTCCAGCATTTCCCACTGGTCATTGTGCTTTCAGGTCCCACCTTGTGTAGGTAAACGACATTGGGATTCTTATCTTCAATAGCCTTTTTAATATCATCTTTTGACACCAGTTTTACTGTATAAGGATATACAGTTTTAATCTTGTCGAGTGTATTGAAATTGGCTGGCAATTCTTCTTTCAATAGCCAGAACTCTTTTGTTTTAATATCAGTGCCGGAATCTTTATTGGTCAATTCGAGCTTAGCGCCCGGGTGGTCGTTTGTATATTTAACATGGGTTTGCATGAAAAGCAAAAGTCCGCCTATTTTATATAAATATGAAGCTTCATCCACATCCACATAGGAAAGAGGGACTGAGCCTAGGTCGGGCATTGCATTAAGGTCATTACTTCCGCCGAGAACAAGGTTCAGGAAATTATATTTACAGGAAACACCTTTTTCAAATTGTTCTGCCTCAGATAGCATAATGAATGAAAAAGCTTTGCTACTCTTTTTAGTATCGAACTGTTGAGTATTAATAAATTCATAGGGTGTAATAGTCCAGAATTTAGTAACGCAGGCTTTGAGAGCCTCATTAAATGTGGCAGCGCCGGGATCTTCATCAAGAACCACTAATGTTTTTGATTTTAAGAATGTTTTAATTTCAAGAGCATTGGCAAACTTTATTTGTGCTGAAAGATTAAGTGATACTGTCAGAATAATTGATAGAAAAATGATTCGTTTCATAGGATTAGAGTTAAAGGATTAAAAGTATCAATTTATTTTTAATACAAGACTAATATGCAAATAGTATTCCAATCTTAAACAGGTACATTGTTTTACATCTTTTTACTACATTTGTCAACTAATACAAAAACTGTGAGTAAAGAAAACATTATATTCGGCATTTGGCCTGTTATTGAAGCAATAAAAGCAGGGAAAGAAATTGACAGGGTGCTTATTCAGACAGGTTTAAAAAGCGAGAGTTCTTGGGAACTGAAGAAACTTACTACTGAATTGCAGATTCCCGTTCAATATGTGCCGGTTGAGAAACTAAATAAGATAACACATAAGAACCATCAGGGAATTATTTGTTTTATTTCGGAAGTAGCCTATCAGCCTTTGGAGAATGTTTTGCCGATGATCTATGAGAAAGGGGAAAGTCCATTGATACTGATACTCGACAGGATAACCGATGTAAGGAATTTTGGGGCTATTTGCCGGACAGCTGAATGTGCCGGGGTTCATGCCATAGTTATTCCTTCAAAAGGAGCAGCCAGAATAAATGCTGATGCGGTAAAAGCATCTGCGGGTGCTATATATAAGATACCTATTTGCAGGGAGGATAACCTAAAAAACACTATTGATTTTATTAAAGAGAGCGGTATTGAAATAATTGCCTGTACCGAAAAGACCGAAGAGAATTACTACAGTGCTAACTTCTGCAAACCTGTTGCTATAATAATGGGTTCTGAGGAAGATGGTATTTCTCCTGAGTATTTGAAGAAAGCTGATGTAAAAGTAAAGGTTCCCTTGTCGGGTGAAATAGAATCGCTAAATGTATCGGTGGCAGCAGGGATTGTTTTGTTTGAGGCTGTTAAACAAAGGACCGTTAATAAATAGGAAAAAAGAAGATAGAAATAAGTATGCAGTTGGCAATATGCAGTAGGCAGGAAAAAGTAATCAGTAATCAGTGAACGGTAATCAGTAAATCAATCATAATGACTATGAATGACAACTAATGACACGAAGTAAATGGCAATAAAAAAGAAGGCCGGTATGCAGCAGCAGTACGCAGTCAAAAGAAAATAGAATTCTGAAAACAGTAAATAAACAATGCTGAAGTTCATTAAAGAAAACCCCGTTAAATTCGCTTTATTCCTTATCCTGTTAATCGGGAGCATGCTTCGTTTTTACAATTTCACGGGTATGTCCCTTTCTAATGATGAATTCAGAGCAATAGCAAGGGCGCAGCTTCATGGCTTCTCAGAATTTGTAAGAAATGGAATCAATGCCGATATTCATCCGGCAGGTGTTGAGTTCTTCCTTTATATCTGGATAAAAATATTCGGGACATCAGTGTTTATGGTTCGTTTGCCCTTTGTCATTTGTGGTATTCTTTCAATTTATATTGCCTGTAAAATTGCTTCAAGGTGGTTCAATGAATATGTTGGTTTATTTGTTGCGGCAGCTATCAGTTTCCTTCAATATCCTATTTTAAACAGCCAGCTTGCACGGCCTTTCGGCCCCGGATTATTCTTCTCATTACTTACGGTTTATTACTGGACGAAATTCTTTTTTAAGGGAAAAGAAGAAACAATAAAGTTGGCAGTAGGCAGTAAGCAGTCGGCAGAGGAAAAAGAAAAGTTGGCAGTCGGCAGTCGGCAGTCGGCAGTCGGCAGAGGTAACATCATTGCACTCGTTTTATCAGTTGCTGCGGCTGCATATTGCCATTATTTTGCACTTATTTTTGTTGTAATTGTTTTAATCAGTGGCAGCTTCTTTGTAAACAAAACCAATATCAAAGCATACCTGTTTACTATTGCTATCGCTGCTGTTTTATATATCCCAAATATCTTTGTTATCATCAATCAGCTGCATAATGCTGCAACTATTAACTGGATAACTGAACCAGGCGAGGGGTGGATATTTGAGCATATCTTTTTCATTTTTAATAATTCGATGATCCTTTTAGGTGTGGCATTGGGAATATTTTTTATTACCCACATCATAAGTTTTACCGAAGTAAAATTCACTAAATTTCACATTCTTGCGGTAGTATGGTTTGTTGTACCTTATTTTATCGCATTCCTTTATTCTATCTGGGTGAAACCGATTATTGATAACCCCCTCCTCCTTTATTCATTTCCGTTCCTGTTGGTGTTTTTGTTTTCCTTCATTCAAAGTGAAAAGAACAGGATTCCGAATTATTTGTTGTTGGGATTATTACTATTAACTGGTATTTTCAGTACCATAATTGAAAAAGATTATTATTCCACTTACCATTTTGCCGAATTCAAGGATATTGCTGCAAAAGCGGTGGACTGGAATAAAACTTACGGTGAGAAAAACATTACCAATGTCATCAATGTAAATTCTCCCTACTATATCAATTATTATTTGGATAAGGAAAAGCCATTAAAGTTCGCCATGTATAAGAACGAAGGGCACCTTGATCTGCATAAGTTGAACAATATTGTTAAGCAAAGTGGCACAGAATATTTCCTGTATGCATGGACGGGAGTGGTTGATCCGAATGAAACTTACCAGATCATTCAGCAAAAATATCCCTATATCATTAAACAAATTGATTATAACGGGATGGCTTCCATTGTCCTGTTTTCGATGAATGACAAGAAGGATGCAATCAAGCAGCCCGACCCGGTGTATTACGTTTTCAACGGTTTTGAAGACAAGCAAACATGGGATAAGGATACAGACATAATTAGTACGGAAAAGGTATGGAAAGGGAAATATTCGGTTAAGCTTGATTATAAAGATGAATACGGGCCATCGTGTGCAAACAGGATTTCGCTTTTAACGGATAAACCATTTAAAAAGGTGCAGTGCAGCCTATGGGCTTATGCTACCGGTAAGTTTAAAGATGCGCAGGTGGTTGCGGAAATTAGTTTTAAGGACGATGATAACCAGGTTTATGAAAATTACTTCTGGCTTTCTTCCAAATTCGATTACTTTATTGATAAAAACCAGTGGGGACAGGTGTTTTTCTCCTTCAACCTGCCTGAGTTGCGCTCACGCAATGATGAGCTTAAGATATTTGTCTGGAATCCCGATAAGCAGCCTTTATATATTGACAATTTCGAAATGAAATTGTTTGAGAAATAGGAAGATGCGAGCAAAAGCGATACAATTTTTACTATATTCCCTTGCTTCACGAAGGAGCGCCGTGGAAGTTTCCGGCTATAGCCGGAAGGTTTGTAGCTATAGCCGGGAAGTTTGTAGCTATAGCCGGGAAGTTTCCAGCTATAGCCGGAGAGTTTCCAGCTATAGCCGGAGAGTTTGTAGCTATAGCCAGAAAGTTTGCGGCTACAGCCAGAGAGTTTGTAGCTATAGCCTGAGAGTTGTTAGCTATAGCCAGAGAGTTACTAGCTATAGCCAGGAAGTTAATGGCTACAGCCAGAGAGTTGGCTGCTACGCCTTGGTTTTATCAGGGAACAACTTGACTTAGCAAATGATTAAGAATTTAATAGCAGGCAATATTGAAAAATTGAATAGTTTACATTGAACAAGGAATATCGAATCCAAAATTTAAAGTTTTCTAACTATCATCAGCCCATCGCGTAAGGGGAGGAGCATGTTTTCAACCCGATTATCTTTCTGCACAAATTCATTGAATTCCTTTATTCCCCTTGTCTCTTTATCAACAGCAGGTTTATCTTTCAGCACTTTGCCGCCCCATAAAACATTGTCGGCAATAATAATTCCTCCCACCCTTACTTTATCAAAAACCATATTATAGTAGTTAAGGTAATTCTCTTTGTCAGCGTCAATAAATACAAGATCGAAAGTGGTATTAAAAGATGGCACAATATCCATAGCATTACCAATGTGAAGTGCTGTTTTGGAAGTAATCTTTGCTTCTTTGAAATATCGGTGGATCATGTCTTCCAATTCTGGATTGATCTCAATGGTGTGCAGCATACCTTTATCCGCTAATCCTTCGGCAAGACAAATAGCAGAGTACCCAGTGAATGTTCCTATTTCAAGTATAGAAGAAGGGCGCAACATGCAACTAACCATCCTCAATAGATTTCCTTGTAACTTGCCCGAAAGCATACGCGGGTATAGTATTTTAAGATGTGTTTCCCTGTTCAGCTTTTGCAGCACAGGCGATTCTTCAGTTGAGAAAGCCTCTGCGTAATTATAAATATCAGTTTCGCTTGTCATTGTTGTGACTTAAAAATAAGAGTGCTTAATGCATCCCTGTTGAATATCTCATTTGCTGTTTCCAATAATTGTTCGGCTGTAATGGCTTCTATCTTGGCATTGATCTGTTCAATAGTGTCCACTTTATCAAATACAAGGATGCTCTTTCCAATGGAAAGCATTTCATTCATCCCTGATTCGTACGATATGGCAAGCTGACCCATTAGCTGCAATTTTGCCCGCTGCAGTTGAAGAGTGCCCAGCTTTGTTGTTCGCAGTTTATCCAGTTCTTTGTGCACTAGGCTTATTGTTCTTTCAATATTCTCTTGTTCGGTGCCAAGGTAAATACAAAAGATACCTGCATCGGTAAAAGAAGTATAGCTAGATTCGATATTATAGCAGAAACCATATTTCTCTCTAATGTTCATGCTTAGCTTCGAATTCATTCCGGGTCCGCCAAGTATGTTGTTCAGCATAATCATTTGCGCCCTGCGCTTGTCTTTGCTATGATAGGCTGTATTGCCAATGATGCAATGCGACTGATGAATGGGCTTGGAGACTTCCGTATAAAATGGCTTGTACCTTTTGAATTTATTGCGCTTCCAGTCCCTATTGTTTGATTTGAATGATGAAAAGTATTTTTCAATTATCTTCACTAGTTGAGCGAAATCAGTATTGCCAACAGAGCAGATAACCATCTCGTTTGTATTGTAACACCTTTTCATAAAGTGAAGGAGATGCTGTTTCCTGAACTTCTTTATGATGGAAGCTTCTCCGAGTATATACCTTCCTATTGAATGATGGGCAAATATCAACTTTTCGAACTCATCAAAGATCTCTTCAGAAGGGTTGTCGCGGTATGAGTTGATCTCATCCAATACGACTTCTTTTTCCTTTTCTAATTCCTTTTCGGGAAATGTAGAATGAAAAGTAATATCAGCCAAAAGGTCAGCAGCCCTGTCGAGGAACTTATTCATGAAAGAAGTATAAACGCAGGTGTCTTCCTTAGTGGTAAAGGCATTTATTTCGCCACCAACATTCTCCATGTGGCACAGCACCTGGTATGATTTACGCTTCTTTGTTCCTTTAAAGATAGTGTGTTCAATAAAATGAGCGATACCCTGTTCTGTCTCTGTTTCGTCACGCGAACCTGCATTGATTATAATGCCAAGATGCGAAACAAGTGAATCGGAATGTTTGTGAATAATGCGTATGCCGTTGGTTAATGTGTAATTCGAGTAGATCATTTGTAAGTATTTAGTTCCTTCTTTGCTTTTAGTTTTCTTGCATTTAAAATACTTGCGTTAAGTTCAAAGCCGATAAGCAGAACAATAGCATTGAAATAAATCCATATCAGTATGATGATTAGAGCTCCTATTGAACCATATAGTTTGTTGTAAGAAGAAAAATGCGAAATATAAAAATCAAACCCCATTGAAGTAAGGATGAACAGAAGTGTAGCCAAAGTTGAACCAGGCGAGATAAATCTGAACCTGCTGTGCTTTGCAGGGCCTAAGAAATATATAAAAGAAACAACAAAAAAGAATAATACAACAATGATGATCCATTTACAAACCATCAAAGTGTAATAAATGAAATGCCTTTTTACAATTCCTTCTCTTTGTAGAAAATGCAGGAAGTTTGAGCCGCCGGCAACCAGTGCGATTGCTATAATTGCAAGCACAGAAACAATAACAACCAGAAGTAAAGCTACAGCCTTCTGTTTAAAGAAAGGACGAGTCTCTTTCACATGAATAGAATTGTTGAATGCCCTCATGATCCCGTTAATCCCACTTGTTGAAAAATATATTGCTGTAATAAAACCAATTGAAAGGAGGTTGCCGTGTTGCCTGATGACAATATCTTCTATGGTAGAAGATGCCTGTGCATACGTTGCTTCAGGAAGGACATCTTTTAACATGCTCAACAAAGTGTGTTGAAGACCATGGATTGGAACATAGGGGATAAGTGTAAAAAAGAACATGATGGCAGGAAACAGTGCAAGGAAAAATGTGAAGGATAGTGCCGCGGCTCTTGTCGTAATGGACCCTTGCCATAATCCCTTGAAAAAGAAAGAAACTATCCTGTACATTGACATTCCATCAAACCCTGGAATTACAATACGACTGCTAAGCCTTTTTAATACAACTGCAGGCCATAGTATCCATTTTAAAATTCTCTCAACACGCTTATTCATTAATCTGCTTGCAATAAATTTTGTAATTGCCTATCTGCTTTAAACAAGTTGCCTTGAATTATTTATATATTTCATTTAATGGAACTGGTGAGGTTGTCACAGCCTGCTGTATTAGACGATAAAACAGTTTGCCTCTAAAGGTTGATAGTTTCCTATTAAAACGAAATGCAAATTCATCCAAATAATAAGGCAAATGCTTAGGAGAAACATTTCCCTGATGAGTTCCATTTAACCATCGTTTTACAAGAGAATCAACCATGTGCACATGAGGTAATAATTCATGAGCTTCTTTTCCGCTTTCTGAAATATTTTTTTGTTTATGACTATAATCCTTTGATAATGATAAAAGATTATAACCTCGCCAACCATCTGTAATAACAGTACTTCCGTGTTCTATATTGTTCTCAATAAAAGGTAAAAGACATTCCCCTGAAGCTTCGGATATACAACAAAAACGAACTCGTCCTATTTGCTTCCCCTTACATTCTGTAGCTACAACAACTAATGTTTTCGTCTCTGCACCTCTGCCTTGTTTCCCTTTGCCAATTTCCTTTCCGCCAATAAAGGTTTCGTCAACTTCCACCTCTCCTTTCAGTTTATCTCTCTCAGGACGAATCATTGCTCTGCGAAGCTTATGCAACCATGCCCAAGCGGTTTCATATGAGCCAAAACCCATAAAATCTTTAAGGTTATTAGCACTTGCACCAGTTTTTTGTGCTACAACCCACCATATTATATGAAACCAAAGTAACAATGGTTTTCTTGTTCCATGAAATATTGTACCTCCAGTAATGGATGTTTGGTGTTGGCATGTAGCACAATGAATCAATCCCGTTTCAGTTAGCCAATACCTACTGCTATTGCATTTCGAACATATAAAACCATTTGTCCAACGCATTTCAAAGAGATAACGCCAACAATCTTCCTCCGTTTTGAATTGAGAAAGGAACTCTTGAAAATCCTTTGGATAATGTTCTTTTTTAGCCATGTGCAAATTTATACAAAACTCTTAACTTGACCGAAGCAGATAGGCAATATTTTGTATTGTGATATTATTAAGGGAATGAATTCTTGAGATATAATATTAAACTGCCTTAAGGCTCATATCAAGGCTTTTGATATGGTGCGTAATTGCTCCAACTGAAATATAGTCAACGCCTGTTTCTGCGTAAGCCCTTATGTTTTCTTTGGTAATCCCGCCGGAAGCTTCTGTCTCAAATTGCTTGTTAATAAGGGTTATGGCTTCTTTTAATTTATCAGGACTAAAATTATCAAGCATTATCCTTTGAACACCACCAATTCTCATTATTTCTTTAACATCTTCCAGATTACGTGCTTCAATTTCTATCCGGAGGTTTTTATTCTTTTTCTTTAAATAATCTTTAGTAGAAGTGATAGCTTTTTCAATACTTCCAGCAAAATCAATATGATTGTCTTTGATCATGATCATGTCAAATAATCCCATGCGATGATTATAACCGCCACCAATCTTTACAGAAATCTTTTCTATTTCGCGAAGAAGGGGAGTAGTCTTACGTGTATCAAGAATCTTAGCATTCGTTCCTTTTATTAAACCAATTAGCTCATTAGTAGCAGTTGCAATGCCGCTCATTCGCTGCATGAAATTTAATACAAGTCTTTCTGCTGATAAAATAGAAATAGCAGAACCTTCAACAAAGAAGGCAATATTACCATCTTCTATTTTCGCACCATCGTGAAGAAGAATTGTAAGTTTTAATTTTGCATCAAGCTTGTGAAATATCTTTTCTGCAATTGAAACACCGGCTAATATACCCTTGTCTTTAACAAGTAGTTTTGCTCTCCCTATTGCATTTTCAGGGATACAAGATAAGGAGGTGTGATCGCCATCACCAATATCTTCTTTGAGAGCATTCTCAATAATCTGATCGATATTCATTTTATAAAATAAAGCCTGAATTATTGCTGGTCATCAAATTCAAGTTTCTGAATCAGGAAATCCTTATCAACTTTTTTCAGAAGGAAGTATGTTCGGAATGATGCGCTCAGCCGTGGTATATGTTCCAATTGCATATTTAGAACCATCATTGGAAGTTCCCTTATGATTGATTGTAAATGATTTTATCGGATTTTTTGTGAAGAAATCTTTAACAATCATTTCGGCCTGTGTTTTGCTGAATGTCCCTTCATTCTTTGGAACTGTAATATCTAGTGTAGAATTAAAATATTTAGAAACATTGGCAGCATTGCCGCTTTGGATGGCTTTTTCAATATCGGTAATAATGTCGGAAGTGCCAAGAACAATGAAAGAAGCCGATAATGTTATGGTAATGGCCATTAATATAAGTACTGTTGCAAATCGTTTCATTTTGTTTGTATTAAATTAACATCTGATAAGCAATAATCAAGCCAAAAGGTAATATTTGTTTGTTAATAAAAAACAGAATATCAATGCAAACCTACATGAATTTTATATAATAAACAAATACCCATTAAATATTAGTGGCTACAAAGTTTATCATAATGAAGTCTGGCATTAGGTAAAGAAATATTCAGGATATTCGGAAGTTAATTTTAATTTTGAACCTGATAAATAGTGTTGTTACGACCATAATGAAAATAAGCCTTATTCTTACAGGAAAAACTACAGAAGCCTATTTGCAGGAAGGATTCTCCGTTTATGAGAAACGTATCAAAAGGTATATTCCATTTGAAACGGTTATAATCCCTGAACTTAAGAATGCAAAAAACCTTGATGTTGCGCAGGTAAAGGAGAAAGAAGCCGACATGCAACTTAAATATATTGAAAACAGCGATTATATGGTGCTGCTTGATGAAACAGGCAAAGAATTCCGTTCAAAAGGATTTGCTGATTTTTTGCAATTACGGATGAACAGTTCTGTTAAAAATCTTGTTTTCGTTGTTGGTGGACCTTATGGTTTTTCGGAAAGGATACATGCAAAAGCTAATCTTGAAATATCATTATCGAAGATGACATTCTCGCATCAACTAGTGCGCTTGTTGTTTGTTGAGCAATTGTACAGGGCGTTTAGCATTATCAACCACGAGCCTTATCACCACGAGGGATAAAAGAAATTATTTAACATCCATTGCCTTTTCCACACATTCCCAGAGCAAGTCGGCTGATTTCTGCCAGCTGTATAATTCTTTCCTTTTTCTTCCTTTTGTAATAAGTTCCTGCCTTAGGTTCTCATCAGTAGCAATTTGAAGCATGGCATCTGCGATGGATTGAGGGGAAGCAGGGTCAATAAGCAGGGCTGCATCGCCTGCAATTTCGGGCATAGATGTAATGTTTGATGTGATAAGTGGTGTTTCGCAGCCAAATGCTTCAAGAATTGGTATGCCGAAACCTTCGAAGTTGGAAACATAAGTCATGGCGAGGGCTGAGGAGATAACATCATTAAGATTTTGCGAATCCAATCGGCCGGTGAAAACAACATCAGCTTTGTATTTCAGACTTTCATAGGTGTTGTTTATATCCTTTGTCCACCATCGTTTCGCGCCTACTATAAGCAATTTCAATTCAATATTCTTATTTCTTAAAATGTCGAAGGCCAGGAAAAGGTTTTTAAGGTTTTTCCTCGGGTGCAAGGAGCCGACAAAGACAAAATAGGGCTTTCCATTGCTGTATTTCTCCCTTATTTTTATCTGCCGTGCATTATCCACCGCCTTGAAGCTTTCGTTGCAGCCATTATAAACCACATCAATCTTTTCAGCAGGGATATTATATTTATTGATCAGATCAGTTTTAGAATATTCAGAAACAGTGGCGAGCCGTGTGGCTTTTTTTGCAAAACGCCTGAAATAAGTAAGGTAATATAGCCTGTACCAGAAGGGCAGATCCTTGGGGTAATATTCAAAATTAAGATCGTGGATAACATCAACTGTTTTAACTTTTGTATGCAAAGGCATCCAGCCGTCGGTGGAAAGGAATAAGTCGGCTTTTTGCTTGCGGAGTAAAGAAGGGAAAAGCAGGTTAAACCGTGAGTACCACAAAAAAGGATGGCGTGAAGGCGGATAAAGAATAACTGGTTTTACATTTTCGGAAAAAATGAACTTCTCATCCCATTGGCGGTCGAAAACAAAAACAAACTCGTGTTCGGGATGCTGAACCGTGATACGTTTAAGCGTTTCGTAACTGAACCACCCCAGTCCTTCAAGCTTGTTCTTTACCAGGCATTGGGCATTGACAACTATCTTCATTTCTCTTTTAGGAAGCAAAACAAAATGTAAGCAGGCAAAAGTACTTTTTTTAACATTAATGAGGGCGAAATATTATTGCTTATTGATGAATGTTAAGTGAAACGGCTGGTTAGCTCCATTGTTACTCTTTTTAAGGCAATGCAAGGGTTCTTTTAAACAATCCTAAATGGCTTTAAAGGAATGCTAACTGGGATTCAAAGAATCCTCAGTGGCTTTAAAGGAATGTTAAGTGGGATTGAAGGAATGCTAAGTGGCTTTAAAAGAATCCTCAATGGGATTGAAAGAATGCTAAGTGGGATTGAAGGAATGCTAGGTGGCTTTGAAAGAATGCTAAGTGGGATTGAAAGAATCCTCAATGGCTTTGAAAGAATGCTAAGTGGGATTGAAAGAATCCTCAGTGGGATTGAAAATACCGAATGTGTGGGTGCTAAATTACTGGAAATTTGCGATTTTTAGAGGAAAAAGGCTTAAAAATAGTAAGCAGTTGGCAGAATTTGATTGTCATTTGCTGCTTCGCAGCGTCATTAAGTCATTTGTTGTTCATAAAGTAATGACCATGAATGACAACTAATGACTATTAATGACCTAATGACTATTAATGACCTAATGACCATGAATGACTACAAATAACTTAATAACCAATAACGAATAACTATAATCCATTAAAAAATCATTAAATTTAGAAAAGCTTTCTTACCTTTGAACGCTTTTTTACCATGCTTAAGAAGTTTCTGAAAAACATAGCGCTGGTTCTGTTTCTTAACCTGCTTATTAAACCTTTCTGGATTTTAGGGATTGACCGTAGTGTGCAAAATCATGTGGGTGTTGCCGATTACGGGTTCTATTATTCTATTTTCAGCTTTTCCTTCCTGCTTAACATATTGCTGGATTTCGGCATAACCAATTTCAATAATAAGAATATAGCCCAGAATAATCACCTGCTCAGAAAGCATTTGTCGAGCATCATAGTTTTGAAGCTCATACTTGGCGGTATTTATCTTGTTCTGAGTGTAATATGTGCGTTTATTATCAGGTATAATTCTTTACAGATACTTTTACTTCTCGTTCTGGCGTTTAACCAGTTTTTAATATCATTTGTGCTTTATCTACGGTCGAATTTATCGGGGCTTCACTTGTTTAAGATAGATAGTTTTATCTCGGTACTGGACAGGACTATTATGATTATTGTTTGCGCTTTCCTTCTTTGGGGAATGCCCAGCACATTTGAATTCACCATAAGGACTTATGCCTTTGCACAGACTTTTGCTTATGGGTTAACTGCAATTATTACACTTATTATTGTTTTCAGGAAGGCGAAATCGAAGTTCTTAAAACTTAATTGGAACTACCCGTTTTCGATAATGATCATTAAGAAGAGCTTTCCTTTTGCTGTTCTTGTACTTTTAATGACTTTCTATAACAGGATAGATACGGTAATGATGGAACGTATTCTGCCGGATGCTTCTACATTAAAGGATAATCTGCTTTCAGGTGAAGTTCAATGTGGTATATATGCTTCGGCATATCGTCTTCTGGATGCAACCAACATGATAGCTGTTCTCTTTGCCGGCTTATTGCTCCCTTTATTTGCCAAAATGATAAAGCATAAGGAATCTGTTGAGGCTCTGGTACGTTTATCTTTCTCCATGCTATTTACCGGAGCTATTATTGTTTCGTTTTGCTCGTTCTTTTACAGCAGCGACATTATGCATCTCTTGTATCCATTTAACCCTAAAGGTCACGAAAATTTAATGGATTATACAAAGAGAATTGAAGAATCGTCGAGGGTTTTTGGTTACCTTATGGGTTGTTTTATACCTATTTCGACCACTTATGTTTTCGGCACATTATTGACTGCCAACGGCAATCTGAAGCAGCTTAATATTATGGCTGCAAGTGGCATGGCTATAAATATTATTTTGAATCTTTTCTTAATACCTCATTTCTTTGCAATAGGTTCTTCGTTTGCAAGTTTCTCAACTCAGTTTGTTACTTCCTTAATACAAGTAATCCTTGTTCAGTTGATATTCAAGTTTAAAGTGAATTATCGTTTCCTGTTCTCGCTTGTGATCTTTGTTATAGGGGTGATAGGCATTGGTTTTGTATCTAAACTGGTGGGCTCTAATTGGACAACAAACTTACTATGCATGGTTGCTCTTAGTGGGATATTGGCAATTATTTTAAGGATAATCAACTTTCGCGATATGTTTAAAATCATTAAGAATGAATGATTTTAAATAATTTGAAGTAAATAAATTAATTTTTATATTTTTGTCACTTATATAAAAAAAATAAGTTACCAGAATCATGAGTAAAATCCAAGAAAGTAACGATTTTAATTCAGCAAATTTCATTACATTTATCATTAAATGGAGAAAGATATTGATCATTATCTTTGGAGTGGCTGTGGTTGCTTCGATGCTTTTTTCTTCTTCCTTTTTTATTACACCTAAGTACAAGTCGACTGTAATAATGTTCCCGACTTCTACTAATTCCATATCTAAAGCTTTAATGTCGGATAATTATGGAGGGAAACAAGATATTTTGGAATTTGGAGCTGAAGAACAGAGTGAGCAGTTATTGCAGATATTAAATTCGAATAAGATTAGGGCACGTATCATACAGAAGTATAACCTTATTGAGCATTATAATATTGATCCTGATTCGAAGTATAAGAACACTCTTCTTTTTAAGGAATACGAAGATAATATCAGTTTCAGAAGAACAGAATTTATGGCTGTTGAGATAGAAGTGCTTGATAGAGACCCGCAAACTGCTGCTGATATTGCCAATGATATTTCGGCTTTGCTTGACTCGACAAAGAATGCTATGCAAAAAGAAAGGGCTATAAAAGGCTTTAAGATTGTTGAAAGGGAATACAATAAATTGAAAGCAGAAATCAATGTGGTGGAAGATTCACTTACTGCATTGAGAAAGATGGGTGTTAATGATTATGAAACACAGGCTGAAGCATATAATACACAACTTGCGATTGCATTATCGCATGATAATATTTCAGGTGCCCGTGCATTGGAGGATAAATTAAAAACTATCTCTCAATATGGTGGTGCTTATGTTTCATTAAGAGGTGAATTGGAGAACGATAAAAAACAATTAAGCCAATTAAAAACGAAATTTGAAGAAGCTAAGGTTGATGCAGACCAGGTTCTTCCCTGCAAATTTATTGTTAACTCGGCATTTAAAGCAGAGAAGAAATCATACCCAATTCGTTGGCTAATTGTACTGGTTTCAACTATTTCAGCATTAATGTTGGGAGTAATTGTTCTGATAGTTGTTGATAATATAAATCGAAAGAAATTTACTTTCAGTTGAACTTCTGTCGAACTTCAGGAAGTTTCTGATGAAGAAGATGATGAGCAGGTAAATACTTCAGAAGCAGAAAGCAGTGGAGGAGAAATAAAGATTAATTCAGTAAGGGAAAATCTTTTACTGAATAATGAATTTATAAAACTAAATGTAGCGCCTGTATTTAATAAATTATTAACCTGGCCGAAAGAAAAAGAAATAAACTTCGATATGGAAAATTTTTTCAATAATTTTAAATTTATAAAACTGGTAGTTAAATGGAGACTGCATTTACTGATAGTTTTATTATTATCTCTTGGTTTGTCAATATTGTTTTCCTGCCCGTGGTTTATTAAACCAAAATATAAATCATATGCTGTCTTGTACCCATCTAATTTACAACCCTATTCGAATGAGACATCTACAGAATTGATGCTTCAGTTATTCAAAGCAGATGATATAAGGGATAGTTTAATAAAAAGTTTCAAACTTGCAGATCATTACGATATTGATATAACCAATAGGTATTATTACACACAACTAATCAGAAAATTTGAGAGTAATGTTGAAGTTCGCAAAACAGAATATGAATCAGTGATAATTGAAATTCTTGATACTGATCCTCAAACTGCTTGTGACATGGTTAAAGAAATGGTAAATCTTTTTAATAAAAAGGCAAGAAGACTTCAAAAAGAAAAATCCGAGGAAGTATTAAAAATAAATAAAGACCAATTAGAGCAAAAAAGGGTTGAGCTTGATACATTGAAAAAGAATTTGGATCAATTGAGAAAAGATTATGGTATCCTTGATTATACAATACAGGCCAGAGAAGCATCAAGGGCATATTATACTAAAGTGCCTCTGGGAAGTGATGCGGGCAGCAATCCTGAGCAAAACCCAAGTTCAGCTAAAGGGGTGCTTGAGAACCTAAAAACTAAGGGTGGTGACTTTATTGCATTAAGTAGCTTGTATAATGCTGGTATTGATGCATACAATAAGGATAAAGAAAATTATGAGACTGCTTTAAAAGATGTGACAAAACAATTAACATATTCAAATTATGTTAGCAGTCCTATGCCTTCGGATAAGAAAACCTACCCTGTTAGGTGGCTTATTGTTTTGGTATCAACTGTAGCATCTGTTATTTTGGCTTTGGTTGTAATAATGTTACTGGAAAATATCCGTAACAAGAATAATGTAAGCGATCCACAAGTTGCTTAATAAAATAAAAATAAAATGGGTTTATGGGATATGTGCAATTTTCATTGTATTAAATTGCATTTTTATTGTTAATGAATTTTATTGGTTTTCACTACTTCCTGCCGTTCTTCTTATCATTATCCTTTTCATCTTTTCTCTTGATAACCTACTTCTTCTTATAGTTTTTTTAACTCCTTTGTCTATAAACCTGACTGATTTTGAAAATAACGTCAGGATCATACTTCCCACTGAGCCACTATTATTTGGTGTGTTATTGCTTTTCTTTATTAAGGTGATTTATGAGGGTGGTTTTGACAAGAGAATAGTAAGGCATCCTGTTAGTATTGCAATATTAGTTTATCTGTTTTGGATATTTATGACATCATTAACAAGTACAATGCCACTGGTTTCTTTTAAATTCTTAATTGCAAAATTGTGGTTCATTGTACCTTTTTATTTTTTGGGAACACAACTTTTCAAGAACTACAAAAACATTCGCACGCTTGTGTGGATGTATATTTTCTCTTTGCTTATTGTTATTTTTTATACAATCAGTATCCACTCAAATTATGGGTTTAACGAGCAAACAGCACATTGGGTTATGAGTCCCTTCTATAATGACCATACAGCATATGGAGCTGTTTTGGCTATGTTCACTCCTTTTACACTTGGATTTGCATTTGATAAGAAATTAAATAAAACTCAGAGAACTTTGTCTTTCTTTGTCTTTCTTATTTTATTAGTAGCTATTGTACTTTCCTATACACGTGCTGCATGGCTAAGCCTTGCAGTAGCATTAATTATTTTTCTTATCCTGAAGTTTAAGATTAATTACAAGATTATTATTGCAGGCTTGGCATTATTGATCGGGATATTCTACGTGTACAGAGATGAAATTATATTCACCTTGGAAAAGAACAGACAGGATTCATCGAAGGATTATGTTGAGCATATCCAATCCATGTCAAATATTTCTTCTGATGCTTCCAACTTAGAACGCATTAACCGGTGGGAATGTGCTTTCAGAATGTTCAGGGAGCATCCTGTTTTTGGGTGGGGGCCGGGAACCTATCAGTTTAAATATGCTCCTTTTCAACTTTCGCAAGAAAAAACCACTATCAGTACAAATGCTGGTGACAAAGGCAATGCACATAGCGAATATATTGGCCCCCTTGCTGAAGATGGGCTTATTGGTATGCTAAGTGTTTTAGCTATTTTCTCTTTGGTAACATATACAGCGGTGAAAGTTTATAAAAGATCCAAATCGAAAGACATAAAATTCCTTGCTGTTACTGCGATCATATCCTTGTTTACTTATTTTGTTCATGGATTTATGAATAACTTCCTTGACACTGATAAAGCTTCAGTGCCTTTCTGGGGATTTGTGGCATTAATTGTCACACTTGATGTGTACTATAAGGATGAGAAGATACCGGGTGAGACAAAATAATCAAAGGGTACTAAGCTTGTCTTCTATTTCAGGCAATTTATGAATTAATGCTAATTCTTTCCATTTCTTACGGGCTTCATCAGCAGGAACGCCCCAATAAGTTTTGCCTCCTTCAAGCGATTTATCAACTCCTGATAATGCAAGAATTACAGCTCCTTTGCCTATTACAATATCTTTGTTAATTGAAACTTTAGCCCAGATAATTACATCATCCTGTATCTCGGATACCCCGCCAATTGCTGTATGAGAACCTATGAGTACATTTTTGCCGACCACGGTATCATGTCCTATTTGTACATGGTTATCGAGTTTTGAACCTTTGCCGATAATAGTGTCGCCGGATACGCCTTTATCAACAGATGTTAACGCTCCAATTTCGACATTATCTTCAAGTATAACCCTGCCGCAGGATTCAAGTTTATCGTAACCTTCAGGGCGGCGTTTAAAATAATAAGCATCAGCCCCGATAACCGAGTTACTATGAATGATAACATTATTTCCAATAACACAATGATCGTATATACTGGAATTGGAATGAATAATACAATTCTTGCCTATTTTAACATGATTGCCAACAAAAACGTTTGGTTGTAAAATTGTCCCTTCCCCTATTTGAGCAGTATCGCTAACCATGTTAACTGCTGCTTCAAATGGTCTGTGTTTTTTTACAAGGAAAACGTAATCGCGAAAAGGATCATCTGAAAAGATAAGTGCTTTGCCGGCAGGACAGGGAACTTTTTTATTAATGATTATTGTAGTGGCATTGGAGTTTAATGCTTTATCGTAGTATTTCGGATGGTCAACAAAAGTAATATCTCCTGCCTCTACCTTGTGAATTTCGTTAATCCCGCTAATTATGTGTTTTTCATCACCTGCAAATTCGGCATGTAGCATCTCTGCTATTTCTTTTAATCTGCAAACGGGTTCTAATTTCATAAAATCTTATCTGACAAGTTATTTAATTTATGTTACGTAGAAACACATTTTAATTTTTAACCGCAGAGTTCGCTGAGGTTTTACGCAGAGAACCGCTGAGTTAATACTTATTTATTTAATTTCGTTTTCTGTCATTATATTTCTCTGCGTATCTCTGCGATTAATTTTCTCTGTGGCCTCTGCGGTTATTTTTTTGAGTAACATGAGTTATTTCACTCTTTCCGAGTATGTATTGGTACGGGTATCGACCTTTATCTTTTCACCTTCATTAATAAATAATGGAACGTTAACTGTTGCGCCGGTCTCAACAGTAGCCTGTTTTTGGGAGTTTGTAGCGGTATCGCCCCTTATACCGGGTTCAGTGTAAGTAATAAGCAATTCAACAAAAGCAGGCAATTCGCAATATAGTGGTGTTTCGGTATCAGCATGGAATACAATTTCTGCGCTTTGACCTTCTTTCAGGAATTGAGGGGCATTGATAATTTCGCTGGGAATATTTACCTGTTCAAAAGTTTCGGAATGCATAAAGTTATACCCGCTTTCATCTTTGTATAAAAACTGATATGGGCGTCTTTCCACGCGTTGAATATCTATTTTCGCCCCCGATTGGAAGGTGTTAGGAATGACTTTTCCGGTTTTAATGTTTTTAAGTTTTGTACGGATAAAAGCGCCTCCTTTACCGGGTTTCACATGCTGAAACTCGACTATATAATAAAGATCATTGTTAAAGTCGATGCATAATCCGTTCCTGATATCTGCTGTTGTAGCCATAATCTAATTATCTGTTTTATAAATTGGACGGCAAAGTTACATCATTTATATAAAACGACAAGCATTAATAAGAAAAGAATTTTGGAGTAAATGAGCTGTTTAAAAATTCAGCCTGGAGTATCCTTTCATGATACCGCGGCTTGAATTATTGATAAAGGAAACTATTTCATCTCTTTCAGAAGTTGCAGGCAATTCGGCTTCAATTATTTCCAAAGCCTGGCTAACATTGTAGCTTTTCTGGTAAATAATCCTGTAAATGTCCTGTATTTCCTTGATCTTCTCGGGAGTAAAACCTCTTCTTCTTAAACCGATAGAATTAATGCCAACAAATGCAATGGGTTCTCGGGCTGCTTTAGTATATGGGGGAATATCCTTCCTGACCAGTGAACCGCCCGAAATAATTACATGAGCGCCAACATTGCAAAACTGGTGAACAGCTGTCTGGCCGCCTACAATTGCATAATCTTCAATATTAATATGGCCTGCAAGCAAAACAGCATTGGCTATAATACAATTTTTCCCTACAACACAATCATGGGCAATGTGGGCGCAAGCCATTATAAGCGAATTGTCGTTAACGATGGTTTCAAAACTTGCTTTGGTTCCCCTGTTTATTGTCGCAAATTCCCTAATAGTAACATTATCGCCAATCTTAACGAAAGTTTCTTCGCCATTGTATTTCAAGTCCTGCGGTATAGCCGAAATAACAGCACCAGGAAATATCTTGCAATTCTTGCCAATACGCGCACCTTCCATTATGGTAACGTTTGAGCCAATCCATGTGCCTTCACCAATTTCAACATTTTTATGAATGGTAACAAAGGGCTCTATCACAACATTGTTTGCAATTTTTGCCTGTGGATGAACGTATGATAATGGCTGGTTCATGGATTATTTGTTTTTAGTTATTTGCGCGGTCAGTTCAGCTTCCATTACAATTTTATTACCTACATAGGCAATTCCCTTCATCTGGCAAATACCTCTTCTGATAGGAGCGATCAATTTTAAATCGAATATGAGTGTATCGCCGGGTACCACTTTATGTTTAAATTTAGCGTTGTCAATCCTTAAGAAATAAGTATTATAGCTTGAAGGATCATCTTTAGAATGTAAGAAAAAGATGCCTCCTGTTTGAGCCATCGCTTCCACTTGTAAAACACCGGGCATAACCGGTTCTTGTGGAAAATGACCTGTAAAGTGACTCTCATTCATGGTCACATTTTTCAAACCTACGATATGATTTTCGGAAATATCAAGTACTTTGTCAACAAGTAAGAATGGATAACGATGTGGAATGATATTCTTTATCTGGTTAATGTCGTAAACCGGTTTGGTATCAGGATTGTACTGGAAAGTATCTTTCTTATTGCGAACCTGCCTGATAAATTGCCTGATTTTCTTTGCAAACTCAACATTTGAAAAATGACCGGGTCGTGTTGCAATAATATGTGCTTTTAAAGGCGTGCCTACAAGAGCCAGATCGCCAATCACATCAAGCAGTTTATGCCTTGCCGGCTCATTCTGGAAACGAAGTTCAAGGTTATTTAGAATTCCTTCTTTTAATACAGCAACTTTTTCTCTTTCAAATAATTTAGCCAAACGCGAAAGTTCTTCATTGGAGATCACCCTGTTTACAAATACTATCGCATTGTTCAGGTCGCCCCCTTTGATAAGATTATTATTTACAAGATATTCCAGTTCATGAAGAAAAACAAAGGTTCTGCATGAAGATATTTCTTCATAAAACTGGTTAAGGTTATTGATAAAAGCATTTTGAGTACCAAGAACATTGGTTTCGAAATCAATCATTACCGAAACTTTGAATTCATCGGCAGGAATGGCAATAATCTCAACTTTCTTTTCAGGGTCGGAATAAATAATATTTTCAGTAATTTTAAAATATTTCTTCTCGGCACTTTGTTCTACAATTCCTGCTTTAAGCAGAGCTTCAACAAATAACTTCGAACTGCCATCAAGGATTGGAGGTTCAGGGCGATCAATATCAATAAGAATATTATCTATCTCAAGACCGGCTATCGCGGCAAGCGTATGTTCAATAGTTTGTATCCTTACGCCGTTTTGCTCAATGCTTGTACCGCGCGAAGTATCAACAACGTTAAATATATCGGCATCAACTGTCGGCTTGCCATCCAGATCTGTTCTCCTAAACTTATAACCATGGTTTTCCGGCGCAGGTAAAAAAGCCATACTTACGTTTTCGCCTGAATGTAATCCCACACCAGAAATGGTTATAGGTTCTTTTATCGTTCTTTGTTTTTTTATCATAACGGGGCAAAAGTATAAAAATTAAAAAAGACCAACAAATATACTGAAAGAATTAAGTCTGCCTTCAATTTAAACTATTGTTTGAATTATTTGAGACATTGTTCATTCAATTTGAGACATTGTTTACTCAATGGGAGACATTGTTTACTCAAGGGGAGACATTGTTTACTCAATGGGAGACATTGTTTACTCAATGGGAGACATTGTTTACTCAATGGGAGACATTGTTTACTCAATGGGAGACATTGTTTACTCAATGGGAGACATTGTTTACTCAATGGGAGACATTGTTTACTCAAGGGGAGACATTGTTTACTCAATGGGAGACATTGTTTACTCAATGGGAGACATTGTTTACTCAATGGGAGACATTGTTTACTCAAGGGGAGACATTGTTTACTCAATGAGAGACATTGTTTACTCAATGAGAGACATTGTTTACTCAAGGGGAGACATTGTTTACTCAAGGGGAGACATTGTTTACTCAAGGGGAGACATTGTTTACTCAATGGGAGACATTGTTTACTCAATGAGAGACATTGTTTACTCAAGGGGAGACATTGTTTACTCAAGGGGAGACATTGTTTACTCAATGGGAGACATTGTTTACTCAATGGGAGACATTGTTTACTCAATGAGAGACATTGTTTACTCAATGAGAGACATTGTTTACTCAAGGGGAGACATTGTTCTAATGATTGGAGAAGTTGTCCTAGTGATTAGAGATATTGTCCCAGTGGTTAGAGATATTGTCCCAGTGATTGGAGAAGTTGTCCTAGTGATTAGAGATGTTGTCCCAGTGGTTAGAGATATTGTCCCAGTGATTGGAGAAGTTGTCCTAGTGATTAGAGATATTGTCCTAGTGATTAGAGATGTTGTCCCAGTGGTTAGAGATATTGTCCCAGTGGTTAGAGATATTGTCCCAGTGGTTAGAGACATTGTCTAAGTTAAATTACAGGCAAATCAGGACTTATTGCCCAGTTTCTTCTCAATTTCTTCCAATCGTTTAATGATAGAGGGGAATTTGCGGAAATAGATATATGATTTCTTATAGTCCATTTGATTATATGAAGGTGAGCCCTGAATAGTTACTCCTTCCTCTAAGATATTGGCTGCCACACCCGATTGAGCTGCAATTTTAACATTATCGGCTATTTTCAGGTGGCCAATTATTCCAACTTGTCCGCCTATCAGGCAGTTTTTACCAATCTTGGTGGAACCGGCTATGCCGGTTTGTGAACTGATAACTGTATTTTCTCCAATTTCGACATTATGTGCAACTTGGATAAGGTTATCAAGTTTTGCTCCTTTGCGGATTATTGTAGAACCCAGTGTAGCTCTATCAATAGTCGTATTCGCACCTATTTCTACGTTGTCTTCAATTATGACATTCCCAATCTGGGGAACTTTCATTAAGTTATTATCATTTTGTGGAGCAAATCCAAAACCATCAGCCCCAATAATAACCCCTGAATGAAATGTACAATTCTTACCAATAATATTATCTGAATATATCTTGACACCGGAATACAAAATTGTGCTTTCTCCAATTATTGAATTATCGCCAATAAAAGATTGAGGGTAAATTTTAACATTATCGGCTATTTCTACATGTTCCCCGATAAAAGCAAAATCGCCTATATACACGTTTTTGCCTATAGTGGCACTTTCAGCAATTGAAGACTTCTCTGAAATTCCGGTTTTATTTAACTTAATTTGATTATATATTTCAAGCAGTTTTGCAAACGACTGGTAAGCATCTTCAACCCGTACAAGCGTTGATTCTACAGGCTGTTCAGCAATAAAATCCTTATTTACGATTACGATTGTAGCAGCAGTTGAATATATGAATTGTGTATATTTCGGATTAGCAAGAAAAGTCAGGGAACCCCTTTTACCTTCTTCAATCTTCGAAAGTTTGTTTACTTCTACTTTGGGATTACCTTCAACCTCTCCATTCAGAAGTTCAGCTATCTGTTTTGCAGTAAATTTCATTTAAACTTATGATAAAAACGTCGCAATATACCAATATTAATTATTTTGCTATCTAACTTTTTTTTAATCTTTTACTAACACCTGATTTTTGTATTCCTTTGGATAGCAAAGAAAGAACTTAGTTACAGTTTGCGAAAGAACTGAAATATTCAACTGGTCGGAAGCTTCTGCAATATCACGAACCTTGTCATCCTTGAGCAAGATATTGATTCTGTCTATTTCGGGATTATAAGCATTGTTCTCAACCTTATCAGTGAACACAAAATAACCGGCTTCTTCATTGCTGATATTATATTTCCTGGCAACCAGGAGCTTTATGGAGTTTATATAGCTTTCTTCGAATCTTTCATTTTGCATTTCAATGCGAAACAGTCGCCTGTTTATTATATTTCTGCAAAGTGTCGAAAGAATAACATCTTTCTCATCACACCAGGCTTTTACAGAAGCATAAATATCGAAATCGTCAAGGCGAGCAAAAGTTTCAAGCAAGGCTGGATTGTCCTTGAAATCTTTTTTATGAAAGCGATTGCTGAGGAATTCCTTTAAAGCAGGAGTAGCAAAAAGATCATGTTTCTTTTCTGAAAGCCACTTTGCCCTTTGGAGTATCTTTACAAGCATATACTCGGCAGCAAGTACAGTTTTATGAAGATAAACCTGCCAGTACATAAGTCGTCTCGCAATGATGAATTTTTCAATTGAATATATCCCTTTCGCTTCTATCACAATGTTATCATCCGCCACATTCATCATTTTAATGATACGCTCGGTACTGATTATTCCTTCCGAAACTCCTGTAAAAAAGCTGTCGCGTTTAAGATAATCAAGGCGGTCAACATCAAGCTGACTTGAAACAAGCTGGTGAAGGAATTTTTTATGATATTTGTCTTTGAAGATATCTATTGCTAATTGCAGCTTTCCGTCAAATTCCACATTCAATCTTTCCATAAAAAGGTTGGAAAGATATTCGTGCGAAATATCATAAACAATGCAATCCTCTAATGCATGTGAAAAAGGCCCATGGCCAATATCGTGCAGCAAAATGGCAACAGTAACTGCCTGTGCTTCTTTATCGGTAATTTCATGTCCTTTTGAACGCAATACCTCAATGGCTTCTCCCATCAGGAACATGGCCCCCATTGCATGATGGAACCGCGTATGCAATGCTCCTGGGTAAACCAAATGCGTTAGCCCTAGTTGTTTTATCCTTCTTAATCTCTGGAAAAAGGGGTGTTCAATGATGTCAAAAATAAATTCATCATTAACAGAAATGAAACCATAAACGGGATCATTAAATATTTTTCGCTTGTCACTCTGCTTTCTTTCCACTTACTTTGCAATACTTATTGTAAAATTAATTTCAATATTAATACTTTTTTACAATATTAAGGTTAAAATTGCGTTTATGCTTTTAATTTTAACTTTTTAATTAATAAATATGGAAAATATAACCATTCTTTGGGCCGACGACGAGATCGAATTGCTCAAACCTCATATACTCTTTTTGCAGGAAAAAGGATATAACGTAGTTACAACTAACAGCGGTAACGAAGCTCTTGATATCATTAAAACCCAGCACTTCGACATCGTTTTTCTTGATGAGAATATGCCGGGTCTTTCAGGCTTGGAAACGCTTACACAATTGAAGAATATTATTCCAAATATTCCGGTTATTATGATCACTAAAAGCGAAGAAGAAACCATCATGGATAATGCTATAGGTTCCAAGATCGCTGACTACCTTATCAAACCTGTTAATCCGAATCAGATTCTGCTGGCAATTAAAAAGAATCTCGACCATAAACGCCTGATAAGTGAGAAAACCACTTCAAGTTACCAGCAGGAATTTAGAAATATTGGTATGTCCTTAAGTGATAAACTTGATTTCAATCAATGGAAAGATCTGTATAAAAAGATTACTCGCTGGGATATTGAATTGCAAAAGTCAAATGATGCAGGGATGATTGAAGTCCTGAAATCGCAGATTACAGAAGCGAATGCTCATTTTGGAAAATATATCGAGAAAAATTACCTGAATTGGGTTAATGGTGTTTCCGACGATTGCCCTGTATTATCGCATACTTTGGTAAGGGAAAAACTATTTAATCAGCTTGAAGATCTTGAAGGTCCGGTGTTCTTTATCGTGATTGATAACCTGCGTTACGACCAATGGAAAGTAATGCAACCTTTATTCGAAGAGCACCTGAGGACTGTTGAAGATGATTTATATTGTAGCATACTTCCCACGGCTACTCAGTATGCAAGGAACGCTTTATTTGCAGGTTTGATGCCAACCGATATTGAGAAAATATATCCCAGCTTATGGATGACCAATGATGAGAATGGCACTTTGAACCAGTATGAAGAAGAATTGTTCGCAGCTCAGATGAAACGTTTCGGGAAGAATTTCAAGTTCTCCTATGCCAAGGTCGTTAACCTGAATTACGGTAAAAAGCTTATTGAGAATTTGCCGAACATGATGTCGAACAAGGTAAATATCATTGTTTATAATTTCGTTGATATGCTCTCACATGCCCGTACCGATGTGGAGGTTATCAAAGAACTTGCTGATGATGAGGTTGCTTACCGCTCTCTTACCCATTCGTGGCTTGAGCATTCGCCACTAATGGATCTGATAAGATTTGCCGCCGATAAAAAAGCACATATCATTCTCAGTACTGACCATGGTTCTATTAAGATACTCAATCCCACAAAGGTTGTTGGCGAGAAAGATATTAATGTCAACCTTCGTTATAAAGTTGGGAAATCTATGAGCTATGAGAAACGCGATGTTTTTGAACTTAAGAAGCCTTTTGAAGCTTTCCTCCCCAAGGTTCATTTAAGTTCTACCTATATCTTTGCCAAAGAAAATAAATTCTTTGCTTATCCCAACAATTTCAATCAGTATGTAAACATGTACAAGAACACATTTCAGCATGGAGGAATATCGCTCGAAGAAATGCTGATTCCAATAATTACCCTTTCACCTAAATAGTTAATTAAAAGAAAAGAATGTGAATAAGAGCCAAGTCCAAAATTCCAAGGCTTGAATCATTATTAATAGTTGAAAGCATAAGAAATAGTAAGCTCTATAATAAGATGATTTTTTGTAGCTTTTGGGGCTTTGGGCTTGAAATTTGAAACTTGGGGCTTCTATCAATTTTAATTTTAGTGTCATCAGTAAATATAAATCTTCATGGAGTTTAGTTGCGATAAACCAATAGCGCTTGATGAAATTGCAGCTCAATTGCTGCAATTTCATGCTACCAAAAGAGTGTTTGCTTTCTATGGCAAGATGGGTGCCGGTAAAACTACTTTCATTAAAAGCATTTGTAAGCAGTTGCACGTTATTGATACAGCCATCAGTCCTACTTTTGCTATTATCAATGAATATGAAACAGAAGCAGGCTCTTCCGTTTATCATTTCGATTTTTACCGCATTAAAAACCTTACCGAATTTCTCGATCTTGGTTGCGAGGAATATTTTTACAGCGGCTCGTATTGCTTTATCGAATGGCCTGAAAAGATTGAAGATTCACTGCCTCCTGATTGTGTTCCTGTTTTTATTGAAGAGCTTAACGGCAAAAGATTTATTAAATTTTAGAATCTTCACTTTCATGATTTTCAACATTTACAACTATCTGCCAGCTGGCGGATGTGTTGAAAATCAATTTGCATCCGCCAACTGGCGGAGCAATCAAATTGATTTTCTTTGAAATTATTTCATGTAACCCCAGCCTTAAGGCTGGGGTTATTCAACATCAGATTTATTATGGGCTTTAGCCCTGAACACAACTGTATTAATCAGCCAAATTATTTTTTTGTTCCATTTCAATAAAAAGTCGTAACTTTATTGTCTGAAAAAAACACCACATTATGGCTGAAACAAAACCCGAATTTTTATCGCTCGGTTCTGCTGGCAAACTTATGCCGCAGGAAGAAATCCTCGAAGTAAGGAAGCAAAAAAAGAGTGTATCCATTGGTGTCCCGGTCGAGATATCTTTCCAGGAAAACAGGATAGCCCTTGTGCCCGAAGCTGTTGGACTTCTTGTTCAGAATGGTCATCAGGTAATGATCGAAAGCGGTGCCGGTAAAGCCGCCCACTTTCCCGATAACGAATTCAGCGAGCAGGGTGCGCAAATAGTCAGTAGCGCCGAAGAAGTGTTCAAAGCCGATGTTATTTTAAAGGTTGCTCCTCCTGTCGAGTCCGAGATCAATATGATGAAGAACAGGCAAACCCTTATTTCCGCACTTCATCTAACTGTTCAGAAACAGGATTTTTTCAAGAAACTTATTGCAAAAAAGATTACTGCAGTTTCGTACGAACTGATAAAAGATAAAACCAAATCATTCCCTGTTGTCCGCGCAATGAGCGAAATTGCAGGCAACACATCCATACTCCTGGCTGCCGAATACCTCAGCGACCCTGTGTATGGCAAAGGCAGTATGCTCGGAGGCTTTTCGGGCATTACGCCTACCGAAGTTGTCATATTAGGCGCCGGTACTGTTGGCGAATTCGCCGCACGTGCCGCTATGGGACTGGGCGCTTTGGTTAAGGTTTTCGATAATTCACTCTATAAGCTTCGCCGTCTTCAGAACAATTTAAATACACGTATTTTCACATCTATTGTTCAGCCCAAGGTGTTGCTTAAATCCCTCAAAACAGCCAATGTGGTCATAGCCGCTTTGCATACCACCGAAGGCCGTTCGCCCATAGTGGTTACCGAAGAAATGGTCAGCGAAATGAAAGCAGGTTCGGTTATCATTGATGTCAGCATCGACCAGGGCGGATGCGTCGAAACTTCACGCGTAACCAATCATTCCGACCCCGTGTTCCAGATGCATGGCGTAACCCACTATTGCGTTCCCAACATAGCCTCCAAGGTTTCGCACACCGCTTCTTATGCTTTAAGCAATTTCTTTGCACCCATTTTGCTCGATCTGGGCGAAGAAGGCGGCATCGAGAATAAACTCAAGAACGATTATGGCGTGCGTCAGGGTGTATATCTTTACAACGGCATTCTTACCAACAAATTCATCGGCGAATACTACGGCATGCCTTATCAGGATATCGAACTGCTGATGGCTGCATTCCAGCACTGAAGAGAGTAGGCTGGGGGTAGTCTTCATTATAAAACAACCTCAAAAGTCTCCGTTTGCTTGTGCGCCGCGACATTTCAAGCAACCTCAAAAGTCTCCGTTTGCTTGTGCGTTGCGACTTTTGAGGTTTGTAATTCATTCTCTCATTCTGTCACGCTGAGGAGGTTTGTATTTCAGCAAACCGTCTCGAAGCGCATTCATTCATTACCCCACCACAACCTTGTTCGCGCTCGTCTCCTGACGAGTGTTTAATCGTTTATTTTTATTTACTCTGTAAATATAAATAATATATTTCAATCAATTTGATAGTGCGCCGGCAAAGGAAAATTTGGTGCGGCGGCTTCTTGTGCGATGATGGCCGTGATGGTCGTAGCCCGGATAGCGCCACCTGTGCTACAAACGACCATCGCAGGGCTTTTAAATTTTCCTTGATTCTGGCGACTGCCCCGCCATTAGCGCATACGCGTAAAGCTAATAATATATATATTGTTTGAATCGCTTTATAATTCATTGTCCTGGAGTTTTTGATTTGGACTAAAGTCCTTTAATATCAGGGTTCTTATTCCACGTCCTAAAGGACGTGGCAAATGAGCAATTATTGGTAATAAATTAATTGCCACGACCTTTAGGTCGTGGGCATGAAACACAATGCAGACAAGGGCTTCAGCCCAAATAATTAATCCTTAGCTTGACGCTCATGCGCCATTAGCGGGGTTACTTTTCTCATCAAGGAGAAAAGTAAAGTATGTCTAGTCCTGAAAAAAGTTGACACGGATTAGATTATAAAATTAGATAAATAATTAACCTCAGAAGAAAAATCTTTTGAGGTTTTTTTCTTCCATTTTTTCAATTTTATTATTTGTTGCAAATGTGCCTTGTTAGGTGTTAACATATGACAACTTAGATGAGGCCTCCTTTCATTATAAATGTTAATTGATTCTTTAATTACTTCTATTGCTTGAAGATGATTTCTAAAGCCATCTATTATTAAGAATTCATATTTTAAAATACCGTTTATCCTTTCAGCAATGGCATTTTCATATGGATCTCCATTTTCGGTCATACTAATTTTTATTTTATTTGCTATGAGTTTTTCTACATAATCAGACGAACAATATTGCAAACCTCTATCTGAATGATGAATTAATTCATGAGTATATTTTCTGTTTTTTAATGCCGATTCTAAAGCTCTCAAAGGACCTTCTGTACTCAGATTATCTAAGAGCTCATAACCCATGATTTTCTTTGAGTAAGCATCAGTGATCAAACTTAAATACTCATGTCCATAATCAGTTTTAATGTAAGTAATATCGCTAACCCAAAGCTGTTCAGGCTTTGTAACTTCTATGTCTCTAATAAGATTAGGATATTTCTTCATCCAATGTTTTGAATTTGTTGTTTTTACATAGTTTCTTTTTGGCTTTATGAGTAATTGTTCTGCTCTTAAAAAGTTGAATAATACGTCTCTTCCCATTTTAATATTTAAATCATCCAATTCAGGTTTGATTATATAATACAGTTTGCGTGTTCCTATTCTGGGCATATTACAACGTATTCGCATAACAATATCCCTTACCTTTAATAAGTCAACATTTCTTTTTATTCTACTCAATTTATATTTGTAATAGGATTGTCTGCTAACCCCAAACAACTTGCTTATTCCCTTAATTCCTATTATTGGGGCTTTTGCTTTTTTGATTGTTTGGGTAAATACTTTTTTCGAATATCTGTTTTTAATAGATCATCTGCTAAATCAATTGCAATATTTAAAACATGAACCTTTTCTTTCTCTGCTGCCAGGAGTGTTTCCAGTTCTTTTATTCGTTGTTCCGGCGTTTTCTTGTGAATCATAGTTGGTAGTTCTTTCCAATCAAAGGTACTATGTTTTTTTACCCATTTTGATATTGTGCAATGGCCCTTGATCCCATACTTCCGGTCCGCCTGTGCATAATTCAGTTCCCCTCTTTCTATTTCCCCTATTACTTGTAGTTTAAAGGATAAACTGTAATCTCGTTGGCTACGCTTCTTCTTTTCTATCGTTTGTGTTTCCATATTTTAAGTTGTTTGTGTGACAACTTATTTCAGGACGAGAGAGTAAGAACAAAAGAGGGGGTAAAAAAACCACCCCCTGCTCACTTACTTCACATCTTACTTTTTAAATCAAACTGTAAGTTCGAGTAGAAATCGAAGCTTTCGTATCGAGAACCTGCTTACTGCCGCTGCCTACTGCTTACAGAAATGGTAATCGGTCAGGGGTTATCAGTAATCGGTATTACCGTTCACTGCTCACTGATTACTGTTTACCTTTTTTCTGCTTCCTGCCGCTGCCTACTTTTCCCCATTTCCCTTCTTCCCTTGAATTTGGGATTTTGGGCTTGGAATTTGGTTCTTTTTTCACTGCCTCCTGCTCCTGCCTCCTGCTTACTTTTTCAAAAAGCCACCACAATCCCATTCCCCGTCGCCACCATCACTATTGTCAACTTATTCGCCTCATTCTTCGTCAGCAACACATTTTCCGAAAACGGTTTATAACCCTGTGCAGTAGCCGTAACCGTGTATTTTTGCGCTTGCATATACATAAACCTGAACTTCCCGTTCTCTGTCGTCAGTTTCTTCTTTTTAGTACCTGCAACCTTCACCAGCACATTCATCAGCGGGTTCGTTCCATCAGTAACAACCCCTTCCACGAAAGTTTCCTTATGCGTTCCCACGTTCACAATCATCCTCGAAGTATGATACTCATCATAAAAAACCGTATTACTCAATTTAAATTGTTCCATCAATGGGTCCAGCGTATTTTTATTGAACAATCGGCTCTCCGAAATTAATTGCGTAATATTTTTAGTAGCGGCTGCAGTAGCGGCAACCACACTTCTGGGCTTGCCAATAAGGGTTCCAAACGTGTTAATATCATTTTGAAGCGTCGAAAGCGATGCTGCGGTAGCCCCATAGCTTGCCATGCTTGCAATAAAAGGACTTACGGCATCATGCACCGATTGGCAATCAGCCAATGCATCATTATCTTTTGCTTTTTCCAATTCCCAATGCGAAAAATGCAATGTTTCCCGAAGAACAATGTCAGCCGTAGCTGCAGCATAAGCCCTTCCTGCCGATATATGAGCAAAAGCCAGGTTTACCATCGCTGTTTTAGCCTCATTTTTTGTATTAGTAATACCCTTAGCCTTTACAATTTGCACAACATCGGCAGCCATAAGCGAATTAATGTTAGCCTGCAAAGTATTCACCGCCGCCACCATTACAGCATTCGAACTATACACCCCACTATATTTCTGCAATGTAATCAATGTCGCATCCAGCATATTCAATACATTAGTCTGTTTCCGATTCATAATATTTCCGATATTAGATTTTAGAAATATGATTTACAATTCTATATTTATTCAATAAAACCATAATTCCGCTCTGGTTAATCTCAATTCCGTTTAGGACAATATCAATTCCGCTAAGATCAATATTAATTCCGTTCAAGTCAATGTCAATTCCGTTCAAGACAATGTCAATTCCGCTAAGGTCAATCTAAATTCTACTTAGGTCAATCTCAATTCCGTTCTAGTCAATTATAATTCCGCTAAGGTCAATATTAATTCCATTCCAGTCAACCTCAATTCTGTTCAGGACAATCTCAATTCCGTTCAGGTCAATATCAGTTCCGTTCAGTACAATCTTAATTCCGAATATATTTTACAAAGTTAATCTTAATTTATCTTTGATTGAACCACATAACAAATATAAAAACAATTTAATTAACAAGAAAAAATAAAAATAAATGAAATTAAAGAATGTTTACTTACTCTGCATCAGCACAACTTTATAAACTTTAGTAACTTTACAAACTTTTAACTCATAACCTTATTCATGAAAAAGCTCATACTTCTCTCTTGTTTATTTGTCATCAGCCTTTCCGTATTTTCGCAGCAGGAAGGCAACGATCCGCGCCCGCGCCCCAAGAACTGCCAAACCGAAAACTCTTGTCCGCGAAACTCCCTCTTCCTCGAAGGCAATGTACGGTTTAATAATATGCTCGGGCTTGTTTCCCTCAATTATGATCACACCCTTGTGTGTCGCGAAAGTTATCTGCTAAGTTATATTTTAGGTATCGATTTCTATTCTTTCAAAAAAACCAAAGCAGCAGGAATTCCGCTGAGCCTTAATTTAATGATAGGCCGCGGCCCAGTGATGTTCGAGCTTGGGCTTGGCTTAAATTACCTTTATGTTTACAAGAACTACGATGATGCCACGAAACTTACCGGCCCCAATGAGAGCTATCTTGGCATAATTGGCAATATCGGGGTACGTTATGAAATGCTGCACAGCCTATTTCTTCGTTTGGGCTACACGCCCATGTATTCCCTGATGAATAACAACAATATTCCTATCCTCGCCTCCAAAAAACTTAACAATATGTTTGGGTTGAGTGTGGGATATACGTTCTAATCTATCGTCATTGCGACCCTGAGTAAAGCGAAGGGGAAGCAATCTTTATTAATTAGATTGCTTCGTCGTTCCTCCTCGCAATGACGCGTTCTATTTTCCAGCCATTGCAATTACATGCCCATCGGGATCGGCGCCATAAGCAACAACATGCCCCCAGTTGCGCATTTGCGGTTCGTTGATTTCTTTTCCGCCATGCAGGATAAGATTTTCAAACGATTGCTTTACATTTTCGACAGCTATATAGATCTCGCAGCGCGGGATGCCGTTTCCTGTGGCAGGGTGGGGAAGGGCATCGCCAAGTATCTTTGCAATACCGTTCTCAGGCATCAGTCCTAATTGTGTTTTCTCGTTCAATGCAAACTCCGTCATTCCCGGTACGTCGAGACTGGGTTCTTTATTCAGTATAGCTTTATAGAAATCCCTGCTCCGCTGCTGGTCGGCAACGTAAAGGATTATCATATCTTTGATTTCTGTTTCCATATTTAATTTAAGTTTTGTGTGATGTCACTCAGAGCCGGACAAAGCAAGCGACAGCTTGCGTTGTCCGTGTCGAAGAGTGATATAGCGGTCGACTTCGACGCGCTTCTCCTTTAACTGTCGTTTCAGGAGAATCGGCTCTGCCTGACCGCTATATTTATTAATTACTTTTTGTTTGAATAACATTAATTATATAATCTCCCCTGCCATGTATTCCTTTCCTCCATTTTCTTTTCTATCAGTTGCAGTATCTGATCTGTCCGCAACAGACCGAAACCTCCCGTAAGCAGAAAGCGTGGCGGCACTTCGGCGGTAAAGCGCTCTATCATTATTTCAGGTTTCAGTCGTTCCGTAAAGCTGATAACAAAATCTATATATTCATCCAATGAAAAGATCGGGTAATTGCCCGGATTTGCTTCGAAATCCTTTGCAAGTGCAGTGCCTTTTATAATCTGTAACTGGTGAAGCTTAATAGTTGAAATAGGTAGTGACGAAATGATTGCTGCTTCGCTTAGCATCTCTTCCTTTGTTTCGCCGGGCAAACCTAAAATGATATGAATTCCGGTGTGTATTCCTCTTTTCGCAGTTTCTTCTATCGCACAAACCGATTGTTCGAAGGTATGCCCTCGCTGTATGCGTTCCAGTGTTTTATTAAAGCAAGATTCAAGGCCGTATTCAACGGAAATGAAATGGTGTTTTGATAAACCTTGAAGGTAATCCAGTTTTTCTTCGTCCACACAATCGGGGCGGGTAGCGATTACAAGCCCGACTACTTCAGGATGTTTTAAAGCCTCCTCGTACTTTTCTTTCAATTCCGTAAGAGGTGCATAGGTGTTTGAGAAGGCCTGGAAATAGGCAAGGTATTTCCCCGCTTTGCGGTAACGCTTTACGTGAAACTCTATTCCCTCTTCTATCTGCTGAGTGATTGATTTAGAAGAAGAGCAATATGAAGGATTAAAAGCCTCGTTGTTGCAATAAATACATCCGTTATTTCCCACTGTCCCGTCTCTGTTCGGACAAGTGAAGCCTGCATTTACCGACAGCTTCTGAATGCGTTCGCCAAAGGCGGTCTTGCAATAATTACTGAATGCGTTGAACCGCCTTGTATGTTTCCAGATATATTCCAATGATGTGCTAAATGATACAAAGATATTATCTTTCGGAATCATTTAAACGTTAATTGCAAATTCAGGGCTTAAGCCCGTTAATTATTAGATTTTAGTAACCCCAGACTTAAGTCTGGGGTTTTGCAAACATTTTTAGGAAAAGGACTTTAGTCCTGAACAAAAAGAAAATGACCCCGATTGTTTTATGCAATGGAGCCATTCTCTCACTAACCTCACTAATCTATTTAAATCAACAAATCAATCTTTCAATATCTTTTTATAAAGTCTTTGTCCGTTAATGTTCAGTTCAACAAAGTACATCCCTTTAGTAAGGCTGCTGATATCAATCGATTTTGAAGCGTCCGATAAATTATAACCGCTGACTTCAGGAAGAACTTCTTTCCCTAAAACATCAACTATCTCAAAAGAGTATTTACCCGTTAAGCTATAATATAATGTAATGCTACTGCTAGATGGATTAGGAAAGATGGATAATTCTACAGAAGTATTTTCTTTAATATTTGTTATAGTACAAGATTCCTGGTAAGTGAATCTTGAAGAATCAGAAACAGAAAGAGAATCATTGAAGGCTGTCCATGATGCAGCGTTTCCTTTCAGGTAATAAGCAAGAAAAGGCTTTATAAAATCAAGTATTGTTTGATGCTGGGCTGCACGCGAAAGAGGTGGTACTGCATCGCAGGTAGATTCGCCAAAAGTGCAGGCGAAGTTATAATCAGCGAAATAACAATGCGAACCATTCTTAATGCTCAGAAAGAACTTACATGTGCTTGCCATCGAATCATACATTGGAATTTGATTAGAAGCTGGAGGTGCTACGCAATCCACCGAACCCGAAAGTACTAATGCCGGAATTGTTATTGAGTCTGCTGCTGCAATAGCAGAAGGGGTTGTTTCAGCAGCAGCAAAAGTTATCATGCAAGTTGGGACTGTATTATTTGCACACGCTAGGAAGGCACAACCTCCACCCATTGAGTGTCCCATTACTGCCGATTGTGCAGATACATGATTGTAAAAGAAGGAAGAACTGCTTGCACCCTCAGTTTTCATTTGATTAATGAGAAATGCCATATCCAACCCGAAATCGGAATGACTCGGAGATAGTCCGCTTTCTGTTGTTGGGAAAACTACAATATAACCAAGAGGAACTAAGGAATCTTCAATGTAAACATAGGCATCATCGCCCATGTCAAATCCATGCCCGAAAACAATTACAGGAAATTCTCCGCTAGCAAAAGGAGTACTACTTCCTGTTGATGTGGCCGGGTAATAAATATCGGTTGTTATACTTAGGTTGCCTCGGGAAGCATCTGTATAGGTCGGGGATTCATGACCAATTGAATATTGTCCGAAAACATTCGTTGTAAAAGCCAGAAAAAAACATAAAATAATAAGGATATAATTTCTTTTCATAGGTTTCTGATTTAGGTTAATGTTTTAACTCCTATACAAATGTAGGGATTAGGTCTATTGTAACTGATGAAAAGTAGAACAATATTTTGTTAAAAGCAGAATACAAGCTTTTCTTCAAAAAGCAGTACAGTTTATTCAATAGTTACAGGTAGAATTTGGTGAGGTTTACAAATAGCTTCTCGAGCTTTAATTATAAATAAATCGTAAATTTGTGCGATCATTTTGATTTAAGTTGAATAAAATTTGATGTGATAGATTTAAGTTTTTACAACATATTTAATATGAACGGCTCAATTTTTAACATAGCTTTAACATATAAAATTACAATCATTTATACCTTTGCAAAGAATTAATCTAAATAATAGACATATGAAAACATCATTACTATTTATATCAATTATGTTACTGTCTCTACAGATAAGCTGGGCACAAAACAGAGATACAATTCATGGGCCACTTTTATCGGGAACAGCACCGTCTTTCAAAGCTGTTTCAACCACTGGAGATATAAATTTCCCGGATGATTATTTCGGAAAATGGAAAATATTGTTCAGTCATCCCGCTGATTTTACTCCTGTTTGCACGTCTGAGATGTTAGCACTGGCAAAGATTCAAAATGATTTCAAGAACCTGAATACAGCGCTGATAGTTGTTTCAACAGATGGGTTAAACAGCCATATGGAATGGGTCAAGTCAATTGATTCTATTTCAGTAAATGGCAGCCCGAAAGTGAATATTGAGTTTCCAATAGTTTCAGATCCTGATTATAAAATATCTAAAAAATATGGTATACTTCAAGTTGACTCAATGGGAAATAAAGATATAAGGGGCGTTTACATTATTGACCCTGATAATAAGATCCGCGCTTTCTTTTATTATCCAAGGAGTGTCGGACGAAATACCGATGAGATAAAACGAACATTAATTGCGCTGCAAACAGAAGATAAGAATAATGTGCTCCTGCCTGCAAACTGGGAGCCCGGCAAAGATGTGCTTATGAAAAGCCCTAAAACATTGAAAGACGCTGAAAAGTTGGAAGCGAAAAAGGATCCTAAACTGAAAGAGATTACATGGTACTTATGGTATAAGAAACTATAATGAATTTTAATTTATATGAAGAAACGCTCCCTGATCTATGGGGGCGTTTTTTATTTTTTGCAAAAAGAGAAAGATAATTCAAAATAAAGACCCTTCACTCATTTCGAAAAGTGATTCCAGAGTACTTCATCAGGTGCCGGGGCAACAACAGTTATTTTTTCGTTTTTTACTGGATGGATAAATTCAACTTTTCTTGCATGAAGATGTATGCTTGCATAGGGGTTTGAACGGGGATAACCATATTTCAAATCACCTTTAACAGGACAGCCTATTTCAGCTAATTGTGCACGAATCTGATGATGCCTGCCCGTGAAAAGTTCTATCTCCAATAAATAATAATTATCCGAATGTCCGATGACAGTATAACTGAGTTCTGCTTTTAACGCACCTTTCACATCTTTCTTTACAGCATAAGATTTGTTCTGCTTTTCATTTTTCAAAAGATAATGAAGTAAGGAGTCAGATTCTTTAGGTGGTTTGTTTTTCACAACAGCCCAATATATCTTGCTTATTTTCCTTTCCTGTATCAGCTTGTTCATACGCGAAAGAGCTTTATCAGTGCGGGCAAATATCACACAGCCACTCACAGGCCTGTCAATACGGTGAACAACACCAAGGTAAACATTGCCTGGTTTTTGATACTTTACCCTGACATATTCTTTTACAGATTCACTTAACGGGATATCGCCGGTCTTATCTCCCTGAACTATCTCAGAAGGTCTTTTATTGATAATAAGAAGATGATTGTCTTCGTATAAAACCCTTGAGGCAATATCTTCGTGGGATACTAACAATTAATACTGCTCCTTTACGTTTGGAAAATCTATAGATTTCACATCCTTTATATATGATTCAACCGAGCCTTTGATCTCTTCGTAAAGGTTATGATATCTGCGTAAATATCTTGGCGAGAATTCCTGTGTTATACCCAACATATCATGCAAAACAAGGACCTGCCCGTCAGTTCCGCTACCGGCGCCTATGCCTATTGTCGGCATCTTCACTTCTTTAGTGACCTGTGCAGCAAGTTTTGCAGGTATCTTTTCCAGTACAACAGCAAAAGTACCGGCTTTGTCGAGTAACCGGGCATCTTCAATCAAGCGTTGTGCTTCATCTTCATCTGTAGCTCTCACCACGTAAGTACCAAACTTGTGAATTGCCTGTGGTGTAAGCCCTAAATGCCCCATTATTGGTATTCCGGCAGAAAGTATCCTGTCGATAGATTCGATCACTTCTTTTCCGCCTTCAAGTTTTACAGCATCCGCTTCTGATTCTTTCATAATGCGGATAGCAGAGTTTAGTGCTTCTTTAGAGTTTCCCTGATATGTACCAAAAGGAAGGTCAACTACAACTAACGCACGTGATACTGCACGGCATACCGAAGATGCATGGTATATCATTTCATTTAATGTAATGGGCAGTGTTGTTTTATGCCCCGCCATTACATTGGATGCAGAATCGCCTACCAATATCACATCTATTTTAGCGTTATCAAGTATCCTTGCTGTTGAATAATCATAAGCCGTAAGCATGGCTATTTTTTCGCCCTGCAGTTTCATTTCTCTGAGAACATGAGTTGTTACCTTATTCACTACTCGAAGTGTTGCCATAATATCTGTGTTTTTAATTATATTTATCTGAAAATTGAGAATGCAAAAATACAATTAATAATAATGTTAAAATTACCTTTTTGAATCGAAAAATATTAATTTTGCTTTGAATTCATTGCATACTATTCATTTTCATGAGAAAGTTAGCTGGTTTTGCTTTTATTACTATTTTGTTTTATTCTGCCTGTAAAACAGATTTCAATCCTAATGCCTCATGGAAAGATATCACTATAGTTTATGGCTTATTAAGCCAGAATGACAGTGTTCATTATATTAAGATCAATAAGGCTTTTCTCGGACAGGGTAATGAATTGGTAATGGCGCAGAACCCCGATTCCAGCAATTATGGAAATAATCTTACGGTATGGGTTGAGGAATGGAAAAACAGCAGCAAGTCCAACTCATGGAATCTGGATACAACGACTATATATAATAAAGAACCCGGAGTTTTCTATTACCCGAAACAAGTGGTATATAAATTTGCTGCTAAGCTTGATTCTGTTGATGCTGATGTTGATTACAGACTGTTCATTAAAAACAATAAAACAGGTAAGCTCGTTTCATCTCATACAGGTTTAGTTCAGAAGTTCGATGTTCTTAAACCTGTTCCAAGCACACCAACACATCTTTCAACGGTAAATTTTGATCATACTGGTTTTTTACAACAAGTTGAGTGGGATCCTTCCTATTACGGTAAACTGTATCAGTTGGATATTTTGTTTACTTACAGTGAAAAGAATACCATAACGGGAAACACAGTAGTTAAAACCATAGACTGGAACCTTGGGACTCAAACAACGGCGGGCACTTCAGGAACAGATAATCCTCTGGAAATAGATTTCTTAGGCTCCAGCTTCTTCGGCTTCCTTCAAGCAAATATTCCTGTTTCACCAAATGTAGTAAGGTCTGCCAATATATATCCTCTTGCATATATTTTCTCTGCCGGCGCTGATAATTTGAATACGTATATTGAAGTCAATGCACCATCAACAAGCATAGTGCAGGACAGGCCTGAATTTACTAATATCACAAACGGTTATGGTATATTTTCATCTCGTTACGAGCAAAAACAATATCATTTCCTGGAGGGGGATTCTTTGTTAAATGGTCATTATACTAAAGCCCTGAATTTCCATTAGACGGTTCTAAACAGCAATCCTTATTATTTTTCTTAATGGCATTTCTTCTTGTGGGAACATACCCATTTCTCCCACTGATAAAATGAGTTTTACTACTGGAGAAATGAGTTTCTTAACGGTTTAACCTAATAATCCGGCAATCTTATTCGCTTGGAATGAAGATGCTGGCATTTTTATCCTATTCAGACATTTATCTTATGCCAGTAATTATACCCTAACCCCGTTCCTTCACCTACTTGTAGGGGAAGGGAGAAAGGGATGGGGTAACAGAAAAGACTATTTAATATCTGATGTTACGAAAAATAGTATTTTATCATATTAGATTCCTCATTTCTCCGCCAGCCTGCGGATTCATTCGGAATGACAAAGTTTTTATACAGTGTGTGAGGGAGAAAGAGTGCGACCGCCGAAAGCGGTCGCACTCTTTCTCCCTCCTATATATATAGCATCACTGATGTCATTCCGAACGAAGTGAGGAATCTCATTTAAAAACAATCTTAAATCATCTGTGTGTAAGATGAGTTAATATTTCTAAATAGCTTTTGTATCAAATACCTTAATCTATTCTCCTGTCGTTTTGTCATTGCTTTTGTCAGGAAATTAATAATTATCCTTACTGCTTTATGCCATATTTTCTTAATTATGATTATTCCTTATGTTGGCATAAAGATTGACTATTGAACAGAAAATTGAAAAATAAACAAATAACAATTCAATAAAATGGGAAAAATTATAGGAATAGATCTGGGGACCACCAACTCGTGTGTGGCAGTAATGGAAGGAAACGAACCGGTTGTGATACCTAACAGTGAAGGCAGAAGGACAACCCCTTCGATAGTGGCTTTTGTTGAGAATAACGAACGTAAAGTAGGCGATTCAGCCAAACGTCAGGCTATTACCAATGCCAAAAAGACGGTTTACTCCATCAAGCGTTTCATGGGCGAAACATACAATGAAGTTACCAAAGAACTTCAAAGGGTTACCTATGATGTTGTTAAAGGTGATAACAACACCCCCAGGGTGAAGATAGACGACAGGCAATATACACCACAGGAAATATCAGCTATCATACTTCAGAAAATGAAAAAGACCGCCGAAGATTACCTTGGGCAAGAGGTTACTGAAGCTGTTATTACCGTTCCCGCTTATTTTAACGACTCTCAACGTCAGGCTACCAAAGAAGCCGGCGAAATTGCAGGACTTAAAGTAAAACGTATCATCAACGAACCTACTGCTGCTGCTCTTGCTTATGGTCTGGATAAGAAACATAAAGATATGAAAGTAGCTGTGTTCGACCTTGGCGGCGGTACTTTCGATATCTCCATACTCGAACTTGGTGAAGGCGTATTTGAAGTGAAATCAACCAACGGCGATACTCACCTTGGCGGCGATGATTTCGACCATGAAATAATTAACTGGCTTGCCGATGAATTCAAAGGTGAATACAATATCGACCTTCGCAAAGACCCTATGGCTTTACAGCGTTTGAAAGAAGCTGCCGAAAAAGCCAAAATAGAACTTTCGAGTTCAACTCAAACAGAAATTAATTTACCTTATATAATGCCGGTTGACGGTGTTCCAAAGCATTTGGTACGCACACTTACACGCGCAAAATTCGAACAACTTTGCGATAAACTTATACAATCCACATTAGAACCTTGCAGAAAAGCATTGGCTGACGCAGGTTTGAATGCATCGCAGATAGATGAGGTGATACTTGTTGGAGGTTCCATACGTATCCCTGCCGTACAGGCGCTTGTTGAGAAATTCTTCGGAAGGGCTCCTTCCAAAGGCGTTAACCCCGACGAAGTGGTTGCAGTTGGTGCAGCTATACAGGGCGGTGTGTTAACAGGCGAAGTAAAGGATGTATTGCTTCTTGATATTACCCCTCTTTCACTTGGCATAGAAACACTAGGCGGCGTAATGACCAAGCTTATTGAATCGAATACCACTATCCCTACCAAGAAATCGGAAACGTTCTCAACTGCTAGCGACAGCCAGACATCAGTAGAGATACATGTATTGCAGGGCGAACGTCCTATGGCAGCACAGAACAGAACTATTGGCAGGTTCCATTTAGATGGCATTCCACCCGCCCCTAGAGGTATCCCGCAGGTTGAAGTAACCTTTGATATTGATGCCAACGGCATACTGAATGTTTCGGCTCACGATAAAGCTACGGGCAAAACACAGAACATACGTATTGAAGCATCTTCTGGACTTTCGGAAGAAGAGATAAAGAAAATGAAGCACGAAGCCGAAGCCAATGCCGAAGCCGACAGGAAAGCTAAAGAAGAAATTGATAAGGTGAACGGCGCCGATGCCATGATATTCCAGACTGAAAAGCAACTGAAAGAATATGGCGACAAGATACCCGCCGACAAGAAAGCCCCTATTGAAAGCGCTTTAACAGAACTGAAAGCCGCACATGCAAGCAAAAGCATTACAGCTATTGATGCAGCCATGGCAAAGATAAACGCAGCTTGGCAGGTAGCCAGCGAGGAAATGTACAAGGCAACTAACCAGCAGCAGCCGGGCGGCGATGGACAGCAACAGCCACCTCATACCGAGCAAAAGGACAACACCAGCAATCCCGAAGTTACAGATGTGGATTTTGAAGAGGTGAAAAACTAAATAAATGCATTGTTATTGAACAATCCAACCAGAAATGATTGGATTGTTTTATTATGTGATGACTATTGACAAGTTAGCACTAATTTTAGATAATAAATATGACAACAGAACTCCAATTATCAGTTATTGAAAAAGTTAAAAAAGCATTAGGTATAACCGATGAACTAGAAACTTTTGAACTTTATGATTTGTTATATAACACCCGAAATAATTGCCATCCTGATAAATATATTGATGAGGAAATAAAGAAAAAAGCTGAAGAACAATTTAAAGAATTTAGCTCATTACTTAAAGAATTAGAATTCCATATTAGCCAAGAAAAACTTTCAAAACGACCATCTGATATAGTTCTTTATCAGGAAAAATATGAAGTTATAAATTTAAGAATTCAATTAAGACATTTAGAAAATGAAATTAAAGAATTAAAAAATGAAAGCAAATCTCTAAAAGATCAAAAAGAGTCATTAGAAAAATCTCTTGAAACTAGAGAGAATAATGACTTAACAGAGTCACAAAATGAATTAGCAAATTTATATAAGCCCAAAAAGATAAGCTTAATTGCAGCAAGCATTACAACCTTTTTACTTTTTACTATTAATATTGTTTCTAATCTCAATTCCTTGAAAGATAAAATAATTACAATATCACCAATAGATACTAAGTATATAAATATTGCCCTATTTGGAGCATTAGTAATTATGGTTCTAAATATGATTTTTCAGCGAAGAAAACTATTAAGAGTTAAAAATATTGCAGATGAAATTATTTCTTCAAACGTAATAAAAGATTTCCATAACCAATATAGTACAAAAAAGAAAAGTGATTATAGTTGGGAAAGGGGAAATTATTATTTTATGGAAAATGATGTTACAGTTTATATTAAAAACCGTTATTGCAATAGAAGATACTTGAAAAGTATAGCATATTATATAGAGGGATTGTTTGTAATTAAAGATTATAAAAGCATTAATAATCTTAAAGACATTTTCATATATAATTTGATTAGCAAAAAATTAATTTCTATTGGTAGTAGCAAAGAACTGGATAGAGAATTTGTGATTAAATAAACTACATGCTGTTGATATTCTTCTGATTATTACAAATCCAGTCAACTAATCTTCAAAATTAAAATTACAAAATATGAATCCTCACCCTCTTGAAATAAAAGCAGCGCTATAAATACAATAGTCTATGTCCGATCAAAAAAGAAATACCATGCAATCAATAGGAACAGCCATTATTATGGCGGTATTCCTGTTTGTGGTTTCTTCTTTTTCAAACAGAACATTTAAACAAACTAATACCTCATCGCAATTTGTTTTAAGAGCAGAATCGCATGATGCTAAGGCAGTCATTAATGATGATGTTCAGATACCTTCAGTTCAGAAAAGCTTTCTGCCTTTACTTTCAAGCCTTTTTGGCTGTAACAACAAAGCATACGCTGAAAGCAGGAATATCAGCAGGAGCTACATTTTACTACAAAAAACTCAGCTTACAATAAAACCACAAACTCGTTGCAGGTTTTATTATCACCTCTTTTCCAATGATACTGAGGACTTGCCGGAAATAATCTAGCCTTTGTTTATTCACAAATTGGACTGAAGTCCTAAAGTCGGGATGACTTTAATAGCCCCGACCTTAAGGTCGGGGCTAGGCAAACAACCATTATTAACGGGCTTTAGCCCAAACAAAGAAGTTTGTGAATTAATCAGGGTTAATCCATTTTGTTAGTCAGCCAGCCGTGACAGCCCTTCTCGATACACTTCATTCCTCGAAGGGACATAACTGTCAGTTCGAGGAGTTCGTCATTTGACGAACATATCGAGAACAGACATAGTCCGGCTTTGAATGACTCAATCAAATAATAAATATTCAATTTCAATTAATAGTTAAAAAATTTATAAAATGAAAGCAATAACATTATCAATAATGGCAATATATATTTTCGGTTTGTTTGCCATGGGCTTTACACATAAAGCCAATTCAACTAAAAACATACTGATACAAACCAATGACAAAAAAGCATCAGCCTTAACGCTTGAACAGTCGGCTAAAGTGATAGCTGAAAGACTGAATGATTTCAGCACTGTAAAATCCGAAGTAAGCGTAATCGCTGAAAAGAACCAGATACAGGTAACTGTTACAGATAATGCAGATATGAAGTTAGTGGAAAGTCTTATCACAAATAAGGGAGGACTGGCATTATATGAAACATACAGTCGTAAAAGTTTATCTGAAATCTTAAAAGATGACGGTCATTTATTTTCATTTTTCAGTGGGAGTAAAGTGAATGATAGCATTGGAAAGATAGGCTGCGTGCCTATTTCAGAAATGGGTAAAGTAAATGATTATCTAAATACACTGAATGTTGACCCTTCATGCAAATTTGCATGGACTAAGAATTTCGACAGTACAGATGTTTGCCTGTATGCGCTTAAAACAGGCGCCGATAAAGCTTCGCTGATAGCTTCTTCGGACATTGAAAGCGTTAAATACAAACTGGATAAGACAATGAAATACAATGTTATTGAAATTGCATTAAAGCAATCAGCCGTTGAATTATGGGCTGATGCCACCAAACGCAATATTGGCAAGGCAATTGCAATAGTGCTGGATAATGATGTGATTTCAGCTCCTAAAGTGATCGATGAAATTAAAGGAGGGCATTTAAGTATAACTGGTAATTTCACACAGGCAGAAGCAAAGTATATTGCAGCGCTTGGAAACAACGGGGAATTGCCTTTGAACTTTCATGTTGTGAAGTAATAGCAGAATTCTTCGGATAATAACTTTGTCACTGCAAGCGGTTCGTATCGTCATTGCGAACGAAGTGAAGCAATCTTTAATTCATTACTAAGATTGCTTCGTCGTTCCTCCTCGCAATGACGAAAAATAGGATTTTCCGAAGATATTAATAGATTAAAGAGGGGCTGTATTAAACTTACAGCTTCTCTTTTTATTTTAGAATCACAATGAATTCTGCTTTATCTGATACTTCTTTTATTTACCTATAATTGATAACAACCAATTACATAAGGCTTTCGGCATTTCGTTACCATACTTCGGCAGTTTGATGTATAAATCCGGCTTTTCGATGCAAAACACCTTCTTTTCGATACTGGAAATCTTTTTTCGATACCGGAAAATGACTTTTCGATACCGAAAACTTTGTTTCCAGTATCGAAACCCTGCTTTCCTGTCATGAAAACTTTCATTCCTGTACCGGAAACTTTCTTTCCAGTACTGAAAACTTTCTTTCCAGTATCGAAATCTTGTTTTCAGAAAGCGAAAACGAGTATTTCTATTATGAAATCTTGTTTTACAATATGGGAAATGAGAAGTCGAGTATATCTCTCGTGAATAAAGGCATTGAATGATCTTTGAAGTATTAATTTTATCCCGTTATCCGGTAACAATCGACTACAAACGGATATTAAACGAATCTAATCAATTAATAACCGAATTAGGTTTGTAGCTTGCTGTTACTTTGCTCCGTCAATTAAAAAATCAATATTGTTAAACAAAAAAAATTGTGTTATGAAAACAACAAACAAAGTAGAACTTGACGGATTTATCGGGATGGAACCCGAAGTAAAAACTCTTACAAACGGCAGCAAGCTTGTCCGTTTTTCGCTGGCAACTAACGAAGATTATAAGAATAAAGCAGGCGAATGGGTTAAAAATACTACATGGCATAATGTGGTGATGTGGAATAAAGTAGCCGAAAAAGCAGAAGAAACACTAAAGAAAGGCACACGTGTTTCGGTAACAGGCAAATTAGTAAACCGCCAGTACACTGATAAAGAAGGAAACAAACGCAATACTTTCGAGATACAGGCTTCGACTTTCGAGCTTTCGACAGCAGCTTAAATTTCGGTAAAAAGTAAAAAGGGAAGGGCGGCCGTAGGCCGCCCTTCCCTTTTTTATTACGTATCTCTCGTCCTGAAATAAGTTGTCACACAAACAACTTAAAATATGGAAACACAAACGATAGAAAAGAAGAAGCGTAGCCAACGAGATTACAGTTTATCCTTTAAACTACAAGTAATAGGGGAAATAGAAAGAGGGGAACTGAATTATGCACAGGCGGACCGGAAGTATGGGATCAAGGGCCATTGCACAATATCAAAATGGGTAAAAAAACATAGTACCTTTGATTGGAAAGAACTACCAACTATGATTCACAAGAAAACGCCGGAACAACGAATAAAAGAACTGGAAACACTCCTGGCAGCAGAGAAAGAAAAGGTTCATGTTTTAAATATTGCAATTGATTTAGCAGATGATCTATTAAAAACAGATATTCGAAAAAAGTATTTACCCAAACAATCAAAAAAGCAAAAGCCCCAATAATAGGAATTAAGGGAATAAGCAAGTTGTTTGGGGTTAGCAGACAATCCTATTACAAATATAAATTGAGTAGAATAAAAAGAAATGTTGACTTATTAAAGGTAAGGGATATTGTTATGCGAATACGTTGTAATATGCCCAGAATAGGAACACGCAAACTGTATTATATAATCAAACCTGAATTGGATGATTTAAATATTAAAATGGGAAGAGACGTATTATTCAACTTTTTAAGAGCAGAACAATTACTCATAAAGCCAAAAAGAAACTATGTAAAAACAACAAATTCAAAACATTGGATGAAGAAATATCCTAATCTTATTAGAGACATAGAAGTTACAAAGCCTGAACAGCTTTGGGTTAGCGATATTACTTACATTAAAACTGATTATGGACATGAGTATTTAAGTTTGATCACTGATGCTTACTCAAAGAAAATCATGGGTTATGAGCTCTTAGATAATCTGAGTACAGAAGGTCCTTTGAGAGCTTTAGAATCGGCATTAAAAAACAGAAAATATACTCATGAATTAATTCATCATTCAGATAGAGGTTTGCAATATTGTTCGTCTGATTATGTAGAAAAACTCATAGCAAATAAAATAAAAATTAGTATGACCGAAAATGGAGATCCATATGAAAATGCCATTGCTGAAAGGATAAACGGTATTTTAAAATATGAATTCTTAATAATAGATGGCTTTAGAAATCATCTTCAAGCAATAGAAGTAATTAAAGAATCAATTAACATTTATAATGAAAGGAGGCCTCATCTAAGTTGTCATATGTTAACACCTAACAAGGCACATTTGCAACAAATAATAAAATTGAAAAAATGGAAGAAAAAAACCTCAAAAGATTTTTCTTCTGAGGTTAATTATTTATCTAATTTTATAATCTAATCCGTGTCAACTTTTTTCAGGACTAGACACGTATAAGAAATATTTATTCTTCCCCTTTTAGCCTCTTGTTTATCACCAGGAAATAAAATCCGTCATCCAGTGGCAGATATCCATATTCATAACAGAAATAATAAGTGGTTTTCTTCTGAGTAGTGTAAATACTTGTAAAATGATTAAAATTAAACCCTTTCTCAAGCATCTTATCCTTATGAACGCGGGCTTTATCAGTGGGGTTAAGTTCCTGCAATATTCTCCTGTTTTTGCGAAGCGTATTATTGATATTACGCACCAGGTTGGTCGAATCGCTGTTGTGCCTGTTGTTGAATAAGTTTCGACATTGGTCGGAGCAAAACTTTTTATCTACCCTGCCCACAATTGGTTCTTTGCATTCAAGACATTTCCGCTTTTCCATATTGCATTGATTATTTTTCCAGACTCTTTTCTCTTACAAAATTAAAATATTTTGAAAAGGAAATGTAGAGATCATATGTTTATATAGTTAATTTCAATATCAGGTTTTTATAATCAATTACCGCTTTATGCTTCATCAGAAGGTCGCTTCCAAGTACCCCGTCAATTGGTTTAAGCTTCATCAGTTTGTATGATTTGTTTACATGGGCCATGTCAAGAAGAATAGCGCTGTAATTCTTAAGTTTCAGTTCAGCTATAGAAAATTCTCCTATTATAACTGTATGACTTTGCATAGTGTTAGTACCCAAACCAGTTGAAAGCTTATTAATTTCTCCCATTGTTAACTCTCTTTTCTTTATAATCTTTTTGATGCGGGTCAGGTCGAATATAGTTTTTGATGCGCCTGTATCAATAAGAATGTTAACGGGAATAGAATTCAGCATAGCATCAATAAACAAATGATAGCCTTCTTCATCGAGCAATATTTTTCTGATAGGAATCTTTATGATCATAGTTATTAAGTCTTTGGCAAAGATACAAAAATAAAAAAGAGCCCCTGAAAGGAGCTCTTTTCTGTTTATTCAATAATGGTTATTATTCTCCAGTAAATGTCTTAGCATCTGATACCGGTATTCTTGTGGTTCCCTTGTATGCAATTACGAAAGCATTGATACCCGTTTTTGCTTTTATGCTGTTTGCATAGGCTCTTGCAGCTTTATAAGTATAGAAAGTACCGATGGAATATTTATATGTTCCCTGGTAAATGTCAACAAATATTTCTTCGTTGATATGATATAAACGCTGGAAGTACTGTTTTGAATTTCCATCAGCAGTTGCACCTATCTGTGTCCTGTAAACAATAGCGCCTTCAGGAGTTACAACTTCATTGGTCTTATCCTTAATGTGACGATGTCTTGAACCGTGTTGCATATAAGCATTCATGGAATTAACATCAAGATCGGATTTTCCAACAGAAGTGTCTTTATTGAGCACTATTTCACCTGACATAATCAATGAATCTCGTATAAATTGTGCTTCTATCATTTCAGGAGTTAAGGTTACTCCATTGGTGTCAACAATAGCACCTTGTGCTGAGTTAGGTTCTTTATCCTTATAATCGGGAACGCCATCATTATCCTTATCAACAGGACATCCATCAGCATCAACAGCTATACCCTTAGGCGTATCAGGGCATTTGTCCCAGAAATCAGGAACGCCATCACCGTCACTATCAACCTCGCTGAACTTTTTAAAGTCAACGTTCTTATAATATTTATTACCGTCATGCAAGCGGGTTCTACCTCCTAAATTATACTGCAGCGTAACACAAGTATACATATAATTGTCGGTATACTTGGAAAAGAAAGGAAATTTATTAAGGTTATGATAGCTTACATTATCAATAGCATCTGTTTGAGTAAAATAATAAGTAGATGAAATATTTGCTTCAAGCCTGTCGGAAAATTTAAAATTGAGTCCGAGACTAATTGGAATAATTAATGAATTATGAGTGTACCTGTTAAGGCTGTCTAGTTTAGTATTGAATTTATAATTGAACTGAAGAATGTTACCGTTCTGTGGATTTTCATAGTCAAATGCCTGATCGCGGATCGTGCCATCGGGCCAGTAATTATATTTGGCTCCATTATCAGCTTTCAAACACCCATAAGTAGTAAATGACATATAACCCAAACCAACAGAGATGTAAGGAGCAAATCTCGATTTCCTGTTGATAATAAAATCATTATCGAAATGAAAATTTACATTAAGGTTTCCCTGAGCAACATCAGCCATGAAATTTAAATGGCGGGTTGGGCTGTTGTCAACAGCTTCAAGATTGCCTTTTAACCCTTCTAATGAAACTCCCAGTGCGCTTCCGATACGTTGTTCAACTGCAAATGAAAATGCAGTATTGAATGTACCTACCTGAGTAATTTTATTGCCATAATCGCCCACATCGCAGAAAGGAGTCATTATCCCGACTCCTCCCCTTATGGTAGGGATCTTATATTTATTGTATAATCCTGTATCGGGAGTTTGGACGGGGGTAGGTAATTGTCCTCCTCCGATTAAAGGTTGCTGTCCGAATGATACAGCTATTGCTGCTAAAGCGATAACTGTCAGGATTATGGTTTTTCTACTCATAGAATGTTTATATGATAAACACTATATTCGATTAAACGGGTAAAATTACAAATAATATATTAATACGCAAATTTTTTTTAAAAATTAGGCGTTAACGAATATTTTTTATAGAAATCTTCAATGTGTTTAACTGCTTCCTCAGGAGTATCAACAAGAGTAAAAAGATCCAAATCTTCTGCACCAATATTCTTTTCAGCAACCATTTTGTTTCTTATAAAATCCAGCATCCCATTCCAATATTCACTTCCCATCAGCACTATCGGGAAGCGTGCAATCTTCCTTGTTTGAATAAGTGTGATAGCTTCGAACAACTCATCCATTGTTCCGAATCCGCCGGGAAGTGCAATAAATCCCTGCGAATATTTCATGAACATTACTTTACGTATAAAGAAATAATAGAACGATAACGATTTATCAGCATCAATATAAGGATTTGGTGATTGTTCAAAAGGCAACTGAATGTTCAAACCAACAGATTTACCTCCTGCCATTTTAGCTCCTTTGTTAGCGGCTTCCATAATCCCCGGACCGCCGCCGGTAATGATACCAAACCCCGCTTTTGCCATTTTATAAGCCGTATCTTGTGCCAGCTTATAATATGGGTGCTTCGGATTTGTACGTGCCGAGCCGAATATGGTTACGCATGGACCGATAATAGCCAGTTTCTCATAACCTTCAACAAATTCGGCCATTATTTTGAATATCTGCCACGAATCGGATGATTTTATCTCTGTCCAATCTTTCTGATGCAATGCTTCCCTTATCTTTTCTTCTTCGTTTAAATTCTGTTTCATAATAAAATATTAAATTATAATGGTTAAATTGCTTATTATTGGCTGAATGAAATTCAAATTGAAAGCAAACAAATATTTACAAACTATCTTTTTTTAGTATATGTTAAATGTGAAGTCATCAACATATAGATTATTTTTTCCAGTATTCCAGATAAATATCCCAAATTCGTAATCATCACAATCTATACGGGGTATTTGAAATAAAAAATCTGCTTTTTCCCAGATATTTCTTTCTTTTAATATTTCTTTTAAATTAAATGACTTGTAAAATAAATTTTGTTCTTTTGAATTTATAGAAACAACAATTTCACAGTCATTCAAAGTGTCTTTTTGAAAATATGCCGAACAAAATAAAATTCTGTTTTTTTCGGTAATTGCCTTTAAATCCTTAGTTTTATATGCCAACCCGTAAGTCATATCATTGGATAAATAGCCAGATTTATTTCCGGAATGATGAAATTTTGAGGTTGATTGTGTATTTTGCCAGTGGTCATCTGCAATAGTGTCAAATGTCATTGTTCTTTGGAAAACCGGAATTTTATTTTCTAATTCAAGAAATCCGAGAAGACTTTGTTTGGTCTTATCAGGCGATAAAGTGCAAACAGATATTTTCCCATTATCAGCTATTTTTTTAATTTTTGAAATAATTTCAGGGTAATTTGTATAAATATCTGACAGAAAAAATTCATTTTGAACTATTATATAATCATAATTCCATTTCAAAGCATTCTGAATATTTTCTTTGGAAGTATTCAGAATTGCATATCCTTTTCTGTTCATTAAAATAAAAGGAATGTTTGGAGCATAGGCATCTATTACAAGTATTCTGGCATTTGGTTTAATCTTCAAAGAATCTAAAAAAGTATCTGAATTCTTAAAATTGTTTATTGTAGCAAAAGTCCTGTCCCAATAACCTGTATTTCTTCTTTGTTTTTGCGAATAAACGGCATTCACGATTAAGGGAATGCACAATAATATCACAGTGACAGAACAAAACAGGTTCGAGTATTTAATATTCAATTCGGGGATATAGGAAATTACAGCTATTAGAAATAAAATTATCGGAAAGAAAAAAGTATCTAGAAAATAATAATCATGAGCGGGAAATTGTTTAAGCATTAAAACTGCAAATGCAAAACAACCAATAAACATTGCAAAAATCAACAACCAAAACTGACTGGTTTCACGAGTTAGTTTGATTTTTTTTCTGATTATAAAAAATAAAGCAATTATAATTAAAGAAATAATTACCAAGTAATGAATGACTGAAAAGTATTGAGTTGCCCAATTTTTATAAACCTCTTTAATAATTTCTTTAGCTTCTTTGAAATTGGCGGCCGGTAAAAAATGATTCAGGAAAATTGAACCATATATTTCCCTCAAATAATTATTATAAAACTGATATGATACAATTAACAAAACAGACAATGCAAAAGGAAAAATTTTATGTTTCAATTTATCTTCTCTTTTTATTGACCTTAGAAGTTCGATTCCGAAAAATGCTAACAGGGGAATGGCAAATGTAGTCCTGCTAAGAGTTGCAAGTGTCAGGAAAAAGAGAGCCAGTCTGAAATCAATTTTATTGTTTTGTTTCAGGTATTTTAAGTAAAAGTATATGCCTATTATAGCATTGGATAAAGAAGGTATGGTTGGTAAAAATCCATCCTGATAAAAAATAAATACCGGTGATGTTGCTGCAAATATTAATATAAAAATAGATTTTATAGTGTCGTTTGTTTGTAGATAGGACAATTTAAATAGGTAGAACAGCCCGACAAAACTGTACAATAGGATATAAAGCCTGAAAATCCATATAGAATTGATTCCTGAAATTTTCATAAAAACAGCAGGAATATAATCATGAATCGGAAAATCAACTGCTGTAATACCGTTTTCTTTGGGAACTAGCCAATCACCAGGGAATTGATGATTCATTACGAATGTCTGTGGCTTAAAGAAATTGAGATTGTTTTCAACAAATCCAAGTGATAAGGCATATCTGTCTGATTGCGCCCAGGCATGTGTATACGATGGAAATTCGTTAATGTGTTTTAAATGAAATAGTACGCCTAAAAAAATGATTATCAAAATCACTAAATACTTATTTATAGTGTATTTCATAATCTCTTTTAGGAATGGTTAACTGTTTAATTGTACTTTTTAAATTTCTTTCTCCTTTTCCTCTTACAAAATTACCATTTTTCCCCAAACAATAAAAACCCCTTCCATTTTCTCCAATTTGGGCAAAACAATGGTCTTTCGACTTTGTTTACTATAACAAAGCGTTTACTTAATATAGCAAGGCGTTTGTTCAATATTGTAAAGCGTTTGCTTAACATTGCTAAGCGTTTCTTCAATATTGTAAAGCGTTTACTTAACATTGCTAAGCGTTTGTTCAATATTGTAAAGCGTTTACTTAATATTGTAAAGCGTTTGTTCAATATTGTAAAGCGTTTACTTAATATTGTAAAGCGTTTGTTCAATATTGTAAAGCGTTTACTTAACATTGCTAAGCGTTTGTTCAATATAACAAAGCGTTTACTTAATATTGTAAAGCGTTTGTTTAATATAACAAAGCGTTTGTTACATTGTGCATCACTTTAGAACAATATCCTTGTAACAAAGAACTGTTATTTATCGCTTTTTCCCTTTAGTTTCTACCTTTGGAAGCATTTCTTCCAGGAAACTACTGGTATAGCCCTCCTTTTGAGCAGCAATTTCTTCGGGAGTGCCATGTGCAATAATCCTTCCGCCGCGTTCGCCACCTTCGGGACCAATATCAATAATATGATCGGCCATTTTAATCACTTCCATATTATGCTCAATAACGATAATGGTATTTCCCCTGTCAACCAGCTTGTTCAGCACATCCATCAGCACACGCACATCGTCGAAATGCAGCCCAGTGGTGGGTTCATCAAGCAGGTAGAGCGTTTTTCCGGTATCTTTCTTCGATAGTTCGGCAGCCAGCTTAACCCTTTGCGCCTCGCCGCCCGACAGCGTGGTGGAAGCTTGTCCCAGCGAAATATAGCCAAGCCCCACATCATTTATTGTTTTTAGCTTATGATAAATGAAAGGAATGTTTTCAAAGAATTCGATAGCCTGACTGATATTCATGTTCAGCACATCGTTAATGGATTTGCCTTTAAAGCGCACTTCAAGTGTTTCGCGGTTATAGCGTTTCCCGCCGCAAGTATCGCAATCCACGTAAACATCGGGAAGAAAATTCATCTCAATAGTTTTAACACCTGCACCCTGACAATCCTCGCACCTGCCGCCTTTCACGTTGAACGAGAACCTTCCCGGCTCATAACCGCGTATCTTCGATTCAGGCAGTTGTGCAAATAATTTCCTGATTTCACCAAACACTTCAATGTAAGTAGCAGGATTGGAGCGGGGCGTGCGACCAATTGGCGACTGATCTATTTCTATTACTTTGTCAATATATTTTATTCCTTCAATTGAATCATAAGTCAGAGGACGTTGCAATGACCTGTAAAGCTCCTGGCTTAAGATGGGATATAGTGTTTCTTTAATCAGCGATGATTTACCGCTTCCCGAAACGCCTGTAATGCATATCATTTTCCCGAGGGGAATATCAAGGTTCACATTCTTAAGGTTGTTGCCTTTGGCACCTTTCAGTGAAAGCATTTTGCCGTTTCCTTTTCTTCTTTCTTTAGGAATTGAAATCTCTTTAAGTCCACACAGATATTGAGCGGTAAGGGTGCTGCAACCTTTCATAACTTCCGTAGGTGTTCCATGCGCCACTATCTTGCCGCCGTGTATTCCAGCACCCGGGCCAATATCAATCAAATAGTCTGCTGATAGAATCATTTCCTTATCGTGTTCAACTACTATCACTGAATTACCTATATCACGAAGATCTTTTAATGCTTTTATAAGTTTCAGGTTATCGCGCTGGTGAAGCCCAATGCTTGGTTCATCAAGTATATAAAGCACGCCCACAAGCTGCGAGCCTATTTGCGTGGCAAGCCTTATCCGTTGTGATTCGCCACCCGATAAACTCTTTGCCGGCCTGTCGAGGCTGAGGTAATCAAGTCCAACATTCAAAAGGAATTCAAGTCGTTTTGTTATTTCTTTAAGTAGTTCGGAAGCTATTTTAATTTTCCGCTCATCTAGCGAAACGTTAATGTTTTTGGCCCAATCGAGAAGTTTAAGAATATCCATCGAAGCCAGATCGGCAATATTCTTTTCGCCTATCTTAAAATGAAGAGACTCTTTCTTAAGCCTCTTTCCCCCGCAAACAGGGCAGTCAACTTCGTTCATAAAACCGTACGCCCATTTCTTCACTGAGTTTCCACGGCATCCTGAAACTGGTTGTGAATGAAACTTGCTATACCTTCGAAGCTCAAAGCGTAAGTGGCAGTAACGCCATAGTTATCGGCTTTCACTTTAAATGTTTCCTCGGAACCATAAAGTATAATGTTCAGCGCATGCTCGGAAATATCTTCAATGGGAGTATCAAGCGTGAATTCATATTTGTCGCCTATAGCCTCAAGCTGGCGAATGATCCACCTGTTCTTCATTTCACCGACGGGAATTATTCCACCTTGTTTGATAGATTTCTTCTTGTCGGGAATTATTTTGTCAACATCAAGCTCAGTGATTGAACCTAGTCCGTTACATTTGGGACAGGCTCCATAAGGCGAATTAAACGAGAAGGTATTTGGTTCAGGCTCTTCGTAAGATATTCCAGACGTGGGGCACATCAGGTAACGGCTGTACTGGATAGCATTATCCTGTTCATCATTTATCATCACCACGCCCTTGCCATGTTTCATGGCTGTCTGGATTGATTCGGCAAGGCGGAAACGGTCGTCTTTATTGATCTTAATTTTGTCAATCACTATCTCTACATCGTGAACCTTGTAGCGGTCGAGTTGAAGCCCAAAGGTGATTTCTTTAATCGTTCCGTCAATTCTTACTTTCAGGAAACCTTGTTTCCTAATCTGGTCGAAAAGTTCGCGATAATGTCCCTTTCTTCCTTTAACCACGGGCGCCATTACTAAAATCTCTGTGCCATCATATTTACTAATAATGGTATCAATTATCTGGCTTTCGGAATAGCGAACCATCTTTTCGCCGGTTACATAAGAGTAGGCGTCGGCAATTCGAGCGTAAAGCAATCTTAAGAAATCGTATATCTCAGTAATTGTCCCCACGGTGGAACGCGGGTTCTTTATGGTTGATTTTTGTTCAATGGAAATAACAGGACTTAAACCGGTTATTTCATCAACATCAGGCCGTTCGAGATTTCCCAGGAACTGTCGGGCATAAGCCGAATATGTTTCAATATATCTGCGCTGTCCTTCGGCAAATATGGTATCGAAAGCCAGCGACGATTTCCCGCTGCCACTCAAGCCGGTAATTACAACCAGTTTGTTTCGCGGAATAATGACATCCACATTTTGCAGGTTGTGGACCCTTGCACCAAATACATTTAAGGTGTCGGTCTTTTCTGATTTCTCATTATCTTCAGCATTAGAAGGGATATTCTGTTGAGAGAAATCGGGTTTTAGGTTTGAGGTCATAGAGGCGGGTTTAGTCATTGGTCATTAGACATTAGACATTGGTCATTAGTCATTAGGCTTTTCCAATAACCATAGACCTTTTGCCAAACCGGCTGCCATAAACCAACAACCTAAGACCAGAAAAGTATTTTCAGTCTTGTTTCTTATTAATTTAAAATGCTTGCCCATGGAATGTTTTCTCAGACTGCAAATTTACGAAAGAAATGTCATGGGTATTGATAATCGGATATAGTTTTCTAGTGAAATTTTCTTAGTGTAACTTTGTGGCTACTTTGAGTAACGGAGTTTACCCTGACAAAGGAAGGGTGAAACAGTTATACACAAAGTTTCACAAAGGTTTCGCAAAGGTTCACAAAGAATAAAATAAAGTTTACATAGTCAAATTAACAATACCATCATTTGCTTGTGCTGTCGGGCAATACAAAAGGTTCAACGGGAACATTGGAAAGCAGTGTGTCGTAATTCACATAGCCATGCTTTAGGTATTGAAAGATAATAGGTTTTATGTGAAGCATTATCGAGCATTGGTTTCCTTATCCACGCATTGAATTCACGTAAAAGCTTATAGTTTGTTTTATATTTGGAAGCAAATCCAACCAAATCCTTAATTGTTGAATCAACCTTCACATCATAGGTAGGCACAGGGGGATAAAGGTCAACTTTTCTTAAATAAAAGCCATAAGCTTTGGGATTGGTAATGATCAGTTTCAGGGCTATTATCCTGTAAACGTAACGTGCTGTTTCGCTGTTCAGATAAAGGTCGTAGTAGTTGGTGGTTTTCTGAAGCGCCATTTGCTTGCTTAAACTGCCAATGCCAACATTGTATGATGCAGCGGCAAGTGTCCAATTCTTGTACGCGGCATAAGATTCCAGTATGTATTTGCATGCAGCCTCGGTTGATTTCACCAGGTTGTAGCGTTCATCAATGGCATCGTTAACCTCTAGTCCGTATTTTATGGCGCTTTCTTTCATAAACTGCCAGATTCCTGCTGCACCCATAGGCGATACTGTGTTATTGGTAAACCCGCTTTCGGCAAGGGCTAAGTATTTAAAATCGTCGGGAACACCATATTGTTTCAATACAGGCTCAATCATCGGGAAGAAGCGGTTAGCTTTCTTAATTAAAAAGATCGTTTGCGATTGCCAGTAAGTATTTATCACAAGTTCTCTGTCGATTTCTTCCCTGACATCGAAACGGTTGGTTTCCATTTTCTCGCCTGCAAATTCTACTTTGTCGGGGATATCAATGGCAAATATCTTATAGTTCTTGTAAAAGGCTTTCTGGTAATCGGAATTGGCAGATGGTTTATTCGTGGAACTGGTGAAAAGACTTACAATTATCAGTATTATGACAATAGACAGAAGCGCTATGATTACTTTTTTATACATCATACCTGCTTAGTGTTTATGTTTGTTTTTATTGGCAATGGTGAAAAGGACAACGAATAATGTAAGCATGTATAATCCATAAAGGAATATCCAAAAGTAACTCCATTGACGAATAATATTGAAGGCTATAAACGAAAGTATGATTGATACAGCCGAAATGGCAATAAATATAAGTGCAACCTGTTTATCGGAAAAGCCAAGATAGGAAATATGATGCGTAGTGTGGTCTCTTCCACCTGAAAATGGCGATTTCCCGCTTAGTATCCGTTTTATCACAACAGTAGTGGTATCAACAATAGGCAAGGAAAATACCAGTACCGATGTAACTACCTGTTTCGACCATATAGCTACATCGCCCGAATCGTGCCTGTTCCAGAAATAAATTATGCCGATTGCCGCTAAAAATGCTCCCAGGAACTGACTGCCGGTATCGCCCATATAAATAACCGAAGGGTGCCAGTTAAAATACAGAAACCCCAGCAGCGCCGCCAATATTCCTATTAATATGAACAGGTCGGGATTTGTAAAATTATTAATGAACAAGATGTTCGCTATGGCCGAAACTATTATAGATATTGACACAATTGAACTTATGGCATCCATATTGTCGAGCATATTAATGGAATTCATTATACCCACGACCCAAAATACAGTTATGGCATAGTTTAACATTTCATTATGAAACAGGTGAATGTAAACATTTGTCGAAATCAGTATAATGCCGCAGGTAATCTGGGTAAACAGTTTTATCCATGGTTTAGTGTTGTAAGCATCGTCGAAAAGCCCCATCAGAAAAGCAAGCGTTGAAGCGAAAAGTACGCCTATAAAAGGCAGGTTAAGGAAATATATTTTTACATCGAAGAAAAACGGATAAGCAATAATTGACAAAAGGAATATGATATAGAATGATATGCCACCAATTGAAGGCTTCGATTCGGTTCCCCACCTGATCACGGTTTCTTCCTTGTTCCTTATACCCAAAGTTTTTATAAACTTAAGGAATAAGGTATTTATCATAAATGAAAATACCAGGCAGGCAACGAAAAACACACAAAATTCAATTATAAATATTGAAGGCATTTACATCAATTTTAAAAATGAGGTTGCAAAAGTACTAAATTATTGAAATGGAAGTTATTCTTGGCTTATTAATTTTACGATAACAAGGTAAATATGTTTCATTTGGTTCAGCTTTTTTCAACCCTGAATTACTGTCACTGGCAATAGATTTAAAGCTTAAAACTCTCCATTGCTGGCTTGATATACTATTTTCAAAACTTTGTTCCTTAAGGAGAATCGGATACTTTCTTGTTTGAGAAGTTGGATTTCTTGTGTGAATCGGATACTTTCTTGTTTGAGAAGTTGGATTTCTTGTGTGAATCGGATACTTTCTTGTTTGAGAAGTTGGATTTCTTGTGTGAGCCGGATACTTTCTTGTTTGAGAAGTTGGTTTTCTTGTGTGAGCCGGATACTTTCTTGTTTGAGAAGTTGGTTTTCTTGTGTGAGCCGGATACTTTCTTGTTTGAGAAGTTGGTTTTCTTGTGTGAATCGGATACTTTCTTGTTTGAGAAGTTGGTTTTCTTGTGTGAGCCGGATACTTTCTTGTTTGAGAAGTTGGTTTTCTTGTGTGAATCGGATACTTTCTTGTTTGAGAAGTTGGTTTTCTTGTGTGAATCGGATACTTTCTTGTTTGAGAAGTTGGATTTCTTGTGTGAGCCGGATACTTTCTTGTTTGAGAAGTTGGTTTTCTTGTGTGAATCGGATACTTTCTTGTTTGAGAAGTTGGATTTCTTGTGTGAGCCGGATACTTTCTTGTTTGAGAAGTTGGTTTTCTTGTGTGAATCGGATACTTTCTTGTGTGGGAACTTCAGACACTAGGTTCGGAACTTTAGACTCTGGGTTCGGAACTTCAGACTCTGGGTTCGGAACTTCAGACTCTGGGTTCGGAACTTCAAACTCTGGGTTCGGAACTTTAGACTCTGGGTTCGGAACTTCAGACTCTGGGTTCGGAACCTGAGAATCTAGGTTCGGAATCAATAAACTTGAATGGAGCAATTAGATTAATGAAGAAAGAAATAGTAGTTTTAAGTCGGAAAGCAGTTTTTGCTGTTCAGAAATGCTTCAAACAGAGAACTTTGAAATCAAATCTTTAAACAGGGGGGCAATTTGGTCTTTTTCAGAAACAAGGGGCTGGTTTATACTCCAGTCGATGTTAATATCAGGGTCGTTCCAACGGATGGAACCTTCCGATTCCTTATTATAGGTCTGAGTACATTTGTACGAAAAAATGGTATCATCTTCCAGCGATAGAAAACCATGAGCGAAGCCGGCCGGAACCCAAAATATAGTCTTGTTTTCGCCCGACAGGACAATTGAAAAATGTTTGCCATAAGTTGGCGAAGCTTTCCTGATATCCACAACAACATCCAGGACAGAGCCTTTTATTACGCTAAGTAGTTTTCCCTGTGCGAAAGGAGGGTTCTGGAAATGTAAACCTCTTAAAATCCCTTTAGCCGACATTGACTGATTATCCTGCACGAAGTCTTCTATAATGCCATATTTTTTAAACTTTTCCTTATTATATGATTCGAAGAAATATCCCCGCGGATCACAAAACACATCCGGTTGAACTACTATCAATCCCTTTATTTGAACTTCTTTAATAACCATATTTAAAATGAGTGAGAATTACGACTGGCGGAAAATATATTTCATTATAAAATCAGAAACTCTATCCAGGAAGAACTTCTTCTTCTTAGGCATCAAATGATCTTCATCATAATATCCATACCCGTAGCCATAGGCATAACCATATCCATACCCATAGCCAGAGCTATTAGCTCCTTTCCCATAACTGTAACCCGAATACTGTGCTTCAACAGCATTTAGCACAATTGATAACTTTTTAATACCACTTTCATTAATTAATCTGTCAATATTCTGAACAAACATCCTTTTTGAATGGCTTGCTTTAAAAACATATATAGGATAATCGGCAATAAGCATAGGTTGCATACCATCTGTTACAATACCTACAGGTGGGCAATCTAAAAGAATATAATCATAGGTTTGTTTAAGATATTCAATTAATTCCGGCATCCTTTTATTCAACATCAACTCCGAAGGATTGGGAGGAACAGGTCCTGCGGTGATAAAATCAAGGTTATCTATCACACTGTGTTTGATACAATCCTTAGCTTCGTTCAAGCCCATCAATATTGTACTTACACCTTTTTTATTCTCAACACCAAATCCCAGATGTATTTTAGGCTTTCTTAAATCGAAGTCCATTACAATTATTTTCTTATCCGAGAAAGCTATAATACCAGCAAGATTAATTGCTATAAAGGTTTTCCCTTCTCCAGATATGGTTGATGTAACTGCAAGAACTTTTGGCCCAGATTCATTTGAAATAAACTGAAGGTTTGTTCTTACAGATCTTAATGCTTCTGCAATTAACGATTTTGGCTTTTTATCAACTATAAGTTGCGAAACAGGAATATCTCTTTTATACTTAGGAATAATTCCTAAAACAGGGGCATCTGTATATTTAATAATGTCATTAATACTTGTGATCTCGTTAAAAAACAGATACCGAAAAAGAATTAGCCCGAATCCAAGAAATAATGCCACTAATATACTTCCAAAGAAAATTAATCTTCTTCTTGGAGATATGGGGTCTTTTGGAACAGAACCTCTTTCAAGGACCACTATTTCAGAAACATAACCGGCTCGCGCAATCTGGTATTCTGCTTTTTTATCAATCAGTTTATTGTAAAATTGCTCATTGATGCTATACATTCGCTGCAGCCGGCTAAGTTCGAATGTATTGTATTTCTCCTTCGGTGAAAATGCGGTTCCCTGATAATCATCTAAAAATTTACTTAATTTAACTTTCCTGTTCTTTAAATTTGATTTTAATGTATTAATACTTTCTGTAAGTAATTTTTTTTGTATTTCGATCTGGTAATTTATAGATTCAATCTGTGCACTGTTTTTAGTTACCTCATATAATAATTGTTCTTTCTTTATTAAGAGATCCTGAAGAGAGGTCAGGAATCCATTTATACTACCCTGAAATTCACTGCCTGCAACTATAGCAATAAGTTTGTAAATATCAATATCCTTATCTTTTAGACTTTGTTCAACTTCTGTCAACAAACTTTCCTGTAACTCAATATTTACAATTTGATTCTGAAAATCATTTACCCTTGAGTAAATACTGGGAAGTGGTTCAGAAATAGATGAGTCAATTTTATAAGATTTCTTAAAATTGTCTAAATCAATTTCCGATTTGAATAAAGTATCATAAACCACTTTAAGTTGTTTGTCAATAAACTCAAGGACACTATTAGCACTTTCAGCCTTTTTAGCAACACCATAAGTTTTATATTCCTCAACAATTGCATTAACCAGATCATGGGCTTTATCAGCATTACGGTCTTGAATAGTTATTTGTAATGTTTTAGCCTCTTCACTCAAAAATGTAATAGTTAGTTCTGCTGCATATGTGGAAACTATATTGTCAGGATTGTTTAATATGAAATAATATGAATTTTGATTTAATATTCCATCGTTATTCTCTACATTATTCGGATCCTTAAGTTTAATGTTTAGTTCTGCTTCAGGTAATTCAGCTTTCTGATTCAAATCGTATTCTTTTTCAAATTTTGCAGTTCGAGGTACAGTGTATGAAAGAGTATATTTATTTTTATTACTGAACTTAATATAAATTGGGATGCCATAAATGGAAGGATTTTTAACATTAGCATCAACTTCATATGGGGCACTACCATGCCATTGTTCATTTGAAAGGATACGACCTTCATAATAATAACTTGTAGATAAAGGAAGTTTCGAAAAAACCTGTCCTAAAAATACACCCGAACTGATAAACTCTCGTGCTTTTTCTAAATCATTTTGACCTTCTACAACATCTTTTGTTTCTAAAATCTTTGAAACATTTTCTTCATTTGAACTTATCTGAATTACAGCGCTGGTCGAATAAATCGGGGGTGTATATCTTAAATAGAGAAAAGAACTTAAGGCTGCAACCCCCAAAAACAGAATAATATAAATAAGGCATTTCTTGGTTATAAATAGAAATAACTTAATATCTAATTCGTCATTAATATTAGATATTTTCTTCGTAGCCATCTTTTATTATTTTACTGTATTAGCAATTAATAATATCATTGAAACTAAAGTCAAATATGGAGTTATTGCTGTCATAAACTTATTTGCATAATCGTTCTTGGGTTTAATAATAATAATATCATTTGCCTGTAGAATTAGATTTGCTTTCTTCATTCCTTCTAGGGTCGATAAATCTATAAGAAAAACTTGAGGGTTTTTTAAATCACCTCTAATTAATTTAATATTATATGCTTTTCCTCCTTCAATTCCACCGGATGAAGCAATAGCTTCAAATAAAGTAGTGTTAGGATTTGCTAAAGTAATTACAGAAGCGGCCCCAACTGTTCCTTTCCCAAAAATAATAACCCTCATATTACTAACTTCAATTTGAACAAATGGATTATTATAATATTTTGAATACATATCCTCCAATAACTTTTCTGCTTCCCTTGTAGTGTACCCGCTAAGCTTTACTCTTCCAAACACAGGTAATTTGACGGTCCCATCATATTCAATTGTATAAGAGGCCCCTGATCCACCTATCGCAGTAGTTCCTCCGGTAGCACCACCTATAGTACCTCCGGTTGATGTAACGGGATTAATTAAATTTTCCCCATTATTCGTTGAAAGATGAAAAGTTATTTTATCAAATGGCGCTAATTTATATTCCTGCATAGCCTGGTCTTGTGAAAATTCAGAATACTTAAAATCATGACCAGTGCGAAGCATTTGACTAGGAGCAAAAATCTTACAGGAAGTTATTAAAAACAAAAATGATATAACTGGAATAAGTTTTCTCATCTTACACATTTTGAATCAACAAAGGTAAAAAAGTTTAATCAACTACTCTTTTAATACGAAAGAAACAGATTATTGTTTCAAAAGTTTGAAGTATAAGTTTCTAGTGTCATTTATGAGGCGGGTGTAATGAAATTTTTCTTTAACATGACCCCAGCTATTAATTGACAATTTTGCTCTCAGTTTATCATCATTAATTAATGACAATAGATTTTCGGAAAAACCCGACAGATCATTATTGTCGGAAAGAAGAGCAGTTTCTCCCGGAATTACTACATTTTCAATTCCGCCAACATTGGTTGAAACGACTGGTTTGCTACCAGCCTGAGCTTCAATAAGGCTGACTGGTGTTCCTTCGTTAAGTGAGGTTAAAGCAATGATATCTACTCCAGCTATAACAATATCAATTTCTTTTATCCAAGAAGTAAAAGTGATAAGAGTTTTATTTGATTCTTTGATCTTATCTGTAAATGACAATTTCAATTCTGTCGCCTTTTCTTGAATAGGTTGCCTGCTTTCACCATCACCAACAATAAAAATTCTTAACGACTTGCTTGTTCTTGGAAGTATATTTTTCACGGCATTAAGAAAAAGCTCATGATTTTTAATTGGAACAAGTCTTCCGATTATTGCAATAGCAATCTCATCATCAGAAATATTATATTCCTTTCTGAATTTCTCTCGTTTTTCGTTTGTATTCTCTTGGAATCGTGTTAGGTCAAATCCCAGGGGAATAACTTCAATCTTATCTTCTGGACAAATATTGTATTTGTGAGCCAGATCATATTTCTGTATTTCCGATATGGCAATAATAGCAGAGCTTTTTTTAGCAAGATAACGCTCAATGTTTTTATAAAATGCAGATGAAGTCGTGCTGAAATAAGCATCAAAAACATGGCCATGAAAAGTATGAATAATAACAGGTACTTTTAAATTATATGCAGCCATTCTACCCAATGCTCCTGCTTTAGAAGCATGTGTGTGAACAATGTCGGGTTTGAACTCTTTGATGATATTCTTTAATCTCTTGTATGCTTTATAATCAAGATTAGGATTTAATGCACGCCTCATTTCAGGAATAATGATTGGTTCAAGTCCAAGATTACGCACTATAAACTCTGAATTCCCTTCGGTTTCATCAATTGCTCCGCCAATTAATAAAGTCTCAAATTCCGGTGCAAGGTATTTTGTAAGGTAAGCCGCATTGTATGTGGGCCCACCAAGATTAAACCTATTTATTATTCTTAATACTTTTGACATTTTCTAATTTAAAAAGTACTTCTTCCACCAATATTGGAATACAACAAGCGCCCATATCCTGGCTGCAGAATCACCCGGATTGTTTGAGAATAACTTTGATTTTAGTTTTAATATTTCTTCAAATTCAAATAAATCTTGACTTTTGATAAATTCTTTATTCAGCAAATCATCAAAAATAAAGCTATTCAGTTCTTTCCTAAACCATTTGAGCAATGGAACTTCAAATCCATGCTTGGGACGGTGATAAATCTCTTCGGGTAAAAGACTCCTGAAAGAATCTTGCAATATCTTTTTACCAATAGATTTGTCAATTTTATATTCTGACGGTAATGAAAAAACATAATTCACAAGATTGTAATCAAGGAATGGAACACGTACCTCAAGCGAATTGGCCATTGACATCATATCTGCTTTAACAAGCATATCGTTTTGAAGTACAAGTTGCATATCAGAAAAAAGTACCTCATTCATACTTGATTTCCCTGAGATATTCTTAAGCAAGGCTTCTTTCCTGTTGTCGTATTCGCTTCCTGGTTTCGCTTTGAGAAGCTTCTCGACATCATCCTCATTCGTAAATCCGCACCATCTCCAGTATCTTTCATTAGCAGGTAAATTCATTCCGGTTGCAAACCTGTCGAATTGCCTTATTTTATTAGAAAATGATGAATTACGTGATTGCGGAAGACCTTTCCATAAAGGCTTAAGAAGGGAAATAGATCTTTCATTTATTCCGGCGTTTCTTATCCGGTATTCAGCACGATGCTTATTATAACCACCAAATAATTCATCTGCTCCATCGCCTGATAGAGCAACTGTTACATGCTTTCGTGTATGCTGTGATAATATGTAAACTGCAAGCGCTGATGAGTCAGCAAAGAGTTCATCGGTATAATCCAATACATTGAACAAAACGGAAAATAGTTCATCATTTGTCAATGAAAAGCTGGTATGATTTGTTTTATACTTCTCTGCAACTTGCACAGCATATTTTGTTTCGTCAAACAATGGTTCGTCCTTATATCCGATGGAAAAAGTATTTAGCTTTTCGGAATATTTTGAAGCAAGCGCTACAATTATTGATGAATCAATGCCTCCGCTTAAAAAGGCGCCAAGAGGAACATCGGATATCATCCTTAACCTGACAGATGTTTCAAGAAGTTCAATGATCTTCTTTTGTGCCTCTTCATAAGAATCACTATTACTTCTTATTTCTTCATCTGTTTTGAAAGGAATAGTATAATAGCTCTTTTCAGTAATTTCTTTTCCCTTTATGTGAAGATAAGAACCCGGTTTAAGTTTTGTAACATTTTTAAATACTGAATGCGGGCCAGGAATATAGTTCAGATGAAAATATTCATAAAGTGATGTGCGGTCCAGTTCTTTAGGAATACCGTAAGAGAGCAGCGCTTTTATTTCGGAAGCAAAAATTAATTTATCATCATCTTTATAGATAAAGAGGGGTTTGATTCCCATCCTGTCGCGGGCAATAAATAATGATTCATCATAATTATCATAAATTGCAAAAGCAAAAAAACCATTTATCTTTTCAAGGCAGGCTGGGCCTTCGGTGATATAAAGTTGTAAAAGAACTTCGGTATCACTATGGGATTTAAGCAGAATTCCCTTTTTAAATAATGCTTCCCGATGCTGCTCGTAATTAAAGAATTCACCATTTAGGATAATTGTATATCGCCCTGAAATATCCGTGAAAGGCTGTGAAGCCACTTCACTTACATCAATGATTGAAAGCCTTGAATGACCAAGTGCAACATGATTATGGAAAAATGTACCTGAGCTATCGGGGCCTCTTTTCGATAATGCAATTACAGCATCTTCAACTTTCTTTTTGTAAGAAGAAGCGCTTTCATTAAATGAATAGACACCGGTAATTCCGCACATAAAATTAAATTGGTCATTTGTCGCTACGCGACGTAATTTGTAGTAATTTGCTGCTTCGCAGCGTCATTTTAAGTCTCTGATTGGTATTATAAAAATCTTTGAAATTAATTTTAGATTTAATTGATAAAGTAAATTGCAAATTCCATTATTGACCATAAATGACAATTAATGACGTTCTGCATTAGCAGAACAAATGACAATTAAATTTTAAATATGAATAACCTCTCCATAAGCTGCTGCCACAGCCTCCATGATGGCTTCGGACATGGTAGGATGGGGATGAACAGCATCAATAATTTCACGTCCTGTGGTTTCAAGTTTCCTGGCTACCACAACTTCTGCAATCAATTCAGTAACATTTTCGCCGATAAGATGTGCGCCAAGCCACTCTCCATACTTAGCATCAAAAATAACCTTTACAAAACCATCTTTGTTGCCCGAAGCAGTTGCTTTACCTGATGCAGTAAAGGGGAATTTCCCGATCTTTATTTCATAACCTGCATCTATGGCTTGTTTTTCGGTCATGCCGACTGATGCAATTTCGGGAGTTGTATAGGTGCATCCTGGAAGATTGCCGTAATCAAGCGGTTCAGGATTATGACCTGCTATTTTCTCCACACAAATAATTCCCTCGTGCGATGCAACATGCGCCAATGCAGGGCCATGAACTATATCGCCTATGGCGTAATACCCGGCAACGGAGGTTTTATAAAAATCATCAACCACAACTTTACCTTTTTCAACTTTAATCCCTACTTCTTCAAGTCCTATCCCCTCAGTATTGGTGGCTACTCCCACAGCGGATAACACTATTTCAGCTTCAATGATCTCGTTTCCCTTTTTTGTTTTTACATCCACTTTGCACAGCTCGCCGGTGGTATCAATGGATTCAACCATTGCATCGGTCATCACTTTCATGCCTGCTTTTTTAAACGAACGTTCCAGCTGCTTCGAAACTTCTTCATCTTCAACAGGCACAATATTAGGCAACACTTCAATAAGAGTAACTTTGGTTCCAAGCGAATTATAGAAATGTGCAAACTCGGAACCGATGGCTCCCGAACCAACAACAACCATAGATGCAGGCAGTTTTGGGAGTGTCATTGCTTCGCGGTAACCTATTATCTTTTTCCCATCCTGTTTCAGATTGGGCAATTCCTTTGAGCGGGCTCCTGTGGCTATTACTATATTTGCGGCTGTATATTCAGTTTTGCTTCCGTTTGCATCAGTAACTTCAACTATTTTACCCGCTTTAACCTTTGCAAAACCTGCTATAACTTCTATTTTATTTTTCTTGAAAAGAAATTGAATCCCCTTGCTCATATTATCGGCAACACCCCTGCTGCGCTTTACTATAGCTTCAAAATCGGGTTTCACGTTTCCCTCAATTACAATACCGTAATCGGCAGGGTGTTTCATATAGTTGAACACTTGTGCACTCTTCAGAAGCGCTTTGGTAGGGATGCATCCCCAGTTAAGGCAAATACCGCCAAGTTCGGCCCTTTCGACCACAGCCACTTTAAGCCCCAGTTGTGAAGCCCTTATAGCAGCAACATATCCGCCGGGACCGCTGCCTATAATAATTATATCGTAGTTCATTGCAATGATTTTTTGTAATGCGAAATTATAAAAAAAAGGCTTCGCATTTTACGAAACCTTTACTTTTTACGTTTCCTTAATGGGAACACTGATAATACTGAAAATACTGATTTACACTGATTATTTACTGCCTACTGCTGCTGCCTACTGCTTACTCTTTTACAAACTTCTTTATCAAGTATTTCATGCCCTACGAAAAGCCCTTGTTCAATTTCTTTTTTCGATTCAATTATTTCATTACGCTGTTCAGTTGTTAGTGTGATAACCTCGGTATCGGTTTTTGAATCGAGAATTGTTTTAATTGCTTTGAGAAATGAAATGTCGTTAATCTCGGCAATTCTGTGAAGCAATATTTTTTTTAATTCAATCGTTGTCATAAAAAATGTTCTTTGTTTACAAAGATAAAAAAATTATATATCTCTCTGCATAAAAAAAGGCTTCGCACTTTACGAAGCCTTTACTTTTTTTACTTTTTCTCTTACCTATTCTTTAACAAACTTCTTTACTTCTTTTCCTTCTTCAATAATCAATATTCAACAACCAACGCTCAATTACCAAGTAATGCTTCACTTGAACTTTGGATATTGAGTGTTGGATATTGGTTATTCTTTAATGAATTTCTTAACTACAGCCCCTTCACTAGTTGTTACCTTAATAAAATAAACACCTTTTGAAAAGCTGCTGCAATTAATAGTTTTAGCTGTGGTTGTGTAAAGCAGCCTTCCTGTAATATCGGTAATCTCTATTTCCTTTATTTGTAAAGTTGTTTGTATTTGCATATTATCGGTAACAGGGTTAGGATAAACTTCTATGCCTTCCGACAATATTCTTTGTGGAGTAATGCCTGTACCATATGAAGAAATAAAATTTCCAAATGCAACAGGATCATTACCAACTGCAATTGTAGCAGAAACAGTATTTGTAGCAGTGTTTATAACACTTACTGAATCACGACCAATCCGCAACATATACTTTGCTTCCATCGGGACTTACTAGATACACCAAAAGGTTCAGCACCAATCGTAATTGTAGCCGAAACAGAATTGGTAGCGGTATTTATTACACTCACATGTATTAGAACACTGATTTGTAACATATACATTGCTTCCATCGGGGCTTACAGATACTCCATCAGGACTAGTAACCAATGGAATTGTAGCCGAAACAGTATTTGTAGCAGTGTTTATTACACTTACTGTATTATGAACTATAATTTGCAACATATACCTTACTTCCATCGGGACTTACAGATACACCAAAAGGATAAGAACCAACTGTAATTGTAGCCGAAACAGTATTGTTAGCTGTGTTTATTACACTTACTGTACCATAAAATAATTAGCAACATATACCTTGCTTCCATCTGGGCTTACAGCGACACCAAAAGGATAAGTACCAACCGAAATTGTAGCCATAACAGTATTTGTAGCTGTATTTATTACACTTACTGTATTACATTATCATTTGTAACATATACTTTGCTTCCATCGGGGCTTACAGATATACCAATAGGGTAAGACACTAACTGTAATTGTAGCCGAAACAGTATTAGTAGCTGTGTTTATTACACTTACAGTACAATGCATCATTATTTGCAATATATACTTTGCTTCCATCGGGCTTACAGATACACCATTAGGAGAAGAACAAACCCTGTAATTGTAGCCGTAACAGTATTGGTAGCAACATTAATAACGGATACTGTATTACTACCGGAATTCGTAATATATGCAGTTTGTGCATTTACGCTAAAACTAAGAATGGCGAGCAAAATGATAAAGATTAATTTTTTTCATAATTTTTATTTCAACCTAATAATAATTCTTTAACTTTAGTTATTTTACATTTAGGAAATTGTTTTTGAGCAATAAGATTTAGCTCTTCTTCAGATGATGCTTCTATAGTTTTTTGCTTAGGTTCAATAGAACCAGGGGAATCCATTGTGACAATAAATTTTTTCATTTTTGTTTTGTTTAAAAAGGTTAGTAATTTTTTGATTATCCATTCAATATTTTTTCTTTTATTGATATTATTTTACAATTTGGATAATACTTTTTAATATATGCTCTTGCTTTTTTTTCTGTTTTTGCATTAAGTATTATTGTGGTCTTTATAGATTCAATAGAAATTTCTTCGGTTAATAACTCTTTTTTAGATTTATCTTTATTAAGGGCATTCTATTTTTATTATAAACTTTTTCATAATTGTTGGTTTTAAAAAGAATTAATAAAATTTATTAAATATTAATTTCTATTATCCCTGAAATAATAAAAATTCTTTATTGTTGGATGAACATAAAGTACATTATGAGTTAATAATGTTTCATCAACAAACACTTTAAAACATAGGACGCACTAAATCACTAATAAAAAAAGAATTATCAGAAAATAATGGAGGCCTTTTATTAAAAGGAATAGTTTGATAGGTCGCTTTTGAAATACAAGTCTTCAAATTCACGAAGATTATTATCAATTGAAATTTCAATTTTCATAATTGTAATATTTATTTAGCTTATACTCTTTAGCTTTTGGCATATGCTGTTTATTATTTTTCTTTAAGAACAATGTAACAGGCACGAGCGAAACACTTGCCCCTAACTATTTTGTTATAATAAGTTAAATAACTATTTACTTAATATTACTGTTAAAATAATAATATCTTTATTTTTGTCACCCAATGCAATAACTGAAGTATTTGTGGAACGTATTTCAAATCCATCATTCAGTAATAAATTCAGTTCATCTTCGGCTTTTTTAGCTGCACCACTTTGATCGCCTAATGGTAGATTCTTTATTTTAATTTCCATTTTATTATTATTTTTTAATTTTCCCTACCCTTTTAAAGGATTTTCGGGTTAACTCCTTTTTATTTCTTCACAAAACTAAACAATTTTAACAAAATAAATAAATAAAAATATTTTGCTATAAATAAAATTGTATATTTGCCATGTTAATCTTATATAAAAAATGGCGAAAAAAAAAGCAACTAAAAAAAGCCTCCCGATTAAGGTGGTTATACGCAAAGTAATTGCCGTGCGTAAAATAAGCAACACCATTAACGATTATATAAACAATGTGAAGAGCTATTATAAATCAATGGGCAGCTCCACATGGTTTCCGGCAGGCACATTTACTATTCCGCTCACTACTTTCAATACTCATATAGGCGCCCTCGATACTGCGGAATCATCATTTACAGCCAACCCGCCCACTGTTACCAAAGAATTCAGGAACGATGCAAAAAAACTGGTTGAAAGCGATGTTACCAGCTACCTGGCTGATGTGCAAAAAGTGGCTAATAATAACCCTGTAAATGCGGCTACTATTATTAAAAGCGCCGATTTTGATATTAAAGGTTCAACGGGCAGGGAAAAGCAAATTGGCCCTGAAAATACCGATACATCAGGCACTATTATAATTTCGGCTCCCGAAGCCGGTTATCATGAATGGGGACAAAGCGCCGACGGCGTTAACTGGGGACTGGTATTGCTAAGGGGTACTTCGAATGATAAGAAAACCGTAACAGGTTTAACATCGGGTTCAAAATGGATCTTCCGCAGCGCACCCATATTGAAGAGCAAAACAGGCGAAGAAGGCCCGTGGACAGTATATCCTATTTTTACAGTTACCTAGAATATCCTTATTTTTAGTTTTTTTAATAAAAAATACCATAAAAACCTGCCTGAAACGGCGGGTTTTTTTATTTTAAAGAGGAAACTTATCAAGAAAGATGTATCTCTTGTTAAGTGAACAACCATTCTTGTTAAGTGAAAACTACACAACTATTCTTGTTAAGTGAACAACTATTCTTGTTAAGCGAACAACCATTCTTGTCAAGATAACAACCATTCTTGTTAATGATTTGAACAACAATATATCTTGTTAAAGTCGAACATCGAACTATCACTTGTTAAGTGAACACTTGTTAAAGTGAACAACTATTCTTATTAAGTGAACAACACATTCTTAACAAGTTAACAACGTATAATCTTGTTAAGATAACAACCATTCTTATCAAGATAACAACCATTCTTGTTAAACTATCACGTTAGTTTGTTAAACTATCACATATTCTTGTTATACTCAAGGAAAACAGGCAGGCAGTTATCAGTGTTCCTATTAAAGAACAAAAATCAGTAGGCAGTAAGCAGGAGCAGTAGGCAGTGTTTTATTGTCATTTGCTGCTTCGCAGCGTCATTAATTGTCATTAAGTCATTTATTATGTGAATTACACAATGACTATGAATGACCTAATGACAGCGAAGCGTAATGATAATAAAAAAGTAGGCAATGGCAGTCCACAGTATGCAGTCGGCAAAATGATAGTTGCATACTGAAGATTGAAGACTGGCGACTGGAATAATCAGCGATAATCAGTATTTTCAGTGTTATCCGCGTTCCTATTAAAGAACAAAAATCAGTAGGCAGTAAGCAGGAGCAGTAGGCAGTGTTTTATTGTCATTTGCTGCTTCGCAGCGTCATTAATTGTCATTAAGTCATTTATTATGTGAATTACACAATGACTATGAATGACCTAATGACAGCGAAGCGTAATGATAATAAAAAAGTAGGCAATGGCAGTCCACAGTATGCAGTCGGCAAAATGATAGTTGCATACTGAAGATTGAAGACTGGCGACTGGAATAATCAGCGATAATCAGTATTTTCAGTGTTATCCGCGTTCCTATTATATAACAATTAATGACAATGAATGACCATTAATGATCGCGAAGCAAATGACTATAAATGACCATAAATATCGAATAATGAACAGGGAATAATGAATGTCGAACTCCACCTGTTTACTGAAGACTGAAGACTGTTGACTGTTGACTGGCGACTGCCTGCTTCTACTCAATAGCTACCTGCCGCTCAAAACCTTCCTGCAGGGAAATAAATGTTTCGGTAAATGTAACCTCGGGGATAGTTTGGATTTGTTCGATAATTATATCCTTTAAGTTTTCGTTACTCTGGGTATATATCTTTATCAGCAGCGAATGTTTGCCCGAAACATGGTGGCATTCCACTATTTCAGGTATCTTCATGATCTTATTGAACGCCTCGATATGCGATTTCCTTGTAATCAGGTTTAACTGTATCCCAATGAAAGCGCAGGTATTATAACCCATAGCACGGGGCGAAAGATTGAACTGGGAACCTTTTATTACACCCGAAGCTACCATTTGTTGCACCCGCTGATGAATGGCAGCCCCGCTAACATGGCATTCCTTGGCCACTTCCACAAACGGCATACGGGCATTCTTAGTAAGAAACGACAGTATTTTTTTGTCTAAACTATCAAGTTTAAAGTTTTTGTGCTGATTTTTCATAATATTTATTCAATATTCGCGAAATTAGTATAAATAACTTTCATATTTCAATTATTAATGTATAAACAATAACATATTATTAAAATATGCTTTGATATGCTTACATTATTCTATTTTTGTTTTATTAAATGTTTCACAATACGAATCAAGAGTTGAAATTTATAATTATTTCAAATATAGCCGCTAAGACTCAAAGACACAAAGTATCACAAAGAAGAATATATATCAGATTCAAAAATAAATTAGTGTATCTTAGTGACTTAGTGCCTTTGTGGCAAAAATATTTTAACTCTTGATTCAAATTAACAATATTTGCAAACTCTTTAAAAATAAAACAAATGGCAGCAAAACTCACAAAAGAAGACTGGATAAAGATAGGCCAGCAAATGATGGACGAGCGTGCAAAAGCAATGAAGATTGCCAAGACAAGGAAATTCGACACAGTAGCTACACATGGCTTGTACACTATGGAAACTGCTTTTAAAGGCAATTCAGGTTCCATTATGGAGCCAATTTACCTTACTACAGCTGAGGCTTATGTTGACAGCGCACACATGGAAGCTGCACTCGCTTATGAAATGCCCACATGGTGTTATTCGCGAATAGCGAATCCGTCAAACGGCTTTCTGGAAGATACCATAGCCTTGCTCGAATCGTACGGAACAAACATTGAAGCGTCGTGCTGTGCTACAGGCAGCGGTATGAGCGCTATCAGAACCGCTACCGATTCCTTTCTTGTAAAGGACAGCCGGTTTCCTAATCCGAATATAGTTACCAGCGCCAAGCTGTATGGAGGAACATTTCAGCAATTCTCTGTTCGCAGGATGCAGGAAGAAGGTATAGAAGTCCGCTGGGTATGCAATCCATACGACCTTGGTGAATGGAAATCAAAGATTGATGAAAACACACGATTCGTATATGGCGAGTTTCCTTCAAATCCTGCTGTTGCTATTTTTGATATTGAAGAAGTAACAAAACTGGCTCATAAATTTGGCATTCCCATGATAGTTGATGCAACCTGTGCATCACCTGCATTGACAAGGCCTTTACAATATGGAGTTGATATCGTTGTTCAATCAGCAACAAAAGTTATGAGCACGAATGGCACTTCTATTTGTGGAACATTGACTTCCAGAAAAAATATTGTAAGCAAAATTGGAAGCGATGAAATGAAAGCCGATTTCGCTATGTGGGCAAAGTTGTGGCCATTCAGGGATAATGGACCCGGTCTCAGTCCTATGAACGCTATCCTCGTTTTAAATGACCTTCGTTCCCTGCGTATGCGCATTGCACAAATGAGCGATACAGCGCTTAAAGTTGCTACATATCTGGAGAATCATCCGAAAATTGAAAAGGTTCATTACCCCGGATTAAAGACTTATGCTGCTCATGAGATAGCTAAGAAATATATGAAGCTGGCCGATACCAGCGAAAATAAATATTCATATATGATGGCAGTTGAGATAAAGGAAAAATCAGCTATGGATTCTGTCAACGCCCGCAAATTCTATGATGCATTGCAAATGATATGGAGAGCTACTGATCTGGGACGATGCAAAACAGTTGCTACATTAAATGCTATCTCTACACATCAGCAACAGGGCGAAGAAGGACGAAAACTAGCCGATATTAAACCTTCTACCTGCCGTATATCTGTTGGTATAGAAGATTCAGACGATATAATAAAGGATTTGGAACAGGCATTAGCGAAAATATAATAGAACACTGATAGGACTGATTAAACTGATTTTCACTGATAAAATGATACAGGAAAATAATTATTTGCACTCCGATTTAGGAATATCTATTAAATTCCCAAAACGTCATTGCGAAGGAGATACGACTGACGCAATCATATTAGTGAACAGATTGCTTCGCTGTGCTCGCAATGACGAATTCTCTGGTTCTTATAAATGCCCTAATCATAACAATCAGAGTCATCAGTGTTCTATTTTTAAATGAATAAATAACTAAACATAAAAACAAATACGTATGAAACACAAAATTGCATTATTAGGATTTGGTACAGTTGGACAGGGAATCAGCGAGATTCTCCTCAACAAAAAAAACTTTCTGAAAGAAAAATACAATTTCGAATTCGACATTGTTGCCGTTGGCGACTTTGTTTATGGCAACTGCTATAACCCGAACGGACTTGATATTTCTTTCATGATAGAAGAGGCAAAAGCCAAAAAGAAATTTACAAAGGATGTAACGAAATGGGATAATATTGCTCTTATAAAAGAAAGCAATGCTACAGTTATGTGCGAACTTACTTTCACTGATCTTACTACCGGCGGACCTGCTATTGACCATGTTCGTGCTGCATTGGAATCAGGAAAACATGTTGTAACAAGCAACAAAGGACCAGCGGCACTGAAGTATGCTGAGTTTAAACAGATAGCTGATAAAAAAGGTGTGAAGTTTTTGATTGAAGGAACTGTTTGTGCAGGAACTCCTATCATCAATCTGGCTGAAGGTCCTCTTGCAGGCTGCGAAATATCGAAGATACGCGGTATATTGAACGGCACTACAAATTATATGCTTACCGAAATGGAAAAAGGCATGGACTACAATGCCGTTCTTAAGGTTGCGCAGGAACTGGGTTATGCGGAAGCTGATCCTACAGGCGATGTGGAAGGTTATGATGCCCGTGGAAAAGTTACCATACTTGCAAATATCGTAATGGGCGCTCCATTAAAGATTAATGATGTTACTTGTAAAGGTATCACCAAGATATCTCCTGCTGATATGGAACAAGCCAAGAAAGAAGGCAAACGCTGGAAACTGATAGGCTGTGTTGAAAAGAAAGACGGAAAAGTGTTTGGTTCAGTTACTCCTGAAATGGTTCCTCTTTCACATCCTCTTGCAGGTGTAATGGGCGCTACAAACGCGTCTTACATTTACAACAGATATGTTAGGTGATGTTACCATAGTTGGTCCCGGTGCAGGAAGAATGCAGACAGGCTTTGCTATTCTTACTGATCTTTTGAGGATAAACAGGGAAATGAAATAAATGTTCAATGTTCTATTTGAACAACTTTGAACAGAACAACAAAATCAATAATTAACAAAAAAATATATTTTAATATGGAAATGATAAAAGTGTACGACCCTTTTGATAACTCAGTAGTGGGTGAAATTACAAAAGGGACAAAAGAAGATGCATTAAAAGCAATAGCAACTGCTCAGAAAGGTTATGAAGTTATTCGTAAAATGACAGTTTACCAGAGAGCAAACATACTTTTCAAAACAGCTGATATTGTTGAAAAGAATAAGGAAGCATTTGCTGTTACCATAGCTCGCGAAGGATCGAAGACCATAAAAGAAGCCCGCAAAGAAGCCAACCGCTGTGTGAACACCTTGAAAATTTCTGCTGAAGAAGCTAAAAGAATACTTGGCGAAACCATTCCTTTTGATTCATTTCCCGGTGGCGAAAGCAAGTTGGGATATTTTTATCGTCAGCCGATTGGTATAGTATTAGCCATTACTCCCTTCAATGATCCACTTAACTTAGTAGCACATAAATTGGGACCTGCCATAGCTGCAGGAAACAGCGTTGTATTGAAGCCTGCTACTGTTACTCCTCTTTCGGCAATTAAACTGGCTGAAGCATTTTTTGAAGCAGGTCTGCCTAAAGAATGTTTACAGGTGGTTACTGGTAATGGAAGTGAAATTGGACCAGTTCTCGTTCAAGACGATCGTATCCGCATGGTGAGCTTTACCGGTGGTTTTGAAGCAGGCAAAGAGATAACGAAAATTGCAGGTATTAAAAAGATAGGCATGGAGCTTGGCTCCAATTCGCCTGTTATTGTTTGGGACGATATTGATATTGATTATGCCGTTGAAAGCTGCGTGAGCGGCGCTTTCTGGGCTGCCGGACAAAACTGTATAGGTGTTCAGCGCATATATATTCATAAAAGGATATATAATGAATTCAGGGATAAGTTTGTTGCGCGTACGCTGAAATATAAGATAGGAAACAAGATGCAGGAAGATTGCGATATGGGTCCTATGATCACTGAACAAGAAGCCGAACGCGTTGAAAAATGGATAAAAGAAGCTGTAGGCATGGGTGCGACATGTTTGTGCGGCGGTAAACGCAAAGGCGCTATTATGGAGCCATCCGTACTGGAAAATGTTCCTGAAAATGCTACCATACACAAAGAAGAAGTTTTCGGACCCGCAGTAAATCTATATCAGATTGAAAGCATGGATGAAGCCATTGAAAAAGCAAACAGTCTGCCTTTTGGATTGTTAGCGGGGGTTTTCTGTAACAATATCAATCTTGCCATGAAAGCAGCTTACGGTATGGATTGCGGAGGAGTTATCATTAATGATTCAACCGATTACCGTTTGGATTCTATGCCATTTGGTGGTATCAAGAACTCAGGACTTGGACGTGAAGGAATAAAATTCTCGTTACAGGAAATGACTGAACCAAAAATGGTTTGTATTAATATGATGAGTTAAATTTAATTTAACTCAATAAAAAGAAATCCCGCAGATGTTGAGTTTGCGGGATTTTTTTATTTAACGCAAGGTGATTTCCTAATTTAAATCAATATCAAGTTTCTAATTTCGTATTGACTGCCTTCTGCTCCTGCTTACTGCCTACTGTGTTATTCTTTCACAAACTTCTTCACTGCAACACCGGTTTTGGTTTTCATTTCCACAACATATATTCCGCTAGGCAAAGCTGACACATCTATATTTGTCTTATCAGTCTTAAGTGCAAGAGATGTAATGAACTGGCCTTCCATGCCTGAAATTTCAATCACTGCATCTGTATGCTCAATGTTTTCAACTGTTATGAAATCCTTTGAAGGATTGGGATAGAACACCAGCCAATTATTATTTTTAACCTCATTTATCCCTCCGGTGGTAACATCTTGTACGCAACGTACAGAATATCCCACAGTGGGAAAGTCAACATAATCCCACACAATGGAATTACTGCATGCCATATAGTAGTAATAAAAATTTACATTACTGTAATGAGGTGTAGTAGTCCAGAAATATGCACCTGCAGGATGCCCTGCAAAACAATCACAATTATAAGTTCTATACCTCCTCCCACAGCAGTAAACCTGCTGCTATTCGTTGCGTCGTTATAAGGATTATTATTACACCAAACAACATCGCCTGATGCTTTAAGCGCATATCCTGCTGTGTCACTTTGATCGCAATAACACTCGCTTGCGCCTGCATTAGGATCAATATACTTAACCAAGGTGTACCATTCAACATCTGAAGGTACATGCCAGCCTGTGGGACAAAGCTTGCCTGTGTTTACTGTGTACCAGTTATACAAAGCACCGGAAAGAGGTTTGTAAGTGGCAGAATCATTATCATACCAGCAATATGCTGGAGTGGTTAAATGAAACCATGAAGTATCGGTTACCAATGGTATTTTCGAACCATCGTTATACCTGGTTGTGGCAAGGTTTTGCTGCAACCATACTTGTGTCCCAATGTGTCATGTGAATAGTGTCGTAAACATTACCGTCAGTATCATGGACAGTCTGTGCCTGATTTTTCAGAGTGAAAAATGCGAGCGCTACAAAAAAAATAATTAGTTTTTTCATAGGTTTGGTTTTAAGTTATATCATTAACGAATATTTATTCAAAGATGATTTATAATTTTATTATTTGCCTTACTCTTTTTTAAGATATTCTGAAAAGCTATTATGCAGTTTCAAATGTAATGTATTGCTGACTGCTTCTTTCTAATCCTTAATAAACTTATTTACGTTGATCCCTTTTTCCGTTATCATTTTCACTATATACAATCCGCATGGAAAGGTAGAAACATCAATGTGGGTTTTATTGTAAATAGTTGAAAGGGTCTTGATCAATTGACCCTGTATGTCGGAGATTTCAATTTCAGCATTCAAATGCCGAGTGTTTTCGATTGTTATGCTACTTGTGGCAGGATTGGGAAATATAGTTAACCAATTAGAATTATTAATGCTTTTAAGCCCGCCTGTTGTAGTAACGGTATCTTGGATACAACGCACTGAATATCCCTGAGTGGGCCAGTCAAGGTATTCATAAACCAAAGAACTATTATTATAAAAACTCCTGTAATAGTAAGGTTGGATATCCTGGACCACCAGATGTAGAAGTCCAATAATATCCAGCAACATTAAGTCCTGAGAAACCACTGCCCTTTCGTAGCTATTAGAACCGCCACCCAAAGCGGTAAATCTGCTGAGGTTGTTCCTGTATTTGGAGAATCCCAAAAAGTAGTGCCTGTATCTTTCAATGCATTAGCAGCAGTTGTACTTTCGGTGCAATAACAAAGTTGTGCAGATGCATCGAAAACTTTAACCAGCATATGAAATTCTTCATTTGTTGGCACATGCCATCCGGTAGGACATAGCTTTCCGGTATTCACTGTGTAAAAGTTATACAAAGTGCCATAAGGATTTTTGTAAGTGGCAGAATCATTATCATACCAACAATATGCGGGCGTTTTTAAAGATTGCCATGAGGTGTCGGTCACCAATGGTATTTGAGAACCATCGTTATACTTGGTTGTAGCAAGGTTTTGTTGCAACCATACCTGTGTTCCAATGTGGACTGTATCATAGATATTCCCGTCAGCATCGGTAACTGTTGTTTGTGCCTGATTTCTCAGAGACAATAATGCAAGCGCTGCAAAAATGATAATTATATTCTTCATAGTTTTTTGGTTTAAGTTGTTTATTATTTCTTATTCGTTTTTCACATTATTATTTATTCTTTACGCAGCGCACAGAAGAACCTGGAGTTTCAGCGCCACTTGCTACAAAAATATTACCGTAACACCATCGCAGGCTCTTCGAGCATGCATTTCCAGGACTAGATTCTGTAGAAGTCCAGAAAGCATCATCATGATTACTGTCTGGCGCCTGGTTCCACGAGCCTATGGCAGTGCGGAAGTTTGCACAAAGCGCAGTGAAACCGCTTACATTATCACCCCACGAAATCCAGGTAGTATCAGGCAGATGTGCCCAGCGCGTGTTACAGTTCTCTTTCATTTTCACGCCTATAACATTGCCAATTGCCCCGAATGTTATTGTTGTATCAATTGATGTGTCGAGCAGAACTTCCAAAACATTCCATTCTGAATTAGTGGATACGTGCCAGCCTGCAGGCGCTATGCCGCGTGGGTCATTCACCGCATACCAGTTATATAAGCGACCAAAGCTATCGCTGAAGCTCGGAAGATTGTGAAAATCGCAATAGGCTCCTGTGGTTGCATTGCTCCATGCAGCGCTGTCGGTGATATTGGGTATGGCGTCGCCATTGTTATAATGTATTGTATTCAGGTTTTGTTCCATCCACAACTGTGTTCCTATTTGCACTACAGCATAGTGGTTGCTGTCGGCATCGGCGCAGGGTACAAATGTAAAGGTAACGGTTTGATTGTTGGCAGGGAAAAGCATTATTACCGTGCTGAAAACCCCCGACATTCCGGTAAGTTTCAAGGTGTCGCCTAAGTTGAACTGCATTTGTACTGTGGAGCCATTCCTCAGATTACGCACTCTTTCTTTTCCCGATACTTTATTCTGCATATCAGTGCTCTGTATCTGGCTTATGCGCGTGATTTTAGTAGCGCCTGCAGTTTCATTATTGCTGATGATCTTTGAAGTGTACGAATAAGCATCTGATTTTATACTGATAATATAAATGCCTTCGCTTATTCCGTTAAGGCAGTATGACTGGTTCCCTTTTGCAAGAAAGTCGTGCGACTGTGCAATGCTTTTTCCTGTAAGGTCGTATAGCGTTATGCTTGCATTTCCGGCAGAAGATGAATAGAAATTAATAAGGGAGTACCCTGTAGTGGGGTTTGGGAAAATGTGCATAGTGTTGTCAGCAATAGTATTCAGCGGGTTGATGCTTGTAATTAATGAAGTTAGGTTCAGAATGTCGGAACCGCCAATGGTAGTGTCAATGCATTGCGAAGTGTTTTGAATTTTTACAGAATCAACTGTTGAACGAGCTCCTGTTCCGGCAAATGTGATAAGGTAGTTTTGCGCCTGTAGTCCTGCAATTGCAAAAACCAGCAAAAATAAAATAGTAGTTTTTCTCATCTTTCGTTTCTCCTTATTCTTTTAGTTAATAACTTGTTTCCATTTATAAGACATAAAAAAAGAAAAAGGTTGCATAGTTATTTTAAAAATGTACTGAAAAATTATTGGGTTAATTGAAAATGTGTGCTTTGCAGGATTCTTTAATTTCCATATTTTTTAGGTAGTTCTTAATTTATTTATTGAAGATAACCGCAGAGGGCATAAAGTAGGCGCAGAGGTTCGCAGAGGAATTAAAAAATTAATGTTTATTCTTTTATAGACTTCTTATCAAAGTCCTAATTTATGTTGCTTGCTTATGCTTATTTCTTTATACAGGCTTTTCAGTATTTCTAAATTATCGCCGATGGAAGTTGATGTTTAATTATATAAAGTATAATGCTTGAGTGGTTTTGCAATTATCACTTATCTTTTGATTTAACACTTTGTTTTTCTTTTCGTGAACTGCGAGAACAACGGGCGCACCATTGTTTATGGTGTTTTATATCCCCGGGTTCTTGCTTTCCATTGATGCCCCTTTTTACATTCCCATAAAAGCGGCGTTTTGTTATCAATATATTTATCCGACAACAGTTTTCCTCCTCTTTCAACGGCTACTTTCTGATAAGTATCTAAATTGTCTTTTCTTTTTTCACTTGCAGCTTTATGACCACAAACCGGGCACCAGTGTTTACTATTTTTCACATCATTAGGGTGTGCTTTCCATTGATGCCCTTTGGCGCATTCCCATAGAAGCGGTGTTTTGCTGTCAATATATTTATCCGATAAAAGTTTACCTCTGTGTTCTTCTGCTATTTTCCTATATATTTCTATATTGTCTTTTCGTTTTTCTCTCCTATTTTTATAACTACAAATCCGGCACCATTTATTACTAATAACATTGTCGGGTGTAGTTTTCCAGATATGTCCTTCTCTGCATTGAAATTCTAATTTTGTGCGGTTGTTAATATATTCATCAGATAAACATTTGCCCCCTCTTTCGATGGCAATTTTTCTTAGTTCTTTTAACTTTTCTTCTTTTGTTTTTACTTCTTTGTCACATCTGGGACACCATCCACCTTGTTTGATAATATCAAACCCGACTTCCCATGTATGCCCTTTTGAACACATCCATTTATACTTTGTTTCAACATCCCAATATTCATTACTAAGGCATTTGCCCTCTTTATAAGCGGCGTATTCCTGCAAATCTTCTATGGTGTAGTGTGTTGACATTATTATATTTATTGTTAAAGCAATAGTCCGTTAATTTATTTACAATATTCAACAAGCAATTTTGCCTAACCACAAGGCATCACGATAAACTCTTTTTATTTTTTTGCAACTCATATCAATTTCTAAGTTTGCAAAAATTCTATCTGCCATGATTTTATTGAGATGCATTGTTTTTATATCACACATGGAAAATGATTCAGTTTTAGCTTTTCTAATACTTTAAAAAGTAAACCGCTTTGGCAATTGAAACAGCAGTCAAAGAGGCATTAAAATGAAAGTGCATTTTACTTTCACTTCTTGCCTGGCATTCTGTTAATCCTGTATATTGTTTTGCATCCCTGAACAAAAATTCAATTTGGTACCTACCTTTGTAATACAGGTAAATTGTTTCTCCATCCAAATTTAAATCCGTTGAAAATAGTACCGCATATGCCCCATTGCTTTGTTCAATATAGGAAGTTTTATCTTTCGCTTTAATGACTTGCTGTAAACAACACCTTCATATATTTTTATTTCATCATCTTCATTGCAACATTTGATTCGTCGTTTATCGATCTGCTGCATCTTTAATTTGCCATCTAATGTTTTTGGTCTGCCTTTCGTAAACCAGTTGCTTCTCCTTTGTAAATATAATACAGGTTTGCATCACTCCGCATTTTGCTAACCACTTGTAGCTCGGTTTGATTCATTATTGGATTTATGAATTCTTTTTTTGCAAAATATCCACCTGCCGGAAATAATGCAATACTTACCGATACAATACTTGATTATCCCCGAAATGATACTTCAACATTTATTTTTATTATCAGGAGTCCTTATTCTGAATATTGCCAAACATGTATGTCGTTCTGGCATAAATACGATATGGATACATTAGGTGACAAAGGTATAATTGATGTATCATATGATGGTGGGAATTCATGGTTCTTGCTGGATGATACTATCGCACCTCCCTTTGGGTCATTCTTTCAATGGGGGAATGATTTCCATGCAAGTAATGGAAGCACAACTACTCATAAATTGATAATATCGGGAAGATCTGATGGGTGGATACAGTCAACATTTTGCTGGAACTGGTTTATTGCTACACGACAGGAAAAGAATGATACTATCATTTTAGACCCAGATAGCCTAATGATTAGTTTTACATTTATTTCCGATTCTGTTTCAAAGAGCAGAGAAGGCTGGATGCTGGATGAGTTTGTTGCTTCAGAAACCTCCTTTGAAAATTGTCCCGGAGGTATTAAAGAGAATTCTGTTAAGGAGAATATTTCTGTTTATCCTGATCCCACAACCAACACATTAACTATAGAAACTCTGAAAACAGAAGTAGGTAGTTTGCAGGAAACAGTTATAGAAATTTCAAATATTCAAGGTCAGCTAATAAAATCCCTTGACACAAAAGGCAATAAAACTAATATTGATGTTTCATTCTTTCCAAGCGGAGTGTATGTTGTAGAAGTGAGAACAGAAAAAGGAATTGAAGTGAGGAAGTTTGTGAAAGAGTAATTAAGTGGTTGGTTTGGTATTGTAATTCCAATAAATTCTTACTGCGTTTTGTTTTCGTTATTAGAATTGTCTTTAATACGCCCGATTCTAAATGCAGTGGATAATTGCAGGTAAATATTCCGAACAGTTTTAGCAGCCTGAGTATAGCTTTTCTTATAAATTGATCTTAATCCCACAGAACCGGTAAGATTGAAGAATAACCTTTTCGTAGCTTCAAAGCTGCTTCCGAATGCAATGCCATAATCCCATTTGTTCAGTTCATTGCTTTCATCAAATGGGGCATTGTTCACTGTTGTGTATGGGTACTTTGGATTAACACCAACTTCCACATCTGCTGTTCCTGTATTCTTACCTTTTAATAAATAGGATAATTGAGGTCCGGCTAAAAGATTGAATTCCTCACTTATCTTACATGCAAGGAAGACAGGAAAATCAATATAAGTGTTCTTAAAAGAACCTTTCACCCATCCGGTATACGGAGTAAGTACTTTATAAGGTTTACCTAATATTGTTTCAGGATAGTTAGTGTCACCAGAAATAAATGTTTTGAAAGAAGCACTTTTGTATGAGTACGATAACTCGGCATGAACACCAAAACATTTACTGAATGTATAGTTAATAAATGCGCCAAATACAGGACCAATACCAACTTTACCAGTATCGTTTACAGTCGGTTTGCTGTATGGAGTTCCGCAGCTTGCACCAGCTTTTATGCCATAGGCAATTCCCTGTGCACGGGCATAGTCTTCTGTGAAAAATAATATGGTTATTAATGCAAATAACCTAATGTAAGGCATATTAAGAATGAAGATTAATTAACCAGAAAACTTCCCGAATTGATTATGCTGTTCTTTTCATATACCTGATAGGTGTACTTCCCTTTTGAAAAATCATCAACAGGAACAGAAAATGATTTATTCGATACATTTAAAGTTTTTACTTCACTTCCAAGCTCATTGAATATCTTTAAACTCCCATCAATAATATTTCTTTCTAAAACAAAATTTACAGCAGAGTTTGAAGGAACAGGAAAACACTTTATTTTCAGTAATTGTGTTGGTAATTCATTTATACCGTTGGTATAAGAAAGGTTTATGTTATCAATAAATAAAGTGCTGCCAACATGCCCTACCATTGAAGCACCTCCTGCACTGGAAGCAAAGACCATAGAAATAGTATCCGGTGTATCAGGCGAATAGTAAACAAAAGGCAAATTGAATTGAGTATATGTAGTAACGGAATCAGTAGTATTCTGCAGTTTTGCTTCGCCCACTTTCTCACGGCTTGAACCGTTCCATTTGGATAAGATTGCATAAATAGCACAAGAATCACCATCATTATTAACATATTTATACCAGCCGGTAAAACTAACCGGGCGACCTGTAAAAGGTTGTCCTAACTGTAGGTTAGCAGGAGGTGTAGCAGTAGTGTTAAATACTCCTGTAGCTAAAGTGCCTGTTAGTAGTGTAGGTGGCGAAGTAATTGTAGTTTGTTTAGTAATCATTTCTGCAGCATAAGTTCCCGATTCGGCATCAGTGGTCTTTAACGTAGTTTGAGGCATTCCGAGCAGGGCTATTTGGTTTGCCGTGGTCCATACTCCTCCTGATGGTTCTAAATATATTCCACCAGCATAGCTTGTCCAGTTTTCAAAGTTTAAATTTGGCAATGTATCTTGTGCAAACATGTAGCCAGTGCTAAAGAGCAGAATAGCTGAAATAAATAAGTTCTTTTTCATTTTGAAAATGCTATTAATTATTAAGAATTATTTAGATTATATATTTCTTACAAAAATAAAACATTTTTCTTAAGCAAACATACATAACCATTCAATTAATGAATAAGTGAACTTTGTATTCATTATTTTTCAAACTTTAAATTATTAAATATTACTAATTTTGCAACTTCTTAAACTCTATAATTATGATGCTAAAAGGCGCTTACACATTACTCATCACCCCGTTTAAAAAAGATCTTTCACTGGATGAAGAAGGATTGAAAAAACTTGTTGAAATGCAGGTTGAGTCAGGTATTCACGGCATAGCGCCACTTGGTGTTACCGGCGAAAATACCATGATGACCGATGATGAAATTTATAAAGTAGTTGAAATAATTGCAAAGAATGCAAAAGGAAAAGCCAAAATAGTTCCTGATGCCTGCTCTACAAGTTTGTGGGAAGCGAAGGAACGTTGCGCCAGGTTTGTTGATTTGGGTGCGGATTACATTTCTGTTTTCACTCCTTACTTCGTGTTACCGAAACAAGAAGGGCTTATTGAATTCTATGAAAAGCTTGCTGATTTTTCGAAAGTGCCGATAGTACTGCATAATGCACCCGAACGAACCGGTGTTGACCTGTTGCCTGAAACCACTGGGTATCTGTCAAAACACCCGAATATAGTGGGGATAAAGGATGGCAATAAAAAACTCGATCATCTTGCAAAACTATTATACCTTACAAAGGACGAGGATTTCCTTGTATTCACAGGCAAGGACACGACTGCATTTCCGCTTATTGCTTTCGGTGGCGCAGGTACATTCACGGTTGCTGGTAATGCCATTCCAAAGGTTATGAAAGAACTTACCGACCTTGCTCTTGCAGGAGTTTGGAAAAAAGCCGAGCAACTGCATTTTGAGTATTATGAATTGTTTGAAGCCTTCCGTTTTGAATCTAACCCTATGGCTGCAAAAATGGCATTGAACCTTATGGGACTTCCTGCCGGTGGTCATCGTTCTCCCCTTACACCATTAAGTGATGGAAAGACAAAAATATTGAAAGCTCTGATGATTCAAAAAGGATTAATAAAAAATTAAAGTCATTTATCAGCCTACAGCTGATGTCATTAATTGTCATTATAAAAAAGATAATGATATGGATTTGGAAGAATTAAAAGTATATCAGCAATCAATGGATATGGCTGAGAAAATATGGAGTCAATTAATAAAATGGGATTATTTTTCAAAAGATACTATTGGCAAGCAATTGATGAGAGCAGCAGATTCTGTAGCAGCTAATCTTAGTGAAGGATTTGGAAGATACCATTATAAGGAAGCAAAACAATTTGGATATTATTCCCGTGGTTCATTGTATGAGACAAAAACTTTTTTAAGAAAAGCTTTTAATAGGTCATTACTTACTAAAGAAGAATACGATTCCTTTGCAAACGAAATAAAAGTCATTGGAATTAAATTGAATAATTATATAAACTCTATCGGTAATAGCGGAAGCGATTCTATTGTGAAGGAAGATAGTGCTTCTTATGAAAATTCTCGCACTCATCTAATAGATTTCGATGATATATAAATCATTACATTAGTGACTATGAATGACTATTAAATGACGCGAAGCAAATGACTACGAATGACTATGAATGACTATGAATGACAATATATGACAACGAGTGACAATGAATGACTACGTGTGACAATGAATGACGCGAAGCAAATGACCATGAGTGACAATAAATGACCATCAATGACGCGAAGCAAATGACCATTAATGACAATAAATATTTATGAATGAAATAATATTAAGATCGCCCGCTACCAGTGCAAATGTTGGACCCGGTTACGATATATTTGCATTAGCCCTGAAAGAACCATACGACGAAATAAAACTTACGTTGAATAATTCAGGTAAGATTGAAATTACTGTTATAGGTGATGCTCCTAATATTCCAACCGTTGTGGAAGACAATACAGCTGGTCTTGCAGTACTTGAACTTTTCAAAAGAAAAAACATTACGCAGGGAGTAAAGATAGAGATCAATAAAAAGATGCCAAGTGGAGGTGGTCTTGGAACTACAGGCGCTTCTGCCGGCGCTGCAATTTATGGTTTGAACAAACTTCTTAAGCTTAACCTTTCTTCGAATGAACTTATTGATATAGCACGTATGGGTGAAGTTGCATCTGGTGGTTCGCCGCATGCCGATAATGTTGCTGCGTCTATACTGGGAGGTTTTGTATTGGTGAAAAGCTATAATCCTATAGATGTGCTTAAGCTTGATATTCCTGAATTTCCTATTGTTCTTGCTGCTATCAGGAAGAGTCAGCGCACAACAAGAGGATTTATTACTTATGAAATTGGACAAGAAAAACTGAAAGAGCAGATGGCGCGTTGTTCAAGCGTTATACACGCGCTTCATACAAAAGATATTAAAGAGTTCGGAAGGGCAATAAATGTTGACCATATTGCTGAGCCTGTTCGTGGCGCTGCTATTCCCGAATACCTTGAAGCTAAGAAACGAGCATTAGAAGCAGGTGCTTTCGGTTGTACCATAAGCGGTGGAGGTTCTTCTGTTATCGCATTTTGCAGTATTGAAAAACAAAAAGAAATTGCGCAGATATTTGAGAAATGTTTTTCAGTCAATCCTCATTATGTAAAGACTATATGTTCATTCACCAGTAATACCGGTGTGCACGAAATATAATTTATTATTGTTGTTCGACTAATTCAGGTCGCTCCTATGGAGCTGATGCTGTATTTGTAATTGATTCTATAAACAGCTTCACTCCTACGGAGTTTGTGCTATTCAGTCCCAACGGGACGAACTGTTTATAGAAAAGATTATAGTCATTAAAAGAATAGCCCCATCGGGGCGACCTGTTACTGATAAATTATGAAAAGTAGTATAAAAAATAAAATAATCCTTATTACCGGTTCGTCGAGAGGAATTGGTAAAACCACAGCATTAATGCTTGCTGAAGCAGGCGCTAAAATAATTATTCATTATTCGAAAAATGCAACTGCAGCAGAAGATGTTCTGAAGCAATTAGGCGAAAATGCTCTCTTTACAGTAAAAGCAAACCTTGGAAGCGAGGAAGAAATACGAGCAATGGTGGATGATATTGAGAAGAAGGCAGGAAGAATAGATGTTTTAGTAAACAATGCGGCAGCACACTCAAACATGAAACCACTGGAGAATACTTATGAAACGTGGTTTGCTGACTGGAAACAAACTATTGCTACAAACCTGAGTGGAACGGCATGCCTGTCGTATCTTGTTTCTAAATTAATGTCAAAGAACAATGGCGGCAGGATAATTAATATTTCATCACGTGGGGCTTTTCGCGGAGAGCCAGAATCATGGGCATACGGTGCAAGTAAAGCAGGATTAAACTCTCTGGGCCAATCAATGGCTAAAGCATTGGCTCCGCATAACATTTTTGTTTACACTATAGCTCCGGGATTTGTTTCAACGGAGATGTCGCAAAAGATACTTAGCAGTCCGCAGGGTGATGAGATACGCAGTCAAAGCCCTTTCGGTAGAGTTGCCAAACCTGAAGAAATTGCAAAGATCGTTTTATTCTTTGCAGCTGAGGCTCCCGAATTTATGACGGGCTGCATAGTGGATATTAATGGCGCTTCGTATTTGAGAACATAGATTTATTTAAGTAATCTGGTTTATGGTCATAGCAGCCGGTTTAGGCTATGGTCATTGGGTCATTAGTTGTCATTCATTGTCATTAGGTCATTCATTGTCATTAGGTCATTAGTTGTCATTAATAGTCATTAGTTGTCATTTTTTTGCCACAGATTCACTGATTACTGTTCACCGATTACCGTTTACTGATTACTTGTTTACTGCCTTCTATACTTACTGTCATTATGCTTCGCTGTCATTCATTGTCATTAATTGCCTTTCTTAAATCTAACCTTGTCTAACGGCAGGCAGAAATCGCAAACATCTATTTCTATTGATATTACTGTGACCCAAGAATGCATTGTTGCTTTTTCACAGTAAAATCAAGCTGTTGATAACTATTTTTCCATTTCTATGCTGTAATATCAAGTTATTTCATTATATTTGTTTGTGATAATTTTTTGAAACGCCTGTAAAATATAGTATAAACATTTAATAATCCTCTCAAAACCATGAAAAACGCCACATCTGTAATATTACCCGATGATATTCGCAGGTACATACTGAATGTTTTCAATAACAAAGGAAAACGAAGCAGAAGAGCTGGAAGCTTCGGATATATTCACGATCTTACCAAGTCAATAACTAGTTTTATGGATGATAAAAGGGGATGTTACCCCGAACTTGATGCCATATTCGCTCACGGTGTTACAGAGTGCATGGTGAAAAGGGCGCTTAATTTAAAAACTCCCCATGGCGCCACTAAAGATATGCGCAATGTGCTTGCACTTTATGCCAGCAAAGGCAAACTAAACTGGAACCAGCTTATTGAAAAACGCTTTCCCCTCCATATTTCTTTGCTTGATAAAAATAAAGGATACACGGAACCCCATCACCCGAAACACACTATTGACGAGCTATACGACCTGGTTTATCAGTATCTGACAAAAAGGTAGTTATGACATTTATATAAATGTCTAAAATGTCAAAGTACCTTTGTATCAACTTTTTTATTCATAAACTAAAAACGTAAAAACATGTACTCAATTAAAGAAAAAGCCTTTTGGCTTTATGTAATGCTTACAATGATAAGCAAGAACCTTCCGAAAATTAAAGTATCGCGGAAGTACAAAAAACTAATAGATACTGCATTGTACTCATTTGCCACCGGCACCAAGTTTACTGGCAGCACACTTGCTCCAGCGCCTCCGTATGCTGATAGCGTAATTTACGGATATGCCAACGCAATGCAGACTACCCATAGTGGCAGGCAGATAAATACAGCTAAAACTGCAACCACTACCGAGAAATCGGAGCGTAAGACCCTGCTTGATGCATTGGACGAAAATGCCAACTACCTCGAAAGCATGGCTAATAAAGCTGCCGTGGCAGCAGGCGATGTTAACGCAGGCTATTCGCTTATTACAGCAGTTGGCTTCCAGGTAGCAGGTAAAGGCACGGCTAAAAGAATTATTGGTTTTGTGAATGCAGGTATTGGCTGGGCTCATGCTCACGAAGCCAAAACTGTAAAAGGAGTTGAAGGGCATATATGGGAAGGCGGACCCACTTCTGGCAAAGGAGTTCCTTCAACAAATGTAAAATACTGGTTTACGCTGGAAGCCGATATTATTTTCAGCGATATTGCCAGCGGAACTGTTTTTGCCTATCGTCATGCAAGCGTTATTCCTTTCGGGCATAAAACCGCTGCTACAGGAACCCCGGTAATCAACAATGTGGTTGTTTCTAAACTTGCAACGCTGCAAACTGTAAGCAAAGGCAAACATCCAGTGGTTGATATTACTAATGTAAATATCTACACTTTCGGCGAATGGCGTTATATTATTATTCCGTAATGTCATTCAAATCAAAAATTAGTATTAAATATAGCGGTCAGACAGAGCCGATTCTCCTGAAACGACAGTTGAAGGAAAATCGTGTCGAAGTCGACCGCTATATCACTCTTCGACACAGACAATAACAAGCTGTCGCTTGCTTTGTCCGGCTCTGAGTGACATTTAAATATTTAATACAAATAAAAGTGCGAAACATGAGTTATTCAATATTAAAGAAAAGAAACTGATTTTACTAAGGTAATTCCTCATTTATCCCGTTGGAAAACCCGCCTTTCCAACGGGATTTTTTATTTTCCCCACATTAATAAATAGAACTCCCGTTGAAAGAGCGCGTGTTTCTGCAGACAAACTCTCTCTTCCAACGGTAACAGCGTGTCTTTCTATTGAAAGAGCATGTGTTTCAACAGGAAGAGCAATGATTCCAACGCGAAAACTCTCTCTTACAACGGGAAGAGCGCAGATTCCAACAGACAATTGCTCTCTTCCAACAGAAAGAGCGCGTGTTCCAACGCGAAAACTCTCTCTTCCAACGGAAAGAGCACAGATTCCAACAGACAATTGCTCTCTTCCAACGGGAAGAGCGCAGATTCCAACAGACAATTGCTCTCTTCCAACAGAAAGAGCGCGTCTTCCAACGGGAAAAATTCCTCTTACTACAGTTAGCGTTTCTCTTCCAACGGGAAGAGCACAGATTCCAACAGACAATTGCTCTCTTCCAACGGGAAGAGCACAGATTCCAACAGACAATCGCTCTCTTCCAACGGGAAGAGCGTGTCTTTCTACAGAAAGAGAGCGTGTTCCAACGCGATAACTCATTTTGTTTGCGGGAAAACTCATTTCTTTAGTAGGAAAAGTGAAATGAATCGTGCTTATTAATTTTATGAAATGTTTCAATGCCCTGGCTGTCGGGCAATGACAGATCAAGCAAAACAGCATCCGCTCTGTTGGAAGACAAGTATTCAACCGCCGCATTAAGTGTTCCGATTACTTTAAGTTCAACGAAATTATCTGCTGATTCTTTCAAGCATTCACTAATCAGACGGGCATCGCCAAGGGTTGTCTTCGACAAGTAATACAGTAATCAGTTTCTTTTTCATTTGTCTTAAATTTTTCGGGCTGATTTTTCGAGCATATTTGATTAGGCAAAAAAGATTTTTTGCATTAGGATTTTTGCAAATACCATTTCCTTAACGCTCTCTCTCTTTTCATCTGAGATATTTTTTCCTTACTTCTGTTTGTAGCAAAAGATTTAATCTGTCATTGAAGCTATTTTACAGGATGTTTATAATTAGAAAACTAAACAATTTGATTTAAAAGTAAAATTACCAACAAATAAATGATTTTCTGTCAGTATAATTACCTAAATCTATAATAAAATATGCCAAACCTCCAGTTTGAATGGTCGTCGTGCCATTGATTCAATATTTCCTTATCGGTTTTATTATGTTTTATCATATTTTTCATTATCATAATTAAGAGATTTTAGAGGAATAAACTTCCGATTTGAAATGTTAGAAATGCAATTACCCATGCGGCGGCAGTTGTATAAACAACCGTGAAAACAGACCATTTCCAACTTCCTGATTCTCGTTTTATGGCTGCAATAACGCCTATGCAGGGGAAATATATAAGGATAAACAACATGAAAGCAAACGCTATTAATTGTGTATATACTTTCTGACCTGCTTCATTTGTCTGTGCCTGCAATTTTGCTGCTAATGAGTTTTGAGATTCTTTGCCGCCGCCGGACTGATACAAAATACCCATAGTGCTGACAACAACTTCTTTTGCTGCAAGTCCTGTTAATATAGCGATACTCATTTTCCAGTCGAAGCCTATAGGTTTCATGACGGGTTCAATGCCTTTGCCAATTATGCCTATAAATGATTTGCGCTGCTGTTCGCCTTTTTGTTGAAGGGATATGCTGTCGATGCTATTGTTCTTTTGGGTTTCCAATAATTGTTTTTGTTTTACATTACTTGAAGCAAGCTGCTTTACATGGTTATTATATTGCGCATCTACTTTTTCAATATCATTATTGTATTTTATATTATTTTCAGTATTACGAGGGAAATAGCTAAGCATCCAGATTACAATTGATGCAACAAGTATGATGCTTCCTACTTTCTTTAAATACATTTGGGCACGGAACCATGTATGTTTTGCAATGCTTCTTGTAGTTGGCATACGGTAAGGCGGTAGTTCCATTACGAAAGGAATGTCGGCTGATTTGAAAAATGTTTTCCGTAATATTAATGCGGAAATGATGGCGAATAAAACGCCAATTAAATAAAGGCTGAACAGGATTGTTCCCTGATTATTTGCGAAAAATGCGGAGATTAAAAGGATATAAACGGGTAGCCTTGCACTGCATGACATGAAAGGGGTGATGAGCATGGTGATTAACCTATCTCGACGGCTTTCGATGGTTCTTGTTGCAAGGATTGCAGGGACATTGCAACCAAAACCCATGAGTAAAGGGATGAATGATTTGCCGTGCAAGCCCATTTTGTGCATGGCTTTATCCATTATGAAAACCGCTCGTGCCATATAGCCTGTGTCTTCCATGAATGAGGTGAACAAAAACAGGATAATGATATTTGGCAAAAAAACTAACACACCGCCTACACCGCCTATGATGCCGTCGATAAAGAAATCCTTGATTATTCCGGCAGGAAGGAGGGATGATGTTGTTTCGGATAATTTGTCGACTAATATTTCAAGCCAGTGTTTCGGGTAACCGCCAAGCGAAAAGGTTGTGAAGAACATGAGCCACATGAAGAAAATAAATATCGGGATGCCCCAATATTTGTGGGTTAAGTATTTGTCAATGATATTAGATTTATTTTTTTGTTCAATGGGATTTAACTTCAAGGTTTCTTTCAATGCGCCTGAAATAAAGCCGTATCTCAAATCGGTAATAATTGTTTCGAGTGGTTCGTTAAATTGTTTTTCGAGTTTTATAGATTCTTTTTTTGCGGTTGCGATTATATCTTCGGAGTTAACGCAGTGGGAAATGCTTTGTGAATATATTTTGTCGTTCTCCAATAGTTCGATGGCAAGGTATCGGGCAGAAAATATATTGGTGAACTGCCTATTTTCTTCAATCTTAATTTTTGACTGAATTGATTGTATTGCATTTTCAATTACATCGCCGTAATTGATGTGAATGTGCCTAACTGTGGGTTCTTTGTTCTCATATATTTCGATTACTTTATCAAATAATTCTTTGATGCCTTTGCCTTTTGAACTTACTGTAGGGATTATGGGAACACCAATCATTTTGCCTAATTCATTGAATTTGAAATATTCAATTTTCTTTTCTAATTCATCAAACATATTTAGGGCAATAACTGTTTGTACACCCATATCAATAAGCTGCGTTGTGAGATAGAGGTTGCGCTCAAGATTGGAAGCATCAACAATGTTTATAACAACATCGGGGAGATTGTCGAAAATATAATTCCTTACATAGATCTCTTCGGGCGAGTAGCTTTTTATGGAATATGTTCCAGGCAAGTCAACAATAGTAAATGTATAGCCGTTTTGCTTATAACTTGCTTCTTTGGCATCGACTGTAACGCCTGCATAATTGCCTGTTTTTTCTTTTGCCCCCGAAGCAAAATTGAACAATGTTGTTTTCCCTGAATTGGGGTTGCCGACTAACGCTATATGAATATGCTTGCTTTTAGTTATCCATGATTCATTATTATATACATCTTCCAAAACCCCGCCGTTAGAGGAATTATTGGTGTCTGATTCTTTGGTAACTTCAATAAGTCGGGCTTCGCTGTTACGGAGTGAAACCTGATAGCCCATTATTTTATATTCAACAGGGTCTCTTAATGGGGCTTTCTTTACAACGATAATTTCTTTTCCTGCAACAAAGCCCATTTCCATGATGCGCTGCCGGAATTGCCCACGTCCTTTTATTTTAAGGATGATTCCTTTTTCGCCTTCTAACAAGTCGTATAATGTTATCATTTTTGCTTATTGTTTTTAAATTTGACAGTGTGCCCTTATTGAGAATACATTTACAGGACCCCTGTTCTTATTATACCCGGGGTTGATTATAAACTGATAAACCCCGCTCAGATAAATTTTATCTTTTACTAAAGAAGCTGAATAATATACTTCGGCTAATTGTTCCAATGAATAATTCAAAGCACCATCGCCAAGTATAAATCCATTACCGCCCGCTTCGAGGTATTGCTTATGCAGTTTTGAAATTCCTGATACTACATAAGCTATACCAACATTATCATTTTCCCTTTTCCACTTGCTGCAATTTAAAGAAAAGCCGAAGCTTGCTGAATGGTCAATCTCGGAATACATCCAGTCTTCATTACGCCCGTCATTCCAGCTTGCCCTTATGAAACACCCTATATTATCGGTTATATTTTGTTCTGTATTCACACCGAAACCGTATTTGGTTCTGCCATACATCCTGTTTAAAGAAATATCAGGCGGGGCATTATTCCCTTGTAATGACGCTGCTTGTAAAGCTTCGGCATAATTACCCATGTGCGTGTTGGTGAAAAAACTTAACAGCCTGAAAGCGCCGGATTGATTTTTGATTTTGTATTTATACGTATATTCCAAGGTTTGAGAATTGGCTTTATTGATGTGCCAATCAATTACAGGCCCGTTTATTTGAATAGGTATTAGTGAAAAAGCATATCGCAATTCGTATCTTTTACTTACCCTTTCCAATACAATGCTCGGACTATATCCATAAACATTTGACGGAACATCCCAAGCACCGTTGCTCATTAAACCCCAGCTTATAAATTGTGTTCGGGGGTCGTGGGAGAATTTATTGTCATCAAAATAGTCGGGCACTGCTATCTTTCCTATAATAACATCAAAATATTTTTCGGGATTGTTTCCTGCCAATTGGTTTTCATCACTGCTTTGATATTCGGAATGAGTGTTTTTTTTAAAAAACATCTGCCGGTAAAAACATCTTGCAAGGGTAATACGGGGTTGTGGATTTCCTACCCTGTATGATTCGCCATTTGTTGAAGATGCAACACCTAATGCGCCGCTTAATCCGGCACCACCTGCAAGCTCGGGATTAACAAAGAAACTCCCGCCTTTCCAAAGTCTTATACCTGCAAATATTGTTGAAGTTATTGTATTCTGGCTTTCTTCTTTGTCGCTTAAACTGTTAGCGCCGCTATATTTTGCATAGAATGAAGGTTTGTATTGCCATATAACTGTTGTTTGAAAATGGAATGAGAAATTATCCTCTTTATTTGTATCAGTCTTTTCGGATTGAGAATATCCTGTAAAAGGTATGAATAGAAGAATTATAAATAATCTTGCAGGTACTTTTGTCTTCATGTTGAATTAAATGAGATTTATGAGACAAAAGTACCTTGGGTACAAATTGTAGACAATCCCTAATAATAAGGATAATTACAAAAAGTAGTCATTAAAAGTTATGATAACAGCTTTATTCCCGATAATCATCAATGGTGATGATATTATTCACAACAGCATAAATAGTTAAACCGGAAACTGATTTTATCCCTGTTTTCTGAGATATGTTCTTTCGGTGTGATATAACAGTATTTGTGCTGATATTCAATTTGTCAGCGATTTCTTTATTGGCATTCCCAGAAACCAAGAGTTTTAATACATCAATTTCTCTTTCACTAAGGGTTTCCTGCTTCTGGTTTTGATTGTCAGAATGTTGTTGAGATAAAAGAAGTTTCTGAATAGTTGTAATTATCTTATTGGGCGGATCATTTATATAAACTATACCGTCGAATAATGATAATAAATGAACATCGGTAACGGTATAAACTATACCAATCCATTGAGTATTGATTAATTCCTTTTTTAATGATTGAAAGTCCTTAATTAGATTCTGTAACAATACAGGATTAATGATTATTAAATCAGTTTTTGTTTTTGCTGTTAACAGTTGAAGTTCAGACAAATTTTCGGCATGAAGAACATTGAGTAACTGCCCGGTATTTGTCAAAATGCTTAATATCCCCTCATAAATTATATGAGATGCCTCGACAATAATTATATTAACAAGCTTTTTACTCATTTTTGTTTTTTTGCAAGCTTTTCCATTTTCTCCACCAGTGGAATGAATATTAAATCTTCAATTTGAGAATGTATTTTTAAATCATATTCCAATTCAAAAAGGCAGAAAAGTAATTCTCTCCTGATCTGTTGGTCGTTCTTATGTGGGAGATACTTTATAAGCAGATTTTTCAAATCATTCAGCTTTTCTTCTATGTCGTTATGGTGTTCCCTATATTCGGTGACAGAATATTTACTTGCATTTGCAATAAACTTATTTTGTGCCAACTGCTTATCCAAATTAAGCACATAAGGAAAAACTACTTCATTTTCATAATCCAGATGTTCTGTAACTTCTAAAAAATATTTATTAAAGAACTTTTCAATCATTAAAATTTCAGCATGATTGTTTATCTTATAAATTTCCCCTATATACTTTTTTATTTGGGGATATTTTTCTTTAAGATAGTATTGATGACTATTTTCAAGGTAGCTGATTATTGTTTTAATATCGTTAAATGAATATTCTGTAACGGAAGATGGCTTAAACCCATTGAATAAATTAGCAATTGCCAAAAAGAGATCAGCACTTATTTTATTTTCATTACATAATTGCTTAACCGTTTTATCTCGTAACTCAATATTTATTCCCCAATGCTCTAACATCAATAATAAATAGGGATTACCTATAATAATATCTGATGTTTTCATTTCAGATATTATTAACATATTATTTTTATGGTACATGATAAAGAATATTAATTTCTCTTCTGCAAATTTAGGAATAATAAAAAGCTAAAATATTTATCATCAAAAGAACTTTATCAGGGCCCAGAGATTATCAGAGTTATAAAATATGTTCCCGTAGCACAAATGATTCAGAGATCATATAGTACTATTAAATCATCTCAATTATCTTACTTTTCAAATAATTATTCACCCATTCTATTGTCCACTTCAGGTTCGTTTTTGTAGATTCTACTGTTGTTATAGAAATTCATTAAAGAATAACCAATATCCAACACTCAATAACCAATGTTCAAGTGAAGCAATACTTGGTAATTGAGCGTTGTTTGTTGAATATTGAATATTGAAAAAGGAATTGCAGTTAAGAAGTTTGTAAAAGAATAGATAAGAGAAAAAGTTAAAAAAGGAAAGGCTTCGCATACGCGAAGCCTTTTTACCTTATATTATGTATATTGTATGGTGTTTGCTGATACACATAATAATTAAGCCAGTTTGAGAAAAGAAGGTTGGCATGGCTTCGCCAGCTTACCCTAGGTAGTTTACGAACATTATTACCGGGAAAATAATTTACGGGCTTCGCGATTTTCAGTCCTTTGTTTACATCCCGATCGTATTCGGCTTTCAGCGTTAAGGCATCGTATTCGGAATGCCCTGTTACAAATATCCTGCGCTTATTCACTGCTGTGGCGAGATACACTCCTGCCTGGGGAGATTCAGCAAGTAATTGCAAATCCTTTACCTTTAAAATATCTTCCTTCCGAACTTCGGTATGCCTGCTGTGGGGTGCAGGGAAAACATCGTCAAATCCACGAACAATGGGAGGTTTGTTATTAAGAAGATTATGATCATATATCCCAAACATTTTTTCTTTAAGCATATATTTAGGAACTCCATAATAATAATACAATGCTGCCTGTGCCGCCCAGCAAATATAAAATGTGCTGGTAACATTGGTTTTAGCCCAATCGAATATTTCCTTTATTTCATTCCAGTATTGTACCTCTTCAAAAGGAACCTGTTCAACAGGAGCGCCTGTCATTATCATTCCATCGTATTTGTTTTTCTGAACATGAGAAAACGTTCTGTAAAAATCTTTCAGATGCGATTCAGCAGTATTCTTTGGCTGATACGTCCCTGTCATCAGCAGATCAATTTCAACCTGCAAGGGAGTGTTTGAAAGTAAGCGCATCAACTGGGTTTCGGTTGCGATTTTCAGCGGCATAAGATTGACAATAGCAATGCGAAGCGGACGTATATCCTGATGCAAAGCTTTTCTTTTACCTATGACGAAGATATTTTCTTCCTGCAAGATTTCTTTTGCAGGAAGACGATCGGGGATGTTAATTGGCATATTAAATGTTTTTTTAATTTTTATTAATTCAGGACTAAAGTCCTAAAAGCAATGACATTTATTAACCCCGACCTTAAGGTCGGGGTTATTGAACACTATTGAAAATACAGGGCTTTAGCCATGAAATAATTCATTATACATGTGTAAATTATTCTAAATGTTCTTTAAAGCATTATCAAAATCATCAATGATATCAGCAATATTCTCAAGTCCCACAGAAACACGTAAGAGGGAAGGAGTGACACCTGCGGTGAGTTGTTCTTCTTCACTTAATTGCTGATGAGTAGTGGCAGAAGGCTGAATGATGAGTGTGCGCACATCACCCACATTAGCAAGGTGACTGACTAATTTCAAACTCTCGACAATCTTTGAAGTATTTTCTTTATCACCCTTCGCTTCAAAAGACAGGACACCGCCAAATCCATTCTTTAAATATTTCTTTGCATTTGCAAAGTATGGGCTGCTTTCTAATCCGGGATAATTCACCTTCTTTACCTTAGGATGTTTTTCTAACCATTTAGCCAATGCAAGTGTATTGCTGCAATGACGCTCCATGCGAAGTGATAATGTTTCCAAACCCTGTATAAGCTGAAATGAATTGAAAGGACTTATAGAAGGCCCCCAGTCTCTTAAACCTTCAACCCTTGCGCGAATAATGAAAGCTTATGTTTCCGAAAGGGCTATCAGAACCAAACACTTCCCAGAATTTTAACCCATGATAACCTTCTGAAGGCTCGGTGAATTGAGGAAATTTCCCATTGCCCCAGTTGTAGTTACCTCCATCAACTATAACACCTCCCATTGAAGTGCCATGTCCGCCTATCCACTTTGTTGCTGATTCAACAACTATATTAGCGCCATGTTCAAGTGGGCGGAATAAATAACCTCCACCGGCAAAGGTATTGTCAACAATTAAAGGGAGATCATGTTTCTTTGCAAGTTTTGCGAAAGCATCAAAATCAACCACATTGAATTCAGGATTACCAATGGTTTCAAGATAGATGGCTTTGGTTTTACCATCAATTAATTTTTCATATTCTTCAGTCTCATCATTCTTTGCAAAGCGAACTTCTACGCCAAGCCGTTTAAATGAAACCTTGAATTGATTGTAGGTTCCTCCGTACAAATGCGAAGTGGAAACAAAATTATCGCCAACACTCAGAATATTGTTCAATGCAACAAACTGTGCTGCATGTCCTGAAGATACTGCCAATGCAGCTACTCCACCTTCGAGGGCTGCAATTCTTTTTTCAAGGACATCTGTTGTAGGATTCATTAAACGGGTGTAAATGTTTCCAAATTCTTTCAATGCGAATAGGTTTGCACCGTGTTCTGAATTTTTAAACACGTAAGAAGTAGTTTGATAAATGGGCACTGCCCTTGATAAGGTGGTTTGATCCACTTCCTGTCCTGCATGTATCTGCAGCGTTTCGAATTTAAGTTGATTGCTCATATTTTCTCTTTTTATATTATCATTTATATTTTATTATTTTGAAAAAAACTCATGATGAATAACTTTAATCGCTTTATCCTTCTCTGCTTTGTCCACAATAAAATAAGTACAAACATCAGAAGCGCCTGATGAAATGGTTTTTACATTTATTCCTGCCTTAGCAATAGAACTAAACAACCTTGCTGCAACGCCAGCTTTTTCTGTCATTCCACATCCCACAACGGCTATAGTTGATAACTGATTGCTGATATTTATTTTACCAACTCCTTTAAGTTTAAGACCTTTAAGTATATCATAAGCCCTATGCACATCATCGTTTGAAAGAAAAAGATTGATTCGGGTGTGAGAGTTGAAGATGAGTTTAATGTTGATATGTGAATCATCAAGCTTGCGTGTAATTTGAGCCATTAAACCGGGTGTAATACCCACACCGGGCCGGTATATTGAAGAGCACAAAAATCATCGCTGCTTGTAACGCTTTTTACCACCTGGCTGTTTATCTTAATTGTTGAATCAATAACTGTTAGTGGTTTTATTGTTTTTCCAGCTTTAGTAATATTCAGTATTCTTATTGGAATATTCACTTCAGTAAGGGGTTCAACAGTTCTGGGATGAAGTATCTTTGCTCCGAAATATGCAAGTTCTGCAGCTTCAGTATAATTAAGCTTTGAAATAGTTGCAGCTTCATGAACAAGCTTGGGATCTGCCGTTTGGAAGCCATCTACATCTTTCCATATATCCAATGATGAAGCCTGTATACAACGGGCTATGGATGCTGCGGCATAATCGCTGCCACCCCTGCCTAGCAGTGTTGTCTTACCTTGACATGAAACTCCATAAAAACCCGGCACCACATACACTCTGTCATCTTTCAAACTTTTCTTTAGATTCTTTGTTGATAATGCATAGTTGACTGAAGCATTCTCAAATTCACCATCAGTGATCAAGCCTATATTTTCAGGCAAAGCTTCTTCGCACTTTATTTTATGCGCTTTTAATACTGATGCCAATACAAGTGAACTTAACCTTTCTCCATAACTAAGTATTTCATCTTTAATAGAAGGAGATGCTTCAGATATATATCCTACACCTGTGAAGAGTTTCTTAAGCCGTGCGGTGCGTTCATCTAAAGTGTGCAAAGCTTCTTTTAAAATTTCTTTATTCGAAACAAAATGAAGTAATGCATCTTTATGAAGCTTATTGATTGTCTCAATGAATTTCCCTGAATAATGATTTCCCGCAACACTTTTCTGCAACTCAGCAATTAACTTATCAGTTATTCCAAAGAAAGCTGAAACTACTATAACAGGAGGGTATTTATAAGATCTGACAGCATTAACAATATTATTAATGTCATCAGCCGACTTTAAGTTTGATCCTCCGAATTTAACTACTGTTCTTTTCATGTTTTTATTTTTTTAGAGTTTAATTAATAGACAAATAATTCATACTGCTTATACAGCATCAAAATAACAGGCTTAAAAGCATAATGCTTACGCCTGTTAACGCATGTCCACCAAAAACGAAATTGAAATATTGTTTTTCATACACTTTAATTTATTACCTCAGCCAACAGACTGATTAAGTTGTGGCACCATCTCACCAAGTGGTGAAGGTTGCCAGGGGTTCGCAGAGCTTAATCTCTCCCCCCTTCTTTATAAATTAAAATCTTCTTAATAAAATAGAAGAGGTCAATTCGGCAGCAAAATTAATACTAAATTTGTAATATCAAAAATATATTTTTCTATTCTAACATATATTAAATGAGAAAATGATTGTTTATGCCTGAAACGACTGATAATACCATTAGCAAAAAAGTTGCATTATTTGTCACAACGCTTTCTGCTTTTCTTACAACATTCATGGCAGCCTCTGTTAATGTTGCGCTTCCTGTTATAGCAAAAGAATTTTCGATTGATAGTGTTGTATTAGGATGGATTGCCACTGTTTATATTTTAGCTGCAGCAGTGTTCCTTGTTCCGTTCGGAAAACTTGCTGATATTTATGGAAGAAAGAAAATATTTACCATTGGAGTAATCATTTATACATTTAGTTCTTTTATTTCTGCAATTGCCCCTGATGCAATAACTTTGATATCTGCACGTGCATTACAGGGCATTGGCGGATCTATGATATTCGGCACAGCTGTCGCCATACTCACCTCCGTATTTCCTGCTAATGAAAGAGGAAAAGTACTTGGATATAATCTTGCAGCAACTTATCTTGGGTTATCTCTTGGCCCTGTTATAGGTGGAATACTCACATATCAGCTTGGATGGCGTTCAATATTTTTTGTTAGTGTTATTTTATGTGCCATTCTAATATTTTTTATTTTCTGGAAACTCAAAGGAGAATGGGCTGAAGACAAAGGAGATAAATTTGATATTTGGGGTTCATTGCTTTATATGGCAGGATTGCTGGGGATAATGTACGGATTTACCATACTTCCTTCATTTGATGGAATAATAATTCTATGCATTGGAATAATCTTAGTAATTTTATTCATGTACCTTCAGAAGAAGGTTAAGTTTCCCATTTTTAATCTCACTCAATTTAAGAAGAATACTGTTTTCATTTTTTCAAATCTTGCCGCATTTATTAATTACAGCGCAACCTTTGCCGTTGGATATTTGCTTAGTCTGTACCTTCAGTATATAAAAGGATTTAATCCGCAGGAAGCTGGTTTAATTATGGTGGCTCAGCCAATAACGATGGCGATTTTCTCACCTATAGCAGGAAGACTATCTGATAAGATCGAGCCGCAAATAGTAGCTTCAATTGGAATGATACTTACGGTGATAGGGCTTATTCCATTTATTTTTCTCAGCAATGATACTTCTGTTACTTATATAGTATGTACGCTATTACTGATTGGGATTGGATTTGCACTGTTTTCTTCACCAAATACTAATGCCATAATGAGCTCTGTTGAGCGCAAGTACTATGGACTAGCATCGGCTTCATTAGGAACTATGCGGCTTACTGGGCAAACAATAAGTATGGGAATAGCTACATTGATATTTGGCATGCATCTGGGTAGAGTGAAAATAACTCCTGATTATTTTCCGCAATTTGTTGATAGTACTAAAATTACATTCATTGTGTTTACAGTGCTTTGTGCTATTGGTGTTTTCGCTTCGTTGGCAAGGGGCAAGCTCAGATGATCAATTTTAAAGCATTTATTTAGCAGCTTTTCTTTAATTAATGATCTCGGAAATTTCAATAGAAGAACACTTTTCACATTTAAATAACATTCCTGTTATAGATGTTCGTAGTCCTCTTGAGTTTCAGAAAGGACATATTCCTTTTGCACATAACATCCCTCTTTTTTCTGATGAAGAAAGAGCTCACATAGGAACCGTTTATGCAAAGCAATCGCAGGAAAAAGCTTTGAAACTTGGATATGATTATGTCCAACCGAAGCTTGAAAACTTTATTGTTGAATCTCAGAAAATAGCACCGCAAAAAGAGGTAGTTGTTCATTGCTGGCGTGGAGGGATGAGAAGCCATGCATTTGCCGAACACCTATCATCTCATGGGTTTAATAACGTCTATTTAATTATTGGTGGATATAAGTCTTATCGTAATTATGTTCTTCAATCGTTCAATAAAGATGTAAAACTTATAATTTTAGGTGGCTATACAGGAAGTGGCAAAACGGAAATATTAAAACAACTTTGTGAAGATGGTATGCCGGTCTTAGACCTTGAAGCAATTGCAAATCATAAAGGTTCTGCTTTCGGTGGAATTGGACAGAGTCAACAGCCAACATCGGAACAATTTGAAAACAACCTTTTTCATGAATGGAACAAATTGAATTTCTCAAAATATCTCTTACTTGAAGACGAGAGTTTCAGCATAGGAAGTGTAAACTTACCATCTGCACTTTATAAGAAAATGTGTGAAGCCCCTTTGTTGTTCATTGATATTCCAAAAGATGAACGTGCTAAGTTTCTTGTAAGCGAATATGCAAATATTGATAAACAGGCATTGACTGATGCATTAAAAAGAATATCAAAGAGGTTAGGCGATGAGAATACCAAAGCAGCAATTGAATTCCTGGAAAAGGAGAACTATTATGAAGTTGCTATGATCACGCTTAAATACTACGATAAAGCTTACCATGAAGTGTTGACACATAGGGAAAGTTCAACTGTCTTTACCATTAAATTAAATAATGTTAATTATAAAGAGAATGCAATTGTTTTGAAGAAATATTTATACAATAAATGAAATAAGTTTTCGCATAATGAACTGCCACGACCTTTAGGTCGTGGTTAATGAAAAAGAAGGAAATAGGGCTTTAGCCCAAAACTACAATGAATATAGAATTTATAAATTTACTTAAGTGCAATTTGAATCAAACAACTATGAATGAAATAAAACTTACACAATACAGTCATGGTGCCGGTTGCGGTTGTAAAATATCACCGGCCGTGCTTACCACAATTTTGAAGAGTAATTTAGACTCTATTTCTGATAAAAAGCTTCTGGTGGGAAATGAATCGCGCGACGATGCTGCTGTTTATGATATGGGTGATGGAACAGCAATAATCAGTACTACAGATTTCTTTATGCCAATAGTTGACGATCCTTTTACTTATGGCAAAATTGCTGCAACCAATGCAATCAGCGATATATATGCTATGGGAGGAAAGCCATTGCTGGCTATTGCCATTCTTGGTTGGCCTATAAATAAAATACCTGCTGAAATTGCTCAACAGGTTCTTGATGGCGGAAGGCAGGCATGTAAAGATGCAGGTATTATCATTGCGGGAGGTCATAGCATTGACAGCCCTGAACCTATTTTCGGACTTGCTGTTACAGGACAAGTTGAAATTTCAAAGTTAAAGAGAAATGATACTGCCACTAAAGGATGTCGTTTGTACCTCACCAAACCGCTTGGTGTGGGCATATTGACAACTGCTCAGAAAAAAGGACTGCTTAAAGAAGAACATGCACAGATTGCACCGGATATAATGACAACATTAAACAAAATAGGAATTGCGTTATCTTCTGTTGAGGCAGTAAAGGCAATGACTGATGTTACCGGTTTCGGACTGCTTGGGCATCTTGCAGAAATGTGTGAAGGCAGTGGTGTGTCGGCTATGATCGAATTTGCAAAGATCCCTAAGATAAATGTGCTTGATGAATATATTGCGAATAAATGCATACCCGGAGGTACACAAAGGAATTGGGATAGTTATGGTTTAACAATTCATTTAAAAAATGAGGATTATAAAACGATACTCTGCGACCCTCAAACCAGCGGTGGATTATTGATAGCTGTTGAAGAAAATAATTGTGCGGAAGCTGAAAGGATACTTGAACAAAACAATATCAAAGCGATTTCATTTGGATATTTGACAGAGAAGAAAGATGCGTTGATTTATGTTGAATAAGGAATTGACATTATAATATGTCCATTCTTTTCATTCCCTCATAATGATTATTAAAGCAATAAAATTTATTCAATTAACAAAAAGTACAAATTGAAAGAGATAATTGATCTATATCAGCAAAGAATAAACGACTTTATTACTGAGAAGGGCAAATACAGGAACTTCCAGAAATATTTTCCTGCTACGCGCCTGATCACATTTATATGCAGTTGCATCTTTTTGTATTATAGCATAAAATATGGAAATTACATTTTCGCTTTCGCAACATTAGCATTTTTCGTAGCTTTCCTTGTACTGGGGCATCTTGATAAAAAATACAAATCCATAATTCTGCGCCTGGAACTTCTTATCCAAATCAATCAGAATGAAATAGATGTTATTCATGGTGATTTTTCCAAGAATAATGCAGGCGAAGAGTTCATTGATTTTGATCATCCCTACACCTACGACCTTGATATCTTTGGGAAAAGTTCTTTATTCCAATGCATCAACCGGACTTCTACTATTTATGGGAAAAATCGGCTTGCTGATTTTCTGAAAAATGCATATAGCTATAGTACTGAAATTATCTCTCGTCAGCAGGCTATAAATGAATTGAAGGAGAATATCGAGTTCAGGCAACAACTTCAACTTTTATTTGCAAGTAAGAAAACGAAACACAGCGATCTGTCGGATATGCAACGATGGCTGAACAGTCAAACAATTTCCCCTGAACAATTAAAGCTGTTTAAAAGTGCTTTATATTTGGTGAATTTTATTACTGTTACGGGCATTATTCTTAGTATAGCCGGACTTATGTCCTTTCATTTTATCTGGCCATTAATAGTATTGCAACTTGTATTTGGCGCACGTCTTGGCCGGACAATATTGAAAACGCAGGAAGTGATCACTTCAAAATTCAGGATATTGGATAAGTATTCTCAATGCCTTGCGCTGATTGAAAATACAAAATTTCAAAGTCCGGTATTACTTAATCTCTGGAATACCCTTACAAAACAAGGTACAACAACTCCAAGCAAAGTGATCAGAAGTTTATCAAGGATCATTAACTTTATGGATTCCAACCTGAATATCCCTGTTGCAATTATATTTAACGGTTGTTTCTCTTTAAACGTACACCTGCTGCTTGCCACAGAAAACTGGAAAATAAAATACCGACTTTTAATTCCCGAATGGTTTGATATTGTTGGTAAAATTGAGGCTTTCTCCAGTCTTGGAAATTTCTCATTTAATAATCCTGATTTTATCACCCCAAAAGCAGTTAATGATAGTTTTATTCTCCATGCTAAAAATATGGGGCACCCACTCATACCGAAGGATACATGTGTGAAAAATGATATTCGCATCAACGGATGGAAGCAAATAAGTATTGTTACAGGAGCTAATATGTCGGGCAAAAGCACTATGCTGCGTACTATAGGCACTAATTATATACTGGCAATGACAGGCTGTTCCGTTTGTGCTGATGAATTTATTTTTACACCAATTGAAATTCACACCAGCATGCGGACAAATGATTCTCTGACAAAAAAGGAGTCGTATTTTTATGCTGAACTAAAGCGCTTGAAAGAAATAATAGATGAATTGGAAAACGGGAAACAGAAATTTATTTTATTGGATGAAATACTAAAAGGCACCAATTCCAATGATAAGCGCACAGGCTCTATGGCGCTTATTAACCAGTTGTTAAAATACGATATCATTGCAATGGTTGCCACGCACGACCAGGTGTTGGGTGATTTAATAAATGAATACCCCGCAAATATCAGCAACCGTTGTTTCGAAATTTCTATAGTAAACGACAAGATGCATATAGATTATAAGATCAGGGAAGGTGTTTGCCAAAACCTTAATGCTACATACCTGATGAAAAATATGGGAATAATCTTTCCCGAAAATTAGAATGTATTAACCTGTTTACTGCCTACTACTGTTATATCCTGCCTGTTTCTTTTATTTTTTCACGTCCTTCCTTTGTAGGTGTAAACTTTGCCCTAAGTATATAACGCTTTTCAATTCTATCTTCAACCAAGAATCCTGAATAGTTTCTGTTTTATGGCTGTCATTTTCTACTTTAAAGTCCTTGCACAGATCTTTTTTAGTGTTATTCAAATTTAATAATTAGCCATTTTATAAACCCCAAAAACATTACCTGCTGATTTTCAATGCAAATGCGAAAAAGTTATTTTCGCGTCGATAACGAGAGATATCGTCTCGGTTACTATAGATATCGTGCTGACAACGATAGATATCGTCTCGATTACTATAGATATCGTGCTGATAACGATAGATATCGTGTCGATTATTATAGATATCGTGTTGATAACGATAGATGTCGTGTCGATTATTATAGATTATAGTATTGGTAACGATAGATATCGTGCTGATTACTATAGATATCGTGCTGATAACGATAGATATCGTGCTGATAACGATAGATATCGAGATGATAACGATAGTTATCGAGTTGATTACTACTTTTACTATGCTCCTTAGGATATTGGCTGAGGTATAGTGTTGAAGGTTCCGGGCTTATTCTACTGAAATGAAAAGAATACTAAGGCGCATACATCGCAACATCATCTATCTTTGATGTAGTTTAAGAAAGAGCAAAGACTTATTAAAAAAGTTATTTCTTCAACCCTGCAATCTGTTCTTGAATACTTGAAAATAACATTTACCCTCTGATCCCTTCCAGGCGAGGAAGGCTGTATTTACCATCCTCGAGGCGGAGGAAAGGAATACGGATAAGGTCAATATTCTCGGCTATCCATTTATCCTGCATTTTCCAGTCTTTAAATGTATCGTTCGAAATAATGTAGCACTTATTTTTCTTGGCATTATCAATCAGAAATTCATCAGCCGTGGTCTTTGCAGGAGCTTCAAGGTATTTTACTTTCCGTTTCAGGTACTCCAGCTGGAAGGTATCCTTAACCCTGTTTTTGAGCGAAGCATCGGCAATAACAATTATTTCCTTATACCTCAACACATTCAACGCATCAGCCAGGTTCATGATATTGGCATAATAGGGTTTTATATTGTCGTCCCTGTCCATCGACGAAAAGGCAACATTGCTGCCATCCACTAATATAGTGGTATCGGACATGCGCGACACTTCGAAAAATTCGCCGTCTTCGTCGTAAAAGCCGAAATCCTTAAGTTCAACGCATTCTTTAAAGAACTGTATAATTTCCTTATCCGAAACAAGCTTGTTTTCATACCATGCGGGCAGGTTATTTTCTGCATTTTCTTTACCAGGGAATTTAAGTTTACGCTTTTCCTGCTCCATAATCTCCTTAACTTTTTTTATGGAAAGCTTTTTGCAGTTTTCGTGTTTCTTTATAGCATCTATCAATTGTGCCCCGTCGAAGCCATATTTGTTTTTCGATGCTTTACGCAGGTAATCGAACATTGAATATTCAATCTTGGTTTTAATGTTCAGGTGAATGGCTTCCTGGTATTCGCGCACATTGTCGAAACCCATGCAAACGGCTTCTTTATAATCGTGTGCATACGTAAAGCCTTTGTTACGCGCATCTTCGTACACTGCATGTTCGGTAAAGCCAAGGAAAAAAGCTTTGGCAAAATCGCCGTAATCCTTGAAACCCCTTTCGGTTGCAAACTGGAACAGCTTCATTCCATTGTCGAATTCAGCTATGTTAAAATCTACCGGAATGGTTTTCTTGTTTGTATCCATCTTCAGCTTGAATTCTGCATAATGGTCGAAGAAACCCAGTCGCTGCGCTTTCATGTGAAGGTTCCTGTCCATCACGCCTATTTGTTTGCTTTCGGCAAAATCCTTAGAATTCAGGTAACCACCGCGTTTTGCATCGTAATAATCGGTGGCGCCTGTAAATCCTTTTTCTTCGGCGTCCTCGTACTCGTCCAGTGTTTTAAAGCCATTGGCGCTGAGCAGATAGATCACTTTATCGTAAAGCAGTGCAAACGATGCCTGACTTTGTTCGTCTTTGGTTTCTGTTACGATAAAGAGATGCAATTGCTTAAGGATCTCAGCAAGCTTGATGAAATCCTTTGCTTTTGTTAGCTGCACTACCGGGAAATCGGGCAGTTTGGCTATTTCGAAATGTTCAAATTTTTGTTTTGCCATAATATGGATTATTTATATTGTTTGTGAAACGTGGTTCTTTTTAAAATTTCCTTTATAAATCTTTTTTCTTCTTTATGAAAGTTTGTGTTCAGTTATTCTACAAAGTTATTTAAAGTCGCTTTTAAGTTACGCAAAGATTAAAAGAGCTATTATTTTACGATATTTCGCAAAAGTGGTTCAATACTTTTTTAATCAGATTCCTCACTACGTTCGGAATGACATATTTGTTCGAGAAATAATAAGGGTGATGAGGCGGCGATTCGCAGCATGCGAATCGCCGCCTCATCACCCCTACAGAAAATAATCAGACTGTCATTCCGAATGAAACGAAGTGGAATGAGGAATCTAATTCTTTCAAATATTTGTTTTTCTAACATCAGTTATAATGTAAAATTTACTTTTCCATTAGTTTTTATAGCCGGGAATATGTTTCTTTAAAATATCTTCAGGAAGCCTGATATACAGGAATGCATCGCATTTATCAATATCCATGTTTTGTTCCAGTTGCTTTTCCAGCGCTTTGGCAACAAATGGCAACAGTATTTTTGATCTTTCAAAATAATTTATCATAGTTCTAATAGAACTTACACCCATCCTGAGCTGCGCACGGAAACAGTCTTTGTCGGAATTCAACACCTGTTTTATGAACATGTGTTCGTCAACATAAGTTTGAAACGACGCGCTTTCCTCTTTCAATGAATCGTAAAAATCAAGTGTCTTTTCTTTCACTGTATCGCCAAATTCCTCAAGATGTAAGGATGCTTTGAATTCATCCATTTTAGCAGAAATACCGTTTAATTTATTCTGTATGTCTTTTCTCAGCACAGCCAGGTTTTCCTTGCTTATATCTTTGCCGTACAGTATATCAACCAGTGGGACACTGTATATCTTTGGTTCGTTGCTTAAAAGCCCTTCCTTTTTATCTTCCTCCAAAGCTGTCTCTTGTATATATGTTCCAATGATACCATCCGCCAGCAAAAATTCTTCTTTATCCAGGATTGATTTGCTTATTTCGGGTATCAGGCCGTCCTCAGCATCAGAGGTTCCGTGATAGGACCAGTTACTGCTAAGTTCAATAATTTCCTTATCCATCAGTTCCAGCCAGTCAAATACATGAATATTTTTAAGCACATAGGCTCCAAATTCGTTAAGGTATTTCTTATATGCATTTTCTATTGCATGTGTTTTGTGCAATAACACAATATCCTCTTTGGTTTTATGTTTAATCCGTTTAATGGCTTCGATGTTTTTATGCATTTCGATATTCTTTTCTGATTCCTTTAGTGCGGCTTCCGGGTCATTCGGAATGGAGAAAGAATAATATAAACAAATTATTTGCTTCATCGGAATTGAATCGATCTGTGAAAGAAGTGCTATATTAAAAGGCATTAGTGAGTTCAGTTTTATCTTTTCCGCACAGAGGTACAGGTAATAAAAATATATCCCTTCTATGTTCACGTTCACATTCGTATTGATCCTATTAAAGAAGTTTACTCGCATAGCATATCATTTTGTAGGAGCAGCAAGCTCGGTTAAAAATAAAAAAACATCGCAACGGTTCATATCTGTATTCATGGATAATTTCTTTTTCAGTGCATCATAAACAAAAGGCTGTATGGTTCCGGCATCCCTGTAATATTCCAAAATGCAGTTCAGAGAACATATTCCCGCATTGATTGCAAATTTTCCATAGGGTTTGCCTGAATTGATGGCATTCATAAAGTATATCTGCTTATCCACTGCCTGCTGAAAAATATCTGTTTCGGGGAGTATCCTTGTATAATAATTTATAGCAAGCTCATTTATCCTGTCGGAAAATACTTCTTTTTGTGCTTCCACCTTAAATTCCTTAAGTATATTAACGAATGGCTGAGCCTTTTTCAACAGTTCATTCCTGATGACGATCATGTTTTCTTTTGTAAGCCAGGGCACAAAAGGTATTTGGCACAACTGGAAATAATAAAATTCAGGTGTCTTCTTGAAAAAAGAATTTTTATCAGTCACAAATCCTGCTTTTTTCAGTGTAAGCATCTTAGGCAGCAACACCAGGAAGTCGTTTTTAAATTCCTCGTCGATCAGTTCATCACCCAGTAGTTCTATCAGGTGGTCCTGTGTTTTTCCGGATATATCCAGATTCAACCTGTAGTCATCAAAATTAGTGATAAATACTGCTTCGTTATCAAATAACTCAATCCATGGCCAGATTAAAACATTCTGAAAACGTATTTCAAAATCTAATAGTGTAACTTTTTTTTGATTATCAATCATCGACCTGAAATGGTCAAGCATCTGTATCTGGTGATTGTCCTTATGTTTGGCAGACCTTGCTTTATGAACAACTTTTATCATAAGATTCATATCATCTTCGCTAATGCCATCTTCCTTGTTCAGATACTCTGCTCTCATCATATCTACCAAAAACTTTTCGGGCCACTTGTCCCTGTAGTTATACATCATAATATGGTACGAAAGCTCGGAACTGAAAGAGATTTGTTCGCTTAAAAAATAAAGATTATAAAAACATACCGTTTCGTATGTTATGTTGTGATCGGGAGTAGTTCTGTTGATAAAAACTGTTTCCATAGCTTTTATTCTGTCTAACGAAGTTAGCTTCCAGAATAGTATATTTTTTAATAAAACAATTAATAATAACTTACAAAAATAAATCTCCTTCTTTATTCTTAAACCGAACCAGCAGAAGGTTCATCGGTATTAATATATAAAAATACATAATTCTTTTCAATACCTGATTCTATCGACAATTTTTTCAGCAATGCCTCATAAACAAAAGGAATAAGTACATTGGTATCCCTGTAAAACTCCGTAAGGGTTGCTATACTGCATATTCCTGCATTTAATTGATAATAGGAAACATTTTCTCCGGCGTTAATAGCCTGCCTGAAGTACATTTGCTCGTCGATAGTTTTCTGTAAGACTTTTGCCTCCGTTTTTATCTTGTTATATTCTTCACTGATATAAGGTTGTATATCTTTGCTAAAGGTTTCCTGCTGTAATGCTGATTTAAAATTTTGTAATATTTGAATCAGATTTTGTCCACAACGAATCATTTCTGTACGAACAATAGCCAGGGTTTCTTTAGTGATGGAAGAAATAAACGGGAATTGAAATAACGGAAAACTATAGAAGTCAGCCTGTTCATCACTCTGTTCCTGATCAATCATTTTTCCTTTTTTTATTGAACGAATATCAGGATGCAGCATTAGAAATTTTTTTCTGCCCTCGACATCTATCAGCAAGTCACCAATCTCATTCATCAGAGGGTCTTGTTTTCTGACATCTTCTTCATTTTTATATTCTGTAAACTTTTCAAAACAGACAGTTTGCTGGTCAAAAAGGTCAACCCAATTGGTGATGTTATGTTCGCAAAAAGAATCTTCAAATATATTTACCAATGTTTTTTTCATTGTGCCGGCTATGGTGGATATTCTGTTCTTTATCAGCATAGCCGCATGGTCTTTATGTTTCATAACTGAAAGGGCTTTCAGTGCATTGATCCATTCATTATATGCCGCAGCGGGTACAACTTCATCAAAGTTTTTCACTGCCTTTTTGCAGCTTTCGAGTATAAATTTATCAGTCCATTTTGACCGATTGTGGTATGTATTAATAAAATCCGGAAGAAGGGAATTGAAATAAAGTTTCTCTGCTGTCAAATAAGAACTGTAAAAACAGACTGACTCAATAGACAGCTTTTTATCATCTTTTTCTCTATTTATGTAGACAGTTTCCATTTGGAATTGTTTTTCGCTATAACGAAAATACTATATAATTTAGTATTTATGACCTATAAAATTTTTTATTTTATTATATTGGCATAGTTATTCTTTAAAATTCTCAATTTTCGTGCCAGCTATGTATTGCACAAATCAATTTTACGATTAGTAAAAGAGAATTTTACCGTGCTTTGGGAAAAGGAATTAGAATGCTTAGGAATTTAATAAAGGAAAAAGAAAATCCTTGGCTTGATTAAATTAAAGACTCGTCTCTAAAGTTAAACTTACTATTTCCTCATATTGGCAATCTGTTCTTCAATCACTTTTATTTTAGCTTCAGCATCGGCTTGTTTCTTGCGCTCGGCATCAACTATGGCGGCAGCAGCGTTATTTACGAAATTCTGGTTGCTTAATTTTTTAGCAACACTTTGTAAAAAGCCTTTGGTATAATTGAGTTCTTCGGTAAGCTTTTTTATTTCTTCTTCTGCATTAAAGTTAGTAGTAACGGGTATGTAAAATTCAGTATTCCTTACAACAAACGTAAATGCGCCTTCAACTTTCTCATCAACATAATCAAGCGTTTCAAGGTTGCAGAGTTTGCAAACAAGGGCATCAAAAGTATAGTCAGCCTGCTCGCTGTAATTTTTCTTTATTGAAAGTTTAATGGTTTCTTTGTTCGGGATGTTCTTCTGTGCCCTAACATTCCTCACTTCCATGATAACATCTTTCGCCAGATCGAATTTTGCAAGTAAAGCATTATCTTTTTTATCAGTTGAGGGAAGTGGTGCAAACATAATGGTTTCACGATCTTCCTTTTCTGAAATAAGATGGTAAAGCTCTTCCGTAATGAAAGGCATAAAAGGATGCAACAACTTTAAAAGCTTTTCAAATATTTCGATAGTAGTTTCAAGGGTAGCTTTATCAATAGGCTGCTGGTATGCAGGCTTTATCATTTCAAGGTACCACGAACAGTAATCGTCCCAAACCAGTTTATACACACTCATCAAGGCATCGGAAACCCTGTATTTATCAAAATGATCGTTTAGGATTTCAATTTCAGCACTCAGTTTTGCATGGAACCAGTCAATAGCAATCTTTGAAGACTCTGGCTGTTTAAGCTTATCATCAATATCCCATCCTTTAATCAAGCGGAATGCATTCCAAATTTTATTGCAGAAATTCCGTCCCTGCTCACACGAAGCTTCATCAAATAAAAGATCGTTACCGGCAGGCGAACTGAACAACATACCAATACGAACACCATCAGCGCTGTATTTTTCCATCAGCTCAATCGGGTCAGGCGAATTACCAAGCGACTTCGACATTTTACGTCCCTGCTTGTCGCGAACAATACCTGTTAGGTAAACATTCCTGAAAGGAATATCCTTGCGGTATTCCAGTCCTGCCATTATCATACGTGCCACCCAGAAGAAGAGGATCTCAGGAGCAGTAATAAGATCATTGGTAGGGTAATAATATTTGATGTCAGCATTATCAGGATGATTGATTCCATCGAATACTGAAATAGGCCACAGCCACGATGAGAACCATGTATCGAGAACATCTTCATCCTGCCTTAACTCATCTGTTTTATAGTCTATATTGAATTTCTCTTTTGCCTTTTTCTTTGCTTCTTCAATTGTCAAAGCAGCTATTATCTCTCCGTTAGGAAGATAATAAGCAGGAATACGATGTCCCCACCACAATTGTCTTGATATGCACCAGTCCTTAACATTTTCCATCCAGTGCTTATACGTGTTCTTAAACTTTGCAGGATGAAATTTGATAGTGTCGTCCATTACTACATCCAATGCAGGTTTGGCAAGCTCAGCCATTTTCATGAACCACTGCATGGATAATTTGGGTTCTATTACTTCATCCGTTCTTTCGGAATAACCTACTTTGTTTACTATATCTTCAACCTTTACAAGCTGCTCTTTCTCTTTCAAAAGATCAACTATTTTCTTTCTTGCCTTGAAGCGTTCTTCACCAATTAGTATTTCAGCCTTTTCATTCAGCGTTCCATTTTCATTGAAGATGTCAATGGTTGGAAGTTTATGCTTTATGCCAAGGTTGTAATCGTTAATATCATGTGCCGGTGTAACTTTCAATGCACCTGTTCCAAATTCACGCTCTACATATTCATCATAAATGATAGGGATTGACCTGTTGATGAGTGGAACAATTGCGCGTTTCCCTTTATACCCTTTATATCTTTCATCTTCCGGATGTACACAAATGGCCGTATCGCCTAATATTGTTTCAGGACGGGTAGTAGCAATGGTTATCCATTCGTTGGTTGTTCCTTCAATCAAATAACGAACATAATATAATTTCGAATTTACTTCCTTGTAATTTACTTCTTCATCCGAAACAGCGGTCAATGCTTTGGGGTCCCAGTTAACCATGCGGACACCGCGATATATAAGTCCTTTATCAAACAGATCAACAAAAACCCTTAGAACAGATTCGGATAATTTTTCATCCATAGTAAAGCAGGTACGCTCCCAATCGCAGGAAGCGCCTAACTTCTTAAGTTGTTCAAGTATGATACCGCCATGTTTATGTGTCCATTCCCAGGCATGGTTCAGAAACTCATCACGCGATAGATCTTTTTTGCTGATGCCTTCTTCTTTAAGTTTATTCACTACCCTTGCTTCAGTGGCAATGGAAGCGTGATCTGTTCCCGGTAACCAGAGAGCATTCTTACCTAGCATACGTGCACGACGAACAAAAATATCCTGAATGGTATTGTTCAGCATATGTCCCATGTGAAGCACTCCTGTTACATTTGGAGGAGGGATTACAATGCAATAAGGCTCGCGTTCATCAGGAACAGAGCGGAAAAATTTATTCTCATTCCAGTATTTGTACCACTTATCCTCAACTTTAGAGGGATCGTATTTGCTTGCTATTTCCATCAGTCAGGTAATTCAAAATTTGTGCAAAGTTAGAAAAAATGATTTATTGGGAGCAACACAGTTTAAGTCATGCTGTTTAGTAGCTCAATTTAATTGATACATTTGAATTAAAAGTTTATCAGACCAATAATATTTATTTGTCTGTTATTAATTTTTATATATTTGTTATTGAAATAACAAGCATTATGAAATTTGACGAAAATCATACAGAGTTTCTTTCCGCCAAGAGAGTATCCAGGGATAAGATACTAAAGTCTTACCAAACTTTCGATAAGCAGGAATTTATAAAAGCGGTTTTTGAAGCTGCTTCAGGCGTAGTTATGATACTAAATGATCATCGTCAGGCGGTTTATGTTAATCAGAAATTATTTGAAATATTAAAAGGGAAAAAGCTTGATGATGTTTTAGGATACAGGCCGGGTGAGATATTTAATTGCATCAATGCCATTACATCACCGGGTGGATGTGGTACTTCTAAAGCCTGCAAGGTTTGCGGTGCGGCTACAGCAATTATTGAGTCTATGATGCATGCGGTGAAATCGGAGAAAGAGTGCAGGATAACTACTTCTGAAGATGAGAAGAACGGTTCGATGGAGTTGATGGTTAGCGCTGTTCCATTGGTTATTGAACAGGAAAATTACTATATATTCACGGTAGCTGATCTGAGTAATGAAAAAAGAAGAAAAGTTCTGGAACAGGTTTTCTTTCATGATGTGGTGAATATCGCCGGAGGACTAAAAAATATCATTAAACTGATGAAGAATCCTGAAGATGTTGGAACCAGTCTTGACCTGTTGAATATGGCTGATGTTTCAGCATCTAATTTGCTGGATGAAATTGTATCACAAAGAAGTTTACTTTCTGCTGAGAATGGAGAGCTTCGCCCCCAGTTTGAAGAATCTCAGACAAGTGATGTGCTGCTGGATGTTTTTCAAATACTTGCAAAGAATGATAGCGCATTGAATAAAAAGATAGTTATCTCAAAGGATTCAGGTAACTTTTCATTCTATACCGACAAGGTATTAATTCGCAGGGTCGTGTTAAACCTTGCTAAAAATGCAGTAGAGGCTTCCGGCGATTTTGATGTGGTTACATTGAACTGCAGGAAGATCAAAAATGATATTGTATTTTCAGTTCATAACAATGGAATTATACCTGAAGATGTGCAGATGCAAATATTCCAGCGTTCTTTTTCAACTAAGGGAAACAACAGGGGAATAGGCACCTACAGCATTAAGCTCTTTACTGAGCGTTACCTTAGGGGAAAGGTTTGGTTTACTACTGATAAACTAAATGGGACAACCTTTTATTTGAAATATCCTGTGTATCAGAAATAGTTATCAAAACACTTCTTCGGCAAATCATTTTTTTCGTCATTGCGAGGGTTCTTTGCCCGAAGCAATCTTAATTAAGACAAGAGATTGCTTCCACTTCGCTTCGCTCTTTGTCGCAATGACGTATCTATTTTACGAAGAACGCCAATTAATAAAGCTTTTCTCTTTTTAATAAATAAGGGAGGAGCACATCCCGGAATCCTTCATTAACATTGGCTTCTACAAAATCAACATGATACTGACCGCACTTTAATTTGATAAGGTTCTTATAATCGGACATTGATTTTTTATAGTGGTCCTTTATTTCGTTAGGATGCAGTTTTAGTTCTTCACCTGTTTCAAGGTCGATGAATTTATAAGGGCGGTTCTCAAATTCAAAATCCACTTCCTTTGATTTATCCACTACATGAAAGAGTATCACTTCGTGCTTGTTGTGGCGCAGGTGTTGAAGCGATGACAACAACTCTTTCGACCTGTTGGAATTATCCATCATATCACTGAAGATAACCACCAGTGATCGTTTGTGAATGTTGTCGGCAAGATAATGCAAAGCTTCGGTGGCATTGGTTTGCCTTGGCTGTTCTGTTTTTATCCTTCCTAGCAGCTTTTCCAACTCAGCATAAAGCATACGGTGATGCATGGCGCTTGATTTGGAAAGGGTATGCAGTTCGACCTTATCGGGAAAAAGACTTATTCCCACTGCATCGCGTTGTCTTTTTAATAAGTATATTAATGCGGCGGCGCAATAAACAGAGAAGGATATTTTATTGAACTTCCCTTTGGCTGGGTTGCTTTCTTCCGGGTAATACATGGAAGAAGAATTATCAATTATGATCTGGCAGCGAAGGTTGGTTTCTTCTTCATAGCGCTTTATAAACAGCTTTTCTGTGCGCCCGTACAGTTTCCAATCAATGTGCCGGGTAGATTCGCCTGTGTTATATAGCCTGTGCTCTGCGAACTCTACTGAAAAACCATGAAAGGGACTTTTATGAAGTCCTGTGATAAAGCCTTCCACAACCTGCCTTGCAATAAGCTCAAGGTTGCCGAATTGTTCAATTTCTTTATGGTTTAATGGCTGTTCCAAATGAATACTTATGTTATTTATTTAACTGCAAAGGTCGCAAAGTTATTGCAAAGGTCGCGAAGAAATTTTCTTATTTCGTTTGCTTCAATAAATAAGCCATTTTACCAGTGTGTCTTTAATAACTCTTATTTGGTTTAATGATCGCCATAGTCAATGTCTTTGTCCATATACTCTTTCCAAAGTATTCGGGCATATACCAACGTTTGAATTGGAGCATTGTGAAAATCATCCTCGTTCATATATCTTCCAATTCTCATTTTATAATTGTCGAAATCCATACCATTCTTTTTAACAGCAGAACTATCCTCTTTCAAGTTAAGTTTTTCAAGATTACATTCAAATTTGTCCTTGTTTAAATCACCAACAAGATATTTTGAATACATAAGTCCTCTTAATGTACTGATTTTATTGTTTTCGTGAACCATAATGACCATATTATTAGGTTGAACATCACTATGGCATCCTGTTCTATATATCAACCAGGTTTCAGATACATTATCTTTATTTAAGTCTGTAATAATTGGATTGCAGATATATTTGAGAAAATCTGAAAGCACACAGACATTCGAATCAGAATATTTCCATAGAAGTTTTGTTGAATTATTTCGTTCAATATAATTATAGGCGTAAATAATTTTAACTCTTTCAAATGCTTCAATATTAAAAATAGTATCATTTCTGTTCCCTATATGAGATATTTCATAATGTTTCGCTGCTTCAATAGCTTTTGGTGTTCTAATTTCTTTACTTTCTGATGTCAATAAGTAGTTTGTGCCTAATTTGTCAGTCCACTTATAACAATTAATGAAATTGCCAGAATATAATATACCTGAAGGTATTTGATTGGCACCTAAAGTATCTATTTTAAGTTGGCACATTCCTATAGAATGAATTAACAATAGATTGAATAGAAAGAATGACTTCTTGAGCCTCATAAATATTGATTTATTTCTTCAAAATTACAACATTATTCTTCCCTGCATCATTAAAAAAGGGAAAATTGTTATAACGAAAGCTGAATTTGTTTGAATGAGATAGCATGGTATCAGAACAAAAAAGTCAGGTTTCAGGACTAAATTATCAAATTTTAGTGAAAATTTTACCAATTATAAAGCGAAGGTAAAGACTATCATGCTTAAGGTAAACACCTATATGATGAAGGTACGCACCCTCAAGGTGAGGGTAAACACAGATCGAAAATCAACTATTTCACAATGAAATTAATTACTCATGCTTAAAAAAAGTTGCTCATTAAGCAAAGAATTAAAGTATAAAGATTAATGTTTCCTCAGTAAGGAAATTCAGGCTGTAATAGTAAGTGATTTTAACCTTATCAATATTCCTTTATAGTCCGTGCCATCCTATAACGCCCAAAGGTACAGGTATTCGGAAGGAGGAATATTACTTAAGCATAGCATCAAGTTTATCGGCTATCTTTTGCTTGGGAACGGCTCCTACCTGCTTATCGGCTATCTGTCCGTTATTGAAAAATAATATAGTTGGTATATTGCGGATACCATACATTGAAGATATACCGGGGTTATTGTCAACATCAACTTTGCCAACCAGCACTTTACCATCATACTCTTTAGCCAGTTCTTCAACCAGCGGGGTTATCATCCTGCATGGGCCGCACCATTCAGCCCAAAAATCAACCAAAACAGGTTTATTTGATTTTACTACCAGTTCATCAAAATTAGCGTCAGTGAATTCTATTGCCATATCTGTATTATTTTAAGCAAATATACGATTTTCTTTTTAATATATGTACTGTTAATTTATTTATACTTTATTTCAGGACTAAAGTCCTGCGTATTAATTGTTATTTATAACCACGCCTTTAAAGGCGTGGTTAATGAAATTCTTATTAATGAAGGGCTTTAGCCCTGAGAAACTCAGCTAATATATTATCAGTTTATTTTAAACTTTATTTCAGGAATGCCCGCGATAACCTTAAGGAAGTCTGATGAATCCACTTTATGCTTTCTTGCAGGCAGTTCAATGGAGATGTTCTCCAGCGTATCAAACACAGCAAACCTGATGTTGCAGTTGCCCGATTTCTTTTTCATTGATTTAGAGATACGGTCGATAAGTTCCTCTGTTATATCAGCTAGCGCAAGCTTCAATGTGATATCATTCACACATTTCTTCAATACTTCCGAAAGCAATCCAATATTGGTTATTTTTATCTCCAGCACCTCGGCGGAGCCATATTTTGGTTGCACCCTAGCTTTAATAAATAAGATAGCATCTTTATTCAGGAAATGTTTAAACTTCAGGTAATCCTCCGAGAACAAAGCCAGTTGTATAGTTCCGTCGTAATCTTCAATAGTGAAATTACCAAACGGGTTTCCTGTTTTTGTTGTTTTATGATTTACAGAAGTGACGATACCTGCAAAAATAAGCTCCCTGCTTTTAAGCTTTTTTGTATCATCGAGGTCGTTGATTTTTATATTGCAGAAATTCTCTATTTCTATCCTGTAATCTTCCAGTGGATGCCCTGAAATATAGATGCCTGTTACTTCCCTTTCCTTGTTCAGTAATTCCATTTTCGACCATTCTTCGCATTCGGGAAGTTTAGGATCAGGTATTACAACGTCATCTGACTCGCCAAATAAAGAATGCTGGGTAGATGAATTTTTGCCAGCAAGAATATTGGCATGTTTGATCACTTTATCAAGAAAAGTAGTGTCCTCGTTATCTTCCTTATGCAGATATTGCGCCCTATGCGAATCTTTAAAACCATCATAAGCCCCTGCCATAGCAAGCGCTTCGAGACAGCGTTTATTGCACGAACGAAGATTAACGCGTTTAGCCACATCGAAAATACTTTTGTATGCGCCGTTTTCCTTGCGCTCAGTAACTAAAGCTTCAACGGCAGCTTCGCCAACGCCTTTAACAGCGCCCAACCCGAAACGTATAGCGCCTTTATCATTCACTACAAACTTAAACTGGCTTTCGTTCACATCAGGACCAAGAACAGGAATACCGGCACGTTTGCATTCGTCCATATAGAATGTAACTTTCTTGATGTCGTTTAAGTTTCGTGTAAGCACGGCAGCCATATATTCTGCAGGGTAGTGTGCTTTTAAATATGCAGTTTGATATGCAATAACAGAATAGGCAGCAGAGTGTGAACGGTTAAATCCGTAAGAAGCGAATTTCTCCATTACTGCAAAAACAGCATCGGCATTTTCCTTATCCACTCCTTTTTCTAATGCACCTTTGAGAAATTTTACTTTCTCTTTTTCCATTACATCAATCTTCTTCTTACCCATCGCTTTCCTGAGCAAATCAGCAGCGCCAAGCGAATAACCTGCCATGATCTGCGCCGTTTGCATGATCTGTTCCTGGTAAACCATGATGCCATAGGTGGGTTTCAACAGCTCTTCAAGCCATTTGTGTGGGTATTCAACAGCTTCCCTACCCAGTTTACGATTAATGAATAAAGGAATGTAATCCATAGGGCCCGGGCGATACAATGCGTTCATCGCTATAAGGTCTTCTATGTCGGTTGGCTTAAGTTCTTTTAAATGATTCCGCATTCCTTCCGACTCGAACTGGAAAGTGCCAACCGTATCCCCCTTTTGATATAGCTTGTAAGTGAGTTCATCATCCAAAGGAATAGTATCAATATCTATCTTTTTCTTATGACGGATCTCAATATTTTCTATTGCATCTTTAATAATGGAAAGAGTCTTCAGCCCGAGGAAATCCATTTTCAGCATACCTACATAATCAACCTGCTCGCCCTCATATTGGGTTACCATCAGGTCGGTATCTTTGGCTGAACTTAGAGGGAGATGCTCCATCAGATTATCTTTCCCTATAATAATTCCGCAGGCATGAACTCCGGTATGCCTTATGGAACCTTCAAGTTGAGCTGCGTATTTAAGAGTGTCCTTGATAAGCTGTGTTCCTTTTTCCTTGGCTTCCTTTAATTCAGGGACATCAGCAAATGCTTTTTTTAATGTCATATCAGCAGCAAAAGGGACAAGTTTAGCCAGTCTGTCAGCCTCTGCTAACGGAAGTTTAAGCACTCTTGCCACATCGCGTATGGCCGATTTTGCAGCCATAGTGCCAAATGTGATTATTTGCGCAACTTTTTCCTTACCATACTTTAATACAACATATTCCTTTACCTTTTCTCTGCCATCATCATCAAAGTCCACGTCTATATCAGGCATGGAAGGCCTTTCTGGATTAAGAAAACGTTCGAAAAGAAGATTATATTTCAATGGATCAATGCCAGTGATACCGATGCAGAATGCTACCGCCGAGCCTGCTGCCGAACCACGACCGGGTCCTACAGCCACTCCCATTTTCTTTGCTTCGTTGATATAATCCTGCACGATGAGGAAATATCCGGCGAAGCCTTTATTTTCAATTACCTCAAGTTCGTAGCGCAGCCTTTCTTTTACGTCCTCATTTACTTCAGGATAAACCTTTTCAGCTCCTTCGTAAGCAAGGTGTGCAAGAAATTCATTTTCATCTTTAAAGTCTTCAGGTATAGGAAAGGCAGGCAATATCACGTCATGAAATAAATCGTACTCTTCAATCTTATCAACTATTTCCTGTGTATTTGCAAGTGCTTCGGGATAAAATTCAAATAGTTTCGCCATTTCTTCCGGCGACCGCAGGTATTCAAAGCCAGTATATTTCATCCTCTTTGGATCATCGTAATCCTTACCGGTATTGAGGCATACGAGTATGTCGTGCGCTTTAGAATCATCTGCATTTACAAAATGGGCATCATTGGTTGCGATAAGTTTAATATTGAATTTTTCAGCTAACCGCAGCAGCACTTTATTTACTTCCTGTTGTTCCGGAAGCCCGTGATCCATCATTTCAAGGTATAGGTCTTCACCAAAAATATCATAATACTCTTTAATCGCTTCCTCAGCTTTCGCTTCGCTTTGATGCAGGATGTTATAAGCAATTTCGCCGCCAAGGCAGGCAGTTGATGCAATAAGTCCTTCGTGGTATTCCCTCAGCAATTCCTTATCAACGCGAGGTGTATAATAAAAGGCTTCTTTTTGAAATGCCAGGGAACAAAGACGCGAGAGGTTTTTGTAGCCTTCGTAATTCTTTGCCAATAAAATTAAATGATAACCGCTTCTGTCCTCTCTTCCTTTCTTTTCGAACCTGCTCCCATCGGCTACATACATCTCGCAGCCTATTAAAGGTTTTACCCCACTGCTCCTTGCTGCTTTTAAGAACTCCAGAACGCCAAACATATTACCATGATCGGTAATTGCAAGTGATTTCATCCCGTATTCCTTTACCTTGCTCATTAAGGTTTTAATGTCGCACTGCCCGTCGAGGATAGAATACTGAGTGTGTACGTGTAAATGTGTAAAGTCGGGCATGTATGTTAGTTAAAAAGGAAAGTAAAACGAGTAAATTTAACTTGGTAAAGTTAATTCAAAAGAAACAATAAAATATGACTGTTGATAAAAAAAACATATTTCCCTATTAGCATGGGAATGACGGTTGTTGAAAAAAACAATTAATTTTTATAGTTCTTAGTTGTTTAAAAGTCAATTATTTTTATAAATACTTTTGAAAATCAAAAAAATATCGGATATTTGCACCCCAAAATAAATTTTTAACAACAATTAAATCTAATTTATGGCAACAAGAATGAGATTACAAAGATATGGAAAGAAAGGACAGCCTTACTACCATATTGTAATTGCGGATGGTCGGGCACCACGTGACGGAGGATTTATTGAAAGGATCGGATCGTATAACCCACTTACCATACCCGCAACAATTGACCTTGATATGGATAAAGCGCTTGCATGGCTTCAAAAAGGAGCAAGTCCTTCGGACACTGCAAAAGCTATCCTGTCGTACAAAGGTATTTTGTACAAGAACCATTTATTAAAAGGCGTTGCAAAAGGCGCTCTTACCACTGAAGCAGCAGAAGCTAAATTCCAGCTTTGGTTAACTGAAAAACAGGCAAAGATCAGCAGTAAAGTAAATCAGAAAGCACAGGATTCAAAGTCGGAAATAAAGAAAAAACTTGAAGCCGAAGCTAAAGTGAATGAGGAAAGAGAAGCTGTAATTGCCAAGAAACGTGCTAAATTACTTGAAAAAGAAGAAAAAGCGGCCGATGCTGAAGAAGTAGCTGCCCAGGAACCTGAACAACAACAGGCTGAAGAACCTAAAACAGAAGCATAGTTTTTCTTCGCCGATGAAAAGAGAAGAATGCTATCATCTGGGATATTTCTCTAAAATTCACGGTTTCAAAGGCGAACTTATACTTCTTTCAAGAGAAGAAATTTCTCTGAACCTAAACGAACTGGAATCAGTTTTCATTGAGATCAATGGTCAACTGATTCCTTTTTTTATTGATGCTATTAGCCAGTCAGGGGCATCCTCAATAATCATTAAGTTCCAAGATATTGATAATGCAGTTAAGGCGCAGCAATATTTAAAATGCAATGTCTTTATACCTTTATCTTCTTTACCCAAGCCAAAGAAGAAGGAAATAACTTTTAAGGATCTTGTCGGGTTTAAGGTAATTGATGACTCTTATGGTGAAATAGGCGAGGTGATCAATGTAATGGAAATGCCACAGCAGCTTATACTCGAAATTAAAAAAGGAACAAAAGAGATATTGATACCTGCTAACGAAAATATCATCCATAAGATTGATAAGAAGAAAAAAACAATTCTTATTGATGCTCCCGATGGATTAATTGACATCTACCTAAATCAATGATAATACTAAAGGTTAATAAGAATAGTCAGACTGAGGAGCCCTTCCTTCGTCAGGATAAACTCCGCGTCTCGAAGTCTGGCATTCGAAAGTCTCACTTCGAGACGAGGCTCCGCCTCTCCTCAGTGTGACCGAAATGTAAGGTATAATCAAATTGGCATTATCCTCAAATGAGCTTCCAGTTCAAACAGTTCAGCATTAACGATTCCCAGTGTGCCATGAAAATAGGTACAGATGGATGTTTGCTTGGCGCATGGGCTGATGTTGAAGGTTCTACTTCCATACTTGATATAGGCACCGGCAGCGGAGTTATTGCCCTTATGCTGGCGCAGCGAAGCGATGCATTGATAACGGCTGTTGAAATTGATAAGGATGCTTACCAACAGGCTGAGGAAAATTTTAGAAACAGTCCGTGGCGAAAGCGACTAACAGTTGTTCATTCTTCCATACAAGAGTATATTAAGGTTTGCGAACACAAATACGACCTTATTGTTTGCTGTCCTCCTTATTTTATCAACTCGCTTAAGACAAATGATAAAAAACGAAGGCTTGCACGCCATACTGATTCGCTGTCGTTTGAAGAACTTCTTTCGGGCTCATTACGATTATTATGCCACGGAGGCAAGTTCAGCACTATATTGCCATCCGGCATTGTTCCGCATTTTTGCGAACTGGCGCTTATTGAAGGATATTATATTACCAAGGTTACCGATGTTGAACCCAAAGCAGGGGCAAAGCCCAACCGCAAACTATTGCAACTGGAACGTACAAAGAAAAGCTGCAGCAACAGTGCTATTGCAATACTTGATAAAGAGGGAAAATCATACACCCCCGAATATAAAGAGCTGGCTAAGGAGTTTTATATAAATTTTTGAGAGCTTTTGAGTTTGGCAAAAAAAAAGGACTTCGTTTTCCCGCCTTGCCGGCGAGGCAGGTGCGAAGCCCTTTTTTAGTGAATTAGATTGTTAGGAAATAGGTTATTGAGTTACCTTGCCTACCGGCAGGCAGGTTAGGTTATTAATATTTATAAGTTTTCCTATTTCACTATTCCCTATTTCACTCCTTTATAAACTTCCTTACTTCCACCCCTTTTTCTGTCCTCACTTCTATAACATATACTCCGCTTGGATAGCTGGAAATATCAAAACTTGTCTTTTTATTGTTTGTAACTAATGTGTTTATTAGCTGACCTTGCATATCGAAAACAGAAATTGTTTGTTCTTTAGTAAAATTAGAGTTTTCAATTGTAATAGTAGTATTAGCAGGGTTGGGATAAATAGAAATATTGTTTGAATTATTATTTATTTCATCTATTCCAACACTTGAAGTTGTACAAATGGTAGCAAGGATAGGGCTTGGTGAATTTACAACACCTGAAAAATGTCCGGTAGTAGAAGAAGCTGATGAATTTATTAAATTAGGACAAGCCATAAAAGCAGATGCAGTTGTTGAAGACATTAAATAAGGAATATCGCCATTACAGCTTATGCCACTTGAATCTGTTTTAATTAAATAAACATCCCCATTATGAGTTGAGTATTGACCCACCATAACAAAACCATCATCTTTTGTTAATTGAAGGCAACCAAATGAACTGGCACCCCCCGTATTGTATTCTCTGGCAGAAATAACATTTCCCGTTCCAGTTATCTTAAGTAAATATTCAGTACTGGTTCCATTAACTATAATAGCCATATATTCGTCATTACTTGTTTGCTGAATTGAATTTACTGTTACAAGAGAACCATATTGTTCATTCCAGGTTACATTTCCAGTACTATTAATTTTAAGAATATCAGCATAGGCATTACTTCCACCTTCATTAGTTCCCCCCAAAATATAACTACCATCCATTGTTTGCTGAATTGAATTTACAAAACTATATGTACCTCCTCCACTGAAAGCGTATCTTTTTGACCATAAAGTATCACCGGCAGTATTTACTTTTAAAATATATCCATATGAATTACTCGAATTACTACCACAAGCAATATAATTACCATCGGAAGTTTGTAGAACTTGGCTTAGAGATGTAGCAGTATTAGCACCATAAATTTTAGACCAAAGCACATTACCCAAATTATCAGTTTTTAATAAATAAGCACCAGGATAAGTTGCACCCATAAACTCCCCAGCTACAATAAAACCACCATCATTAGTTTGTTTTACAGAATTAAAATAACTATTAGTTGCATAAGTCCTTGTCCAAAGAGTATCACCTGCAGAATTTGTCTTAATTAAAAAACCATTATAATAAGTATAACTTGTACCAGTCATAACTATCCCTGCAATAATATAACCTAGCTGTCCTGTACAAATATCATTTGTTTGACTAACACACGTTGCAACTTCATTATTTGTTCCACCATAAGTTTTATTCCATTGCATAATACCGTTTGAATCCGTTTTAACTAAATAGACATCTTGACCTGCACCTGCAATAAAATTAGTAGCATAACCGGCAATAATATAACCATGATCGCTTGTTTGCTGAACATAGTTACCCATATCTGCATTTGCGCTTCCAAGGGTTTTTTGAAATTCTAACTGTGCATTCACGCTCAAGCCGATAAAGGCGAGCATTACTAAGAATGTAATTCTCTTCATAGTTTACGTTTTAAAATTGTTAATTGTTATTAAGTTATTTATTCTATACTATAAATAGGATATTAGCCCAAAATTAAGCCCCAAATTCAAAGAGTTTCTTCTTGGGGCTTGGAGCTTGGTTCTTGGGACTTAATAAATCGCAGCCACCACTTTAATAATATCCGATTGCATGCCTACGGGCTTATCTTTTTCAAAATATTGCAATTTGTACATGCGTGTTTCGGGCTGTGTTCCGGCATTTTTACGGGTATCAACAAATGGCGAATAATTGTATCGCCCATACTCAACAAAGTTAATGGCTGCTTCGGCATCAACCTTTGAGTTTGCTGCAGGGGCGACTGCAGGGGCGTTTACATAAACAATAATGCCATCTGCATCGCCCTTTACCCATTTAATTTTAATTTCTGTAGCGCTGTTTTCAACCACTTTGGCTTCGGGTTTAAGTATAGTTTTTTCCAAAGGAGTAATGTCGCCTGCTGTTTTGCCGGGGGCAATAATTTTTAAAGCCTGACCAATGGCTACATCATAATTCGGACTGTTTTTAATTAACTGAACTGTGCTTTCTATTCTTGAAATAATTCCTGCCGGAACCTGTACCGGTGTAGCGGGCAGGGTGGGCAAACCAGGATAATTGGTAATAACTGTACCAATTTTTCCTTTTAACAGGGTGTTTTTATACTCTGTACGCTGGTGCAACTCAGCTTTAAACGTATCTTCCATATCGAGCAGGTATTTACATGCCAGATAGTCGTTTTCGATAGCTGTTATTTGAGCGGGTGTTAGCCCCAGGCTTGCGCCTATGGCTTGTAAGCGCTGTGAAAAGTTATACATCCAGCCTTCAATTTCTCTTTCGCCATTTGGCAGATAATGATAGTCCATGTTTTTTTATTTTTTTAGTTAATACTTGCCGGCACTATTGCAGGCTTAATTTATTTGGTTTAATACATAAACACTTCGGTATATTTTTAAAGTATGGGACTAAAGTCCCCGATGATAGCTGGATTTATCCATAACCCCAGACTTAAGTCTGGGGTTATGCAAACAGCCTTCAAATATTGGGCTTTAGCCCTGAAAAGTATCATCATATTAAAAAAATTACTGAACTATTGATACATAAGCATAAGGTAATTTGTTCCCTGCAACACTCCCCGCAGCAATTGCCAAACAGTTCCACGCACATGCGTAGCCCTTCCACGCATAGGGATAACTCTTCGCAGCAACTGCTAAACTGTTCCACGCATAGGGATAACTCCCCGCAGCAATTGCCAAACAGTTCCACGCACATGCGTAGCCCTTCCACGCATAGGGATAACTCTTCGCAGCAACTGCTAAACTGTTCCACGCACAGGGGAAACTCTTCGCGGCAACTGCTAAACTGTTCGCAGCAACTGCTAAACTGTTCCACGCACATGCGTACATCTTCGCGGCAACTGCTAAACTGTTCGTGGAAACTGCTAAACTGTTCCACGCACAGGGGAAACTCTTCGCGGCAACTGCTAAACTGTTCGTGGAAACTTCAATGAACCCCGATGCAAAATATTTATTACTGTAAGCGGATGCCAGACCACAGTGGTAAACGGTAGAGAAAAGCAGATTGTGTAAACAGGTTTAAAAGGAATATAGGCTTGTGCTGAAGTGGAGCGCAGCGGAACGAAGCACAAGCCTATATTGAAAATTTTAATTTATCTTTAAACCAAATACCAAAATGCAAAACAAAAACGACACGGGAGATCAATTCCCCAAAGGCTTTTTCAAACAGTTTAAAAGCAAAGAATCATTTCAAGAATATTTTAATTCGATATTTAAGCAAGGCATAGAGGAGATGCTAAAGTGTGAACTAGAGGAACATCTTGGTTACCCAAAACATGCCAAAGATGGATACAATACAGGTAACAGTCGCAATGGGTCTTTTCCAAAAACTATTACAACTGAGAATGTAGGAGAAGTGATACTTAATATTCCAAGAGATAGAAACGGAGCTTTCGAACCACATATTATTCCCAAGGGAGAAACCATCAGTAGTAAGATAGAAGATGCGATAATAGGTATGTACAGCCGGGGTATGACCACTTCCGATGTCCGCCACCAGGTTTTGGATATTTATGGACTGGAAATTAGCGAAACAACAGTTTCCAACATTACTGAAAGTATCATGGAGTCAGCCAAAGAATGGCAACAGCGCACACTGGAGCCAGTCTATTATGCCGTATGGATGGATGGCATTGTTCTTAAAATCAGAACAGATAACAAAGTGATAAACAAATGTGTTTATATCGTTATCGGTCTTAAACCAGATGGTATAAAAGAAGTTCTCGGATTTTGGATTGAAAAAACAGAATCTGCTGCCTTCTGGATGAGTGTTCTGACCGACTTAAAGGCCAGAGGTGTAGAGGATATTCTTATTGCTTGTACGGATAACCTCAAGGGCTTTACCCAAGCTATTAATGCCGTATTCCCGGAAACTGTAACACAGCTCTGCATTGTCCACCAAATCCGTAACAGTTGCAAGTTTGTAGTTTGGAAGGACAGGAAGATATTTTGCCAGGATCTAAAAAAAGTATATACCGCCATCAACAAAGAAATAGCCCTGGAAGAGTTTGAAAAATTTAAACTCAAATGGCAGGGTAAGTATAAATATGCAATCACTTCATGGGAAACAAACTGGGACAGCTTATCCAATTATTTTGAGTATCCACTGGAGCTTAGAAGAATTATCTATACCACCAATACTATTGAAAATCTAAACCGTGGTATCAGAAAATATACCAAAACAAAAACGCAGTTCCCAAATGAAAATGCAGCATCCAAATCTATATACTTAGCCATTAAAAACATTGAAGATGCTTGGAAACTTCCAATCATGCATTGGGGACTCATTCTTAATCAATTTTTAATTATCTTTGAAGGGCGATGTAGACAGTGAATATCCTGTTTACACAATCTCATTTATACTCTCCAGTAAACCTGCATTACAGCCTTGCCTTGAGGTGATGTGTTAAAGAAAACTTGCCTGTCCGTGTAAGCAGTATATGTAAGGTAATTAAAATAGGAGTTAATGCGGGTGGCACTCTGAAACCCTACAGCTACAAGGCTTTTAGAACTGGGGGGGTACGCTGAAACACCCTGTTAGCAAGGGTGTTTCAAGAAGCGATGTCTTTAAATATGCTGTAATCATTGGTTCTTTTTGCTAATCAGATAATACCTTATCCCATTCCATAAAGCCAACAAACCATCAAATTATAAGGTGTGCAAATATACTAAATTTTAAATAAACAAGAAATAAAAAAAATAATTGAACAAAGTAGAAGTATGCAGTAGGCAGCAGCAGTAGGCGGTAAGCAAAAAAAAGAATGACAACTAATGACAGCGAAGCGTAATGACAATAAATGACACAAAGTAAATGACATTTTAAAATAATAGGCAGTTGGCAGTATGCAGTCAGCAAATTTATTGGAGACTGAAAACTGTTGACTGGAGACTATAATTATCAGCGTAAATCAGTTTTTTCAGTATTATCAGAGTTCTATTTAAAAAACATTTGAACTTAAAACTCATGTTACGCAGAAAAGAAATTAACCGCAAAGAACACGAAGAAAAGACACGCAAAGAGCGCAGAGAAGTATATTTCTTTGTGAACTTTGCGGAAAACTTTGCGACCTTTGCGGTTAAAAAGTATTTGCGTAACATCAGTTAAAATATCAAACACTTTCTTATTCAATTCACAATATTTCCTTAACTTTACGACTTTAAGTTTATACAAATCAATTAATGCAATTTAACGAATTCGGATTCAGCCCGCACTTACTCGAAGGAATAGAAGCCCTCGGTTTCGAAACGGCAACACCCATACAGGAGCAAGCTATTCCCATTATCATGCAGGGAAAAGACCTTATAGCTTCGGCGCAAACAGGCACCGGCAAAACAGCCGCCTTCCTGCTCCCTGTAATTGAGAAAATAACCTGCCTGCCGGTAGGCACGGCCACTTCGCCCCAGGATGGGAATATCCATGCCCTTGTTATTGTTCCCACTCGCGAACTTGCAGTGCAGATAGACCAGCATTTCCAGGGATTTTCCTATTTCACGCCGGTTAGTTCCATTGCCGTTTATGGTGGCACCGATGGCATTTCGTATTCGCAGGAGCAGCAGGCACTCACCGAAGGTGCCGATGTGGTTATATGCACTCCCGGCAGGATGATATCGCACCTCAACGGGGGCTATGTAAAGATATCGGAAATCAAATACCTTATCCTCGATGAAGCCGACCGTATGCTGGATATGGGCTTTCACGACGACATCATGAAAATAATTTCCTTCCTGCCAGAAAAGCGGCAGAACCTCCTTTTTGCCGCTACCATGCCCTATGAGATACGTTCCCTTGCAAGGAAAGTGCTGAAGGATCCTGTAGAAATAAGCATAGCCGTATCAAAGCCCGCCGAACGCATCATGCAGGCGGCGTATATTGTCCACGACAACCAGAAGATACCACTCATTATAGAGCTATTGCTGAACAAGCAACTTCGATCTGTGCTGGTGTTTTGTTCCACAAAACTAAAGACCAAGCAACTCAGCGGCGAATTGAAAAAGTTGGGACTATCAGTGGAAGATATTCACTCCGACCTCGACCAGAAAAGCCGTGAAGATGCCCTGATGAATTTCAAAAGCCGAAAACTGCAGGTACTCGTGGCAACCGATATTCTATCGCGCGGTATTGATATTGAAGACATCGACCTTGTTATCAATTACGATGTTCCCAACGATTACGAAGATTATGTTCATCGCATTGGCCGTACTGCAAGGGCTGAGACGGAAGGAGTAGCAATCACTTTTATTAATGTGAAGGACCAGATCCGTTTTACTGCGATTGAAAAGTTGTTAGGCAATCCGGTTTACAAGATAAAGTTGCCTGAACATTTGGGTGAAGCCCCCGAATACAACGCTCATAAGCCAAGTCATGGTAAACAAAGAAAATGGAAGAAAAAGTAATGAAGAAGGGCGATAAATTATTTGTAAGATTAGATTATAAGAATAGTGGAACTGAAAGAACGGATCAGGACTTTCAGGATCATATTGATTATTTAAAAGGAATTGCTTCCGATAGATATTTTGTTTGCGGAGGCTTTGCCAATATTAGTAGTGGCATGATAGTATTCAAAGCAAAAGATATGGAAGAAGCAAAAGCAATTACCGAGCAGGACCCGATAATTGCTAAAGGTTTTTACAGGTATGGATTATTTGAATGGGACCTGGTGATAGTATCCGATAAAAAATAATAATGAGAAAAATATCCTTTACATATATCATCTTTCTTTTTGTATTTTTCATTTCATCATTCACTTTAAAAGCGAATGATCTAAAGAACGATACATTATATATCGCTCTTTCCAAAGCCAGTGGAGGCGACAATTATATTCAATATGTAAAGTGGATAAAGCATTTTGATAAGAATATTGTTTGCATTGATTTGATCAAGAAGAATCCCGAGCAAGCCTGCAAGCTTCTTGAAAAATGTTCAGGACTTATACTTACCGGCGGCCTTGATGTTGATCCTGCACAATTCGGAAAAGCTAAAGACAGCAGTCGGTGTGAACTTGATAAGAAGAGAGACACCCTCGAATTTGCATTAGTTAAAAGAGCTATGGAATTAAAACTCCCCATACTTGGCATTTGCAGGGGCGAACAGGTTTTAAATGTTGCTATGGGAGGCTCGCTGATAATTGATATTCCAAAAGACCATGATACTCTTGTTCGTCATCAAACTAAAAAAGGAACGCATACAAAGCATTATGTAAGCCTTGTTCAGGGGACATATCTTTGTAATCTGTGCAATACAAAAGGAGATACTGTTGCAAGCAATCATCACCAGGCAGTGGATAAGCCGGCAGATTGCTTTAAAGTTTCTGCATGGGCGAACGATAGCATAGTTGAAGCCTTTGAATGGAAAGATCCTCGGGGCAAGTCTTTTCTAATAGCATTGCAATGGCATCCCGAGAAACCCGATACTAAAAGCGCTTTGTCATTTCCAATTGGAAAGAACTTTATTGAAGAAGCAAAGAAATATAATGAAACTCTTAAAAGTAAAAGATTACAATTACTTTTGTCTAAATAATTTCACACCATGAAAAAATATACACTTTTGAAATCAATTGCGTTCACAATGTTCTTTACATTGTCAATTTCATTTTCTTATTCGCAAACCGGATGGCAGACGGTTACTTCATTCGGATCTAATCCCGGCAATTTACAAATGTACAGTTATGTGCCCGCTGGCATACCTGAAAATGCTCCGCTGGTTGTGGTGTTGCACGGTTGTACTGAAAACGCACAGGGATTTGAGGGAGATTCGGGTTGGGATACACTCGCAAACCATTATAAATTTTATGTGGCTCATCCGCAACAGTCATCAACTTTATACAATGATTGTTTTGATTGGTATACGTCGACAGATTACAGCCGCAATCAGGGTGAAGCTCTTTCAATAAAGCAAATGATGAATTATATGAAGAACCATTATTCTATTGATAGTTCGAGAGTTTTTGTTACGGGTTTATCGGCAGGTGGCTGTTTTACAGCTGTTATGCTTGGCGCATATCCCGAAGTTTTTGCTGCAGGTGCAGTAATGGCAGGAGCACCATACCAATCTGCAACTGATCTTACTTCTGCAGAAAATGTCATGTACGGTTTAGTAACTAAAACTCCTGCCCAGTGGGGTAATCTTGTTAGAAGTGAAAATCCATCATTTACCGGGCCATATCCAAGAGTGGCTATATTTCAGGGCACAAGCGATATTACTGTAAGTCCTGTAAATGCAAAACAATTGATGTATCAATGGACAAATGTACATAGAGCCGATACTGTTCCTGATTCAACAAATAATGCCTTTTGTGGTAATAGCAAGATACAGTTAAAGCAATTTCATGATTCTACAGGTAATACAGTTGTTGAAACATATATGATAGGTTCTATGTCGCATGGTATATCTGTATATCCGGGCACTTGTTTCCAACAAGGTGGGACTACAGGTTCCTATTCATGGAATGAAAGCTTTTATTCTTCTTTCTGGGCAGCTGAATTCTTCGGACTTATTAATAATCCTTATTCCATTACAGGTCCTATAACAGTTATGTATGAACAATCGGGCATAGTATTTTCAGTGCCTAATCATTCAGGTTCAACATATCAGTGGAATTTTCCTGCCGGTGTTAACATTATATCAGGACAGGGAACAAATCAGATTACAGTAACATGGGGTTATAAGTCAGGGTTTGTTACAGTTAATGAAACAGAATCGGGTTTATGCGTTGTCGGTCCTATTGAACTATTTGTTACCGCATCTATTAATACAGGAATCAAAGAAAATAATGAAGATGGATTAATAACTGTATATTCTAATTCAGCGGATAATACTGTAAATGTAAAATCATTTCTGAAAAGCTATAATGTCTCTGTTTATGATATCGCAGGAAGAATTATACAGAAAGTAAATAACCTGTCCAGTGATGCAGTTATCAATCTGCCTAATATGCAGCAAGGTATCTACATATTGAAATTAACAGCAGCAGATAAAACTTTCAGCAGGAAGTTTATTAAAATGTAAATCAGGGTAAATCTAAGCAGTGGTTGTAACTAATAAACTACAACTTTCTTTGTAATAATACTCTTAGCAGTAGTAACACTAATAAGAAAAATACCACTTTCAGATAGTGAAAAATATTCTTTTGTTTCTCCGGTAACCTTTGCTTGCACTACACTTTGACCTAAAGAATTATAGATTTTTATATCAGTTGAAGAAGCCGGAATTCCAACCGTAAATGCAGAGTTTGCAGGGTTGGGGTAAACTGTAACAATATCGGAATTTTGTTCAGGTCTTGTATTGATGCCAACTGTTAGGCCGGGATTTAATTTTGCAACAAAAATATCAGGAGGGTTATATTGTCCACCTGAATTTAGCAAAGCAGGAGTGTTGCCAAATACAATTGAAGAATCTTCAAAGTATCCTGTAATATAAAGATATCCGTTTGGATCAGAAGTAATCGCTGAACTGTAGTCTATCTCATTTCCTCCGGCACTTACTGCCCATAAAGCATTTCCAGCATTATCATATTGAGCAACAAAAATATCATCATAACCGGAGTCTAGCAAAGAAGAACTGCCAAATGAAACAAGTGAATCTGCTATAACGCCTGTTACATTAATTTTTCCATCAGAACTCGTATTAATGCTATAACCAATATTGTCATCCATTATTTTCGAACAGTTGGGTTGCCTTGCCCATAGTGCATTTCCTGATGAATCATATTTTGCCACAAAAATATTGCAGCTGTTTCCGGAAAATGATTTATTCATGAAAACCGTATCAAAAACAATTGAATCGCTCGCAAAAGCTCCTGTCAGATAAATACTGGTATTGAATATAGCAATGCCGCAAGCATAATCATTGGCACTACCTCCTGCCCCTTTTGCCCAAACAACATTCCCGCTCGGATCATATTTGGCAAGGAAAATATCGGAAGACAACAGTTTTGCTCCTAATGATGAGGCGTTATTTGCCAAAGTATCATTATCAAATGCAATTAATGGACTTGAAAATTGTCCTGTTATATATGAATTGCCTGCAATGTCTGTAACTATACCTCTGCCATAATCACTGCCAGTTCCGCCTGCACTCTTTGCCCATAATAAATTCCCTGTTGAAGTATATTTTGCGATATATATATCTTCAGCACAGCATCCGCCTCCTTTGTTTCTGATCTTAATAGTGTCGAATGAAATAACAGGACTTACGAAAGTTCCAACCAACAGAACATTGCCCGCAGTATCAATACTAACACCGTTCCCATAATCTGTAGATGTACCTCCTGCACCTTTTGCCCATAAGGCATTTCCCGATGAATCATACTTTGCAACGAATACATCGCCACCGCCATAATTAATAAGAGTACTTGTCCCAAAATAAATAGTGTCGCTGTCAAATTCCCCGGTAACATATACATTACAATGGGAATCAGTTGTAATTCCATGGGCAAAATCCGAACCGTTGTCATTCAATGTCCTTGCCCAGATTACATTTCCTTCGGGGGTATATTTAACAACATAAACATTAGCAGTACTTCCGGAAGAATCTGAATTAACGAGTGTTTTATTGCCAAACGTAACTATAGGACTTGTAAAATAACCGGCAGCATAGATATAGTCCGCAGCATCGGTGGTTATGGTATTACCTTCGTCTACCAAATTACCACCTGAGCTTTCAGCCCATATCCATGAAGGGGTTTGAGAAAATATTTTAATGCCGGAAATAAATATTGCAACTAATAAGAAGATGGATTTTTTCATAGTCAGATAAATTTAGAACATACAAAATTACACTATAATTAAAGGAAGTAAAAGGAAAATTACAGAAAAATAACATAAAATAACAAAAATGGTATAACTTTGACAATAAATTAAAATCTAAAACATAACCTTTATGGATCATTCATTAATTACAACAGCTTTTAGTTTTGATGGCTATACAATAGAGAAAAATCTTGGCGTGGTAAAAGGAATAATTGTTCGCTCACGTTCAATTTTGGGTAATATTGGCGCTGCATTTCAGTCGCTTGCAGGAGGGAATATTACTTTATATACTGAGCTTTGCGAAAAAGCCAGGCGCGATGCTTATGAACTAATGATAAAGCATGCCGAAGAAATGGGAGCAAATGCAGTTGTTGGATTTAGATATGATGCAAATGAAGTAGCATCAGGTATTACAGAAGTACTGGCTTATGGAACTGCAGTTTTAGTTAAAAAAGTATAAAAAAAGAAAGATAAACTCAGTGCTGTCTCAATAGATATAATCGCAATTTTTCTACAAAATAAACTATTTGAAATATAAAAGCAAAAGCACTTGATTATCAAGTGCTTCTGTTAAAGTTTGTCGGGGCGAGAAGACTCGAACTTCCGACCCCTTGCACCCCATGCAAGTACGCTAGCCAACTGCGCCACGCCCCGATTTTATTCCAATAATAATTGCAAATATAAAACAAAAAGTAGATTGCATTCACAAAAATTCTTTTATTTTGCTTTACAGTATAATGATTAAAGTATTTTGTTTGATTAGTTTCTATTTGTTCATCATAAATATCGGGGAGCTGATATAGATGTTAAGGAGATTACTTTTTGCGATTACTCTTATGTTCCTGTGCTTTTGCCAAACTTACTCTCAGCAGGTAGCAAAATATACCATTAGCGGCTATGTGAAAGATTCAACTTCCGGTGAATACCTGATGGGTGCTAATGTGTACATGAAAGAAAACATGAAAGGCACACAGACAAATCAGTACGGGTATTTTTCCCTTACAATGGAAAAAGGCTCTTATACTTTTATTGTTTCTTTTATGGGGTATAATGATTTTGCTGAAAAAATAAACCTAGATAAGAATTTAAAGATAAATACCTTTTTGCAGGAAAAGGTGATAACAAAGAAAGAACTTGTTATTACCGGCATCAAAGATGACAAGAATACATCAAGCATTGATATGGGCAAAGTGCAGATGGATGTGGAGAAAATAAAAACACTGCCCGCATTCATGGGCGAAGTGGATGTATTGAAAACCATACAGCTTACTCCTGGTGTGCAAAATGCCGGCGAAGGGAACAGCAGCTTTTATGTGAGGGGAGGTGGGCCAGATCAAAACCTTATCCTGCTTGATGAAGCTGTGGTGTATAATGCATCGCACCTGTTTGGTTTCTTTTCGGTATTTAATTCGGATGCCGTTAAAAACATTGACCTTACAAAAGCAGGGATGCCTGCTAACTATGGTGGACGTTTAGCATCTGTACTTGATATCTCTATGAAAGAAGGGAATAGTAAGCAATTGCAGGTAGATGGCGGGATAGGTTTGATTGCTTCAAGGTTAACCATTCAGGGACCGATAAAGCATGATACCAGTTCTTTTATTATTTCAGCCAGAAGAACCTATATTGACCTTCTTGTTAAACCATTTGTAAAAAAATCTTCACCATTTTACGGGACAGGTTATTATTTCTACGATTTAAATGGAAAAGTAAATTACAGGATTTCAGACAAAGACAGGATTTTCCTGAGCGGATACCTTGGGCGCGATATCTTTTCACTGGATGATAATGAACAGGGCATAGGTTTTACTAACTCAATATCATGGGGTAATTCTACGGGCTCATTAAGGTGGAATCATGTATTCGGACCTAAACTGTTTTCAAACACTTCATTGATTTATAGCAATTATAAATCTATGTTTGATGCTAGCCAAAGTGGATATGTGATAAATCTTGTTTCGGGTATTACTGATTATAATGCCAAAACAGATTTCACTTTATTTCCCAATTCAAGAAACACCTTTAAGTTCGGGGCTGCATACACTTTTCATATCTTTACACCAAACAATGCCACAGCCCAAACCAGTGGCACATCTCTTAATTTGGGTACTCCGGTAAAGTTATATTCAAATGATGCTGCCGCTTATATAAATGATGAATATGATTTAACTGATAAGATTAAAATTGATGTCGGCGCACGATATACTTTTTTTGAATTTGTTGGTCCTTATGACCGTTATGTTGAGAATGCTTTGGGAAATATTGTTGATACCATTCATTACGGAAAGAATCAAAAAATTACAGCATATAACCACGTTGAACCAAGATTAAGTTTCCGTTACGAGTTAGATAAACAATCATCTGTCAAAGCCTCTTTTACCGAGAACTATCAATACATTCATCTTGTTTCGTTGTCGGATGTTTCATTACCAATTGATGTGTGGGTTCCATGCACAGAGATAGTGAAACCACAATTCGGCACACAATACTCGCTGGGATATTTCAGGAATTTCGTGAACAATGAATTCGAAACTTCCGTTGAAGTTTATTACAAAGACATGGAAAACCAGATTGCTTTTAAAGAAGGCGCTGAACCGGAAGACAATTTAAACAACAACATTGATAATAATTTTACTTTTGGCAGGGGATGGTCGTATGGCGCTGAATTCTTCATCAATAAGAAAGCAGGGAAGTGGACTGGATGGATCGGTTATACATTGTCGTGGACCAAAATGAACTTTCCCGATTTAAATTTTGGTGAAACATTCTGGGCTAAGTATGATAGAAGGAATGATATTTCTCTTATCCTTTCGTATGAACTTAACAGTAAATGGACATTTTCCGCTATCTTTGTGTATGCAACCGGAAATGCCATGACTTTCCCTATTGGAAGATATTTTCTTGAAGATAATGTTGTAGATGAATATGGACCCATAAATGGCGACAGGATGCCGCCCTATGACAGATTGGATATTTCTGCAACATACACTAGAAATAAGAATAAGAAATTCCATTCAAGCTGGAACTTTTCAATATATAATGTTTACGACCGTTATAATCCATATTATATTTACTTATCAACAACAGCCCAGGGGCAAACAATAATTACACAGACAGTACAGGTTTCGCTGTTCCCGATATTACCTTCGGTAACATGGAACTTTAAATTTTAATAAATTAATATGAGCAGGAAACCATTATCAATATTGACAACTACAGGATTGTTTATTCTGATAATATTATCTTCATGCGAAAAGGATATTAAATTAAATTTACCTAATGCGCCGCAAAAGATAGTTGTGGAAGGCTGGATAGACCTGAATAACTACTCGATTGTAATGTTAACGAAAACCCTTCCTTTTTTTGGCACTATTGATTCGGCAATGATAGTAAACCTTATTATACAGGATGCAACTGTTATTGTTTATGATGGTTTCTCGTATGATACTTTAATCAAAACGTACAATTTTAATTATTTTCCTTATATTCAATATGTAGGGACTAAAATAAAAGGTGTGGCTGGAAGAACATATACGCTTACCGTTAAAGATGAAGGGAAAACATTAACTGCAACTACAACCATACCTCCTCCAATACCCCTCGACAGTGCATGGTTTAAGGTTCAACCCGGTGAAGACAGTCTTGGTTACGTCTGGGCAACATTTACTGATCCCACTTCCCTAGGTCATTATTACAGGATTTTTACTCAAAGATTATCCATTGATAAAATCTATATCCCTGTTTTAGGCTCTGTTTACGATGATAAGTTTTTTACAGGGCAAACACTTACATTCTCCTTAATGAGAGGACCTTCATCTAATATATCGTCAACTACCGATCCTGAGGCAGGCTATTATTGTAAAGGGCAGACTATTGCAGTAAAAACATGTTCTATTGACCAGACGCAATATAATTTTTGGCGGAGCGCTGAAAACGAGATTTACGGAGGCGGAAATCCCTTCATAAATCCTTCGCAAATACCGACTAACATAAATGGCGGCGGGCTTGGTGACTGGTGCGGATATGGATGTTCTTTTGATACTGTTGTTGCAAAATAAAAATTCTAATAAATAGAGATTATATAAGTTAGGGTTTCAATAACGCAAAGTTAAAACAATTAACAATAGGATGTCTATAAATATAGAGCATGCTAAAACAAACAAGTCCAAAATATCTTCAGATTTGTAGTATGAAATATAAAGAGCTACAAGAAAAACCGAAGCAATTTGAAAGCCTATGCGGGCCTAGCGTTGAAGCATTTGAAGCACTTAACGAAAAATTTTCTGTTGTATATGAAAATTACTTTTCACATTTCACATTCGATGGGAAAGAGCGTGAAAGACCTAAGTTGAAAAGGAGTGATAATGTATTTGAAAGTAGTGGCGAATCTCTATTTTTTCTGTTAAGCTATATAAAAAACAATCCTTTGCAGGAATATCATGCGGCCCAATATAGTTTATCACAGCCGCAGGCAAATATTTGGATACACTTATTGACAAGATTATTAAGAAATACGCTTGATGGAAATAAAAATTTACCAGCCCGCAGCAATAAAGAATTAATTTATGTATTAAAAGATGTTCCGAAAGTATTTATAGATGGCACTGAAAGACCCGTACAACGTTCGACAGATTATCAAACACAAAAGGATCACTTTAGTGGTAAAAAAAAAGCATTGTGTAAAAAATAATATGATTACCTCTCCACAGCACGAGGTACTATACTTAAGTGAGACTTATGAAGGAAGCGTACACGATATAACCATCGTCAAAGAAGAAGATTGGCAATTTCCTGAAAATATCATAGTCTATCAGGATACCGGTTTTCAAGGGCATGCACCACATAATGTTTTGTTGATGCAACCCTTAAAAAAACCAAAAGGGAAAGAACTAACGAAGGAACAAAAAAACAATAATAAACAGGTATCTTCCATCAGAGTCATCGTGGAGCACACTATTGGGAAAGTTAAAATATTTAGAATCGTGAAGGATACAATTAGAAACTGGAAACAGGGATTCAGGGATATTGTTATGGAAATTTGCTGTGGGCTAAATAATTTTAAAGTCACATTTGAAAACTAACTTATATAATGTCTAATATATACAATGAACACAATTACTGAAAAAACAAAATGCCTTATCATTGGTTCTGGACCTGCCGGTTATACAGCAGCTATCTATGCAGCAAGGGCCGACCTTAAACCTGTCCTATATCAGGGTATGCAACCTGGAGGACAGTTGACTATAACAACTGAAGTGGAAAATTATCCGGGTTATCCCGGCGGAGTCCTTGGCCCTGCGATGATGGAAGATTTCCAGAAACAGGCAGCTCGTTTTGAGGCTGATTTACGTTGGGGGAATGTTACTGAAATCGATTTTTCCAAAAGACCTTTTACAATAAAAGCTGACGATGGCAAAACAATTGTTGCAGAAACCGTTATAATAGCCACTGGCGCTTCGGCTATGTGGCTGGGTATTGAGAGTGAAGCTAAATTCAGCGGATACGGTGTTTCTGCTTGTGCTACCTGTGATGGATTCTTTTTCAAAGGAAAAACTGTTGCTGTAGTAGGTGGTGGCGATACTGCTGCCGAAGAAGCCACCTATCTTGCTCATCTGTGCAAAAAGGTTTATTTAATACACAGGCGTGACGAATTACGGGCAACTAAGGTTATGCAGGCTAAAGTATTTAATACTCCAAATATCGAAATGGTATGGAATAGCATTCCTAAAGAAATAGTTGGTAAGGAAGATGGCTTTATTAAAACCGTGAATGGGGTTATATTAAATAACACTAAAACGAATGAGGAGAGCAAACTTGATATTGACGGGATATTTATTGCAATAGGACACAAGCCAAATTCAGATCTTTTTACCGGAAAACTTGAGCTTCATCCAAATGGTTATATTAAAACTGAAGCGGGTACAACCAAAACAAGTGTTGCAGGAGTATTTGCCGCTGGCGATATACAGGATCATTATTACCGTCAGGCTGTTACTGCTGCAGGAAGCGGTTGTATGGCTGCCATTGAAGCTGAAAGGTTTCTTTCAGCATTGTAGAAATATTGAAATTTTCTTTAAGGAGACTTTATTTATTGTTGATACGTTCTTTATCCTGAATTTTTCTGATAACTAATGTAACTAATTTCCTTGGAGTAAAACGAATAGACCAAACCATTAGCTTATTCAAACAACCGGGAATTGAAAGTATTTTCCCATTCATCATTCGTTTATAACCAAACTGAGCAACATAGATTGAAGTTTTAGGCTTGAATGTCTTGAAAAGCTTTGAGCCTTCAAGAGAAGCAGCCGATACAAAACCTGTATCAGTTGGGCCAGGACATAATGCGCTTATTGTAACACCCGTTCCTTTGATTTCGTTTGCGATGGCATAAGTAAATGAAAGCACAAATGCTTTGGTGGCATAATATATGGACATCAGTGGTCCCGGTTGAAATGCAGCCGTTGATGCAACATTCATTATTCTTCCATTTCCGGAATTGATCATTGCAGGGAGAAATAAACGTGTAAGCTTTGACAATGCAAGGATGTTCAGGTTTATCATTTGCTCCTGCTTTTGCCAGTCGCATTCTGCAAATGCTCCATAATCGCCAAAACCTGCATTGTTTATTAGAATATCAATTGCAATATCTTCTTTCTTTAATTGTTCAAAAACTTTTGTTGGAGCTTTGGGAATAGAAAGGTCGATAGCTATTATAGAAACATTAATACCAAAATCCTTTTCAAAAGAAATTTTAATTTCTTTCAGCTTGTCTTCACTTCTTGCTATCAGTACAACGTTATGTTTATCTTTTGCAAGTATCTTTGCAAGTTCAAAACCTATACCACCTGAAGCGCCTGTAATTAATGCATAGTTTTCCATAATATATTATGATTTCATTAAAGCAGGAATAACATTTTCATATATCTTCCTGGCATCTTCAACTTTCCCGAAAGATACATCATCAACCAGCATTTCTTTTCCAATAACTTCTCCAAGAATGATCAATGGAACTTTGCTTTCTTCCATTACTTCAAGAAAATCGTCTTCATCCTTTTCAGTAACTGTAACAACAACCCTTCCCTGTGATTCACCAAACAGGAATGCATCGCCACGTATTTCAGCATCGGTAATAATATCAAAGCCTAGGTTCCTGTGCATAGCAGATTCGAAGAGAGTAACAAAGAGGCCGCCATCGGATACATCATGGGCAGAGTTTATAAGTCTTTTCTTTATAAGGTTGAGAATGGTTTGGTGCAAAGTATATTCTTCTTCTATATTGAAATAAGGAGGCGGAGAAAGCTTTACTTTATGCCAAGTATAGAGATATTCAGAACAGGAGATATCATTATGTGATCTCCCAAGTAGGTATATCTTGTCATGTTGCTGTTTGAAATCCATTGTCATTTGCAGCTTTTTGTCTGGAAGTATTCCCAACATTCCAATGACAGGGGTAGGGAATACAGGTTCCACATGGTTTTCCATTGCTGTCTGGTTGTAGAAGCTGACATTACCTCCTGTAACGGGTGTTTTATATTTTAAGCATGCTTTACTCATACCTTTAATAGCGCCTACAAACTGCCAGTAAACTTCAGGATGATAAGGATTGCCAAAATTCAAACAATTGGTTATGGCAGAAGGTTCGCCACCTGCACAAACAATATTGCGTGCAGCTTCTGAAACAGCAATCTCACAACCAATCTGAGGATCGGCATGTACATAACGCGAATTACAATCGGTAGTGAGAACAATAGCTTTATTCGTTCCTTTTATGTTCACTACAGCAGCATCCGACATTGCATTAGTTGTCATATTCTTTGTGCCAACCATAGTGTCATACTGTTCAGTTACCCATTTCTTAGAAGCAATAGATGGCTGTTTCAAAAGGAAATAAGCAATTTCTTTTAAGTTCTTTGGTTCTTTAACATCATCAATATTGAATTTCTTTGTCTGAGCATAGTAGGCTGGTTCTTTATATTCTCTTATATAGACAGGAGCTCCTCCACCAAGAACAAGTGATTCAGCAGGAACATCAGCAACAAGTTCACCATGCCAATGGAATTTCAATCGTTCGCCTTTGGTAACTTCCCCAATCTGAACACAATTCAGATCCCATTTATCAAATACATCCTGTACATCTTTCTCTCTTCCCTTCTGAACAATTACAAGCATACGCTCCTGCGATTCGGAAAGAAGTATTTCCCATGGTTCCATTTCAGTCTGGCGTAAAGGAACTTTATCAAGCCAGATGATCATACCATGTTCGCCTTTAGCTGACATTTCGGAAGTGGAACAAATAATACCAGCTGCACCCATATCCTGCATGCCCACTACTGCACCTGTTTTTATCACATCAAGTGAAGCTTCGAGTAATAGTTTTTCCTGAAAAGGGTCGCCTACCTGCACCGAAGGAAGCTTTTCAGAAGTGGTTTCTGAAATATCTTCTGAAGCAAATGTTGCTCCATGTATGCCATCTTTTCCAGTACTTGAACCAACAATAAAAACAGGGTTTCCGACGCCTTTTGAAGTAGCGGAAACAACCCCACCTTCTTTCACTATTCCTACAGACATGGCATTTACCAGTGGATTCACATTATAGCAATCATCGAAATAAACTTCACCTCCCACAACAGGAACACCAAAAGCATTACCATAATCACCTATACCTTTAACAACACCTTTCAGCAACCATTTCGTTTTTTCCAATTCAATATTCCCGAAACGAAGTGAATTCAACTGGGCAATTGGTCTTGCACCCATAGTGAAAATATCACGGTTGATACCGCCAACTCCTGTAGCTGCCCCTTGATAAGGTTCAATGGCCGAAGGATGATTATGTGATTCAATTTTAAAACAACAACCTATACCATCGCCAATATCGACTAAACCGGCATTTTCCTCACCTGCTTTTGCAAGCATGTGAGGACCATCTTTTGGTAATGTTTTAAGCCAGTGAATAGAATTCTTATAAGAACAATGCTCCGACCACATTACTGAATACAAACTAAGCTCTGTGAAATTAGGATTGCGCCCTAATACTTTCTTTATTTTTTCATACTCTTCGGGTAATAATCCCAGCTTCTTTGCAGCTTCTAAATTGGCTGCTATGGTTTTAGTTGCCATTGATAATGTCTTTATTTTAATGGACAAATGTAATCAACTAAAATTTCCTGCATAAAAAATGAAATGCATTTTTATCAACAGTACTTAATCTTCAGAATTAATTATCTTTGAATCGAAATTACCATTATGGAATACCTGTTAACACTATTATACACCCTTGTTTTTATTACTATTCTTTGGATGATTCCGTTCTACAAAGTGGAAGGACTATCAAAGAAAGCAATATCGGCAATATTTGTGGTTAAAGTCTTTGCAGGTATTGTGATGAGCCTGATTTATACTTATTATTATACAGAAAGAAATACAGCAGATATTTTTAAATATTTTGATGATAGTAAAATAATGTATGATGCTCTCTATAAAAAGCCTCTTGACTTTTTAAGCATGATGACTGGGATTGGAAACAACAGTGCATACTTTGATGTGCATTATTACAAGGTGATGAATAACTGGTACAGGGTTTATGAAAGCAATATCTATAACGAAAGTCATACTATTATCCGTTTTAATGCTTTGGTAAGGATATTCTCGTTCGGTTATTATAATGTTCATACTGTTTTTGTATGTTTCCTTTCGCTAACTGGACTTGTTGCGCTATATAAAATCGCTATCAGGTTTATACTAAACAAAAGCAAAGAACTTATATTCGGAATATTCCTTCTGCCTTCGGTAATCTTTTGGGGTTCTGGTGTAATGAAAGAAGGCCTTTTGTTCTTCGGGCTTGGAATGCTGGTATATCATTTCATTAAAGTACTTGAAAAGTTCAATTATGGATCTTTATTTTGGATTATCTTTTCAGTAGCCCTAATCTATTTCACCAAATTCTATGTACTGGCCATTATAGTCCCTGTTATGATCGCTTATTTATGGGTTAATAAGACCAACAATAAGTATATTCTCTTAAAATACATCACTGTTTTTGTTCTATACATTACTGCGGGCTTGATGATTAAACATATTTCTCCTGCATTTGATGCTATAGATATACTTGTTACCAAACAAAGAGATTTTATTGGTCTTGCACGTTCACTTAATTCAGGTAGCCTGATAAATATTGCTGTTCTTACTCCAGATGTATGGAGTTTTATTATACATGCGCCCCAGGCATTGTTTATTACTATGTTTCGCCCATTTATTACTGAAGCAAATTCCATTCTGATATTAATGGCGGCTCTGGAGAATTTTATTATACTGATTGTACTTGCACTTGCATTAATATTCTTCAGCAAGAGGCAGATCAACTTCAATGTCTTTTATGCTTGTCTTTTTGGTGTTATCTGCATGTTTATTTTGACCGGACTGATCACACCGGTTATGGGTGCTATGGTAAGATATAAAGTGCCTGCGCTGCCTTTTCTGATGGTGATTTTAATTATGCTGATCGATAAAGAGAAAATGATAAAACGTTTGCCTTTTATGAAATTCTTAAATAAATGAAATTGGGCAAATTTGATTTGATAAAGTTTTTAAGTGAGATTCCTCACTTTGTTCGGAATGACATGTTTGATTGATTAGTAATAGGAGAAGGTGCGGCGATTTGCCAATAGCAAATCGCCGCACCTTCTCCCATAATAAAATATATAAATTGTCATTCCGAATGCAACATAGTGGAATGAGGAATCTAAAAAATGACAAATATTAATTTGAATTATATAAGTTGATAAATGAAAGCAAAGAAAACCATACTGATTACAGGTGCTACATCGGGTATAGGCAAAGCCTGTGCTGAGAAATTTGCTGCCTGCGGTTGCAATATTATTATTACGGGCAGAAGAATAGAACTGCTTGAAAAACTTGCAGATAAGCTAAAGAAGCAATATAATACAAATGTTTTTTGCAGCAGCTTCGATATAAAGGAAGCTGAGCAGGTAGCATTGGCGTTATCTACACTTCCAAGCAGATTGAAAAACATAGATGTGCTAATTAATAATGCAGGCCTTGCTGTCGGGCTTAATACTATTGATAAAGGAATAATCGACGATTGGGAACGCATGATAGATACCAATATTAAAGGCTTGCTTTATATTTCGAGGAAGATAATTCCAATGATGGTTGAAAGAGGCAAGGGGCATATTATCAATATTGGGTCAGTTGCGGGCAAGGAAGTATATATGAACGGCAATGTGTATTGCGCCACTAAGCATGCTGTGGATGCCCTTACAAAAGGTATGCGCATTGACCTGCTTCAGCACGGGATCAAAGTTACGGCGGTTCACCCCGGAGCGGTAGAAACCGAGTTTTCGCTTGTCCGTTTTAAAGGCGATAAAAAGGCTGCCGAAAATGTATATAAAGGTTTTAAGCCCTTAACCGGCGCTGATGTTGCCGAAGTGGTATATTATGTAACCACTCTGCCTGAACACGTAAACATTAACGATGTTATAGTTACCCCCACCGCCCAGGCTAATGCCACTTATACTTTTAAGAAGTAAGCTTTTTATACAGGCACTGGATTGCATGGGTATTTTAAAGAAATGCAACATTCTACCTTGAAAGTGCTAAACTTTAGGAAGAAAATGCAATACTCTTATATAAAAGAGCAATACTTTGCCAATAAAATACAACACTTTTAGAAGAAAATGCAATACTTTACCAATAAAATGCAACATTATTACAAGGATGTGCAATTTCATTACATGGATGTAGCATTTTTATACTTTGACATGCAAGAGTATTGGAATGAAATTGAAGGTAATTATGAGGAAAGGGATTTTTTTTAACTTTGTAAGTAGATATATGATGAGTATAGATAAAAAATTTTGAAAAAAAGATGAAAACTTTATAACTTAGTAGCTATGAAAAAAATAACATTACTTTTTATAATAGTACCTCTTTCAATAATGAGTTTAACCGCTCAGATTTATATAGGGCCAACAGCAAGAGTAACATTTTCTACTGTTTCCCATTTAATAAACTCATCTTCAAATGTAAAAAGTCCTTCATACATTATACCTCCACTTATCGGAATGCAAGATGGTATTACAATTAACATTACAAATGGGAAAGCCTTTTCATTTCAATGCGGAGTATTATATATTCAGAAAGGATATATTATTGAAGCTAAATCTAACAAAAATGTTTTCTCTAAGTTTAATAAAAACTATGTTGAGGTACCTTTAATGTTTAAATTTTCATACGGTGGAAGTAAAGTAAAAGGATTCTTTGATTTTGGACCTTATACTAGTGTAGGATTAGATGGAAAATTCACACATAGAGATGACCCTAATGACCCAATAACAGAAGAAAGTGGGTCGTATCACCCTTTTGATATAGGGATTAGTTTTGGCGGTGGTGTTTCGTATTGTGTTGGCAAAGATAAATTAGTGTTGGATTTGCGGTTTGATTTAGGGTTTGTAAATCAAGACTTTGCTGACCCCCTTGCTAATAGAACAGCTGGAATTTCACTGACATATCTTTTTTATATAAAGGAACGTACCAAAATAAATAAAAGTGTTAAAAAATAACTCCGAAGTCAACAAATTATAAATTACTTCAAAACAATAACCAGTACTAAATAATCTCAAAATATAGCTATTCTTTTTAAACCACATTCACTTCCATTTCCAGTTCAATTGCAAACTTATCCAAAACGGATTTCTGTATTTTTTTTGCTAATTCCAGTACTTGTTTTCCTGTAGCATTTCCATAATTAACAAGCACCAGAGCTTGCTGGGCATGTACGCCTGCATCGCCTTCTCTGTGTCCTTTCCATCCGCATTGTTCAATAAGCCAGCCTGCAGGAATCTTAAAAGTATTGTTAGCCTGTGCATAAGAAGGAATATTGGGAAACGCAGATTTCACTTTAGTAAAGTCTTCATTTTTTAAAGAAGGATTTTTAAAGAAACTGCCTGAATTTCCAATCTCTTTAGGGTCGGGTAATTTACAGCGGCGTATATCACTAACTGCTTTGGCTACATCCTGTATAGTGGGTTTCGAAATATTCTTGTCTTTCAGTTCCTGATTTAATGCGCCATATTCAAGGTTCAGCTTATGTATCTTATCCAGCTTAAATGTTCCCGAAACAATTATCACTTTACCTTTCAGTTCATTTTTAAAGATACTATTGCGGTAGCCAAACTTGCATTCATCATTAGTAAGTTCGAACATTTGTAGGGTTTCAATATTCAGTATCTCTACAGATTCTATCACATCTTTCACTTCAACTCCATAGGCACCTATGTTTTGAATAGGGCTGCTGCCAACTGTTCCTGGAATTAGGGCGAGGTTCTCTACGCCTCCAAGGTTATTATTTAGACAGAAGTTCACAAATTCATTCCACTCAACTCCAGCCTGAACACTAATATAAACATATTCATCAGTTTCTTTTATCTTCAGCATTTCTTTAGTGCTTATCTTGACTACTACACCATTGAAATCTTTAGTAAATAAAATATTGCTGCCGCCACCAAGAATAAGTAAAGGTTCTCTTTTGTATTTAGCTGTATTCAGAAACAACTGTATGTCCTGCAGCGAGTGCATTTCTGCAAATGTTGCTGCCATTGCTTCTAAACCAAAAGTATTATAGGTTTTTAAAGAAACGTTTTCAATTATGATCATATTATGCTGATATATTTTGTAAAATTAATAGTTTTGTATGATAGATTGAAAGCTTATTCTACATAGAGTAATAAAATATTTCTTTCTTTTACCCCATCCCTTTCTCCCTTCCCCTACTGGTAGGGGAGGGGACGGGGTTAGGGTATAAAATAACAGTTCTGCACAATAAATTAATATTTTGAAAAGAGCCATAGTATCTGTTATAAGCGATTTGAGTACCGACAGACGTGTGCACAGAACCTGCACTACGCTTAACAAGCTTGGGTTTGATGTATTGCTTATAGGTCGAAGACGGAGAAAAAGCTTAGCTCTTGAACATCGTGATTATAAAACAAAGCGAATGTTCCTGCTTTTCGAAAAGGGCTTTCTGTTTTATGCCGAATACAATTTCCGCCTGTTCTTATCATTGTTATTTAAGCGATGCGACCTGCTTATTTCCAACGACCTTGATACATTGTTTCCCAATTATCTTATTAAAAAGCTAAGGGGAAAAGAACTTGTTTACGACAGTCATGAATATTTCACAGGTGTTCCCGAACTTGAAGGCAGAACTTTTGTGCGCAATACATGGAATCGGATTGAACGATGGATATTTCCGAAAGTAAAAGATATTATTACTGTCAACGACTCCATCGCAAAACTTTATAAGGATGAATATGGAAAAGAGTTGACTGTTGTCCGCAATATTCCTTCGCAGCAAAAGATGAATAGCCCAAAATCAAGAAAAGAGCTAGGAATAGCTGATACCAAAGCAATGATACTTCTGCAAGGCTCAGGTATAAATATTGACAGAGGCGCAGAGGAAGCTGTACTTGCAATGCAATATGTTGAAAATGCCGTTCTGTACATCATTGGAGATGGTGATGTGATTGATATATTAAAAAGCATGGTAAAAGAAAAACTTCTTGAACAGAAAGTGATATTCATTTCAAAACAGCCTATGGAAAAATTATTGCAATATACTGTTCATGCTGATATTGGACTAACTCTTGATAAGGATACAAATATCAACTATCGTTATAGCCTGCCAAATAAATTATTCGATTATATACTGGCAGGTGTTCCTGTTCTTGCATCACCATTAGTTGAAGTTGAAAAAATAATAAATCAACACTGTGTTGGTGAATTGATAGAAAAACATGACCCACAACATATAGCAGATAAGCTTAATCAAATGCTGTCAGACAAAGTTAAGCTGGCTAATCTGAAAGAAAATTGTAATATTGCATCACAGAAATTGAATTGGGAAACAGAAGAAATCAAACTGATCAATGTTTTCGAAAAATATCTTTAGCCAATCGAAGAAGGAAGTTGATATTGTTGCATTCGATATTCCTTACCCTGCTAATTATGGCGGAGTGATTGATGTTTATTTTAAGATCAAAGCATTTAAAAATGCCGGTGTTAAAGTAAATCTTCATTGCTTTGAATATGGCCGCAAGCAATCACCTGAACTGGAAAGTATTTGTGAAAAAGTATATTATTATAAAAGGGATATTTCAAAAACCAATCTGTTCAGGAAAAGGCCTTATATAGTTGTTACACGCACTTCAGATGAATTGATAAATAATCTGATTAAGACAAACAATCCCATACTTTTTGAAGGACTGCATTGCTGTAATTATCTTGATGATGAATTGTTTAATAACAGAAGAAAGATAGTAAGGACACATAACATCGAGCATGATTATTATCAAAACCTGGCAAAAGTTGAAAAAGATATTTTTAAAAGGTATTACTTCTCTAATGAAGCTCAAAAACTAAAAAGCTTTGAACAAATACTTGACCATGCTGATGGCATTGCTGCAATTTCATTGCATGATAAAGCATACTTTTCAGAGAGATTTATTAATGTTGAAGCTGTGTCGGCTTTTCATCCAAACGAAAAGGTGAATATTGAAAGCGGACTTGGAAAATATGTTCTGTATCACGGCAGTCTTGCAGTAGGCGAAAACAATGAAGCAGGGCTTTTTCTTATCAATAATGTTTTCAATGATATTGATATTCCGTTCATTATTGCGGGCAATAAACCATCAAAGGAATTACGCAATGCAGCTGAGAGAAATAAAAACATCATTGTTAAATCCGAAATCTCCACTTCCGAAATTTACAATCTTGTTGTCGGAGCGCAAATAAATATTTTGCCAACTTTTCAGTCCACCGGTGTTAAATTAAAGTTGCTGGCTGCTTTATATACCGGTCGCCACTGCATTGTAAACAATCCTATGGTTAAAGATACAGGATTAAGCGATATGTGTATTGTTAAAGATTCTGCTGAAGATATGAAGAAAGCAGTACAGGAATATTTTACCAAACCAGTTTCGACAGAGGAGATTGAAAAAAGGAAAAGCTTATTGGATGAAGGTATCTTTTCAAATACCTACAATATTAATCAATTGATGGAGATGCTGTTCTCCTGAAATATCCTGCGTGTATCCGATTCTTTTACACTGCCGCTTTCGCAAACCAATGTCCTTGCCGGAAATTTCTTAAATACTGAATAATCATGTGTGGCCATTAACACAGCCCTTCCTGATTTACTAATATCAAACAAAAGCTGCATAATATCTTCTGAAGTCTCGGGATCAAGATTACCTGTTGGTTCATCAGCAAGGATAATATCGGGATCATTAATTAGGGCTCTGGCAATTACAACTCTTTGTTGTTCACCGCCTGATAACTGGTGGGGCATTTTATAACCTTTTCCAATCAGGCCAACTTTATTAAGAACGTCATTCAGGCGCAAACTCATTTGTTCTTTGTCTTTCCAACCTGTTGCGTTCATTACAAACAGGAGGTTTTCATCAACAGACCTGTCAATCAATAACTGGAAATCCTGGAATACTATACCTATTTTCCTGCGCAGAAAAGGAATGTCTTTTTTCTTTATTGTCTTCAGATCAAAACCTGCAATATTTGCTTCCCCTTCAACCACAGGGAGGTCGGCATAGAGCATTTTAAGCAAACTGCTTTTACCTGTTCCTGTTTTTCCAATCAGGTAAGCAAATTCCCCCTTATTAATAGAAAGATTAACATTCGACAGTATTAGAATGTTCTTCTGATATACTGAGGCATTGCTGATTTCAATTATGGCTTCTTCCGGCATATAGTTTTAATAGGCAGTCAAAAGTAAGAATTTTATTTAAAAAGAAGGGAGTTTGAAAATTTTACCATAGGGTAATTCTTTTATCAATCTCTCAATCTCGGCTTTTTTCTCTGTCACCACATATTGGTCAAGCCACGATGATTTATGATCAGCCCTGAAATAAGCAATCAATGTAAATTCTTCATCCCTGATCTGAATATATTCAGGAATTTTAGCTCCGCCTTTTATTTTTAATATGAACATGAACAGAATTCTTTTGTGAACAAAAATAATAAAAAAGCCTTGCTGGAAATAGCAAGGCTTTAAAAACTTAGTTGCAATTCTTAATTATTCTTTTATAAATTTCTTTAACTCTATGCCTTTTTCACTCTTCAATTCTACTATATACACTCCGTTTGAAAATTCGGAAATGTCAATAAGTGTTTTATTGTTATTTATAGCATTAGTTTTCATTAGCTGTCCGAGCGAATTATAGATTTCTACTTCGGAATTTTGGTTTGAGACATGTTGAAGTGAAAGTGTAAATATTCCATTTCCGGGGTTTGGAGAAATTTGAATATTCCCATTAGAATCAAATTCTTTAATCCCTGTGCTTTCTGCATTGGCAACATTTGACATAGTTGAAATGAAAGTGCTTTTTATTTGTGAAAGTATGCATGCAGTTGGTTTTACTGCCGCAACCATATAATAAACAGTGCCCGCCGGCGGGGTTAAATCAGTATAGGAAGTTACACTACTTGCAACACTGTCTAATAAAGTGAGATTGCCTTCATTTGTTCCTCTGTAAATATTATATGTACTAAACGTAAATCCTAAATAATCATTCCAAATCAAATTCCATTCTCCGCTCATACCTGCATTAATAGAAAGATGTATAGTTTGATGATAAGCGCTTTGGACAGAAGTATTGCCGCAGGTATCATTAATTGCTAACTCATACCTGTAGGATTGTTGTAATGAGTTTGAAGTTGAATCAATATATTCGCTTAAATTACTATAATTTTGAATGCCAATTAAATTATAAATTCCTGCTACTGCTGATTCCCTGTAAATGTAATATTCATTAATAGCACCTGTAACAGGCTTTTCCCACATAACTACATTATGATTAGATGATGTATCAACAGTAACGATACAAATGTCAGCAGGAAACGACGGGCTTGCAGAAATTGTTATGCTTGCAGTTGCTGTACATCCTCCTCCCGGAGCATTTACAGTAACCGTATAAGCAGTGGTTGCTGTGGGGCTGACTGAAATTGATGGCCCTGTTTGCCCGGTACTCCATAAATATGAATATGAGCCTGAAGCTGTAATAATGGCAGTATCGCCTGTACAGACAGATGAAACATTTGAAGACAAATTGAATACAGGTGGCGCTGTTATTATTGTTGATAAAGTATCTATAACACTGCTGGTATCTGTGCAAATACATGTAACAGTATCTCCTGATATGGGTGATAATAAAGTAATAGAACTTGTAGTATCACCAGTGTTCCATAAATAGGATGAGAAGCCTGATGGTGCAGTTACCTGAACAGAAGTTCCTAAACATTGTTGAACCAACTGATAAGAATTTGTACCACAATAACAAGAAATGTATGCATAACCAAAATGTCCTCCCAGTGTACAATCGTAAGCTGTAAATACTATAGTAATAGTTTGTCCTGCCCATGCCGAAAGATTTGTACTAACAGTTTGCCAATTACACCATACAACATCAGAAGTGTTGTCATCTGCAGCTGGATCGGGGGCATTCTGGAACCAACCGGGAAGTCCTGATTGTGCTATAACTATATTAGAATCAATAGCTGTGCCTAAAGCATTATAAAAATATATAGTAAATTTAGGCATTTGAGTTACTGAATGAGATGACCCCGGATTTTGAAGAATTGCGGCATACTGATATGTGAAAACATAATTAGAAGCATTTATAAGGTAAGTATATTTTAATCGTGCAGCTGCAGGATATGATGTGCTTCCATCATCTTGTACCTGTTCATTCCCTAATCTGCATGAATACGCTCCGCCGGCAGGTAAAACATTTAACATATTTCCTGTATTAATGTCAGTGGCTGAGGTTGTCATTATTGTTTGTTGCCCGGGTGAAAGAGGAATGGCATTATCCGCTTGCGTAAATACACTGTCCACCTCTACAGTATATTCATTTCCTCCACTGCCGGTAGTGTTTTCTCCTACCGAACCTTTCCAGTTTGTAAAATTATCCAATGAGAAATCAGCATTTACACAATTGCTTTGTGCATAAATCCTGTTAAATCCGCCAATTGTAGCTGAAAACAGGATTACGATTGTAAATATTTTTTTCATGATTTTATGTTTATTATTAATGTAGTCTTCCAATTATCATTTCACAAATTATTGATTTTTATTTTCATATGTTTAAAATTATCTGATAAAGATACAATATATTTTCATACGAAAGCAAATTTTATGATAGTTTTTTTTGCATAGTTGGATAAGTATTAAAACATTGCATTTGTTTCCAAAGCGTGATTTGAAAGCTAATGGTTTGTTTTCTAAATTTATAGTAATTTTACATGTCCAAAACATTATTAGAATGACAACCCCTAAAGAAAGCCGTGATCTGATTGCTATTACAGGTTGTGGCTCTGTTTCCCCTCTTGGATTTGAAAGGGCAGGCATATATTCAAATTATCTTAACAACAGAATGTTCCTTGTGAACAAGGAATTTAATAGCAATACTTATCCTGTGGGTATTTTATCCGAAGAAGCAGAAATGCAATTAAATTTTATCATTCTTGATAACCCCAAATGCAGGAATATTGACAAGACTGTACTGATGGCCATGGTAGCAGCCAAACAGGCATTCTTTGAAGCCCGCTGGAAAACGGCACCGGGTGTTATTACAGGAGTTAATTTCGGTTCATCGCGAGGTTCCACAGCATTGTATGAAAAAATGCATGAAGACTTTATTAATGATGAAACAAAAAAAACTTCGGTTTATACTTCACCGCTTACTACATTAGGGTATGTTTCAAACCAGGTAGCATCAAGCCTTAATCTTACCGGTCCTGTTATTAATACTTCAGTTACATGCAGCACTGGCATACAGGCGATATGCAATGCTATTGCATGGATAAGGTCGGGAATGGCAAGCCGCTTTATTGTGGGAGGAACAGAGGCTCCGCTTACTAAATTTACTATTGCCCAGGTTGAAGCACTGGGAATTTATACAAAAACATATAACGACAAATATCCCTGTGCCCCTTTGTCTGCTGAAAGGAAAGGTGTAAACACCTTTGCTCTAGGAGAAGGGGCAGCAGCATTTGCCATTGAAAAAATGAATATTACTGATTTCTCAGAACGTCCGCCAATGGCTATTATTGAATCAGTAGGTTTTTCATTTGAAAAACCGCCAACACTAACAGGTATAGCTGAGGACGGATCATTAATTGCAGCTTCAATGAAAATGGCGATCGAACATATGCTTACTGAGTTTAATATTGATCTGATTTTAATGCATAGCCCCGGAACAGTGAAAGGAGATGAAGCAGAAATGAACGCCATAAGAGAAGTTTTTAAAGGTAATATGCCTAATCTGTTTTCAAACAAATGGAAAATAGGCCATACTTATTCAGCATCTCCTGTTTTAAACCTTGAACTTGCTTTGCTTTGCCTTCAGAATAACTTTTCTCCTGTATTTCCTTATAAAACAGAAATAACAAACCGCCCGAGAAACATTCGTAAAGTAATGATCAATGCTACAGGCTTTGGGGGAAATGCTACATCAATCATAGTCTCTCTGCCTGATTTGCTTGCTTGAAATCATTTTTCACATATTGGTTAATCTTAACTTTTATATTTTCCAGACATTTGCATCACTCTATTAATTACTGAATCCAACATGTCATTTAATCACATTGAAATTATTGCCAGGGAACTTGGAATTGCTGAAAAGCAAGTTGAGAATACCGTTGCTTTGCTCGACAGCGGCGCCACTATCCCTTTTATTGCTCGTTACCGCAAAGAAGCTACAGGTTGCCTTGACGAAGTACAGATCATGCAAATACGCGACAGGTATGAGCAACTGAAAGAAATTGATAAACGAAGAACGAGTATCATTGAATCCCTTAAAGAACAGGAAAAACTTACTTCTGAACTTGAACAACATTTGAATGCCGCTACCTCTCTTTCCGAACTTGAAGACATTTATCTTCCTTATCGCCCTAAACGTAAAACACGCGCTACAGTGGCTGTTGCAAAAGGACTTGAACCATCTGGCAAAACTTATCATGTTGCAGGGAAATGAAGATATACATGCAAAAGCTACTGAATTCATCAATGAAGAAAAAGGCGTTATTAGCAGAAGAAGATGCCATGGCAGGTGCACGTGATATTATTGCCGAATGGGTGAATGAGAACCAGCAAGCCAGGCAGCGATTGCGCAATCTTTATGAAAGGGAAGGTTCTATACGTTCAAAGGTTGCTAAAGGGAAAGAGACAGAAGGCGATAATTACAAAAGCTATTTTGAATTTGAAGAGAAATTACAGAGTTCACCTTCGCACAGGTTACTTGCCATGTTCAGGGGTGAAAACGAAGGTTTCCTGAAAGTTTCAATAGCCCCGCCCGAAGATAAAGCTATCAGGATATTAGAGAATATTTTTATTACTGCCAATAATGAATGTTCCAAACAGATAGCAATTGCAATTAAAGATAGTTATAAACGATTGCTGGGGCCATCGATGGAAACAGAGATGAGGCAGGTTTTCAAGGAAAAAGCCGACCAGGAAGCAATAAGAGTATTTGCGGAAAACCTGAGACAATTATTGCTTGCACCTCCTTTAGGACAAAAGAGCGTTCTTGCTATTGATCCTGGATTCAGGACTGGTTGTAAAGTGGTTTGCCTGGATAAACAAGGTAAACTTTTGCATAATGAAACCATATATCCGCATCCTCCCGAGAATGAAGTAAAGCAATCTGCAAATAAGATACAAAGCCTTGTCAATGCATACAAAATAGATGTGATTGCTATAGGCAACGGAACAGCCGGAAGAGAGACGGAACGCTTTATTAAGAGCATTCGCTTCGAAAAAGATGTTATGGCATTAGTTGTGAACGAAAGCGGTGCTTCTGTTTATTCTGCTTCAGCCGTGGCAAGGGAAGAATTTCCCGAATATGATATTACTGTTCGCGGCGCTGTTTCTATTGGAAGAAGATTGACAGACCCTCTTGCAGAACTTGTTAAGATTGACCCTAAATCAATAGGAGTGGGGCAATACCAGCATGATGTGGATCAGAATGAACTTCAGAAAAGCCTGCAGGATATAGTGGTCAGTTGTGTGAATGCAGTGGGAGTGGAGGTAAATACTGCAAGCAAGCAGTTGTTAACCTATGTTTCGGGCGTGGGGCCTGCTTTGGCGCAGAATATAATTGATTATCGTAACAAAAATGGCGCTTTTAATTCCCGCAGTGAGTTTAAAAAGGTCACTCGTTTTGGGGATAAAGCATTTGAGCAGGCTGCCGGCTTCATGCGTATTTATAATGCCGAAAATGTGCTGGATAAAAGTGCTGTGCATCCCGAAAGCTATCATGTTGTTTACAAGATGGTAGAACAACTAAAATGTACACTGAATGATCTTGTTGAAAAAGAAGAGCTCCGCAAACAAATTAAACTGGAAGAGTATGTGAACGATAAAACAGGTTTACCTACCTTGCAGGATATCATGGCTGAACTTGCCAAGCCGGGACGCGACCCACGTAAGAAATTTGATTTCTTTGAGTTTGATAAAGATGTGCATAGCGTGAAAGACCTTAAACCGGGGATGATTTTGCCGGGTATTATTACCAATATTACCGCTTTTGGCGCATTTGTGGATATAGGTGTTCACCAGGACGGACTTGTGCATATTAGCCAGCTTGCCAACCAGTTTGTTAAGGATCCGAATACAGTGGTGAAACTTAACCAAAAGATAAAGGTTAAAGTGCTTGATGTAGATGTTGACCGTAAACGCATTTCTCTTTCGATGAAGGATGCAGAATGATAAATATCAGAGATTTTATTATTTGCATCAGTGCGAAGTACTGTTCGAGCATGGCGAATAACACTTCAAGCAGTGCATGTTGTGTTTGTGGACGCGGGCGAGCAGGCCGTGCTGGAGCATTTCGGCAGACCCGTCGCCACGCTTGACGCCGTGGCGCATTTCAAGCTGCCGTGGCCGGTGGAAAAAATCTACCGCTTTCGCACGGAACAAATCCAGACGTCTCGTCGGTTACGTTCCCGACGCGCAGAGCGAAAGGGCCGACACGATTTTGTGGAGCGTCTTCCCACGCGAAGGAGGATAATTTTCTCGTCGCAAACCGCGCGCCGGTCACGGTTCAAAATGACGGCGCCGGCACAAACGACGCCCTGAAGGCGACGCCGGTCAGCCTGATTTCCGTCAGCATCCCGGTCCAGTTTCAAATCACCAACGTCACCGACTGGGCTTACAACAATGCCGACGCGACGAACCTGCTGCAATCGCTCGCCACGCGGGAAGTGGCGCGTTTTCTGGCGGGCGCGGACTTGAACAACGTGATGTCGAGCAACCGGCTCGAAGCGGCGGAGACATTGCGCGACAACATTCAAACCTCGGCGAACGAATACAAACTCGGCGCGAAAATCATTTTTGTCGGCCTGCAGGACATTCATCCGCCGACCACGGTCGCCGGCGATTACGAAAAGGTCATCGGCGCGGAGCAGACAAAGTTCGCCATCAGCAATGCCGCGCAGGCTTATGCCATCAGCAACTCGCGCTGGCCGGGGCGCAGGCGTTCACGACCACGAATCTCGCCGACGCTACGCGGCTGCAACTGGAAGTTTCGCGGTATGCGCAGGCGGCGCTGTTCACCAACCAGATTCCGGCGTTCGAGGCCGCGCCGTCCGTTTATAAACAGCGCGTCTATTTCCAGACGTTTGCCGACGCGACCCAGAACGCCCGCAAATACGTTTTGCTCGTCACGAACACCCAGGACGTCGTGATTTTTGATCTCGAAGACAAAATCCGCGCGGACCTTTTGAATGCGACCGTGCCCAACGAATAAATGCCATGAAACGAAATTCCCTGACCATCATCATCGGCGCAGTGCTGGTTCTGATTTTCGCGCTGCTGCTGTTTGTCTTTCAAGTCCGCCAGTCGGAGACCGCCGTCGTCGCGACCTTTGGCAAGCCGACCAGCCAGAATTATGACCAACCCGGCGCGTATTTCAAATGGCCGTGGCCGATCCAGAAAGTTTATAAATACGACCAGCGCGTCCAGAATTTCGAGGACAAATTCAGCCAGACACTCACTGCGGACAGCAGCATGCGGCTGACGAGCGTTTTGTCGGCTGGCAGATATCGGACGCGAGGCAGTTCCTGCAGGTTTTTCCCGGCGACGCGTCGGTGTCGCTCCCAAACGCGCAAAGCAAGCTCGAAGGCATGGCTGCGCACGGCCAAAAGCGCCGCCATCGGCAGGCATCTGCTGTCCGATTTTGTGAACGCGAATCCGAAGGCCCTGAAATTTGATGTAATCGAAAATGAAATCGAACAGTCCGTGCAAAACGAATTGCAGACGAACAATTACGGCATCGAGCTCGAATTTCTCGGCTTCAAAAAAATCGGCCTGCCCGAAAGCGTGACGCAGACAGTTTTTGACCGCATGAAATCAGAGCGGCAGAAGCTTATCAGCCGCGCGGAAAACCAAGGAAAAGCGGGGGCGCAGAAAATCCAGTCCGCCGCCGATGCCGACGCCGCCCGGACCATCGCCAACGCCCAGGCCATCGCGACCCGCCTTCGCGGCGAGGCCGAGGCCGAGGCCGCCATAACCCTGCCGGTGTTCCAGCGAAATCCAGACTTGGCAGTTTTCCTTTGGCGCATTGACGCGATGAAGCAATCGCTGGACTCGCGCGCGACTCGTTTTTCGACGGGCGCATTCCGCCATTTGATTTGTTCAGCCACATGCCGACGAATGCGCCAAAAAAAAAAAAAAAAAAAAAAAAAAAAAAAAAAAAAAAAAAAAAAAAAAAAAAAAAAAAAAAAAAAAAAAAAAAAAAAAAAAAAAAAAAAAAAAAAAAAAAAAAAAAACCAGCAAACTGAACCCATGAGCGACGAACACGAACATCATCATCACGGGCACGAGGCGCCGGAGTCGGTTGACGCCGGTTCGCAGGCGCTGGCCGAGGCGCTCCGCAGCAGCTTTGCGATTGTCAAGGTCGTGATGCTGCTGATGGTCGTCGCGTTTTTCGGTCGGGATTTTTCCAGGTCGGCCCGTCGGAAAAGGCCGTCATTCTCCGTTTCGGCAGGCCGGTCGGCGAGGGCAGGGGCGCGCTGCTCGGACCGGGATTGCACTGGTCGTTTCCCTATCCAATTGACGAAGTGCGGAAAATTCCGATCTCGGAAATACAGAAAGTCACCTCGACGACCGGCTGGTATTTCACCACGCCCGAACAGGAATTGAGCGGCGAGGAGCTGCCGGCAGGCGCGTCTCTGTTGAATCCGGCGATTGACGGTTACGTCATCACCGCCGACCGCAACATCGTCCACACGCGCGCGACGCTGAATTACCACATTGACGATCCGATTGCGTATATTTTCAAATTTGCATCCGCGTCCAACTCGATTCAAAACGCGCTGAACAACGCCCTGCTGTTCACCGCCGCGAAATTCAACGTGGACGATATTCTCACGCTGCGACGTCGCCGGTTTTCAGGACGCCGTGCTGGCGCGCGTCAGTGATTTGACCGAGCAGGAGCAGTCTCGGCATCGTCATTGACAACTGCCAGGTGCAGAGAAATAGCGTCGCGCCGCGGCAATTGCAGGATGTGTTTGACGCGCGTCACCGAGGGCGCGCCAGAACCAGAGCAAACAGATCAATGTCGCGAACACTTACCGCGACACAAACCCTGCTCAACGCCGCCGCGCAGGCATCGGCCATCACCACGCAAGCCGCCGCCGCCAGCGCGAATTACGTCAAGGCCATCCAGGCCGACGCCAAGGCCTTCACCGACGTGCTGCCGGCATTCGAGGCAAATCGAAATTTGTTCGCGCAGCAAAAACTGGCCGAAACGATGGCGCTGGTGCTGACGAACGTGCAGGATAAATTCTTCCTGCCGGAGCGCGCCGATGGC
>CAWHOW010000020.1:0-169935 GCA_963831005.1 uncultured Bacteroidota bacterium
ATTTTTTAATTATTTCGGAAATCCCGTTTTGTAAAGAATATGCCAACCCTTTATTTTGTTCCGATTCTGTGATAAATACCTCTTTAAATCCTTGCTTCTCTTTAACAATTCGACGCACTGAATTAATATTCTCAATTGTTTCTTTTGAAGCATTTTCCTTTGGACCGTCGCAATAAATATAAAGTATACTTTGTGCTGCCAAATCATTTTTCTTCAAAGCAGACAAAGTCTTTTCTGTATGGGAAGGACGATTATAAACAAACAGGACTATTGGGGCTAAAGAATCCATGATTTATTTTTTAGTTGTAAAGACAAAAGTCTATCAGCTAAAGCCGAATTGTAAAACTTGAAATCCGATTGAAAACTTTATAATTGTAGTTATAAGCAACATCTTCAATAAACGAAAAGTGGAGGTGTAAACCCACGTTTTTCAGCATTTAAAATATAATCCGGTACTATGCCTTGAAGCACCTTTTTCATAAAAAACTTCGGTTGACCTTTTCTGTATTTTAAATTCATTGGTAAAGATGAAACAAATTCAATAAGTTTATAATCCAATAAAGGAGAGCGGATTTCCAATGAGTTCCCCATGCCAAGTCTATCCGACAAATATAAATAAGCCATAGTCATGGTTTTTGAAAAAAGAAAATCGTAAATAAAGTCCAGCTCGTTCTTATGAGTCATATTTTCAAAAGAAAAATGCAGATCAGCATCTTTAAAAAAGAATGCTTCGCCATTATATTCAAAACTGGCTGTTTCAGCAAACTTATAGTAATCATCAAATGTCCAAAATCCTATAGAGCTATCTGCAATTTTGTATGGATATCCGGTATACAGTATATATTTACAATTTTTAAGTAAAAATTGTAAATATTCTTTTTTTTTCGCCATCCCTTTCCATGGGAATAAACTTTGATGTTTTCTATGTATGGTCAGAGATTCGGCTAAATCATTCCAATATTGGTATCCATAGAATAATTCATCTCCTCCCATGCCACCTAACAAAACTTTAAATCCCAAACTTTTTACTTTTTTATATAAAGCCCATTGTGGTAAAGCGGCAATATCTGTAATAGGTTCATCAAGATGTTGAGTCAACTCATTGAAGCAGTTTTTAAAAATCTGCTTCATCCAATTCCACTTCATGATAAATTAATCCTTTTTCTTTAGCGTAACGCCTTGCAATATCACGTTCGTCACAATTATGTTGTCCTTTATACCCGGCAGTTATGGTATGTACGTCGCGCCCTGTTTCTTTTGCTAATGCTACTATGGCGCTGGAATCAACTCCACCGCTCAGCATTACTGCGATTGGCACATCGCTACGCAAAGATATATCAACTGATTCCCTCATCAAACGTAAGGTTTCAACTTTTGCTTCTTCAAATGAACCCGTAAAGTTAGCTGTTGTATTTCTTCTCCAATAATAAAATTTTTGTATCCCAGTATCATTAACTAAGATGTACTGACCAGGTTCAATACGTTTAATCTGTTCAATATAAGTATCTATTTTGTTAAGTGGAAATGTATAATGTATTGGAGCAGCTAATTGCTCTAAGTTAATTTGTGGCTTATCAATATAAAATTTCAAAATAAGCTTTTAATTCGGAAGAATACAACTCTATTAGGAACTTGGGCGTAGTATAAGGTTTTTTCCCCTACTCTTTCACGGGCAGCAAATAACCGTTTTATTTTAGGTATCCCATTAAGGTAAGCAAACATACCACGTAAATGTTCCAGACATTTCACTCCGTACTCTTCATATAAATGAATATGGTTTCAGAATCAGAATCAGTATTAAGATATGGTCCTTTTGGATTGATTTTAGTTTTATTTCAATGTAATTATAAATTTCTCCATTGCAAATGGATACGAAGGGATTATCTTCATTAAAGAAAGGTTGTTTTCCTTTTTAAACGAATGAGAGAGAGTCAAGTTGTGCCATTCCGCATTTTCCATCATACCATACGCCCCTGTCATCAGGTCCCCTGTAATGCATTTCCTCATTCATGGAAACAACTTTTCCTTGTCAAGTTCTCTTATCGCAGTATATTTATAAACGGGTGAAATTCCGCACATAAATTCAATTTATAATTAAAATCTTACAATTAACCTGATTAATTATGCGCTTACGTTCTCTTTTATTTTAAATGCGATTATTAATCACTAGGCTTATTTAGTCAAACCTCAAAAAGTATTTTTCGAGGATATAAAGAAAGATAGTTTCGGATTTTTATCAAATAACAGTTTTAAAAAGTTGAAGAAAAAATAAAAATCAGTATTTTCTTTCCACTTATTCATCATTCTTTTGAAGTTCATAGCTGCTGCCGCAAGCATCACATTGATGTTGTCACCAAATATTCCTTTGTAAAAGTTCCTACTCAACCTATGGTCTGATTTTAAATGCCCTATTCTTGGCTCAATAGCAGCTCTCCGCCTAAATCCATACCTAAGCTTTTGTTTTTGATAAGCTGTTTTATTCCTGTTGTTATCCGCTACAATGATGTTTGTCCCTAAAACATTTTTCACTCCACGATAGCCCCTATCAACATAATTGTCTTTTAATGTATAACCTGTCAACCGCTGTTGTTATTCAATTGCTTGTTCAAGTGTGTGTGCATCATAGTCATTTTTTGGAATGTTGATTGCTCCTATGATTACGCCACTGTTCTTTGTTGCCATAATAGAAGCCTTTGAACCGAACTCGTATTTTTTATGTTCCTTGCCTTTACTGATGCATTGTACGTGGGGTTCGTGAGACTGTATATTTTGTCCTTATCATTACGCTTCTGTAAAAGTATTTTCTTGTATAATTCCAGTTCTGTTTGATAAGCATTTACAGCAGGCAATTTCCGTTCTAATTCCCTAATCAGCCGCCCTGCAATTGTCTTTATCTTTTTATCTGCTTTCTTCGCCTTGCCATGATTTTTCGGATGATTACGAAAACGCTGTAAAAGTGTTAACTTTTTTAACGTACGTGTGTATGTTTGACGTAAATCAATGTTTTCCTTTTCTGCTACAGACTTACAATGACTAATAATCTTTTTATGAAGTTTGCTGTCGGTTGGAAAAGTAATATTCTTTTCCTGGACAGTTGTATCCGTTGTAGCATCATTCTCTTGTCCGTCTTTCCCATTTATGCGTATGCTTTCTTTCAGAATCAATTCTATACCTTTTTCTCCTATCCGTTTTCGGAACTCAACAAGTTCTGTTGGCACACATGGCTGCTTCGCCGCAAATACTCCTTCTCCGCTTACGTATTGGTAATAAATATTCTCTGCCCACTGTTCTACCACACTTTCATCGCTCAGATTCCGTAAATGCTTCAATATTAATAACGACACCATTAACCGAATTGGTTTTGCAGGTGCTCCTTTATCTTCCGAATAATATTGCTTAAAGGCATCTTCAAACTGTTGCCAGTTTATTTTATTTGCCAGAATATACAGAGGGTGCTTATGGTCTAATTGTTCTTCAAAGGTGGTGTAAAAACTTGTTTGTTGTTGGTCTTTCGTTTTGGGTAACATATTATTGCAAGGTTTTATACAAAATTCTATATTTCCTTGCAATTCTTTATATCATATACTTAATACTTTTCCCTTTGTTTTCAACACTATTGATAGCTTTTTTATACTTGACTATTTAATAAAATGTGAATGAAACTGAAAAATATGTTGTTAGATCGAGTTGCCCGAGTTTATCGAATGGTTATCGAAGGGCGTATCGAGATGCGACTTACGTTAAACTGTTTTCGATACGTTCGTGAAGTGACAAACCATTTGAACTGACAATTACTTTGTTTTTGAAATGATTCATGAATAATTCAGGTTAAACCGTATAATATATTTAATTTTAAAGTAATTCCTTAATAACGCTATAAATTGCATAGGAATTTTGGTTCTGAAGAAAAATTTTTCTTAGCAAACTCCTGCGCTAAAACTCCCATTGTTTCAAGTTTCAGTGGATTTTTAATAAAAAATGCTATCTTTTCAGCAAGTTCTTCAGAATTATATAACTCATATAATAAACCATTTTGCCCGTCATGAACCAATTCCTCGTTTGCCCCAGATTTACTTGCAATTACAGGCATTCGATGCAACATATATTCTATAGTTACCCGCCCAAAAGCTTCGTCGTGTGCACAAACCAAACCTATATTCATATTTTTTAATGTCTCTTGAACATTGAATTGATGTCCGTATAAAATAACATAATTCTGCAAACCATACTCATCAATATAAATCTTTATTTGTTTTAAATAATCTTCTTTATTACTACCGATAATATGGATTTTTACATTGTTAATACCTTTAGCCCTTAATATTTTTAATGCAACAAGGGCATCTAATTGATTTTTTTGCTCACTAACTATCCCAACTATTGCAACATTTAAAATACCTGAAAAGCAATTTGTCTTTTTGTTAGCCAAATCCAAGGTCAATCCATTATATATCTTTCTTGTATGATTTGCTGCAAAAAGCTGTTATAATAATTTAATAAGTAATCAGAAATAACAATATAACAGTCGGCTCCTTTATCAAACATTTTCCTTACCCAATAATTACTAATTGAGAATTTTAAATTGTATGCATTCAATGTTTCTCTTATATGCCATATATGCGGACAATGTAGTTTACGGCTCAAAAAAACTCCTATATTAACCGTGATGGAATTGCTGTAAACTAAATCAATTTCTTCGTGTTTTATTAATCTTAAGAATTTCGCAATCGGAACAAATTACGAAATTGTTTTCGATAGTTTAAAAGTTTTTGTAAAATACCCTTATCGGCGTTTACCCACCAATAAAAATGGGAAACATAATAATTAATTTTATTTTGTTCCAGAAACTCACAAATTTCACCACGTGAAGGCAATAAAACAATAGGTTCAATATTATAGTTGTCATGCAGGTCCATTATCAACCTGCATAATGATTGATTGGCTCCGTACATACTGTTATAATGAGATATGAAAAGAATGTTATATTTTTTTTCCACTATAATTTTCTGTGATTATTCTGGAAACAGGATAAATTTCTGCATTTTATTATTTATTTTTGTTTTAGGCTAAATGTCAAAGTCACTTTAATTTTCATTATGCAATTCCTAATGGCCTTGCAATTCATTATGTGAAATTTTATCCTGTTTGGAGTAGAGGTAAGTACTATTTTCTAATTGTTAGTCCGTTTCTTTTTTGAAACCAATAGAAAGGCTAATTTATAAATAATAACTAAAGGAAGATACAATATTTTTTTTGTTTTCACCCAATACATTATAGCCATTTCATCTTTTTCTTTATTCCATTGTTCATAGTCAGGAACAAATTTCTGTAATAAGGGATGAGATAAAACATTTTTAATTTCCTTAAAATAAGACTCCGTATTATTCTGCTTACTAGAAATACCATCTAAATTATATTCACATATAACAATATCAATTTTCTCTGTGGTGCAATTATTTAGAATAATTGTACGAATCCAAAATTCCCAATCGGAATTGTATTTAAAATCTTCCCGATAAAATCCAAAATTTTTAAATAAACTACGTTTTATAAAAGTAGATTGGTGATTTATAGTACCATTAAAATAAGTTGAAAATGTATGTACATTTGGTGGATTTGTGGTGTGAATGATTTTGCCTTTTTCTGAAATATTGCATCGACCGCATAAAATATCAGATGTTTTATTTTCTGAAAAAACTTTACTCAATACATTTTTATTAACAAGAAAATCGCCGGAATTAAGAAACAGTAAATATTCCCCTTTTGCCATTCGAATGCCTTTATTCATAGCTTCATAAACGCCTGAATCAGTTTCGGAAATCCAGGAGAATTGTTGAATGGATGAACTGTTAAACTGTTGAATGGTTTTAATACTTGTATCAGTTGATGCACCGTCCACAATAATATATTCAAAATTAGGATACGTCTGCCCCACAACACTTTTAATGGTTTTTAATAGCCCAAAGGAATTGTTAAGATTGATGGTGATTATGGACAGTTTATTCATTTGCAAAATACTTTATAATAATCTTATAATATTTTTAAAATTTCTAAATAAACATCAAAAAATATTCATGTATGACTTTAATGATTTTATCTATTTCATCTTTTGTTAATTCATAATACATCGGCAATCTTACTAAACTATCGGAAAACATATCACAATTTGGTAATATACGTCCATCATGTTTATTTAAATAGAACTCACTTTTATGAAGGCTTAAATAATGAAAAACTGAAAGTATTTCTTCTTTTTTCAAATATGAAATTAAATTACTCCTTTCTCTTGAAGAATTACAAACCAAGTAAAACATATGAGCATTATTTGTTGCATAATCTGGAATTTCAGGTATTTTAAACAAACCTTTATCAGCTAATGTTTTTAGTTTCTCATAATAGGTATCCCAAATTTCCTTTCTTTTATTTTGTATAGCTTCCAAGTTTTCTATTTGTGCCCATAAAAATGCTGCAATAATCTCAGAAGGTAAGAATGATGAACCAATATCCACCCAACCATATTTATTTACTTCCCCTCTAAAAAACTCTGCTCTGTTGGTGCCTTTTTCCCAAATTATTTCAGACCTCTTAATAAATTGTTCATCATTAATAACTAACATTCCTCCCTCACCGCATTGAATATTTTTTGTTTCATGAAACGAAAAACATCCAAAATGTCCTATACTCCCTAATGATTTACCCTTATAATATGAATTAATTGCTTGAGCCGCATCTTCAATCACAAACAAGTTGTATTTATTTGCCAATGCCATAATTTTATCCATATCACAAGCAATGCCTGCATAGTGAACAGTAACGATAACTTTTGTTTTATTGGTAATTAATCCTTCTATTTTATCAGCATCTATATTAGGATTGTTGATATAACTATCTGCGAAAATAATCTTTGCTCCCTGTGCACAAAAGCTAAGGCTGTAGATACAAAAGTATAACTAGGAATAATAACTTCTTCTCCGGGTTGAATATTTGAAAGTATTGCAGCCATTTCCAAAGCATCCGTACAACTGGTAGTTAACAAACACTTTTTAAAGCCATACCGTTCCTGAAAAAATGTTTGGCAAAGTTTTGTATACTTTCCATTGCCGGAAATATGTCCTTGCTTATATACTGCATTATAAATATAATACGTTTCTTTACCAGTTAGGAATGGCTTATTGAATGGAATCATATAATATCAAGTAAAGAGATTAAGGAGGTTATTCTTTTTTCAAAATTAGGGTAAAACTTAATGCGATCAATCAGGTAACTTTGAAAACCTATTTCTCTTGCTGGGATAATGTCTAATTTTAATGAATCGCCTATATATAAAATTTCGTTAGGCTCAAGTGATAATTGGTTAACAACACGTTGGTAGAATTCCAATGAAGGTTTTGCTATTTTCTCATTTTCAGAAATAAAAACATTTTCAAAATGAATTGAAGGAAAAATCTTTGTAATAATTGGGTTCAAAGAATAATTAAAATTTGAAAGTATTCCAATGGGTTTTGAAATTAATTCTAAAACATAAGAATCTTCATATTTTTCCCAAGGGAAATATGAACAATTTAAAAAAATATCATCTAAAAATTCGATAGTAGGAATAATACCTAATGATATTAAAAATTCTGAATTAAAATAATCATAAAAGTCTTTTGATGTTTTTTCAGGAAATGTGATATTTTCGCTAATTAATTTATGGTGATACTTTAATTTATTAAGAGGAAAATATACCAAATGGTTCTTAAGCACATTGTCTAATTTATACCAAAACTGAGGTTTATGAATTATTGTGTTTGCAGCATCAAATAAGATATATTTAATTTCTTGCATATTAGAATAAGAAATGTTCAACTGAAGAATTTGAGCATTCTTCCTTTGTTTTTGCATTTAGATAAATAACATCCATAAATATTCTAACTGCTATGCCGTTCTTTATCAAAGGCATATCAGGTTTTTCATCAAAAAGATACTCTTGTAATGTATATTTTACATCTTGAAATCCAAAATTAGCACGGATTGAATTAGTTCCAGAAATTCTACAATTAATTTCAAAAGGAATAATTTGTCCATCAGCTAAAACTATTGATTGCATATTTGCGGAACCTTTAATATCCGAATGTCTAACAATCTGATTTAAAATCTTTTCTAGTTCAGTATCAAATTTCCTTTCCACCTTTGTTTCTATAGTCATTCCATTTTCTAATTCTCGTGTAAAATTAATGAATCCGTGAAGATTCTTTTTTTTATTTACATAAAATGCAGTAGTAATCTCTATTCCGTTATAAAATTCTTGAATAATATAATTTTTATCTAAATATTTGTTAAAATCAGAAGGATTTAGTATGATTCCTTTTGAACCTCCACCAAATCTTGGTTTAACAATTATTTCATTAAAAATTCCCTGATATTTTGATGGTAAAAATGTTTTGGCAAATGGAATGTTTTTCTGTTCATGAAAAATAGCAGTCTTAAACTTATCAAAATAGATTTGAATTGTTTCAAGAGAGGATACTGCAATTTTTGATGGCAATGTGCCACTTTCCATAGATAAATAATAGGCTTCAAAATCCGTGGAAGGAATTATCAGATCAACCTTTTCTTTTTCTACAATTTTTCGAATCTCATAAATATAACTGGCTTCATAAGCATAGGGTATTTTGTAAAAAATATCACATAAATGATTTCCAGCTGAAAAATGTTTAATATTAGTACCTACAATTTTAATATTGCATTTTAAAGACCGTATATTCCGAATAATACCTTGACCAACATTACCACCAATTCCCGTTACTAGTACAGTCTTCATTCAGCAATTATTTTTTTTATTGATTCTTCAATAGATAGAAATATTTTTTTATTTAAAATATTTCTAGTATATTCATTATTAAATGTAAAAGAAGGAGTTTTATCTTCTCCTCTAAATAATATTTTTGTATTTGCAATATTAGATTTAACAATATTTGCTATTTCAATATTTGAATATTCTAAAGGATAAACACCAAGAAATATTCCATGAGCATCTAAAATTGCAGCTTGTATAATGTAATCAACAGCATCATTAACAGGAAGATAATTCTGTTTTCTACTTCCATCACCAAACAATTCAATAATCCCTTTATCTCTAGCATTTTTAATTATTAAAGGTAAAAATCTATCATTGTCCATTTCCGAACCAATAATTGATGATAATCTGATAATTGCAAATTTTTTAGTCAATCTCATTAATAATTCCGGCATAAATCTAAATGGATCCCAATAATTAGGTAAAGATGATTCTGTTAATATTGTCGAATGATCCTTATATATTGTGATACTAGAAGAATAAACAAAAAATGCATCTTTACACTTTTCTATAATATTCATTGGTACTTTTATATTAGCATCCAATTTATTATCAACTGAAAATTCATTATAACTGATTTTTGTATTTAACAAAAATACTTTATCATAAATATTCTGTATATCTTTGATGTAAAAGATTAACTTATGGATCTTTGAACTATAATAATTAATCCGATTTGTATTATGATGAACAAAACAGTCCACTTCCCAACCAAGATTAATTGCTTGTTCTAAAACCCTATGGCCTAAAAAACCATTAGCTCCACAAATAAGAATTTTCATTCTTCTGTATTATTGAACAATAAAAAATATTTTCAAATATATGATAATTCTGTATAAATTATGAGCCACTTTATATTTAGAAGTTGTTCAAAGTTGACGTAATAAAATAACACAGAATGCCAATAAGTGCAATGCTTTCCAATGATATTCATTTGTTTCAAAACGAACCAAGAGTGCTTTAAAAGCATCCAACCAGGCATTGGTTCGCTCTATTACAAACCTACATTTATAAAGTATTTCATCAAATATATTTTCCGACACACATCCATTTCTTTTATTCATATCAATATTGTCAAAAATTTCATTTTGCATACAATATTGCCGAAACTCTGATACATCAAAACCTGCATCTGCATTAAGAAATAATCCGTCAGTTCGGATACCGGAGGCTCTGATATTAGAAAACATCTTATCGGTTGTGTCTACCAAATTATACGCATCATTGTGATTACCAGAAACTGGCTCACTACAAGCTAATGGGATACCTTGATTATCTGCAATTATTAATAAATTACTTGTTGAACATTTTTTCCTACCCTGATAACCAACTGCTTCTCCACCTCGTTTGGCTGGTGTATGTGTACCATCTAATTGAATACTTGATAAATCTAGAATGTGCTTGTGTGCTTCTAATACAGATTGCCATACTTTGTTCCAGCTACCATCTTTACTCCATTTTTGAAAATGATAATATACGCTATTCCATTTGTATGCTGTCCTAAAGAATTGTTTCATTGGTAGCTCTCGCCATTGACAACCCGTCTTTAACCGGTACAGTATTGCCGCTACTACTTGATATTTATTGACTTTGGCATTACCCATAGGATTTCCGAATTTTAAATGCGGACAAATCTCTTTTTTATTATACTTTTGTTTATCATTATTTTTTTTTGCACCAATGGTACTATTTATTGATTCTCAATATTTATGTGCCATTGGTGTTTTGTCAACAACCGACTTTGAACAACTTCTTAAATAAAATTTAATAAACCAGCAAATGAATTCTCGCAAAAATTATCAATAGCAGTTTGTCTAGCATTTTGAGTCATCTCATTTCTTTCAATATCTGTTGCAAATAAAACTTTTTTTATAGCATCTGAAATTTCCTTGCTGTCTTTTATAGTAACACTATAGCCATTATAACCATTTATTATATAAGCATCATCAAATAATGAACCCATTTTAAATCCTACTACAGGTGTTCCACAAGCTAATGCCTCATTAACCATCATGGGTCCAGCGTCTTCGATGGAGGGACAAACGAATACATCAGAAGCTTGGTAAACTAATGATAGCAAGCGATAATCTTTAATAAAATCTAGTAAATGTTTTCGAAATTTAATTTTCAATATTAACTCATCTTCCAAATTATTATTACCAGCAATTAGAATGCATACTTTATCTCTTTCACATTCATTTAAATTTTCCCATAGTATAGAAAGAGCTTCAACTAAGAATTCTCTTCCTTTTCGTTTGTCCCTTATATTAATGGATCCGGCAAATATAATTTTGTTATTCTCTTTAATATTAAAAATTCTTTTTGCAATATCACGGTTAGCATTAGTAAAAATTGTCAAATCTATTGGTACGCTAATAATTAATTTTTCGCCATTTTTAAATAACGTAGATTGATTTGCTTGAAACAAAGACCATCCTGGTGCAACCAAAAGCCCCATATTACAAGCTTTAATATTTTTATATTTAATAACCAAATTTGTGTGAGCAAATATCTTAAAATAATCAGTCTTAATAGCAGGACAATCATTACAATCATTTTTAAACCTATCACAATCCCAAACTACATGACACCCTCCGGTTACTGCATTCATGTCATACATTACCTGGAATACTTTTGCACCAGTACGTTGGTGCAATTCCTTTAAAACGGTTGTATTAACAAAATTATATGTCAACCCGGCAATTATTATATCAGGGGTAAAAGAAATTGCATCTAATATTTTATCAACAGATACCTCATTTTCAGTTTCATCTTCTCCGGGGAAAAAAGCATATTCCTGATCAAATTCAATTATCGGGTTTTTTATTTTAAATATTCTTTTTAAAAGGTTAATCAACCTTATAAAATAAGATTTCTTTTTCCCTTCATTTGGTATGCAAACAATAAAAGAATCTGTTCTAATTTTATGACGCACCAATAATAATACTTCGAAATTTGCTTTTACTAAAGCATTTGCCATTCTGTATATAACTTCACTAGCTCCGCCATCAGTATCAAAGGTTGAAAAGAAAATAACTTTTTTGTTTTGCATATTAATTTATCCAATTAATAAATGAAGCCACAATCCCATTTTCTGTATCACCTTGCTTAGTTGTTTTGATTCCTTTATCAATAATATTAAATACTAAACAAGTGGGTAAAACTTCAATTATTTCGTATCCAGGAATGTCCAAAGCTACGCTAACTCTAAACCGTCCAGGTAGTAATTTTGAGCTTAATAACTCCCCTAAAATCACCATATGTTTGCTCTTTCCAACTGGTAATCGGTCTATCATAATGAAATTATCTAAGGAATCAATGATACCTATATCGCACCTTATTCCTTTTTCATTGGAAATATTTTTTATAGTAATTTTAATTTTAATAATATCTTGTGTCGTAAAAGTAGAAGTTAAGATATTTTGATTATTAAGTAATTCTGCTTGTTGAATTTGAGTGGGTAATTTTTCATTTTCTGAATTATAAAATGCATGTTCAACTACATTATCAGAAATATATTGCTCAATAATATCATTTACAGCACCTATATTAAATGTCTTCCCATTTTTTAATAATACAACTTTATTACACAATCTTGAAACCGCACCCATATTATGACTTACGAAAAGTATTGTTCTCCCATCACCATTACTTACTTCCTTCATTTTACCAATAGCTTTTTTCTGGAATTCGGCATCGCCCACAGCCAGCACTTCATCCACTACCAGTATTTCGGGTTCAAGGTGTGCAGCTATGGCAAAGCCAAGGCGCACTGTCATGCCGCTGGAGTATCGTTTAACAGGTGTGTCAATATAGCGTTCGCAACCTGAGAAATCAACAATTTCATCCATTTTTCTTGTGATCTCGGCATTGGTCATGCCCATAATTGCGCCGTTCATAAAAATGTTTTCCCTTCCTGTCAATTCGGGATGGAAGCCTGTTCCCACTTCCAGCAGGGAAGCAATTCTTCCGTCGGCATGTATACAGCCTGTAGTAGGGGATGTTACCCGGGAAAGTATTTTCAATAAAGTGGATTTGCCTGCGCCGTTCTTACCAATAATCCCCAGCACCTCCCCTTTCTTCACTTCAAAATCAATATCCTTTAACGCCCATATATATTCGCTTTCGCCTTTAGTGCTGCGGTCATTTGTTTCGCCTATGGTCAGGTAAGGGTCTTCCTTTCCCAAAACATTCGTTATCCACCAGCGTTTCAGGTCATGGCTCAGCGTGCGGGTGCTTACAAGTCCCAGCCTGTATTGTTTGCTAACATTTTCGAATTTTATGGCAACGTCCCCCATTTTTAATTAAGGATATAATGCAAATTTATATTTATTTAGAGTGTGGGAAAATAGGAAAATAAGAAGATGGGAAGATAGGAAAATAGGAAGATGAGAAGTTGGCGGAACTTTTTATAAGTCCATATTTCCATACACTTTTCATATATTCTTCAATTCTTAAACTCTTATTTTCTCATTTTCTCACATTCACTCTCACTTTCTCATATTCTCCCATTCTTACTCTCTCACACTCTTATTTTCTAATATTCTCACTCTCTGATTTATAAAAATAAGATAATATGAAAATTTCAGATGCTCCATTTTTCAGGTGATTTTTGCATATTAATCAACATTCCGATGATTTCATCATAAGCATTATCAAGAAATTTATGATTTTCTTTATCAATATATCCGCACTTTAAAGAAAAATCCAGCCAGTTTTGAGTTTCAGCCGCTTCCGCTTCACTTTCATTAAGCTTTGAAGAAAATGATTTAGGATATTTCCTTCTATGAAAGGCTTCTGAAATGTTGCTGCAAACTGATCTTGATGAACGCCTGATTTGGTCTGTCAGTGAATATGTTTCTTCTTTCGGAAATTTTCTTGTGTGTTGAAATATTTCCATTGCCATATCAAATGCCTTTTGATAGACCCTGAGTTTTCTATGACTTTTTATTAGTTCCACAATCGAAATATTTATATATATACCTCATATTTTCTCCTTCTCTCTTATACTCATCTTCTCCTTTTCTCACTCTCTCACCCTCTCACCTTCTGCCACTCATTCCATCATCCCTTTTATTATCGTCTTGTTCTCAACATTCCCAGACGGTATTGCTTGCTTACATTTTTGAATTTTATGGCGATGTCACTCATTTTTAATTTAATTCTTTATTCTTTTTACCTGCTATCTTTCTGGCATTTTGTTTGGAAATTACTTTTTTCCCGGTTTTTGCTTCAATTTCTTTTCTTGTATTTCCTGCAATTGTACCTCCTTGTTTTGCAATTTTCCGGCTGTCTTTAAAAGTTTTCGGATCCTTCTCTTTAGAAATTTCAGTCGTTGTCGCTTCAGCCAACATATTTAACACCAATTCCAGATTGGTCATGTGATCGCGCAGATTTTCTCTTTTCAGTTCTTTGAATTTTTTGTACTGCTTTGTTGTATAACCGCTCCACGCTTGTGTAATTTCATCGGTAAGGATGGCGTATTCCTGTCCTTTTTTTACTCCGCGAGTTTCCCATTCATCTGTGAGCTCTTTTCGTACCTCAATACTTTTTAGCCTCTGATTGATCCAATTTTTTGAATAACCCTTGCGCAAATAGGTTTCCATTAAACGGTCAATCCCTTTTTCAGGGTCTTCAATTTCATCTATCCTTTCACTTCCTACGCGGGCAAGCCAGAGTTTAAACGGCTCTGCATTTGGCGATGGAACTGATTGTATGAGCCGAAAGAGTTGCTCGGTATCAGCAACATCTGTTTTATAAAACTTACCATCAGAGGATTGCATTTTCAGTTGGTTACAATTTGTAACCAACTCGCTACCCTCCTTTTTTAATCTGCTTTTCAGAACTTTCCAATAATTGTTTGGATTTTCACTTCCTGTCAAAACCCTAATTACATCAACAATTGAAAAATACCATTTTTCAAGCACATCGTCCCAAATGGTTCGTATTTTCTGATCTTTGAATAATTTGATTGCTGTTTCTTTTGTCATATTGCTTCCTTAAATAGGGAATAAGTATTTCAAAAAGTTATCATTTCATTTTGTTCTTTGTTTATTACCAACTACTGTCTGATATTCCACCTTCTCCAGATTCTCTTATTCTCCGTTTCGCCCCATCGCTTCGTCTACATTTCTCATATTCTCCTTTTTTCACTCTCACACCCTCTCACCTTCTCCCACTCATTCCATCATCCTTTGCATTATCATCCAGTACTCACAAGTCCCAGACGGTATTGCTTGCTTATATTTTCGAATTTTATGGCAACGTCGCCCATTTTTAATTAAGGATATAATGCAAATTTATATTTATTTAGAGTGTAGGAAGATGGGAAAATGGGAAGGTGGCAGAACACCCTATAACTTTCGTCAACTCAATATTTTCAAATATTCTCATATTCTAACTCTCTCACTTTCCTATTTTTTCACGTTCTCCCATTCTCACTCACGCTCTTATTTTCTCAAATACATCTCTGGTGTCAGTTTCATTTCAGCTTTTTGATCAATTCCATCGCATCAAGTTCAATCTTTGAAAAGGCAAACCATAGTTCGGCAGGCTCACTACAGGTTTTTTGCCAAGATCTTTTAGGGAATCTCCAATATGATAAATCGTGGCATTGTCAATAATTAAAAATCGGTCGTGCGATTTTGTAAAATTTTTTACTTCAACTGTTGAATATTGTTTATTAAATAATTTTAAATCCAGCTTTAATTGTTTTGAAATGGAAGATGTATATATAGTTGCTGTTACATTGCTGTTTCTTTTCGACAACATTGTCAATACACTTTCATCCACATAATTATCGATAAGGACAATAGATTCCTTTGCTGATTTTATAATACCCGATACAAACTGGTAGGCATCGAATATTTGCCCATCATAAAAGATACCCTCGTTTGGAACCAGGTTTGTTTTTATCAGCAAGTCAAATTTTTGATCATGCTCAGACAACTTTTTTTCTATCCTGTCAATTCGATGACTTATGACATAACCTTTCAATAAATAATCTTTAAGCACACGATTTGCCCATATACGAAACTGCGTGCCACGAATAGAATTGACCCTATATCCAATAGAAATTATCATTTCCAAATTATAATAGTCAATATTACGTGAAACTATTCTGTTCCCTTCGGTCTGAACTGTTCGGAATTTCCGAACAGTTGCTTCAGGCTCTAATTCTTTTGATTGATAAATTTGCTTAATATGCTCACTTACATTTGCTTTACTTGTAGAAAAAAAGGTAACAATTTGTATTTGTGTAAGCCAGATGGTATCATTTTCAACTCGTACTTCAATCTGAAAATTTGGGCTATCAGAATCCTGATATAATACTATTTCGCCATTGTCAGAATGGTAATTCATTTCTTCAGGTTCAATTCTTTTCACGATTATGGATACACATTACTTTAACGCTGTCATTCATCAAAAAGATAATAAAGGGGATCACCAGCTCAAGCCGGCATTGCTTGCTAATATTTTTGAGTTTTATGGCTGTGTCGCCCATTTTAAATTCAAATTTAAGTCCCTTCTCTACACGTAGAGAAGGGATTTAGGGATGAGTATAAAAACATAAATTATTTTTCTTTCCCAAGTGCAATACAAATTTTTCCCTTAACCACTTCTATATTATTTATTTCTTCATTCTTTATTCGCAGAACTTTAATGCCTTTATCCTTTAGTATCATTTCCCTGTTTTTATCTTGTTCAACTTGGTAATCGTGTATTTTCCCATCTATTTCAATTGCAAGTTTATATTGGGCACAATAAAAGTCGGGAACAAAAAAGAAAAAATCATTACTAATATTTTCATAAATTATAGAATGTTGCCTTAAGAACTTTATTCCTTTAAATTTTCTATTTCTTAATTCCTGCCATAAAAGTTGTTCAGATGGTGTCTGACCTTTCCGAAACTTACGGACCAATTCTTTAATTTCATTATATTTCATAGTTTAATTGTTTTTTCAGACTCACTCCTGCCCCCTCTCTGCACGCAAAGAGGGGAACCTATTAAGTTCCTTTCCTATTTATAAATAAGGGATTTAGGGGTTAGTATAAAAACATAAAACAATATCCTTCATTTCAACAATTAAACGATTAAACAGTTCAACATCCTCCTAGACCGTATCCATAAAACTCTTCTCCACCTTATTAAAGACCACTATCCCTATGAAAAGTAAAGCCAGCATGAAGACAAAGCTGTATCCGAGCTGGTACCAGTTAAAAGTTCCAACTCCCATAGTCCCGTATTTAAATGCTTCCACAAGGGAAGTAACAGGATTAAGTGCCATTATCCATTGTTTTTTCGGGGACATGGTGCTTAAGGGATATATAATTGGCGTGGCATACATCCATATCTGGACAATAAAAGAAAACAATATAGTAAGGTCACGGTATTTTGTTGTCATGGATGATACGATAATTCCGAAACCCAGTGATAATCCTGCCAGTATTACTATAAGCAAAGGAATAAGAAATGCATAGGCATTGGGAGATACTGAAGTACCAAGAACTATATAATAAATATATACCATGATAAATAAAAGAAATTGAATTCCCATCCTTACCAGATTGGCTATGACCGTAGAGAGCGGCACCACCAGTCGCGGGAAATAGACCTTACCGAAGACAGACTGGTTAGATATAAATGTACTAGAGGTTTTAGTAAGACAGTCGGCAAAGTATTGCCAGCAAACAATTCCTGCCAGGTAGAACATTGGCTGTGGCAGTCCGTCTGTGGGTATTTTTGCAATACCTCCAAATATCAGCATGTACATTACTGTAGTGATAGCAGGTTGTATGAAAAACCATAGAGGACCAAGTATAGTCTGCTTATACTGGGTAATGATCTCCCGCTTCACATACATCTTCAGCAGGTCGCGGTACTGCCATATCTCTTTGAAGTCGATATGCAAAAGTTTGTTGCGAGGTTTTATAGTAAGGGTCCAGTTATTCATTGGGGATTATAGCAAAGTATTTATTATTTATTAATGCCACATTGAGGAGTACTAAGTAATGTCACTCAGAGCCAGACATTGCGCCGACCTGTGTGTGGGCGTCTGTGTCGAAGAGTGGCTCTCAATGGTCGACTTCGACACGTTCCGCAAGAGCGTAACGGCTCTGCCTGACCATTTTTTAGGTTAATTTATTTATCGAAGCAAAAGACATAAAGAATAGAAAATTATTTCCTTTTATACGATTTCACTTTATATTTCTTTGAAAACACAACTAATGAATTCCAATCATTGTCAATTAAAGCTTTTTTCTTCCTGTGACTCCATCCTTTTATCTTTTTCTCCCAGGCGATTGCTTGAATAGGGTCGGTGAAGTATTCACAAAATTTCATTGTCAACGGAAGACGTGAATGAGTAAAAGATTCAGGAAAATTATCAGAATTATGTTCTAATAACCTTCTCTCCGGATCATTGGTTACTCCAGTATAATAAGTGCCGTCAGAACATTCAAGGATATAAACATAAAGATATTGCATTTTTAAAAAATGACTGATTTTTCTGTCGACTTCGACACGGTTTGCCTTTCACTGCCGTTCCAGGTGAACCGGCTCAGGCTGACAGAAAAATAATGGCATACTGAGTAGTCATGAAGAATGTCCCTCGGAGCCAGACATAGCGCTGGCTTGTATGTGGGCGTCTGTGTCGAAGAGTGAATATTCATAATTTTCATCATTATGTTCTGATTACCTTCTTTCAGGATCATTGGTTACTCCAGTATAATAAGTGCCGTCAGAACATTTAAAGATATAAACGTAAAGGTATTTCATTTTTAAAAATCACTAATTTTTCTGTCGACTTCGACACGGTTTTCCTTTCACTGCCGTTCCAGATAAACCGGCTCTGCCTGACAGAAAAATAATGTCACACTATGCCTCGCTTCGTTCCCCCGTTCGCCTCGTCTGCCCTTCTACCTCTTTTCCCCATTTCCCTTCTGACTTGTGGCGTCATCGCTCCATCGCCTATTTGCGCCATCACCCATTCCCATCTTCTCATTTTCCCATACTCTTGACTGCAAACTGCCTCCTGCTATTGCCAACTTTCAAAATTTCCATTTTAACCCCATCATCTCACAGCTTCGCCCTTTCACTCACATATTTTTATTTAAAAAATATGAGCTACAGGAGATTATAAAAATTTAAAACCGCCTGACTTAAATGGCTATTGCCTTATCAGCGGTTTGAATATGCTGAACCCGCGTATGTCCAATTTCAAGCAGGAAACTTTTATTGACATGTTCCATGATCAGTTGCAGTTTGCCTTTACCATTGTATCGCACAAGACGGGCGTAATTTCCTTTGAAAGGACCTGAAGAAATATACACTTCCTCTCCCGGCAACATCATGACATCAACAATTTCAACAATATCTGGTTTCAGTAAAGCTGCATGAATTGCATTAATCTGGACTTCAGGGATTGGAGTATCCTCTCCTCCAAACCTTATAAACCTAACAATACCCGGTGTGGATAAAACATCAAAACGCTGAGCCGGGTTTATCCTGACAAAGATATATCCCGGGAAAAGAGGCATTTCGATTTCCTTTTTCCTGTCGCTCCATTTCCTTAACTGTTTCTGCAATGGAAGAAATGTCTCTATCCCCTTGCGGCAAAGCAATGCAAAACATTGCTTTTCCCTGCGGGAACAGACGCTCACTGCATACCAATGAATCCCGGAAGATAACATTTTTAAAATTTACCAGTATTAATATTTGTGTTACACACTTTTATTAAAGTTTAATTTTTCAATGTCATTCAAAGAGGGACAAAGCAAGCGATAGCTTGAGATTGTCCGCCTCGAAGAGTAATATAGCGTCGACTTCGACACGATTCGCCTTCCACTACCGTTACAGGCGGATCGGCTCTGCCTGACCGCTATATTTAATGATTATTTTTTGTTTGCAAAACATCCAGCAATATTAAAAATTTTGATTTCATGCAAATATCTAAATATTTTTTAGTTTTTCATCTTTTTTTGAATTATGAAAATAATTATATATTTGTAGACGAATAGAAAGAAAATTAGTTTTATTTTGCATAATATTTTTTTTTAGATTAAATAGGGTGTTCAATGAATTATTTACCAAAAAGAAAATTGTACTTAATAATATCCTGCATGCTTAATTATATGTTTGCATCACTAATTATTGAATTTAACGAGAATTTATGAAACCATTAAAATTTTCTGCTCTTGTTTGCTTTTTCTGGATTACATTTCATCCCATTTCATATTGCCAGACCATCACTATTACCGACAGTACAATTAAGAATAATTCATGGTTTGCTACTGTAAATAGTGGCTTTTTGTTATATGATGGTCATTTAAAGCAAAGCGATTATTTTCCTTTTCAAAAGAACTATCCAAAGGTAGCTTCATCAAGAGATTTTCCCGGGGAAAGTGGAGTAGTAATAGGCAGACAAATATCTCCGATTATTGGAATTGAAGCAATGTTAGAAGACGGAAACCTTATGGGAATGAATCAGGATTTAAACGAATATTTTAAGGCTAATATTGTTACGTGGGGTTTAAATATAAAAATTAGTATATTGCCTATTATTAACCCAGATTTAAAATCATGTAAAATTGATGTGTATGGAATTGCCGGAGTTGGATTGTGCGCATTTAAAACCATTGTGAGTTCAATCTCTACTAATCATTATATTTATTCTTATGGTTATGGTTTAAGCCATCAGGTGAAAAGAAGAACCCACGAAACAAATATTCCTTTAGGGTTAGGAATAAAATACAGACTTAGTAAAAAAATTGATATTGGCGTTGAATCTGATTTTAATTTTGTCAATACCCGTAAATTAGATGCTTATAATGTTGTCAATAACAATGCTACAAGCGATAAATATCTCTATACAGCAGTGACACTTTCATATAGATTCCATATTAATACTTCTCAAGTTCCTAAATCAATAATATATAACTCCTCGCCAAATAATAATAATGCAATTTCACAAAAGAAGGATACTGTGGTAATACATGATTACAGCACTGTTTTTGTGAAAGATCTTTCCGGCAATAATTCAACAACTCAAAACCAAGGGAAAAATGATACTACAGCAGGAAAGAATTATACAACTACACCGAACAATACTTCGCAAAATAAAGATACAACAACAGGAAAAAATGTAAAAAATACGTCTAAAACTGAAACAAATCAAAATAATACAAACCATAATGGAAATACAATAAATCCTGCTGCCATTAACGGATTATTCTTCACTATCCAAATAGGGACTTTTAAGGATCTGCCGGACCTTTCATTGTTTAGCAAACTAGATGACATAGTGGTTGAAAAAGTAAATGACAAAAAATACAGGGTTACTTGCGGGATAATTCAGGATATGCTTGAAGCCAATGTTAAGCTCGAAGACCTGGTAAAAAAAGGATATAAGGATGCATTTTTAGCTGCATATTACAAAGGCAAAAGAATTACCATAGCAGAAGCCAAGAAAATCTATTATAATAAATAAGGTATTAGGTATTATTATTAAATTTTATATATTTGTCGACATATTTTAATATAAAACAAATATATCTCCTAAAAATAAGCAGATGAACAAATCAAAATTACTTCCGTACTGTATTTTGATATTAATGCTTTTTACAGTTTCATATGTTAATGCTACAACTTATTATGGTTTAACAGGTACTACGCCCACAAATGTTTCAGATTGGGGAACAGTATCTGGAGGTAGCGGAACTCATCCTGCTAACTTTACAACTGCAAGTGATGTTTTTATTATTGAGAGTGGTACTACAATGACGGCATCTGCCAATTGGCTTATTGGTGCAGCAGGCGCTGTAGCTTCCACACTTCAGATCAATAATGGAGGAACATTATCAATGAGTACACATTTATTAACGCTGGCAAGTTGTAATTTTATTAATGCAGGAACATTTACAAGCACAACGGGTGGGGTTACTATATCAGGAACTTTAGCAGCAAATTCTATAGCCGGATTTACCACTACAGGTGCAGTTACTATGACAAAGACCCTTGGCATAGCAACATTTCAGGGAAATGTTGGAGGGGCAGCTTTTACAATTAATGGAACAGGCGGAACACTTGACTTGGGTAGTGGATTAACACATACATTTACCGGTGCAGTTACTCTTACAAATGGCACATTGAACGGAGATGCCAGCATTCTTAATGAAAACATGGTAAGCGCAGCAGCCTGGGGTGGCGTTGGATCAAATTTTATAGCAGCATTAAGTACGGTGAATTTTGGGGCACTTGGCAACCAAACCCTTTCTGCTTCTGCAACAACTTTTAACAACCTTACATTTAACGGTTCCGGCGTAAAAACCCTTTCTTCAGTTACAACCATAACTAATAATTTATCTGTGACCGGCTGTACACTTGCTGACGGCGGCTTACAGATAATCGGTAATGGAACTGGGACTTTAACTGTTGCCAGTGGAGCTACGCTTCAAATAGGTAAAGGAACAAATACTAATGAAACATTTCCAACCTTATTTACCACTGCAAATATTACATTGGGAGCTACATCCACAGTGAATTATAACTGGATTACAGGTGTTACTCAGGTAATTGCAGGATCGGTTGGTTCAGTAGGTCCTTCCACTTATGGTAATTTAACTATCACCGGAGCTTCTGGGACAAAAACTTTGGCATCTTCAATTACAGTGGAAGGTAATCTTAGTATTGCTACTGCCGGTGAAACATTTGCTGATGGCGGATATATAATTACAGTGAATGGAAATGTAACTAATAACGCTACATATTCAGGAACAGGAGAAATATTATTAAGCGGGGGTTCTGCTGTTCATACCGTAACAGGGACAACAGATACTTACGGAACACTTGAATTGAATGATGCCAACGGGGCTACTTTTGCAAATACTTCAGCAACTACAACTGTAGGAACCCTTAAAGTTACTAGCGGAACACTCACCTTAAATGCATTTACTACTGGTTTAACTGTAACCGGCACTACAACTGTTGCTTCGGGTGGGATATTGAAGATATCTTCAGCCGTAGGCACAAAAACGTTCTCAGGAACTGTTTCGATTACTGGAACCTTTACTGAAACAGTAGCAGCTCAGCTTGCATTTGGTTCGGATGTTACAATTAATGGTACTTTAACTGAATTTGGGGCTGCAGTTGTTGGTGTTGCGGGGAACTTCAACAATAATGGAAGCTATAATGCCAGCACAGGTGTGCATACATTTTCGGGAGCTACAATGAGTATAAGTGGAACAAACCCTATTTCAATTCCTTCACTTGCAGTTACTGGCACGTATACTAATAATGATTCGCTGATAGTAGGAACAGCATTGTCAGGGGCAGGTACCTTAACACAGGGAACTAATGCAATTCTAAATATAGGTGGCACTTCTCTGATTACTATTTTAACCTGTACCACCTATACACCTAATACAGTTTATTATACCAGCACAGCAGCAGCACAAGTAATAAAGAGTACAACCTATTATAATCTTACTGTTGATAAGTTATTACAAACAGGAACTCTTGGTGGAGCCATTACTGTTAATAATAATTTATTAATAAAAAGCGGCACCCTTGCCGATGGAATATTCCTTCTTTCAGGGCCAGGTTCAACAGGTACATTTACAATAAGTAGTACTGGCATTTTCACAATGACAAATACAAATACAGGAACAACTTCTGCAAATGCCGGTTCATTCCCTATATTTGGTTCTTATGCTTTTGCAATTGGAAGTACAGTAAACTATAATGGTGCTGCAGCACAACCTCTTTATGCAATACCTTCTCCGGGATATGGAATTGTGAGTATTACCACTGCTGCGTTAACAAGTGTAAAAACAGCAAGCGGTGCTTTTGCCGTACAGGGAATATTAAAAATCGGAAGTGCCACAAGCAAATTTGCTGATAACGGGTTTATTATTACTGTAAATGGAAATGTTAACCAATAACGGAACGCATGCAAGTTCCGGCAGCGGGAAATATTATTAAGTGGAGGTTCAGCAGGTGGTCACACCGTAACTGGTACAACAGATACTTACGGAACACATTGAATTAAATGATGCAAACGGTGCAACTTTTGCAAATACAATAACAGCAACTACGTTGTAGGAATCACTTACCGTTACTGCCGGTACGCTTTTATTAAATTCATTTGCTGCAAGTTTGACAGTTGCTACTACGAATGTATCCGGAACATTGACCTTTAATAATGCAACCGGCACAAGATCAATGGGGGCAGTAACCGTAAATACTGGAGGAGTTGTAAATATCACTGTGGCTCAGGCTGCACCATTGATAACATTAAGTAGTTTGAATATTAACGGAGGGACATGGAATGATAATGCTGTCAACGAACCTGTTACTATAAACACTGGTGCATTTACCAATACTGGAACATTTAATTCAGGTACGGGTACATATACATTTTCCGCTGCAACATCATCAATAAATGGAAATGCTACTACTTTCTCAAGCTTAACAATAAATAGTGCCACAGGAACCACCAATAATATTTCTGCAGCAGGAGGCTTAATAGTAATAACCACTCTGGCCGGGGCTGGTATTTTAATACAAGCGAGCTAGTGCAAATTTATTTATTGGCGCTGCTATTGTTACCCCTACCCTTACTGCTACAGCTTCTGGAAATACTGTAACTTATAATGGGACTGTACAAACAGTTAAAGGTACTACATATTATAATTTAACATGCAGTGCAAGCACATCAGGTACACTGGGCGCTGTCGCAACAATAAATGGTAATCTTTCTGTTACTTCCGGAACTCTTTGCTGATGGCGGATTCCAGATAACCGGAAATGCAACAGGAACTTTAACAGTTGCCAGTGGCGCTACTCTTCAGATAGGAAAAGGAACAGCAACTGTAGAAACATTTCCTAGTGCCTATACAAGCGTTTCATTAGATCCTGCTTCAACTGTTATTTATAATTCCACAGGAGCTATGCCAATAGCCGGGGGCATTACATATGGAAACCTTACTTTAGCAGGTGCAAGTGCAAAAACAATTTCATCTGCTATTACTGTTTTCAGCACACTTAATATTAATGCCGGTTCAATTAATTTAGGTGCAATTACTTCTTCAACTGCAAATGCCCTATATCTTGGAGGAGCAGGACAGCCCAACGGTACCTGGGGAGGCAACACTTCTCCAGCAACAAATATTAACACTACTTATTTTGCTGCAGCAACAGGTTATATTACTGTAGCTACATGTAATGCTCCGGGCACCTGGACAGGAAATTCAGGAACTGATTGGAATACACCAGGTAACTGGAATGGCGGTGCCGTACCTGGTGCAGGAACTGATGTATATATTTCGAATGTGACCCATCAACCAAATATAGGATCAGCAAACGGTTTATGTAATAATATTACTCTGGATTTAGGAGCTACCTTAACTATTGGTTCAGGGGATAACCTAACTATAAGTGGTAACTGGACCAATAATGGCGGTACTTATGCTGTAGGTGCAGGAACAGTTATTTTTAATGGTGTAGCTCAGACAATAGCCGGAACAGGCAGTACAACTTTTTACAATCTTACAACAAGCGGAACCGGGACTGTGACAACGGGGATAGCTACAACAATAGGAGGTGCTCTTACTGTTGGAGATGGCACAACATTCACTGCAGCAGGGTTTGCATTAACTGTTACAGGTACTACAGCTATCGGCAGTGGAACAAGCGGTATACTAAAAATATCGGCAGCCGCTGGAATCAAGACATTTACAGGTGCTGTAACAATCAATACCGGAGGAGCTATTACAGAAACAGCAGCAGCCCAGCTTTCATTTGGTTCGGATGTTACTATTGGCGGTACATTAACAGAGAATGGCGCTGCCGTGGTAGGCATTGCCGGAAGCCTTACAAATAATGGAACATACACAGCCAGTACAGGCCTTCATACCTTTAGTGGTTCAGGTAAAACGGTTGGAGGAACTACTACTATTACTATTCCAAGTGCTACTTTTACAGGAAACTATACAAATAGCGGGACATTAACATGTGCAACAGCTCTTACAGTAACAGGGGCAGCAATAAGATTAACCAATAATGGAACAGTTACTGCAACTACCGCCTTGTCTGGAACAGGTGGTTTAACCCAGGGAGCAAATGCAATTCTAAATATTGGAGCTGCTTCAGCCATTACATTTCTTACAGCAACTGCTTCAGGCAATACAGTTAATTATACTGGTGCTGCACAGTTAGTAAAAGCAGTAACTTATAATAATCTTACATTATCAGGTAGCGGAACAAAAACCATAGGCGTAGTTACTGTCAATGATACTCTCGATATGGCAGGTACTGCAACGGCTTCAGCAGCTCCCACCTATGGAGCATCCGCTATTTTAAAGTACGACGAGACAGCAACAACCGGACCGGAATGGGTTTCTCCTTTTGTGGCAACAGGTGGAGTAAAAATTAACAGCGGTACAGTAACACTTGGTGCTTCAAAAGTAATTGGCAATAATACCAGTGTACCTTTGAAAATTGTTTCAGGTGCTACATTAACTCCGGGAGCGAATCTTTTAACCTTTGATGGAGATTTTATTAATGCCGGAACATTAACAAACGGTTCTGGTGGAGTCACAATTGCTGGAACTGTTGCAACACAAAATATTGCAGGCTTCACAACAACAGGCACTGTGAATTGCACTAAAACAAACGGTACCGCTACCTTAAAAGGGAATGTATCTGCTGGTCCACTTACAATTAGTGGCACAGGAGGAACACTTGACCTTGGCAATGGCTTAACTGATAATTGTACCAACTTAACTGTTTCCGCCGGGACACTCAATGGTGGTGCAAGTACATTGAACGTCGGTGGTTCTTTTTCTGTTAGTGGGAACTTTACAGCCGGCTTAAGCACAATTAATTTTAACGGAACAACTGCTCAATCAATTGGCGGTAGTGCTGCTACTATTACTTTTTATTTTTTGAATAACTCTAATACCTTCGCGAATCTTACGGCAGGAACAAACATTACAGTGAATACACTTAATAACATTAGCGGTGGCACTTTTGATATGGCCGGTTATACTTTAACCGGAACAACAATTAATAATGCTAATTCGACCATAATGTTTAGTGGCGCCAATAACGGGCTTGCAATTTCTACAGGCACAATTGATTATTATGGTTCTGGACAGACTGTAACAAATGGAACTTATGATAATCTTACAATAAACCAGTCAAGCGGTACTGCCACTCTTAGTGGGGCTTCGACTACAGTTGTAAGTGATAATTTAGATATTAATACTGGTTCTTTGACTGTCCCTCCTACCCTTTCTCTGAGTGTTTGGGGAACAACAACATTAAATAGCTCGGAATGTTTAATAATTCAAAGTAATACAAGTAATGAGGGTTCATTTATTGATAATGGTATTTCTGGAAGTGGTACTGCAGATATTCAAAGATTTGTTAAAAATTCTTACTCTGGTTCAATAAGTCGTTGGGAATATGTTTCTTCACCCATAGCTTCTGCTTCTTCAACAATATTTTCTTCTTCTCTTCATAACTTATGGTATGCAGATGAAACTCAAAATGCATGGGACAGCATTACAAATGCTTCACCCCAAAACATGGCGGTATTGAAAGGTTATTGCAGAAGCTATGTTAGCACAGATCCACAGGCTGGTACTGATGCCGGAAATACCACACATGACTTTATCGGAACCACTAATTCAGGGTCATATTCTATAAATGCTACAAGAACAGAAAGTGCTCCTTATTCATCTCACGGTTGGAATTTAGTCGGAAATCCATACCCAAGTGCAATTGATTGGAATGCTTCATCAGGCTGGACAAAGACAAATTTAGAGGATGCTATATATTTTCGTACAGATGGAACATTTTATTCCTATATTAGTGGGATAGGAACAGGTACTGCTACAAATATCATACCTCCTATGCAATCTTTCTGGATAAGGGTAGATACTCTTCAAACATCGGGAATACTTGCTTGTGACAATAGTGTAAGAGTTCACAGCAGCCAGAATATATATAGGGTAAGGTCATCAATATATACCAATACACTTCACGTATCAGCAACAAATAATACAAATGGCCTTGCAGACGATACCTATATCATCTTTAGTACTGATGCAACGGATGGTTTCGACAATCAGTATGATGCTTATAAGATGTTTGCAGTTGATCCTAACTATCCACAGGTTTACACCAGCATTTCGGGTATAGGTAATATTTCAATAAATACTTTAAGCGATTTAGTTGGTTCAAGAATTGTTCCTCTTGGGTTCAATGCAGAAATCAGCGGGCAGTTTACATTTAACTTCGGATTGGTTTCCAGCTTTACAAATTATGGGAATACTGTTTATCTGAAAGATTTGCAAACAGGAACATTTCAGAATTTATCTTCTGATAGTATTTACCAGTTTACTTCAGGCGTTACTTCAGGGTTGAGCCGATTTTTATTATATTTTAATAATACTACAGGCATTGCCGATTATACAGACAGTCAGGTTCAGATATTTTCAAATGGCAATGATGTCCGAATAAACTCATTGAATATGCTTAATGGAGAGGTATTTGTTTATGATATATTAGGACAAGTGGTTGCAACAAAGCATGTTTCAGGTTCAACATCGGCTGTTATCAGCCTTGATGCTAAAAGCGCTGTTTATATTGTAAAATATATATCAAATGAGCAAACGATAAGTAGAAAAATTAATATTACTCAATAGAATAGGGAATATGAATAATCAGCTTATATTTCAAAATATGGAAAAGACTGAGAAAAGAAAATATTATCGTCCTGATATTAATATAATTAAAATTGATAATGACATTTCATTAGTGATGATGTCAGGAGCAAGTCCTGATAATGATCCGGGAGGACACAGACAGTCAGACCCGAATAATAAGCCTGATGCACACCCTTTTCAAAATCCTTTTCATTAGACAGCATGGCAGATATTACATACAATAAAAGTCCTCTTATTTCGGGGACTTTTTTTATATTTACAAAAAATAACAAATTGCTAATAATTCTGGGCGAACTTTGCGCCACCTTTGCGGTCTTAGCGTGAACCAAATTACGAAAAGGTTTCTTGCAGAGCACGCAAAGAGATAAAATCGTAAAGAACGCAGAAAAAAGATGACAGAAAACGAAATATCATATAAGATTATTGGTGCCGCTTTTGAACTTCATAAAGTTATTGGGCCTGATCTTCTTGAATCTGCTTATGAAAATGCTTTAACATTTGAATTAAGAGAACTAGGATTGAAAGTCCAACAGCAACATCCGATGCCTTTTATATATAAAGATGTTAAGCAAGATGTCGGATATCGTTTGGATTTAGTTGTGGAAAATAAAGTGATTGTCGAGATCAAGTCTGTTGAAACACTTGCACCCGTGCATTTTGCTCAACTTCTGACTTATTTAAAACTATCAGAATTGAAACTTGGTTTATTGATAAACTTTAATTCAAAAATATTGAAAGAAAATATTCACAGGATAGTCAATAATTTATAATCTCTGCGAACTTTGCGCCACCTTTGTGGCTTTAGCGTGAAATAATCTACGAAAAGGTTTCTCGCAGAGCTCGCAAAGAAGTAAGAATTGCAAAGAACGCAGAAAATAAAAGAATATTTATGGACTTAAATAAATTGTATAACAGTAAATCACAATATGCTGTAAGGGATATCGGCAATGAAAAGGTTCTGGTTCCATTAAAAAACAATATTGCAGATATGACTGAAATATTCACTTTGAACGAAGTTGGCAGTTTTATTTGGGATAAAATAGATGGGAAAAATACTGAAGAAGATATTACTACAGCAATTATTAGCGAGTTTGATATAGATAAATCAACTGCCAGAAAAGACCTATTTGAATTCATTGAAAAATTTGAAAAGATGTAAAAAATAATAATTCTCTGCGACCTTTGCGAACATCTTTGCGGTCTTAGCGTGAAATAAATTCCGAAATAGTTTCTCGCAGAGCGCGCAAAGAAAAAAACAACGCAAAGAACGCAGAAAAAAGATGACTTAAAACGAAATTGCAATTAAAGTATTAAACGAAACTTTGTGATCTTAGTGGTTAGAAGTTTTACTACAAAGTGCTCAAAGAAAATGAAACACAAAGCACACAAATGAAATGAGAACTTTGCGTGACCTTTGCGGTCTTAGCGTGAAACAAATTATGAAAAGGTTCCTCGCAGAGAGCGCAAAGAAAAAAACCACGCAAGGCACGCAAAAGAAATGAAAACACAGTTTTTATCTATTGCTGGTTTTATAATAAAAGTGCAATCGGAAAACATTGCAGGTATTACCTTTGAAGAAGGCTATCCCCCATTTTTTATTTCAAATCATTCAGTCAAACCGGATGTGATAATTTATGCATATAATGGTATTCCAAATGATCTGCTGACCAAAAATGATTTGCTGTTTGAGGCCAAAAACCAACAACAGAATTTCTTTTCAATATACAGGCATAGCACTTCTTATAAACTTATTATCTACGATCAGCAGGATATGAACTCAGTGCAGCAGGTAGCCATATTAAATAAAAATCTAAACGAATGGGAAGTATATTGCAATAAAGATAGCGATGGAAAAATCAATCCCCTTTTATACCCACTTGGTCCAATAGTGCTGTATTATTTTACTGTAAGATTCGATGCTATTATGCTTCATGCTTCAGGTATTTATGATAATAACAAAACAGGTCTATTATTTTCAGGTTTCTCTGGCAGTGGCAAAAGTACTATTGCAGGATTATGGCAGAAATCAGGCAGTATTATTATCAATGACGATCGTTTGATAATCAGAAAGGTCAATGAAAGTTATACTATGTATAATACTCCTATGTTATACGAAGATATCCCAAAGGAAGCGCCTTTGCATTCCATTTATATTATACATCATGCCGCTGAAAATAGCATCAACAGGTTAAGTGGCGCACACGCTGTTTCCAGATTAATGGCTCATTGCATACAGCACAGCTATAATAAAACTTTTATTCAGCATCATCTTGAATTTCTTTCTCAGCTTTGTAATTATATTTCAGTTTATAATGTCGGTTTTAAACCGGATACTCAAATTGTAGATCTTATCAAATGCCATGCAGACTGAAGAATTTTATGAAATAGGTAAGGACCTGTTAAATTCCGACCAACAGGTTAGGCTGAAAGTTGGCGGCTATAGCATGTATCCCTTTCTAAGAAAAGATGATGTCATTACCATTGATAAAGGCAATATCAATGAAATTAAAATTGGAGATATTGTTGTATTTAAAAATGAAAACAGATGGATTGCCCACAGGTTGATAAAAAAATGTACAAAGAATAATAAAAAATATCTTCTTACTAAAGGAGATACATGCTGGCATACAGATCTATTATTTTCAGAGAATAATTTTATAGGGAAAGTTGCTTCTTATTCCCGTAAATCCAAACAATACGATTTAAATACTACAATCTTTAAATTTAAAGGTTTATTCTTAGCACGACTGTCAATCCTACTCACACCCATGCTGGCAATAAATCTCCTAATCATGAATGCTGTAAACAGCATAAAAGAAAATACAAAAACTATTTTTTCAAGACTTATTTTTATCAGTAAAAATTCCAGAAAGCTTACAAGCATAAATATTATTTTTTCCATACTTCAGGGCATCTTCCCGTTTATTGTTATTTATATGATCAAATTGCTTGTGGATGGTATTTCTCATATAAATAATTTCCATGATAAAGATGCGGCATTCCGCTCAATCATTATCATTATTGTTGCAACGGGGCTGGTTTTTCTGTGCAATGCTGTTATAAATATTTTGAATGGCGAATACCGCGAGAAGCTGTCTCAGTCTATATCGCTTTATATTTATGAGTTATTGCATAAAAAACATAGCAGTCTTGACATTTCATATCTTGAAGATCCGGTACAGCAGGACAAGATACACCGCGCAGTGACAGAAGCCGGGTTTCGTCCGCAGAAGATGGTTTCCGAAGGATTCTCCGCTTTGCAGTCAATTATCTCATGGATTTTCGTGGCAGTACTTTTGCTGAGCATACACTGGGCAATTTTTCTACTTATTTTGCTGGCTGTCCTTCCGGGATTTTATGTGCGCTATTTCTTTTCAAAAAAGCTCTATAAGCTAAATAAATCAAACAGTCAGAAAGAACGAGAATTATATTATTACAACAGGCTGCTTACTACCTTGCCTTTTGCAAAAGAAATAAGGCTTTTTGGAACATCAACATTTTTTAAAAACCGCTTTGATAATATTTATAAAGTCCTTCTTAAACAAAAAAATATACTGTTACATAAAAGAGCATGGGCTGATATAATGGCACAGTCTTTTGCCGTAGCTTTAACTTTCCTTTCATTCGGGATCATTTCTGCATTTGCAATAAAAGGTGCCATTTCCGTAGGGACAGTGGTTTTGTTCTTTTTAATTTTTCAAAGAGGCTCAGGCGTACTGAAAGATTTTTTTCAGTCGGTTGCCGGACTTTATGAAGACAATATATTCCTTTCAGATTTTTTTGATTTCCTTCAGTTACCTCCCCTTCACACTTCAACTCAAACTTCTTTTCCATTAAATAAATTACAAAAAGGGATTTTTGTTGAAAATGTCAGTTTTAGATATCCTTCAAATCAAAGAAAAATACTGGATTCAGTTTCAATTGAAATACCTGTAGGAAAAACTGTTGCTCTTGTAGGAGCAAATGGTTCCGGGAAAACTACACTGGTCAAGTTGCTTTGTGCTTTTTATAATCCGGATAGCGGAAGTATTATATTTGACAATACCAACATCAGTGAAGTCCCTCCGGAAGAAATAAGGAAAAATATTACTGCCATATTTCAGGACTTTGCGTTGTATAACATGACAGCAGCAGAAAATATTTATTTAGGCGATATTACAACTCTCCTTTCTCAGGATATAATAAAACAGTCTGCACAACATGCAGGAATTGCAGATATTCTGGAATCACTCCCATTCGGATATGACAATATGATAGGCAACCTTTTTAAGAACAGTGAAGAACTAAGTATTGGACAATGGCAGAAACTGGCCATCGCCAGGGCTTTCTATCGCAATTCCCAAATACTGATTATGGATGAACCATCCAGCGCTTTAGACACTGAAACTGAATTTCAGCTGTTGCAAAATCTTAAATTGCTGTCAAAAGAAAAAACTGTACTTATAATCAGTCATAGGTTTTCCACTATTAAATGGGCGGATATTATTTATGTATTAGATAAAGGTAAAATTATCGAAAGCGGAAACCACGATCAGCTGATGGAGAAAAGAGGAAAGTACTTCAATATGTTTGAACTGAACAGAATGGTTTAATGACACTTCTTAAAATTAATGTGAGTTCGACCTATGACAAGTTAATTATTATTATTTTCTTGATTTAGGTTAAATTCTTTGTGATGCCATAGTGTCATAGAGACTTCGTGGCATTATTTTTTGCCACAAAGACACGAAGGCTCAAAGATTCACAAAGAATCATCACAATAATTAGACTATTACATCAATAACCAATGACTATAATAGAGTTTTCGGAAATTCATTCTTCTCGTCATTGCAATCCGCCAGTTGGCGGAGAAGTAATCTATTGTATTCGCGTAAAGAGATTGCTTCGTTGTACCTTCCTTTGGCAACCCTTCTATAAACTCAGGGTAACTCAGCCCTACTCAACATGGCTGTCACATTGAGGAGGTTTGTCACCCTGAGCCTGTCGAAGGGTTGTCGAAGGACACAAACCGTCTCGAAATGTGACTTGCGAAATTATTTCCTTTTATTAAAAGTATTGTACCTTTTCGAAAATTCAACTAATCATATTGTAAAAATATAAAATCTTTCTGGCATGCTTCGAGACGAGACTACGCCTCTCCTCAGGGTGACTCAGGCCTGCTCATACACGACTGTAACATAGTGGAGGAGTCCTTCCTTTCCCGACAAGTCGCATACGCGTAAAGCTAATGGGACAAAAATAAACATTAACCTGTTGATAAGAAAGAGATTCGGTAAGTAAAACAAAAAATAAAAAAGAGGCTATTTGTAGATCAAAACACTACTAATGAAAACAAATAGCCTCAAAGGGAATAAATCCCTAAGCAAAGGAAATAATATTTTTGAAAAGATAGCAAGAAGAAGCATAAATAGAATAGCAAAGCTAAGTGGATATAAAAAACGAAACAGAGGCAAAATAGATGTAAGGAGTTTAATTATTGGATTTATGATGATGGTATCTAAAAAAATGAATACATATGAAGCGCTGGCATCAGAGCTATCTGTTTTGGTGGGAAAATCTTTAACAAGGCAAGCGGTAGAGAGCCGGATGAATCCAGAAACGTCAGTTATGATGAGAATGGTATTAGAAGAAAAATTGACAGAGAGCATAAATCAAACTAAGTTGAAAGATAATGAGGCGATAATGTCAAAATTCAGGAGTGTAAATATAGAAGACAGCACAATACTTCACTTGCCAGACGAATTATCAAAAGAGTTTCCGGGAAATGTATCAAGAGGAAAAAAGAAATCGCAAGCCAAGGTACATGCTTTGTACAATTTTACAAATAATAGTTTTTCATTTTTAGATATTCATAGTTTTAAAGATAACGATCAGTCATTATCACCAAAGGTATTGCCATATGTGAGCAAAGAAGATTTGTTACTCAGGGATATGGGCTTTTTGGTACTGGATGTTTTAGAAGAATTACTTTCAAAAGGAGTTTACGTCATTTCAAGAAAGAATGCACAAACAAAAGTATATGATTCGCAAACTGTAGAGGAAATAAATTTAGCAAAAGAACTTCGCAAAAAGCATTTCTTCGATAAAAAGGTTTTAGTTGGAAAAACAAAAAAAATAGAAATGCGATTAATCATATTGCCACTACCTTCGGCGCAAGCGGAAGAACGAAGAAGAAAAGCAAAGCAGGACAGGGATAGACGATTAAATCATAGTAAAGAATATTATGAGTTATTGGGATATGCAATATACATCACAAACTTGCCCTTATCAATATGCAGTGCAAAAGAAATACAGAAGTTGTATGGATTGCGTTGGCAAATTGAAATAATTTTTAAAAGTTGGAAAAGTTGTTTTTCATTTGAAAAACTGATTCCAACAAAATGTAAAAACCCTGAAAGAATTTATATTATGATAAATCTATTGCTATTGTATATTCTGCTGTTTCAAGTAGTCTGGTATAACAGTTTGTCAAAAAATAAGGAAGGGCATTCAAGATTAATCATACTTAAAATGGCAAAATTCTTTATGCAACATTTTGGCATAATATTAACCATTGAAAGTGATAAAAAATTAATAAAACAAATTAGAACGCAATGCTGCTATGATAATAGAAAAGACAGGCTAAACACAATGGAGAAATATGGAAATCTGGCTGCTTAAGTTGACGCGTATGCTCATTATCGGGACAAGTTGTCAGGATGAATTCCGCGAAGGGGAAGCAATCTGTCTTCTGGTAAGATTTGGAATAAATAGCAAAGAATCATGAATTTTCCTTGCGTTTCAGAAGATGGGTAAAAAGAGCAGTAATACCTGATTTAATTCTTACAAGGTAATACCAGTAGATTAAACCCTTGTGTTTTATATGGTATCGCTTGCTCATAAATGCTAAAGAAGGGAAAATGTCCCCTGTCAAATACTTTAATTTATTTTTAAAACCATTTATCTTTCCCAGACTTTTAATATTAATGTTACTGATCTCATTTGAAATTTCTTTTCTGTTTCCTTTAAGGTAATGAATAAATAATCTTTCTGTTGCTTTATCTATGTATTGAAAGGCGGATTGTTTAATTTTTTCAGGCAGAGGAGCATTGAAATATTTATCTGCAAGACAAAGTAGACTGAAAACATTTTTACTGCAATTACATTTGTCGCAAGACTCTTCAAATGAAGTCCAGTCAATTTCATTTTGATATTTTTTTAATACTTCAGCGATATCACAAAAAGAATAAAGTTGTATCATCCCGTTACGAAAATGCTGGTCAAAATGAATGCAGAGATGTTGCAGCAGATCATTCGGCGATAGTACCAGTGTTTTTACTCCATAAATAGTTGCAGGTATTGCATGTTTCCAATAATTTTCAATGCTAACCTGATAATCAAAATCGTCAGGAAGGACTTTTTGATGAATTTCAATGGAAACGCCATTCAGCATCATAGGGGGCAGGTGTTTCACATCGTGTTGCCTTCTTATAAAACTTGTTTTTACGCGCTCCAGAGTTGAATACCCCATACCCATAAGGATATCTCTGCATGGTATAGCATCTGCATTCTTTACAAGCAGATCTACATCGCTCATCTGACGTAGACCGATATCCTTATATATTGATTCAGCAAGAAAGATTCCTTTTAATGCTATAAAAGATATTCCCTGCAAAGAAAAAGCATTCACTGCATTCTTGAACTGTTCATATAAAACGGCATTGCGGCTAAGAGATACTAAATAAGTTTGTTTAAATTTTGCTAAGGTTTTTAGTGGTACTTCATTATTATGTTGAACCAGAGAAAGGTTTTTATATGCCAAAGGAGCTATACTGTTACGAATAGCATTAAAAGTAAAATATTTCCAGTCATTAACAGCGCTGATCAATTCCTTCATGAAATGAATTTCTTCAGCAGAAGGATCAAGCCTGGCAGCTGCCAGTAAAAGTTTATCTTCAGCAGATAAGTTCAAGAGGAATGAATATTTTTTTAAAATTATAAAAAAATGCTGAATCAACTATAATTCCCTGCGAACTTTGCGGTGCACTTTGCGATCTCTGCATGAACCAGATTACGCAAATCTTTCTCGCAAAGCGCGCAAAGAAATATAAACGCAAAGAACGCAAAAAAGTTTTATTGAAAATCTGAGAAATTTTGTATTGATTATAATTCTCTGCGTGTTTTGCTTAATCTTTGCGATCTCTGCGTGAACCAAATAAGAAAAAATATTTTGCGTTTTTTTCAGAATCCCCAATTCATGCCGGCATTAATAGTATTTGTATTGCCCAGAAAATATGCAGGCTCATATATTTTCAGTTTATCTTTTATGAATGCGTTGGAATATCCGGCAAAAAGGAAATATGTCATTATATACTTCATATGAAAATGTAATTGAAACAGATTTATTGTACCATACAACACTGCTAATAAACGGTACCCCCAGCCCACTGTTGTTCACACCGGTAATAAGGATACTCTGGTCCCTTCTCAGCAAAATCATATGATAAGGTCGCATTTAATCCCCTTATAAGCTTATATTTTAAAGCAAAAAAATATTCCTGGGAATTATCCCTCAGATAATTTCCCATATTGTACCCGTCCGACATATAGGTTGTGGTGGGTATAAAATGTTGATAGGTCATTGGGTTTGTGCGCGTGTATTCTGCAATTAAACAGAGATTCTGTAGTGGAAAACCCGAATATGAAAATCCGCCTTTAAAGCTTATAAAGTTCGATTCCTTTTGAGGATTCCACATATTTGAAATGTTTATCTCATCGATGTAAACCGAAGTATATAAATTCAGATGCTTTATTTGCCTCGAAGAAATATCAAAAAACATTTGAGAATTTTGCCCGGCATAATTATTCATGCCATTCTGACTATGATCAATAGCATCAAAGAACATAAAAGGTATCAGGTATCCGGGGTTAATGCCGTTATTATCGCTGTATACTATTGAATTGCCAAACGAAATATTCAATCTTTTGAAAGGTGTTAAAGTAAACATATTTGCCGCAAAATACTTAGGGTAATATACTATTCGAGTTCCGTAATTGTATTTATAAGATTGAAGACTATCAACCACAAGCGATGTAAGCCATCCATGTATATAATTAAAATCGAACCATTTTACAGGATTAATATGTAATTTCAGAAAGGGGAACGAAGGGGCTTTTGTCGAAATTATATTTGCTCCATTATAATTGTTGCCCCATGAGATATTATCCTTAATTAAACCCAAACTGCCCCATGCCCATGAATACGTTATACCCCCTTTAATTTCTTCATAATCTCCCCCGCTACCTTTGTCATCCAGCTTTATTGAACCTCCAGTCTGCTGATTAAGATAAGTCGGTAAATCAAATAACTCTGATTCATGGTTATCTCTCAAACTGGAATACACCCCCCAGTGCTTTCCTATGTTTCCATAAGCTTCAGCTCCGTTCCAGCGGTGATAATTTGAACCCTTTTCATTATCATAATAATCTATTCCCAAAATAGGGTTGACAGTCAGAGTGAATAAAGAATCTTTATAATAAAATAGATCCGTTCTTTTATTCAATAATGATTTTGACCGTGAAATCAGGTTCTTCCCTAAATAATCTTTGTCTTCAAATCCAGGCAGCTCTTTATTATAATCCTTAAGATAAAATTTTAATTCTTGTTGCTGAAGTTTATTTAACTGAGATAGTTTACCATAAGCTTCTTTTAGTTTTCCGGCAATATACTTTCTTGAATAAGGTTTTATTGCCGAATTTATTGAGATCACCTGATAGTTTGCAAGTTCATCAAGAAAATCATAAATATTAGTATTGCTGACATTCTGATATACTTCCTGTGAAAAAGAAAAGTTAATAATAAACAATAAAATCAGCAAAAGGTATTTACGCATAATTTAATAAAGAATAATCAGTTACAATAATTGCGGCTTGCAAATATAATAAAAAGTGAAGTTGGAATTATGAATCTGCTCGCCAAAGAGTGCAGGAATATCATTTTTTTCTTATTTTTGAACAATTATTATTTAAACTGTTTCCGTTTATTGTTTTGTCCTTTGTTTTAATAAAATTCAAATAAATGAAGATTCTTAAAATTATTTTCATCTGCATAGCTTTTGCAGCTTTCTTTTCATGCACTCCTGAAAAGAAATTTGTTTATCTTCAAAAGAAAGATGATAAAACATTTTCTGATTCATCTGCTAAAGCGAAAAAGGTTGATTATAAGATCAAGTCCAATGATTTTTTATATATTAAAATTGCTTCTATTGACCAGAATTCAAATGCATTAAATTTAAATGTCTCATCATCATCATCTTCAACTACCAATGGTTCATCGGATATGGGAGGATTATACTTTGACAGCTATTATGTCAATGACTCAGGATATGTTTCATTACCATTATTAGGGAAAATACATGTTAAAGACTCCACTACAGAGCAGTGTCAGTCAAGTATTCAGAAATTGGTTGATGTATATTTAAAAAATTCATTAGTTATTGTTAGGCTAGCTAATTTTAAAGTTACTATATTAGGTGAAGTCAATAAGCCAGGTACATTTATGGTTTATAATTCACATATTAATATCCTGGATGCAATTGGACTTGCCGGTGACCTGACAATAAATGGAAGCAGAAAAGAAATAATGCTTATACGTCATAACACTCCGGATAAAATAGTTTACCTGGACCTGACAGACATTAACCTTATTCATTCCGATTATTATTATTTATCACCTGAAGATATTATTTACATTAAACCTTTAAGGGCAAAATATTTCGGAACAAATCCTTTCCCTTTTGCAACCGTTTTTTCTGTTATATCAACTTTGTTGCTTTTAATAGATTTTTTTCATAAATAAAAATTCTAATCTAATACGATGGAAGACAACTCAAACATCCATACAGTTTTTGAGGATATAGATAAGACCAGACAGATCAATACCAAAGCTATTTTATATAAATTGCTGGCCTCCTGGAAGTTTTTCTTAGCTTTTACATTAATCACATTTGCAGTGGCATTTATTTATAACAGATATACTGTTCCAATTTATGAAGTAAGCTGTAAAGTATTAATTAAGGATGATTCCAAAAATAGCTTTTCGGACCAGGACAATCTGCTAAAAGAGATGTCCTTATTTAAGAAAGAGGTTAATCTGATCAATGAAATGGGTATTTTAAGGTCAAAAACATTATCAAGAAAGACCGTTTTTGATCTGAATTTATTTATCTCTTATTATACTTCCAGTAAACAGTTGAAACGAACACTTGAAATTTATAAAGACTGCCCTTTTACTGTTGAAATTGACACTTCACATGTTCAGTTACTTAACGTTCCTATAAATGTCCGTCTGCTTCCTAATGGGAAATACAATATTAAAATCGACAATTTCGATAATGCTTATGAATATAACTTTGGCAATCTATTGGTATCAGGTAACCCTGTTCAATATTATAAGATTGACACTTCCTTAATGTTTGGGGCACAGTTTAAAAATCAGTTTTTATCATTAAAACTCAAATTAAATCCTAATTTCAATTTGGATAATTCAAGAAATTATTACTTTATCATCAATAATTCTCAGGAAATAGGAGCGGGATACGCCGCAAGCCTTGCGGTTGCCCCTATTGAAAAAGATGCTTCCATAGTGGAGTTGAAAATAAGATCCAATGTGCCCCAGAAAGCTATTGATTTTTTAAATAAGCTTTCCGAAAATTATATTGAACTTGGATTGGAAGAAAAGAATATAAATGCTGTCAAAACCATTAATTTTATTGATATGCAGCTTGTCGGCATTTCTGATTCTTTAAATTCAGTGGAAAATCTTCTCGAAAATTTCAAGTCAGAGAACCAGTTCATCGACTTGCCAGAAGAAGCAAAAGCTACTGTTGGGAAATTAGCAGATCAGGACAAAGAGAAGGCCCTTAAAAACATAGAAATAAAATATTATGAATATACACTTGACTATTTAAACAATAAAAAAGATTATACAGATATAATTCTACCGGTTTCTATGGGACTAGCTGATGCTTCGCTGAATTCTCTGGTCACTGAATTAATTACACTATCGCAGGAAAAAAATAAAATTGCTATCAGTTCTACTGAAAAAAACCCTTATTATTCTGTTATCGAGAGCGATATTGCTGCTACTAAAAAAGCTGCGATTTCAGCTGTACAGAATTCATTGAATATAGCCAGGCTTACTTTAAATGATATAAATAAAAAAATTGAAGAAACAGAGTCCAAAGTAAATAAATTACCAAAGAAAGAAAGACAACTTCTTGAAATTCAAAGGAAATTCAACTTAAGTGATGATGTTTATAATTTCCTTTTGCAGAAAAAGGCAGAGGCTTCTATAGCTAAAGCATCTAATATTTCTGATATTAAAATTATTGACAGGGCAGAATTGGTTGCTAAAGTGCATCCAAATAAATCCCGGAATTATTTGATCGCTCTTTTGTTAGGCCTTCTCATACCTTTTTTGATTCTTTTTATCAGAGAATATTTAAATGAAACAATAAAGGATAAAAAAGATATTGATGATAATTCCTCACTTACATTACTTGGAAGTATTGCGCACAGCAACCAAAAAACCGAGTTGGCTCTTATTGAAAACCCCCGGTCATTAGTGGCTGAAACAATCAGGATATTGAGGTCAAATCTTGATTTTGTTTTTGTAAATAATAATAAAGATGAAGGCAAAATAATTACAATTACTTCTGCCATAAGTGCGGAAGGTAAAACATTTTGCTCAATGAATATTGCCTGTGCATTTGCAATTTCTGATAAAAAAACTTTGCTTATCGGCGCAGACCTTCGCAAACCAAAAATTTTTAAAGATTTTGATTTGACAAATAACAATGGGTTGTCTTCTTACCTGATAGGAAAATCAAGTTTAGAAGAAATCACAAATGAAACCAATATCAAGAACTTATATTTAATTACAGCAGGTCCCGTTCCTCCTAACCCTTCTGAGCTATTGGCTTCGGATAAATTTATAGAGTTATTATCCATTTTACGAAAGAAATTCGATTATATCATATTTGACACTCCTCCAGCAGGACTTGTTTCTGATGCTGTTTCAGTGATGAAACACAGTGATACGATTTTATATGTGTTGAGACAAAATCATACAAGTAAAAAAGTTTTAATTGAATTAAATGATTTTGTTAATACAACTGGATTAAAAAATATTTACCTTGTTTTAAATGATATTTTATACAAGAAGAATAAATATGGTAAATATTACGGTCGTTATGGGTATAGTGGCTATGGGTATACATATTCCGGATACTATTATGAAGAGTAATATTTCAAATATTTTTTCAGGTTATTAGTTCAATAATCCAGAATGAAAAGAAAAATAATAAATAGTACCATCGTTATTCTTATTGATCTAATTACTTTACTATTTTCATTTATTCTTATTGATTTTTTTAAACCTCTTAACTTATCCAGTTATATTCCTGATTATTTTTCTCCTTTTGGTTTATTGTTAGTAATACGTATCCTGATTTTATTAAATAACCAAAGAAAGATTCAATTTGCCAAGAATAATGAATTAAACTGGTTAGTAATAAAAGTCAATTTTGTTTCCATTGCTATTTTTGCTGTAATTGTTTTTGCTTTTTCAACTTTCACCTCAAGGCTCGTTATATTTGGAACGGTAGGAATATCATTTATTCTTGAATTGATTTATGTTTTTGTTTTTAACATCATCAATAAAATTCGGGTTTATGATGATGATTTCATACCTACAGATAATTTTCAGGATACAACAAAAAAAATTCCAAAAGAAGAGGATCATTTTACTGATCATTTTGAAAACGACATTATCAAATCCCTTCATGAAGTTATAGTGGGAGAGTCAGGCGAAGAAGCCTATCAGTTTATCAGATCAAAAGTTGACATAGGCTCCCCTGAAACACTTATTGTTTCTACAATAACACGCTTTAATATACTTAAACAGCCATCTGCGCATTTTACTGCTATTATCAATTTAAAAGTAACAAATAATATAAGGCATATTAATAAATTCATTGAAACTGTAAATAATAAATTAATTAATGGTGGTAATTTCATAGGATGCTGTGAAACAAATGCACAAAGACATAATAGAATATTCAGCAAATTTCCTTTTGGATTAAAACATATCATATTTTTCTTCGATTTTATTTTCCAGAGAGTATGCCCTAAAATTCCCATTTTAAAAAATATCTACTTTTTTATTACCAAGGGACGGAAAAGACCTATCTCAAAAGCTGAAATACTTGGCCGTCTGGTGAACTGCGGTTTTGAAATCAGGTTATATAAAGATATTGATAACTTATTATATTTTTATGTCAGAAAAGTCAGGAAACCTTGTTATGATGATAACCCTTCATACGGTCCAATTCTTAAAATGAAAAGGATAGGAAAAGATGGCCGCTTATTAAATATTTACAAGCTGCGTACTATGCATCCCTATTCAGAGTATCTTCAGGAATACATATATAAGGAGAATAATCTTCAGGATGGAGGCAAATTTAAAAATGATTTTCGTATTAGTCCATCGGGGAAATTATTAAGGAAATTTTGGCTTGATGAATTACCTATGCTGATTAATTTTCTTAAAGGAGACATTAAACTCTTCGGCGTACGTCCCTTAAGCCAACATTATTTTTCATTATATCCGGAAGATTTTCAAAAAATAAGGATCACTTATAAACCTGGACTGGTTCCTCCTTTTTATTGCGATTTACCTAAAACATTTCAGGAAATAATTGAATCTGAAAAAAAATATTTAGAGAAATATGATAAGCATCGTTTCATTACTGATTTCAGATATTTTTTTAAAGCAGTATTTAATATTTTATTTAAGAAGGTTCGCAGCAATTAACAATATTTAATTCTATTTGAATTTCTCAAGAAAAGCCTTCTTTTTCATTTCGGTAGACACTGTATATTGATATGGCGGCAGGTCTTTTTCGGATTTTAACGCTCGATTATCTGCTTTCGTTTCTTTGATAGTCTTATTGAATTCAGTGTTAGATGAAATTGCCTGCATAACATTTTGTTTATAATTGAAGAAATACCAGTCACCGGTATCGAATTCCAGATAAATATTAATCTCCTCGACACTTTTCTTCTTTATTACCTCTATGTAACCATTGACATACTTATTAATTTGATTCTTGCCCATAGAAATAATGCCAATTGGTCCATCGGATATAAATGATTTAGTAGATGGATTCCATTTCATTTGAATGCCGCCAAAAATAAATGTATGTTCTAAGTCCGATGGAATCTTTTTAAATGCTCCATTCATTGCAATTTCTGAAATTAGTTTATCGGATGCTTTAGTGCCTAATTGCTCAGCAAGTGATTTTGCAAATATATTGTTTGTCAAATCAAAAGCCCTGAGTTTATTGTATTTCTCCAAATCCTGGTTCATAAGTTTAAATGCATCATCACTGAAGAAGAAATCAATATATAATGCAAGATCAAATTTTGCAGAATCGGGTATGATATAATGTTTAACATTACCATATGCATTAAAAGTAACACGCCCTAAATTCGTTGCCAGGTCAATTTTTCCATCACCTAAAGTAATACAGCTTGCGGTTGTGAGACTTAGATACTTCCCTGGCAAGCTTAGCTGTTTTAATTTTGCCTTATTGGAAATTCTATATTCTCCGCTTATTGAATCATAAAATAAAAAGCCCCTTGCTGTAATAATATCTAAATCGGAAGATCTGAATTTCTTTGAAAGGAGAGCAGTATAAATAGAGTCATTAGATAAAAATATTCCTGCATCAAGCTTACTATTGTAAATATCTTTTATTGTGTCTCCTATTGGAATATAAATATCTGTTGGGTTTATATCAGAACGAAACTTCACCCAAGGGCGATAATTAGTATCACAAGTATGAGAAATTCTAAATGCACCTTTAAAATTTAAAAATTCGTTACTTGCTAAAAGGTTTACATTTCCTGTATAATCAAATGCAGGACTTAATTTAAATTTTGCTGTATCAGGAATAGCGCCATTACCATATGTTTGTATGGTAGAGTCCACACCAATTTTTGCAAAATAGATAGGATGTTTTTTGTTATTTACATCTATATAATCATACGTACCGCTTGCGCTATATTTTTTCTTTCCTGTAATATTCACTAATGCATCACGTATAGTATGATATTTAGTAGTGGTATTTGCAAGAATCTGAGCATTTAACAAAGGCTTCATTTCCGCTTTTTTCAAAATTGTTACCTCTCCTTTATCAGGAAAAATGGCGGCATCGGCAACTTTAATTATTTTAACATCATTACAAAAGATTATGTTATTCCTCAGATTATACTTAGCGCGGGGTGAATAAAATCTCAGTGAATCCTGATCCGGGCGAACAGAAACAAATTCGGAACCCGATAGATCAAGGTCCGAAATTTCTTTTAATGTTTTATCTTCAAGTCCGGCAGTCTTATTAGAGTTGTTTGCCAAATCAATTTCTTCCTTATCCATAAACCAGTCAAACTCGTCCATAAAGCATATATATTGGTTCACAGGGAATTCAACTTTTGAATTTCCCCCATTAGATTTGAATTCACCTTTTCTTAGATCGAAATCAACATGTGCCTTATAGTTCTTTGTTTCAAATGATAATTCCGAAAGGTCATAACTCTTAAGCCTGAAATCTGTGGTGTCAGAATCAAACACACGATTCTTAAATTTAAATAGTTGTGCATCAATCTCAGCATCTTTAAATTGAAGTGTCCCTCTTCCTGTCAAAGCAGTCGGTGATAAATAAAGACTTCCATGCAATTTTGTTTCATTATTATACATTGCAAGTGGGGTAAGCTTTTTAGAGACTATCATTAAATCATGATAGGGTAACCATTTTTCTTTTACATTTTCAGCAGTAACTGGAGGATATTCAGGATCGGATTTTTGTTCATTTATAACATATGATTTAACATCAGCAACCATTGAATCAGGAAAGAAAACAAATTCATTAGATTTAGATATAGATGTTATATATTTAAGTGTTCCATTTCCCCTAAGTCCTTTATTACTTAAATCAACTATTGAGTCGAAAGTACCTTTTCCTCCATATGCAGGGTAACCGTTACCAGGAGATAACCTAACAAAGCCAAGTGAATAATCAGGCTGTACCCTTAAAGTATCATAAATGTCAGGAAAGATTGATGCTGATTTAAAAGTTCCACCAAACACAAGACCTTCAGTAGATATTCTTGCTAAACTGTCAATCTGGAAAGGATCTATATGGAAATAGAAACTACTTTTATTATAGACTCCATTAAAAATGGACTTCTTGTTATAATAAACGTAAGAATCATTAAGACTTGAAAATAAAGGATATTGATGTAGGGATTTTAATCCTGATTTATTGTTTGGGGCATCAATCTGCATATTTCCTTTTATACCTTCAATGGCTGATTTAACCCTAACTATATCATATTTCCCTTTGTCATTCAACTTAAAACTTCTAACTGAAAAGCACATTGAATCAATCACAGGCATATCCAATTTGAATTTCTCATAACTGAATGAAAATAATTTTCCGTAGAAATCAAATAAACCGGCATGTATCCTGCCATCAAAATCAAAGTCCCTGTTTTTCTTTACCACTAAATGTTCATCTTTGGGATATAAATAAACGTTTTGTGAGTCGCTCAGAAAAACTGTATGAACTCCGTTTAGTTTTAAATCAAAATTTAACAAATTAATAGTTGCATTACTTTGTCCTTTAGTAACAGAATTAAACTGTATTACATCATAATCCACTTTCCCAGCTTTTGAAAATAAGAATGAATTTATTTTATCTTTTAAATAAACTTTATTGTTATCAATATCATAGGAAATAAATCCATAACTCTCCAGATTGATCATCATAGCTTCAACCTGCGATTCGTCTATCTTAAGATATCTGGCATAATCAGGAACATAAACAGAAACAGTATCTTTTTTCATTCTGGCATATTTTCTCAAATCACTTAAAGGATGTGTTTCATCAATCCCCATCAGTTTATAATATAACTCAGGTGTATAATAATTAACAGATTCAAATTTTGCTTCACTCTCGTTACCAACACTTTTAGCCATCTTCAATTCTAATATTGGCTGATCCATCTTCCAATAAAATGCTTCAACATACATATCCAGTTTATGGTATGTGTCTGAAAATGGGCTTAGACCAACGCCTTCTTTATCTCTGGTACCTGAAAGTTCATTTTTTGCTAAAATATATTGTATGCTTAATCCGGGGTGATAAATAGAATCTTTTTCCCAGTATATTGTAACTGAAGCGCGCGCAGATGAAATCTTATCTTTACGAATAATATATGTTTTCGAACCTGTTTTAATAAACTTATTGCCTTCCCTGTAAAAAGTAAGGTTTGCATCCTGAGTTTTATCTCCTGTACCAATAAACTTTGAACCATTCATAGCAAACCCGCCATCATAATCAATATTGGGAAATATATTTTTTATCTGAAATCTTTTATCATATGATTCAAATTTTGGATAGGTGGCTTTTTCGGGTGTAACATTTGCCAATATCTTTTCTTCAAGTGAACCTAATAATGGTCTATCAAAATAATGTTTATTAAAGAACCTGACAGAATCTATAGTATACTTTGAATATTGAACCGTTATTCTATAATAATTTATTTCGGCATAAACGGAATCAGCGCTGAATCCAGCTCTTGTCCATAATACTTTTCCTCCCTGACCGATAAACTTTCCTAAAGTGGGATAGTAAATCCCTTTTGTATTGTAAATATTTGAACTGTCGTTATTGGCATAACAAGAAAGATTCAATGAAGGGAACACAATTCTTGGGATAGAATCGTATTCAAATGTGTAATTATTATTATTTGATTTCCAGACAGTAGTTGAAGACTTATATAAAATATTTGATGTAAAAAGATTATTACTTATATCAAGATATTCAATAAACAATGTACTCGTGGAGCGATTGATCAATTTACCAAGACTGGCTTCCCAGGCTTTGAAACTCTCGGCTGATTGTTTGGTATTATTAAAACTTATTATTGTTGAAAGGTAATTTTTGAAATGCGGAATAGGCTTCATCTTTTTCTTCAACATCAGGTTGCAAGTGGCAATCATTTCTTTTTTCTGGTCGTCAGAAAATTTATTGGCATTCCATTCATCAGTAAATGAATTCAAAAATTCCTTTACAGTTTTCTTATCATTGGGATTATCCACATCCTGAAAGAAGTTGGTTAGTTCTTCAAAAAAGGCAGCAGGATCATCGGAAAACTTTTTTATAGTCTGCGATTTAACATTAAAAGAAATTAGTAAAACAAAAAGGAAGGATAATATATAGCGTAACTTCATAAAAATATTTTATTGCTTTTTAAACGTCAAAATTACCCAATTATTTTTAATAAATGAACCTGTTATTTTCATTCCGTTCGATTCGGCTTTATCGGCTATCAAAGGAATATCGGCTTCATAAAACCCACTGAGCAAAAGTGTCCAGATTTGTTCAAATGATTAATATATTCCGGAATATCATTCATCAATATGTTCCTGTTGATATTTGCAAAAATAACATCATATATTTCTTTTACAATACTTACGTCACCAAACAGCACCTTTACATTATCGGTTTTGTTTTTTTCCACGTTTTCAATGGAATTATTAAAAGCCCATTCATCAATATCAATGGCGGTAACAGTTGATGCTCCCATCTTGGCGGCAAGTATTGAAAGTACAGCAGTGCCACAACCCATATCAAGAACGGTTTTATTGGCAAGATCGAGTTTAAGTATCTGTTCAAGCATCAGTGAGGTGGTTTCGTGATGCGCTGTGCCAAACGACATCTTGGGTTCAATAATAATATCGTATTTGCATTTATCATTTTGCGGATGAAAAGGCGCACGGACACAACATTTCCCCGCAATGATTACCGGGTTATAACTCCTCTCCCACTCTTCGTTCCAATTCTTATCCCGGATATTCTTATAATTGAATTTTATTTTGAATTCCTTATTCTGTAAAATATCAAGTTTCTCCACTTCGCCGGCAATAAACTTGTTGTGAGGAATATATGCAAGTAAACCGGTTTCGGTTTCAACAAAGCTTTCAAAACCAATATCGGCAAGGGTAGCAGTAAGTATTTCGCTGCCGGTTTCCTTTGGTGAAATAGTGAAATTAAATTCTATATAATCCATTGTAGTTATTGGTTATTGAGTTATTTGTTAATAGAAAATTGTTGAATGCAAACACCTGTTAACATTAGCCTCTTAACCTTTTATCCTGTAAACAATAGTAATCATTGCTCCTGAATTTGAAAGCCCGCTTAAACCGTAAGTATTTGTTGTTTTATTCGTATTTACCGGAGTACCCACGCCCGGAGTGTTATTAACTGAGGCTTTTGCATACGTGTAATTAATATTAGGCGTTATTTCGGCATATAAATAAAATGACGGACTCAACTTATATCGGGCTCCAATTACTATACCTATAAACGGAGCATAGCTTGCAGTAATAGCTTCAGTTGAATATGGCGATAGCGGAGGGTTTCCCATAGGCTTGTATGCAAAAACATTATCAGTATTACTTTTCACATAGGATAAATTAACTCCAATCTCTGCACCAAACATAAATCCGAATTTCTTACTTACAGTCTTTATATTTGCAACACTAAAATTTAATCCACCGCTTAAATTAATAGGAGTGTTTACTATTGAAGGTGATACTGAACTAGTGGTAATCAAGGTAGTGGATGTTGATGTATAATTAGTATTAGCAGTGCTGTTTGTTCCTCCCAGTGATACCGCTGTAATTCTATACACAAAATTATCTTTACCCCATTGATACCGCAAACTAAAGCTGGTGAGTGTAGTAAAACCGATACCAATTTCATTAACCTTGTGTATTGTATCTTGCGAATAAACACTGATGTTTATTGTCAGAAACATCAGTGCAATTAGTGCTTTTTTCATAACTTATTTTTTTTAGTTAATCATTAGACATCTTCGGAAAATCATTTTTCTCGTCATTGCGAAGGAGGAACGACTGAAGCAATCTTGATATAAACAGGAGATTGCTTCACTTCGTTCGCAATGACGTTTCTATTTTTCGAAGAACTCTATTAATTTAATTCCTTAATCATTTTCTTTATTTCACTCCTCAAAATTACACCTTTTATCATTCCCTGCATCATTAAAACTATAACATTTTATCCACTTTTTACATAACTATTAGGTAGAGAAAAGCAGATTGTGTAAACAGGTTTAAAAGGAATATAGGCTTGTGCTGAAGTGGAGCGCAGCGGAACGAAGCACAAGCCTATATTGAAAATTTTAATTTATCTTTAAACCAAATACCAAAATGCAAAACAAAAACGACACGGGAAATCAATTCCCCAAAGGCTTTTTCAAACAGTTTAAAAGCAAAGAATCATTTCAAGAATATTTTAATTCGATATTTAAGCAAGGCATAGAGGAGATGCTAAAGTGTGAACTAGAGGAACATCTTGGTTACCCAAAACATGCCAAAGATGGATACAATACAGGTAACAGTCGCAATGGGTCTTTTCCAAAAACTATTACAACTGAGAATGTAGGAGAAGTGATACTTAATATTCCAAGAGATAGAAACGGAGCTTTCGAACCACATATTATTCCCAAGGAGAAACCATCAGTAGTAAGATAGAAGATGCGATAATAGGTATGTATAGCCGGGGCATGACCACTTCCGATGTCCGCCACCAGGTTTTGGATATTTATAGACTGGAAATTAGCGAAACAACAGTTTCCAATATTACTGAAAGTATTATGGAGTCAGCCAAAGAATGGCAACAGCGTACACTGGAGCCAGTCTATTATGCCGTATGGATGGATGGCATTGTTCTTAAAATCAGAACAGATAACAAAGTGATAAACAAATGTGTTTATATCGTTATCGGTCTTAAACCAGATGGTATAAAAGAAGTTCTCGGATTTTGGATTGAAAAAACAGAATCTGCTGCCTTCTGGATGAGTGTTCTGACCGACTTAAAGGCAAGAGGTGTAGAGGATATTCTTATTGCATGTACGGATAACCTCAAGGGCTTAACCCAAGCTATTAATGGTATTCCCGGAAACTGTAACACAGCTCTGCATTGTCCACCAAATCCGTAACAGTTGCAAGTTTGTAGTTTGGAAGGACAGGAAGATATTTTGCCAGGATCTAAAAAAAGTATATACCGCCATCAACAAAGAAATAGCCCTGGAAGAGTTTGAAAAATTTAAACTCAAATGGCAGGGTAAGTATAAATATGCAATCACTTCATGGGAAACAAACTGGGACAGCTTATCCAATTATTTTGAGAATCCACTGGATCTTAGAAGAATTATCTATACCACCAATACTATTGAAAATCTAAACCGTGGAATCAGAAAATATACCAAAACAAAAACGCAGTTCCCAAATGAAAATGTAGCATCCAAATCTATATACTTAGCCATTAAAAAGATTGAAGATGCTTGGAAACTTCCAATATGCATTGGGGACTCATTCTTAATCAATTTTTAATTATCTTTGAAGGGCGATGTAGACAGTGAATATCCTGTTTACACAATCTAATTTATACTCTCTGTTGACTCACTTAACAAGAGTGTTGACTACTTGACAAGAAAGTGAGTAAAATGAACAGAAATGTTAGCTAAGATGTGCTATTGCTGATAATTAGATTGCTTCACTTCGTTCGCAATGACGATTTGAGCGTTCTCAATGACAGGCAATTAAAACGAATTAACAATAGTAACAAAATCGCCGGCAGTAAGCGAGGCGCCGCCAATAAGTCCACCATCAACATTAGGGTTTGCAAACAGTTCTCTGGCATTTTTGGCATTGCAGCTTCCGCCATAAAGAATAGTGGCGTTGTCGGCTATAGCTTTGCCGTATTTTTCGGTAACAAGGTTACGGATAAATGCATGCATTTCCTCGGCCTGGGCGGTAGTGGCAGTAACACCCGTGCCAATGGCCCACACGGGTTCGTAAGCAATGATGGCGGTTTTAAATTCATCAGTATTTAAAACAAACAATCCCTGCTCCAACTGTGTTTTCACTATATTAAAATGATTGCCTTTTTCGCGTTCGGCAAGCACTTCGCCACAACAAAAAATTGGAGTAAGCTTTTGCTGAATAGCTGCTTTCACTTTTTTAGAAAGAAACAGGTCATCTTCATGAAAATATGCCCTTCGTTCGGAATGCCCAATAATTACATGCGATGCGCCAACCGAAGCAATCATGGAAGCCGAAACCTCGCCGGTAAAAGCGCCTTTTTCGTCAGAATGACAATTCTGAGCAGCAACAGAAATATAATCTATTTCCTCGGTGCGTGCAACAGCAAGCTCCAGGAAAGGAAATGGAGGGGCAATAATTACCTGGTGACCACGCGGAATACTTGATTTGCGAAGTTCGTCAACAATGCCTGAAATTAACGAACAGGCTTCGTTATAATTTTTATTCATCTTCCAGTTTCCGGCAACAATTTTCTTTCTCATGGTGAAATATATTAAGTTAGTTAAAAGTAATCTTTATTAACTCCTATAACGTCATTGCGAGGGAGGAACGACCGAAGCAATCTTTATTTGTGAATAGATTGCTTCGCTTCGCTCGCAATGACGAATTATGTAATTTTTGAGATTTTCATTATATTCTGTTATTTATTGAACCTTAATTCTTGGGTCCAAATAGCCATAAATTATATCAACAAAAATATTAATAAAAACAAGAATAACCGAAACAAATAAAACCGCTCCCATAACAACGGGGAAATCGTACTTTTCGAGCGCTTCCACTATCACCATACCTATTCCACGCCAGTTAAAAACGACTTCAATAAACACTGCGCCGGCCATAAGCGAAGCAAACCAGCCCGAAATAGCAGTAACTACAGGGTTCATTGCATTCTTCAGCGCATGTTTAGTAATTACCTTAAAATTGCTTAAACCCTTGGCTTTAGCCGTCCTGATATAATCCTGCGATAGCACTTCAAGCACGGAATTTCTGGTCAGTTCAACAACTATCGCCAGCGGACGTATGCCTAAAGTGATAGCAGGAAGAATAAGATTTTTCAAACTTAAATATTCGCCATTCCCGAAATCATCAACATTATAAAGGCTTCCAAACATATTCAGTCCTGTAATGCTTCCAAGCAGATATGCGAATATCCACGCTGCAAGTATGGCAGCAAAAAACGAAGGCAACGACATACCGAAAACCGACATAACAAGCGAAACTTTATCAAAGAAACTATTCTTTTTTACAGCGCACAGAACACCAATAAAAATGCCGAGTATAAGCGCAAACCCAATAGCAACCGTTGCCAGTATAAAAGTATTGGGAAAGGCTTCTGAAATTATTTCACTCACTTTCTTTTTGCTCTGGTACGACCTGCGCAGATAAGGCAGTTTTAATACTATTTGCGAATGCTTTGATATATAGAAAAGCTTAACAGCAGAACTATATTTGCTCGAATCAAGGTACCAGTAACTTTGTGGATTGTCAATGTTATGAACGGATACTGGAGATAAATCATTCAGGTAATTTAAATATTGAACAATCATGGGTTTATCCCTGCCTAAGTCTTTATTAATTGCTTCAACAGAAGTAATGTCGGCACGCTGACCAAGCATCATTCGTGCAGGATCGCCGGGAAGAACATTGAACAAAAGAAAAACGACTGTTACAACTCCAAACATTACCAGGAAGCCATAAAACAGTCGCTTTGAAATGAATTTATGCAATATTTAATTATTTAAAATAGAAATTTATTTGCAACAGTCGGCAGTTGGCAGTACGCAGTTTGCAATTATAAAACCCTGTGGACTGAAGACTGAGGACTGAAGACTTATTTCATATATTTCTCTTTCACATCTTTATACTCGGGAATATCTCTCCACCCCCACTTTGCAAGCACAACGCCATTCTTTAAAAGAAGTAATCCGGGATTGGAACGTATCATTGTTTTTAAAGCAGTTTCATCAACAGTATATATAGGATACATAGCCTGCACTTCATGACGGAAATTATCAATGGTTGCTGGTATGCTGCCCGATAAACCTACAAAGGAAATACTGTCTTTTTCACAACCTCCTTTTAAATATTCTCCATTTACAAATGCATTGATATCAGCATAGCATTGCTTTGCAGTGGCGTTTAAATCGTAAGCCACAAGAATAAACTGGTACGAAGGGTTTGCAACTATCTTATCAGTAAGAATATTCCCGCTTTCATCAGCAATAACAAAATCATGAATAGGCGCTTCTTTATAGGGTTGAATAATCTTTTTCTTTTGTTCAACAAATTCAATACTTGCCATCTTAACGCTATCCTGCCAGGGCAGTGTTTTTGAAGTATATTCAAACTTCTCCCCTGTTTTCTTATCCTTGTAAACCAGCATTATTTCAGCTTTTTCAGGAGTTGGGATAACTTGTTCAGATATTTTATTTCCAACTTTCCACGGAAGAAAATCAATTAAAGGTAAATGTCTTAACGAATGAATTGATATATATATCATGAAGGCCGCACCAATAATGGTAACAACTAATTCCCATTTAGGCTTAAACGCGGGAGAAGCATGTTTATTGGTAAAGACAAGAAAAAGAATAAATGCGATCAGTACAACATTCTTATAAAATGTTGCCCAATTAGACAGCTTAATGGCATCACCAAAGCAGCCACAATCTGAAACAGGGTTATTTATAGCAGAAAGAAATGTAAGCACCAGGAAGAAACTCATCATAATAAGCGCCAGCCATGAAGTAAGTTTTGGTTTAACGCCAAATACTAGCATAACGCCAATGGTGAACTCTATCATACATAAAATTATTACGAGTGGCAGGGCAACACTGTTAAGCCACTCCATTTTATAAGCCTCTAAATACTCAAGAAGTTTATAATTGAAACCAAGCGGATCAACCCCTTTAACAAAGCCGGAAAACATGAATGTTAGTCCGATAATAGTTCTGAAAAAGATTCTTGTAATTTTCATATGTAATTTTTATTAAAGCAATAAATGTTTATAAGTCTTCAATCTGTAGTTTTCAGTCTGCAATCTTTTTTTTGCCAATTGTTAACTGAGGACTGTGGACTATTCATCATTATTATGAGCCGTCAGTCTTCAGTTTTCAGTCTGCAATTAGATTTAGTTATGAATATTTAGATGGATTTTCAATCATATGACCTAATAGCCTTCCAATCTCAATACATCTTTCAGTGAAATCATTCAAATCTTTTTTAGAAATATACTTGCAATCGTACGAGAAGTCTATCCAAACAGAAGTTTCGCTGTTCTCCATATCTGCATCTGATGATTTACTTACAAAATGAGCAGGATACCTTCTTTTTCTATATGCTTCAGCAATATTTGCACACACTGATCTTGATGACCTCCTAATTTGGTCTATCAATGAATAGGTTTCTTCTTTTGGAAAAGTTTTAGAGATATTAAAAATATCCATTGCTAAGGAATAAGCTTTTTTATAAACGATTAAATCTTTGAAAGTACTCATATAATATTATTTTATCTTTTGCCGACTGCTAATTGAATACTGTGGACTTTCTAATTACCCGATTCTGTTATTTTAATTAAAGCGAATATCGCATAATTGATCATGTCAAAATAATTAGCATCCACTCCTTCCGAGATATTTGTTTTGCCATCATTATCTTCTATTTGTTTGGTGCGAAGCAGTTTCATTAATATAATGTCGGTCAATGAACCTGTACGCATATCCCTCCAGGCTTCGCCATAATCGTGGTTCTTATCTTCCATAAGGGATTTGGATTTATAAATATATTTATCGTACAATTTAGACGCAACATTATGATCAAGGTTGTCTGCATCATTGCTAATACCCAATTCAATCTGTATCAAAGCAATTACACAATAATTCACAATACCGATATATTCTGATTTAATATCTTCATGTATCTTTTGAATTCCTTTATCCTCAATACTTCTGATACGTTGTGCTTTAATAAATATCTGGTCGGTAAGAGATGGCGTTCGCAACACCCTCCAGGCGCTCCCGTAATCCTTCATTTTCTTGATAAATATATCCTTGCAGAGTTTTATTACCTCTTCAAATTGTTGCGATGTATCAGCCATTTTAAAATTTAATAAATTAGCAAATTGATTTGAGTGCAAATTTAAACCTGAATGATGAATTCACAGCATAAAAATACATTTTTTTCTTCAAAGCGAACTTTGAATTGCGGCGGAATACTACTGTCGCTTGGAAGACCTTTGGTTATGGGCATTCTAAATCTTACTTTTGATTCATTTTATGATGGAGGTAAACATAAAAGTACCGATGATGTATTTACCCATGTATCGCAAATGCTCGAAGAAGGAGCAGATATAATTGATATAGGTGCTGTATCGACAAAACCGGGTGCAAAAGAAATTACAACAGTTGAGGAAAAGAATAAACTTATTCCAATTTTAAAGGTAATAAAGAAGGAGTATCCCAATGCTATAATATCAATTGATACTTATCGTTCTGAAGTAGCTAAAGCCGCTGTGGATTGTGGTGCACATATCATTAATGATATTTCAGCGGGTAGTTTTGATAAAGAAATGTTCAAAACAATTTCCGAATTGCAGGTACCTTATATTATAATGCATATACAAGGAACTCCTATGAATATGCAGAAGAATCCTGTATATAATAATGTTGTTAAAGAAGTTGTATACTATTTATCAAAGAAAGTTGAAGAACTTAAAAGACTTGGCGTTAATGATATTATTATTGACCCTGGCTTTGGTTTTGGTAAAACTGTTGAGCATAATTATGAGTTGCTGAACAATCTTGAATATTTCAAAATATTTGAATTGCCTTTATTGGTTGGCTTCTCAAGAAAATCAATGATAAATAAAGTATTGAACACTACTCCTTCTGATGCATTGAACGGGACCACCGTTTTAAATACCATAGCATTAATGAAAGGCGCAAATATATTAAGAGTGCATGACGTTAAGGAAGCAGTGGAAACAATAAAAATAGTTGAGAAATTAAATATTTAAAAAATGGCTGAAGATATCTCCCCTATTATATTTGAAAGCCGTTCTAAACTCAGGTCATGGTTTAATAAGAATCACGACAAAGTTGATGTGGCTTGGTTTGCAATGAATAAAAAAACATCAAATATAAAATGTATTACTTATGCAGAAGCACTGGAAGAAGCGCTTTGTTTTGGCTGGATTGACGGAATTGTGAAACGATACAATGACGACTATTATATGCAGCGCTTCACTCCTCGAAAAGCAAAAAGTAAATGGTCAGAGGTAAATAAGGAAAAGATTAAAAAGCTTATTGATGAAGGAAAGATGACTGATGCCGGATACGCAAAGATTGAAGAAGCCAAGCAGAATGGACAATGGGAAAAAATTAATGAAAACCGTAAAGAACAAGCTTTGCCTGATGACCTTAAAATAGCTTTAATGCATTCAAAATTGGCATGGAGGAATTTTTCTGCTTTTGCACCAGGTTATCAACGCTTATATATTGCATGGGTGAACACAGTGAAAAAGGAAGATGCCAGAAACAGGAGGATTGCAAAGGTTGTTGAACGTTCTGAAAAGAATGAGAAACCCGGAATGTTATAGTTTTTTGCCGCCTCGTGTTTTTTATGTATGTTTGAATCCCAAATGATACCTTTATTTATTACCGGTTTTATCACTTTACGCTGGCTCGATGTCGTCGATGTCCTGATGGTGGCATTATTGCTTTACCAATTATACAGCCTGATAAAAGGAACAGGAACTATAAACATCTTTATAGGCATAATTGCCATCTATCTTATCTATCTTCTTGTAAAAGCTTTTGAAATGGAACTATTGAGCGAGATACTCGGTCAGTTTATTTCAGTGGGGATGATCGCGCTTATCATAGTATTTCAACAAGAGATACGCCAGTTCCTGCTTGTTCTTGGTTCTCCTAATTTCCTTAAAAAAGGCTCTAAAAATTTCCTGAATATAAAATGGCAAATGAACCAGCTTGAAGGTTTGGATATTGAACCTATAGTGAGTGCATGCGAAAGTATGGCAGCATCAAGTACTGGAGCACTTATTGTTATAACACGAAAAAACGAATTAAAGCATTTTATTGAAAGCGGCGAACAAATAAATGCGGCTATTTCAAAGCAGTTGATTGAAAATATATTTTTCAAGAATAGTCCTTTGCACGACGGGGCAGTTATCATAAGCGCTAATCGTATAAAAGCAGCACGATGTGTTTTACCTATATCAGAAAAGATAGATTTACCCTCTTATGTGGGATTACGTCACAGGGCTGCTGTAGGTATTGCCGAAGAATCGGATGCTTTCTGCATTATTGTTTCAGAACAACGCGGGGAAATTTCAGTGGTTGATGGAAACAATCTGATAGTAAATATAAAGGGGCACAATTTAAGAGAATTATTAAACAAGGAATTTCCTTCTCAATAAGAAAGCCCCTGATTAAAGGGGCTTTTTTCTAATATACCTTTTTGGACTTTTCCGTTTCTATCATTACCTCAAGATTGTGAAATCTTTCAGCTGTCTTGGCTTTACGTTTAGCCTGTTCTTCACAAAATACAGAATAAATCTGTTTATACTCACTTGTTGACAAAGGTATCTTTTCATCAAGATACTTAATAAATTTTAAATCATCCCCTATCAATTCAATCACATGTTCTTTATACATGATGGCTACTTTGTGGTGAGATGTTGCATACTTAGTATCCAAAATCGATCCCTCAAATTCAATAAGGGATTTTGCGACCTGCAAGGCCTTTTCTTTTTCTATCATGTCTATCTTCTATTAAATTATTAATTATTTATTTGCTGCCAGGCAATAAATGTATATCGATTACAAAGTAAATATATTGAATTGTTAAAATCAAGGGGGATTTACCCTGAAAAACCTGAATTTACTGTAAAAATAGATAACCTTCTGATTTGTATCTTTAGAAAGTTAAATTTTATACCATCGAAATTTTTGAAAAAACTTATTAACAGGAAGTGAACTTACATGTCTTAATGAACAAAAAATCTCATGAAGTAAGCAGTTGGCAGTCAACAGTAGACAATAAACAAAAATAATTACTGTTGACTGAGGATTGCCGGTTGAAGATTGGAAATGGCAGCAGTCAGCGTATTAACATATACTCTACACTGTATTTTTATGCTAGACAGGAATAAAAAATTTATTTATTCTTCTTAGCCAGACTATCCTGTTTTTGCCTAGCTTCAAACTCACGTATCAATTGGTCGGGAGATTTGCCAAGGTTTTGAATGCTTGCTTTAGCGCTTTCGGCAAATGGGTGTGTAGGATATTTATTCAGAAAATCCTGATAAGCAACTTTTGCTTTATTATAATCCTTCAGTTTGTCATCATATACAAAAGCTTTCAGGAACATACAATCGGCAACTTTAACGAAGGTTGGGTAATCCTTCATAATGCGGTCGAAAAGTTCAATTGAAAGTTTTGCTTTACTAATATTCATGGAAATATTAGCAGCCTTAAAAAGAAATATCACAGCGCTAGAATCCTCCGGATATTTCTGGGCATAATCCATGTATGCATCTACCAGGTTCTTTGCTTTAACTGTATCAACAGGGGCTGCAACATTTGACATCAGTTCTTTTTCAAGATTTTTAATTTTATCGTAAGAACTCTTTTTACCATTCATGCAAGATGAAAACATAAAGAGTATACAGGCCATACAAATAACATTTTTTTTCATATTTTAATATTAAGTGTTCCTTATTTTTTTTTCTTTTTTGCAAATTTCATTTTATAGGCAACTTCCACATTCCCCGTCATAATATCATTCAGCTTACCTTTAATCAATTGTTTTCTCAGATTGCTCAAACGATCAATGAATACAATACCGTCAGTATGGTCATATTCATGTTGAATAATGCGGGCTGCAATACCTTCGAACCATTCATCTTTCTCTTCGAAATTTTCGTTCACGTATTGAATATGTATTTTAGGCTTTCTCATCACATCCTCCCTTAATGTTGGGAAACTCAGGCAGCCTTCATTAAACAGCCATTCCTCCCCTTCCTCATCGGTAATATGGGCATTAATGAAAACCCTTTTTAATCCGTTAAGTTCTGGATTAACATCATCTGAATATCCAGTAGCATCAATAATAAACAGTCGTATAGATAAGCCAATTTGGGGCGCAGCCAATCCGACACCTGGTGCAGCATACATCGTCTCATACATATTATCAATAAGTTCATTCAGGTTCGGGTAATTCTTTCCTATTTCCTGTGTTTTCTTTTTTAAAATAGGATCTCCATATGAAATAATAGGTAATATCATCAGTAAATGTTCTCTTTGTTAAATAATATTTCTGTTTAAACTTTCTAAGTATGATTGTAAAATAATAGTTGCACTAATTGTATCTACAAGTTCTTTATTCTTCCTGTCTTTTTTGCCCAGACCTGCATCTATCATGGTTTGGAATGCCATTTTTGAAGTAAATCGTTCATCAATTCTTTTAATCGACATTGTAGGGAATGTTTTCATTAATAGTTTTACAAATGGTTCAGTGAACTTTGCCGATTCGGAATCAGTATTATTCATTTGTTTTGGCTCGCCCACAACTATGCATTCAACATTTTCCTTTGCAATATAATCTTTTATAAATGTCATAACATCTTTCGAATGTACTGTAGTAAGCGGGTTCGCGATCATCTTAAGTTCGTCCGTTACTGCAAGACCTGTTCTTTTCTGTCCATAATCAATTGCTAATACTCTTCCCAAAATTTCGTTTTTTATTGTTTTGCAAAATTAATAAAATTTATACTTATAATAAGGTATCAGATGCTTGTTTAGTATATTTAATCCATAAGTGAGAAATAATATTATTGATCGTTACACATTATGAACAGAAATTAAATTTTAAGTACATCACTATAATTATATTGCTTTACAAAAATAAGGATAAATAAATTCATTAATTTTGCAGGAGATCAAATTATATCAATTATGGATTTGCAAGAGATAATAGAAAATTCATGGCGGAACAGAGAACTGATTAAAGAAGATAATGTCAAGAAAGCCATTAAGGAAGTTATTTTGCAAATTGATTGTGGTAAGCTGCGTGTAGCAGAGCCAGCAGATGGTCAATGGAAAGTGAATGAATGGTTAAAGAAAGCTATAATTGAGTATTTCCTGATACAGGAAAATGAAGTTATTGATGTGGGTCCTTTTGAATTTCATGATAAAATTCCCTTAAAAAGAAATTATGCCCAACTTGGTGTTCGCGTAGTTCCTCATGCTATTGCCCGTTTTGGTTCCTATATAGCAAAAGGTGTTATTATGATGCCATCCTATATTAACATTGGTGCCTATGTTGATAGTGGAACTATGGTGGATACATGGGCAACAGTGGGATCATGTGCTCAAATTGGCAAAAATGTTCATTTAAGCGGAGGTGTGGGTATTGGAGGTGTTTTAGAACCTGTACAAGCTTCACCTGTTATTATTGAAGATGGATGTTTTATAGGTTCTCGTTCAATTATCGTTGAAGGAGTGAGAATTGAAAAAGAAGCAGTATTGGGTGCGAATGTAGTAATCACCCAGTCGACAAAAATAATTGACGTAACTGAAAACGAACCTAAGGAATACAAAGGTGTTGTTCCACCTTACTCAGTGGTAATTCCCGGGTCTTATACAAAGAAATTTAACGCAGGAGATTATAATGTAAATTGCGCTTTGATAATAGGAAAGAGAAAAGCATCAACTGATCTAAAAACCTCTCTTAATGATGCTTTAAGAGAATTTAATGTTCCAGTATAAAAACTTTTTTTATTCCATTCAAAAAGTTTTTTCCAATCTATTGCTTTTTGGAATTTTATATTGTAATATTGCAAGTCGGGTAACAATTTAATTTATTTATGTCATCATTCCTTAAAAGATATTACTATCTCTTTTTCTTTTTTGCATTCCTGCTTGCCTGTAAGCAACACGCATACATTACAAAAGCTGATACGGGAGTTATTGTTCTTGATAGTACTATTCAGAGAAAACAAGATTCTGCCGCATTGATTCTGATTAAACCTTATAAGGAAAAGATGGATGCCTTGATGGATGGTATTCTTGCCTATTCTGACCAGATAATGTTGAAAGATAATCCCGAAGGTGTACTAAATAATTTTGTTGCAGATCTGGTACTTCAAAAAGCAAATGAATTTTACAAACCGCAGGATGAAATGAAAATTGATCTCTGCCTATTGAACAATGGAGGAATGCGCGGAGCGCTTCCAAAAGGTGCAATAACTCTTAAAAACATATATGAATTGATGCCTTTTGAAAACACTATAGTTATTATAACTTTATCAGGTGATAAGGCTCTCCAGATGTTTAATTATATTGCAAAAGCAGGGGGAGAACCAATTTCAGGATTTACAATGGGAATAAAGGATACTACAGCGGTTAACATTTTTATTAATGGAAAACCTTTTGATATAAGTAAAAATTATAAGGTTGTAACTTCTGATTACTCTGCCAATGGCGGTGACAGGATGATTTTTTTTAACAATCCTGTAAAACGAGAAGACCTTACTCTAAAATTAAGAGATGCAATTATTGAATATGTTAAAGCGGAAAATACAAAAAGCAATACCTTGAAAGCAAAACTTGACAAACGTATCTATTATGAAAAGTAACAGACGTGATTTTTTAAAAACACTTCTTGCCGGGAGCGCACTTGCAAGTTTGAGCTTTTCACCTTTCAGAACCTTTGCTAATAAGGAGTATATAAAGTTAACTATACTCCACACAAATGATACGCATAGCCATATCGATCCGTTCCCGGCTAATGACCCTAAATATCCAGGAATGGGTGGTTTTGCCAGACGTGCTGAAATAATTAAAGAGATAAGAAAGGCTGAAAAAAATATTTTATTATTAGATGCAGGAGATATATTCCAGGGTACACCTTATTTTAATATGTATGGTGGAGAACCGGAATTAAAACTAATGAGCCAGATGGGATATGATGCAGCTACTATTGGAAACCATGAGTTTGATAACGGTCTTGAAGGGATTTTAAGCAAACTTCCTGATGCAACATTTCCATTCATTAACTCCAATTATGATTTTTCAAATACAATACTTGCAGGTAAAATTCTTCCATATAAAATATTTAATAAGGCAAATATCAAAATTGGTGTTTTTGGTCTTGGCGTTGAACTCGATGGACTAGTAAATAAAACCAGTTATGGAAATACTGTATACCTTGATCCTATTAAAAAAGCTGAAGAAATGGCTCATTTATTAAAGAATCAAATGGGTTGTGATCTGATAATTTGTCTTTCTCATATGGGTTATGAATATAAAAGTGAAGATAAAAAACCAAGTGATTTTATTTTAGCCAAACAATCAAAAAATATTGACCTGATAATTGGGGGGCATACTCATACATTTATTGATAAGCCATATAAGTATTATAATTTAGATAACAAAGAAGTTTATGTTTGTCAGGTTGGCTGGGCTGGCATAAAGCTTGGAAGGCTTGATTTTTATATAGAAGCAGGGTCGAAGAAAAAATTTGTCGATACGCATACAATAAAAATATTTAATAATCAAGTGTAAATAAATTTTTTTTTCACTTTTTTCTGTGAATATTTGTTAGCTTTTTTAATGTAGCGGAATAGCCTGAATTTACTGATGTTTATTAAAGCAATAAGATTAAAATTTGACAAATATTTTTTTAAATCATAAAAAATAAAGATTAATAGGTTTATAGTTAAAGACAATTTTTTAATGGAAAAAAGTTTTGATAAAATTTGGGAAAATTGTTTGAAGATTATAAAGGATAATATCGGACATCAGGCATTTAAAACTTGGTTTGAGCCTATTAAGCCCGTTAAACTAGAAGGAAATGTTCTTACTATCCAGGTTCCAAGCCAGTTTTTCTATGAATGGCTTGAGGAAAATTACATTACACTTCTGAAAACTACAATTAAAAAGGAATTAGGATCTGATGGCCGGCTGGAGTACAGCATCATCATGGAAAATTCTTTCGACAGCACGCACCCCTACACTATCAAAGTTCCCACCTCGAATAAAAAAGCTTTGAAGAATCCATCCTTATCAATGCCTGTCGATATTAACAGAGGTTCAAGTAACTCTATTCCTAACCCTTTCATCATTCCGGGCTTACAAAAAATTAATGTCCAGTCTCAGCTGGTCGATAGTTATTCCTTTGATAATTTTGTTGAAGGCGATTGTAACCGCCTTGCACGCTCTGCCGGATTTGCCGTGGCAAACAATCCTGGCAAAACTGCATTTAACCCTTTGTTGATTTATAGCACTGTCGGATTAGGCAAAACACATCTTGCACATTCAATAGGGATACAGGTTAAGAATATGTTCCCTGATAAAACTGTACTGTATATCTCTTCTGAACAATTTACATCTCAGTTTGTTGATTCTGTAAAGAATAACAGCCAGAATGATTTTGTTCATTTCTATCAGATGATGGATGTCCTTATCATTGATGATATCCAATTCCTTGTTGGCAAAGAAAAGACACAAGATGTGTTTTTCCATGTTTTCAACCATCTTCACCAAAATGGGAAACAAATTGTAATAACATCCGATAAGGCTCCTGTTGAGATGCAGGGAATGGAATCCCGGCTGTTATCCCGTTTCAAATGGGGATTATCAGCAGATTTGCAATCCCCTGACCTTGAGACTCGAATTGCTATTCTTGCTAAGAAACTTTACAATGATGGTGTGGAAATGCCAAAAGATGTAATTGAATATCTTGCATATAGCATTACTACCAACATTCGCGAACTTGAAGGCGCCCTGATATCTATACTTGCTCAATCATCGTTGAATAAAAAAGCTATCACAATTGAACTAGCGAAGCAGATGATAGACAAGTTCGTTAAAAATACTACCAGAGAAATATCAATTGATTATATTCAAAAAGTGGTTTGCGATTATTTCAACATCCCGGTGGATATGATTAATTCCAAAACTCGTAAACGCGAGATTGTTCAGGCTAGGCAATTGGCCATGTTCTTTTCTAAAAGAATGACTAAATTTTCACTTGCCTCTATAGGTTTACATTGCGGGAACAAGGATCATGCAACAGTACTGCATGCCTGCCGTACAGTAAACAATCTTATCGATACCGATAAGCAATTTAAAACTTATGTTGATGAACTGGAAAAAAAGATCAGACTTCAATAAATAAATAACCGGTTATTTGACCGGTTTTTTTATATCTAAACTTATGAACAAATATGGCACACTATTCCTTGTCCCATCGTTGATTGCAGAAGATACTGCCAATTCAGTTATTCCACAGGAAATAATAAACTTGATATCAAGTTTGGATGAATTCATTGTTGAAAATGAAAGAACAGCTAGAAGATTTCTAAAGACTATAAATTATACAAAATCTTTAGATTCCCTTATCCTGCATACATTGAATAAGCACACGGAATATTCGGAAATCCCTTCATATATTAATTCCTTGTTAAACGGAAAGGATATTGGGTTGTTATCAGAGGCCGGTTGTCCATGTATCGCTGACCCGGGATCTGAAATTGTCAAACTTGCACACCAACATAGAATAAATGTTAAACCGCTCGTTGGTCCGTCATCCATTCTTCTTGCATTGATTGCCTCCGGCTTTAATGGTCAGAATTTTGGATTTAATGGATATCTTCCGATTGATAAAAGTGCCAGAAGCAAAAAAATAAAAGAGCTGGAAAGTAAAGCAATTAAAGAAGATCAAACACAGATATTTATGGAAACACCCTTCAGGAACATGAGTCTACTGAATGATATCCTTAATTTTTGCAAACCTTCCACCCTACTCTGCATAGCTGCTGATATCACCGGGGCTAATGAGTATATTAAAACACAAAGTATAACTGACTGGAGAAACCATCTTCCTCAAATAAATAAAATAACAGCAGTTTTTCTTCTTTACAAATAGGAATATAGGACTATAAAAAAAGAAACCGGATGTTATCCGGTTTCTTTTTTTATTTTACTTCAAGCAACTCTACATCAAAAATCAGTGTTGCTTTTGCTGGAATAGGTCCATAACCTTTTTCGCCATATCCAAGCTGGTACGGAATGATAAAACGTGCTTTTTCCCCCACTTTCATAAGAGCTACACCTTCATCCCATCCGGGAATTACCTGTCCTTTACCCAATACAAAACTAAATGGTTCACCGCGTTCAACAGATGAATCAAATATACTATTATCAGTAAAATAGCCGGTATAATGAACTTTCACATTTTTACCTTTAGCAGCAGCCAAGCCAGTTGCATCTTTAACAACAATATATTTCAAACCTGATGCAGTAGTAAGAGTATCCTTTCCTTTCACTTCATAAGGTTCAGCTTTTACAGCAGCTGATGCACTAACAACTTCAACATCGAAAATCAGGTTTGCTTTTGCAGGTATAGGTCCTCTACCTGCTTCACCATAAGCAAGCTGGTAAGGAACGAATAATTTTGCTTTATCTCCAACATGAAGTCGTGTTATCCCTTCATCCCATCCTTTTATAACTTTGCCTTTGCCAATAGGAATATCAATAGGTTCACTTCTTTCGACACTGGAATCGAAAATTTTCCCATCTGTAAAAAATCCAGTATAATGAACCTTTACGTTCATTCCCGAATCAACCTTAATGCCATTCCCATTACTTACTATAATATACTTTAATCCACTTTTCAAGCTAATTGTGTCTTTCCCTTTAGCATCATAAGGCTTAGGTGGTTCAATTACATCAATCAGTTCAACAGTAAATATTATTGTAGAGTTAGGTGGTACATTCATCACTTCTTTATCTCCGAAGCCAAGCGCCGGAGGAACAGTTAAAACAGCCTTGTCACCAACGTGCATGTACCCAATCCCTTCATCAAGGCCTTTGACTTTTGTTTCGCCAAATGTCAAAGTCAAAGGAGATCCACTTTTATATGTATCAGTAAACACTGTATCATTAGTAAGCTTACCAATAAAATTAATTTTAACTTTATTGCCTGATACAGCTTGCTTGGCCTTTTTGTTTAACGTTAAGAATTTAATCTTTAAACCCGAAGGCAATGTATATTCAGTGTTTTCCTTAATCTTCTCGGGTAACTGAGCTTCAGTAACAACAATTGATGTCATTAAAACAGTTAATACAATTATTACTTTTTTCATTAATTTCTAATTAAAAACAATTGCTTAAACTGTTATTTATTTTACATCTACTAATTCAACTTCAAATACAAGCGGAGAAAATGGTAATATAACTCCTCCGGCTCCGTTAGGTCCATAAGCAAGGCTTGAAGGAATAACCAGCTTTGCCTTTCCGCCAACCCTCATCATAGAGATTCCTTCTTCCCATCCTGGGATCACTTGTTTTTCACCAATTTTAAAGCTTATAGGAGCTTTACCTTCGGAAGAATCAAATATTTTCCCATTTAACAATCTGCCGGTATATTTTACCTGTACAGTTTTTCCATTATCTGCTTTAGCGCCGGTTCCTCTTTGGGTTTCTACATAATAAAGACCATGGCTAGTAGGTTGTACATTGATTTTATTATCTTTTAAATAAATTTTAATTGAATCCGGTTCGCTTGCCTTACGTGCTTCCATCATGGCCTGCATCTTTTCTTTTTTTTCTTTTTGTTCTTTTTCAAAATCAGCTTTTTTCTGAATAGATACCAACTTGATGTCAAAAACTACTTTGCTGTTTGGTTTTACAAATGCGGGAGTTTTTTCCATTCCTACATTCCTCATGTAAAACGAATCAGCATTTACAAAAAACTGTGCGCTGTCACCAACATGCATCATTGCTAAACCTTCACTGATATCGCCTTTATAAACTGGCTTAACCAGCATCAGTTTTTGTCCTGCATCTTTATGTTCTTTGCTTTTAAATAGGAACGTATCGGCACCCTCCATTTTATATGTCATTTCTACTGTCAGTACATCGCCCATATCAGGTTTTTGAGCATCAGCGTTTTTGACATAAAATTTATATTTTAAACCGGTGTCTGTTGTTTTAAATTCAGAACACGATACAAAAGCCAGCATACTTGCCAGACTAAAGATTAACATTGCTTTTTTCATGTGATAAAATTTTGTGAGTTTTTAATTTTCTATGTTTGTATTATTATTAGTTGCATTTTTTATTTCTAATAGTTCGATATCGTAAACCAGGGTTGCTCTTTTTGGTATTTTGTTCTCATCTCCAAGCAAACCAAAAGCAAGGTGCGAAGGTATAATAAATTTTGCTTTATCTCCAACTTTCATCAATAAAAGTGCTTCTTCAAGTCCGCTAATTTCTCCGCTTTTCCCTAACAACATTTCTTTCGGACCATCGCCTTTTGAAGAATAGCAAAGATCTCCAGTTATTAATCTGACTTCAAAATTCATCTTTGCAACTTTTCCTCTTTCAGTGCTCGCACCATTTCCATGTTTATATATAAGGTATCTTAAACCTGTGCCTGTTGAATTCATTTTCCAGCCATAGCGTGCTATAAAATCGTTTATCTGTTCATCTTCAGACTCAACAAGCTTTTTATTCACATCTTCAAGGGGCTTTTTATAAACGCTAATCGTGTCTATTGGTTTTGCAGTTTTCTTTTCCTGACTGTTCCCGCATGAAATAAACACGGATATTACCAACCCGACTAGTAAAATATGAAAGAAACGTTTATCCATGTTATTTAACAGGCATTATTTCAGGTAATAGTTTTTCAAATTCCTTAAGTGTGTGTTCCATGTCAACATAACTACTACCTCCTGATGCATTATGATGACCGCCTCCATCGTAGTATTTCCTTGCAATTGTTTCCACGGAAATATTCCCTTTGGAACGAAGGGAAAGTTTTATGTATCCTTCCCTTTCCATAAATAACACGGCTACGGATATGCCTTCTATTGATAACGCATAATTCACTACTCCTTCGGTATCCCCTACCTGAAAATTGAACCTTTTCAAATCTTCCTTTGTCAGGCTGATATAAGCTGTTCCATATTTCTGAAAGACTTTCAGCTTTTCGCTCAGGCAATAACCCAGTAAGCGCATCCTATCTTCCGAATAAGTATCATACACCAGTCGATGAATTTGTTCTCCATCTATGCCTAGTTTAAAAAGTTCTGATATAATAAGGTATGTAGCTACATAATTGCAGGAATAACTAAATGAACCGGTATCTGTTACTATCCCTGTATATAAACATTCTGCCACATCTTTTTTAATAAGGTGTTTCTTATTTAAAGCAAGTACCAATTCATAGATCAGCTCAGCGGTTGAAGATATCTCCGACTTTGAAATGGTAAGGTCTGTAAATACAGCTGGGTCAAGATGGTGATCAACCAGTATTTTAAAGGCTTTTGACCCTGTATATTCATCCATTGCCACATCCATTCTTCTGGCATCATTAAAATCAAGGCAAAAGATAATATCAGCTTGCTGCATGGCTTTTGCAGCCTTAGCTGTTTCCTTTGTATAAACCAAAACAGTTTTACTTCCTTTCATCCATGCAAGGAAAGAAGGATATTCATTCGGTGTAACAACGCTTACCTGGTGCTTTTCCTGTATTAAAATATTATATAGCGCCAGCGAAGAACCAAGTGCATCACCATCAGGGTTAACATGCGAAATGATAACTATCCTTTTAGGTTCTTTTATTAGTTCGGCAATCTTTTTTACTACGGCTTTATCCAAAACAAGGGGGAATTTTAAGGAATGCAAATTTATTAAATTATATAGAACAGGGCGAAAGGAACCAAATAATATTTTGAAGACCTGTAAATAAGATAAATATTAAGTACTTTCGCAAGCAAATTAATAGGATATACTATGTCAGGAAATAAAACATTTACCATTATTAAGCCCGTAGCTGTAAAAGATGGGCATATCGGACACATACTTGCCATGATCAACGATGGAGGCTTCAGGATAACTGCTTTGCGTTTTATCCACATGAGGGTTGAAGAAGCCCAAGCCTTTTACGAAGTTCATAAAGAACGTCCATTTTATAATTCACTTGTAGCTTCTATGACATCAGGACCGGTTGTGGTTGCCATACTTGAAAAAGCCAATGCTGTGGAAGACTATCGTAAACTATAGGCGCAACCAATCCTGCAGATGCAGCAGCAGGAACTGTAAGAAAGCTTTATGGAACCAGCATGGAGGCTAATGCTGTTCATGGTTCTGATAGCGATGAAAATGCAGAGATCGAATGTAATTTCTTCTTTTCAAAACAGGACAGGCATTAATCGTTAAGCTTGGTATGTTCAAAGTAGGCAGTGGCAGTAGGCAGTATGCAGACATAAACCGCATTACAGCTGATTCAAAGCATCTCATAAATAAATGAATCTATTCAGGGAAATACTCTATGCAGGATTTATCCGAATAGAATATCACTATCCTTTCTATCTTCTTGGTATCAGCTTTCTTTATTTTTTCTATTACTTTCTTATCATCTGCCTCATGCACAGCCGCATGGATTTCTTTCGGCATGATATCCTTTGCTTTTCTGAACCGGGATATGTTGTTTTGGCTTTTCCTCCTTTTGAAGCTAACTTCCTCTATATCGCTTATTTGCGTTGGCTCTTCCGCAAAAATATCCTGCTGAGAATGGCTTAAAAGAGAGGTTTGTGCCACTTTTTCCAGTTTAGGCTGTTCTATTATGTTAAAAAGATCGGGTTCGAGATACATGCTTCCTTTACCTGTTAGAATCCAATCGGAATTAATATCCGGAAATCGTTTAAGTATCTTTTGTATAAAATCCAGGCTCGGATTATTCCTTCCGGATAAAATATGCGAAATACTGGAACGTTGAACACCTATCTCATCGGCAAATTTTGATGCCGAAATATCCTTGGTTTTTAAAATAAGTTGAATCCTGTTGTTCATACTTTTGTAAATTAAATTTGACAAATGTAATAATTATATTGTTTACATAATTAACTTTATTAAAGTTACAATTGTATTCATGTAATTACAATTGTATCTAGTAAACTATATCATTTAAATAACGTATATAAATATACTAGTAATAATAAACATCTTATTATAAATTTTTCAATCATATTATGAGAAATATTATTATTTATTAAACTATTAGTTAAATATATTGTATAAATAACTGGTATTTAATATATATAAGAATATTAATTATTGATTTGATATTTCCAAATGTTATTGACAAATGTATATTACACACAACTATACAAACTCTCATACATACTAATTACAAATATATACAAAATGAATTAAAATATTTATGTTTACATTTCTATATTTTAACATTATCAACAGGAAATTAACACATTTTAGGTCATTGAAACCCCCTATTATTTTCTTTATGTACAAGGTTTCAAAAAGCCTTATTTAGAATCTTTTCATTTAGCCTCTGCTTCACTCCTATTTTTGTAAAATTGGAAAAGCATTGGTTTATATAAAACTAATTTGAGGAACTATAACTTTCGTAGAGATTTATAATCTTGCCACAAAGACATTAAGACACAATGAAACAATAGGAAATATTGGAGCAATTTGTCGCTGTTGTGCATTAATAGTGTAAATCTCAGCATCTTATTAAATAACTATGTTAGTTCGAACTTTATAAACCTTTAAATAAGCCATAAATGTTACGAGTTTAATTAAGGTAAAGTCGTTATTAAGCCGATGATGATAGTAACTTCGGAAATAACGATAGTCATCAGACCGATAATCGATCGTAACTTTCGGAAATAACGATAGTGATCAGACCGATAATCATAGTAACTTCGGAAATAACGATAGTGATCAGACCGATAATGATCGTAACTTCGGAAATAACGATAGTGATCAGACCGATAATCATAGTAACTTCGGAAATAACGATAGTGATCAGACTGATAATCATCGTAACTTCGGAAATAACGATAGTGATCAGACCGATAACGATCGTAACTTCGGAAATAACGATAGTGATCAGACTGATAACGCTAATAATAGAACAGATAACTCATAGTGCAAGCCATTGTATTCACTTCTTATTCCAATAAACCAGAGTTAATTGAGTAAATACTACCTGTTTGCACAATTTTATATTAGAATGAAGCCAGATTTGCCTAATTAGCTGTTAGAATATTAATAATATTAAACGGAATAGGGAAATGGCAGAAAAGAGAATGGATGATTATTCGCCGTTTCGCCCATTCCCCTTGTCGCCTTTTCAATGAATAGTCTTGCAATATCATCTTCTTTCTGTATAATAAGAAAAGAGGTAATAACTAACTTTGCTGATATGTAAATTATTAGTGAATGGAGAAGAATTGAGAAAAATAGTTTAAACTATAAACAGGGATGGAATTGGATAATTTGTAATTTTGGGAGGAATAAAGCGAATAAAGCTTCCGAATATTAAGGGATTTATTCATATATTAATCAGTTAAGCAAGTTAGTGACTATACTTAAACAGAAAATGGTTACTTGACAAGGCGATTTTTAAACAGCTAACAATAATTTATAATCCAATAATGGAAAATACTTTAGACAAGATTATTATTGAAGTTCTGCAATCATCTTCAAAGCCATTAACTGTAAGGCAAATTACAGACATAATATCTAAGGGAAAATTATGGTTTCGACCATCAGACAATAACCTACCAGACGAAACACAGGTTAGTGCCCGTGTAAATAACTATCCACAATATTTTACAAGAAAAAATGGCATTGTAACTTTGAATATTAAAAACGAAATTGACGAACGATTATGCAAAATAGTATGGAACAGTAACTACTGGATTAAACCGATGGAACGGTCTTGGAATCCTTCATACATTGATGATAAAAATAAAGGTTATGAGCAAAAACATGGTTTTGTTCATGAGGATTGGTTATTTAACTCAAAATATATTTTTGATGGCTACCATTACGGATTTATAAATGGAATAGGGAAATTAAATTCATCAATTGAAACAATTGATACCGTTTATCTTTTTACAATCAACCCTAACTCAAAGGAAAGATTTTATGTTGGTAAATTACATCAAATTGAATGTTTGAAACGAGATAAAATAAATAAGAATGTTCTTAAAACCATACGATCATATGAAAAAGATATGATTCGAGAATTAAAAGATATTGGTGCCGATTATGCGGAATTCAATAAAGACCCATTAACTCCTAATTTAAGATTTAAAGTTGAGAAGAAAGAATTATTTCCCACACCTTTGATAATTAATAGTAGTTGGTTTGATAAAAAATATTTCAGAACAGCACCAATGAAGATGAATAAGGAACTTTCCGAATTATTCACAGGCATGGAAAAACAAATACAATTTGGTTTTATTCCTTCAAGCCCAGAACATAAATCAGGAGGATATACAAAACATACAAAGGAAGGAACAACTCAAGTTGACAAAATTCATGACGAAATTGAAAAGGCACTGTATAATTACCTTTTGCAAATTGGAATTAGTAAATCTAAAATTGCTTGCGATACGACAAGTTTTGGAGGAAAATTAGCCGATGTTGTTGTTAAATCAGGTCACGACAATTTTGACATTTATGAAATCAAAACTGATACTGATATTAGACGAGGATTAAGAGAAGCTATTGGGCAGTTACTTGACTACGCAACTTGGGAGAAAGGGTTAATTGTTAAAAATATTTATGCTGTTCTTCCTTATTCTCCTCTTTCAGATAATATCAAGGATTTTATTAAGCGCTTGAAAAAAAACATACACTTAAATCTTGAAGTATTATTGTATGATAAAACTACAAAAATATTTTCAAAAATTAAATAACACCTTAACAATATGCAATATTTGTTTCAGAATCATCGAATACAAAAAAGCAGAAATGATTAACTTAGCATTGTTTCTGTGATAGATAGTAGTTTTAAGTGATAAAGATAAATCAACGCAAAATAATCATGCCTTTACTTGATATTTCAATAACACGCCTGCACAATCAAAAGCTTGTGAATACTGCATTTACAAGAGCGGAAGAAATTGTTGGCTGGATGGGCGCCATGCAGGCACAGGATTATAATATGGCAAAATGGGCTGTCGGAAGCCGGCTTATCAATGCTACGGATAAAAAAATAGTAATGGCTTATGACAAAGGCGCCATACTACGTACCCATGTAATGCGCCCTACATGGCATTTTGTTACAGCCAAAGATATTTACTGGATGCTTGAACTCACTGCTCCGAAACTATTAGCTTCACTAAAGACACGGCAAAGGAACCTGGAACTAAGCGCAACCATTATTTCGAAAAGTAATGCCATTATTGAAAAAGCCTTAGCTAACGAGACGAACCTTACTCGTGAGGATTTGGCTAAAGAGCTGAATGATGCAAGGATAAAAACAGACGAAAACCGTTTATCTTATCTTTTAATTTGTGCCGAACTGGATAAAATTGTATGCAGCGGTCCATTAAAAGCACGAAAACTTACTTACTCCTTGCTTAGTGAAAGAGTCCCAAATAAGGTGGTTTTAACAAGAGATGAAGCACTGGCCGAACTGGCAAAACGATATTTTACAAGCCATGGTCCTGCTACTATAAAGGATTTTACATGGTGGTCGGGTTTAGCTGTTACAGAAGCAAAACAGGCGCTCGATCTTGCACAAACCATTTTACTTTCGGAAACTATCGGCAACGAAAGATATTGGTTTGCTGATTCGTTTCCTGAAACAAAAGCTGACAATACATCTACACATTTACTTCCTGCTTTCGACGAATTCCTTATCAGCTATAAGGACAGAAGCGCTTCACTTGCTTTAACACACAACAAAAAAGCGGTTTCCGACAATGGCATCTTTCGCCCGGTGATAGTGGTGAACGGGCAAGTTGCAGGTATTTGGAAACCCATAAAGAATAAAGAGAAAGTAATTATAGAAACATCTTTTTTTATAAAGATTAATGGATCATCAAGAATGTTGCTCAAGGAAAAAGTTGCTGCGTACGGCAAGTATTTGAATAAAAGAACAGAAATTAAAAATAGTACAATTTGAATGGTAATTTTGATAACTGAAATTAACACAAAGTCAAAATGAAAACAAAATCAATCAAACAAACAGTAACATTTGATTCAACTCCTGATAAAGTTTATCAACTAATAATGGATCAGAAGAAACATGCAGCTTTCACGGGTACTAAAGTTATTATGAGTACTAAACCAAAAGGCAAGTTTAGTGTTTTCGACGGTTATATCTACGGGAATAATATTGAATTAATAGAAGGCAAAAAGATTGTACAAGCCTGGCATTTTAAAGAAGATGGGTGGCCTGAAGATCATTACAGTATCTGCACTTTTACCTTTGAAAAGCAGGGCGATAAAACAAAACTGACTTTCGTGCAAACAGATGTTCCCGAACATAAAGTTGATGAGCTTAAAGAAGGATGGAAAGATTATTATTGGAAAGCAATGAAAGAGTATTTAAAGAAATAACAGAAATTTAACCCTATTTTTCTAAATAATAATGGATATAAAACAAGCTTACAATAGCTGGGCTGAACAATACGATAATAATCTCAACAAGACCCGCGATCTTGAGAGTATTGCATTGCAAACAACTTTAGCCGGTCATCATTTTGATCATTGTCTTGAGATAGGTTGCAGAACCGGCAAGAATTCACAATGGCTGATAGATAAAACGAAGAAGCTTACTGGTGTTGACTTCTCAGAAGAAATGCTTGCGAGGGCTAAAGAAAAAGTAAAGTCAACAAATGCAAACTTTATACAAGCAGACATTAAAAAGGACTGGGTATTTGCAAAGAACGGACAATACGATCTTGTAACTTTTAGCTTGGTACTTGAACATATTGAGCATCTTCAACCTGTATTCGAAAAAGTTGAGAAAGCATTACAACCTAATGGGTTGGTTTATATAGGGGAACTTCATCCGTTCAAACAGTATATAGGTTCAAAAGCCCGCTATGACACTGAAGAAGGACAACAAATATTGGAGTGTTTTAACCACAATTTATCTGACTTTGTTCAATCTGCTAAGTCATCAGGATTAAAGCTGCTTGACTTGAATGAGTTTTTTGATGACGATGACAAGACCAAACCACCTCGCATTATAACTATTTTATTGACTAAACCTGAATAACAATAAGGTTTCTTATTAATTTTACTAAAATCTAAAATAGAAGCTATACTTATGGATCAAAACAACACTACAAAGAACACTGCCCTGCTGGTAATGGATGTACAGGGAACTACAGTTAAAATGCTTAGCGAAACATCTACTTTTATTCAATCACTTAAACAAGCGATAAAAAAAGCAAGGTCGAATAAGATTCCGGTTATTTATGTAGTGGTAAGCTTCAGAAAAGGGTTTCCTGAGGTCAGTCCTGATAATAAATCGTTTTCTTTAATAAAATCTAATCCTGCATATAATTTTGATTCAGCGGAAGCCATACAGGTGCATTCTTCTGTAGCGCCTGAAGTTGACGATATTATTATATCAAAGAAACGCGTCAGTGCATTTGCAGGAAGCGATCTGGAAGTTATTCTACGTGCAAAAGGGATAAAACATATTGTGCTTACAGGCATTGCTACCAGCGGGGTTGTATTATCTACCTTGCGTGAAGCTGCCGACAAAGATTATATATTAACTGTACTTTGTGATTGTTGTGCCGACAGGGATGATGAAGTTCACCGTATTCTTACAACTAAAATATTCCCCAGGCAGGCTGATGTTATGAATGCTGCAGAATGGCTTGTTTAATTAAATTTGCTGATTCAAAGCACAGCATGTTTTTCGAAGAATAAATTTATAATCTAAATGAATATGGTGACAACTAAAAAAGTAAGCAGCGATTCAATAAAGAACCTCGCTCCTATCGTATTGCTTAAATCCAAAGTGGTTAAGGATAAAACAGTGTTCAAAGCTCTACAGCAAAGGCAGACCATACGTGAAATAAGTGATAAAAAGCTTCCCCTTCAAACGCTTTCCAACCTTCTCTGGGCTGCATGTGGTGTGAATCGTAAAATGGGTCCATTTGGTAATCCAGGCAGAACTGCAGCAACAGCTAGCAGTTCTCAGGAAATTGATCTTTACGTTGTATTAAAGGAAGGTATCTGTTTGTATGATGCATTTCTTCACAAACTGATTCCTATTATTGCGGGAGATCATCGAAAGCTTGCTATTGGAAAAGGTCAGCTAAGTTTAGGTGATAAAGCTCCCGTTCGTCTAATATATGTTGCCGATATTGACAGGCTTGCCAATACTAAAGGATTTCAGGAGCCCGGTCTTCAAAATCCGGAAGTGCAGAAGTCATATTATTTTGTTGACACAGGTATAATAGCCGGTAATATTTATCTATTTGCTGCATCACAAGGACTGGCATCGTGGTTTCATAACTGCAATAAACTGGAACTTACAGAACTTCTAAAGCTGCGCAAAGACCAGAGAGTAATATTTGGACATACAATTGGATACCCTTTAAAGAAAAAATAAATTAATCATAAAAAAGAAATAATCATGAAGAAGATCATTATTCAATTTTGCCTTGCTTTACTTGCAACATCTTTGTTTGCACAGGGAACAAAGGTCATTGTATTAAATGCACCTGATACTACAAAAGGACTGCCTGTAATGAAAGCATTATCGCAAAGGGCATCCGCTACTAAATGGGATACTGCCACTTTAAAACTTCAGGACATGTCAAATCTTTTATGGGCTGCAAATGGTGTTAACCGTAAAGCAACAGGCAAACGGACAGCTCCTTCAGCAATGAACGACCAGGATGTGGATGTTTATGTGTTTAATAAAAGAGGAGCATATTTATACGATGCAAATAAAAATACGCTCAATTTGATTGCCGAAGGTGATAACAGGAATTTATGCGCAGGCAGGCAGGACTTTGCTGCTATGCCTCCTGTTTTTTGCGTATTGATTTCAGATATTTCGAAATTTAAATCGGGAAGTGATTCTTCAAAGCTGGTGTTGGCTGCATTCGATGCAGGAATAGTTTCGGAAAACATATCTGTTTTTTGTGCAGCTGTCGGACTGGCAACCAGACCACGTGCTACTATGGATCAGGAGAAGTTAAAGAAGTTGCTGAATCTGAAACCTACTCAGCATTTAATGTTAAACAACCCTGTTTCCTATAAGAAAGATTAAACACTTTATATTTCCAATAATTTTCCAAGATTGCTTTTGATGAGAATATCGGTTATTAACTTCACCAAAAAGTTTCTTGTTTTACTCTTATTTGCTGCTTATAAGTTTTCAAGTGCACAGGGTGGCGGTCCTCCTATGATTACAGATGATCCGGGAACTGCACCGAAAGGAAAATTCGAATTAAATATTTCTCTTATTTCAAATATTACAGAGACTGAAAATGAATATCAATCTCCGCTTTTTGATTTGAACTATGGTTTAACTGAACATTTACAACTTAAAATGGAAATGCCATATTTAAATTATACAGGGAGTCAGGAAAAGCTCAATAGACTGGGTAGTCCATTAATAGGAGTTAAATATAGATTCCTGGATGAAGAGAAAAATAAAATATCCGTTTCAACCTATCCTCAAATAAATGTTCCCATAAAATCAAATGACTCAATTGAATGTTTATTACCACTTGAATTTGAAAAGTCTATTGACTCAGTTTTTGTTGCAGGATGCGAACTGGGATTTGGATTTAATAACAGAGGTTCTAAATATATAAAGTCAGGGATTCTGGCAAGTAAAGCCTTTGGTGAAAAGTTTGAAGCTATACTTGAACTTGCTGCGTTTTATGAATCTTCTGAAGGGAAATGGGATGATATCATTATTAATGCAGGGGCAAGATATTGTGTAAGTAATAACATCATAATTTTGTTTGCTGCAGGTTATAATCTTAACGAAAGTAAGAACATACAAAATGTATTAGGGGTTCAGTTTTTGTTTTAATAAACAATTATCTAATCTATCTAAACTCTGCAAATCAACTATTCCCATTTCCATATACCACTATCTGAATATCATAGGGCAGACATTATAAAAATAAATCATTGCATATTGACTTAGGGCAATTTATTATTTATCTTTGAAAATTATAAAAATTAAAAACCAAATTAATTATAAACCATAATTTATTTTATTATGAAAAGAATGACTATTCGTTTATTTGCATTTGTTGCATGCTGCTGGCTGTTTACTACTAATAGCTTTGCACAGGTACCGCAGTCCATGAATTATCAGGCTGTTGCCCGTGATAATATGGGCAAACTTATTGCGAGCCATCCTATCGGAATTAAAATTATTATTCTTCAGGGTTCAGCAACAGGTACAGCGGTTTATACTGAAACGGATACAGCTACAACAAATCAATTCGGTTTATTTACCGTTGCTATTGGAAAAGGTACAGTTATTACGGGAACTTTCAGTTCTATTACGTGGAGTACAGGCAACTATTGGCTACAGGTGCAGATGGATCCTGCTGGAGGTACATCATATACTAATATGGGAACTTCTCAATTATTATCTGTTCCTTTTGCTTTATTCGCAGCTAGTACAAGTTCAAGTGGTCCGACAGGTCCAACAGGACCGACAGGTATAACTGGAATGACAGGACCAACCGGCATTGCTGGAGGTATTGGTGCAGCCGGACCAACAGGAAATATTGGCTTAACGGGTCCAACCGGCGCAGCAGGTAGTGATGGAGCAACTGGCTCTACTGGTGCAACAGGACCTACTGGAGTAGGTATGGGGCCAACAGGACCAACAGGTGCTACAGGAAGTGACGGCACAACAGGGTCAACAGGTATTACTGGAGCTACCGGTCCAACTGGTGCAGGCGCAACAGTTAGAGAAATTGCTGATGAATTCACAGCTACTGCAGCACAAACCAGTTTTACTTTAACCCAAACTCCTTCAGTTAACAGTAAAATCAAAATGTATATTAACGGTGTTAGAATAAGCAATACCGCGTACAACAACACAGGAGCAACTTTAACATACATTCCTGCAAATAACGGCTCATATGCATTAGTGATCGGGGATAGAATACAGTTAGATTATTATTATTAATATTAATAAACATCCTATATGAAATTAATCTATGCCTTTCTTATAGTTAGCTGTTTTGTCTTTCCTGATAGAGTTTCCGCACAAGGTGTTACCAAATATGGAGAAAGTACTAATTCCAGTTCTAACTTTGTAAATCAAAACGGACAAACAGGAAGTAGTTCAGGTATAAACAAAAATGGACAAATACTTGCCCTTGCAACCCTTACTACGACTACTGCATCTTCTATAACAAATTCATCCGCATCAAGTGGCGGGAATATTACAAGCAATGGAGGTGCAACCATTACAGCACGCGGTGTGTGCTGGAGCACATCAGCAAATCCAACTATAGCAAATAATAAAACTATAGATGGAACTGGAACCGGGACTTTTATAAGTTCAATAACTTTATTATCCGGAGACTCTACTTATTATGTAAGAGCCTACGCCACAAATAGTGTGGGCACAGCTTATGGCAATCAGATTAGCTTTACAACCTCTGCTCCCACCCTTGCAACCATCACAACGACATTACCTTCTTCAATTACAACAACTACTGCAAACAGTGGAGGAAATATTACAAATAGTGGTGGAGCAACTGTTACTGCTCGAGGCGTTTGCTGGAGCACAACCCGAAATCCTACTACTGCTAACAATAAAACTAACGATGGTAGCGGGAACAGGGATATTTACAAGTTCAATAACTGTATTGACTGCCGGAATTAAATATTATGTCGGGCTTACGCTATAAATAGTGTTGGTACAGCTTATGGCGCTGATGATTCACTGGTAACATTGACTGCTCCAACAGTCACTACAACTACTCCATCATCTATAACAACAAATTCTGCATCAAGCGGCGGTAATGTTACAAATAATGGAGGTGCGGCTGTTACGGCAAAAGGTGTATGCTGGAATACATCAACAAATCCGACAACAGCAAACAGTATAACTTCAAATGGTGCAGGCAATGGAACATTTACGAGTAATATGACAGTTTTAACTCCCAATACAACCTATTATATAAGGGCTTATGCGACCAACAGTGTTGGTACAGCTTATGGTAACCAGGATACACTTAAAACTTACACTGGAACTGTTACCGATTGTGATGGACATTTATACTATACTGTTACAATTGGCACACAAGTTTGGATGGCTGAAAATCTAAAATCCATGCATTACAGAACAGGCTGCACTGCAATTCCATACTCTACGACTTCTTCTGCTACTGGTGCTTATTGTTATTATGCAACGTATGATTCTGCAAAATATGCTATGCTTTATAACTGGTATGCTGTGACGAGCAGTGATAGCCTTGCTCCAGCAGGTTTTCATATTCCCACAAATGCTGAGTATACTACACTTATAAATTACCTTGGAGGCTCAAGCAGCGCAGGAGCAAAATTGAAAGAAGCAGGCACAACAGATTGGATGTCTCCAAATACAGGAGCTACAAATTCAAGCGGATTTACTGCACTTCCTGGCGGATACGACAATAATGGTACTTTTACAGACATTACAGAAGATGGTAACTTTTGGACAACCAGTACTACCGGCTCTAATGCATATTATATTTATCTTTATTATGGAAGTGCTACAGTTCAGCAAGACAATGGAGCTAAAACTTTGTACCTAAGTGTACGTTGTATTAAAAATTAATATTTCGAACTGATCTGTGATCAGAACTTCTTTTAAAAATAATGAAGCAATTATCCCTGCTTCATTATTTTTTTTGTATACATACTATCCTTTGAAGATATTCTTATAAAATAAATACCATTAGCAAGGTTTTTTAAGTCGGAAATAGAAAAGAAATTATAACCAGTATTCCTATGCAAACAGGTTTGATTATAAACCTTCCGTCCCCTTAAGTCATATATGTCGATATTGATAATATTAGTATCACTTGAATTAAAAAAGATATAAATTATATCGCTAAAAGGGCTGGGAAAAATATTAACTGAATTTCCGTTATCAAAACGTAGAACAGTTATATTTGAAAGCAATGCATAGGCTGTAGCAAAATTAGGGATACCCCAACCCAGTAAACTATCTGGGTGGTTATATTGAGAAGCGCTTTCAATAATAGCATTTATAATCTGCATATGATTAACATTGGGAAATGCCTGAACCAGACAGGCTGTTGCTCCTGCTAACACTGGTGAAGAAAATGATGTACCATCACCGGGAGTAGGAACTCCTGATGTTGACAAAACATAGGTTCCTTCGCCTTGAGCAGCAACTGTCGGTTTAATTCGTCCGTCAGAAGTTGGTCCTGTTGAACTGAATAAAGCATAATTCCCTGAAGCATCTACAGCTCCAATGGTAAGGATACTATCTGCATCAGCAGGAGTATCAATGTAATGCCATGATGTCTGAGCAGAATTTCCTGCGCTTATGCAAACAACCATTCCTTTGCTGGCAGCCAAAGCAGCAGCAATAGATGCAGGACATGTATGACCATTCATATCTGCATATGTATGATTCATCCATGCTCCATCAAAAGTATTGTACCCTAATGAAGAATTAATTACATCAGCGCCAGCGCTGTCAGCGTATTCAGCTGCAGAAGCCCAATTGTATTCTTCAATTATATTCTCAGAATTTGCATCTTCAGAACGCAACAATAGATAATTTGCTTTTGGGGCTGTCCCTACCATTTGACCAGGTAAATTTGCACCCATAGTAGATAATACTTCCATGCCATGATAATGCTGCCTGAATATATTACTTCCATGTTCAACAAAATCCTTAGTTCCTATAATCTGGTTATTCAACCAAAGACTGTCAAATGCAGCAATAGTGTCCACATACCAGAAACCAGCATCAATTACTGCAATTGTCATTCCCTGACCGCAAAAACCGAGATCGTGTAAATATTCACCTGCAATCATGGTTATCTGATTGGTTGCCAAACCATAATTGTAAGTGGTTGCTTGCTCACAGATAGTTTTTGTTGTATTTGATAAAATATTTGATGCATTATCAGCTATGAGCGAATTTACTTTTTCTGGCGGTATCACAGTTGTAACGCTATCCACGCTCATTACAAAAGGGAATGATTTAATTTTATTCAAGGCATTTAAATCAACAGTATATATTGTAACAGAGTTAAACCATTTCGAGCTGCATAATAGAGTCACCCCTGTATTATTAACGCTATCAATATAAGCAGGAGTTACAGGCAAATCATTAGGTTTTATACTTATTGACTGTTTTGCTCTTCTTGCAATAGCCTTTGGAGAAAGGAATTGGGAAGGATCTGAAATACTATACGGAGAATTATTCTTATCAGTGAACTTAACAAGGTATTTGTGAGGCAACAATTGAGCTTTAAGACAGAAACCAATAAATAATAGGGAAAGCAGAAATAAAGATCTATTCAATTTCATTGTTTAATTTCCAAAGGAAATAATTTTATATGTATAATCAACGCCTCCTAGAACAGAATCAGGATAAGCTGGATCAGGCAATTTTCCTACATTCCTGTACCTCTTATATATCAATCCTACATGTTTTGCAAACATTTCTTCTTCAATTCTTACCTGTACCAAATTTGAATCAGGAACAATGTCATCTTGTAAAACAGTTGCAGTTGAATCAAAATTTAATCCATTTACAGAATAAGGAACATTAACGTTCCCGTATTGATAATCCTGTTCCCCAAGAGAGTTATAAGCATTTCCATTCCATGCCTGTCCACTCGCTACAGGGAAAATCAACTTTATGTAACGTTCATTCTCTTCGACCTTCTCAGCATCAGTTGAAGTGAGATTAGAAGCCCAAACGTTTTTTAAAAAGGTAGGAATAGTATCCAGGTCTCATAGCGTTCAATGCGCTGAGTTGTTCTGTTTTGAAGGTCCAGATATGTAGATTGTATCAATTCTTTTATTTGGTAATGAAAATGAGTTGCTTTACCATTGAAAAAACTATCGTAATGAGTTGAGTCAACATCATAAAGCACCCAGTGACCAATGTTAGTAGGAAAGTAACCATAGCCAACATCTATTGGAGTTACAACTTCGCGCTTGCAGGAAATTAATGCAATGAACAAAATAAATACTAAGGAAATAATATAGGATGCTTTATTTAACCTTAACATTAATGTAAATTTATTACAAATATACGAAATATATTAGTTGATTGTCAATAGCTGAGAGAGTATATTGATATATTAAGATGGCATAATAATTCCTCCGCCAATCACATCATCACCTTCGTAAAACACGGCAGATTGACCAGGCGCAATAGCATTAACAGAAGTATTAAAATCAACATTAATTGTATCGCCATCAGCATTTAGTTTACTCAACGTGCCTTTATCCTTATACCTTATCTTGGTAAGTGCATTGAAATCAGGAGACAAAGAAGAGTACTTGATAAGGTTATACTTACCCACTTTCATGGTTATATTTTGCAGTTCATCTTTGCTGCCAAGCACTATGGTATTGGTTTCGGGGATAATATTGATAACATACATAGGAGTGCCTGTGGCAATGGTCAGTCCCTTCCGCTGACCAATGGTATAAAAGGGGAAACCTTTATGTTTGCCAATTATTATGCCATCAGTGGTTACAAAATTGCCACCATCATATTTACCTGAAAGTCCTTCAACCTTATGGTTTAAGAAACTTCTGTAATCATCATCAGGAATAAAGCATATCTCGTAACTTTCTTTTTTATCAACAAGGTTCTTAAATCCTAAATCTTTCGCCATTTTCTTAATCTCGCTTTTAGTAAGCGACCCTAAAGGGAAAATAGTTCTGGCAAGGTCATCCTGTGTAAGACCCCAAAGAACATAAGACTGGTCTTTGATTTCATCAACTCCTTTGAAAAGAACATACCTCTCCCCTTCTTTACGAACCCTTGCATAATGACCTGTTGCAATAAACTCGCATCCCAGAGTCTTTGCCTTTTGCAGAAGCAACCCCCATTTTATATAGGTATTACATAACACACAAGGATTAGGTGTCCTGCCAGAAAGGTATTCTTTTATAAAATCATCAACTATAAGTTCATTAAACTCTGTTCTAACGTCCAGCACATAATGATTAACGCCAATTTTGACGGCGACTTCACGTGCATCATTGATCGAATCAAGACTGCAACAGCCTGTTTCCTTATGCTTCCCACCTGAAAAAGAATAATCCCATGTTTTAAGCGTGAAACCTACTACTTCGTAGCCCTGCTCATGCAACATAATGGCTGCAATAGAGCTGTCAATTCCGCCACTCATGGCTACAAGCACTCTTCCCATTGCTGACACAGGTAATTATTTTTGTGGTTGAGTGGTATCTTTCTTTGGCAGCAGGTCTTCGGTTTTCAGAAGAGCCCCATTCTGATATGTTTCTTTTTTAACTCCCTGTCCTTCATCGTTAAACTCCATCCATACTCCATCCTTGATATTGTCCTTAAATATACCAGTATAATATATATTGCCACTAGTAAAATAATATTTAAATATTCCTTGCCAGAAATCATTAACAATCTTGCCATCAAGTTTCGTTTTGCCATCACTGAAATACATTTTCCATGGACCGTTTCTGACATCATTAACCCATGTTACTTCTTCGTTTAATATTCCATTAGTGTAATAGAATTTCCATATACCGTTTTTCTTAGTGTTTTTATAATGTTCTTCCGACATTATTGTATCGTTTTCACCATAATATTTCCACACACTGTCCTTTTTCATTTCCGTGTAAAAGCCTTCAGCTTCTTTTTTTCCACTTGGATAAAACATAGTAACCGTGCAGAACTTACCATTGGTTGAATAAATCATTGTGGTTTTTAGCTTGCCATCGCCATAATAATATTTAAACTGTCCAACAGGGATATTGTCTTTAAAAGTTCCTTCGTATTTAAGCGTATCGCGAACATACTTTTTCCAATAACCCTGCTTTTTACCATTTGCATCTACCCTATTCATAGTGTCATTCTTTACAGCCTGACTATAAACAGAAATGGAAATAAATGCTGTTATAAAATAAAGAATAAGTTTCTTCATTATTTTTATTGTTTGATTAACAATTTTGAAAACTCCAATAAATTGATTGCCGTTAAATCAACTAGTACAGGATTTGATTTAGCAAATGTCGAATCAACATTAATAAATGCTTTAATCATTCCCAGTCTGTGTCCAAACTCCATGTCGCTTTTCGAATCACCGACAATGATTGACTTCTTAAGATCTATCTCAGGGAAAACCTTTTTTGCTTTTAATGCCATTCCCACATTTGGTTTCCTGTCAACATGATTGCTTTCTTTAACATAAGGAGCAAAATAAATAGCATCTACCCTGCCTCCATGCTTTTCTATTTCAGCGATCATATTCGAATGTATTCCTTTCAACTTTGCCTCAGTCATTAAACCTTTTCCTATTCCCTGTTGATTTGTAACAACAATAATCTTTCCAAATATCTGGGCAAAGGTTTTAAATGCTTCAAAAACCCCAGGCATAAACTCGAATTGAGGCCAATCCAGCACATAATCGTTCTCGATCTTTTTATTTATCACTCCATCCCTGTCAAGGAATAGCGTCCATGACGGATCAATATTATTTAAGATCATGTTGCGCTTTTTCATAATCTTCAGGGATTCCTATATCCAGGAAATATCCTTTTGAAGGAAATCCACCTATTTTTAATGCATTATAATAAACTTCAAGAAAATCTTTTTCCATAGAAAATTTATCAGGAAGATCCAAGTTATTAAAGATATCCTTTTTCAAGAGGTATATCCCGCCATTAATATAACCAGGTTTAGAAGTAGTGCATTTTTCAGTAAAACCTGTTACTCTATGATCTTCATCAATCTCCACACTGCCGTATCTGCCGGTATCATTCATTTGTCTTAATGCAATGGTCAGATCAGCATTTGTTTTCTTATGAGAAAGATATAGCCCAATTAAATCCAATTCGAAAAAAGTATCAGCATTCAATACAAGTACTTCAGGAGTCGCAACACTATCAAGTGCTTTTTTAATACCACCGCCCGTTCCTAATGGCTCTTTTTCTATTGCAAATATAATCTCACAACCTTTATAACCATTAGCAAAATGGGTTGCAAAAGCTTCATGCTTATATCCAACTGATAAAATGAACTTATTAAAATTATATTGAATATAGTAATCTAAAATATATTCAATGAAAGGTCTGCCGTTAACAGGAGCCATAGGTTTTGGAAGATCAGGAACAGCTTTCTGCAATCTTGTTCCAAACCCGCCAGCAAGAAGTATAGCTTCTTTTATCATTTTGGGAAAAGCTTTGATTCAACTATCTCACAAATGATATGTCCTATCATAATATGTGATTCCTGAATCCTTGGTGTGTCATTTGATGGCACATTGATAAGATATTTGCTGATATCTTTCATCTCACCGCCACTTGCACCTGTAAGTCCTATGGTAATCATTCCTTTTGTTGCAGCCATTTCAAATGCTTTGATGATATTCTTCGAATTGCCTGAAGTAGAAAGACCGACTAGTATATCTCCTTTTTTCCCCGAACCTTTAACCAGACGTGAATACACTTCATCATAACCATAATCGTTTGCAACAGCAGTTAGGTAAGATGTATTTACATGCAAAGCTTCGGCAGGCAAAGGATCTCTGTCGTAATAATATCTTCCTGATAATTCGGCAGCCAGATGTTGTGCATCAGCAGCGCTACCTCCATTACCACAGAACAGCACTTTACCTCCATTCTTAATTGAAGCAATGATCTCTTCGGCAGCTTTATCTATTATTTGAATTAAAGAATTATCATCTAAGATACTATTCTTTACAGCAACTGAGTTTTTAATAGCTTGCCTTATATCCATTATAGGTGTTTTTAATTTGTAATTAAATATTAGAGTTCTTCTGATAATATATTGGATTCGTCATTGCGACACAGAGCGAAGCGAAGGGGAAGCAATCTTACAAATCCAAAATATCTTCATACAAATCATTCCATTCCTGGTTAAATGAATTTATTAATGCTTCCTTTTTCTTACGAGAACCTCCTTTTATCTGTTTTTCTCTTGCAATTGCTTCCTCAATATTATGAAAAGTTTCATAGTAAACTAGATTATGTAAATTATATTTTGCAGTAAATGATTTCTCAAATACATTGTTTTTATGTTGATAAACTCTAACCTTTAAATCGGAGGTAACTCCCGTATAAAGAGTGGTGTTATTTTCATTGGTCATTATATAAATACACCCTCCATGCTTCATTTTCAGATTGCTTCGTCGTACCTCCTCGCAATGACGTATGTTTATGCCATCACTTCTTTCATTTTCTTACCAATATCAGCAGGCGAATCAACAACATGTATACCGCATTCGCGCAAAATAGCTTTCTTTGCTTCTGCCGTATCTTCTTTCCCGCCTATGATAGCTCCTGCATGTCCCATTGTACGACCTTTGGGAGCAGTAGCACCGGCTATAAAACTTACAACAGGTTTCTTTCCATTCTTCTGTATCCATCGTGCTGCATCAGCTTCCATAGAACCCCCGATCTCACCAATCAATACAATTCCTTTTGTTTTAGGGTCGTCCATGAATAATTTTACTGCATCAAGGATAGATGTACCGGGGATAGGATCTCCGCCAACACCTATCATAGTAGTTTGGCCAAGTCCAACTTTTGTAATCTGGTCAACTGCTTCATACGAAAGGGTTCCTGAACGGGAAACTATTCCAATGCAACCTTCACTGTGAATAAAGCCCGGCATAATACCTATCTTAGCTTCTCCGGGAGTAATAATGCCGGGACAGTTAGGTCCGATAAGCCGGCAGTCTCTACCGTTGACATATTCCTTAACAGCAATCATATCTTTGGTAGGAATACCTTCGGTAATACAAACAATTACTTTAATACCTGCTTCGGCAGCTTCCATTATTGCATCTGCAGCAAAGGCGGGTGGTACAAAAATCACAGATACGTTAGCACCTGTTTTAGCTATTGCTTCACTAACTGTATTGAAAACAGGTTTACCAATATGCTCCTGCCCTCCTTTTCCGGGTGTAACACCACCAACCACATTAGTACCATACTCTATCATCTGTGTGGCATGAAAAGTAGCTTCAGTGCCTGTAAAGCCCTGTACCAAAACCTTCGAATTCTTGTCGACCAATATACTCATTTGCTTAATTTTGTTTTAAGTTAGTTAAAATTATCTGATTTTAATTACTTACAAAATTAGTTGTTGAATTGGATATTGCAAAGCATTTTATTTAAATTTGTTGAAAATATTTCAGCTTACTATCATTTTCATGACGGTTAAAACTTCACAAGACAATACCATTTGCGCTATCAGTACCCCTTTCGGAATGGGCGCTATATCTGTGATCCGCTTATCCGGAATTCAGGCAATTCATATCTGCAATAAGGTTTTTATTCCAAATAATAAGAATACCGATATAGAAAAGGCTGCTACACACACTTCGCATTTTGGCAAAATCATCCTTGAAGACAAAACCCTGCTTGATGAAGTTATTGTGAACATATTTAAGAATCCTCATTCCTATACAGGAGAAGATATAGTTGAAATTTCATGTCATGGCTCAGTTTTTATACAGGAACAACTGCTTCAACTGCTTATCAGGAATGGTGCGCGTTCGGCTAAAGCCGGAGAATTTACCCTGCGTGCTTTTTTAAATGGCAAGCTTGACCTGGCGCAGGCCGAAGCTGTTGCTGATCTCATCTCTTCCGATTCCAATGCAGCTCATAAACTTGCCATCAATCAAATGAAAGGTGGATTTTCGGAACAGATAAAGCTATTACGGAACCAGTTGATCGAATTCTCTGCCATGCTTGAGCTGGAGCTTGATTTCAGCGAAGAAGATGTTGAGTTTGCAAACAGGGAAAAACTGGCACAACTGCTTACACATATAAGTTCTGAAGTTTCGGCATTGCTAAACTCTTATTCTTTAGGCAATGTGTTGAAAAGCGGCATACCTGTAGCTATTATCGGTAAGCCGAATGTTGGGAAATCTACGCTTCTCAATATACTGTTGAACGAAGACAGGGCCATAGTTTCCGAGATACCCGGCACCACAAGGGATGCCATTGAAGATACCATGATCATTAATGGTGTTTGTTTCCGTTTTATTGACACGGCCGGACTGCGTGAAGCTACAGACAAAATAGAACATATAGGAATTGAACGAACCTACGAAAAGATTGCCAAAGCCTCCATTATCATCTACCTGTTCGACATCTGCGAGGACAATATTGACGACATAAAGACTGCTGTAAATGAAATAAAAGCCAAAGCCGGCGATGGTTCCAGGATAATACTGGTTGCCAATAAAACCGATAAGCTTATTGAAGAACCTAAAGGCTTTGCAGAAATTGTTGAGTTCGACACTATTTTTATAAGCGCCAAAAGAAGGGAAAATATTAACCTTTTAACAGCAAGATTGCTGAGAGCAGTTAATGATGACCTTGCAAATATTAGCAGCACTGTGGTTACAAGTTCCCGCCATTATGAGGCACTGCATCATTCCATGGATTCCCTTGCCGAAGCTTCTGAAGCATTAACTAATGGTGTTTCTAACGACCTGTTGGCAGAGCATATCAGGACAGCCCTGCATTACTTAGGTGAGATAACAGGCGATATTACCACCGAAGAAATACTCGATTCTATTTTTAGTAAATTCTGCGTGGGAAAGTAATTATTTTTCTCTTCTTCTTCAAGTGCCTGTCTTTGTTGATAACTTTTGAATTTTCTTTCTTTTATTTGTTGCCCAATATCCTTTTATTTTATATTTTTGTTGCCAGTTTGTTGCCCAAACTTGTTGCCCTTGTTTCCCGGCAACATTTGGGAGAGATGATGGCACTTACTGACACACTCTGACACTTACTGGCATTCAGAGGCACTTTAAGACACTACATGAGCAGCAAAATTGAATTCAATAAAAAATGTGAACATTGCGGTAAAGAATTTATCGCAAAAACCCTCTATACTCGCTATTGTTCGCATACTTGCAACACCGCTCATTACAAATTATTAAAACGTCAGGAGAAAATTAATAATTTTAAAGTAGAACAATCTAAGCCGGTTGATACTCTTTTGCCATTCAATACAGTCATCCAGCAAAAGGAATTTCTTAACATTGAAGAAACTGCCGCGCTTATAGGCGCAAGCAGGAGAACACTTTTCAGGCTTATTTCAAACGGGACTTTAAAAGTTGGTAAGATAGGCCGCAGAACTATTATACAAAGAAATGAAATTGATAAATTATTCAAATAGCAATACACATGAACGTAACACTAAGGAAAAGAAGAAAAGGTAACAAGATTAGTCTTTACCTTGATTACTATCAGCAGGGTAAGCGTAATTATGAGTATTTGCGTCTTTACCTAATACCAAAGCCTCCCAAAGGAGCTTTATCAAAAGATGAAAAAGACGAAAACAAAAAGATTCTTGAGCTTGCAGATTCCATACGTTCAAAACGACACTTTGAACTTCAGAATGGCATTTATGGTTTCCAGGATATGGGTAAACGAAAAGGCAGTTTTATAAGGTATATGGAATATCTTGCAGAAAAACGCAAGGCCAGCACAGGGAATTATGAAAACTGGAATAGTACATTGAAACACCTGAAAAAGTTTTGTTTTTTAGATGTTACATTTGAACAAATTGACAAACGATGGCTTGATGATTTTAAAGAGTACCTATTAAAAAAGGCTCGTACTCCATCCAATCAGGCGCTTTCTCAAAATTCAGCATCTTCTTATTATAATAAGGTGAAGGCAGCAATCAGGCAGGCATTTAAAGAAGGAATTATAAGCCGTAACCCTGCTGATCAGACTGAAGGAATCAAAGCCGGAGAGCCTGAAAGGGAATTTCTCACACTTGATGAATTACAGGCTGTCGCAAATGCAGATTGCGAAGTCCCCATTCTTAAGTCAGCTTTCCTTTTTAGCGCCCTGACTGGTTTACGCTGGTCAGATATTTTCAAATTAACTTGGTCAGAAATTCAGCATTCTAAGGAAATAGGGCATTATATCAGGTTTACTCAAAAGAAAACCAAAGGCGTAGAAACCCTTCCCATTTCAGAACAGGCATATAATCTTTTAGGTGAAATAGGAAATAGGTCAGATGTCGTTTTCAAAGGTTTAAAATATAGTGCATGGTATAATTTAAAGCTGCAGCAGTGGGTAATGAAAGCCGGAATATCAAAAACAATAACTTTTCATTGTGCGCGTCACACATATGCAACTTTACAGTTAACTTTGGGGACTGATATTTACACCGTTTCAAAATTATTAGGTCATAAGGACCTTAAAACAACACAGGTCTATGCTAAAATCATTGATGAAAAGAAACGGGAAGCAGCAAACAGGATTAATTTAAATATAAAGTAATGATATCAGACATTTTCAACAGCATACTCTTTGGCGAGTTACGTCCCTGGCATAAAGATTTTTCTGATGAAAAACTTATTTCGGGCATTCTTAAACAGGCGCCGGCTTTTAATTTTGGTAATGCACTAACATTGCATTCAAGGATAAAAGGCATTTTAAAAGAGCACCCTGCCCTTTGGCAATTCCCTGAAAACAATTTATTGAACTCTCAGCCCCTCAGCATTGAACCTATATATGACCTCACATTGCCGAATCACTTTAATACTGCAACCAATTTTTACACTGAATTACTGAAGGTCGAATCCCTGCGTTACATCAATAATCTTGCTGCTGGTGTCGCCCTCTGCCCTGATGCTGTTGATATTCGTTATCTCGTGAATACTGCATTAAACCATTTGACATATATTGTAAAAAATGCATCAAAAGAATTAACCAAATGTGGTTTTTCTAATATCCCCGACTACAAACCTGCAAGCAATCTATCAAAAGAAGAAACCATAAACCGCAATACCCATTATGCAGTTTATCTGTTGAAACTGTATGCCATCAAATTAATTTTTGAAGTGCAGGAATTGTACAGCATTTATGTGAAATCATTGGAATCTTATGAGGATTTTTTCATCAATACTTTAAATGAGAACGTTCCTGAAAAATCATTTCTTCAGTACAGTTCGTTTTATTTTACCAATAAAGTGAAATGTTTTCTTTCCTCTGGGAAAGATGATTTGAATGCATCTTTAGCATTGCTCGAAGAAATGAAAACCCAAATTATCAATACAGGGCTTAATTCCTTTGATGCTGTTACAGCCATTGAAAACTATATTTTCATAAAACAGTTCAATATTTATGTTGAGGATTTCGATTTTGCAAACCTTGCAAACTCTGCCAACTCTGCAACCTTTTTCACTTCTGTCAAAAAATCCTTATCTGAACTTATCAGTCAGAAAACTTATGGACATGAACGTTTTGAAATTATTACTGAATATCAGGATAAGATTGTTTTTATTAAGGAATTAACTCTTCCCCCAGCCAAACAATCTGCATCAAGAAAACTTCACCAATGGCTTTTAATGCAGGCTGAGGCTTATCGTGGTAATATGAGTAATTCGTTTGCTGTTCCATCTCCCGACGATGATCATGCTGCAAAGAAATCAAAACCCTTGCCGATATTAGACAAAACAGCCATTAACAAACTAAAATCCGATGCGCAGGAATTCTTAAAACATTTCAGCGGACACAATGTACATCAGGATATAATAATGACCAAGCCGGATTTTAATCGTCTTTTAGAATATACCTACTACCTTATAGAGCATGAGAAACTGCCTTCTGAAATTAAACAGATTCCAAAAATTCAGCTTTCAGCAAATCATATCCGTTACACCTATTACTTGATGCACCAGTCATTTTATGGCACTAAGGAAATCAAACCTGTTTGGATTGAATTTCTTCAAAAAATATTCTTTCAGTTTGAAGGTCAGGAATGGCAGACAATTAAAACAAAATTCTCTGTAAAGCCCGGTAAATACGACTATGACATCAAATCTATGAATTCCGATTAAAGAGGTAATTTAGGTAACGGTAACGTTACCCCCATTTTACCTTTCCTTTACCCTGTCTTTTTGTTCTCGAAACTTAAAAAAATCGAGAAAAAATGACATCAGATGAATTAATTCTTCAAAAGCTCAATCAGATTGAGCAGAAGTTAGACGAGCAGAATCTGCTTCAAAAATCAGTGCTTAATTTTAGCGAAGCATGCAGGTATCTTGAAATAAGCGCCTCGCATCTTTACAAACTTACAAGTACAAGGCTGATTCCTCACTTTTGCCCTCAGGGTAAAAAACTTTATTTCAACCGTACTGAATTAGACACTTGGCTGCAACGCCACCGCCAGAGTTCAAAAGAAGAAATTGAACAGGAAGCAACGGATTACATTAACACACATAGGAGGTAATAACTATGAACGAATGTAATTTGTGCAAGGAGCCTTTAGATAAGGTAATGCACCGGCTAAATCAGATAGTTCAGAAACTCGAAGAACAGCAGCGGACTAACCCTGCTGAGGTTTTCTTCGACACTCAGCAATTCATTCAAATAATGAACATCAGCAAGCATCAGGCCAACATTTGGCGTGAAAAGAAGGTCATCGGTTATTCACAGATTGGTAAAAAGTTTTATTACAAACTATCCGATATACTCGCTTTGCTCGATAAGCATTACAAACCCGCAAAAAGTCAGTCATTTTAATTTAATACACCTGAGAAATGGCTACAACTACATTATTTTCTAATTTCAATCAGCCTGTCGAAAATATATCATTGCTTGATATTATGAAAAACATTCAGTCCGGGAAATACAAGCCGGACATTGACAGGTTAAGAGAACTGATAAAGCAGGAAGACTTTGATAATGCTGATGCGCTAAAAAAGAAGCTTCCTGCTTTCACCCCTTCAGCTACTTTCAAAGGCGGCAGAAAAGCTGAATTTGCTTGACAAATACAGTCACTATTGTTCATCTTGATTTTGATAAGCTGCCTCAAGACAAACTTGAAGAAGCATTTCAAAAGATAATTAAGATACCTTATACATTCGCTTGTTTTCGCAGTCCAAGTGGTAATGGGCTGAAAGTATTCGCCGAAGTTAATACAGGAGCAGAACATCACAGCTTTGCATATAAAGAATTGAAAGATTATTATGAATTAGCCCTTGGCATTCTCAGCGATCCAAAATGCAAAGACATAACCAGGCTTTGTTTTGTTTCACACGATCCTGAATGTTATCGTAACATCCGTTATATTCCCTTTGAAGTGAATGTAGGAAAACCTGTTTTACCTGTTAAGGAAACGCCTAAAACAACTCTGCCTGATTATCAAAAGGTATTTGAAGAATCTATTAAGTTAACCGAACAGAAAGAACAGTATATCAATGGCAACCGTAATAACTTTATTTATCTTTTAGCTTGTAATTGCAATCGTAAAGGCATTCCCGAAGATACAGCTTTAAGCCTCATCACAACAAATTTTGATTTATCAGAACATGAAATAAAGGCATCGGTAAAAAGTGCATTTCAAAATCATTTAAACGAGTTTGCAAACTTTGCAAAGTCTGCAAGTCTGCAAACTTCTGAATCTAACCAACAGGATGAAGATTATTTAAAAACATCTCCTGTAATCCCTCTTGAAGTTTACGAACAATTGCCTTTGCTTCTCAGAAATGGAGCTTCAGCCTTTAAGGAACAGCGTGAACGAGATGTTTTTCTAACTGGCGCCCTTTCCATTCTAAGCGGGTGCTTGCCTGCTGTCAGGGGAGTTTACGACAGGCAGCTTGTGTATCCGAGTTTATTTTCATTTACTATTGCCCCTGCAGCAAGTGGCAAAGGCTCTTTAAAGTTTGCGAAGATGCTTGCCGACAGGTTCCATGAAATTACTCTCGAATCAAGTAAAATAGAAAAGTCCCATTTCGATGCTGACATGAACGAATACAAATCCCGTCAGCGTTTCAGGAAAAAAAACGAAACAATTGGAGAAGCTCCTGTAGAACCACCTTTTAAAGTAGTATTCATCCCTGCTAATTCAAGTTATGCTAAAATCCTTTCCCATTTGCAGCAAAACGATGGCGAAGGTATCATTTGCGAAACCGAAGCCGATACCATGGGCAATGTCTTTAAACAGGAATGGGGCTCTTATTCCGATATGCTTCGCAAATCTTTTCATCACGAACGCATTTCAAGCTCGCGTAAAGGCAATAACGAATACATTGAAGTAAATGCCCCTCGGTTAGCCGTTGCTCTTTCTGGAACGCCTAATCAAGTCCTGGGGCTTATTTCTTCATCAGAAGATGGTTTGTTCAGTAGGTTTATATTTTATGTCTTTAAAGTTGACCAAATCTGGAAGGACGTCTCCCCTTCTGCAAGTAGTATAAATCTTACTCAGCATTTTACTCAATTGTCCGGGACAGTTAATGAACTTGTTCAATATCTAAATCAGTCTTCAACTATGGTTTACTTATCAGATAACCAATGGAAGGTTCTAAATGAAACCTGCGGACAATGGCTACACGAAGTAACAACATTCAATAGCGAAAGTGCCGGAAGTATCGTAAAACGCCTGGGATTAATTTTATATCGTATGGCAATGATATTTTCTGCTATTCGTAAGTTCGAAAACCAGTCACTAATGACTGAAATTACTTGCAATGAGGTAGATTTTCATTCTGCTTTGCAGTTAGCCGACCTTTACCTGAAGCATAGTTTATTGATGTTCCACAACCTCCCTAAACAGGAAGAATCAGGCTTATTCAGGTCCGGCGATAACAAACGAAAGTTTTTTGATGCGCTGCCTGCTTCATTCAAACGTCAGGAAGCTATCGAGCTTGCAAAATCATTCAATATCTCTGTACGTTCTGTTGATGCTATGCTGAAAGCCCTGCTTGGCTCTCGTCTTTCTCAGCCAAACTATGGTACTTATTTAAAAGTATAATTTCCCTTATTTGGGGAATCTATATAAATGCGGGCAGGCAAAGGAAAACTTAGTACGACCGCTTCAAATAATAAAGAAAGCCTTATAACTCCACCTACTTGTAGGGGGAGATGTCGGCCTTTCTTGCCGACAGAGGGGGTACAAGAAACGAAAATTAATATCTACTTTCTTTTGGCAATGAAAAGAAAGTAGCATAAATAAATTTAATTACCACAAACTGCATACTTCGCAAACTTTGCATCTCCCCTATTCATCTATAAATATCTTGTATTGTGCCCTCATAAATATTTGCTTATACCTTTCTTCCGTCTTCTCTTTTTTTACTACTTTAGCCCAAATATATCTAACGTTGATAGGAATTCAGGTCATTACGTCCTAAAAGTTGCCGAAAAAGAAATTAAAAGGAAATAGTAATTAAAAATGAAGACGAAAATAAATAATCAATGAACCACGCTCAACATAATCAAATTGTAAATTTTATCTGGAGTATTGCCGACGATGTCCTTCGTGATGTTTACACACGTGGAAAGTACCGTGATATTATTTTGCCTTTTACAGTTCTCAGACGATTGGACGCATTGCTGGAGCCTACCAAAGACAATATACTTGAAATGCACGGGAAACTTGACAAAATGAAAATTGATAACCAGTCCCCTCAATTGAAAAAGATTGCTGGTTATGTTTTTTATAATACTTCTCCTTACACATTTAAGAAATTATTGAATGAACCGGCTAATATTCGTCAGAACCTCGAAAATTATCTTGACGGTTTCAGTTCTAATGTTCAGGATATCATCAGCAAATTTAAACTTCGGAACCAGCTGGATACAATGGAGGAAGGCAACATTACTTTTCCCTTGATTGAAAAATTCTGCTCCTCTCAGATTAATCTTAGTCCTATTCCTGTGAAAGATAAGGATAACAAGGTTATTCACGAAGGGATGAGCAACCTGGCAATGGGTTATGTCTTTGAAGAATTGATTCGAAAGTTTAATGAAGAGAACAACGAAGAAGCCGGAGAACACTTCACCCCAAGGGAAATCATTAAACTAATGACTCACCTGATTTTTGAACCCATCAAGAAGAAAATAAAAGATGGTACTTACTTAATTTACGACCCTGCATGTGGCAGCGGTGGTATGCTTACCGAAGCCGAACACTTTGCAAAAGAAATTAATCCCAAAGCTACTTTTCATTTATACGGTCAGGAAGTGAACCCTGAAACCTTCGCTATCTGCAAAGCCGATATGCTCATTAAAGACGAAGACCCTGATAAAATTGCTTTTGGCTCTACGCTCTCAAACGATGGCTTTCCTAATTTGCAGTTTGATTTTATGCTCACCAATCCCCCTTATGGCAAGTCGTGGAAGATTGACCAGGAATCTATTCTTGATAAAAAAGGAAAGGAAATTTTAGATCATCGTTTTAAAGTGGGCACTCCGCGTGTAAATGATGGTCAGTTGCTTTTCATTTTGAATATGGTTAGCAAAATGAAAAGAGATTCTCCTTTAGGCAGCCGTATTGCATCCGTTCATAATGGTTCAGCTTTGTTTACAGGCGATGCCGGTCAGGGTGAAAGCGAGATTCGTAAATATTTAATTGAAAGAGATCTTATCGAAGCGATTCTCGCTTTACCCAACGATTTATTTTATAACACGGGTATTCCTACTTACATCTTTGTTTTAAACAATCGCAAAGAAGAAAAAAGAATAGGACATATACAATTGATAAATGTTACTTCCGAAAAATTTTATTCTAAGATGCGGAAGCCGCTTGGCAAAAAGCGTGTGGAATTTGCAGCAGAACATGTAAATGAAATTACCCGGATTTTCCTTGATTTTAAAGAAAACGAATACAGTAAAATTATTGATGGCGCTGAATTTGGTTACAGCCATATCACTGTTCACCGTCCTGCAAAAGACGAACACGGCAACATTATAACCGATAAGAAAGGCAATCCAAAATCTGATCCCAACCTGAAAGATATTGAAAACATTCCTTTGAAAGAGGATATTCAGGAATTTTTTGAACGGGAAGTATTGCCCTTTGCGCCTGACGCATGGTGGAATGAAGAAGAAACCAAAATCGGTTACGAAATAAATTTTGCAAAATATTTTTATAAACACATACCTCCTCGGGCTTTGTCCGATATTGCAAAAGACATTTTCGCCATTGAACAGGAAACAGAAGGTTTATTAAAAGAAATTATTGAATAATTATGGAAATTCAAAAACATACTGACTCGATTCTTAAAGGAGTTCAAAGCATCATTGAAAATGCACAGAAAAAGGTTGCTGTTTTTCTTAACGCCGAAACAACTTTGCTTTATTGGCAAATTGGCAATTATATCAACCAGCAGCTTATTACTGAAAGCAGGGCAGATTACGGAGCTAAGATTATTGCTACACTGTCGCAACAATTGACCACTCAATACGGAAAAGGATATACTTATACGGCTCTTACAAGAATGTGTAAAATTTCTAAAGTCTTCAATTCGGAGAATATTGCGACACTGTCGCAACAATTAAGTTGGAGCCATTTAATTGAACTTGCTGCAATAGATAATGAAGTTAAAAGAGATTTTTTTACACAATTATGCGTTTACGAAAGGTGGGGCGTTAGGGAATTACGTGAAAAGGCAGATACTATGCTTTTTGAAAGAACGGCTATAGCTGCAAAGCCTGAAAAAACGATAAAAGAAGCATTACAAAATCTGAAACAGGGAAAAACATTAACGCCTGAATTGGTTTTTAAAAATTCCTATATACTCAATTTCCTGAATCTTCCTTCCGATTATTCCGAAGAAGAACTCGAAACAGCCTTAATAAATAATATACAGCAATTCATTTTAGAGCTTGGCAATGGATTTGCTTTTGTGGAAAGGCAAAAACGAATACCCATTGATGCCGTTGACTATCATTTGGATTTACTTTTCTACCATCGTAAATTAAAACGTTTGGTTGCCATAGATTTGAAACTTGGCAAATTTAAACCAAAGTACAAATCTCAGATGGAACTTTATTTGCGCTGGCTGCAAAAAAACGAAATGCAGGAAGGCGAAGAAAAACCTGTTGGCTTATTGCTTTGCAGCGAAGGAAACACCGAGCATATTGAACTCTTGATGCTCGATGAAAAACAGATCAGGGTTGCGCAATACTTAACCGAATTACCAAGTAAAGAATGGTTTGCCGACAAGTTGCATAGGGCTTTGGAAATTGCTAAAATGAATATTTCTGACAAATAATGATAGCTACGGAGATAACATATAAAATGTCAAATACTTCATGGCTGCCTGAAATACCGGCGCATTGGAAAGTTACACGCATAAAAAATCTGTTCCATGAAATTGATAACCGTTCTGTAAATGGTGATGAAGAATTACTTTCTGTTTCGCAATATACAGGCGTAACGCCTAAAAGGGACAGCCTCGAAAACGAAGATGATTTTATTTCCAATGCCGAAACCCTCGAAAATTATAAGAAAGTTGCTGTAGGTGATTTGGTAATAAACATCATGCTTGCATGGAATGGCAGTCTTGGTATTTCACCTTATGAAGGCATAACAAGCCCTGCATATTGCGTTTACAGGTGTTTGCCCGGTAACAATCCCGAATATTTCGGTTACTTATTTTCTACTGCTCTTTTCAAAGGCGAATTTCGTAGAAACTCCACTGGTATTATTGACAGCCGCCTGCGGCTTTATTCCGATAAGTTCTTTAGCATCTTTTCAGTTGTTCCCTCTAAAGAAGAACAAGACTGCATTGTTGAGCATATAAAAGCCCAATCCGAAAAAATAAACCGCTTTGTTCAAAAGAAGAAACGTTTTATTGAATTGCTAAAAGAGCAAAGGCAAGGTCTCATTAACAATGCTTTAACAAAAGGAATAAATCCTAAAGCTAAAATTAAATCGTCTGGTATTGATTGGCTGGGCGATATTCCTGAACACTGGGAAGTAAGAAGATTAAGGTATTTTGGAAAATGCCAAAATGGTCTTAATAAAAGTGAAGAATATTTTGGTTCAGGTCATCCTTTTTTAACTTATTCTGATGTATATAAAAACGAGTCTATTCCAAGTGAGTTATCAGGTTTGGCTATATCTACAGACGAAGATAGAATTAATTATTCTGTAATTGAAGGTGATGTGTTTTTTACAAGAACCTCTGAAACAATTGAAGAAATAGGCATATCATCTACATGTATGCAATCAATTCCCAATGCAACATTTTCTGGATTTCTCATACGCCTTAGACCATTTGAAGAATTTTTGCTTAGTGGTTTTTCAAAATATTATTTCAGAAGTCAATTGCTTAGAAGCTATTTTGTAAAAGAAATGAATATTGTCACACGAGCATCATTAAGTCAAGATTTATTAAAAAATTTACCAGTACTTATTCCACCAATAGAAGATCAAAAACAAATTATTCAACAAATAAAATCCGAAACAGCAATCATTGATACAGCCATTTCCAAAGCCGAGCGTGAAATAGAATTGATAAAAGAATACAAAGAAGCAATGATAGCGGAAGCAGTTATAGGGAAAATATTATAAATATGAGATCAAGAGTAGCAGACGCAACGATTAAAGGATTTTATTACCAATTTGATACATCAATTTTGGAAATCATTAAATTGAAGAAAAATAATGAGTTTATTGTCATTGAAGGAATTGTTGAGGATATTGATATACATACGGCAACCGAAAATTCCACTGTTCAATGTAAATATTTGTCTAAACCAAATTATACCTATTCGGCAGTTAGAGAACCAATAATAAAAATGATGGAACATTTCATTAATCCTGCCACACCTAATAATTTTAAGTATATCTTGTATGCACATTTTGAAAATGAAACACCGGGTAATGAGCCAACAATTGACGTTCCTACATTTAAAGAAATATTAACATACAAAGTGAAGGGTATAGAAAAGCATTATGAGATAGATAATAGTATTACGGACAAGCAACTCGAAAATTTTTTATCCCAATTCAAATTAAAATTCGGGATTGAATTTTACGAGCAACAAAAGACTTTAATTGAGAAACTAAAAACTCATTTTTGTTGTAGTGAATTTATCGCCGACAAACACTTTTACAACAATGCCTTGCGTGTTGTCATTGACCGGGCGATTAAAAAAAATGAAGCAGACAGAACAATAACCAAAGGTCAATTTCTAAAAGAAATTGATTGTAGTAAAACATTATTTAATGAATGGTTTATTAAGCTCCGTTCAAAAAAAGAATATTTAAAAGAAACAAATCAGAATCTGAAATCTACAAGAACACTTGAACAATCGAGAGCTAAAGTTATATTTATAGGGAAAAATGTTATAACTGCCAACAATGCCGAACTGCCATTATTAGATTTTATTGAAAACTTAATTGCAAAATATTATAAACTTAACTCGTCCTTAAGGACAGCTAAACCATTGACATTAATTCTTGATTGTGATAGGCAGCAAATACAAAATATAAAAATGCAGTTAATAGAAAATCAAACATCATTTAATGATGGTTTTGAAGAACTCAAATTTTCAAGTTATTTTTTTAACAAAGAACCAGTAATCAACAAATCTCTAAATGGAAATAAATTGATCAATTCATCATATATCGTTAAATTAATTTCTAAAGAAACATTTCTAAATAATTTCAAGGATATTAATAACCCCAATTCGTTTATTATTTTTTCAAAAGATGATTTTGATAAACGATTTGTCAGCGGACAATGTTTTGAAATAAAATATTGTGTCAGTTTAAAAGAAGTATTTAAAGTTTTAACCATGTAATTATGACAACTGAAAACACCGACATTTTTCGCATTCTGAATGTGGCACCTAATCTTATTCAGGTTGAGGTTATGGATGCAGAGCAGTTCAAGCAAAGTAGTGCTGATTTTACAATTGGAAGCTATCTGAAAATTTCAGACGATTCCAATACTACTATTATTGCTATTGTTCAAAGTTTTAAAATCAAAGAAACAAATACTGGCGGTGAAACAGAAACTACACCAGTCACTTTTATTTTAGATGCTCAACCAATTGGTTTTTTAGATAAAGACGGAAATTTTCGCAGGGGTGGGCAGCAAATAGCAATACCTCCAAGCAATGTTGAAATTGCAAGTGATGATTTATTGAAGACAATTTACAGTTCAATTGAAGCCGAAAAGCAATTTTGTTTTTCATCATTAGCACAAAAAATAAACATTGATATTTCAGTAGACGGCGATAGATTTTTTAGCAAGCACATTGCTGTTGTCGGTTCAACTGGCTCTGGTAAATCTGGTGCCGTTGCAAGAATATTACAAGAAGGAATTAAGCCAACTGATGACCAAACAAAAAAAGGAGTGTTAAATAACTCGCACATTTTACTTTTTGACCTGCATGGTGAGTACGCAACAGCGTTTCCAAAATCAAAAAAACTTGATGTAAATAATTTAATACTTCCATATTGGTTGATGAATTCAGAGGAGTTGGAAGAAATGTTTATAGAAAGCGGCGAACGGAATTCGCATAATCAGGTTTCTCAGTTTAAAGCAGCAGTTACTTTAAACAAAAAAAGATATAATGAAAGCATACCAAAAGTTAATTACGATACCCCTGTTTACTTTAGTTTAGATGAGGTATTCAGATTTATTTCAAATCAGAATGTTGCAACAAAGGATGCAAAAACGGGTGAAATAAAAATAATCACAAAAGTAACTGGAGTTAAAGAGGAACATCAATTTTTTGAGGATATAAAATTTGAAGAAAAAAAGAGAGAGTTATTAATGGTGCTGCATATAATGGAGAGTTTGAAAGATTCGTTCCAAGGTTAGAAACTAAAATAAATGATGACCGTTTATCATTTCTTCTTAAACCAAGAAAATCTGATAAATCCGAATACAAAACAGAAGATTTACCATTTATTCTTAAACAATTTGTTGGCTATTCAGATGATATGAAAGAAAATATAACAATCATTGATTTAAGCGGTATACCTTTTGAAGTTTTAAGCATAGTTGTTTCTTTGATAAGCAGATTGGTTTTTGATTTTTGTTTTTATTACAAAGCTGTTAAAAAAGAAAAAGAAGAAGCCCCGTTCCTATTAGTTCTGGAGGAGGCACACAATTACATTCCACAAAGCGAAGTGGCAAAATATAATTCTGTAAAAAAATCAATTGAAAGAATTGCAAAAGAGGGAAGAAAATACGGATTATCTTTGATGATAGTAAGCCAAAGACCTTCTGAAATTTCCGAAACTATTTTTTCTCAGTGTAATAATTTTATTGCAATGAGGCTGACAAACCCAAGCGACCAACAATATGTAAAACGCCTTATGCCTGACAGCGTAAGTGCTATTACAGATACATTGCCAGTTCTTGAAAGACAAGAAGCTCTGATAATTGGCGACAGTATTCCGATTCCGACCATAGTGAGAATAAAGGACCTGACAGACAGACCTGATTCAAACGACATTCATTTTAGAACAGAATGGAAAAAAGATTGGGTAGCAATAGCTTTTGAAAATTTAATAAAAAATATGAAAAAAGAGGTATGATAACTGACACCACAGAAAAAATACTTTAAATAAAATGACTTTTAATTTTAAATAATGACTTCACAAGAACTCCATAATAAATTATCCGAACTCCTTGCTCTCCCTGCCGAAACAGAGGTGGTGGAATTTAAAGAAGCTAAGAACGATTATGATTTTAATAAACTCGGTAAGTATTTTTCTGCTCTCAGCAACGAGGCAAACCTGAAAAACAAATCCTTTGCATGGCTTGTATTTGGAGTAAATAATAGTCATCAGATTGTTGGTTCAAATTACCGGACAAATCGTAAAGACCTCGATCACCTTAAACTTGAAGTTGCAGAAAAAGTAAATAACCGCCTCACTTTTATTGAAATCCACGAACTGCAAAGTATGCAGGGCAGGGTTATAATGTTTCAGATTCCTGCTGCCCCACAGGGTATCCCTGTTTCCTTTAGCGGTTTCTATTTTGGCAGAGATGGCGAAAGCACAGGTCCATTAAATATTCAGGAAATTGAACAAATTCGCAACCAGGCAAACCAGCCCGATTGGAGCGCTAATATTTGTCCTCATGCAACAATCAATGATCTTGATTCCGCAGCCCTGATTTTGGGTCGTGAGAATTTCAAAAAGAAAAACCCACGTATCGCTCACGAAGTAGATCAGTGGGATGATGCAAAATTCCTTCAAAAAGCAAAACTTACTATCAACGGAAAAATAACAGCCACTTCGCTGCTTTTACTTGGCAAACCGGAATCACAGCATTTTATTTTACCTGCTTTTGCTCAAATTTCATGGATTCTGAAAGACAAAGACAATATTGAGCTTGATTACGAACATTTTTCAATGCCCCTTCTACTCAATACCGATGCGGTATTACAAAAAATTCGCAATTTGAATTATCGTTACCTGCCCGATAATACATTATTCCCGACAGAGGTTACTCAATACGAACCTTATGTTATCCGCGAAGCTTTGCATAACTGCATTGCCCATCAGGATTATTCATTGCTGCAACGTATCAATCTGGTTGAATTTCCGGAGCATTTGATTTTTGAAAATTCCGGAAGTTTTTTGCCGGTGTCTGTTGAGAACGTAATTGAACAGGATGCCCCTCAACGTTGCTATCGCAATAAGTTTTTATGCGATGCAATGGTTTCGCTTAATATGATTGATACGGTCGGAAGTGGCATTAAAAAAATGTTTCTTTTTCAGCGGAACCGCTTTTTCCCTCTACCCGATTACGACCTTACAAAACCCGATACGGTAAAAGTTAGGATTTACGGAAAAATTATTGATAAAAACTATACTCAGCTTTTGATTAATAAAACCGACTTGTCACTGAAAACAGTCATTTCACTTGACAGGGTTCAGAAGAACAACCATATTTCTGATTTTGAAGCAAGAGAATTAAAGCTGGGAAAACTTATCGAAGGAAGAAAACCGAATTATTTTGTTGCTTCCCACATTGCTGCTGCAACTGGTGAAAAAGCCAGTTATATCAGGAACAGGGGATTTAAAGACAAGCATTATAAAGATTTAATTATTGAATATCTGGAAAAATATAACTCTGCTTCTAAAGTTGATATTGACAGATTGATTTTAGATATTCTACCTGAAATTTTAGATAAACATCAAAGGGAAAACAAGATCAGGAATATCCTATATTCAATGTCAAAACGTGATAAAAGCATTGTAAATCAAGGCACTAACAGAAAACCAATATGGAAAAAGAATATCTAAATTCCGGCTTGAATTGATTCAAATTAGATGAACTTTAGATATATTTTAGATGTTTTTTAGATATACTTTTGATGTGTATTTGATAATTTACAGAATAGAATTTATTCAAAATGAAGTAATAAAATATGACAACCGACACCACAGAAAAAGGTCTCGAAGTAATAATCGAAAAGAGCTTGCTCGAAGAATCCCGCTATCGGCAGGCTTATTCAACCGATTACGACAGGGATTTATGCTTAAATAAACGCCTGCTTTTTGAGTTTATCAAAGAAACCCAGCCCATAGCTTTTGAAACCATTGTAAAACGTGGCGAAGATAAATTTCTGAAAAGGCTTACCGAACAGGTAAAACAAAGAGGCATTATTGATGTGCTTCGCAAAGGAGTAAAAGATTTGGATTTAACAGTTCAGTTATATTATAAAAACCCTTCATCCGACCTCAATCCCAATGCTATCAAGCTTTACAACTCTAACATTTTTGCTGTAACACGCCAATTACATTATAGTCTTAGCAACAATAATTCTCTCGATATGGCAATCCTGATTAATGGTTTGCCTGTAATTACTTTTGAACTTAAAAATCCCTGGACTGGTCAGAATGTAAAGAATGCCATCAAACAATACCAAACAGACAGGGACCCGAAAGAACCTTTGTTTCAGTTTGGTCGTTGCATTGTGCATTTTGCTGTTGACCCCGATTTAATTTATATGTCCACTCATTTGAGTGGCATAAATACTTTCTTCTTACCATTCAACAAAGGACACAACAACGGTGCTGGAAACCCGCCAAATTCCGAAGGCATCAAAACAGATTACCTCTGGAAAGAAATTCTTACCAAAGACAGCATAAGCAATATTATTGAAAACTATGCACAGATTACAGAAGAAAAAGACGAGGACACTGGCAAAATTAAACGCAGGCTTATTTTCCCGCGATACCATCAGTTAAAGGTAGTTCAGAAACTTTTATCAAATGCACAGCAAAATGGTGTTGGTCAGAAATACCTTATTCAACATTCCGCCGGTTCCGGTAAATCCAATTCTATAACATGGCTCTCTCACCAATTGGTAGGCTTGCACGATACAAACCATACAAACCCTGTCTTCGATAGTGTTATCGTTGTTACTGACCGCAAAGTGCTGGACAAACAGATAAGAGATAACATCAAACAGTTTTCACAGGTTAAAGGCGTTGTGGAAGCCATCACAGAAGGAAGCAGCCAGTTAAAAACAGCATTGGAAGATGGTAAAAAAATCATAATAACGACCATCCAGAAATTCCCTTACATCTGTTCCGAAATTAGCGAACTTGGCGCAAAGAAATTTGCAATTATCATTGACGAAGCCCACAGCAGCCAAAGTGGGGAAACAGCAGCAAAAATGAACCTTGCTCTTTCATCTGATAAAGAAGAATTCCGGGCGGCAGCTGAAGGTAAAAATGATTATGAGAACGAAATTGATATTGAAGAATATTTTGATACCGAAGATATAATCAACCATATTATTTCTCAGCGAAAAATGCTGAAAAACGCCAGTTACTTTGCTTTTACAGCTACTCCAAAAAACAAAACACTCGAAACATTCGGAAACAAAGCGAAAGATGGAAAGTTTTATCCTTTCGATTTGTATTCAATGAAACAAGCCATCGAAGAAGAATTTATTCTTGATGTGCTTAAAAATTATACTACTTACCAGTCTTATTACAAACTCAATAAATCTGTTGAAGAAAATCCGCTTTTTGAAACGCATCAGGCGCAGAAAAAATTAAGAGCTTATGTAGAATATCGACCCTTTTTCCATTAAGGAAAAAGCAAAGGTGATGATTGACCATTTTCATTCTGCATCACGTAAACAGATTAAAGGGCTTGCAAAAGCAATGGTGGTCTGCAAATCCATTAACAATGCCATCCAATATTACACTGCATTTAATGAATATTTAAAAGAGATTAATTCGCCATTTAAAGCCCTTATAGCTTTTTCCGGCAAACGTAAATTGACGGTGTGGATATGGACGAAGCTGAAAATTAATGCTATTCCAAGCGGTGATATTCCAAAGGAATTTAAAAAGAATGAAAATAAATTTTTGATCGTTGCCAATAAATTTCAGACAAGTTTCAGACCAGCCGCTTTTACATACAATGTACGTGGACAAGAAGTTAAGAGATGTTCAGGCTGTTCAGACACTCTCACGCCTAAACAGGGCTTTCAAACCTGATAAGACCGATACTTTTGTACTCGACTTTTTCAATTCAACTGATGATATTAAAGAATCATTTGAGCCATTCTTTACCACTACTGTTTTAAGCGAGGAAACAGATGCAAATAAATTAAACGATTTACAGGCTGCTTTAGATGATGCTCAGGTGTATAGCAAAGATGAGGTAATTAATTTCACAGATTTATATTTTCGTAGCGCACCACGTACAGAGTTAGACCCTATCATTGATAAGTGCGTTGAAACATTTAATAGCGAACTTTCTGAAGATGCACAGGCAGATTTTTTCGTAAAAGCAAAATCTTTCAATCGCACCTATGCTTTTCTTTCAAAGATTCTTTCATTCAATAATGTTTACTGGGAGCGCCTTTATTGGTTTTTAAAATTCCTTATGCCTAAAATTCAACCGCCAGGCGAAGATGATCTGGCAAAGGGATTACTTGAATCTATTGACCTCGACAGTTACAGGCTTTCAAAAATTACTTCCGAAAATATTAGTCTTGCAGGTGGTGGTGAACTTGAACCTACTCCGCCAATACTAAAAGCAGGAGGTGGAGACCATGAGTTTGAGATTTTGGAAGCCATTATTCAGGAATTTAATACACGTTATGGCATTAACAATTGGACAGACAATGACAAAGTAAAACGTTTCCTCTTTGAGCAACTTCCCGCCGATCTTGCAAAAGATGAAGCCACGGTCAATGCAGTTAAAAACTCAGACAAACAAAATGCGAAAATTACATCAGATAAAAAAGTGGAAGATTTAATGCAGGATGTAATTTTTACTTATACCGATTTGTATAAAAAATTTCCCACGATCAGGATTTCAAACGTTAGTATCTCGATTTTGTATTTCATAAACTTTGGAGTTCATCGCATGATCAGCCAAAAATTTAATATGATTCTTTTTATGAATAAAATATCTGAAATACAAAACCAACGCTGCAACCTTAAAATTGAGTTATTGCAGCTAATCACTCGGTATGATTTTTTATTTTCAGGTATTAAAAGCATAACATGGATAGTGTCAAAACAAGTGTGGCAGCACGAGTTGCAGTTCAAGTCACAGTACGAGTTATTACAACAACCAAATTATAAATACCTACCATTTTGAAATCATTTGGTACATATAATAAAAACATGAGACATTTTGGTACATATTCCAAATTCGCCTTTTTGCACTCGTTTTTAAAACATGAGCATTATTTTAAATGTTTTACCCACGTTGCTATTTCATGAGTATGCAATGCCCACGTTTATATAATGTTAAATTTTAATTATTATGATAGAAAATATTTTCGAATTATTGCGCGTAGGCCCGGCAAATCAGCGAGGTCAGGGCTGGCGTGAATGCTACAATGCTTAGAATTCAAACAAAGCAGCTTGCCGTAGGCATGATGTTGTTCTTTGTTTTGGAATTCTTACATTGTAGCAGAGCGGGTTGAAGTTCTGATTTGCCTAGCTTTTTCTTTGTTACTTTCTTTTGAGCAATGCAAAAGAAAGTAAGGTTAAAAAGATAAAATTAATGCTTTTGTTTAGTGTATAATAAAACTTGTTTAAATACCAGAATTATTAAAAAATGTAAATAAGATTAATCCAAATGGAACAGAATTTACAAATCAACATCCTCCCCTTTCCCCTGCCCGTAATATCATCAGACTTTCCATTTTACAGAGTCAAGACAGATGGATATTGCCCGATACATAAAGGAGATTTAAGAGGTATCATTGAAGAACATTTTTCAACCGAAGAATTAGAACAGCTAAAATGGCTTTATACTGATTTTGCCACCCCTAAAGATAATGCTGTTATTCTCAATATTGATTTATCTGAGAACATCTATTTCGCAAATCATTACCACCGTTTCCTTATACGTTCTTATTTTAGTGAAATTGCTGATGTCATCAGTAATAATTTTACCAATGAAATAGAAGTATGGTTTAAAGCCCCGCAGCAACCTAACAAGCAGTACACTATTTACAACCTGTTCACGCTTAAAGCTCAGTTTGCAAGAATTACTGACGGTCCCGAATTGGTCGTTTCATTTGATGGCACAACAAAAGTGTTAAATCAAAGCCTTAAAGACTTGACCAACTTCCCAACAGAACAATTCAATTGGGTCAAATGCGGAAAACAAGTATACCGTTACAAATACATGCCTATAGAATTAAAACAGGACATGGATTTGATTTTTCCTGTACTAACAAATAAGCTGAAACCTCAGTTCAATATTGTTTTTGATAAACCGGCTTTCGATAATCGTTATCCCAAGTACAAAAGAATCCTTGATAATATCTACAATGAGCATTTGAATAACGATGCATTCCGTTCATATATTCCAATTTCAGAAGACGGCTATTTGCAGGTATCAGCCGAAAAAACCTTAACCATCAGCGAAAACTCAAACCAGCTTCTATTCGGGAAGAACCAAAAAGGCGAAGACCCCAGAAAGGATGTTTTAAAATATGGCCCACATAAGCCTGCCAAAAGTAATAATGTTCGTTTCTTCTTTATTTTCCAGCAATGCGATAGAAAGCCCTGTGTCGAAAATCTGTATAAATATTTTATCAAAGGATTTCCTAAAAGCGAAAACGATAAGGAAAACCTGCTTTTCCCTGACATTGGCTCATACATAAAGCAGCCCTTTCACATAGATCAGGCCGATAGTATTTCCTTTGATTCCCTCAGTAATGCTGTTGATGTTGTTGATAAAGCCATTCGCAACAAATCATTTCTTCCCGATACACAATACATTGCTATTTATGTTAGCCCGATTCCTAAAACAGAAACTAACATTGCCAACCACAATGTATATTATCGTATTAAAGAACTTTTATTAAACCACGGCATCACTTCTCAGGTCGTTTACAAAGCAAACATTACAAACCCAAAATTCAATTTCTTTTTGCCAAACATCGAAATTGCAATCCTTGCAAAGTTAGGAGGTGTACCTGGCGCTTAAACCGCATCCCTTCTTCCGAGATCATTGTAGGCATCGGAGCTTTTTACTCAATGTCCCGCAAAGCAAGGTATCTTGCAAGTGCTTTTTGCTTTAACAACGAAGGTATTTTCGAAAATTTCGATTGTTTCCTCTCCAACGATACAGATACCCTTGCAGGTTCAATCCGTAAGGCAGTCCTTAAATTCTTGGTTGACCATGAGCGCGCAAACCGTCTCGTTATTCATTTTTACAAGGACATTAGTAAAAAGGAAATGGAACCCATTGTAAACACTTTACAAAAATTAGGTTTACAAATCCCTGTAATTATCGTTACAATTAACAAAACTGAAAGCAAGGAACTCATTGCTTTTGATACGGCAAATGATAACCTGATGCCTTATAGCGGTACTATAATCAATGTAAGTAAGAATGAATACCTTTTATTCAATAATACTCGTTACACGGAATCAAGCAGGGTTTCTAACAAAGAATATCATTTCCCTTTAAAAATTTCTTTTGCTTCATCCAAGCCCGAAATACTGGACGATTCAAATTTAATTCGTGAGCTTACAGACCAGGTATATCAGTTTAGCAGGATGTATTGGAAAAGTATTGGTCAGCAAAGTTTACCTGTCACAATTTGTTACCCCGAAATGGTTGCCGAGATTTTTCCAAACTTTGAATCCGACACCCTCCCCCCTTTCGGTCAGAAAAATTTATGGTTTTTATAAAATACAAAGTATGAAAAACCAAACAATTTGTTGTTGATTATTCATTGAAAGATTGTAAAGTATTATCTTAAATTAAAGTTTTAGCCTAACTTTGCATTATACAAACAAAACCATTGCTATGTTTAATTTTCGCAGGTCAGAAATTATGAGATTATTTTTAATTTTATTTATTTCTTGTTTTTTTATTTTTTGTAAAAATAATGATGCTAAAAAGCAAAACATAATTATTAATCAGGTAATCAATAATGCGGATACATTAGCGTTAAAAAAAGATACATCCTTTGAATTAAAATTCAATGGCACGGCATTTAAAACATTTATAAAAGTTCCTGTTAATAAAACAAGTATAAAAGGTATAATAATAGCTTTGCCTGGCTGGAATTTTCCTGCAGATGATTGGTGCAATAAATCAACCCTCTGCGAAAAAGCATTAAAACAGGGTTTTGTAATAATCCTGCCTGAAATGGGGAAAAGTATTTATACAGAGAAAATTTATAAAGAAACTCGCAAGGACTGGAGTATTTATCCTACACGAACTTGGTTTAAAGATTCATTAATAAAATATATACAAACAAAATTTAGCTTACTCTTACCAAGTCAGAATAATTATTTGTTAGGATTATCAACTGGTGCAAGAGGCGTTGCACTTCTTTGTATTGATTGTGAAAATTTATTTAAGAAAGCAGCAGCATTATCAGGCGACTATGACCCAACAAAATTAAAAGCAGATAATTTATATAATGGATTTTATGGTTCTTATAATTATTTTAAAGAGCGCTGGATTGGTTCAGAAAATATTGTTTCTAACGTAAAAGAATTCAATACTCCAATATATTTAGGACATGGTCGAAAGGATAAAGTTGTTCCATGCAACCAAACAATTGAGTTTTGCGATTCATTAAAAAAATACAAACCTAATTTGCAAATACAACTTCACATTGACGAAAACGCAGAACATAATTACATATACTGGAATTCAGAAGTTGATAATGTTTTAAACTTTTTTTTAAAGTAATCTCTATTTTTGAGATACTTCAAGTGCTTTTAAGTGTGAAATAGATAAATCATTCCAGACACTGCCTTTTACCCATCCCGATGGATAAAGTTTAATATAGGTTGTGGAATGGGCATTAAATGTAATTCTTTGTATGGCATCAATATCATTCATATCAATACTTATTGTGTTTCCATCAGAAAATTCAATATTAGCTTTAGTCAAACGATTATTCTTTTTATATAAATCTCCGTAGTTAGGGTAATTTGTGTAATGAGACCCATTAAGTATTTCAATGCCTCCAATTCCTTTACTACTCCCAAAATCTAATTTTATCCATGCATTTTGCCCGTCTCTGCTTGGAGCATTTGGAGTCCACCATGTTTGTATATCATTGTCAATAACGTTATTTGGATAATATGTTAGTCCCCCAGAAGGAGGCAAAAAACTACTTGCAGAAACTGTGCAATTATTAATTGCTTGCAATTCTACTTCTTCCTTTAATGGCTGGGCTTCGTTTGTGTTAGTAATCTGATTTTCCCTGTTATTATCTGATTTTTTCTTAGTACTAAACACACCGCTAAATACTAATATTAAAACAATAGCAATTACTATAACAGCAGAAATACCAATGATTAAGCCCGTATTGCTTTTTTTAGGTTTTTGAACTTTCTTTTCTGTTTTGCTTTCAGGTATAAAAGGTTTTTGAACTTGTACTTCCTCCTTTTGATTTAATGCTTGCACAGTTGTGCAATATAGAGAAATAATAAAATCATTCAATTTCGCATTATATTTATCACATAATGTTTTTAGTAATTCATCTTCATGATTCTTATTATTTGATAGTAGCGTAGATGCAGATGAAATATTTACAGGCTCATATTTTCTCAAAATTTCAGTAACAAGCAATAAATTATCAACCTTAATATAATCCTGTAATCGAATACTATATTTATCTAAAATTTTTGATAACATTTCGTTTTCCTTACCTTTATATTTCTCCAATAAACTAGGAATACTCGAAACCTTATCAGGATTATAATCTTTGTATATTTTTTCGATTATTATTTTGGTACTTTCCATATAAAATTCTCTTTTAAAGTTTAATTTTTAATGGGTTTAACTTTTAATAAATCTGCGTATGGATTAATTGGTCTTGGGTAATAATTATTATCTAATTGCATAAACATAATATGTAAATGGGTTGGGGATCTTTTTGCAAAAGCATTCTTACCGCTTCTTCCCACAGTGGCAATAATATCACCAGGCACTACCATATCTCCTGGTTTAACTTTTACGGTATTATTATGTGCATAATAAACTATTTGTTCTAACGATGGAACATATATATAAATATAATTTCCCCCTTGCAAATTACTTGTGCTATCCCATTTCGTTTCTCGTGCAATAACTATTCCTTCGGTCATAGACAATACATTTGCCGGTTTATGTGTATTGTCATCAATTTTAGTCTCATTTTTGTCAAAAATAAATATATCATGTGCCGGATGGCCCTTTCGATTATTCCCGTCAAAATAATTAAACCCGTCAGGTATGTAACCGCTGCCATTAGTACCGCCAATATTAGTTGAATTATAGCCCTTTAATGGGAACACCCATTCTGATTTTTTATAATCCTTTCCTCCATGTGCGTAATAATATGTCTTGATTTGAGCAATTAGTTTTTTGAATTTTTCAAAAGCTGTATCTTTTGAAATTTTCATATCTCTTATTTTGGTATTTAACTCATCAAAGTCCTTAAATAAAGTTAATGTATCCTTTTGAGTTTTAGTAGCTGGTTGGGTCTGGTTTGCTTTTAAATCAGTATTTCCAGCTTTGTTTTCATTATTATAACAGGAATAAATGAAAATAAAGAAAATAATTCCGATAAATAATTTAGCGATTTTCATATCTAATAATTAAGGCAATATTTTGATTTTCTATACTGGTTAATTTTGTTGACACATCATTGAATTGCCCATTGTACCATGTTTGTTGGGCAAAATAATCCTTACAGAATTTATCCACATGAAAAATATACCCGTGCCTGGCATATATTTCATTCTTCATTATTAATAATTCATGCTTATTCAAATTTGACACATCTGAATCTGTAAGAAGTCTATCTGTAGCTTGTGGATATTTTCCTGGTGTGCCTGATGTTCCATTCTCTTTGCAGAATTGCATATTAAATTGTCTTCCATCAGTATTATTCATCTTACCATTATAACAGTTTCCGTTTGCCTGTAAATGGCAATGAGCACTTATCGCATTTCCTGTATATTCTGTTAATTCAATGTTTCCGTTTCCTGCATCAGTACCTTTCAATGTATATGTAATGTTAGCTTGTGCGGGGTAAAAATAAGTTCCTTCTATAGTATTATCATTATTCCAGTGAAGGCTGAATTTAGCACCTAAATTTCCAACAGACCCATTGTATTCTCCACTTTTAGACATAATGTTATTATTTAAAGTGGATTGAATTTTTGCTAATGAATCAGCTTCTCTTTTTGCTTTTTCAGCAGCATTGGTCGAATCTGCAACTTGCCTACTCCTATCATAATTTGCTTTTCTCTTAGTTTTAAAAACACCACTAAAAACCAATATTAGAACTATTACAATTATTACAACAGCAGAAATGCCAATGATCAGACCTGTATTACTTTTTTTAAGTTCTTGATATTTCTTTTCAGTTTTAATTTCAGGTATAAAAGGTTTTTGAACTGGTATTTCAGCTTTTTGATTTAATACTGGCGTAGTTGTGCTATATATAGAAATAATAAAATCATTTAATTTCACATTATATTTATCACATAATGTTTTTAGTAATTCATCTTCATGATTCTTATTATTTGATAGTAACGTAGATGCAGATGAAATATTTACAGGTTCATATTTCCTCAAAATTTCAGTAACAAGCAATAAATTATCAACTTTAATATAATCCTGTAATCGGATACTATATTTATCTGAAATTTTAGATAAAATTTCTTTTTCCTTGCCCTTGTATTTTTCCAATAAACTTGGAATACTTGAAACCTTATCTGGATTATAATCTTTATAAATTTTCTCAATTATGGTCTTAATATCTTCCATATATTTATTTTGTTTTCACTATAATAAAATTAATGAACTATAAGTTTTTTTTAATTGTAGCTGCTAATTTTACAATTTTCCATTCACTCCCATATTTTGTTAAATAATAATCTTCGCTCCAAAGTGTCAAACCTGTGCCGGTCGAACTATCTTTAATACGAACTTCAACATAAACAACTGCATTATTGCTATCTTGCGATTTGACAAAAGAGTTTGTTATTTCTACACCTTGAATACTGTTGAATTTACTAGTAAATTCATTCAGATTTCCCCATCCTGGATTACTTTGTTTATTGTAAGCACTTGAATAATCCTTATTTCCTAAATCATTTAGGAATTGCTTTGCAACTTCCAAAGGATTACCCCCAGAGGTTGTTACCATTGCATTATTATTATTATTATTTCTGGCATTGTACTCAACTCTTGCTAGTGAATCTGCTTCTCTTTTTGATTTTTCAGCAGCATTGGTCGAATCTGCAACTTGCCTACTCTTATCATAATTTACTTTTCTCTTAGCTTTAAAAACACCACTAAAAACCAAAATTAGAGCAATTGCAATTATTACAACAGCAGAAATACCAATAATCAAGCCGACCTTATTTTTTTTAGTTTTTTGAACATTCTTTTCTGTTTTGCTTTCAGGTATAAGTTAAGTTTTTTGAGTAGGAATCTCGACTTTTTGATTTATTATTGGCGCAGATGATGAGTAAATTGAAATAATAATATCATTCAATTTGGCATTATATTTATTACATAATGAAGTCAATAATTCATCTTCATTATTTTTATTAGTTGCTAATAGAGTGGATACTGATGAAACATAAATAGGATCATATTTCTTTAAAATTTGAGTAACAAGTTCTAAATATGAAATTTTCAAATAATCTTGTAAATGGAGACTATATTTATCAGAAATTTTAGATAAAATTTCGCTTTCCTTACCCTTGTATTTTTCCAATAAACTTGGGATATTCGAAATCTTATCTGGATTGTAATCTTTATAAATTTTCTCAATTATTGTTTTAATGTCATCCATAAATAATCTATAAAACACTAAAATTGGTAATGACTTGTTTGCTTTTATTAAATTCTAATAAAATTGAGATATGCCTATAAAAACATTAAGGATACAATTGTATCCCTAATTAAGTTTTAATAAGATTTAGCGTATTTAAAATTTGAAAACAAAAGATATTATTCATTCTTTTATCCTCGACATTAATAATAATACAGGGGCTATATTGTTAATTAAACTTATTGATAATTTCACTCATTGTGAAATTACCTTCCATCTCTTGTATATCAATTTTCCCATTTAATATGTTGAAAAAGAAATCTGCAATTTTTTCAACGGTCAATTCAATATTTTTCCCTTCTTTGTCAATTCCCAGATCGTAGGTTCTTAGCAATTGTGTACCTAATCCGGCAGCAGATAAGAGAAAATGATTTTGGAATTTATCAATATCTATCAGGTCGGCCGCTAAAACTTTACCAATAACCGAATAGCTCCGCAATATCTGTTGTGATTCCTCAGAAGTAAGCACAGTTTTTGATTCATCTGAGTCAAGGTTCATTTTTATTCTGCCCGAATTTTGCGATTGTGTAGCACCTTTATAAAGTGCCCCCAGGTCAGCTAAACTTAGATTATACATTTCGGTTCCCGGTAGCGGGCTTATTTTCTCAACTGAAAATGCGCTGGGCAACAGCAATTGAATAATTTTTGAAATTCTTATAGTCGGACAGTTAAAAGTGCCTACAATACAATTATTCATTTCAAGGCTCCTTGAAGCAAATACACCGCCAATTACAATACAATCCTCAAGTAATACTTCATCTGCAAAAATGGATGCCGCAAACAAAAGTATTTCTTAGTTTTACTTGTTTTGCATTTACATCTGCCTGGAAAATAATCCGGCATCCAGGTGCTAATGAAACGACTGAATCAGCTAAGCCAACAGCCTTTTTAAATACTAACAGACCTTTTGCATCAGTATTTACATGCAACTCCATTTGAGTAAATACTGCTCCTTGCACTTCTAAAGGACCTTGTTGTACCTCAATGTTCTTTGCAAACACTGCACCTTCTATAACACAGTTTCCCTGTATTACAACATCTCTGTCCAGTTCACTTGTCACTTTTGGAAGGATAGCGCTTTTTACAAGGTTATTGTTAAATAAAATCCTGTTAATTTACCCTTAATTCTTTTAATTCGTCCATTTTGAATAAATTTAATTATTACATTGAATATTATTATTGTTATTCCATAGCTGCATTATCTTATCTGAAATACGTGCAGTATGTTCGTTTGTTGTGGCGTAAATTTTATTTAATTCTTAATTGGAAATAAGCATCAATTTTTTGTCGTTTTTCTTGGTCAACAGTTTTCCATTTTTATAGTGCTACTCTCAAATGCTTTATGCAGTTGCGGTTTATATTCTTGTTTTGAAAAGTAGTAAAGGAGTTATCGTTTTTAATATCTTTTTCTATATTGGAAGAATTGTTTTTTGTCTCAAGCAGAACTACGGGAATATTTTTTTGTTTTGATTTTTCTTTGTTATCGGAGCTTACTATTTGTCTTCATTTTTATTTCAAGATTCTTTTCTGAAATTAAATACTGCTTGGCGCTATTTAATAATTGAAGAACTCTTCCTTTAAGACCCGAAGAAAAAATTGCTGAATGTGCTTGTCCTTCTTCTCTATTAAATACAGTTACAACGCCAGCATTAGTATCCAAATTGCTCTTATTACTTGGGTATTTAATTGATGATGGGTAGCAAATGCAGACTGATTCATTTTTTGTATTCGGTTATACATTTCTTTGTCGAGCTTCATTAAATAGTTTCAGGTATCTTTCAGCGATTCTTGCATAATCTTGTTCCATCTGAGTTCTTTTGCCTATGCACGACTCTTGGTGTTTCATCAATTCAATAATCAATGTTTCAACGCGAGGTCTTAATTCACTCACCTGTTGGCTGATTTCAGAACGTATTAATCCGAAAAATCCATCGACTATAGTACCGGAAATTTTTCTGGCATTCGAATTTATTGATGCAACTTGAGCTGCCTCAGTAGCAATCACAGAACCTGAAAGAATATTAATTTGTTCATTACAATATCCTATACTATTATCAAAAGGATTAGTGTTAACTTCAATATCAATATTAATAGGAAATGTAATGAGTTATTGTACCTGTGCCACCTGAATTTGAGGAAGCGAGAAAATCATACTAATTGTTTCCGTTATAGCTGTCTATATCTTTTTGTGTAACTGATTTTTTAAATTTTTGAAAGTTTTTGCTAGTTTGAAGTTTCAAATAATTTGCTTATTTGTTTTTTAACCCTATCTGAAGCAGGTGTTTTTCAATAATTCTGTTTAATTCATTCCGAAACTTTATTTTTTTCATCTGTTGGCATGGCAGCCCATGACATATTTGAAGTCGAGGAAAAAATATAGGATTGGACATTTAAATTTATTTTTGAAGTTAAATTCTTTTTCTCAGATTGAGGCATAAAATAATTCCATTGCTTTTGTTTATTGCTTATCCCTTCTGATTCAGTTATAACAACCGGAATCATGCATTTAGTTTTACTACCTAAAGAATTATTATCAAGGATTCGGCTAACTAAATATTTTTGTTCAGTTGAATTCGCAATAAATTGCTGCATAGCCTCTATTGCTTTTAAAGCATTATATTTTGTGTTTCGAAGACGCAATAACCTGGATTTGTTCCAAACTTTCAAGTTGGTGTGTTGCAGTTGTTGCAGATAATAATTTTACTCTGTTAGCAATTGATTCATATCTTTATTTACAAAATTGGTGGTAGGCTTATCCAACTCAAATATCCCTTATCCGTAATGCCTTATTTAACGAATTAAAAAGTTTTGTATAACCAGCCGATATGTCATCATAAAATCTTTTTCCATTCTGCTTTTATATGATACAAGTGACATCGATTGTTGTTGTAATTCTATATATTTTCTCTGAATCCGCTTCGCTTCTTAGCTTTGCAATCTTTTGAGAAATCTGGGAACGTATAAGACTGTAAAATCCTTTATTTACATTCACACAAATATGATCGGCAGCTGTTTTTCAGCCACAACCACTGCTGTTTGCATTGCAACTACTGCTGTGGTAACTCCGTCAACATGGTTGGAAACATGATCAATGCTTCTGGCCATTGGTTCGGTATCAACTGTAAATCCAAAATCGTAGCCCATTATTATATAATTTTATTTTGCTTGTTTTTATATATTATTATTTCATTAAATATCTTTTTTCAAGATTATCATATATCATCATCATCTATCTGGTCATCTCTTAATTTAGTCCGCATTCAGGACAGAATAATTCTTTATCGCTTATTTCTTTTCCACAAGCTGGACATTTCATCAAATTATCAGGCTTTACGTCTTCTGCACTTTTTTCTTCTGATAAATTATCTTTCACTCCAGGTTTGTTTTCCTTATTTACGTCTTGCTGGTTTGAAATGTTTTCACTTATATTCAAATCTGTTTCAGGTTTAATTTCAACTTCGTTTTTATTCTCAGGCATCACAGATTTCTCTTTATCGAATTCCTCTACAATATTTTTTTGATCATTAATTTCATTTATTATGAATTAGCCATTTTTGATAAATTGATCGACATGTGTTCATAGGTAATATCTTCAACCGATGGTTGTGGCGGTAATTCTGATGATTCAGCAAAAAATGGATCTACTGCAATTAACGGTTTTCTTCTTGCATCAAATTCATGAGTACGTCCTGATGCAACAGCATAATTCTTAAAGTTAGAATCTCTTAATGAAGCATCATAATATTCTATATGTTCAAACTTTTCAGCTTTGCGGTCTATATCCTCTTTAAGCCTGTCCATATATTCCGTAAAATCATACTGTATTTTCTGAAATTCTTGCGACTTTATATTAAATAATGCCAGCACTTCGCCTGCTTTGCTTTCGGATTTTACAATACCCGCATCCAATGTGTCATCTTTTCTCCATGTCTTGTTCGGCTTTTTCCAATGAAGTCATAGCATTGAATGCAGCGATATATTCGCTCAGTGTAGACCTCATAATATTAATCAGGTCATTACTTTCTGCCCTGTTACGTGCATAGAAATCTTCGGTATCTTGATGCCATTGGTTCAGATAATTTATTTTTTGATCGTTTATACTGTTATAAATTTTCAGTCTTTCAATACGTGTTTCTTGCATCAGGCTTTGTACAATGGGGGCAACTATCTCTTCATGAATTTGATGGATCCCGAACGGGAAATTTGTTTTACTGCCATCTTCTGCAACCCATGAATCCGATAATATATCATATTTAACTTTAGAACTTTGTTTGAGTTGGAAAGGTTGATAGTTTTCAACTGAATCCTGATAATTGAACTGCTCATTTCTTATCCTTTCAATTTCTTCTGCTTCAAGGGAAGGAGAATAATGATATATGAACTTTTAAGAATGCGGAATAAAATTTTATTAGATTGGTCAACCATTTTATTTGTTATGCAACCTTAAGTTGGGTGATGGCTTGTACTGAAGATGCCATATTTACCATTAAACTTCTTAATACCTCCTCGAATTGTGTCGATTTTTTTTCAATTGACTTTTTCATTTCATTCAGTTTATGAAATTTCTCAATATCATCCTGAAATTTATTTGTGTCAAATGTTTCAAATATTGGTGCATTTCCCGTTTCAGTTGCCGAATGTTCATTTATGTATTTCGCAAAATCACTCTCTGGTAAAATTACAGGTAATGTAACAGATGATAAATCCAAATCCAAATCATCCAAACAATATGATGACGTTCTTAATGATCTGTCTAATTTTCCAAAATAATCATGATAAACTACATTTTGTATCGAGCGGGAATAACTATCAGTATCTATGGTTTCAACTTCTTCAGATTTCTCAACAATAGGTGCATCAGTAATTAATGTTCCTAAATCATTTACAGTATTAGCAAAAAGTTCACCCTGTTTCAATGTATGAAGTTTAAATTCCTGGTTTGGCTCTGTTCCGGTGTAATCTATCATGAAATTTTTTTCCTCAAATGGTATTTGAGCAGCAACCGGAACATAGCCTAATCCAAGTTTAGTAACTTGGTAGTCTCTGAAAATTTCTTTATGAAGTTTCTGGAATTCACTCACTTTTGCATCAAGTTCACTTATTTTCTTAATAAGCCCCTTTTCTTTTACATAGAATATTATAAAAGGGATTACTAAGAAAACACAATAACCATTTCCACAATTTGGCTTGCGATAAATCTTTAAGTAATACAACTTTTTCTTCTGCAAGTTTGGCTATTTCTTTTTCATATTTCTCTTCTTCGCTTACAATTTTTTCTGCAGCTTGTTTATAATAATCGAATAAGATTCTAGCCTGATCCTGATGTATGTTTGCAGAATCAGAATAAATTTTTCCTGTCATAATTTATTATATTTAAATATTTCTTTATAAATTAAAATGAAATTAATTTGAATACATTTTCTTACGCAAACCAATTAAACTATTGCACTTGGTAAAAACATCTAAAATCTTCTGTCGGTCAGGATTTGCATCTTCTGTTAACGGAATGATTTTTTCAATTTCCGAAATAATTTCTGATTCAATGCCTTTAGCTTCTGGATTGTTGGTCGGTGATAAGTATCGGACACTCTCTTTTACAATTCCGATTTGTCTTTTTTCCGAATTCCACTTGCTAACTTCCTTCGCAAATATCAATTCAATTTTATCAATTATATCTGTGATTTTATCTTTCCCTTCACGTAATCCTTTTTCTTCAATATCGAATGCTTCTGCATGTTTTGAAGAAATACTTGCTAAAGAATATGCGATAATTAATATAAAAAAACAAACTATTTGAAAATAAAGTTGTTTTTCAAATGCAATATTAAAACTCAATCCCGCATATTATCATTGTCACTGTCGCAATGCAATATATGCAAACAAAAAACCATCTAACCCCAATTCCTGCAATGTCCTTTTTAATATCCTTAATAAATCCTAATTCGAAAATTGTACAGTATAGTCCAATAAATAGCACATTGACAACAAAAAGATTTAACCAGAAAATGTCATTCCATTTCTCTTTAGGGATAAGAATAAAAAAACCGGCAACAATTACTGCAATTCCTATAAACAGTATGATAAACTCAGTAATACTATTTTTTTTACTAGCCATATTAAATGTTTTTAAATCCACATTGTGGACAGAATTTTGTATTATTTAATTGAAATCCACATCTTTTACATAATCCCTTCGATTCTAATGGTTTGCCACAGCTTGAAAAAGCACATCCCACAGGTATAAGTGTATTGCAATTACTACATGTTTGTCCACCAGTAGTAAAGTTAGTACCGCAGCTAACACATTCTTTTTGCATTTACATCTTATCTGCACCACATTTTGGGCACGGTGTATATGGGTTTCCGCAATGAGGACAGAATTTCATATTATTGGGAAACTTTTTAGCACAGTTTGAACAATATACATCCCTTACTGGGGATTTACAGGTATATTGCTATTCTGAACATTTCCTTGATTCTGCATTAAAAGTATTTGGCTGCATAAGTCCACTTCCTGATAAATTCCCCATCATATTTGTAGCTAATACAGCTCCAATTAATCCTCCCTGTCCACCACCACCGCCGACGCCACTGCTTCCGAGTTTATCAATTGCATTTTCTCCTAATTCAAAAACCTTTGATTGTTGCCAGGTATATCCTCCAATTATTTGAGCGCTCTGTCTCGACATTGCTTCCAAAATATTTTTCCCTGCTTCATTATTAGCATCAACTTCAATTGCGAAATATAACTTATCAGGTCAAATCCATAATCTTCCCAGAAAGCCAGCATCGACATTCTTATATTTTCAGAGAGTGGCTCTAAAAATGCAGAAAAAACATTTTAAGTCCTATCTTCTGAGAAAGTATAAATTGTAAAATAGTTGATTTAGTCTTTGCAAACTAAAGTACCCTTGAAATTTTGGTGAGATGTTCATCAGTAAAATAATTAGCAGTACCAACAAGTTTGACTAGAAAACGTTCAGCATCTGAAATTTTTATTCCATAAAGGCCAGATGCAGTTAAAGGAACCATAGTTGATAGTCTCCGGATCACTGAAATACATTATGGTGCTTGTATCCCATTTAATATTCAAAGGCATAAGTTTATTTACAAACCATACCTCGGCTGTAAAAGGATTTTCCACCCTGAAAAGGAATACCATATAAATCGCGTAATAATGGCAGATTCTCAGTATTAAGAGTATGCTTTCCCGGTCCGAATTTGCCAATTATCCTTCCTTTCGAAAAAAGAATTGCTTCCTGCGATTCAGCTACAACAAGTTGACTGTATGTACTTAAATTTGTTTCTTGATATTTTTCATGTTGAAATTTCCAGGCAAATAAATGCTCTGATTTCGGTTCCCCTACTACAAAATCTATTATATCCTTCATGATATTAATATTTTTCTTTAAAATTTATTTTTCTCGTATTATCTCTCGTCTTTTTTAAAATAAATTTTCATTTATCTAAAATGATTATGTATTCATTTTATTTTTCAAAAGTAAAATATAAAATTAATGAAGTCAAGTTTATTTTGACTTTATTTTTAAATAAACGACAATAAAGCAGTGTTCATCGCTTGTCTGACATGTTAATGAATATCACTTAAAAACTTTTTTCATTAAACATTAAATTCTCGTACTGAAAAACTTACGCAGGGTTATTAGGTGTTCGGCATCAGTCGTCAGCAAAAAATCTCGCCAGCCCGTCACTGCCCTTATTATAATAGTGTAAGTTTTTTAAGGTATAACAAGAGCAGTGCCGCCAAAGGTTGCTAAAGCAAGGCTGTCATGCTTTTTGCAGTTCCTCCTTCTTTCTCACTCACTGCCTTTTTTGTCCTGCAAGGAGCTTCACTCATTTTCGGCTCTTTCCATTTCAGTCGTTCGCAACCCTCACTTCCTTTCATTTCATATCGCCTCAATTCGCTCAGCCCCTTTGCAGTCCAGCGGCAGTTTCTTATTTTTGGCTCACCTGCGGTCGCAAGCGGGCTGCGGGCTGTCAAGTGTAGCTGCAAAATTACTTTTACAAAAGTTCACATTTTCAAAAGCATCTACCCTTGCCAGCCCTTGTGTAGTACCTACATAGGTCGGCAGCGCCCTCATTCCACTTCGTTTCATTGCGGGCTTTTCTGCCTTCCACCCTTTGCTCCGTTCGCAAGTGGTTCGCCCGTTGAAGCTTGAATTTGTTCCGGCTGCAACCCGTTTCACTTTATTGCAGCCTTCACTTCGTATATAGCTCAAGGCTGTATAACCCTGCTTGTTGGCATTCCGTTTGATTAAATCCCGCATTCCTATTTTTTCTAATAAAAAGAATAGAATAATTTGAAAGCATTGAAACCACGCATTCAATTTTAAATACCGTATCAGGGGCTGCCTGTCCCGATGAAATCGGTGATCATGGTTTTTGCAATCTACTTTTGTTAAAGTTTTCTATTGCAACAAAATCAGCAGTACAGCCCTACCCTGACTACAAAAACGTCAAGCAGCAATATTATTCCGTTTCATAAATTAAATTAATCAAACCCGCCGGTAAAGGTATTAGCAGTTTATTCTCTCCGCCTCATTCCATTCCGCTAACGCTTCCTCTTCGTTACAGCAACGCTACATTTCTTTCGGCTTCGTTCATCTCACTCCTAATGCCTTTAGCACACAAAGCCGGCAAACCTTTCCGGCGGCATTGCAGCTTTCCTAATTTGTTCACCCCTTCGCTGTCCGCTGATTTTTCCCACCCTTACAATTTCCCATAAGCAAAAACTCACGCCAGCCCCTCCTTGATAATTCCACATTTTAAAAATTCTGATTATCCTGAAATCCTGACAAAAATTTATCGGTAATCATTAATAAAAGTCTTCTGCAAAGGTAGCCACGGCTTTGCTCATGCAAGGTCAAGCCCTTCGGGTTTTGCCAAAAAAATTTTCACTTGTTCTCATTTGGCTTTTTCAATGTGTGAAATTTTTTTTGTCAAAAACCTTGCATTTCACTTAAGCCTTTTGCTTTTGGTTGCATAAGCCTTTTATAATGATATATTTTTTTTATGCGGCAGCCTGTGTACTGACCGAACCGCATAACCTGAATTTATTTACTAACTAAATCTTTAAATTATGAACATAAAATATTTTTACAATTGCCACACACTCGAAGAAGTGAAGCGCAAGTACAAAGAGTTAGCCATGTTGCATCATCCCGACAGAGGCGGGAATACTGCAATCATGCAAGAAATCAACCTTGAGTATGAAGAAATCCAAAAGAACCCTTTGTTCGATTTCTCAAAAGAATCCGCAGAAGACCAGGAAGATTTCATTCGTTACCCTGAGATCATTAACCAGATTATCGGCCTTGATGGCTTAATAATTGAATTAATCGGTAACTGGATTTGGATTTCTGGCAACACATATTCGCACAGGGGCAAGTTAAAGGCAATAGGCTTCTATTTTGCACCAAAAAAGGTTATGTGGTATTACCGGCCCTCTGATTATAAAAGTTCAAACCACAGCCCAAAAACAATAGAATCCATACGTTTAAAATATGGCAGTGATGTTATAGAAACAAAAAACCGGAAATTCGAGCTGCAAAAATTAAAAGGGGAGATGAAAATCCCTTTTCTTTGTTCAATTTAAAACATTTCGTTTCAAAACAAAACATAAGATGCTGTCTTGTAATATATTAGATTTTTGTATATTAATTTTGTATCAACAATTTAATTCACAAAGTCATGATACAGCACATTTTTAATTTCGTACTTGTACGCAAACAGGAACCGCTTCCGCTATCATTGACATTAATCACAGCTTGATGCTGATAAAATATTTCATCAGCATCGTTGGCGGTATCCTTTCAGCCATAATTATAAACCAAAATCAGTTTCGATTTATAAAAACCAAAAAAGTGAGATTTTAACTTCGTCTTGTCCGTACCAACGCCGTACCAAGTCCGCTTAAAAAAACAACAAAAATGAATATAAAAACCTTAAAAAATTAAACCATGAAATCAACTAAAATTCAAATTGAAAATCTCAAAAAAGACAGATCATTCTCCCTCCTTTTGCCGCTGCATGTGCAGTAGTAGAAAAATTCCTGCCTGCCGTTAACATTGGATGGAAAGGATATGCAAAGCATCAGAACGCATTTACTGCTTGCCTGGCAGATACTCTGATGAATGCTATGAAAACAGTTTCAGGAGTTACAACTGTTGACGTTAATAAATTTAATGTCAGCAATGGCGTTCTGGATTCCTTCAACGAGGAAAGCTGGTCGAGACCATCTGCAGACAAAATTACTGTTGTTTGGGACCCTACGAACATCTTCCCAATGCCAAAGCAACTGATAAAATTCATATTTGTGCCTGCAATGAAGCAATGGATGTCGTTTGGATATTCCTTGATGCTGCTGTAAGGTCAGATGCTAAAGCGACAATAACATTAAATCATGAATTGGCAGGGTTTGGCAGACGTCTATTGTCTTGCATTTACTGAAAGTATTGCTTTCACTAAGAAGAACAATCTTGTAGGACATACTCAGCGTTCAGGCGCTTTGTACATATAATCAATTAATAAATTTTAGTATTAATTAAATCCTCAAAAAAATGGGAAAATTAGAAGAAGGAATCCTCGGCAAAATGACTGGCAAGGTTGGCCCGGTTGTGGGTTCCAAATGGAAAGGTGTAAACACCGTAAGAAGTTACCAACCAAAACCTCACAATCCTAAGACAACTGCTCAAAAGATGCAGCGGTCTAAGTTTAAACTTATTAGTAGCATTAGGAAGGAAATGCTTGCCGTTTGTACGTGTAAGCCTTGCTAGGGCTTATGCTAATATGTCAGGCTATAATGCTTTTGTAAAGTTAAATCTTTCAACAGCAATTTCAGGGACGTATCCATCGTTTTCTATTAATTACCCGAATTTGGTAGTGGCTACGGGTACATTAACCGGTATTGATACCGTTTCGGTTGCAAATGCAGCTGGTCGTAAAGTTATCTTAACTTGGACTGATAACACAGGTGAAGGTAATGCAGCAAGTACAGATGTTGGCATGATACTTTTAATCGATGCCTCTAACAGATTTATGTTTGAGGATATTTCTTCATCTGTTCGTTCTACTGGAACTTTAACTATAACATGTCCGCCTTTCTGTGTAGGAAATACGGTTTATGCATATATCGCATTCAAAAACCCAACTACAGGTGAAATTTCAATTTCTTCTTATGCTGGTACAGTTAACGTTCTATTATAAAAACAAAATCACAAACTATAATAGAGCAGTAACACTCATGCAAAATCTTTTCTCAGGTGTATTACTTAAAAGGCTTATCGGAAACGGTAAGCTTTTTTTTTGCATTAATTATATCAAACCACTGTCATCACAACAAAGTAGAAATGCAAAGCTAATATTTAGAAAACATTCCAATATTTTCCGAAAAAAGTAAAAATTTCATTACCCCAAAACTACAGCTATAATATTTGATTTTAAAAGGAAAACGATTAAATTTGCATTTCAATTACATTCTGTTTTGAATCTATTCTGTGACAACTTTTTTTCTTTGATTTCGTGTTGCCCTACCGTTGCCCTCTATATTCAACAGTCTGTAAATCAGTATAAGTTTACATTCTGCGTGGGGAAATAATAATTTAGAGTGCAGAACGCATTCGTTAGGAGACGAGCGCAATCAAACGGGATCACTGAAAATACTTCATCCAACTCAACAAACTTTAAATGAGAAGACAGCGTAAGCTGTCTTTTTATTTAATAACTTTTCCTTTGGAATGGTAGAAAGTGTTTTTCTAATTATTTTTGTTGAGCATGTTGAACAATTTTCTATTTTTGGTTTATTATAAGAGTAAAATATATGGAAACTATAGAACATTATATTTCGGAATTTAATAATACTGTTTGGGGAAATCCAGTGTCAATACTTATTGGAATAATTGGTATTTTCATTGGAATATATTCAATACGTAAAAGCAGAAAAAAAAAGAAAGTCTTATATTATAAGGATAGCTTAAATATTATTTCTGATTCATTACAGAGACTTGGAAATATTGAAGTATTTTATAAAAATAAAAAGGCTGAAAACGTGACTATTACCATTGTTTGTATTTGGAATGGAGGAAATGATATAATAAATTACGATGATCTTGCACCAACTGATATGATTAAAATTATAGCAAAAGAAAATACGTATATTTATGATGCAGTATTAATTAATTCCGCTGCCTTCGCAAATAATATTAGTATTTTCAATTCCGCAATATCTGATGAAGATAGCCAAATAATTAATCTTAAATTTGATTATTTAGGTAAAGGTCACGGAGCTACAATTAAATTAATTCATTCTGGAACGCAAGCAAATGAAATATTAGTATCAGGAACAATAAAAGGATTTGGCAAAGTTTCTGATGTTGATGCTAATGAAAATTCATCAACATTAAGAAGACTTTATATTAAAATTCGTCCTTTCCTGACTGATTTTATTTTTCCTATAAACTTTTTTATAATGTGTGGGATGCTTATTTCATTAGCGATTTATGAAAATTTTACTGACCCTTTGATAATAATTTGGATTATTATTAGTATTTCCTGTGGTATTTATTGTTTAACCTGGAAAGAAAGACACAATTATACTAAATATTTTCTTAAACATTTTAAAGATTCATAGATTTATTATTTTACTTTATTTGAGTGTTGATCTCATCTAATATTAACATTACCTTTAATAGTAATAGCATCCTGTCTTTATAAATTAACCCTCCCATTTCCCCCGCTCATATCTGCATTTACAATTAGTGCACTGGCACAAACCGTTTAAATATTAATTTTTCCTGTTGATATCTATGCTTTTACTGTAGTAAAAATAGTTTTTACTTGAGTAAAAATGAGTTTTACTATTGGAATCATTGCTTTTACTACAGTAAAAATGAGTTTTACTACTGGAATCATTGTTTTTACTACAGTAAAAATATGTTTTACTACTGGAATCATTGTTTTTACTACAGTAAAAATGAGTTTTACTACTGGAATCATTGCTTTTACTACAGTAAAAATAAGTTTTACTACTGGAATCATTGTTTTTACTACAGTAAAAATGAGTTTTACTACTGGAATCATTACTTTTACTACAGTAAAAGTGAGTTTATCAACGGGAAAAGCGGATAATATAGCTGTAGGAAAGAGAAATACTGAAGGAAAAATAAAAAATCCCGTTGGAAGGCTGAGTTTTCAAACGGGATAGATAAGAAATGCTTTTCGGTTTATTATTTTATGCCCCTTCATTTATATTCAAAACTTAGAACTAATGAATTTGAATGCTGATATATGTCAAAAACTGCAAAAACTGACATATATTAACAGAATACATGCCAAAGAAATTATAACATTTTACACAGTGCAATATACGGGTTGAACATTTATAAAACATTCAACCCCTTTTTCCTTTACTTTATCGGGAATGACAGGACAGACAAAGATTTCGTGTTTTCCACCTTCTATTACAGTAGTAAGTTTGCTGCAGAAATTTTAAAATATTTAACTTAAAAAAGTAAAACTATGGAAACAACAACTTATTTTTGCAGTAAACGCAGACGAATGAGAAAGATCATATTCGGTTTACTTTTAATTGCCAGCGGCGCATTGCTAATTGGATTCAACTCAGGATTGATTGATGACCAATACAGGCACATCATCTTTTCATGGCCTATGCTTATAATTGCCATAGGCGTTGTAAACCTTTTTGGCAAAGAGCATGCTTTTACAGGAATAGTACTGCTGATAATTGGAGGGTTCTTTTTATTGCCAAAGCTTATTTTCCTTCCCGATAATTTTGAGATCTCGTTCTGGCCAGCGCTGTTAATTATTGTAGGCGTACTAATGATAGCCAAGAGAACTATTTTCCACAATCGTTTTCATCATTTTCATAATGAGCATTTTGATAAAGAGCATTTTCGCAACAGGCATTTTCACCGCTACTCATCAAGCGAAATAAAAAATGAGGCGGGATATATTGTACTGGACAATGTATTCGGTGGGGGAAAACATAAAGTTTCGCCGGGTGAATTCAAAGGTGGAAGAATTTCGAATGTCTTTGGCGGAACAGAACTCGACCTTACCCAAACCACTTTAGCTCCCGGAACAAACATACTGGATGTAGAATGCATTTTCGGCGGAATGAGCATTATTGTTCCTTCCGACTGGACAGTTAATCTACAGGCCAGCTCCATACTCGGCGGATTTGTTGATAAGAGGCATAATGTTAAAAACACCACTACCGACCGCGAACTTGTTATCAAAGGCTCTGCTATCTTCGGCGGCGGCGATATTAAAAGTTATTAATAAGCTTTAACATAAATGAATCATCCTTTTTTCGGAAACAGAAAACTGGTCATCATATATTGTTCAATATGGATTGCAATTGCTGCAATCCATATTTTTATTTTAGTAAACACCTACCATCTTCTTTTTCAAACTGCTTTAACAGAAAGTGTGATTTCATACACCCTTTTTGCTATTTTAGGTATTCCGGTCTGGTACATTGTTAATTTCTCCAAGCCGGGAAAATTCGCTGTAATCAACCAATTGATAAACCATATAACATCGGCTGCAATTATTCTTATTATTTGGGTAAGTATATGCAATGCCATTTGTAAAGCAATCATAACAAATGCAGACTACAGAGCTTATCTTGATTCCAGCCTAACCTGGAAAGCGGTTAGCGGTTTGTTCTTCTACCTTATACTCGTTCTGATCTATTACATTATTATCTATTATCACGACCTACAGGAGCGGGTTTCGAGAGAAGCTAAGCTGAATGAAATCGTGAAGCAGGCTGAACTGGATAACCTTAGGTCGCAGATAAATCCTCATTTTCTTTTCAATTCGCTGAACTCAATAAGCTCACTAACAATGAGCAGTCCTGAAAAGGCGCAGGAAATGATCATCAAGCTTTCTGATTTCCTCAGGTATTCAATAACGAAGTCGGATGAAAATGTTTCAACACTTCAAATGGAACTGGATAATATCAAACGCTACCTTGATATTGAACAGGTGCGTTTTGGAAACAAACTTGTTCAGGAGTTCAAAATTGATAAGGTATGCATGACGCTGAAAGTCCCTGCTATGATACTTCAGCCTATTTATGAGAATGCAGTTAAGCATGGCGTTTACGAAAGTACGGAACCTATCCGTATACTTACAGAATGTAAACAGTCTGGATTGATTTCTTGAACTCAGGATAACCAATAACTTTGACACAACTTCCCATTCAAAGAAAGGTGCGGGTATTGGCTTAAAGAACATTAAAGAAAGGTTGAAACTTATATACGGCAACCCAGATTTCCTGAAGACAAAAATAATTGATGATAAATTTATTGCTGAACTTAGTATACCACAAAATTAAATTTAACTTATGAGAATACGTACTATCATTATTGATGATGAAGAACCTGCAAGATTGCTGGTAAAGAACTTTCTTGCTGATTTCTGCGAAATTGAGATTGTTGATGAATTTGCTGATGGTTTCAGCGGTTTAAAGGCCATTAACGAACTCAAGCCCGACCTTGTTTTCCTCGATATTCAAATGCCGAAGCTTACAGGCTTTGAGATACTGGAGCTTGCCGAACACCAGGCTGATATTATATTTACAACAGCTTACGACCAGTATGCCATTAATGCTTTTGAAGCAAATGCCGTTGATTATCTTCTGAAGCCATTTAACCGCGATCGCTTTGCTAATGCTGTTAAGAAAGCCATCGATCGTTATATCAGCAAGAATAAACAGCAAAAGAAAGTTAAATCTGTAATTGCAGCAATAGATGAAAAGCCGGAAATAATTGACCGTATTGCTGTGCGTACAGGGACTAAAATACAGGTTATTCCTGCTGATGAAATCCTTTACCTTGAAGCCTACGGCGATTATGTAAGGGTACACACTAATACCGGCTCTTTCCTTAAGGAGAAGACCATGAAGTATTTTGAAACACATCTTCCTTCAGCACAATTTATAAGAATTCATCGTTCTTATATTGTAAATATAAACCAGGTAGAACGCCTTGAATATTATGATAAAGAAAGTTATATAGCTGTGCTAAAAAACCATTTGAGTTTAAAAGTCAGCAGTAGCGGGTATAAAACGATTAAAGAAGCATTAAATATCTAAATGGAGTTGAGTTGTTTTCTGAGGAAATTCTTCACTTTTTTCTTGTTGCCAACGGCAAACATCTTTATGACATTTCCATTCTTTAAAACAATTTTAAGCGGTGTAAAAAGACCGGATTTAATTCTATTTATATCTTTCAATAAAACATGAAGGCTTTTGGGGTTATCTTCTCCCATAGCAGCAACGCGGGTTTCGAAATCGTCCAGTGAATCTGTTTCAGCAGCAATGCCTTCAATGATTCCCATACTTACACCCATTTCTTTCATTGTATGGAATGTTTCCTTCATCATTTCCACTCCTAATTTTGCATCTTTAGTTGCCTCCGTCAAATTATTGACTGAGTTTTTCAATTCAATAACGGGATTCAATGAATTAGTATTTTTGTAATTACCCACTGAATGTTGCTGCGGATTCACAGTATCAGTCGTAAGCATAACATTCAATATCATGCTTTGCTTAGTTAGCACTAAATTACCCATTTGCTGGCAGCTTAATCTTCCGTCATAGTAACCGCCTTTTTTCACAACTATAAAATCAATGCCTTCTTGTAGTTTCATTTGGTTTAATTTGTTTACTAAAATAATAAAAAATCAACAGTATGAACGAATTTATTAATTTTAGCCCTCTTTTCAAAATGCTTGATTGTGCAATTATCAGTAAAAAATAATTTATTCCTATTTACTTTCATTTTATGTTGTTGTTCTTATGCATCAGCGCAGGAAACATATTCGCCAAATACTGATTACAACCCTGATTTCAAAAAGAGCATCTACCTTAAAAGGTACTCCAATAAATCCGATACCATACGCATTCGTTTTCATACATCTGATAAAGCGTGGGCAACAGGTATTCAAAAAGATTCATGCAAGATCGAATACAACGAATATAATACTTATCAGTTGTCGAAAGATGAAGCGCAAAAGCAAAGCTGGGTAAGGCGCAAACTTTTCCATGAAGACCTGTTCACTGTTAACGAAAAAGATTTTAAACTAGCCGTTAATCCTCTTTTCAATTTCAGCATGCAACGTACCGTTGGTGATAGCAGTCATAATTATTACCAGAATACAAGGGGACTTGAATTAAAAGGAATGATAGGCAATGACCTTTATTTTGAAACAAGTTATTACGAAAGCCAGTCAAGCTTTGTGCCTTATGTGAACGATTATATTGAGCAGTATGGTGTTGTTCCGGGGCTTATTACGGTTAAGAATTTTAAAACTTCTTCCTACGATTACGGCACTGCTTTTGGAAAGCTTTCATACACACCGATAAAAAACACTAAAGATTATTCGCTGAATATCCAAGGCGGCGGTGATAAGAATTTCTTTGGCGATGGTTACCGCTCCCTACTGCTTTCCGATTATTCATCCCCCTACCCTTTTCTAAAGATCACTGCTGTTTACAAGCGGTGGCAGTATGAAGCCTTGTACACTTCGTTCCAGAATATTTTTGTCAACCATGTACTTCCTTACGATAGCATTACCGGGGCTTACCAGAAGAAAACAGGCACATTTCATTACCTGAGTTATTATGCGGGCAATGCGCTCGACATTTCCTTGTTTGAAGGAACTATATGGCAGGTTGCTGATTCAGGTGGCAAGCGATTCAATCCAAATGCTTACAACCCTGTTATTCTTTGCAACACTGCTGAAAATGGACTTAATGGAAAGAATAATACATTGCTTGGTTTGAACCTGATGTACAAAGCATTTAACAAGCTTCACTTTTATGGACAGTTTGCCGCAGATGAAGTTAGTTTAAAGCATATTTCCGATATGGGATATTTTCATAACCGTTATGGAATACAATTAGGCGCTGAAGGCTTTGATATGTTTGGCATTCATAATTTAAACATACAGGCTGAGTATAATCAGGCGCAACCTTATATGTACTCAGCTGATAGTCCTTCGCAAAGTTATACTCACTTCAATCAACCTCTAGCTGATCCACTTGGAGCTAATTTCAGGGAAGCGATAGGAATTCTCAGGTATAATTTCAGGAGATGGTTTATCAAGATCCAACTCAATTATGCTGTTTATGGTAGTGATACCGCTAAGTCAGACTGGGGTAAGAATATTTTCGCATCCGATCTGCATGCCTCACAAACTATTGATAATAGAATAGGACAGGGAATTAAAACTACTATGAAGTATGCTGATGTTTGCTTAAGTTACCTTATGAATCCCAATACCAACTTTAATATTTTCGTAGGAGCAACCTACAGGAATGAGAACAATTTATATAAAACAGGTAGTGATAAGTTTATTTATATCGGTATCAGGACATCTTTGCTGAATGAATATTTTGATTTTTAAAAGGAAAATAAATTGATTAAAAGATTTACGTATTGGTTAAAGAGTTTTCTTGTTATAACGGGCATGTTATTTGTTTTTCAAAGTTATGCTCAGTTATTGCATCTAAATTTAACGCCTCAATTTATTAATAAATATTCATCTTCTGTTTACTTTCTTTCAGACAGCAGCATTAGTAAATTTCATTCAGCTATTCAACCTTATGATTTTTCAGATTTTGATTTTGCAGGTAATCCCTATAGAAGTGAAATCCGAAATATTTATTATTTAGATCAAGTTGATTCCAATGCAATTCAAAAATATTCTTCACTTAAAAAAATAATAAGAATCATAAAACCGGATATCTCGGTAGAACCATTATTTTCAAATAAATTTATATCTGAAAATAATATTGGTCTTAATATTCGCTATTCCAGCTATCATGACTTAACAGATACAATCAGGAAAATAAATTCTTTTGCAGGAGAAATAAAGTACAATTATTATTCCCTTTGTACTTTTCCGGATTATATAAAAACATATATTGATAAAACACATATGGTTCCTGGTCAGGGCTATGCCAATCCGGTAAATTGGTTTTATAATTATCATGAATTTTCGTTTTATGCAGCTAAGTCAGTCGGGAAATATTTTGCATTTGAAGGGGGTTTTGGCAAACATTTCTTTGGCGATGGTTATCGCTCTTTATTCCTTTCTGACGCATCATACAACTATCCTTACTTCCAGATAACTACAACAATCTGGAAAATAAAATATGTAAACCTTTTTACAAATTTTAAAGACATTACAAATGGCTACGATAACTGGTTTAAAGCAGAAAACAAATATGGCGCTTTTCATTTCTTGAGCTGGGATGCAACAAAGCGTTTAAACCTAAATTTCTTTGAAGCTATTATATGGGCAGACAGGGGTTTTGATGTAAATTATATGAACCCTATAATCTTTTATCGTCCTGTTGAATTCTCCCTTGGCGATGCTACAAATCCGAATCCAGATAATGCTTTCATGGGATTCGGAACTCATTATACTATTGGCAAAAGTCATGTATTATATGGACAGTTGCTGATTGATGACTTTGTAATGAGTGATGTAAAAGCCGGTTTTTCGCACATGCTTCACCATCATGATTCAACTATCCAATGGGGTTCCTGGATGAACAAACAGGCATTTCAGTTAGGTTATAAATATTTTAATGTTGCAGGAATTAAATACCTGAATTTCCAGACTGAATATAATTATGTCAGGCCTTATGTTTATTCACAACGCGATGTGATTGCTAATTATGGAAATTTTAACGAACCACTTGCCGATCCGCTTGGCGCTAACTTTTGGGAAAGTGTAACATTCCTTAAATACACGTATAAGCAATGGTATTTTGAAATAGAATACATGCATTATTTAACAGGCCTTGATTCAAACGGAACACATTTCGGACAGGATATCTATAAATCCACATTCGATGCTTATTTACCTAATGAAAATAACATTCCTGTAAAAGAATTTGGAAACAAGGTCGGGCAGGGAATAAAAACTACTGTAAATTATTTCAGTCCTAAAGTTTCATATTTGATCTATCCCAGGTTGAATCTAAGAATAGAATTGGGTTATATATACCGAACTCAGCAATCAGTGATTGGGACAAAGAATTCAAATTATATTTTCTTCGGTATTAAAACATCCCTCGACAACAGGCATTACGACCTATGATTTGAACCAGATAGGGTGCTTTGCATTATATTTCAAAAGGTAATTAAAAATCTTTTTCTTTTTTCCACTCTCTTTCTCCAACAGTTGGTAAAGGGCATCATCATGCTTTTGCAGGAAAATAGAAAAATATTTATAATTAAAAGGGAGGACATCCCCTGTGTCAAAGTCAAGGAAAAACTGCTGGTATTTATTAGCTGCACCAAAACCTTCATCTATGTCAGCCAGGGGAGTTGAGGTACCTCTAACTGCAATTCCGGCAAAATGGCATAAGGAGCCGACCACCATCAGTTTGAAAAAATAAGAATTGTACAAATGAGAAATATACACATCTCCGCGATAGCAATACCCCCAGCAGTTCTTCATTTCGCAGTCGGCAGTAGTTTTTGAAGAATCAGTGCATTTATAAGTAAGTATTGTAAAATTCGGGTTTGCCAGAGGTGTAGGTTTCTTTACAGTGATTTTTGTAATGGAAGGATTGTCATTCTTAAATTCCTTTAATGATTTATAGATGCCATCATTAAATACATAATCGTTTGTATACTTTACCTTACCTATGGTATCGCTTTGAGAGAAACCCAGTATTGGAAACAAGATAAAAACAAGTAAATATTTAAAACTATTATTCATTGTAACTCTTCAAAATACGATCTTAATTCAACATTTCAGATTTCAATGTATTCCAGTAAGCTCGGCCATAAGAAACAAGTATCTCTTCTCCTGCTTTAATATTTCGTGAAGCAATAATATACGCTTCTCCTTTTCTGATCTCATATCTTGCATTATTCCTTAGCCCTTCAATCCGTTGCAAACCCGCAGCATCATTGGCATAACGTCCTTGCGCCCAAATCGAATATTGTGCGTCTACACATTTTCTTTTATTTATAAATAAGTAATAGCATCCATAACCTTCCTGCGCCAGATTCCTCCTGTTGCATTCCTTCCAGGTGATCGTCTCTCCATCATATTTTACTATGCTCTCACCTCTTTTAAAATCTTTCTCTGCCCATAAACCCATACCCGCAGAAGGTATCTGTGATTCTTTAATTTTTAACATTCATTATATTTTTTAGCGCTGCAAAATTAATATAATATGTTTATCAAAGACAGGACATAAGCCTATATTCGTATTAATTTATCTTTACCCAGGTAATAACACAGAAGTATTTATTAATTTCTATTGTTTATATTTGTCAAAATTTATAAAGTTTAAATACCTTTTTTTAAAACAATTTTGCTTCTATGTCAGTTATTATAAAGGAAGTATTCAATAAGCGCGATATTAAGCAGTTTGTTAATTTCCAGTTTGAATTATATAAAGATAATAAGTACTGGGTACCCCCTATTAAGGATTCCGAATTCAAGTCATTACTTCCTGCTAATCCCGCTTTCGATTTTTGTGATGCACGTTTCTTCCTAGCTTATAAAAACGATAAATGTGTTGGCCGGATTGGCGCCATTATTAATAAAAGCTATAATGAAAAAGTTGGAAAGAAATTCGGAAGAATAAACAGAATAGAGTTTATTGATGATATTGAAGTAAGCGAAAAACTTATTCAAACTGCTTCAGACTGGTTTCGTCAGCAGGGAATGGAATATATTCACGGTCCATTAGGTTTTACAAATCTGGATACACAGGGATTATTAGTTGACGGATTCGATTACCTGCCTTCTATAGCATCAGTTTACCATTTGCCATATTATAAAGAGCATTTTGAAAAACTAGGTTTTGAAAAAGAAAATGACTGGATTGAATTTCGATTGACTATTACTGAAGCGCCGTTAAAGAAAGCAAAACGAGGAGCAGAACTAGTGAAGCAAAGATATGGTGTAAAAGTAGTGAGCTTTACTAAACGTTCTGAATTGCAGCAATACGCTAAGAAAATATTTGAAGTGTTAAATGATGCTTTCCAATTCCTGCCTTATGTTTCCTTTCTTAACGAAAAGATGATTAAGTCTTATTCAGATAAATATTTTAATATACTGAACCCTAAATTTATCAAAGTTGTTACTAAAGATAATGTGCCTGTTGGTTTCTTTGTTGGGCTGCCATCACTTTCAGTTGCTATGCAAAAATCTAAAGGTAAATTGTTTCCTTTCGGATTTACTCATGTATTAAAAGCATTGAAAAAACCTGAAGTTATTGATATGCTTCTAACCGGTGTAACACAGGATTACCAGAATGCCGGCATAGCTGTTATTTTGATCTCAGAACTGCAGGAAGAAATGATGACGGCAGGTATTACAACCCTTGAAACCACAGGTATTTTTGAGTCCAACCAGAATGTAATCACTAACTGGAAAAACTACGAAAACATTCAGCACAAACGCAGAAGGTGCTATGTAAAGAATATCTGAGCTATTCAAGCATTTTCAGGAAATCGTCTTCTGTAATAACAGGTATTTGAAGTTTTGCTGCTTTCTTCTTCTTTTCAGGTCCCATGTTATCGCCTGCCAACAGGAAATCGGTTTTGGTTGATAATGAGCTTACATTTTTACCGCCATTTTCTTCTATCATTTTCTTTACCTGATCGCGGGAAAACTTTGTAAAAATGCCGCTTACAACAAATGATTTTCCCTGTAATTTATCTGAAACAAAGGATGATGAATTTTCATTCATTTCAAATTGAAGACCTTTACTTTTAAGCTTTTCAATAAGTTCTACATTCTTGGTATTCTTAAAAAATAAAACAAAACTCTCTGCAATCTTTTCGCCAACTTCTTCAGCATTTATTAACTCATCATAATCTGCACTGATCAATGCATCTATATTCCTGAAATGCAGTGCAAGCTTCTTTGCTACAGTTTCACCCACATACCTTATACCAATAGCGAAAAGGACTCTCTCAAAAGGAACCTTTTTCGATTCTTGAATACCATTCAGAATATTTTCAACGGTCTTTTCTTTAAACTTTACTATACGTTTCTTGCCGTCTTCAAGCAAATACTCTTTCTCGAGACCAAATAGTTTATCAAAAGTAAGGTCATAAAGTTCTGCTACATTACTTAACAGTTTATTGTCAAACAATATCTCTATCTTGCCTTCACCAAGACTATCAATATTCATTGCCTTCCTGCTGATGAAATGTTCAAGTTTGCCTTTGATTTGAGGTGCACAACCTGTTTCATTCGGGCAGTAATGGATAGCTTCTCCTTCTTTTCTAATAAGTGGAGTGCCACATTCAGGGCAATTCTCAATATATTTAATTTTCTTCAAAGAAGAGTTGTCCCTCTTGGATTCATCAACACTAATAATTTTGGGGATTATCTCCCCTCCTTTTTCAACAAAAACATAATCGCCATAATGTAGGTCGAGCTTTTCAACCTGGTCGGCATTATGCAAAGTGGCACGCTTAACAACAGTTCCTGCCAATTGAACAGGTTCAAGATTTGCTACTGGCGTAATAGCGCCGGTTCTTCCAACCTGGAAATCTACTGAAAGTAATTTTGTAGAAACACGCTCAGCTTTGAATTTATAGGCAATGGCCCATCTTGGCGATTTAGCTGTGTAGCCAAGCATTTCCTGATGCTTATATGAATTGACTTTTATAACAGCGCCATCAATATCAAAGCTTAAACCTTCTCTTTTTGATTTTGATTCTAAGGCATTATATTGATTTAAGTAATTAAATATTCTGCCTAATTTTGAACTATGTATTTTCTCGATACCAAAAGAAATCTTAAAGCCCCAATTCGCAGCTGCCATTAAATTATCATAATGATTATCATGTGGCAAATTATCACCAATCAGATAATATAAATAACAATCCAGCCCCCTCTTTGCAACTTCATGAGAATCCTGCATTTTCAAGCTTCCAGATGCAGAATTGCGAGGATTTGCAAAAGGTATTTCTCCAATCTCTTCACGCTCCTTATTGAGTCTTTGGAAACTTTTATGAGGCATTATTATTTCACCTCGTATTTCAAATTTATCGGGGAAATCATTTCCATGTAATTTAAGGGGAATGCTTTTAATGGTTTTAACATTTGCAGTAACATCATCACCTTTTTCACCATCGCCCCTGGTTATCGCTTGCTTTAATATTCCATTCTCATAAGTAAGACCGATTGAAAGCCCGTCATATTTCAACTCACAAACATATTCAAAATCATTACCAATGACTTTTCTTACCCTTTCATCAAATTCTTCTATTTCTTCCTTTGAATAAGTATTGCTAAGCGAAAGCATAGGATACTTATGCTTAACCTGTTTAAATTCTTTGGTAATATCTCCGCCAACTCTTTGTGAGGGAGAATAAGCATCATAAAACTCAGGAAATTCTTGCTCAAGCTTTATCAACTCATCCATCAGCATGTCAAAATCATAATCACTTATCAATGGATGTGACAAAACATAATAATAGTAATTATGTTCATTAAGTTCCTTTCTTAATGCTTCAATCCTTGATTTTGCTTCTTCTTTTAACATGTTTATTATTACAAAAAAAAGCCGGAAAATCCGGCTTTACAGTTTATTCAGTTTTTATTAAAAACTAACATAAGTAATATCTAGATCAACAGGATTAATGCACATTGCAGGCATCTTAGAAGTACTGAAGATAACTTGTTCAGCCCAAGGGCTTAGCATAAAACTTGGTAACAATTGATGAGGATTAGTCATGATCATTACAAGATCTGCCTTAATATAATCACCATAAACATTAATACTTTTACCGAAATTACTGTGAGCATCAGCAGATATCTTATCAGTATATTTTATACCAGCCTTTGAAAGGATATTCTTTATCTGTGACAAATTTCTTTCCACTTCGTTCATTTGAAGTACGTCACTGTATTTAATTCCGAACAAATGAATGGTCGAATTAAATATCTTGGCAATATGTATTGCCCAGTTAACCTTTTGTTTTGATTCCGATGTTTCATCAATTGGCAGAACAATATTCTTATAGCCTTTGTCAAAATCACGTTCCTGAACAACTATAACAGGCACAGGAGAACTTTCAATTACTTTCATGGCAAAGCTTCCAACTAAATGCTGAACTCCAATCTTGCCATGTGTTCCCATCACTACTATCCTGGCTCCAATTTCTTTGGTAACATCTGCAATAGTTGAGAAAATACTTCCTTCCTTTGAAATATAATCCAATTTTACTTTATACTTTTTCTCGACTGTTTCAGCAATTGCTTTCAATTTGTCATTAATAGCTTCTTCCCCAAGATGTTCTTTTTTTAGGAATGATTTAGTTTCTTTATTTATCACATGCAAAATTGCAACTTTGCCATTCAGGCATTTTGCTATACCGGCAGCGTGATCAATTGCAAAATCAGCCACTTTTGTAAAATCAGTAGGTACTAATACAATGTTTTCTTTCTTCTTATTTCCCATACAATATTCTTATTATTTTGTTTTTAAACCATGCAAATTTACAAAATATCAGAGTGTAATTTATTAATTTTTCGTTAATAAATCCAGTATCTGCGACAGGTTATTCTTTTTCTTTTCTATCCTTAAATGTTTGGCGGATTTGGTAAAATAATCATTATTGGAAAGGAAATCCACCTGTATATGATACCATTTCTTAAGTGTAGTTGGCATACCGTTCACATTCCATTCGCAAAGCAATTGATTGGCTATCATAAAAAAATCATCCCTGCCCAAATAGTCAAGATCAGCATCACAAAGAATTTTTTCAAGAACGGTTTTAGGTGATTGGGGCAATTTCGTACAAAGTATCATACTGCAAATAACCTTTATGTCAGCTTCGGAATATCCGAATTCAGGCAAATGTGTCTTTGCAAATTTTACCGAACAATCTTCATGTTCCTTATATCCCAATAAAAAACCGGAATCATGAAAGAGAGCCGCCGTTTCAAGTAGTACCAAATCCTTCTTTTCAATCTTTTCGAGTTTTGCAAGCTTTACTGAAGATTTATAAACATCTAACGTGTGATTATAACAATGATAATACAAATCGGGATTTAAACCAGTTTTAAGCTTGTCCAGAATAAACTCTTTTGCGGCTGCAAAATCTATCATATAGAGTTTAATAAATATATAAGCAAATATATATATTTTCAGAATGCAAAATAAAAAAAATGCATTTTTTATTTTCTATAAAAGAAAAGGAGAAATACTGCGCAGAAAAATTCCTTTTGTATAGGCATTGACCATGTCGAAGGAGGTGACAGGAATATCACAATCAATGTATGGCTTAATAATTTCAGCTATCTGATTCTTTGTTAACAGGTAGCTTCCGCAGATAATTGCAAAATGAAACTGCTGGCAGTTTATCAAAGGCTTTTCAAATATCTTGGCTACAGTATAATTAAGCTTTTTCTGAATGTATTCATCGACCAGGTTTTGCACCACTTCCTGCTCTTTAAATTCAGCAGAAGTGCTGTCGCTGGCTGCTTGCAGTAAAAGTATGTTATCATTCTCTTTTAGAGATGATAATTTCGGGGTGTCTTCAAGGTACTGAATAAAATCGCCCCTGTAGCGTGACATAACGATGCCATAGGTTGTAAGCTGAATATCCTTTGGCAACAGTTCTTCCATTTGTTTGAAAGAGCTGGTAGTAAGTATGGTAAGCTTAGGCTTAGGAATTATTGTTTCAAGTAAAGAAGGTAATTCCCTTTGCTTAATTAAAAGCGACATGCAGGAGTTCTCCAGTAAATCGCGTGTGATCTCAATTTGCGGTTGTGTAAGTTTTCCGTCAGGAGCATTAAGCTGGTCAGGCGTGGCCAGAATGACCAAATCATTCTTTGACACTATATTTCCTAGAATTGATTTCGACTCATAAGCTGAGTCGGGTATCACATTTCTTAACACATCAACGATGGATGAAATGGAGTTACCATTACCACAGGAGAATTCGATCAGGTTTGTCTGGTAGGCAGTTTCAACCTGGCGCTTGGTAACAGGCGACAGTTCCTGCAAATCGGACTTGTTGTGTATAACGATAAATGGAATTGAATATTCCTGGAACTTACAAACAAGATTCTTTTCTGGCTCGGCAAACAGGTTGCCCGTTATAACAATGATGGCAAGATCAATGACTTTTAGCACCTCCATTGTTTTTGCAATTCTCTTTTCGCCCGATTCGCCGTAATCATCGATGCCGGAAGTATCAAACAGAAGCACACGGCCAATTCCCTCAAGCGAGGTATTGCATTTAAAAGGCTCTTTGGTGGTGCCTGAATTCTTTGCAACTTCCGATACTTCGCTTCCGGCAAATAAATTCACTATAGTGCTTTTACCACTATTCTTTCGCCCAAATATTCCTATGCTGGGCATGAATTCCGTTTTATCTGCAGTATTCAAAGTATTAAAAGATATATTCAGCTGTTCTGTCATATTAGATTCCAAATGTATAGCTTTTTATTTAATTGAAACTAATTATTCTGTAAATAAATTTAATTTTGCAGAAATATCAACTATACTACTATGCTCAATAAAACCAGAATCGTTAAAATACTTGTATTAGCATTATTTCTTATTGCAGGTTCATTATTTGCACAAGACAAATACAAGTTCACCGTTGAAAAGAAATTAGATGCCACTTCGATAAAGAACCAGGGAAACAGCGGCAGTTGCTGGAGCTTTGCTACCTGCGCCATGCTCGAATCGGAAATGCTCCGCAAAGGGCTGGAACAGCTTGATTTCTCCGAAATGTACATCGTACGATGTGCATTTATTGAAAAAGCAATACAATATGTCAGGATGCATGGCAAAAGCAATTTCGGACAGGGTGGCGAAGCCCACGACGTGCTAAATATTATGCGCAAATACGGCATGGTTCCTAAAAGCGCCTACAGCGGAACCAAAGATAACAGCACAAATTACGACCACGACAAGCTGGAAACTGAGCTTAGGAGCTACCTCGATACACTTATCAAAAAAACAGGTGAAGGCCAGTTGCCCGACAACTGGATGAAAGGTTATGAAAAGATACTGAACAATGAAATGGGTAAAGCCCCCAATAAGTTTGAATTTGAAGACAAGAAATACACCCCTCAGTCGTACCTGAAAGATTTCCTTAAAATAAATCCTGACGACTTTGTTGAATTCACTTCATTCACTCACCATCCCTATTATACAAAATTCTTACTTGAAATACCGGATAACTGGTCGTACGACCTGTATAACAATGTGAAGATGGATGAGATAATAGAACTTATCGACAGCAGCCTTGCCAAAGGATACACTGTTGGCTGGGGCGGCGATGTGAGCGAACACGAATTCTCATCGAAGAAAGGAATAGCCATAGTTCCGGAAAAAGACTGGGCGCATAAATCGGAGGAGGAAAGAAAGCGCACCTGCGAGATACATGAGAATGAAATGAATGTTACGCCCGCCATCCGTCAGGAAGAATTCGATAACTGGCTTACCACCGACGACCATTTTATGCAGATAACGGGCATTGCCAAAGACCAGTATGGAGACAAATTCTATATCACCAAGAACTCGTGGGGAGCAAGCAGGGGCTTCGACGGCTATGTGTACATGTCGGAAGCTTACGTAAAACTTAAACTTACCACGCTGATGGTAAATAAATACACCGTCCCTAAGAAAATACTGGAAGAGAACGGGATTAAGGTTGGTTATTAGTTATTAGGTTATTGGTTATTTGTTATTAACTGATGTTACGCAAAAGAGTATTTTCCCATTTTTAGATTCCTCATTCCTCCGCCAGCAGGCGGATTCATTCGGAATGACAATATATTTATTTTCTTATAGGGGATAAGGTGGCGATTTGCTTAAAGCAAATCGCTACCTTATCCCCCCTTTCCCATCAATTCTATATGTCATTCCGAACGGAGTGAGGAATCTAAATTAAAGATAACATCAAATCATTTGTGTGTAACTTGAGTTATTAAGAAGTAATACTTTAATTATTTAAAAGGAATACTGATACTCGCTGATTTAATTACTGCATACTGCCGCTGCCCAATGCTTACTATTCTTTCCTGAACGACATTACATAATTGCAGCCGTTGCAGGTGGTGGATATTTCCAGTTCCTTCATTTCAAGCTTTAGTATTTTCCACTGGCTGCTTCTTCCTTCCACGATAGGCCCCAAACCCACGCCATAGAATGTTTTAGCAATAACTGTATCGGAGAAAAAAGCAACATTCATTATCTTTTTATGATCGGAAAAGGACCAGTCGGCGGCAAAGTTGCGCGAAAAGGTAAGGAAATAATAATTGCCGTTTGCCTGCTGCATATTAATATTCATAATGTTTCCGCAACTGTCAATGCAATATTTAAGGGAGTCAATACCGTTAGAGGTGAAGCCAACTACCTGCCAGTTGCCTTCAAGCCTTCCTTCGGTGGAACGAAAGCTAATTAAAGGACCATCGGGGTATTTGTTACAGCCAAAGGTAAATGCAATGACTATAAGAATTATAAGGTAGTATGGCTTTTTCACTTAAGCTGCTTTAAAATTCAGTTATAAAAGTACAAAATATTCAGATAAGGCAATATAATTGGTAAAATGCATTGTAATCGTGTTCACTAATATTCATCAGGGCTAAAGCCCACTACTTTACTTATTTTATTTAACCCCAGACTTAAGTCTGGGGTTATTGATACATACAACTAATAAAGGACTTTCGTCCTGAACCGTATATTTGTGAGCCAATCATGTATTAACTTGAAAACTCAATAATCAGGAACGAATTATAAAGATTATGGAAAGCAATTTATAAACAACCCACCGCAATAGGAAGAAGTTAGCCATTCTTAATTCGAATGTATGCCACGCTGAATGCCTGTAAGCTGTGCGGACTTTATTTCCTCTAAATAAAATATCGATTTAGCTTAACATGTTAATATCTGGTATTAATTGGTAACAACTATAATCCCGCTATTCGGTCGGGAAGTGTGTTTAATGATATACTTTTGTTTCATAAAATAAATCATCAGCTATGACAAAAAAGAAAAAATCGCTCACCTTCCCCGAATCAGACACAAAATATGATCCAGCTTTCAAGGCGCTGATGGCTCACCTTGCAATTGCCGACCCCACCAGCAGTGCACCTGCCATTGTTTCGTGGACACGTTTGGGCATGGATAATGTAACAGAATATACACCGCTGGTAAACCTGTTGGGCAGCCCCACCGCAGTGAATTCGTGGGAATACGTGTATCCGCTTGAAAAAGCAAAAGGCGCGCATACCGAAGCGCTTAAACTGCAAAAAAATATCATCAAGGCTGATTCGCTTGTAATTATTCGTGCAGTTAGGCTGATGTTAAAGGAAAAGAACATAACAACCAGGGGTTTCTTAACGGCAAACGACATGACCTTTTGGTTCATCCCGAAGCCTGATGCCATTACGCCTTCGCTGGATGCCCTGCGTACCACACACCCAAGGCCTGTGATAAGCATACATGAGATGAAAAGCATGCAGCACACGGTTGATGCACACGACCCTGAATCGCCCAAAAGCATTGCCCTGCCCGAAGGCATGCAGTTTATATGGTTAAAGCGTTTTATAGGAGCCACACCCCCGGCCGACTCCGACCTGTATCAGCACGTAATGTTCAGCGGAAGGTTCCGTAACCTGAGTACCTTTACGGCAACAAACCAGAAGCAAACGGTTTGGTATATTGCCTGCTACATAAGCACCACGGGTGCAACAGGCATGTTCAGCGACCCTGTAAGCGCCAATATTGCTTGATCCAAACAGCGGCAAGGTTAGTCCGTCCATTTAACAATATCACCGGTTCATCCGAAGAAGAAATTCTTCAAGCATGAGGAGAAATCTTTCGAGCCTAAAGAGAAATCTTTTGAACCGAAAGAGAAATCTTTCGAGCCGAAAGAGAAATCTTTCGAGCCTAAAGAGAAATCTTTTGAACCGAAAGAGAAATCTTGAAGAAAGAGAAATCTTCTGAAAAAGAGAAATTTCGAGCCGAAAGAGAAATCTTCTGAACCGAAAGAGAAATCTTCTGAACCGAAAGAGAAATCTTCTGAACCGAAAGAGAAATCTTTCGAGCCGAAAGAGAAATCTTTCGAACCGAAAGAGAAATCTTTCGAACTGAAAGAGAAATCTTTCGAACTGAAAGAGAAATCTTCTGAACCGAAAGAGAAATCTTCTGAACCGAAAGAGAAATCTTTCGAGCCGAAAGAGAAATCTTTCGAACTGAAAGAGAAATCTTCTGAACCGAAAGAGAAATCTTTCGGTCATGAAAAGAAATCTTTTAAACAGAAATAGATACTCCCCGCTCATGCGAACAAAGCAGTTGAACAGTGGGCAGTCTTCAGTCAGCAGTCGGCAGTCTTCAGTCAGCAGTCGGCAGTCTTCAGTCAGCAGTCGGCAGTCTTCAGTCAGCAGTCGGCAGTCTTCAGTCAGCAGTCGGCAGTCTTCAGTCAGCAGTCGGCAGTCTTCAGTCAGCAGTCGGCAGTCTTCAGTCAGCAGTGGGCAGTACCGATAGTTGGAGCGGCTATCTCGCCTGTAGATAGTAACAAGACCTTACGGCACACGAAGAAAGAAACCGGTTTCAATTTAATATCGGCTTAAAGTACGGGTTGTTTTGCAGTTAGCAGAAAATGCTTATCTTTGCAAAACAAATATTCAAACATAGTTTGCATTAAGCAACTTTGCAAATTCGGGCGCATATATTACTATCATGTACAGGATAAAAGGATAAAAACAGAAATAAAACAATTACTTTATATGAACCTATTAGAACAATACTCCGACGAACAACTGATAAAAATGCTTAAAGATATATCCAAAAAGATTGGCAGAACGCCTTATGGAAATGATATTGACAAGGATGGCAGAACCAAATACTGGGTGTACTATAAACGATTCGGTTCGCTGGTAAAAGCCCAGGAAAAAGGCAGGGCTTGTGCCTATCAGAAGCAGCAATGCACCAAGATACACCCATGAAGATGTACTAAAATTTCTTAGAGAACTATCAGTAAAGCTTGGCAGGACACCAAAAATAAAAGATGTCTTAGCAGAAAAAAAGATTTCACTTGGAGTGATCAATAAGCGTTTCCGAAAATTCAAAAGAGCAATTGAAGAAGCAGGGCTAAAAAGAGACAAATAAGGCAGCTTCAACAGTTTCCTAAATCACCCGGAAACCAGTCTTTCCTTCCATTTACCTTTGACAAAAGGTAATTTCAGCTATGTCATAAACAGTCAGCTTGTCCTGCAAGCAGAAGGCAAGTGAGTTAGTGAAAATATTCAAATAACTGATGTTACTTAAAAGAGTATTTTTCCATTTTTAGATTCCTCATTCCTCCGCCAGCCGGCGGATTCATTCGGAATGACAATTTATTTATTTTCTTGTAGGGGATAAGGTGGCGATTTGCTTAAAGCAAATCGCCACCTTATCCCCCTTTTCCATCAATTCTATATGTCATTCCTAACGGAGTGAGGAATCTAAATTATAGATAACATCAAATTATTCGTGCGTAACATGAGTCAAATAAGATATTTTTTTTTACCAATAAAGCGTAGTATCTTTGTAATGGTAAATCCGGAATTATGCACCTTTATTCAGATGAAGAATTACTGGAACACCTCAGAAAATTAGCCAAAAAGCTGGGCAGAACCCCGTATAAAAAAGAAATAAAAGAAGCAGGTTCGCCTTGCGCCTATACTTATTATCTTCGTTTCGGCACTTTAAGCAGGGCTGAGGAGCTGGCAGGGCTTGTTCCCTTCAAAGTAAAAATCAGGCAATCAAAATTTACCGATGAGTATTTATTGAACCACCTGAAAGAATTAGCACAACAGCTTGGCAGAACACCTTATTATCGCGATATTAATGAAGCAGGCAAGGTAAAAGATTATAACTATATGAACCGTTTTGGAAACATCACTAATGCAGCAAAAGCAGCCGGTCTTGCCCCCAATACAGGCAATAACGTTTATAAATATTCCAACGAAAATTTACTAAGCTACCTGAAAGAATTATCAAAACAACTTGGCAAAACACCCACCAGCCGTTACCTTAATAAGGCAGGTAAAATAGGCGCTTCAATCTATATTCATCGTTTCGGCAGTTTAAGAAAAGCTCAAAAAGCTGCAGGGCTTGTTCCCAATAAAAGAGGCCATCAGCAGGAATATACCAATAAATATTTATTAACTCAACTGAAAGAATTAGCTTCAACGCTGGGAAGAACACCTTCCCTGAACGACATTGACGAGTCAGGCAAAGTTAAATATGCTTTATACACTCATCATTTCGGTAATCTCAGCAAAGCCTTGAAAGCAGCCGGGCTTGAGGCCAATAGAAGAGGTCGTCATTGCAAATACACCGATGAATATTTATTAAATCATCTGAAAGAATTAGCTGCAACGCTTGGCAAAACGCCTACAATTAACGACATTAAAAGAGAAGGTAAAATAAGTTATGATTTCTACCGTAAACTATTTGGCAGCTTTAGTACAGCTCAGCGTGCAGCGGGACTTGTTCCCGATAAAAGAGGTCGTCAGCAACAAAGAAGTCAGTATAAAAAAGATAGAGGTTAGGATGCCGGATAAAAAAGTAAGCAGTCCACAGTTGGCGCTCTGCAAGAAGATAATTGCAGACTGAGGATTGAAGACTGAAGACTGGAAATATCAGCGTTAATCAGTATTTTCTGTGTTATCCGCGTTCCTATTAAAGAACAATTCGCGTTTGCCAAAAAGTCACTCCGCCCCTTCTCCTTCATGCCAATATTTCCTTAAAGAAGGCTTTTCAGCTAATGGTTCTTAATTTGATAAGCATTTCAGAAATTGGTATTTTAAATTAGATATTGTTCTTTAAGAAGTTTTCTTTGTGAACCTTTTAGATTCTTTGTGAATCTTTGTGTATAGCTATTTCGACAAATGTTACACAAAGTCGCCACAAAGTTTCTCAAAGATTACTCTATCAAATCAATAATACCAGAAAGGAATCAAAAAATGAATTTAGATAATTTTACAATTAAATCGCAGGAAGCTATACAGAAAGCGCAGGAGATAGCTTTCGGTTACAATCACCAGGCAATTGAAACAGGCCACCTGCTTAAGGCCATACTTGCCGTTGACGCGGATGTTACACCTTATCTTTTAAAGAAACTTAATGTAAACCTGAATAATGTTGAAACAGTTTTAAACAGGATAATCGAAGGTTATGCAAAGGTTTCGGGCAGCGCGCAGTACTTGTCGCCCAAGGCAAACCAGGTGATACAGAAAGCCAATACCTATTTAAAGGATTTCGGCGATGAGTTTATTTCCATAGAGCATTTGCTGCTTGCACTTTTATCGGCAGGCGATGATGTTTCCAATATGCTGAAAGATGCAGGCGTTAATGAAAAGGATCTGAAAGTCGCAATTAAAGACCTTCGCAAAGGCTCAAAGGTCAATTCGCAGTCGGCTGATGAAACCTATCATGCCCTGAACAAATATGCCCTTAATCTTAACGAGATGGCTGCCACAGGCAAGCTTGATCCAGTAATTGGAAGGGTTGACGAGATAAGAAGGATATTGCAAATACTGTCAAGAAGGACGAAGAACAACCCTATACTGATAGGCGAACCGGGTGTAGGTAAAACAGCCATAGCCGAAGGATTGGCACACCGAATAGTGAAAGGCGATGTTCCTGAGAACCTCAAGAGCAAGAAAGTATTCTCTCTTGATATGGGCGCCCTGATTGCAGGAGCCAAATACAAAGGCGAATTTGAAGAACGACTGAAAGCTGTTATTAAAGAAGTGGTGAATTCAGATGGAGAGATCATTCTCTTTATTGACGAGATACATACCCTTGTGGGAGCAGGTGCTTCCGAAGGCGCTATGGATGCTGCCAACATATTGAAACCAGCACTTGCAAGAGGTGAATTGAGAGCTATAGGCGCAACTACTTTAAAGGAATACCAGAAATATTTTGAGAAGGATAAAGCCCTTGAACGCCGTTTCCAGATAGTGATGGTGAATGAACCGGATAAGGATGATTCTATATCTATCCTCCGCGGATTGAAGGAAAGATACGAAACCCATCACAAGGTAAGGATTAAGGATGAAGCCATTATTGCAGCGGTTGAGTTGTCGCAACGTTACATCACCGACCGTTTCCTTCCAGATAAAGCTATTGACCTTATTGATGAAGCCGCTTCAAAGCTAAGGCTTGAGATTAACTCAGTGCCTGAAGAACTGGACGAAATTGAACGCAGGATAAGACAACTTGAAATAGAGCGGGAAGCCATCAAGAGAGAGAACGACAAAATAAAGTTGAATGAACTGAATGAAACCCTCGCTAACCTGAACGACGATAGAAACCGTATCAAATCAAGGTGGCAGGCTGAGAAAGAGGTAGTGGACGGCATACAGAAAAAGAAGACGGATATAGAACAATATAAGTTCGAAGCCGAGCAGGCAGAACGTTCGGGCGATTACGGCAAGGTTGCTGAATTGCGCTACGGGCGTATAAAAGAAGCCGAAACTGACCTTGAAGTGTTGAATAAAAAATTACAGGAGATACAGGTAGATTCTGCTTTGATAAAAGAAGAAGTGGATACCGAAGATATAGCCGAAGTGGTTTCCAAGTGGACCGGCATACCAGTAAGTAAGATGCTTCAAAGCGAGAAAGAGAAATTATTGCATCTCGAAGAAGAACTGCATAAACGCGTGGTTGGGCAGGATGAAGCTATTGAAGCCATTTCTGACGCCATCAGAAGAAGCAGAGCCGGATTGCAAGATGTAAAGAGACCGATTGGTTCGTTTATCTTTCTCGGCACCACAGGTGTCGGAAAGACCGAACTGGCAAAGGCTCTGGCAGAATTCCTCTTCGACAATGAAGCTGCTTTAGTTAGGATAGATATGAGCGAATACCAGGAAAGACACACTGTATCTAGACTTATAGGCGCACCTCCGGGATACGTGGGATATGAAGAAAGCGGTCAGCTTACGGAAGCTGTGCGTCGTAAACCTTATTCAGTAGTGCTTCTTGATGAAATAGAAAAAGCGCATCCTGATGTCTTCAATATATTGTTGCAGGTTTTAGACGATGGTCGCCTTACCGACAACAAGGGGAAGAACAGCCGATTTCAGGAATACCATCATCATCATGACATCTAACCTCGGCTCGCATATCATACAGGAGAAATTAGAGAACCTGACAGATTACAACCGAGATGCCATGATAGCAGAGACAAGAAAAGAGCTTTATGATCTGCTTAGAAAAACAATACGCCCTGAATTCCTTAACCGTATTGACGAGATCATCATGTTCAATCCGCTTACAAGAAACGAGATATCTAAAATTGTAGAAATGCAATTGAATAATGTAAAACAACATCTTGCCGAAAGCGGCATTAAACTTAGCATTGCACCTGATGCTATTGAATGGATATCACAACTTGGTTTCGATCCACAACTAGGCGCACGTCCTCTGAAAAGGGTAATTCAACGCAAAGTGCTGAATGAACTTTCAAAGATGATCTTATCAGGAGAAGTGCATCGCGATACAGAGATAGTACTTGATTTCATTGATGATAAGCTTGTTTTCTTTAATAAAACCAAACCCGACAATAAGTAATAGCACTTAATTTAAGCAATCGAAATAAGTAAAGCCATTAGTAAATTTTAGCGGAACATACGAATTGTTTCAGCTTTCATATAGCAGTATCTTTGTTTCAGATACTTCATAATTGTTTGTTTGCTGTTCTTTGGGTTTATGGGTTTTACCTTCAAACAGTACAATAAATTTGATTGTTTAGTTTTTTTAGTTTGTTCAATGGGTTCTAATAAAATAGAACCCATTGTTTTTTACAGACTCCTGATTATTTCTTATTATTGCAATAGAAAATATTAAACTTCTTTATCCAATGAAAACATCTGAACATACCTGGCAAAGTGAATTCCCTTCGGCTATCACTGTATGTGATAAGAATGGCGATATCATTTATATGAATAAAAAATCTTTAAGCACATTTGAAAAAGATGGTGGTGAAAAACTAATAGGAACAAACCTGTTGGATTGCCATCCTGAACCTTCAAGGACAAAGTTAAGGAAGATGTTGGAAGAGGGAAAAGTGAATTCTTATACCATTGAAAAGAACGGCATCAAAAAGCTTATTCATCAATCACCCTGGTTTGAAGAAGGAGAATATAAAGGCTTTGTAGAGTTTTCTATAGAGATACCTTTCGATATGCCCCATTTTAAGAGGAGTTAAAGAATAAGTTCCTTAATTATTTTTTTCTTCTCCATTCTGGCATTCACATTCAAACGAATGTCTGTTTTTATTTGATTCGATAAACAATTAATCGTCTGTTTTAGAGATTAATTATTTACTTTTATTTTTGCATTTACATTAATCCTCTTTAATCAAAAACAGATATGAGCACTCGTAAAAAAGTCGTCCTCTGGTTGTTTATCATTATCATTCTTGCAATAGCATCCTTTGTAGTTTACATCTGGTTCTCCGAATCAAAAACAAGAGATCCTTTCACAGCTATTCCGGATGATGCCATCTATATCATTGAAACATCCAATCTCACCAAAGGCTGGAGTACACTTAGTGATAGCAAAATGTGGAAACATTTGATGGACAATAAACATTTCACTGACATTAGTAAAAAAGCTTCTACCCTAGATTCATTGATCAAAGGTAACTCCACTATGGATATGCTCTTTAGTGACCGTCAATTGTTGCTTTCAGCGCATATGATATCGGGAAAGGATTATGATTTTATTTTCGTGGTGAATATGAAGCAGGCTTCGAAGATTTTGTTTGTAAAGGATTACATCAAAAGCATTATAGGTGCTTTCGGATATACCATGTCGAAAAGAGATTTTGAAGGCACAGAGATAACAGAACTCACTGATGACAAAACACTGCAAGTGCTTTACATTACATTTATAGACAACCTTTTCGTAGGAAGCTACTCCCCTGTCCTGTTAGAGAAATCCATCAAGCAAAAAGACAAGAATAACTGGGCCAACAATCATGAATTCCATGCTGCAACTGATGAAATAAGCTCGCACAAGCTTTTTAATTTTTATTTTAATTACAGTCAGTTGTCCAAATACATGAATGTATATCTCTCTGAAGAGAGTGATATGGTTAATTCCCTTTCTCATAGTATTAAATACTCAGCTTTCAATGTTAGTTTCGAAGATGAGAAACTTACCCTTTCAGGTTACACTTCGCTTGCCGATAGCGTTTCATCTTATCTGAAGGCATTAGTTAGCCTAAGCCCGGGAAAAGCTAAAGGATATAAGATTGCTTCTAATAAAACAGCACTTTACCTTGCCATGTGCTTCGACAAATTTGATGATTTCTATAAGAATATTACAACAGAATTCTCGAATGAGAAGAAACAGGATGCCGATGATTATGTCAACACAATTAAGAAAGTTGAAAAGCTTTTCCGCATTGACCTGCAGGAAGATTTTCTCAGCTGGATAGGACATGAAATTGCCTTTGTAAAGCTTAAACCTGTAGCCAATGCGAAGGAGGGCGATGTATGTATTTTAATTCAGGCTAAAGATATTGATGATGCTAAGAAAGACATGGATCATCTGGCAACACAGGTAAAGAAGCGCTCACCACTTAAATTTGAAACTATTGACTACAAGGATTACAAGATCAATTACCTTGATATTAAAGGATTCTTTAGAATGTTTTTCGGGAAATTGTTTGGTAAACTTACCAAACCTTACTTTACTTATATTGACGATTATGTTCTTTTCAGTAATTCTCCTTCTACCCTGATGCACATGATAGATGATTACACAAATGGTAAAACACTTGAAAAGGATAAAGAGTTTGCTTCTTTCAAAGATAACCTTGAAAGCAAATCAAATGTCACCGTCTTTGTGCGTATGCCTGAAATGTATTCGCATTTGTATTACTACAGCAATGCTGAACAAAGAAAGAGTATTCATGAGAATAAAGATCTAATCCTGAGTTTTTCACAAGTTGGATTTCAGCTTATTTCCGACGGAAAGATGTTCAAAACATCACTAGTAGTATCTCATGACGAAGATGTGCTTTTTAACCAGGAGCTTGAAAAGTTTGAAAATGCTGCAGAAGAACTATATTTAAGCGAATATGATTCCTTAAAGTTTAAGCTTGATGCTGCTTCCAAACATATCCATGTGGAAGATGGTGAATTTCATTATAGAGACAGCACAAAAAAAATAAAATATGAAGGCACACTAAAAGATGGGAAAATAGATGGACTTCTAAAATCGTATTATGAGAATGGGAATTTGGCCGGCACTGTAAATTACAGGGATGGGAAAGTTATTGGCGCTGCAAAATTCTATTATGATAATGATGAACAGAAAGTTAAAGCGGAAATGGTTTTTGATGATGATGAAAAGATAAAAGGAGAATATCTGGAATATTATGAGAATGGCGCAAAAAAGGCGGTACTTGAATTTGACGATGGCAAACCAAACGGAGATGCATTATTTTATTATGACAGCGGGAAGATAAAGATAGAAGGTTCATATAAAGAAGGTAAAAAAACTGGTAACTGGAAGAACTATACCGAGGATGGCAACCTGTTTGATAAAGAGAAATGGGCAAAAGGGAAGTCAAAGAAAACTGGTGAATAAATATTATGGTTTCGTAAGATAAATTGTAAAATGTTCAATTAAAAATGATTTATGAAAACCCGGTTTAAATGGGCAAGAAATTTTCTTTTAGTGCTGGCTGGTGCTTTGATTCTTGGACTTTCGGAAGCTGTTTATTTTTACACTGTGAAACTTCAATCAAACATCAAGCTTCATGGGCATATCAAGAAAAGGAATGCTATTCATTGTGACACACTGAAAGCAATTGATAAACTTAAATTTTGGGTGAATGAACTTGCCAATAATGATTCCCTTTCGCATGGGACATTCGGGTTTTGCCTTGCAACAGCCGACAGCGGGAAAATAATATTGGAAAAAAATAGTGATGTCAGTCTGCCTCCCGCTTCTGCTTTGAAAGTAGTTACTACTGGTATAGCGATGAAGGTTGCAGGCGCCAATTACAGTTTTCCTACAACACTTCAATATTCAGGAACAATTGATCCTATCAAACATTTACTGAAAGGCAATATCTACATAAAAGGCAGCGGTGACCCTACACTTGGCTCTGATAATTTCGGTGGCAACACATTCGATATTACACTGAAACGATGGTTTAAAGCTATTCACTCTTTAGGAATTGATTCTATCAAAGGTTCAGTAATAGGCGATGGGGAGATATTCGATTATGATGCTGTTCCAGGTGGATGGGCATGGGAAGATGTTGAAATGGATTATGGAGCTCCACCTTCAGGACTATCATTTCGTGATAACTTATATGATATAAATGTTAATATTGGTCAATATGAAGTGTATTCGAAAATTAGCCCACAGGTTCCTGAATTGAATACTACATCGGCTATCCTTTATAACCCAGCTATTTATAACAGTTACGCATTTGCTGCAGGACCTCCATTTACAAATGTGCGTATGTTGCGTGGAGAAGTGAAATACTCGGGGACTTATTGTGCTCCTCTTCCCGATCCTGCTTATTTCTGTTCATATTCGTTATATAAATACTTAACAAATAATGGAATTAGGGTAAGCGATTCTGCAACTACAATAAGAAGGCTTAGAATAAATGGAAATAAAAAGTCACCGGCAAGGAATAATATAATGATTACTTATTCTCCCTCTCTTGCCAGTATTGTTTATTATACCAATCATGTAAGCCAGAATATGTATGCTGAATCTTTATTGAAACTTATATCAGTTATTGATAATAATTATGGAAGTACTTTAGGGGGAATAAATTCAATCTACAAATTCTGCAAGAATAAGAAAATGGATATGCGGGGCTTTTATATTTGTGATGGTTGCGGCTTATCACGAGCCAATAATATTACGGCAAGACAACTCACGAATTTTCTTGTTTACTATGCTGCTGATTCTACTTTCTTTAAATCCTTCTATAATTCTCTGCCGATCTATGGGGAACCTTTAATAATTGGAGAAAAGCCCGCTCCAATTGCAAAGTTAAATATCCATGGAAAAGGAGGTTATATGAGCCGCGTTCGTTCTTATTGCGGATATGTTAAAGATAAAAAAGGAAAACTGCTTGCATTTTCCATGTTAGTGAACAATCATGAATTTGTCTGGTTTACTTTAATGAGCAGGATTGAACGTTTATTAAAAATAATGACAAAACTAGATTAAAACAAAGCCATCTGCAATTGTGGGGCAAATCTTTGAATGCCTTCCATTTCATCCTGTTCAATGACTTCGTCTTCAAAATCGAATAATGAAAGCTGATTCTTGCTCACATAATTATCATCATCAAGATCATAATTATTTACAAGAAACTCTTTAAGAGAGTCCTTGATAAATTTATTCAAAGTAATGTCATGAGCATAACAATACCTGTCAACGATCATCTTTTGCCGTAAACTCAGCCTGAATACGACTTTCTTTGTTTTTACCCTGCATCTGTTTCCTCTTGCTGCCATAGGACATAGATTTAGTTAATACATGATTGATCTGTTTTCTTCAGCTTTGTAATATCAAATCCTTTTTGCTTGCACACTTCAAGAATTCTATTGTAGGTCTCATCACTCATCTTTTTATCCCTTGCCAGTATCCACAGTGATTTACGTTTTGGATCGCCAACCACTGCATAACTATAATCATCTGCAAGATCAATTATCCAGTAATTTCCTTTAAAAGGCCAGAAGAACTGTACTTTCAATTTAGAACAACCCGATCCTTTTACAATAAATGCTTTTCCTTTTATACTTGTATCCTTCTTTTCTTCAGCTTTATACGCTGAATTCAATACCGTAACGTATTTCTTCTCTGAAACACTATAGACCGCAGTAACGCATGAACAGCCCCTTTCAAAATATTGTGGGAATGCTGCTATCTCATACCATTTGCCCAGATATTTATTAAGGTCAACATTGGCAACAGTCTGCAAAGGCTCATTTGTCTTACAACTCATGAAAGAGATTAATCCAAAGAAACCTATTAACTTTTTCATGCCAGTATCTTTTTAATGATCTTTATGCAACTATCAATTTCTTCAATTGTATTGAATTTACTGAATGAAAAACGTATTGCCGGTCGTTTGTTATCAGCATAAATTGCTTTCAACACATGCGATTCAGCAACACTTCCCGATGAACATGCACTTCCTCCTGATGCTGCAATACCTTCAATATCCAGACTGTATAGCAACATTTCTGTTTTATCGCTCTTTGGGAAAGAAACATTTAATATAGTATGCAGTCCTTTTTCTTCCGATTCACCATTGAATTGTATTCCTGCTATTTCTTTCTTTAAACCACCGACCATGTATGCTTTCAGGCTTTTAATATAAGTCACATCTGCATCCATATTCCTGTGTGCAACTTCCAAAGCCTTTGCTAATCCTGCTATTCCATAAATATTCTCTGTGCCTGAACGCATATTTCTTTCCTGTCCTCCCCCATGCAGCATAGAATTTATCTTTACATTTCCATCCAGGTAAAGAAATCCGACACCTTTTGGTCCGTGGAATTTATGTGCCGAGCAAGCAGCAAAATGAACATTAATACTGCTAAGATCAAACTTGTATTTTCCAATAGTCTGAACGGTATCGCAAAGAAACAGGGCATTGTTCTTCTTACATATTTCGCTAACCTCGTTTATCGGCAGGAGATTACCAATCTCATTATTCGCATGCATCAGGCAAACCAATGAACGTTCATTATTAGAAAGGATATTTTCAAGATCATCCAAAAGGATATTCCCATTGCTGTCAAGCTTTACATAGCTAAGCTTTATCTTTCCCAGCTTTTCAAAATAACTTACGGTATGTAGAACGGCATGATGTTCAATAGGACTCGTTACGATATGTTTAATTCCAAGATCATTCACGCAACTTGAAATTGTCATGTTGATGACTTCAGTACCGCAACTGGTAAAGAAAATCTCAGAAGGAGAAACATTCAATAAACCGGATACTGTTCTTCTTGAATCTTCAATAAGCACCCTTGCTTCTCTTCCATATTTGTGAACTGATGAAGGATTACCAAATCTATTCTTCATGGCATCCGTCATCGCTTCGATCACTTCAGGGTCGAGAGGAGTTGTAGCGGCATTATCAAAATAGATCATTTGTGATTTATTGATTTGAGATTTTAGATTTAAACATTTAGAAAACTGAGTTATTTAATAGACCTCTTCAGAAAATCATTTTTAACGTCATTGCGAGGGCACTTTTCCCGAAGCAATCTTACTTCAGACAAGAGATTGCTTCACTCTGTTCGCAATGACGATTCTATTTTCCGAAGAACCCTACTCATCATTTCTAATTATTGACTTGATATCATTAATAATTTTCTTTGCCAAATGTTCTGCTTTACCCTGAGTATCGCTTTCAGCATATATCCTTATGATAGGCTCTGTATTCGATTTCCGCAAGTGTACCCATTCCTTGTCAAACTCTATTTTCACACCATCAATGGTATTAACAGGCTGCTTTTTATATTTCTCCTTCATCTTTACCAGCACATCGTCAACATTGATATCTGCTGATAATTCAATCTTGTTCTTTGAAATAAAATATGAAGGATAAGTATCCCTTAATGTTGAACATTTCTTTCCCGATTTAGCAAGATATGTAAGAAACAACGCTATCCCCACAAGGGCATCCCTTCCATAATGAAGCTCAGGATAAATTATCCCTCCGTTGCCTTCGCCGCCAATAACAGCATTGGTTTCTTTCATCATTTGCACCACGTTCACCTCTCCTACTGCCGATGCTGAATAGTTGCCTCCATGCTTTTCTGTAACATCACGTAGTGCGCGGGTAGAAGAAAGATTGGACACTGTATTACCTTTATTATGTTGCAGTATATAATCCGAAACGGCAACAAGGGTATATTCTTCACCAAACATTTCGCCATCTTCGCTTATTATGGCAAGCCGGTCAACATCAGGGTCAACAACAAAGCCAACATTTGATTTGTTCTTCGCAACCAGCTTTGAAATATCATTTAAATGTTCTGGCAGAGGCTCCGGGTTATGAGGAAATACTCCTGTAGGCTCGCAATATAATTTCTCCACATCACGCACACCAAGCGCATCAAGCAAAGCAGGAATAGCAATACCGCCCACCGAATTCACGCAATCTATGGTTACCTTTAAACCTGCATGTTTAATGGCTTTCACATCAACCAAAGGCAAAGCTACAATTTTATCAATATGATTTTGAAGAGCAGTGCTATCAAATTTCAATACGCCAATTTCATCAACATTACAATACGTTATATCATTGCTTTCGGCTATCGACAATACTTTCTGTCCGTCATCAGCAGAAAGGAATTCTCCTTTATTATTGAGTAATTTTAATGCATTCCAATGTTTAGGGTTGTGGCTTGCAGTGATAATGATACCTCCATCAGCTTTCAAATCAATGACCGACATCTCAACTGTAGGAGTTGTGGCAAGGCCAATATCGGTAACATCAACACCCATACCTGTTGCGGTACCTGTAATGATATCACGCACCATCTCGCCCGACAAACGGGCATCACGACCTACAACTATAGATAATCTTTTTTTCTTGCTGCCCGATCTTAACCATGTAATATAAGCAGCAGTGTATTTAAGCACATCAGCAGGGCTAAGTCCTTCTCCGACTTTTCCGCCTATCGTTCCCCTTATTCCTGAAATGGATTTAATTAATGTCATAAAACGTATTTGTTTTATGCAAATTTAAGTCTTTACAGTGCTTATACTCATTTATGTTATTTTTTTATTAACATCTGTGAGTTTATATTATTGATCTTCGACTTATTTACAACATTTCGTTACGGTTTCTCCTCAAATTGGTAGAGTTTGTGCAACTTTCGATCAAGTTTCTTCATAAATCATTACAATTTGAGTTCATATTGATACGATACGGGTTCGTTTCGTTAAAATCAGAGTTAATTTCCTCGCATAAAGACAAAATTCCATAAAGAACTGGAATGCCCTTCGTTTGGCAATGGCGCCGATTACCACTGGCGCTGGAGCCCTAACGGTACCAGTAACTGGACCATATTAAAATCAACCCATAAATCAACAGTTACAATTACCGATTTACCCAAGGATGCAAGGGCATATTTCTCGTATGATGTTTCGCTGCCCGTGGGAAAAGGGAAAAATCCCGCAATAAGCGCTTTGGCAAACGATTATTCGTGGAGCGGCGCTATTTCGGAAATGATACCTTTATAACCTGCCTTTCCGCCTGCCTGTCCGGTAGGCAGGGTATACAGGTAAACGAGGGAAAAAGCCAAATAAAGGCATTTTTTACCTTAACAAACGCTTTGCACAATGTTACAATCGCTTTGTTATGTTAAACAAACGCTTTGCACAATGTTACAATCGCTTTGTTATGTTAAACAATCGTGATGTTCAATGTAACAATCGCTTTGTTATAGTAAACAATCGTGATGTTCAATATAACAATCGCTTTGTTATAGTAAACAATCGTGATGTTCAATGTAACAATCGCTTTGTTATAGTAAACAATCGTGATGTTCAATATAACAATCGCTTTGTTATGTTAAACAATCGTGATGTTCAATGTAACAATCGCTTTGTTATAGTAAACAAAGGGGATACACAATGAAACAAGCGATTTTTGAATATACCAACGAGTTTTTGTTAAACCACCTGAAAGTTAATTAAGGAAATTTAGTATTTATAGCATTCAATTGTAAGAAAGTTAAAAATTCGTTAATAATTTTTCTCAAAACTTCCTATTATTTTGTTATTTGGAATTAATAATATCATATATTTGTTGAATTATTTTGCTCAAAGTGTTTTAATCAATAAAATCAGTATTTTATTTAAAAATTTATTATGAGAAAGATAGCTTTACTTTTATGCTGCATCCCATTATTTGTAAATAAAATTCATTCACAATGCGTGAATCCGGATTTTTCATCAGGTGATTTTACCAGTTGGACGGGTTCAGTTGGGGAGCACACTTCTGCCGGTACTGATTATAGTGCTGTGACAGGTATGATTATTGGAACACCCAATCAATCGCCTTATGCAGCAGGACAACAAACAATAATGAATATGCCTGCAACAGATCCGAATACCCAGGGGGGTTAAACGTAATACCTCCGGGAGGAACATCATCCTGTATGTTAGGAAATGCACAGGTGGAAGCAAGTGATGGCTCATCATACCCTCAGGCTGCCCAAATAGAATACTCTTTGCATGTAACTTCAACAAATGCTATTTTTACATACCAATATGCCGTAGTTCTTCAAAATCCCACTTATCATACAGCTATTCAGGAACCTAAATTTACAATTTATGTTTTAGATTCTTTAGGACATCAAATTGGAGGTACTTGCGGAGAATATTCTGTAGTTGCTCAAACAGGGTTGCCCGGATATACTGCATGCCCACCATCCCCTTCTGCATATGAATCTGATTCTGTTCTTTGGAAAAACTGGACTGCTGTCGGGATAGATCTTTCAACATGGATAGGACATACCATTAAAATACAATTTACTTCCTTTGATTGTATTCCAGGAGGGCATTTTGGTTATGCTTATATTGCCTGTTCCTGCGGAGCCTTTCAACTATCTCAGCAATGTTCGGGAAGTTCTGATACACTTATAGCGCCTGCTGGTTTTGCTCAATATTCGTGGACTTCGTCTTTATGGTCGGGTACAAAAACAACACAAACTGTTGTTATTAATCCTGTTGTAAATGGAGACACAGTTACCTGTGTGTGTACGGCGGTAACAAGGTGTGATGTTACTCTTAAAACAATATTGAGTATCCAACCTGTAAGGTTCTCAGTAAATTCAGATTCAATTTGTTCAGGCGGGGCTGCTATTCTTATTGCACACGATTCTACAACATCTCCTTATATCCCATATAGCTATATCTGGAGTACTTCTCAGACCGGTGACACAATTCATGTTTCTCCGACATCTTCTACTACTTATACCGTTACAGCAACTGCAAGCGGGGGATGTAACAGTATTGCTTATGCGCATGTAAAAGTAGATACTGTGCATGCAACCGCCGGAGCTAATATAACAATATGTCCAAACGGAGGAACGGCACGACTTGATGCTTCAGGAAGTTCAGGAGCGCCACCTTTATCCTATCAATGGAGTAATGGAATTGGAATAATAAGTAACAATGATACGGTTACTGTCGCGCCATCAACAGGAACTACATATACGGTTACTGTAACTACAGTACAAGGATGTACCCAATCATCTTCTATTACTGTAAGTGTGGCAAATCATCTTCATGTTAAAGTTACTCCTGATACTTCCGCAATCTGTTCAGGAGGAAGTGTACCATTAATTGCAACAGGTGCAACTAATTATACATGGACACCTAATACTGGTTTAAATACCAGTGTTGGAAGTAACGTAATAGCCAGCCCTACTGATACAATAATGTATATTGTTACCGGATCAAGCTCAGGATGTACTGCTGATACTGAAGTTTATGTGAATGTAGCGCCTAAACCTATTGCCTATATAGATTCTGTGAAAAAAGCAACGTGTAATTTATTAAATGGCAGCGCTACCGCTCACGGAGGAACTACATATATTTGGAGCAATGGGCAAACTACTGCAACTGCAACCGGACTTGCTCCGGGGTTATATACTGTAACTGTTAGTAGCAGCACTATTTCAGGTTGTTTCTCGGTTGATACTGTTACCATACATGCTATTCCATCTGTTGCTATTCATTTGGTTAGTGAAGATTCTGTTCTGTGTTTTGGCCAAAGTAACGGACAAGCTACAGTTTCAGCAAGCGGCGGAGATGGAATATACTTCTATCATTGGAATTCAAGCCCTGTGCAACATACATCTACAGCATTTAATTTACCCGCAGGAACATATACTGTATATGTAGAAGATTCTACTGGTTGTAAAAAAGCAATAACAGTAGTTGTAAATCAACCTAATCAACTTATTAGTACTATCTCGACTAGTTCACCCGTTAAATGTTATGGGCAAAATAATGGTAGCGCAACTGTTAATGCAATAGGTGGAACTCCCTCTTATACATATGATTGGGATGATGCCGAAACTACCCAAATAGCAACAAATTTACCCGCCGGAGTACATACAGTTATTGTTACTGATCATAATGGTTGTACAAGTACCGCTATTGATACTATTACTCAACCCAATCCACTCGGTATAATTTTAACGGCAGATTCTGTTAAATGTTTTGACCAACCTTCAGGTAGTATTACATCATTAGATACTGGAGGCACACCAAACTATTTTTATTCTTGGTCGAACGGGGGACATGTCCAAAATTTAGTTAATGTAGTGGCAGGTGTATATACAGTTACACTCACCGACCATAATGGCTGTACCGATGTTGCTGCCGCTGTTGTACTACAGCCAACTCCATTGACTTTTAATGTTGCTTCAGGAACAGATACAATATTGTACTGCGGAGGACCCGGAACTAATATTGGGTCAATTTCGATTAATGTTGTTGGAGGAACATACCCATGGAGTTATAACTGGAGTAATGGTGATAGTACTCAAAACATTATGAACCTGGGTGGTGGCCCTTATACTATTACAATTACCGATCATAATGGTTGTACAAAGGTCCGTACCTTCTATATTCCCCAACCTTCTCCTTTAGCTATTCATATTGACAGCCTGGATGCGAGATGTAAAGATACATGCGATGGTCAAATTACTTCAGCAGTTACCGGCGGCACACCATTTTCCACCGGAAACTACACATACTCTTGGAGCAATGGACTAACAGATGAGAATATTATTCATTTATGTCCCGGAATTTATGATCTTACAGTCACTGATTCAAATGGATGCAAAAAAGCACTCAGTACTTCTGTTGGTATAAAAACATATGTTAATGCAAGCTTCACGCCTTCACCTACAACTGGATATGCTCCCCTTAATGTTAATTTTTCTTACACAGGATCAACATCTTCAGGTAATATTTACACCTGGACTTTTGGAGATGGAGTTATTGATACTACTGTAAGTCCTACGCATTTATATAACAGCGTAACTGACACCACTTTTAAAGTGTGTTTAGTAGTTTCAGATAGCTCTTGTAAATCAGATACCTGTCAGATAATTAATGTTGAAATTCATTCCAAGATTACCGTACCAAATGTATTTACTCCAAACGGTGATGGGAAGAATGATTTATTCATGGTTCGGGATACATCAATTGCCACGTTTAATTGTATAATATTTAACCGCTGGGGAGATAAGATATATGAGTGGTCAGATGTACATAAAGGCTGGGATGGGAAAACCAATAGCGGAGCCGAAACACCTGATGGAACCTATTACTACATTATTACTGCAAAAGGATATGATAATGTAACTTATAACCTGCATGGAGCAGTTACATTGATTAGGTAATAAAATACTTTTTACTGCCTATCTGCTTCGAACAAGTTGAAAGATTTATTATGTCAAAATTTAATATTGATTTTCTGTGTATATCTGCGCTATCTGCGGGAGTTCTTTCTGTTTCCCGCTGATTACGCTGATTTTCGCAGATTGAAAATAATTTAAAATCCATTGTTATACAAATTCGCAAAAACAAATTATAAAATTATTTGCATAACTTGATTAAAACAGATAGGCAGTTACTTTTTATTATTACATTTTCAGTATAATAACAGTAGTTTATAATAGTTATTCTATTTTCGTAAATAAAGCAAAAAATGCCAGCTAAGCGCTTTCATATATTTCACTTTGAAAGCCTTGATAATAATGGGCAATCCTTAAGAATTTCATTGTTAATAAACAAAGTTTTCGGCTGCGCTAAGAAAGTCAGCAGCTATAGCCAGGAAACTTGTGGCTATTCCTTTATTTCATTACGGAGAGAATACGCTTTACCGGGTAACACCCTTGAATTTGCATATAATAAAATACATTGATGCTTGTACGGCTTTTTTGAGGCAACCTTTATAGATAAATTACGTCATAATATTAATTAAAAAGTAATTATTCATTAATTACAAACTGACTAGAGGCAAATACAAATATGAAAAAATATTTATTCTTTATATTTCTGGTTATACACATATTCAATAAGGTATATTCACAACCAGGTTGTCCTAATATCAATGCCGGTCCTGATCAATCAGTTACTTGTGCAAGTCCATGTGCAAATCTAACTGCCACTTATCTTGCCACAGGCGCTACAACAAGCTATTCGGTAACATCAATTCCTTATGCCCCTCCCGCTGCTTATAATGTTGGAACAGCAGTTCTGGTACATATTGATGATTTATGGTCACCTGTGGTAACTCTTCCTTTTAGTTTTTGTTTTTATGGCAATCAATATACACAAGTAGTAATAGGCTCCAACGAAATTATTTCTTTTGATGCTACATCAAATGCCCCTGTGCTATTGTCCATGGCCTCTAACAGGCGGATATACAATACCCACACCTAATTTCCCCTTATGCAGTATAATGGGTCCTTATCAGGATATAGATCCTACTAATGTGGGTGATATTTACTATCAGCTTATTGGTACGTCTCCTTGCAGAATGTTGGTTGTTTCATTTTATGATGTTGCATATTATGGGGGCACTGGTAGCGTGAGTACAGGCTTCTGCCCATCTCCTCCAATATATGCTACAAGCATGATTGTACTTTATGAAAATACAAATGTTATTGAAATTTATATTCAGCAAAAAAATGTCTGTTCTGCATGGAATGGAGGCTTGGCGATTGAAGGGATTCAGGATGCTACGGGTGCTAATGCAGCGGTGGTTCCTGGAAGAAACAATACTCAATGGACAGCAACTAATGATGCATGGAGGTTTACTCCAAATGGTGCCCCAAATTATGCAGTTTCTTGGTGGCAGGGTTCAACACAAATCAGTACTAACCCAACTATAAACGTATGCCCTCCTACCACAACCAACTATACTGCGCAGATAATTTATACACTTTGTGCTGGAGGAACGTTAACATTAGAAGATAGTGCAACTGTGACTGTAAATAACAGCATTGGACTTACTATAAACAATTCAAACCCCGTTATATGCGGAGGAGGTTCATCTACTCTTATTGCAAATAGTACAGATCCAACTGCAACTTTTCAATGGAGCAGTCCGCCTGGTGGTGCTTCTTCAAGTATAACAGTAAGTCCTGTTGCTACAACTACCTATACTGTTACAGCTACTACTACTGGTTGTACAACTCAGGCATCGGCAACAGTAACTGTTTCATCAAATCCAATAATAAGCGTTAATAGCCCGTCTATTTGCATTGGGCAGCCAGCGACTTTAAATGCAAGCGGAGCGTCTTCCTATATTTGGAATACTGGTGCAATCGATTCTTCTATTACTGTTTCGCCAGCTTCTACTACGACATATACAGTAACAGGATCAAATTCAGGATGTACAGGAATTGGTACTGGAATAGTCACTGTTAATGCAAACCTTGTTCCGACAATTACTGGGCCTTCCTCAGTTTGTTCGGGAAATATAGCTACACTTGATGCTGGACCTGGATACTTATCATACTTATGGTCAAACAGTGCAACTACACAAACCATACCTGTTTCAACATCTGGTACATATTTTGTTACAGTAACATCAGGAGGAGGTTGTTCAGGCATTGCAAGCCTTACGGTTAATGTAAACCCCAATCCTACAGTTGGTATATCTGCATCTATAAATCCTTTTTGTGAAGGCATATCTACATTATTAACTGCAACCGGAGGGACAACTTATTTATGGAGCGGCGCTTTGGGAACTGCCAATCCTTTGAATGTCTCCCCAATTGCCAATACTACTTATACTGTTACAGGTTCTGATGTTAACGGATGTACAGGAACTGCTAATATCACTATCAATGTTAACCCCAACCCTATTGTCAGTGTTGCAGCTTCAGCCAACCCTATTTGCATTGGAAACCCTACCACTTTAACTGCTGCAGGGGCAGCTACTTATTTATGGAGCGGAGGTTTGGGTACTACCAATCCTTTGATTATTTCCCCTCTTTCCACTATTACCTATTTAGTTACCGGCACTGATGTAAATGGATGCACGGGTACTTCCAATTTGGTTGTTACTGTAAATCCTCTTCCCAACCCCACGATTTCACCTTTCTCACCAGCTACCTGCGGTTTGAATAATGGCAGTGCAACAGCTACTGGTGGATCTGGTTATATTTGGAGTAACGGGCAAGCTACTGCCACCATTACCGGGCTGGCTCCTGCCGTTTATAATGTAACTGTTACCAGTGCTGCAGGATGTTCAAATACAAATACAGTAACTATTGGCAATATTCCGGGACCTACAGTTTCTGCTACTTCTACTAATGAAAACTGCGGGCAGAATAATGGAACTGCAACGGCTACTCCTGTTGGCGGGTTTGGCGTTATTACTTACCTTGGAATAATGCACAAACTACTGCGACTATTATCAATCTTCCTGCCGGTACTTATGACGTTACTGTTACCGATGCAAATTCGTGTACTGCTTTTGCTTCTGTTTCTCTGATTGATATTCCAGGACCTACTTTGAATTTGGTGGGTTTTGTTAATGAGACTTGTACTTACGGGAATGGTTCTGCTACTGTTAATGCATTGAATGGCTTAGGGCCTTATTCTTATGCCTGGTCTAATGGGACTTCTTCGGTTAAAGATTCCAACCTTCATGCAGGAACTTATACGTGTACTGTTACCGATGCCAACAATTGTACTGCTGTTACCTCTGTCAACATTACCAATACTCCGGGGCCAAGATTAACTATTACATCTATGGACAGCGCTTTCTGCGGTATGCCTGACGGGGCTGCATCACTGAATGTTAATGGTGGTACTGCTCCTTATTTATACAGTTGGAACTCCAGTCCTGCTCAAATCACTCAAGATCTGATTAATGTTCCTGCCGGAAATTATACGGTTATTGTTACAGATAATAAAAGTTGTACCGCTTCTGTATCTGTTGTTGTTGATCAAAAGCCTGGTCCTTCTGCTTCTGTTTCTTCCACTAATGAAATTTGCAGTAAATCTGATGGAACGGCTACTGCTGTTGGTTCAGGAGGCATGGGTGTGTATACTTATTTATGGAGCAACGGAGAAATCACTCCTACGGATACAGGGCTGGCTCAGGGTAGTTATACGGTTACTGTCAGTGATGGTG
>CAWHOW010000021.1:0-8286 GCA_963831005.1 uncultured Bacteroidota bacterium
ACACGGGATAAATTTCCGCAGTTTGATTTTGAAAAAATTGGAACTTGAGTGTCAATAAATTTTTTAAATCAGAGTTGTATCTATGATTAACAGTTTGAAAAAATCCATTAATGGCATCATGAAACTTAGAAGGTGTTTCATAATATTTTGCGTATAACATTTTTTTCTTTGTGAACTTCCATAATCGTTCAATAATATTCAAATTGGGAGAATATGAAGGTAAAAACAAGAGTGTTATTCCTAATTCTTTAGCTGTGTTTTCAACCAATTTGCAATGCTGATAACGCGCATTATCCAAAACAATTTTCAGGGGCAAATCCACATAAAGTTCTCGAAGTTGCTTTAAAAATGCAACAATAGTTTCGGCACTTATAAAAGAAGTATTGCTCAATGTAATAACTTCTTTCGTGATAGAATTTACAGCACCCAATACATTGATTCTATTGCGTCCCGAAGATGCTTTTATAAACAAGCGCGTCATGCACCACAAGGCACAAATAAAAGGTTGTAATATAAAATGTGCTGCATCCACAAAAAATAAATGGCATTCTCCGTTTTGTGCTTCTTTAATCGCTGGTTCTAATGTTGTTTTCATCCATTGCCGTTGTTTTTCAACATCTGCTTTTGCGGGAATATGTCCTGCTTTGATGTAATGCAAACCGTGCCGTTTCATAAAAGAACGTACCTGTGAAGGACTCCGGCTGATACCTGTCATAGCCTCAATACGCGATTTTGCTTCGTTAACACTCATCGGTGGCTGTTCTATAAAAGATTTCAATATACTTTCTGCATGGTCTTCCAATCTGCTTTTATTTGTGCCATAGTTGATCCCGCAAAGAACATCAAAGCCGCCTTCCTGATAGCGATGAACCCAATCGCCTACAGAATCCCGATTTAATCCAACCAAAGTTCCTATCATTTCATTTGACATATTAGTTGTTGCCTTGAGGTATACCGCATGTATTCTTTTCTGAATAATTGGACATGGATAATAATATCTTTCATATTTTAGCTTTTGAATTTCAGTTTCACTCAGATTTATTTGAAGCATATCATTAGTTTGTTGGTACAATCTAATTTGATATGCTTCTTTTATTTTACATTCGTTCTCTCTAAATTATTAACTTTGTTCTGTTAATTTTTGCGGAAATTTATCCCGTTTGCAGTATAACAATATCTTCTGGAGGTGCTAATCTCGGAACGTCTAATGTTGCTGGCGGTGATACAACTTTCAAATCCGGTATCTCCATAGGAGCCGGATCATCCGCTATGCATTTTTATACAGCAACTGCAGGTTCATCGAGCAGAGTCGATAACACGCCTTCAGAAAAAATGACAATATTAGGTAGTGGTTATGTTGGAATTGGAACAACTAACCCTTCAGCATTGTTTTCAGTTGGAAGCACTTCACAGTTTCAAGTTAACTCTACAGGGGGAATTACTTCAAGCGCTTTTTCATCAAATGGAGGCCCGCTTTATACTAATGGAACCGGAGTTTTTGCACAGGTAACTGCAGGAGCAGCAACAACAGTTTTACACGGAGGAGCAACTCCATCCTTTAGCGCAGTTTCGCTTACTAGCGATATAGCAGCAGGCAGTATTTTACCAACTGCTAATGGGGGTTTAGGCGCAAACATGACCGCAGGTGCAGTAGGTGCGATACCTTACTAAGTTCAACAACAGTATATACTACTTTGGCAGATGTAGCACTTGGTTCGATTTTATTTAGTGGAGGAGTAGGGGCAATTCCTGCGTATAGTGGAAATATGACAGACGGGAAAATTATAGTAGGTAAAACGAGTTCATCCCCACAAATTGTTTCTGCAAGTGGCGATATATCAGGAATAAGTAATACAGGGGCTTTTACAATAGCAAATAATGCTGTCACTTATGGAAAAATGCAGATGATGACAACGAATAAATTATTGGGGAGAGAAATCAACGGCAGTTGCAGAAATAACTTTAGGATCCGGATTGAGTTTTACTGGAACAACTTTAAATATATCATGCGTAACAGGAACCGGAACGGCGAGTTATTTAACTAAATGGACAGGAACTGGTACTGTTGGTGCATCAACTATACTTTATGACAATGGCACTAGAATAGGCATAGGAACTACAAGTCCAACGCATAAATTAAAGGTTGTGGGTGGTTCTGTAAGCACCGATTCAACATTTATTTCAACAATCGGAACAGGACAAGCTCCACTGGTAGTTACTTCGCAAACATTATGCACTAACCTTAATGCCAATTATCTTGGTAGTCATCTAGCATCATATTTTCAAACAGCATTAACAAATCCGGTAACTGGAACTGGTACGGCTAATTATATTACAGAGTGGTCTGGAGCAAATACTTTAAAAGCAGCTACTTCAATAATATATGACAATGGTGATGGTTGGGTAGGAATAGGAACAAATGGACCTGCTGCCACATTAGATGTAGAAGAACCAGCTTATGAAGATTATCAACAAAGCGTATTAGCAGATGTAGATGGCTCACCTATAAGTGGAATAGGTAGCTGGGATGGTGATGTAGCCCTTTTTACATCTTTAAATGGTGATTATACAGGCGCAGTATATCTTAGTTCATATGATGATAACTATAGCAAATTATACGGAGTGGCTAGTGTAGACAAAAATGCAACAAATTATTTTTAGGGGTAATGTGGGTATTGGATATAAAACGCCTTATGCAAAACTTGATATTGAAACCGCCGACACCTCTGCTGCCATTATAGTAAGGAACAGTGTTTACGACAGTATTCAGTTTAGAGTTGGAGGAAACGGATATGTAGTAGCAAGAGATATACAGGTAAAAACAGGTATCATACTTCCTGATTATGTTTTTGAAAAAAATTATAAACTGCAATCGTTAAGCGAAGTTGAAAAATACATTAATGAAAACAAACATTTACCCGATATACCTTCGGCTGCCGAAGTGAAGAAGAATGGAATAAACGTTGCCGAAATGGATGCCTCGCTGCTTAAAAAAGTGGAAGAACAAACCCTTTATATTATCGACCTGCAAAAACAGATTAATGAAATGCAGTTGCTAAATAAACAAACGCAAGAACAAAACAAAAAGATGCAAAAAGAAATTGATTTGTTGAAAAAGTAAAAGATATTTGTTGATATTATTTGATATTGGGATATTAATTGACAATGCAATGACAATGAATGACACGAAGTAAATGACTATCATTGGCAGTACAACGTAATGGCAATAAATGACGCCGCAGGCAAATGACAATTACAAAAGTCGGCAGTAAGCAGTTGGCAAAAAAAGAAAATGACAATGAATGACTATTAATGACGCTACATAGTAGCAAATGACAATGAATGACACTGAAGGCAAATGACAATAAATAACTCAATAACCAAATAACTTAATAACCATTAACAAATATGAAAAAAATAATCTTTATTTTAATAGCAATAGCAGCCCTCATAGCAGGCTGCAAAAAATACAAAGACGGGCCACTTATTAGTTTGCGCTCTGCTAAAGGAAGATTTTTTGCCGGAGTTAAAACTTTAACTAAATATACTGTAAATGGTGTTGACTCCCTAAGTCGATACCAGGATAGCTTAAGCACAAATTTTAATTTTTGGATAAATGATAAAGGAATTTATACATGTGATATGTCAGGACGAACAAAAGATGGATGGGAGAGTACTTTAATGTGGTATTGGACATTAGAAAATAAAAATAAATCTTTTAAAGTTACTCTCTCATGGGGTAATTCACCGGGTTGGAGCACAGGACCTTTTGGTGTTAACAGATGTCCTGAATGGCAAATACTTAAATTAAAAACAAGAGATATAATAATGACAACTACTTTCAATGGTAAGGAATATCTAATTGAATTAACAAGGTAATTATACTTTTTTTACGATATAAAAATAACCAATGATTTTAGAAATTTAAATCAATAATATGAAATCTAAATTCTTAAAAATAATACTATTGGGAATAGTATTATTTTCAAATATTCAATTATCTTTTTCGCAAAGTTCCACCGATTTCATGAAGTATTGGTATTATCGCAATAGGCTAAAATACTTTGTAATTAACGGCAATAAACAAGGCGAAGGGCAGATTGCCTGTATAAGGAATCGCATAGATAGTGATACCGGAAATGTAGCAGAAAATGTTGATTACGGGCAGTCAGGTAAACACGACGGGCTTTATATAGCTGTGTTGGCTACAGAATATTATTTGCTCAGTAAAAACGGGCAAACCGCTGATGCTACTAATACAATTAATGACGCCGCAGGCAAATGACAATTACAAAAGTCGGCAGTAAGCAGTAGGCAAAAAAAGAAAATGACAATGAATGACAGCGATAGCGTAATGACTATTGATGACGCCGCAGGCAAATGACAATTACAAAAGTAGGCAGTGGCAGTATGCAGTAGGCAAAAAAGAAAATTACAATTAATGACGCCGTAGGCAAATGACAATTACAAAAGTAGGCAGTGGCAGTATGCAGTAAGCAAAAAAAGAGAATGACAACTAATGACAGCGATAGCGAATGACACGAAGTAAATGACAATAAATAACTCAATAACCAAATAACTTATAACACAAAAATATGATAACAAAAAGACTAATATTAGCGTTGCTAATAGTAATAACAGCCATAACCGTAGGCTGCAAAAAGTACCCTGACGGACCATTAATTAGTTTTCGCACTGCAAAACACAGACTTTTGGGAACTTATAATCTCACAAAATATACAGTTAATGGTGTTGATTCTTTAAGCATGTTTAATGATAGTATTCCTTTAACATTACGCTTATGGTACGACCCTGTAGATGATGTTTATAGAGGTTTTGCTACATGGTATATCGGTAAAGGAAATTATACAGTTATTAATTCATATTGGAAATTAATAGATAAAAATAAAGAAATATCATTTTCATATGTTTATGGATACAATGGAAATGTTTTATATAATATAACATGGACAATACTAAGATTGACTAATAAAGAGACCGAATGGACAGTAACAAATAATGGAAAAGAATATTTCATGGCACTCGAAAAACAATAATATTAAAATTACTTTATATGAAAAACAGAACACCATATTTTATAAAAGCATTGTTAATAATAATATTAATTACCAATACACAATATATCTTTTCTCAAAGCTCTACCGATTTAATGAAATATTGGTACTATCGCAACAGGCTTAAATATTTTGTTATACCGAGTGAAAAAATAGGCGAAAGCCAGATTGTTTGCACCAGGAATCGTAAGGATGGTAATATTGCTGATGATGGAAGATATGCAAATATTGATTATGGCCAGCTTGGCGAGCACGATGGGCTATATATTGCTGTTCTGGCAACCGAATATTATTTGCTTAACAAAAATGGTCAAACTGCTGATGCGGCAAAAACAATTAATGACGCCGAAGGTAAATAACAATAAAAATAGTAGGCAGTGGCAGTAAGCAGTAGGCAAAAAAAGAAAATGACAATGAATGACAGCGATAGCGTAATGACTATTGATGACGCCGCAGGCAAATGACAATTACAAAAGTAGGCAGTGGCAGTAAGCAGTATGCAGTTGGCAAAAAAATAAAATGACCATTAATGACGCCGCAGGCAAATGACAGTGATAGCGCAATGACTATTAACGCCGCAGGCAAATGACACGAAGTAAATGACAATAAATAACTCAATAAAATTAACTTAATAACCTAACTGTATGAAAAAGCTAATTCCATTACTACTAATAATAGCCGCCATAACCCTAAGCTGCAAAAAATACAAAGACGGACCATTGATTAGTTTTCGCACTGTTAAGCACAGGCTTTTGGGAAATTATAATCTTACACAATATACAGTAAATGGGGCTGATTCTTTAAGTTTACTTAATGATAGCCTGCCTTTAGGTTTATCATTAGCTTATGACGATGTAAATGATTATTATGTGGGTAATATTGGAGGGTGGAGAAGTGACGGAAAAGGTGCAGGTATTGGTTTCCAATGGGAATTATCTGATGATAATACGAAAATAATAATAGAATACTGTGGCGGTTCTCCCGGTACAGGACCTATAGGAAATGGGAAAAACCTTACCTGGACAATATTAAAATTATCTAATAAAGAAACACGATGGGAAATAACATATAATGGGAAAGAATATTTTATTGATTTGAAAAAAAGTTAACAGATATAATTTGTTTAATAGAACTATATTTTTTAAGTTATTAAAAATAAAAAGATGAAAAATAATTATTTAAATAAAATATTTATAATATTGCTGCTTTTTATAAGTAGTTATCCAATATTTTCACAAACAAACGCCAGCGCCGATTTAATTAAATACTGGTTTTACCGCGACAGGTTAAACAAGTATTTTGTGGTACCCGGCGAAAAAATTGGCGAAAGCCAAGTGGTATGTGTTAGAAACGCTATAGATGGTGATGACCCTGATAGTACTAACATCGGCAAACATCAAAATATTGATTACGGGCAGCATGGAACTTACCAGGGATTATATATAGGAGTGCTTGCCACCGAATATTACTTACTCAGTGAAAACGGGCAAACTGCTGATGCTGCTAATACATACAATGAATTGTATGAAGCTTTATATGCAGTTAAAGCATATATGGATTCTTTAGCTAAACCTTATTGGAGTAAACCGGGTTTATTTGATGGTTTTTTTGTAAGAGAGACCGTTCCCTGCGATTTTTTAAACCCTACTGCGCCCGATGGAATTACAATAAATGGCAAAAAACATCTTGATTTATTGAATAAACACTTAACATCTGCTGATTCATGGAATCCATCAACTAATACTTTTGGCAGTTTTCAACAAGGTCACCCTGGGTATGCTGATTACCGTACAAATTCATGGTGCTTGACAAATTATTCTGTACCTGTTGATAATGATAGTCCGCAACATCCCGAAAGCATGAGTCAGGACGATGCTGTTAGGATACTTATTGGATTGTCGCTGGCTGTTAAATTAACGCCCAATGCCTCTACATGCCAAACATTAGCCAAAGTTATGTCAGATAATATTTTGACACATGCATTAAATCTTGACCTGGAATATAACTCAGAGCCTTATGTTATTTATGAGCCCGATGGTTCGGTTGTGGGCCAAACGCCAACATGGAACCCGATTAAATACCTGCATAATTTAACATCTGCGGGAGGCGTTACATGGCCTTTGGGTCCCGGACTTTTCAGCGCCGGGTATCAAATTACCGGTAACAGCATTTACACGCATTTCCCGTCAATATGGGAGAGCCACCATACTCCATTTGCTGTTTATATGAAATTATTAGATGAAGCTGCTCAACAAATTGTTTTCCATTTTCCATCTGGACAAGAGTCGGGTGGACTTAAGGCAACTCTTCTCGCTTTAGGAGATTACACCTCCGAACGAATATACATGAGTACGCGTAATAAAGATTGGGATACATTTTATATTTTATTATGGGAAGTAATTAATGGGAAAAAAAGATCACATCATAATCAGGTTAAATTATTAAACAGATCTATAAATCAGCTTGAATTTGCTCCATGTGAAGGTCCTTATTGCTATTCAAAGTTCATATATTCAGGAAAGGGGGAAAAAGAGAGAAGGAGTTTATGCAGGTTGGGGCTGGGCAACGATTACAGATGGTTTAAGGACTTAAATGCACAAGACGGGGGCTGACAAGGCTTCAGAGGTAATTATAGCGGAACTGATTATATGTTATTATATAATTTATATCATATTGTTACTAATGATACTGCTCCTTATTATGTAAATTATATAAATAGGAATTTAGTAGGTACTGTGAATAACCCAAATAATTTTATTGGGTTTAGTACAATATCTTCCACTCAGTTAATTGATCCTTCTACTCCAACTGTTAATTACAAAGCTGGCGATAGTATTGATTTAAATAAAGGTTTTCATGCCGTACATGGTTCAAATTTCCATGCTTACATTGGTACTATTGATTGTTCGGATGCCGAGTCAATTACTCCAAATTATGACGATTCGATATCAGTGCCTCAAACACCATACTCTATGATAGAAGATGATGACACTATAATTAATAATGACATTAATTATACATTGCCATGTCCTTTGGCTAACGATACCCTTAATTTAGCAAATGTTTTCTGCGATACTATTGATACAGTTTATGCATATCACTGGGATTTTGGCAACGGGCAAACTTCTAATTTACAAAATCCAAAAATATATTACTCCTCACCAGGAACTTATAACATTTCTGTAACTCTTATTCATACAGATTCTATGGT
>CAWHOW010000022.1:0-97342 GCA_963831005.1 uncultured Bacteroidota bacterium
ATTGACACATTTTATGTTAGCTTTACTGTACCTGTTTGTGAAATTTATGGTTATCTGTACGAAAATCCTGCATGCGGAGGGGCGCCTATAGTAGGAGATTCTTTGTGCCTGGCTGATAGTGTTGGCGTAGCTATTACCCCTATCAGCAATGCCTATACACAAATAGATGGCTCGTTTACTATAAGCTCCTCACAAATAAACCTGCTTGATACTAATAAATCATACACAATTATTTCAAGGAACGGGATAAGTTTAATAAAGCCGCCCGGGGCGCAAAAAATCAGTCAATGGATAAAGCAAAGCCCGGTAAATCTTTATTATACAACTACAGTGAGCCAGCAATGGGTAGCCCGCTACAACGGGGCCGATTCGCTTGATGATATTGCCAATGCAATAGATTTGCAGGGCAATGTGTATGTTACAGGAACTACCGATTCAAATTCACCTGACTATAACATGCTTACTTTAAAATATAACGCTGCCGGTACTCAACTATGGGCTAAAACATATACCAGTACAGGCGGATATAATGATATTGCCAGGGCTATAACAGTTGATGCCGACAGCAATGTTTATATTGCAGGCGAAGCTTATCCGGGTAGCTGCTCTATGATTACCACGCTTAGTTATGCTGCCGACGGTACTTTACGGTGGTTTTTTAACGAAACAGCAGTAACAAATACAACAGCTAAATGTATTGCGCTTGACCATGCAGGGAATGTAATTGTTGGAGGAACTGCATTAGCAACTGATGGAACTACCAGATATGCTGTCATGAAGTTTAGCAATACTGGTACAAGCCTATGGGTAAAAACATACGGTTATCTCGCTACACCCACGGATGTACTTACTGCTATAGCAGTTGATACTGCAAATAATATTTATGCCACTGGTTATAGCATGAATGCAAGCGGTAATTACGATATGTCAACTATTAAATATAATTCATCAGGAACACAGCTTGGGGTTGTACGCTATGATACTTCAGGATTTAATGATTATGCAAATTCTATAGCCTTAGATAGCCACGGGAATGTAATAGTTGCAGGTTATACCCACATGAGTAGCGGAAACGATGGTGTTGTAGTGGTATGTTATAAACCCAATGGTACACAAAAATGGGTTAAGCATTATAATAATGATGCCCATGATTTTGCCTACAAAGTATTATACAATAATGCCGGATACATTTATGTATGCGGTTCAAATAATTCGGCAATGCTTTCGCTAAAGTACGATACAAGCGGTGTTATTCAATGGAACAAGAATACCTTATCAAGTTATGCAACTGTTTTTAAATCGGCGGCTCTCGACCAGGCTGATAATATATATATTACCGGAACTACAAGCGCCTCCATGTTTTCATTTTCGAATATTGCAACAGAGAAGCTTGATAATACCGGCGCTGTTCAATGGACTGAGACGTATGATGGTCCTGCCCATTTTACCGATGCCCCATCAGAAGTAACGGTTAGTGAGAATGGTAATGTATACGTATGCGGTCAGAGCCACGGTAATTATACAGGAAATGATTTTACCACCATAAAATATTCTCAGTGCCTGTCAACAGCTCCTTTATTACGAATAAGAACAACTGATGTAAATGGCTCAGTAAATACCTTAGATACATTAAATGAAAATTCATTTATAAAGGTAATACCTAATCCAAATAATGGAAATATGCATGTGAGTTATAATAATACTGAAAAAACAACAGGCACATTCAATGTGTATAATATAATGGGGAAACAGGTTTTAAGTTATCCTTTAAATGTCGGAACTAATACTTTAATAATTTCAAGGACAGACCTTGACCCCGGTATTTACTTTTACCGTGCAATCGCCGGAAATAAATTATTAGGAAAGGATAAGATAGTTATTATAAAATGATGTAATTAAATTGAACCAAAAGCCCGTGAAATTCACGGGCTTTTTTTATTAAATAAAAAGAAATGTTAATAATAAGACAATGCTTAAATAATTTTTTTTATTACATTTGTCATGACAAATTAATATTAATAACCTAAAACCAAACCTTATGATGAAAAAACTACTTTTAACTATCGTATTTGCAATATCAGGAATTATCCTGGTTAATGCGCAATGTACTAATGTTACTTATACTTCTACAGGTATACATCCTGATTCGCTGATACATGCGAATGCAACCATACCTTATGCCGACACCCTTACTATTAATGTTCCAGCAGATACAGTTGTGAGTACGTTTAATGTTAGTATAGATTCAGTCGCATTTGTCTCTATGACGAATTTGCCTACAGGATTTATTGCTACGCCTTCTGCTTCTCACTGGAATGGCGGTGCCTCAGGATGCATTTACATTAAGGGCACTCCCACTCATGCACAGGCAGGTATTATTGACAGTGTTTATCAAAATATTCTTATCAATCTTAAATTCTATACAGCATTGGGTTCAATTACATGGGCTATTGATACTTTTACTTTAAAAGTTTATAACAACACTGACGGTATTATTAATTTCAATTCATCGAAATTTGATGTTTCACAAAATACTCCTAATCCATTCTCTGTAAATACGCTGATCAATTTTACTTCGCCTAATCAGCAATACTGCCAATTCACCGTCTATGATATATTGGGAGCAGTAGTTTACAGTCAATCAATAGCTGCAAATACTGGCAGGAATACCATACAGTTCTCTGCTTCAAACCTGCCATCAGGTATATATTTGTATAAACTAAGCAACGCTAAACAAACCATAACCAGGAGAATGATAGTGGAAGGGAGATAATGTCATTTAAATTAACTGTTCTGGGTTGTAGTTCTGCAACCCCTACTTTATACAGACACTCAAGCGCTCAGATACTCAACGTAAATGAGCGCTTGTTTTTGATAGACTGCGGAGAATGCGCCCAGATCCAAATGCGTAAATTCAAGATAAAATTCCAGCGCATCGATCATATTTTCATCAGTCACCTGCATGGCGACCATTACTTAGGATTAATGGGATTATTGTTCACACTTCATTTGCTTGGCAGAAATAAAGAACTGCACATCTATTCCGATCCCGACCTGAAAAGCATCATTGATATGCAGCTCGAAATATCCAAAACCACTTTACTCTATCCTTTGGAATTTCATGCTATTGACAGCACGAAGTCAACTATTATTTTCCAGGATGATGTGATCTCTGTGAAGAGTTTTCCACTTGATCACCGCATTCCTACGGTTGGTTTTATATTTAGTGAACAACCAAAAGAAAGGAAATTAAAGAAAGAAGTGATAGCCAATATGGATATTCCGCAAGAAGAGTTTGAAAAGATAAAACAGGGCGCTGATTTCATTGATAAGAATGGAAAGAAATTTAAAAATTCCTACTTAACAACAGATGCCCCAGCTCCTGTTCAATATGCCTATTGCAGCGATACCGGTTACACTGCATCATATCTTCCGCTGATCAGTAATGTTGACCTGCTTTATCACGAAGCAACTTTCATGCACGATAAAGTGAAGAATGCAAGGGAAAAATTCCATTGCACCACTATAGACGCTGCCACTATTGCCAAAAAGGCGAAAGTAAAACAACTGATGATAGGTCATTATTCGGCAAGATATGATGACTTGCAGCCCTTACTGGACGAAGCCAAAACAGTTTTTGAAAACACCATACTGGCTGAAGAAGGAATGATGTATAACATTTAAATTTTGACAAACAATGCTACTTATTGCGGATAGCGGAGCTACAAAGACAGACTGGAGGGTTCTTTACAGCCGACAGGATACAAGGTCGTTTCAGACCGGCGGGTTCAATCCTTTTTTTGTTGATACCCTGCATATTAAAAATGAAGTAGAAAAAGAACTCGTTCCTTTTATCGACAGCAAAGGCGTTACAGAAGTTTACTTCTACGGGGCGGGATGCTCGTCAACCGAGAAAAGCATCATTGTTGAAGACGGACTGAAACCATTATTTCCTTCTGCAAGGGTAAAAGTCTGCGATGACCTGCTGGGTGCAGCAAGGGCATTATGCGGACATAGTGAAGGTATTGCATGTATTCTTGGAACAGGTTCCAATTCCTGCTTGTTCGATGGAAAAAACATTGCAGAAAACCTTCCATCACTTGGCTATATGTTGGGCGATGAAGGCAGTGGAGCATATATGGGTAAGAAGCTCCTTAAAGAAGTATTATCAATGTCGGCGCCTGTGCATATCAGGGAAATGTTTGAAAAGAAATACAATTACAGCAGTGTTGATATACTTTCACATTTGTACAAACAGCAGTTTCCGAGCCGTTTCCTTGCCTCGTTCACAAGTTTTATTTCCGAAAATATTAGCGATGCTTATATGCAGGGACTGGTTAAAAGCTCGTTCAACGATTTCTTCGAAATGCAAGTGCTGAAATATTCCAGGCATAAGGAAGTCCCTCTATTCTGCACAGGGTCTGTTGCATTCTATTTCTCATCCTTATTAAAAGAAGTTGCAATTGAAAAAGGATTGCAGGTAAAGAATATTGTTCAATCGCCTATTGACGGCCTTAGCGAATACCATCTTATTGACCTTGAGAAGTTCACTTCTCTCAAATATTCTTCAGATATGGAGAAATAAGCAACAGACAATTCCATGGTTATGCAAAAAACACTAAAAGAATACAACACTTACACTATAACCGAAGGTCCGCTTAAAGTGGCTAAGATACAGGTGATGCATGGGGCTAATTATTTCAGCGCAGGCCCTATAGTATTGATACGCCTTAACCTTGGGGAGTATAACGAAATATTCACCAATAAAATTCCCAACTTTCCTGAAAAACTACAGACTGCAATGCCTTCGCTTTATCAGCATCATTGCTCGGTGGGCAAGGAAGGCGGTTTCCTGCTAAGGGTTAACGAAGGAACATTGCTTGGTCATGTGCTGGAACATGTAGCCATTGAACTGCAAACGCTGGCAGGCATGGATGTGGGTTATGGCAAAACTCGTAGCACATTGGAAGAAGGAGTGTATAATATTATCTTCCGATACTTTGATGAAGTGGCAGGAGTGTATGCAGGCAAAGCCGCCGTGAACCTTATCAATTCGCTGCTGCTGAATACAGATTTCAATATTAAAGAAGTTATTGACGATTTGATTGATATAAGGGAAAAGCGCTTGTTCGGGCCCAGTACACAAGCCATAGTGAACGAAGCCGACAAAAGAAAGATACCCTGCATTCGACTTGACACCTACAACCTTGTTCAGCTTGGCACAGGCAAATACCATAAAAGAATACGCGCCACCATTACTTCCGACACCAGTCTGATAGCTGTTGAAACAGCAGATAACAAATACCTCACTTCGGTAATGCTTGAAGATGCCGGTATTCCAGTGCCCGAAACCATACGCAGCGAACAGATTGAAGACATTATTGCTTTCAGCAAAAGGATACAAAAGCCTATAGTGGTAAAGCCCTGCGAAGGTTCCCTCGGCAAGAACCTTTTACTTAACCTGAAAACAGAAGACGATATTAAACTGGCATTCACGCTGGCTAAGGAGTACGATGAGCTTGTGCTTGCACAGCAGCATATAGAAGGGAAATCGTTCAGGCTATTGGTGATAGATTATAAGTTTGTTGCAGCAACGGAGCTTACACCTGCGTTCATTAAAGGCGACGGTGCTTTAAATATTCAGCAACTCATTGATAAGTTAAATGCCGAACCCGAAAGGCAGTATGGCGATAAAGGAAAACTTACGAAATTCAAATCGGATGAACTGACTGAAAAGCTGCTTGCCATTCATAATTATACCTACGCTTCTGTACTTCCAAAAGATGAAATACTGTATTTGGAGAATTCAGGCAATATGAAACTGGGAGGTTCTGCAAGCGATGTTACCACTATGGTTCATCCTTTCAATATTTTCCTTGCCGAAAGGGCAGCACAAACTATCGGACTGAATGTGGCAGGAGTTGATTTTATTACTCCCGATATCGCCACCCCTATAAATGAAAATGGTGGAGTTGTTCTGGAAGTGAATGCTGCTCCCGACTTCCGCATGCACCTGAATCCCACTTATGGTAAAGGGCATAATGTAGCAAAGAATTTAGTTGATATGCTTTTCCCTGAAAAGAACAATACACGCGTGCCGATCTTCTCTATTACTGGTACAGCAGGAAAGACCATTACCGCTACACTGCTGAATTACTGCCTGCAGAAAGAAGGATATACCACAGGAATGACAACATCAGACGGGCTTTTTATTAATGGCCGATGTTTGATGAAAGGCGATATGACCTATCCAGAGAAAGCTTCACTTGTATTAAAAGACTCCACTATTGATTGTGCTATACTTGAAACATCAAGAGAAGGAATACTGAGGCGCGGTATAGGTTATAAATTTGCTGATATAGGTATTGTGTTGAATCTTCACGACGACCATGTGGGTGTGGATGATATTAAATACATAGAAGACCTTGCTTATGCTAAATCTGTTGTGGCTGAAGAAGTATATGAAGAAGGCTACAGCATACTGAATGCAGATAATGAGCTTGTGCTTGATATGAAGAACCGCATTTACAGCAAGCTGGTTCTTTTTTCGAAAGATGCAACGAACAAAGAAGTTTCAGCGCATATCTTGAAAGGCGGTCATGCAGTAAATATTAAGGAAGATGCCGTTTATCTTTATAAAAAGACCAAAGCCGAAAAGATCATCGATCTTATTAATGTTCCTTTGACATATAGTAATAAAGCCAAATTCATGTACGATGAAATACTTGCAGCAACTGCAGCTATGGCAGCTTATGGAATATCATCCGAAAACATTACTAAATATCTGAGTGAGTTCTCTCCTACTCCTGAAAATCTTTCCGGCAGAATGAATTTGATAGATGTGAAGGATTTCAAAGTATTATTAGACAACGCTCATAACAGCATAAACTTTGAAGGATTAAAAGAGTTCCTTTCTAATTTCCCTGAAGAAAAGATTGGCGTAATGGATGCCGCCGGCGACAGAAGTGATGAAGAAATAATGAATCTGGGAGCATTAGCTGCTGAAACTTACAACCATCTTATTTTCTATGAAGGTGTTGATGACAGAGGAAGAGAAGCAGGTAATATTACTGCTCTGCTTAAACAAGGAGCTATAACAAAAGGATTTAAGGAGGAGAATATACGGGTAATAACCAATCATTACGATGCTATAATAACAGCATTAGGTTTAGGTGCAAAAGGTAAGTTAATAGTGCTTTTGTCTGTAAGGCCGGATGAAATAATTGAGCAGATCAAACAAATCAAATAGAATCTAATATTATGCTCCGATAAGATTCCACACTCTGTTCGGAATGACAAATTTGATTGAGAAATAACAGAGGTATAAGGCGGCGATTCGCTTTAAGCGAATCGCCGCCTTATACCCCTCAAGAAAATAAATAAATTGTCATTCCAAATGGATCCGCCAACTGGCGGAGGAATGAGGAATCTAAAATGATAAAATATTATTTTGCATATCTTCTGTCAGAATGTTAAAATTCTTGTCGTAACTTTGTAGCTCTTTATTATAAGGTTATTTTGCATACATCTTTCAAATAATATTATCAACGCAATTATGTTAATATTTAAGTTAAAAAACTTGCTATTTCCTTATTTCATGAACTACTTTTGTGTGTTCTCTGTTTTCCCTGAAAAAAATCGATTTAGGTTATTTGGGAAATGGGGTTTTACCAGGAAAAACAAAAAGCAGGAAAGCATGAATACATTCGATTATACTGTTACCAACACGAACGAAAGAGGATACCTTGTACTTATAGGTGGGGCTGAAGACAGGAAAACTGACAAGGTTGTTTTAAAGAAGGTTGTCGCTTTGAATAACGCTAAAACTGCTGTTATTATTCCTACTGCTTCTGAATATCCAAAAGGACTAGCGGAAGATTATGTAAGGGCTTTCAAAGACCTTGGCGTTGAAAAGTTTTTCACTTTTGATATCAGGACGAAAAGTGAAACAGAGAAGATAGAATATATTGAGCAGGTTATGCAGGCCGACCTTATCTTCTTTACCGGTGGTGACCAGTTCAGACTGGTAAATGTTTTCCTTGATACTTTCCTGTTTGAAAAAATCAAAGAACGTTTTTCAAAAGGAGCCACTATAGCAGGAACCAGCGCAGGCGCTGCTGCGGCATGCGACCCTATTCTTTTTGATGGTGATGATAAGGGACTGCGTAAAGGCGCTATACATCACAGCAGGGGATTTGGTTTTATTAAGAATACTACAATTGACACTCATTTTGTAAATCGTGGTCGCTTAGGAAGGCTCACTCAATTCTTATGTTCAGGGTTAAGTAAAAAAGGCATTGGACTTGGTGAAGATACGGCTATAGTTATTGATTCTGATGATGTATTTGAAGTAATAGGTTCGGAAATGGTTACTGTTGTTAATACAACCGAGACCAGTTATTCCAATTACGATACCATTAACGATAATGATCCTATTGTAATTAATGATATAAGAGTTGGTTTCCTGCAGCCCGGCAGCATTTTCGACTTGAAGAAATGGAAGGTTGTCAGCGGTAACAATTCCAACATCACTGACAGCAGGAAAATTACAGTTTACAATTAATTTAATTTCTGGATTATTTTTTTAAATGATATTTCACCCCTACCTGCCTAGCTAGCCTCGCGGTTAAGCGGGCGGCAAGGCTGGCGGGGTTAAATAGGTCTTATTTATTTGTATTCTACCAATATATAGTCCTTACAGGACTTTTCTTAGCTCCGTTAGGAGCGGAATGTTGGTAGGAATATATAATCCTTGAAAAATAAAGCCCTGTAAGGGCGATATAAATTTTTAGTCCCTAACTCACGATACAATTAAGCTGCCTTTGCGCAATCTGATTATGCCGGTTTCCTTTTTCCGGCTTTTTTAAAGATCACCTTCATTCTCCACATAATAAAAAAAGCAATTATCAGCGTGATAAGTATTACCAGCACACGATTCAAAACGGTCTTCATTACATTTACTGTGGGCGTGTAAAAAGGCAAGGCTTTACCGTTATAACGAATAATGGGATTAAGGTATATCTTGCCCTGATCCTTAACTTTAATAACTGTCCTGATATACGTATCAGTTGGCTTTATAACATACGAAGCCGAATCAGTATCCTTAACAGTGTCCTTTATTGCTCCGTTCTGACCAATAAATTTGATCTCTTCAACCTTTTCGGGATAAATTACAGTAAGAATATTATTATGAACAGTTACACTTTTCACAGTCTTAAACTTTTTTGCATCGGCTATCTTATCATCGAAAGTTTCACCGTCGCGCATATTGAAATCAACGCTATAAGAGCTGCCCGATTTCAATGCATTAACAATACCACTTTCCGACCTGTCGGCGGTATTCACCATGTTAAAACACCTCTGCATAAGCTGGGGATCATTAATATCATGGCAATCGTCATCGGCTAAACAAAATACAGCATGACCGGTTGAAAGGGCAGTATCCCAATGCTCGATAGAGAAACGGAAGTTGTTGAACACTTCCATCACATAATAATTGCATAAATACTTGAATTCCTCTGGGGCATAGGCAAGGGTAAGCTTGGGATGAGCTATAACAGTGAGCAAAGAGGTTTCAGATAGATGATTCAGCATGAATTGCTTATTGGAAAGGCTTTCATAGCCAAGGAAATCGAGCCATGAAACATGGTCGGCGCCAAGCACCAGGTGATGATAATGAAGTGTTCCCAAAGCATGCTCGTAAGCCCTTACAAACAAATGAGGCGGGTCGTTATCTAAGGAAATGCGGTCGTAATTGGAAATGCATATAATATCGTATCCCATGGATTGGTAACGGAGAACGATGTTCTTAATTGAATTTCCCTTTGCCCTGCCATTGGTTAGCAGTCCCCATGTATTGGAATGACAGTGAAAATTGCCTTTAAGCCAGTTTTTCGGCTGGGCATTCTTATAAGGATTGTAAATACTGTCGCCTGCAAAAGGTTTGGTAGCGGGAAAATCGTAAACAGGGCTTAGTATATATGGGAATGCAATGTATATTACTATCAACAATAAGAGTGACCATAGTGACAGCGATACTATTTTTCTGAACCTCGACATACTTTATATAACTTTCACTTTTACTTAAAAACCTTTTTTTACTGAGACAAATCCCAAATCCGAATTTCTAAACTCTAAACAAATTCAAATATCAAAAGCAGGAATGTTCAAAACAGTTTTGCTCATTAGTAAATTAGTATTTTGTGCTTATTTAGGATTTAGAGCTTAAGATTTAGAATTTTCTAAAAGTTGTTTGTTTTCAGTATAAATTGAGGCAAATATACAATAAGTGTTGAAAAGAGTGGTCAAGAGTTTTAAGCTTATCAGTTTTTATCTCATTTTATCCGCCTGATCTGTTAAAATATAAGATGCTATTGTATAGGAAGTAATGAGTATTTAGTACAGAGAAGTGAGTACTCTCTACAGAGAAGTGAGTACTCGATACCAAGAAGTGAGTACTCGATACCGAGAAGTGAGTTATCGCTATCGAGAAGTGAGTAGTCGATACCGAGAAGTGAGTTGTCGCTATCGAGAAGTGAGTAGTCGATACCGAGAAGTGAGTACTCGATACCGAGAAGTGAGTTGTCGCTATCGAGAAGTGAATAATCGATACCGAGAAGTGAGTAGTCGCTATCCAGAGAAGTGAGTTGTCGCTATCGAGAAGTGAGTAGTCGATACCGAGAAGTGAGTAGTCGATACCGAGAAGTGAGTTGTCGCTATCGAGAAGTGAGTAGTCGATACCGAGAAGTGAGTAGTCGCTATCGAGAAGTGAGTTGTCGCTATCGAGAAGTGAGTAGTCGCTACGAGAAGTGAGTAGTCGCTATCGAGAAGTGAGTAGTCGCTATCAAGAAGTGAGTAGTCGCTAAGAATTGATGCAAGTCCTTAACGAGTAGGTGCAAGTCCTTAACGAGTTGGTGCAAGTCCTTAACGAATTGATGCAAGTCCCTAAGGAATAGGTGCAAGTCCTTAACGAGTTGGTGCAAGTCCTTAACGAGTTGGTGCAAGTCCTTAACGAGTTGGTGCAAGTCCTTAACGAGTTGGTGCAAGTCCTTAACGAGTTGGTGCAAGTCCTTAACGAGTTGGTGCAAGTCCTTAAGGAATCGGTGCAAGTCCTTAAGGAATCGGTGCAAACTTTAATATCCAATAGTATATTCATAAGAATTTGGACTTGCCTGTCTGCCGACAAGGCATGGAATTTGGGGCTTGAGTCTTGGGGCTTATAAAAATCAGGGAAAATGGGGGAAGAAATGGTTTTTTTTCCTCTTTGAAGTTCTATAACCTAAATAAAAAAGGAAAAATATAACAAAGATAATGTGGTTTCATTGCCATAAAAGTCGGTTCTTTAATCAAGGAAATCGTTTGTTTAAAGATGATAAAAAAACCAATAAAGTTTTATTAATATACTTTACTTTTGTAAATACTTAAACTCAAATTATTAATGAGTCGAAATTTCAGCTTTTATATCATAATACTGCTTATCTTCGGAGGGCTTATATGGCTACTGCTTGAAAAAGGAAAGATCCTACCGGTAGCTGCTAATAAAGTTGTTACCGAAACTGCTGTAAATACAGCACCTAATGCATCTGTTTCATTAAACAATAATAATACTGCTACCTCTGATAGTAATAACTCCATAATAAAATCATATAATTTTTTTGTTGATAAGCTCGGGAACCCTATCTGCATATTGCTGCTTCAAATTATCATCATCATTATCTTTTCCCGTGCATTCGGCTTCATTACAGGCAAAATAGGGCAACCCGTAGTAATTGGCGAAATAATAGCGGGAATAGTAATTGGGCCCTCCCTTATCGGTCATTATTTCCCTTCTGCTTTTGCTTTTGTTTTCCCTGTCGGCAGCATGAAATATCTCGAAATATTAAGCCAGGTAGGGCTTGTACTGTTCATGTTCATCATAGGCATGGAACTCGACCTTAATGTAATAAAGTTAAGGGTAAGGTCGGCGCTTGTAATCAGCCATACCAGCATACTATTTGCTTTCTTCATGGGTGTGTTGATGGCATATTTCCTTTACAGTTCGTTCGCCCCAGCGGGAACATCGTTCTTAGGCTTTGCTTTGTTTATCGGCATCGCCATGAGCATAGCCGCTTTTCCCGTGCTGGCAAGGATAATACAGGAACGTGGACTTACAACCACTAATTTCGGGAAACATATTATCACTATAGCCGCCATTGACGACCTTACGGCTTGGTGCATACTGGCTGCCATCATTGCCATCATTCAGGCAGGAAACCCCGTGAATGCCCTGCTTACCATTTTGCTGGCTGCGGTTTATATTGTATTCATGATATTCGCCATACAACCTATGATGAAAAAGATAGGGGCAATATATATCACAAAAGAAATTCTGAATAAAAAGATCATTGCCTTTGTATTCATTGTTTTGTTCATATCGGCTTTCTTCACTGAAGTTATTGGCATCAAAGCATTGTTCGGCGGCTTTCTTGCCGGAGTGATAATGCCACAACATGCCATGTTCAAAAAGATAATGGCTGAAAAGATAGAAGACCTGAGCCTAGTAGTGCTGCTTCCTCTTTTCTTTGTCCTTACAGGTCTTCGTACCGAAATAGGATTACTTGATCAAGGCGATATGTGGGCTATATGCGGACTTATTATTCTTTTTGCTATCGTTGGGAAATTTGGCGGAAGCTTTATTGCTTCAAGGGTTACAGGCATGGGCTGGAAAGATTCTTTTTTTGTCGGCACGCTGATGAATACGCGGGGTTTAATGGAACTGATAGTGCTGAATATAGGTTACGATTTAGGTGTACTCTCTTCGGTAGTGTTTACCATGATGGTTATTATGACGCTGGTCACTACATTTATGACAGGTCCCACACTTAACCTGCTTGATTATGTTTCAAAGAAAAAAGAAAGCATAAAGGAACGTCCCGAACTCAGGCATCTGCGTATCCTTATTTCTTTCGGATTACCCAAGATGGGAGAATCGTTGCTAAAGCTTGTTAATGCTTTCTCGGCAAAAGAAAAAAACATGTTTTATTATACAGCCATACATCTTACACCCCATACAGAAATTACACGTTCTGTCGCATTGAAGTATCAGGACATTAGCTTCGCTCCCATTAAAGCCTGTGCCGAAGAACTGGATATAAGGCTTAAGACCCTTTATAAAACCACCGAAGATGTTACAAAAGAAATTATAAAGACAACGAAGAAAGAAAAGACCGACTTCCTTCTGATTGGAGCTGCCAAATCGGCATTCAGCGAAAATGTGCTTGGCGGCAGGGTGAAGAATATTATTGAACAGGCTAAATGCAATGTGGGTGTTTTCATTGATAAAGACGTGGAAACCATCTCGAATGTACTGATATTGTCTGATTCTTATTCAATGGACAACCTGCTGAATATTTCACAGAGGCTGTTAAAGAATTCTGATTGCCGTATAACATTTGTCCCTGATACTAATGATAAGGATACCCTTAAAAAAATAAATTCTACTTCTTTCTCAACTAATGCCAATATCAAATTTATCGAACCGCAAATGCCGACAGATAAATACATGAATAACTTCGACCTTATCATTATCAACATTAAACATTTTGAAAGATATTATGATGATAAAAGCGAAATCATTAATGCAAAACCTTCACTATTGCTGATGAATTTTACTGATAAGGCTTTTGCTATTTCTGAGATTAAAGAATAATTGAACAGTTGAACCTTCGAATTATAAAGATTGTAAAAACAAAAAGAAACTGTAAACATATTGAAGATAATTTCATGAAACACTTTTATAAATACAGCTTTCCTTTTATTATTTGTGTTGTGTTATTTCCGTCCACTTCGTATAAACAGGATGATAGTATTATAATTGACAAAAAAGAAGCCTATAATGCCTTTGTTTACCTGAATGATATAAGGACAAACCCTGATAAGTACAGGGCTGAATTAAAACTTAGCAAGAGTTTAAAGATAACAAAAACAAAGCTTAAGTGGAACGATACTTTAGCCAGCGTTGCCGAAGCCAGGGCTGTGGATATGGTTAAAAGAAAATACTTTGCCCATGTTGATCCCGACGGTTACGGGGTAAACCACTATATAAGCAAAGCGGGATACAAACTAGAACCCGAGTGGACAAGCAAAAAAAACGACAATAGTTTCGAATCCATACAGGCAGGATTGGATGACGGTGTGTCGTCAATAAAGAATATGATAGCCAACGACGAGGATTCGAAAAACGCTCACAGGTACCATCTGCTGGGCATTGATGAGTGGGATAAATCATTAGTTGATATAGGCATCGGCTTTGTACGCGATTCGTTGAGTGAATATGGAACCTATGTTTCGGTGATAATAGCTAAACATCATTGGTAAGAGGTGAATAGTGCATACTTGATTATAAGCAAATTGGTGTATTGCCCTTTTTAGATTCCTCATTCCTCCGCCAGTTGGCGGATCCATTCGGAATGACAATTTATTTGTTTTCTTGTCGGGGATAATTTGGCGATTCGCTTAAAGCGAATCGCCAAATTATCCCTCCTATTATATCTACCCCAAATGTCATTCCGAACGAAGTGAGGAATCTCAATTAAAGACGGATTCAAATCAATTCTCGGCAACTTGAATCAATAAAATAACTACATTTGCTGCATAATCTTAAACTAAAACTATCATCATGAAAATTAACATCGCACTTACATTTGTATTGCTTTTCTTTATGGGAAGCGCAGTTTTTGCACAGCAGAAAATTAAAGCCGAAGATGCCAAAACACATATTGGACAAAAGGATACGACAATAGTAGTAGGCAAAGTTTTCCACATTAAAACCACCGACAAAGCTACATTTATTGATATAGGCGGCAAATATCCCGATAATCCTTTTACAGTTTTTATTTCGGAGAAAGATATTAAGGCCGTTGGCGACCTAAGCAAGTTTGATGGTAAGACCATTGAAATAAGAGGGCTTATTACTGATCATAATGGAAAACCTGAAATAGTTGTAAGCACAGCTAAACAACTGAAGCTGGCACAATAAGTCAGTTTCTTATTTCATTGCAAAAAAGATACAATTAATCAGTATAATAGCCACGGACTAAAGTTCGTGGTTTTTTAATTATCAGCTTCTGTTACGCAAACAAAAAATAGTTGCAAAATATAGCGGTCAGGCAGAGCCGATTATCCTGAAACGATAGTGGAAGGAGAAGCGTGTCGAAGTCGACCGCTATATCACTCTTCGACACGGACAATATCAAGCTATCGCTTGCTTTGTCTGGCTCTGAGTGACATAGAGAAATTAAATATCAATAAAAACGTGTAACATCACTTAGCAGAAATAAAAGTGCTTCAACACCATACTAATGAAAAATATCATTCCATGCACTGTAAGTTAATTTCAGGTTAAATAATTTTATGTTATTGATTGCCATATTAAATATTCGTTATATTTGTCCTCACTATATTTATAAAATCAAGAACTAATAACATTCAAATGGAAAACCATAATGATTTCGATGTAAGGAAATTCTTTGTCTATAACGGACCTAACTATTACCTGAATAAAAAAGCGCTTGTTTTTAATATTTATCTCGATCCAGATGGCCCTGAAGTGGGCTTTTATAAAAAGAGTGTTTATAAAGAATTCCCTTCACTTGAATCAAGGAACCCTACGACTGTAATTGATCTTTTTGCTTCTACTTTGGTGCATATCCTGAAAATGGATATTGACCTTTTCCTGAACGAATATTCAATTGGTGAAGATGGTGAAGATTATGTGGTAGCTGTTGAATTCTTTGATGAAGCCGCTGCTGAAGAATGTGTTTACATGGCCAGCGAATGGTTCATGTCGATGAACGAAGACAGGGATTTTGACCTTAAAACAAAATGGCTGAAGCTGCAAGCTGATTTTGATAAATCGATACTTGGCGGACCAACCATTTATTCGCTTGTTGAAGCAGGATTAAAAAGAAATATTCCTGTGTTCTTCCTTTATGAAGAAAATGAATTTCAATGGGGCTATGGCAAGAAGCAGTTACGCGGACGTTCAACTACTTTCCATACTGATGGAATCAAGGATACTGAATTCACCATGTATAAGGACATGGTAGGCGATTTCCTAATCATGTGCGGCTTCCCCACTCCTATTGGTAAGAATTGTTACAAAGAAGACGAAGCAGTTAAAGAAGCTTTAAAACTTGGTTTCCCTGTTGTTGTAAAACCTGTTGCTGGCCATAAAGGACAAGGTGTTACTACCGGCATCGAAAGTGAAGAAGCCGTTAGAAAGGCATTTAACAATATCATAGAAGCAACAAAGCTGGCAGGAACACCATTCGAAGGTATTATTGTACAGCAGCAGATTTATGGAACTGACCACAGACTATTAACAGTGAATGGAAAATTTGCTGCTGCATTGCAAAGGGTTCCTGCTTATGTGGAAGGCAATAGTAAAGACAGTATCAAAACACTTATTGAAATTGATAACGCAAAAGAAGTCCGCCTTGATAATGCACGTTCACCACTTTGCAAGATCAAGATAGATGATGATATGAATGATTATCTTTCGTTGCAGGGCTTGGCACTCGATACAGTTCCAAAGGCCGGTGAAACTATTTACCTGCGCAGGGTAGCTAATATTTCAGCAGGTGGAGTATCTATCAACGTTACGGATAAGATACATCCTAAGAATATTGAAATGGTTGAATCCATTGCAAAGTTCTTTAAAGTAAAATGTCTTGGCATTGATGTACTGGCAAAGGATATTGCAAAACCATGGACAGAAGGAAACTTCGGCATCATTGAGATAAATGCTGGCCCCGGCGTATTCATGCACCTTGCTCCTGCTATTGGTGGTTCAATAGATGTTCCGGGATTGGTGATGGAATCGCATTTCAAAACTCCTGAACATTCAAGGATACCGATAATTGCAGGCAATAACATTAATCAGAAAATGGTGGATGGTATTTACGAAAAGGTTAATTGCATTAAGAAAGATATAGGGTTTGCAAGCCTTTCAACTGATGGTGTTTTCTTTAACGGAAATTATTTCTTTAACAATGAAAAACACGATCAGAATGTAAAAATAATTCTTCGTAATCCTGATACTGAGTTTGCTGTGTTTAATCATGGCAAACATGATATATCAGATTATGGCTACTTCCACCAGGGAGCGGATATGGTGATACTTGACAATGCCAATTATACAGAAGAATCGATGAAGAATTTGTTACTTGAGAATGGCAAATTAATTCAAATTATCGATCACCAGGTTGAAGTATTGCAGAATGGAGAAGTGATTTCAAGCATATCTTTCTTTAATGATGATGACAAGGAAAACCTTATTATGACTGCGCTTGAGCCTTTGCTGAAAGAATTGGTTTACAAATACGAATAATAAATAAGTTGAATATCGAATATTGAACAGGGAATATCGAATATCGAAATAACTTATGGATGCAAATAAAGATAATAACAGAAAGTTTGATTTAGAAGATAGATTGATCGACTTTTCTATTTTGATTATCAAAATCTCGGAGAATTTATTTGATACAAAAGCTGGCAATCACATTTCAGGACAAATAGTAAGGTCAGGAACATCGCCAGCCCTTCAATACGGAGAAGCTCAAAGCGCTGAATCAGTAAATGATTTCATTCATAAACTTAAAGTGCTGCTAAAAGAACTTAGAGAAACACGAATCTCTTTAAAAATAATTAAAAAGGCTCCTTTAACAAATAAACTTGATATTGTAGAAGTAGGAATAAAAGAATGTAATGAGCTTATTTCTATTTTTGTAAAAAGCATTGAAACAGCCCGGAAGAACTCTGAAAAAAGAAAAACTTAATTCAATATTCATTATTCGTTATTCAATATTCATTATTCAAATAATCTAAAATTTATTTTATGATGTATTTATTCAAAAAATGTGAGGTCTATGCACCTGAGTCATTAGGAAAGAAAGACGTTCTGATAGCCGGATCAAAGATCATGGCTATTGCTGATGATATTAATCTTGCAGCAAGCAGTTTTCTGGAAGTAGTACAATGTGATGGGTTAAAACTTGTCCCCGGATTTGTTGATGCACATGTGCATATTGCAGGTGCAGGTGGTGAAGGAGGTCCTTCCACACGCACCCCTGAATTGCAATTAAGCATGTTGGTTGAAGCAGGCGTTACTACTGTAGTAGGATGTTTGGGAACTGATGGTATGACACGTTCAGTGGAATCTGTTTTGATGAAAGCTAAAGGTCTAAGGGCCGATGGTGTTTCGTGCTGGATATATACAGGCGCTTACCAGGTTCCTACTGTAACAATAACAGGTGAAGTTGGTAAAGATATAGCTACCATTGAAGAAGTAATAGGTGTTGGTGAAATAGCTATTTCCGACCATCGTTCTTCATGGCCTACTACTGATGAACTGATACGCCTCACTGAACATGCACGTGTTGGTGGCATGCTTGGCGGTAAAGCAGGAATTGTCAATATTCATTTAGGTGACCAGGAGTCAGATCCGTTTAAGCCTATGTATGATGTGATTGAAAGAAGTCAGAAGATGCTTAAGCTGACACAGTTCTTACCTACACATTGCAACCGCAACGATTACACCCTTGAATTTGCAAAGGAATATGGTAAAAGAGGCGGTTATGTTGACATTACAACCAGCTCCTATCCTTACTTCCCTGAATACGAAGTGAAGCCTTCCAAAGCCATTGTTGACCTTATGAAAGCAGGAGTGCCTTTAGAGAATATAACGTTTACCAGCGATGCATGCGGTTCATTACCCGGTTTTGACGCAGCCGGTAATCTTACAAAACTTGAAATGGGATTACCAAGCGCTAACTTCCGTGAGTTAATGGATATGGTAAAGAACGAAGGAGTTACTCTTGATAAAGCATTAAAGGTATTGACATCAAATCCTGCTGATATCCTTAAACTGAAAAATAAAGGACGTATTGCTGAAGGAAAAGATGCAGATATGGTATTCCTGAAGAACGACAAGATCCATCATGTAATTGCTATGGGTGAATTTATGATGAAAGAAAGCAAAATATTGAAAAAAGGAAGTTACGAAAGATAATTCCCTAAGATATAATAAGGGCGGCGAGCAAAGCTCGCCGCCCTTATTTTTTATACGTTAAATCTAATATTCAAAATATCTCCATCCTGCACCACATAAGTCTTTCCCTCTACATATAATTTGCCTTTCTCTTTGCAGGCATTTTCGGAACCCAGACTTACAAAATCACTATATTTCATTACTTCTGCACGGATAAAACCACGTTCAAGATCACTGTGAATTACGCCGGATGCTTGAGGTGCAGTATATCCTTCTTTGATGGTCCATGCACGAACTTCTTTAGGTCCTGCAGTGAGAAATGTCAATAATTTCAATAATTTAAATGCTGCTTTGATAAGCATATTTACACTGGGTTCAGTTAAACCAACATCTTTTAAAAATGCCATTCTGTCTTCAATGCTTTCCAGCTCAGAGATTTCTGATTCTAGCTTTGCAGCTACCACAAGCACTTCAGCGCCTTCAGCTTTTACTGATTCCCTGAACATGACAACATAGTTATTCCCTTTCAAAGCGGAAGCATCATCCACATTGCAAACATACAGCACAGGTTTTTCAGTAATAAGGCAAAGGTCTTTAGCAACTTTCTTTTCTTCTTCTGTCAATGGAACAGTGCGCGCTGATTGAAATGATTCAAGATGATTTTTATAGACAGTTAATATTTCCAAACTCTTCTTTGCATCCTTATCACCGGTCTTTGCAGCTCTTTCAACACGCTGCATTTTTCTCTCTACCAAATCGAGATCTACTATCTGCAATTCAAGATCAATGATTTCTTTATCTCTCACCGGGTTTACCGAGCCTTCCACATGTGGCAAATTTGGATCATCAAAACAGCGTAATACATGAATAATGGCATCAGTCTGACGGATATCTGCAAGAAAGCTACTGCCAACACCTTCCCCTTTGCTGGAGCCTTTAACAAGACCGGGTATATCAACTATCTCAACAGTAGCATGTACAACTTTTGCAGCTTTCACCATTTTTTCTAATACATAAAGTCTTTTATCCGGCACATTGATGATACCTATATTCGATTTGTTTGTGCTGAATGCAAAAGCAGTTGTCTGAGCCTTAGTGTTCGACATGCAATTAAATAAAGTTGTTTTCCCGACATTTGCCAAGCCTATAATTCCGCAATTAAGTGACATAATTTGTATTTTTTGAATTGCAAAGATATACTTGTTCTTATCAGTTTTGCAAAAAATGATTAGAACAAGTTATACCGATAGGAACATACCTAAAGATAATGTATTTGCATATTTGTTCCGTATCGGCATATTCAAGATTTATTACTTTTATGTTTCCCTGTTCTCAAATAAAAGATTATCCAATTTTATCAACAACATAATATACTGAAAGAAATCAGGTTTAAGGTTTGTGGTCAGGGCTGCCAGTTTAGTAAATGGGTTATGGTCATTGGTAAAAATTGACTAAAGACCTTGACTAACAACCAAACGGGCTGCTATAAACCATCAACCAAATACAAATAAATATTTGCAATCCTGTTTCCCATAATTATAAATAAATTACTTTTGAAAATAAATTTACTACTAATGCCCACGATAGAAGAATTGAAATCCCTTACCACTCAGGTAAGGAGAGATATATTGCGAATGGTTCATTGTGTTAGTTCAGGACATCCCGGAGGTTCTCTCGGTTGTGCCGATTTTATGGTTGCCCTTTACAATGGTATCATGGACCATGATCCAAAGAATTTTACTATGGATGGAATAGGGCAGGATATATTCTTTTTATCGAATGGTCATATTGCACCTTTATGGTATAGCGTACTTGCTCATGCGGGATATTTCCCTGTAAAAGAGCTTGGAACTCTTCGTAAATTAAACTCCCGTTTACAAGGTCATCCGGCAACAGCAGAGCATCTGCCCGGTATAAGGGTTGCATCAGGTTCTCTGGGACAGGGAATGTCTGTGGGAATTGGAGCGGCATTGGCAAAGAAACTGAACAAGGATAACAAACTCGTTTATACATTACATGGAGATGGTGAATTGCAGGAAGGACAGAACTGGGAAGCTGCCATGTTTGCTTCTGCAAAGAAAGTTGACAACATCATTTCAACTATTGATTTAAACGGAAAACAAATAGATGGCCCTACTGACAAAGTCCTTCCGATGGGTGATGTTAAAGCAAAGTTTATAGCTTTCGGATGGGATGTTCTTGAAATGAATGGAAACGATATTGAAGAAGTGATCAGTACATTGAAGATTGCAAAAGCTCATACAGGCAAAGGAAAGCCAGTTGCAATTATAATGAAAACAGAAATGGGCTTTGGCGTGGATTTTATGATGGGCACCCACAAATGGCATGGCACTGCACCTAATGACGAACAGCTTTCAAAATCATTGGCACAATTGCCGGAAACATATGGCGATTATTAAATGACATTAAAAAAATAAGAAAGAAGAACAACCACTAAGTCACTAAGAACACAAAGTTACACTAAGAAGTTCAAAAGAAATAATTCTTAGTGCTTCTAAGTGCCCTAAGTGTCTAAGTGGTTAATTTGACAACAATATTTTAATAAATAAGATTTGATTAGAAAGATCACATATTTTTTTATTTTCATATCTATTCTGGTATTTCCTTTTATTTCATTTTCGCAAACCAAGGAAAAAGAAAAGCCAAAACCTACTACACGCATCCTGTTTCTCTTTGATGCATCGCAAAGCATGTATGGCAGGTGGCAGAGCGATATGAAAATTACAATTGCTCAACGGCTATTGTCTGACCTGCTTGATAGTCTTAAAAATGTTCCTAATCTTGAGCTTGCATTGCGTGTGTTTGGCCATCAGAAGCAATATCCTCCGCAGGACTGCGACGACACTAAACTTGAAATTCCCTTCGCAAAAGATAACACTGCCAAAATAAAGAATAAACTTAAAACTATCGTTCCAAGAGGAACAACGCCGATTGCAAGCTCGCTTGAACTTTCAGCTAATGATTTTACTCCTTGTGATAATTGCCGAAACATCATTGTTCTTATTACTGATGGCGAAGAAGAATGCGGTGGTGATCCCTGTGCTGTTTCAAAAAGCCTCCAGAAGAAAGGAATTGCTTTAAAACCTTTCATAATCGGTATAGGACAAGATTTTTCCACTGCTTTTAGTTGTGTGGGAACATACTTTAATGCAGGCAGTGAACAGCAGTTTCAGCAGGCGCTTAAAATAGTAATTTCCCAGGCATTGAATTCCACTACGGCACAGGTAAATTTGCTAGACGCTTATGGCAATCCCACCGAGACCAATGTTAACATGACCTTTTATGATAGCTTCTCAGGACTTATTAAATACAATTTCATACATACCATGAATAACCGTGGTTTGCCCGATACACTTGTCCTCGATCCTCTCTGCAAATACAATCTTGTGGTGCATACTATCCCCCCGGTAGAAGTTGATACTATTAAACTTACTCCCGGCAAACACACCATTATCCCGGTTGATGTGCCTCAGGGATATTTAAAGCTTATGGTTGGCAGCAAGAATCCCGGTGAAATGAAAACCTTTGATGCCATTATCAGGCAGGCCGGTAAAATGCAAACCCTCAATGTGCAGGAATTCGGGAAAACGGAAAAGTATCTTACAGGCAAATACGATATGGAAATCCTTTGCATGCCCCGTTTGTTTATAAACGATGTTCACATTTCGCAGGATTCTACAACACTTGTAGAGATACCGCAATCGGGCATTGCTGTTATACAGCTTGCGGCTAACGGATATGGCAGTGTGTACCAGGAAGACAACAATAAACTTAAATGGGTATATAATCTCCCCGAGAATACCTCTCAGGAAACGCTCTACCTTCTGCCAGGAAAATACAGAGTAGTGTTCAGGACAAAGTTCACAAACAGGTCTGTTTATAGCGTTGAGAAATCTTTCACAATCAAATCTGGCGAATCAATAACAGTTAAGATGTTCCAGGATTAGGCGAGAAATTTTGAGTTAAGATTCTTGAGTTTTGGAAATAGGCCGTAAGAAGTAGCAGTAGGCAGTATAAACTTAATTTCCAATATCGAACACCGAATTTCCATGTAAATATACACTTCATTATTGTATATTGCGTGATGAATATAATTCATATTACCATTTTTATTTATCACAAAACTATCTTAATATCTGTTACTGAAAGTTTGTAACTAATTGAATAAAATTAATTATTATTGCCAAAAATAAACCAACAAGGAAACATCATGAAAACAATCTTAATAACAGGAGTATCAAGCGGATTCGGCAAAGCCATAGCTGAAACTTTATCATCAGCCGGAATGCAGGTTTTCGGGGCATCAAGAAAAGCTGCAAGCGGCACTTTACCTTATAAAGTCATAATCCTCGACGTTACCAAACCCGAGACAATCAAAGCCGGCGTAAGCGAAGTAATGAAGCAGGCAGGGAAAATTGATGTACTGATTAACAATGCAGGCTACGGTTTGGGCGGTGAAATGGAACTCACCCCAATTGAAGACCGCAAACGCCTTTTCGATACCAACCTCTTCGGGTATATGGATATGGTGAACGAGGTGCTGCCTATCATGCGGAGGCAGAAACAGGGACTTGTCATCAACATCGCTTCACTGGCGGGCGTTTTCGCCATTCCTTACCAGGGATTTTATTCCACCAGCAAGTTTGCCGTTAACGGTTATAGCGAAGCGCTTCACTACGAGCTAAAAGGAAGCGGCGTGAATGTAGTGGTCATAAACCCCGGCGATTATAAAACCAATTTCACTTCAAGCAGGATAATGACACCGGTTCAGCCGGCAAACAAGGCTATGTTCGATAAAGTGGTCAAGGTATTTGAAAAGGACGAAACCAATGGCATCGACCCGAAACATTGCGCAAAGCTGATTGCAAAAATAATTGAGAAGAAGAAACCATGCTTCCGTTATGTGGCTGGTAATTTCTTTGAACATAAAATGAGTGCATTCCTTAAACGCATTTTCCCCGATAGCTGGTTCTTTGGTGTTATCGGTTCGCATTATAAAATGTAAAAGGCCACACTATTCTTAAAGAGTACTCTGAAAATAAATATTACTATGAAGGTTTTTAATTCCACCGAACAGAAAGATACTCGCAGCGGCTTTGGCGAAGGCTTGCTTGAATTGGGCAGAAAGAATCCTAACGTAGTTGCCCTTTGTGCCGACCTAATAGGCTCGTTGAAGATGGAAGCATTTGTTGCTGAGTTCCCCGAAAGGTTCATTCAGACCGGCATTGCCGAAGCAAATATGATAGGCATAGCTGCAGGGCTTACCATAGGCGGAAAGATACCGTTTACAGGCACTTTTGCCAATTTCTCCACCGGGCGTGTGTACGATCAGATAAGGCAAAGCGTGGCATATTCGAATAAGAATGTTAAGATATGTGCTTCACATGCAGGTCTCACTTTAGGCGAAGACGGTGCCACTCACCAGATTCTTGAAGATTTGGGTTTAATGAAAATGCTACCCAATATGGTTGTTATCAACACCTGCGATTTCAACCAGACAAAAGCTGCAACCCTTGCCATTGCCGATTATGTAGGTCCGGTTTATTTAAGGTTCGGCAGGCCTAAAGTTCCTAACTTTACCCCTAAAGACCAGAAATTTGAAATAGGGAAAGCCATCATGCTGAATGAAGGCAAAGATGTCACCATTATAGCAACCGGTCACCTGGTGTGGAATGCCATAGAGGCAGGGCATATACTTGCCGAAAAAGGTATAGATGCCGAAATAATAAATATTCACACCATTAAACCTTTGGATAAAAAAGCAGTCATACAATCAGCCGGGAAAACAAAATGCGTTGTGACTGCAGAAGAACATCAGAGGAACGGGGGGCTTGGCGACAGTATCGCACAGCTGCTTGCACTGGAAATGCCTACACCTATGGAGATGGTTGCCGTGGATGATAAGTTCGGCGAAAGCGGAACTCCTGAAGAACTGATGGTAAAATACGGTTTAAGTACACCAAGCATTGTTGATGCCGTAATGAGGGCAATCGCACGCAAAAAGTAAATTTACGGCAGGCTAAACCTGCACACTATGGAGCACCTCTCCGACAAAGAACTTCTGGAATTGTTCCGTAAGGGGGATAATAAGAATTATTCATTTAACCTGCTTGTAAGGAAGTACCAGACCCCTATTTACCGCCATATCCGAAGGATACTTATCAGTCATGATGATACCAACGATGTAGTGCAAAACACATTTATCAAGGTATGGCAGAACCTTGATAAGTTCCGCGAAGATTCGCAGTTCTATACATGGCTGTACCGTATCGCTACTAACGAAGCATTGAATTTCCTGAAACAGAAACGCACTAAGTTTCTTATACCTTTTATTAATGTTGAGAAACAGCTTGCCAATACCTTGAAAGAAGACCCTTATTTTAAGGGGGATGCCATACAGCACAAATTGCAGCTTGCCATTTTACAGCTTCCCGAAAAGCAAAGGATAGTGTTCAACATGAAATATTTTGAAGAAATGAAATATGAAGATATGTCTGAAATACTGGGCACTTCAGTGGGCGCTCTCAAAGCAAGCTATCATATAGCAGTGAAAAAAATTGAAAATATTCTTACTTCCGATTAAACCTTTTTGAAATTCAATTGTCATATTAACGAAACCGCTTTTACAACAATGAAAAAGGATAACAACATACCTGAAAATTTTGAAGACGACATGAAGCATTTTGCTCCGAAGCTTTCTGGAATGAATAAAACTGACCCTTTCACTGTTCCCGAAAGTTATTTTGATGAGCTACCCAGAATGATTTCAGATAAGTGTTCAGCAAGTGATGTTAAGTCAACTGCAAACAAACGTATAATCATTTTCACTCCGAAGTTCTACATTCCTTTAGTTGTAAGCGCATCTGTAATTGCTATTTTATTTATAGTGTATTTGATTCCAGAAATGAAGGTCAAAAAGAATAATGCACAAGAATTAGCCAATACAGATAAATCAGCAGAAGAGCTTTATGTGGATTCTCTTATTGCTAATAACGATATGGATGAAACATTGCTTGCACAGGCTCTTATCAACGACGACACTTCAAAGAATGCCAAGTCAGCTTCAGCTATTGACAATAATATTAAAAATCTCAATAAAAGCACTGTAGTTATTAATGACACCATAAATAAGATACAAATTACCGATGATGATATTATTCAGTACCTCAAAGAAGATAAAGACATTGATGATCAAAATGATTTCTAACTTAAAAATTATAATACTATGAAAACTACAGCAACAAAACTCAGCAACATTACAGGAATTGCTTTATTAAGCTTCCTGTTATTCATTAACGCATCAGCCTTTTCACAAAACGGCGGTCAGGCACAACAGAAAAAGGAAAAGATAGAAGCACAGAAAGTGGCTTTTATGACACAGAAGTTAAATTTAACTCCTGAAGAATCGCAGAAATTCTGGCCAGTTTACGATCAGTACGAAGCACAGAAAGAAACGATAAATAAAAGTCATCGCCAGCAAACTAAAGGATTAAAGAATGCTGAACTAACAGATGCACAGGCTGATTCTCTGATAACAGCCGAGATTGTTTATGATCAATCCCTGCTCGACCTGAAAAAGGAATTTATTCCCAAATTCAAAGAAGTACTGCCTGCTTCAAAGGTTGCGAAGATTCCTGAAGCAGAGCGTCAATTCAAAGAGATGCTTCTAAAACTTGTGAAAGAGCAAAAGCAACAAAATGCCCCAGCGCAAAAAAACTAAATACAAACTCCCGGAAACGGGAGTTTTTTATTTGTTATATGTATCTTTGAAGAAAAAAAACAGATATGAAAACATCAGTTGAAATAAGCTATTACCCACTTAACGAAGAGTTCATTCCTCATATCAAAGATTTTATTGCAAGAATGAACACTTATACAAATCTTGTTGTTCGTACCAATACCCTCAGCACTCAGATATTCGGCGAATACAGGGATATAATGAATGCCCTGACCAATGAAATAGAAAAGTCTTTCAGCCTCCCCCACTCTGTTTTCATTATTAAGATGATCAATGCCGACAGGGAAAATTAATTAATGTTGATTCGGCTTTGGTTTTGATGTTACGATGAGATTAATACTTGTCGTACTGACTGTAAATGAATTATTTATTTGTTAATTTCTTATATACATCAATTTTAATTATTTAAATTTGATGTTCATTACAAAACCCTAACGTATGAAAAAAACTCTTTTACTTTCCTCTATTTTTATTTTTATAATTTTATCCTCATATGCACAGCCGGTAATTAAAAAGACCGATATGCCAAATGTTGGCGACACAATTAGAATTAATACCGCACTTAATAGTAGCGGCATCAATTATACATCAACGGATACAAATTATCTCTGGGATTTTTCAAGCCTTACATCCAGCTCTCAGCGTGTAGATACTTTTATGAGTATTGCATCTACATCACCCACATATCAAATTATTTTTCAATATCTTTCAGGTTGTAACCTCGCCGGAAACCAGCCAAACATGGTTTCAATTAACACTCCTTTAATACCCATTACCATTACCAATGTTTATGATTTTTTTGATAATTCTTCTGCTTCTTATGAAGAATTCGGATTTGGTGCAAAGTTTAATGGAATAGCTCTTCCCGTAAAATATAATAATCCGGATGTGCAATTAATTTTCCCCTTAACATATGGAGAAAAAGATTCATGCGATTTTTCTTATGATGTACCTATTCCTTCATTTGGATATTACGGTGAACAGGAACACCGTGTTAATTTCGTTGATGGCTGGGGTACTGTTATTACTCCGGCTGATACATTCTCAGCTATGCGCGTACAATCGATAATTACTGCACACGATTCAGTTCACATAGATACCATAATTAATTATGGCACTTCTTTTAATTATACCACAACTGAATATAAATGGTACGCTTATAAAATGGGAGAACCGGTAATAAAGGTATCTGTCAGAACAGGGACAGGTCCTAGTATTACCACTGTTGAATATCAAAACAGGCCAAAGAATATCACAGGAATAAAGTATGATGATTCGCCATGTTTTATTCTCGGTCTTTATCCTAACCCTGTTAATGAAAACACCAATCTTTATTTCTCACTTGCAAAACCATCTACAATAGAAGTCAGTATTACTGATATGTTAGGCAGAAATATTAAGACTATTACATCTAAAGAATACCCTGAAGGCTTTAATTCAGTGCCTCTTGATATTTCCGGAATGAACCTTGGCAAAGGAATTTATTTTGTAAGAATTAATTCAGAGAATGTTTCAAAAGTAATTAAGATGGAAGTTCAGTAAAGTTATTTAAGGATCTCTTCTAATAATTCTTTTACTGCATCTTTGTTCAGTAAAATATTCATCATTTTTAGTTTTACATAATCTTCTCTCAGATATTTGTAACCGGGATATTTCCCGTCGAATGCACCCGCATTGGAATCTTTAACCAGAAACCAATAAACACCATTTTCTTCTTTATAACCAACCAAATGAAGACAATGCTGATCTTCTGTAGTTTTATTATCAATTCTGAACTGCCTTGCGTCATCGTCTATGTATGCCGGTGGAATATCAAATGTTGGGATGATAGCAACCTGCTTTTGATTATCTATTCCGGGTTCGGTAATATCACCGCAAATGATGATGGAATAACCTTTCGCAACAGCATTCTTGATAACCTTAATAAAATTATCAGCATTTACATTAATATATCCCTTTCCATACGCAAAATTATTGCCATCATTCAAATCAGACATCTTTGTGAAAGGATATTTACTATTTGACTTGAAACTGTAATAACCTTTTGAAGACAACTGGCAATAATCAGACAAAAACGAAATTGGGACATATTTTTTCCCGCTGAATTCAAACTCTTCAGGCGGTTTTCCCATGTACATATTCAGAAGAGCCTTAACATTATCAATAACCAAACTATCATTCCAGGCACAGGACCGCTTTACAGATTCAAGATATTTCTGAATCTTTCCAAGCATTTCTTTGTGGTCGTATTCAGTTTGCCCTTTTAATAATCCGCTGTATGCAGATAAAGGAACTGCGCCATACATCTTCATTAATTTGGGAATTAAATTAGCATCTGAACCTTCTTTGATAGTGAAGTTCCCTTTATTATTAACAAATTCTCTTGCCCGCTCAACATATTTCCAATAAACAAAATACATCTCAGAAAGCTTTACTTTTTTACCACTTAACCTGAATATTTCTGATTCAAAAAATGAGGTAGTGGCAAAACTCCAGCAGTTTCCTGTCCTCCCCTGACAAATCGGTTCATTGAACCAGCATTTGGTAAATTCATCAGGTGAAGTCGGCAACTTTATCCCGGAAAAATCAACCGCAAAATGTTTTTTCTTTATTGGCTTAGTACTGTCTTCATATTTTTTAATACCCATCAATATGGAATCTTTATAATAGGTATCATTGTTTTCAATAAACGTCCCTTTATCCTTCTGAATTTGCTGCGCAGATAAGGTATTTGCTAATAAAAGAAGGAGAATACACAAAATGCTGCTCTTCATAAAGTTCAATAATATATTGTAATTTATTTTCAGATATTCAATTAAAGCGACCCAGCAAAGTTATCTCGAATTCTGGCAAATATACTTAAACGCAATTAATTTGAAGTGTGCAGTGTATTAGCTAAGGCTAAACTTCATTCAAAACTCTCTAAATGTAAATGCTTTTTTCACAAAATAACGAAGCCAATCCTATCATTACTTATGCTATTTTTGCAGGAACAATAAAGTATAAATATTGAAGAAATTAGAAAGTTATATTGAACTGCACATCATTGTTGTAATACTAGGTTTTACGGCAATCCTTGGGAAACTTATTCAACTGCCTGCACCTGTATTGGTTTGGTACAGGACCATGTTTGCGTTCATTGCTTTATTTATCTGGTTCAAATTTTCCAAAACAAAATTTACTCTTCCTGCCAATCAAATAATAAAGTTGCTTGGAATTGGATTAATAGTCGGTGCTCACTGGATATTTTTCTTTCAGGCAATCAAAGTTTCAAATGTTTCAGTAACGCTTGGATGTCTTGCCAGCGGTACCCTTTTTGCAAGCCTGCTTGAACCATTGATCTTTAAAAGAAGAATATACTGGTTTGAGGTTTTGCTTGGACTTGCTATTATTATTGGATTATACCTGATCTTCCAGTTCGAAACAAAATATATTGATGGCATATTTTTCTCATTATTAGCCTTTTTCCTCTCCTCATTATTTACCGTTTTGAACAAGAAGATAACCTTACAGTTTAACCAGAATGTTATTGGCTTTTATGAGATGATAGGCGGTTTTATAGGAGTTACCATATATCTTTTCTTCAATGGTAATTTGAATTCACAAGACCTTAGTTTTAGCTGGAAAGATTTCATGTTCCTTGCTTTGCTTGCCGTTATCTGTTCTGCTTACGCTTTTTCAGCCGTTGTAAGGGTTATGAAGGAAATATCCGCTTATGCAGTTGTGCTTACCATCAATCTTGAACCTGTTTATGGGATCATACTGGCTTATTTTATTTTCGGTTCTTCGGAATATATGACAACCGGGTTTTACTTTGGTACAATTATTCTTCTTGCGGCTATTTTCCTGTATCCTATGCTTTCCAGGAAATTTATTAAAAATGATGCAGCAGGTACACAAATTCCTCTTTGAAGCAAAGTATTCTTAGAAATTTATTGTAAGATTGAACTTTTATTGCCACAATCTCAGAATGTATAAACAGGGTGTATTGGTTCAATAGGTGTCCTTAATGGTGCATCGGGAATACCCGATGTTGTGTCGGGAATACCCGATAACCTGTCGGGCATACCCGATAACCTGTCGGGTACACCCGATGTTCTGTCGGGTACACCCGGTGTCGTGTCGGGATCACCCGATGTTGTGTGTATCGTCCTGAAAATAGTTTACACATTTTGATTAAAAATCCTAAGACAAGTTTACAAAAGTTTTTTAATCCTAACACAAATTTACATTAATTTTTAATCTTGAATAATATTTACATTTGCATCACCGGAAGAAGCGGAAGCGGGCTCTGCTGAGGAGCAACTCGCCAGGAATACCCCGGTCAGATAGCATAATAATCCGTTATAGAGTTTACACTTTGTAGTGGATTTGCTTTTATTACGCATTCTGTGTATTCCTAAAAAAACCTATATTTCCATAAGCACCTCCTGTTCTTTTTTAAGAGCATAATAATTTTTCCATCGTTTTTTGATAACACCTTCCATAACATGGGCATCAACTGGTGTGAGCATATCAATGCTGGAATGTGGTCGAAGAAAATTATAGATGCTGATTGCTTTTGCAACTTCATCCCGGGCAATATTAAAATCGGGATAAATGTTTTCTAACAATTCGCTTTTTAATATACCATTCACTCTTTCTGCAATAGCATTATCTAAAGGATCTCCTGTTTGTGTCATGCTAATACGAATATGCTGTTTTTCCAATAACTCTACATAATCATAACTGCAATATTGAACTCCTCTATCTGAATGATGCATAAGCCGATGTTTTTCAGGCAATGATTTGAAAGCCATTCGCAAAGCCATTTCACAGCCATTTGCTGATAAATTTTGGCTCAAATAAAATCCAACTATTTTCCGTGAGTATGCATCTGTGATTAACGAAAGATAAGCAAACCCTGTCCCTACGTGGATATAGGTAATATCGCTAACCCATAATTGATTTGCCGCAATTGGAATAAAATCTTCTATTAAGTTCGGATATTTTTTTAGCCAATGCCTGCTATTTGTTGTAATGGGTTTTCTGTTTTTTCGCTTTCGTATCAGCAATCCATGTTCTCGAAGCAAATCAAAAAACGAATCCCTACCAATACCTATTGCATGCTGCTGCATAAATAGTTGCATTTTTATCATTAACTTCCTTCCTCCAAGCCGTTTCATTATTTTTCGGTGACAATGTACTTCTTGCAATAGTAATTCTTCACTCAAAATAATCTTTTCCTGATATTTTTTCCCTTGATAATAGGCTTGCCTTGAATAACCAAGCAATGAACAAAGCTCTTCTATTTTTGAATAAGGCCTGCTTTGCTCTACTTTCATGATTGCTTGGTGCCAGATTTTTTTCGCAAATCTATCCCGAATTGGTCTTTACCAATATCTATCATGGCTTCAAGTAATTCGTTGTGCAATTGTAATCTTCGGAGTTCAGCTTGCAGCAATTTTACTTCTTTGGAAAGTGCCTCTGTTGGCTGATTTTGTTTTGCTATTTTTGATTTGGCTGGCTTATTTGAAGTAGTGTATCGTCCTCTGAACTGTTGAACCCAACCATGTATGGTTCTGAAGTCAAATCCATACTTTGCTTGTAATTGGCGGTAGCTAATGCCTCCGGCTAAATACTCAGCAATGATTTTTTCTTTTTCTTTTATCATATCTGTTTTGTCTGATGTAAATTTACATTTTTGTGTAAACCTATTTCAGGACAAGACAGTGTCGGGATCACCCGATGCCGTGATAGGTTAACTTTTCACTGTAATAAGTTCACTTTTTACTGTAATAGGTGCACCTGATGCCGTGATAGGTTCACCTTTCACCGTAATAGGTTCACCTGATGCCATGATAGGTGCACCTGGCACCATGATAGGTGTACCTGTTGCTATGATAAATTCACCTTTTGCCGCTAGAGCATCTGTTTGGGTGATGATATTCTGTAGTACCCCGTAAATAATTAATGGATATGAATCATTAATTGTGGCTTATCAATTTTAAGAGCAAAACATAATTGGACATTATTTTTAACAAAAAACAAATTTCAATCAGGTATTTCAAATTGTATTATAAAAGTTGTAATTTTACAAACTAAATTTTATCAGGCAAAGAATTTATCAGCATTTTAGCAGTATTTCGATAATGAACGATCTAAGTAAAAAAACAAAGGCCGAACTTATATCTGAAATTGCAGCATTAAAAGCTGATTTAACATCTTTGAAAAAGAAAGCTAAACCTGATAATGCCACTAAAAAAGGTGTATTTGATGAATCGAAAGATTTAAACTTTTTTAAACTAGCAGAGACATCAACTTCAACAATACTTGTTTACAAAAAAGACCGGGTATGCTATGTAAATAAATCGGCTACCGAACTTACCGGTTATTCCCAAAAAGAACTCCTGAAAATGAATTTCTGGGACGTTGTTATTCCGGAAGAAAAGGAGTTTGTTAAGAACAGGGGGCATTTAAGGCTTGATGGCAATAAAAAAATTGAAAACAAGTATGAATTTCGTATTATTACAAAGAATAATGAAACTCGCTGGGTTGAATTTGCCGCCGATCTTATAATCTTTGATGGAGAACCTGCAGCACTTGGAATAGTTATTGACATTACAGAAAAAAAATTAGCTAATGAGAGAGCTTTAGCTTCAAGTAAACAGCGCATCCATTTTCAATCTGCTCTTTTAAAGTTATACCATATTGCGGAATTTAATCTTGAAGATGCATTTCATTCAATTACAAAAATCACTTCTCATGCTTTGGGAATTGAACGCGTTAGCATTTGGAGTCTCTATGAAAATGATACTTTATTAAAATGTGATGCTTTATATTTAAGCAGCCTGGACAGTTTCGAAAAAGGATATGAACTGGAAATAAAAAGCTATCCTATTTATTTTAAAGCGCTTAAAGAAAACCTCAATATTACAGCCAATAATGCTCTTACAAATAAATATACCAGGGAATTCGCTGAGGGTTATTTAAAACCTCTTCATATTTCTTCAATGCTTGATATTCCAATCAGAAGAGATGGGAAAGTGATAGGCGTGATTTGTAATGAACATACAGGGGCTCAAAAAGTATGGACGGAAGAAGAGCAGGATTTTGTAATTTCAGTGGCCGAAATCATTTCTACAAACATTGAATCTGTTGAGAGAAAGACAAACGAACGCTCACTTTTAAAAGCTCATGACGACCTGAATAAAGCTGTCAGGAAACTTCAGGAAAGCAAGGAGATAATTGAAGTTGAGAGAGAACAGATTGAAGTTACCCTGCGTTCAATAGGCGATGGTGTAATTACCACCGATGAAAAAGGCAGAATAATTATAATGAATACGACTGCTGAAGAACTTACAGGTTGGACAGAACAGGAAGCTTTTGGAAGGCAGATTGATGAAGTATTTGAAATAATCAATGAACATACTAAGAAAAGCATTCCTACCCCGATTGAGAAGGTTTTAAAAACCGGGAAGATAATTGAGCTTGCAAATAATACACTATTAATTGCAAAGAATGGCAATAGAAGAATAATTTCCGACAGCGCTGCACCAATATGGGATAAGAATAATAATATTATTGGAGTAGTGCTGGTATTCAGGGATAATACCGAACAAAAACGCAAAGAAGAGGAGCTTATTGAAAGCGGAAATGTATATCGCACTTTGTTCGAGAGCGCCAATGATGCCATTTTTATTATTGAAGAGGATAGATTTATTTCCTGCAACAAAAAAACTCTTGAAATATTTAAATGCAAATTTGAAAACATACTAGGAGCATCTCCTTTCGATTTCTCTCCTGCTGTCCAGCCAGATGGAAGATCATCAAAAGAATCTGCTGAAGAAAAGATAAGAAAAGCATATGAAGGTCATCCACAATCCTTCGAATGGCAACATACCCGTTTTGACGGAACTGTGTTTGATGCAGAAGTTGGTTTAAATAAAATAGAGATCAGGGGAAAGGATTACCTACAGGCAATTGTAAGAGATATTAGCGAAAGGAAAAAATCCCTGGAATTAATTAAACAGAGTGAAAAACAATTCAGGACAACCTTTGAGAATGCTCCAATAGGTATGTGTCTGGCCGATCTTGATGGACGATTTATTGCAGTTAACCAATCACTGTGTGCTATTTTAGGGTATACAAAAGATGAATTGACCCGACTCTCCTTTGATGATTTCACTCACCCGGATGACCTTGGAATCAGCAAAATTTGGGTGAAAAAGATGATTAATAATGAAGATACCACATATAATATAGATAAAAGATATATTCATAAGGACGGGCATACGGTATGGGCAAATGCTTCAACATCTCTTTTCAGAAAAACAGATGGTTCACCTGATTATTTTATCTCTCAAATTATTGATATCACTGAACGCAAAAAAGCAGAAGAAAAATTAAAGAAAAGTGAGGAGAAATACCGCACTCTTATTGATTCTACAGATACCGGCTTTGTAATACTGGATGAAAAAGGGAATGTATTGGATGCCAATCAAAAATATGTTGAACTTACAGGATGCATTTCTTTAAATGATATTCTTAAACACAATGTGCTTGATTGGACCGCTGAGCATTGCAGGGGAAAAAACTTTCTGGCGGTAAAAGAATGCATGGAAAATGGATTTGTCCGCAATCTGGAAATTGAATATGTACATAAAGACGGAACTATTGTTCCAATTGAAATAAGCGCCACGGTTGTGAAATCAGATTCGGGCACACAAATCATGTCCTTATTATATGATATTTCTTATCGCAAAAAAGCGGAAAAAGAATTGCAGGAAAGCGAGAAGAGGTATCGTAACTATATAGATAATGCACCGGATGGAGTTATGGTACTTGATACTAACGGGCAATTTCTTAATGTTAATCAGGCAACTTCCGATATAATGGGTTATGCTGTTGAAGAACTAATGCATTCCTCAATTCATGATATTCTTGCCCCTGAATCAAATGAAGATGGAATAACTCATTTTAAAAGAATTATTGAAAAAGGCAAAGCTACAGCCGACCTGATGCATAAACATAAGGATGGCTCCCGCTTTTGGTTAAGTGTTAATGCCGTTAAACTTTCAGAAACAAGAATTCTTGGTTTTATAAAAGACATCACTGCCAATAAAATTGCTGAAGAAAAGATCAGGAACCTGAATCGGGTTTATGCATTATTAAGTAATATTAACCAAACTATAGTGCGAACATTCGACAGGGATAAACTATTTAATGAAACCTGTAGAATAGCTATTGAAGATGGTGAATTTTACATGGCCTGGATAGGATTAGTTAATTCAAAGACCAACAAAGTTGAAGTAGTTGTATCGTGCGGCAATACAGGCACCTATTTAAATAATATAAATATTGATCTTAACGATAAAAAACTAGGAAGCGGGCTAATAGGACAAGCTATTAAGCAAGGAACCACGTTCTTCTCCAACGATATAGAACATGATGAGAGGATGGTCCCATGGCGTAATAATGCATTAAAGCATGGCTTCAGATCATCAATTGCCCTACCTTTGAAATTGTCTGGGAAAATTATCGGTGCATTATCCTTATATTCAAATAAAGTCGGTTTCTTTAATGAGGATGAAATAAAACTCCTCAATGAGTTGGCTATGGATATTTCGTTTGCCTTGGATATTATCGATATGGAAGCAATCCGCTTGAATGCAGAAAAGGCTTTGCATGAAAGCGAGGAACAATACAAGGTAATAACGAATAATACAAGGGATATCATTGTAAAATATGGCATAGATGGTAAAATCTCTTATATATCTTCCGCTTGTAAAGATGCTCTTGGATTTGAGCCAAGTGAATTAATCGGCATTTCTGTATTTCGGTTTTTCCATCCGGATGAAATTCCAAGGCTTAGAAAATACCAGGAAGACCTTTTGAATGAAGATGCACCAAATCTTGTTAAGCACAGGTTAAGAAGAAAAGATGACACCTATATCTGGTGCGAAACCAGCAACCAGATTATTCATGATGACAATAGAAACATAAAAGAGGTAGTTGCTATTTGCAGAGATATTTCTGATATAATAAAAACTGAAGCTTTAACAAAAGAAAAAGACGCTGCTGAAATGGCTAATAAAGCAAAATCTGAATTCCTTGCTAATATGAGCCATGAAATTCGTAATCCGTTGAATGCAATTATAGGATTATCCAATATGATGGCAAGGGCTGATTTGAAAAAAGAACAGAAGGAAATGGTTGAATCAATCAAAATCTCATCCAATAACCTGCTAAATATACTTAATGACATACTTGATTTCTCAAAAATAGAAGCTAACAAAATTGAAATACTTTTCAATGAATTTGAAATCAGGAAGATCATGGATGATATTTATCAATCATACAAAATTCTCACCTTAAATAAGACATTGGATTTCTCTTGCAAAATAGAAGAAGATATACCAGCTATTTTATACGGAGATGGGGGCAAATTAAGCCAGATGATAATCAATCTTGTTGGGAATGCCATAAAATTCACGGAAAAAGGCTTTATTAATATTCATATTACAAAGATTAAAACTGTAAACGATATTTTAACATTAAGAGTTGAAGTTACGGATTCGGGCATAGGCATCAGAAAAAAGGATTACGATAAACTTTTCCAGTCATTCACACAAATTGACAGTTCAACATCAAAATCCTTTTCGGGAACAGGACTCGGGCTAACCATAGTTAAAAGATACGCGGAATTAATGGGTGGCAATATATATTTTAACAGTGAGTTTGGTAAAGGAAGCACATTTACTATTGAGGTTCCTTTTTATCTTTCAAATAAAATTCAAGCAGAAAATCAAACAGAACTTGAACAATCTTCACTAATTAAAATTTTGTCCGATAAAAAGATTCGTATTTTACTTGCTGAAGATGATGGAATAAATCAACTTTACCTGAAGAGTTTTCTTACCCGTAATGGTTTTATTGTTGATGGTGTTTTCGATGGAAAGCAAGTGCTGGATAAGCATAGCATTAACAAGTATGATATAATTTTAATGGATGGACAAATGCCAAAAATGGATGGATTTGAAGCCACCCGTCTGATAAGAGAAAAAGAGAAAATACTAAAAACACATACCCCTATAATAGCTATCACAGGCTATGCAATTTCGGGCGACAAAGATAAATTTATTGCTTCAGGGATGGATGATTATATAACAAAACCTGTGGATGAAAATCACTTGCTTGAAATAATATATCGCTTGGTTCTTCCTACTAAAAAAACAGATTAATCATCATAGTTACTGCTAAGTTCCTTTACCTGCGAAGCAGCTATGAGGCTTAATTCCTTAATCCTATTTAAAATATTTTTCTTCTCACCTTCATTAAGATTCGGAAAGCCTGAATCTTCAATTTTAAGAATTAAAGTAACTATTTCGGTAATCTCAAATAGCTGAACTGAAGATTTGAATTTATGTGCTATCTTTTTCAGCTGAAGGTAATCTTTAACGGCAAAAGCAGTCTCGCTATCTATTAGATACGTTTCAACATGAGTTAAAAATAAAGTAAAGATTTCAGAAATAAAACTTTTATCCCCCCCTGACATTTCATTCAGGGTATCAAGTTTAATTATGTTTTCTGATTTCATAAAGACTAGTAATCATTGCAAAAATATTAAAATTATTAATTGCTTGGAAACCATAAACTGATTATTGGAAACTACCATTCGCGTAGTACAAATAGCTAAAGTAGTTACTATACATTTCAATGTCAGATGTTTATCTTAAGAATTATGAATAATATTATAGTTTACAGCTTTGTTTTTTATACTCGCTAAATCGTTTAGTTAATAAAGCTAATTTCAACTTATTATTTCACTTCTTTTTTTAGACATAAACTGTTTAGTTTTTTGTATGAAAATTTCGTTGTTTCATTTAATATTTCAATTATTTTTCATTTATAAACATTTATTCGGGGGATAACTAAATTTGGAAAATAAACAAAAATTGCTTACTTTAGAAACTTATTATTTAACCCAACTACCTATGAAAAAACTAATACAAATTTTTGTAACGATTTTAGCTGTACTGTTCACTAACAGTATTTATAGCCAAAATTTTGTAAAAGCTACAAGAAGCAATGCTGGTCAAACAATAAGTCTAGCCACGGACCAGGTTCTTGAAATAAGTTTGCCACGTAACCCTTCTACTGGTTATGGATGGTAGGAGGCGACTTCGGCAGCGCGGAGTATAAAACAATTGAACAATCAGGCGATTGGGAATTTGTACCTTATAATACTAACCCGGGAATAGTTGGACAACCGGGTGATCAAATAATAAGGTACGTAGGAGTAGTCCCGCGGAACAACAAACCTTAGGCTTGAATATAAGCGTCCGTGGGAAAAAGATAAACCAGCCATGATGAATACATCGTTACAATTGTTTCCGGTGGGAAATATACAGGCAGTTATAATCCTCCTGCAAAATTGCAGGCAACACAACATAATATCAATTCATATACACCTTCATTAACTTCAACTTTACCTTCATCATTTAGCTGGCAATCACAGTGTACGCCTATTAAGGATCAGGGTCAGTGCGGAAGCTGCTGGACTTTTGCCGGAACCGGATTCTTTGAAGCAGATATTAAAATACTTGATGGGAATACAAGAAATCTTTCAGAACAGTGCCTGATAAATTGTTCACCAACTACGGGTGATGATGGCTGTCAGGGCGGTTATTGTCCTGCAACTTATTGGGTATCTAAAGGAGCTGTTTATGAAAGCGATTGCCCTTATACATCTTATTCCTGCGATATAGTAACGGGTTCAGCAACATGTATTAACTCTTGCGGAACATACCCTTACCATGAAAAAGCAACTAGCGGCATACTTGTACCCGGTGAAAATGGTAAAGGTATTCCACCTGTTGATAGTATTAAGAAATATATATATAACTATGGTCCCGTTTGGATTGCTGTAGATGCTGCAAGCACTGGCTGGGATAATTATACTGGTGGAATATGGGTTGAGACGGGTACCAGTACAGATCATGCAGTAGTGCTTGTGGGGTGGAAAGATACTACAGTTTCTGATGGCAGCGGTGGTTATTGGATATTAAGAAATTCATGGAATACAAGTTGGGGCATTAATGGATATATGCATATATCTTATGCCAGTGACGCTGTTGGTACTGATGCAGAATATTTAGTATATAAAGGTATCATACCTCATTCAGTTGCCCCTGTTGCTCACTTTGCGGCAATACCGGCAACCAGTTGTACAGGTCTGGTACAATTTACAGATTCTTCAACTTTTGTTCCAACAGCATGGTCATGGACTTTTGGTGACGGAGGAACAAGTACTTTAGAAAATCCCTCACATACATATTCTTCGAGCGGAACATATACAGTATCACTTACAGCAACTAACAGCTATGGAAATAATACATTGACAAGAACAAACTATGTTACAATTGACCTGACACCAACTCCGCCCACGGCTCCAAATGTTTCAAGATGCGGACCGGGCACTGTCACGCTTAATGCAAGCGGAGGAACGAACTCCAGTTATTACTGGTATAATGCCAGTGATAGTTTATTAAGCACATCTTCATCCTATACTACTCCCAGTCTGACAACCACAACTACTTATTATGTTGAAGATTTAAACGTTGGAAGCGCAACCTATTTAAGTGCTGCAACAGGTATGGCTGCTGAAATAGGAGCAAGTGGAAATGCTGCATTCGCCTTTAATATAACAAATCCAAGTTCTGCTAATTACTTGGTTGTTAATGGCATTTCAGCATGCCATTATCATCAAACTGGTTCTGATACCACAGATATTTATTACAGAACCAGCACTTATGTTGGCAATTTAGCTTCTTCAACAGGGTGGAAGCAAGTATTTAGCGGAACATCCACCTCTCAGGCTGAAATACCATTAACTACTAGTTTTACTATACCTCCTGGCGGTGTTTATGGAGTCTATGTTTATATAGTTAATGACGGAGGTGTAGCTGCAAGTGCACCAAGTACTATTTCGGACAATAATATGACTATTACTACCGGATCTTTAATTGTTGCTCCAACTGCAGTTTTTACAGGAGGTACAACATATACTAATTATTCTATTTTTGGCAATGTATATTATAAAACATTATCATGTATCAGTTCACAGACTGCCTGTGAAGCAATTATTAATACTCCACCAACGGCTTCAGCAAGCAATAATGGAGCCGTCTGTACGGGATCAACTCTTTCACTTACCGGAGGACCTTCAAGTATGGCATCTTATGCATGGAGTGGTCCAAATTCATTTACTAGCACCTCACAAAGTCCAACTGTCTCTGCCAGTGCTACAACAGCTATGGCTGGCACATATACTCTTACTGCTACGGATGCTAACGGGTGTTCAGGAACTGCCACTACAGTAGTTGTAGTTAATACTACTCCGGCTATTACATCGACAACTCCAGCTTCACGATGTGGCACGGGAACAGTAACACTTGGAGCAGCAGCTTCTGCAGGTACCATTAACTGGTATGCTGCTTTAACAGGTGGAGCTTCATTGGGCACAGGTACTTCATTCACTACACCGTCTATCTCTGTTACAACTACCTATTATGTTGCAGCAAACAGTGGAAGCTGTACTTCTTCACCAAGAACAGCTGTTACTGCTACTGTCAATACACCTCCTACAGCAACGGCAACTAATAACGGTCCTGTTTGTGTAGGTTCTACTCTTAAACTTACAGGAGGGCCCGGTAGTATGTCTTCATATTCTTGGAGTGGTCCGAATTCCTTTTCTAACGCAACTCAAAGTCCGACTGTTTCTGCAAGCGCCACTGCTGCTATGGCCGGCACATATACTATTACTGTATCTGATGTTAATGGCTGTTCAGGTACTTCATCAACATCTGTTACTGTCAGTGCCTCACCAACTGCCTCAGCAAGTAATAATGGACCGGTTTGTACAGGGTCCGCTCTTAATCTTACAGGAGGACCTGGTGGTATGACAACTTATGCATGGAGTGGGCCTAATTCTTTTTCTAATGCTACTCAAAGCCCGTCAGTTTCTGCCAGTGCTACCACCGCAATGGCTGGGACATATACTATTACAGTTACTAATTCCAGCGGATGTTCAAGTTCTGCATCAACCGTAGTTACTGTTAATTCAGCTCCAAGCATTTCAGGACAGCCTGCTAATTCATCTGTCTGTTCCGGCAGTGGAATTGCTACATTTACAGTATCTGCAGCAGGTGCAGGATTAACATATCAATGGCAGGAATACATTTCATCATGGAATAGTCTTTCAAACGGCGGTGTTTATTCAGGTGTCTTAACTTCTACACTCACAATAACTAATCCTACTGCAGTTATGAATGGGAATAAGTACCGTTGTATTGTATCCTGCACATGCTCTCCTTCTGCTACTTCCAATGGATTAGCCACTTTAACAGTCAATACACCTCCAACAGCAACAGCAAGTAATAATGGACCCGTTTGTAAAGGTTCTGCTCTTTCTCTTACCGGTGGACCTGGCAGTTTGACTACTTATGCTTGGACAGGTTCTAATGCTTTTTCTAATGCCACTCAAAGTCCTACTGTTTCTCCAAGCGCTACTACTGCTATGGCGGGTACTTATACCATTACTGTTACGGATGCCAACGGTTGCTCAGGCACAGCTTCTACTGTTGTTACTGTAAATACTCCACCTATTGCTACAGCAAGCAACAATGGACCTGTTTGTGCCAATTCTGCCCTTTCTCTTACCGGTGGACCTGGTAGTATGACCACTTATGCCTGGAGTGGACCTAATTCATTCTCTAATGCTACTCAAAGCCCTGCTGTTTCTGCTAATGCTTCTACTGCTATGGCCGGCACTTATACTATTACCGTTACTGATGCTAACGGTTGCTCAGGAACAGCTTCTACTGTCGTTACTGTGAATTCGCTTCTTCCTGTTAGTGTTTCTGTGTCTCCTTCATCTAATCCTGTTTGCAGTGGAACTCCTGTTGTTTTTACTGCTACTCCTACTAATGGCGGAACTTCTCCTTCTTATCAATGGAGAGTTAATGGGGTAAATGTTGGAACAAATAGCAATACATACTCATACACTCCTGCTAATCTTGATGCGGTTATCTGTGTTCTTACTTCTAATGCTATTTGTCCATCTGGCAACCCTGATACTTCTAATACGGTTACCATGACTGTTAATGTCAATATTGCACCAACTGTTACTGCAAGCAGTAATAGCCCTGTTTGTACCGGTTCTGCTCTTTCGCTTACCGGCGAACCTGCCAGTATGACTACTTATGCTTGGACAGGTCCTAATGCTTTTTCTAATGCCACTCAAAGTCCTACTGTTTCTCCAAGCGCTACTACTGCTATGGCTGGCACTTACAGCCTTACTGTTACTGATATCAATGGTTGTTCTGGTACCGCTTCTACCATTGTTACTGTTAATGTTACACCTACTATTACTAGCACCACTCCGGCTTCCCGTTGCGGAACGGGTACTGTTACTCTTGGCGCTGCTGCATCTGCTGGTACTATTAACTGGTACGCTGCTCTTACTGGTGGGGCTTCTCTTGGTACAGGGACTTCATTTACCACTCCTTCTATTTCTGGTACTACTACTTATTATGTGGATGCTACTGTAGGAAGTTGCACTTCTTCGCCAAGAATTGCTGTTACTGCTACTGTTAATACGCCACCATCGGCTACGGCAGGAAATAACGGACCTGTTTGCTCTGGCACTCCTCTTTCGATTACAGGTGGGCCTGGCAGCTTGACTTCTTATGCCTGGAGCGGTCCTAATTCATTCTCTAATGCTACACAAAGTCCAACTGTTTCTGCCAGCGCCACTGCTGCTATGGCCGGTACTTATACCATTACCGTTACGGATGCCAATGGTTGTTCGGGAACCGCTTCTACTGTTGTTGTTGTTAATACTACGCCTACTATTACAAGCACTACCCCTGCTGCTCGTTGCGGAACGTGCACTGTTAATCTGGGTGCCGCTTCTTCAGGTACTATTAACTGGTATGCGGCTCTTACCGGCGGTGCTTCTCTTGGAACAGGGACTTCTTTCACTACTCCTTCCATTTCTGCTACCACTACTTATTATGTAGATGCTACAAGCGGAAGCTGTACTTCTTCTCCAAGAACTGCTGTTACGGCTACTGTTAATACTCCGCCCACTGCTACTGCAAGCAATAATGGACCTGTTTGTTCAGGTTCCACCCTTTCTCTTACTGGTGGACCTGGCAGTTTGACTTCTTATGCATGGAGCGGTCCTAACTCGTTCTCAAGTGCAACACAAAGTCCTACCGTCTCTACTACTGCCACTACGGCTATGGCTGGCACTTATATTATTACTGTTACTGATGCTAACGGTTGTTCTGGTACCGCTTCTACGGTTGCGGTTGTTAATGCTACACCTACTATTACAAGCACAACTCCTGCTTCCCGTTGCGGAACGGGTACTGTTACTCTGGGTGCGGCTGCTTCTGCAGGCACTATTAACTGGTATGCTGCTCTTACCGGTGGTGCTTCGCTTGGCACTGGAACTTCCTATACTACTCCTTCTGTTTCTGCTACTACTACTTATTATGTAGCTGCTACCAACGGAAGTTGTACTTCTTCACCAAGAACTGCAGTTAGTGCTACTGTAAATACTCCACCAACTGCTACTGCAAGTAACAATGGTCCCGTTTGTTCAGGTACGGATCTCGCTCTTACAGGTGGACCTGCAAGTATGACCTCATATGCATGGAGTGGGCCTAATTCATTTTCGAATGCTACTCAAAGCCCTACTGTATCTGCCACCGCTACCACGGCTATGGCTGGTACTTATACCATTACCATTACTGATGCCAATGGTTGTTCGGGGACTGCTTCTACTGCTGTTACTGTTAATGCTACACCTACAATTACAGTTACACCGGCATCCCGATGTGGTACAGGAACTGTAACACTTGGAGCTACCGCTTCTGCAGGAAATCCAAAATGGTATGCTGCTCTTACCGGTGGGGTATCACTTCACACTGGTACTACTTATACTACGCCTTCAATATCTGTTACTACTACCTATTATGTTGCTTCTACAAGCGGAAGCTGCACTACTTCTCCAAGAATTGCAGTAACAGCAACTGTCAATACACCTCCGACAGCAACAGCAGCAAATAATGGACCTGTTTGTACTGGTTCTGCTCTTAATCTTACAGGTGGACCTGGAAGTATGACAACTTATGCATGGAGCGGACCTAATTCTTTCTCAAATACAACTCAAAGCCCGTCAGTTTCTGCCAGCGCTACCACTGCTATGGCCGGCACTTATACCATTACTATTACTGATGCTAATGGTTGTTCTGGTACCGCTTCTACAGTTGTTACTGTTAATACTACACCTTCCATTACAAGCACCACCCCTGCTGCCCGTTGCGGAACAGGTACTGTTACTCTGGGTGCGGCTTCTTCAGGAACTATTAACTGGTATGCGGCTCTTACCGGTGGGGCTTCTCTTGGAACAGGTACTTCTTTCACTACTCCTTCCATTTCTGCTACCACTACTTATTATGTTGATGCTACGAAGTTGTACTTTAAAGCGGAAGTTGTACTTCTTCACCAAGGATTGCTGTAACAGCAACAGTCAATACGCCTCCAACAGCAACAGCAAGTAATAATGGACCCGTTTGTAAAGGTTCTGCTCTTTCTCTTACCGGTGGACCTGGCAGTTTGATTTCTTATTCTTGGAGCGGGCCTAATTCATTCTCGAATGCTACCCAAAGCCCTACTGTTTCTCCAAGCGCTACTACTGCTATGGCGGGTACTTATACCATTACTGTTACGGATGCCAACGGTTGCTCAGGCACAGCTTCTACTGTTGTTACTGTAAATACTCCACCTATTGCTACAGCAAGCAACAATGGACCTGTTTGTGCCAATTCTGCCCTTTCTCTTACCGGTGGACCTGGTAGTATGACCACTTATGCCTGGAGTGGACCTAATTCATTCTCTAATGCTACTCAAAGCCCTGCTGTTTCTACTAATGCTTCTACTGCTATGGCCGGCACTTATACTATTACCGTTACTGATGCTAACGGTTGCTCAGGAACAGCTTCTACTGTCGTTACTGTGAATTCGCTTCTTCCTGTTAGTGTTTCTGTGTCTCCTTCATCTAATCCTGTTTGCAGTGGAACTCCTGTTGTTTTTACTGCTACTCCTACTAATGGCGGAACTTCTCCTTCTTATCAATGGAGAGTTAATGGGGTAAATGTTGGAACAAATAGCAATACATACTCATACACTCCTGCTAATCTTGATGCGGTTATCTGTGTTCTTACTTCTAATGCTATTTGTCCATCTGGCAACCCTGATACTTCTAATACGGTTACCATGACTGTTAATGTCAATATTGCACCAACTGTTACTGCAAGCAGTAATAGCCCTGTTTGTACCGGTTCTGCTCTTTCGCTTACCGGCGAACCTGCCAGTATGACTACTTATGCTTGGACAGGTCCTAATGCTTTTTCTAATGCCACTCAAAGTCCTACTGTTTCTCCAAGCGCTACTACTGCTATGGCTGGTACTTATAGCCTTACAGTTACAGATGCTAACGGTTGCTCTGGGACGGCTTCTACTGTTGTTGTTGTAAATATTACGCCTACTATTACAAGCACTACTCCGGCTGCTCGTTGCGGAACAGGTACTGTTAATCTTGGTGCTGCTGCATCTGCAGGTACTATTAACTGGTATGCGGCTCTTTCTGGTGGTGTTTCTCTTGGCACAGCTACTTCTTTCACTACTCCTTCTATTTCTGCTACCACTACTTATTATGTGGATGCTACTGTAGGAAGTTGCACTTCTTCGCCAAGAATTGCTGTTACTGCTACTGTTAATACGCCACCATCGGCTACGGCAGGAAATAACGGACCTGTTTGCTCTGGCACTCCTCTTTCGATTACAGGTGGGCCTGGCAGCTTGACTTCTTATGCCTGGAGCGGTCCTAATTCATTCTCTAATGCTACACAAAGTCCAACTGTTTCTGCCAGCGCCACTGCTGCTATGGCCGGTACTTATACCATTACCGTTACGGATGCCAATGGTTGTTCGGGAACCGCTTCTACTGTTGTTGTTGTTAATACTACGCCTACTATTACAAGCACTACCCCTGCTGCTCGTTGCGGAACGGGCACTGTTAATCTGGGTGCCGCTTCTTCAGGTACTATTAACTGGTATGCGGCTCTTACCGGCGGTGCTTCTCTTGGAACAGGGACTTCTTTCACTACTCCTTCCATTTCTGCTACCACTACTTATTATGTAGATGCTACAAGCGGAAGCTGTACTTCTTCTCCAAGAACTGCTGTTACGGCTACTGTTAATACTCCGCCCACTGCTACTGCAAGCAATAATGGACCTGTTTGTTCAGGTTCCACCCTTTCTCTTACTGGTGGACCTGGCAGTTTGACTTCTTATGCATGGAGCGGTCCTAACTCGTTCTCAAGTGCAACACAAAGTCCTACTGTTTCTGCCAGCGCTACTACTGCCATGGCCGGTACTTATACCATTACTGTTACTGATGCAAATGGTTGTTCTGGTACCGCTTCTACGGCTGTGATTGTCAATACTCCTCCAACTGCATCTGCAAGCAATAATGGAGCGGTTTGTTCCGGATCAACGCTTTCTCTTATAGGCGGACCTGGCAGCCTATCTTCTTATGCCTGGAGCGGGCCTAACTCTTTCTCAAATGCTACACAAAGTCCTACTGTTTCTGCCAGCGCTACTACTGCCATGGCCGGAACTTACAGCCTAACCGTTACTGATGCAAATGGTTGTTCTAGTATCGCTTCTACGGTTGCGGCTGTTAATGCGACACCTACTATTACTAGCACTACCCCTGCTGCAATTTGCGGTTCAGGTACTGTAAATCTGGGCGCTGTCGCTTCTACAGGTACCATAAACTGGTATGCGGCTCTTACTGGAGGAGCTTCACTTGGAACAGGCACTTCTTTCACTACTCCTACTATTTCTGCTACTACGACATATTATGTAGATGCTACCAGCGGAAGCTGTACTTCTTCTCCAAGAATTGCTGTTATAGCCACTATAAATACAATTCCAACGGCAACGGCAGCTAATAATGGGCCTGTTTGTTCCGGATCTGCACTATCACTGACAGGTGGACCTGGCAGTATGAGTACTTATGCATGGAGCGGTCCAAACTCATTCTCAGATGTTACACAAAGCCCTACTGTTTCTGCAAGCGCTACTACTTCCATGGCCGGGATTTACTCTATTACGGTTACTGATGCTAATGGTTGTTCGGGTACGGCTGCTACTGTCGTTACAGTAACTTCATCACTTCCAGTAAGTGTATCAATTACGCCATCGGCTAACCCAATATGTAGTGGAGGCAATGTAGTATTCACTGCCACACCGACTAATGGAGGGACTTTGCCGGTATATCAATGGATAGTTAATAGTAATGATGTAGGCACAAACAGCACGACTTATTCATATGCTCCAGCCAACCTCGATGCTGTTACATGTGTGCTTACTTCAAATGTAACTTGCCCTTCAGGCAATCCGGCTACTTCTAATATAGTTTCCATGGCCGTTAATCCGTTGCCTCCTACGCCTGTTATTACTCAAAGCAACGATACTTTATTGTCGAACTATGCAAATGGGAACCAATGGTATTATAATGAAGCTTCCAGCACATACTCTATTGCCGGTGCAACAAATCAATATTACGTTCCATACACTTCAGGTAATTACTTTGTAATTGTAACCGATTCTGCCGGATGTGTTTCTGATACGTCTAACCTAATAAATATGGTTATAACGGGAATTTCTGGTATCAACGGTACAGATTTCGGAATCTATCCTAATCCTAGCAATGGAGTGTTTACAGTAAGCTTTGACAGTAAATACTATCCTGATGCAACTATAACATTGATAAATGCGATAGGGCAACCATTACTTGAGGATAAGCTTGAAAACCATGCTGTAATAAAATTGGATATTTCATATTTACCGCAAGGCATGTATTTCATGAAATTTGAAACATATCAATCAGTTTACCTGAAAAAAGTATTGGTTGTTAAATAGACTGCGGTAATATAGTATTCATTATTTAGGTTATCAATTTTACTGAAGTTTCAGGTGGTTATTCTAATATAAGAAACCAGATTCTAATACATTATTAGCCCCTTGTTGGTCAGTGCATGACGACCCTTCACAATTTTCTCAACTGTTGTTTAGCAGACAGTTTAGCAATGTTAGAAACGTTACTTTTGCTACGGCAAAGCAGAAATTCTGGAATATTGACTGTTACATTAGCAATACAGGGGCTGAAGGAAACTGGAGCACTCCTGTAAATGCCAATATTGCATAAACCTTAATCATTTCGGCACTTGATTTTGTGATATCCGCAATTGCGCACACGTTTCGCGCAGTTGCGGATACGACGTGCGCATTACGATACGCGGCGTGCGCATTACGATACGCGGCGTACACAACACGATACGCGGCGTACACAACACGATACGCGGCGTACACAACACGATACACGGCGTACACAACACGATACACGGCGTACACAACACGATACACGGCGTACACAACACGATACGCAGCTTGCGCAACTGCCGAAACCACTAAAGGATATGCCGAAGTTGCCCGGGGAAGTACAATAAAGTGTATATGAGTTGGGGAAAGTGTTGTAAAGGCAGAAGTGGAAAAAGGAGTAATCGTTAGAAAGATTGTAAAGGAATAGAAAATAATTTCGTACTTTAGCATTTAAATATTTTAATACATGCGAAAACGATATTCTATTCTGCTCATATCCTTTGCCCTTATTCATTTATCAACCTCCAAAGGACAGAATATTGTCCGTGTTACCAGGGCTAACCAGGAACAAACAATTAACCTTTCCACTGAACAAGTATTAGAAGTAAGGCTGCCAAGAAAAGCGGCAACAGGGTATGTTTGGTGCGAGGCTTCATCTGCAAACAGCAAATCAAACTCAATTGCACAAATCGGAGAAAGTGATTTTATTCATGATGCAGCTTCGGGAATATCTGCAAAAGGCAAATTGGTCGGACAATCTGGTACGCAAATAATGAGGTTTATAGGTACTTCACAGGGAACTACCATATTTATATTAGAGCTAAAACAACCATGGGTAAAGGATGGAGAAGTTATGGACCGTTACACTATAAAAGTAGTCTCTGCCGGAAAATATACTGGTACATATACAGCTCCTCTTAAAACTATACAGAAATATGATAAGCCATTATCATCAGCAACATCAACTTTGCCTGCTTCATGGGACTGGCGACCACAAAGCACACCGATAAAGGATCAGGGAATTTGCGGAGATTGCTGGGCTTATGCTTCTGTAGGAATTTTTGAATGTAATATTTTAATACATGATAGTATTACCAGGGATATTTCTGAAGAATTTGTTACTGATTGCTATACAGCAGATAGCTGTAGCGGCTGTAGTGGTGGCTATTGTCCAAACCAGGCCTGGGTAGCTTCATATAAAGGAGCTAATGCTGATGGTGGTGGAGCGATATATGAAACAGAAGATCCAACAACTTGCAATAATACAGGTTTTACAGGGACTTGCGGAGCACCCTATACACCTCACGAATCAATTGACAGGTACAGAGATATTGGAGGTGAAGACCCAATTACAGAAGTACCACCTGTCGATAGTATTAAATTTCATATTTATTATCATGGTCCTGTTTGGGTTGCTGTTAATGCAACTCATTGGGTCGACAATTGTAAAGGGATATGGGTAGAAACACACTTTAGCGACACGACAGATCATGCTGTCTGCCTGGTTGGATGGAAAGACACCATTGTTTCTGATAATAGCGGAGGTTACTGGATATTAAGAAATTCATATAGTACGAGTTGGGGTAATGAAGGATATTTGTATATATCATATGGAAGTGATTGTGTAGGCGCTAATGCAGATTACATTGTGTATAAAGGCGGCACTAATTCGGCAGGGTTAAATACAATTGATGCAAAATTAAATAAAGATATAATAATCTATCCTGATCCTGCCAATGATATTATTACAATTGAAGACAATTCTGTAACGAATAAAAACGGGATAATTTCAATTTATAATATACAGGGGCAAATTCTATTACAGCAGCCTGTGATGCAAGATAAAACTAATATTAATATTTCAGCTTTTTCAAAAGGTGTTTATTTTGTAAAACTGAATAATGGAAATGGAATGCAAGTTAGAAAGTTTGTGAAAGAATAAAATAATTATACAATATCAGCCATATATTCCTTATACTTTAATCACTTCAAAAGCAAATCTTTAATAAAATAATGATAATTGTCATTCTTTCGGCAATGAATCTTCTTAATTGAACCTTTGTTATCCCGTGCATAACAGGCAATTATCACGATTAAAAATTATCACAAAAATATTTCATCTTCACACCTTGCATTTCAATTAAAATATATATTTTTGATGCAAATTGTTAATGGTTTAACAAATAGATATTCACTTATAAAACATCGCGGAGGAAAAATGACGAATATTGAAAATTCAGTAAAAGAGATAGTCAAAAAGTATGGGAACGATCCCAAGCGCCTGATGGATATACTTACTGATGTTCAGAATGAGCACAGGCATATCCCCTGTGAAGCTACAAGTGCAATTGCTAAAGCGCTTAAACTTTCAAAAGTAGATGTGGAACAAACTATGTCTTTTTACCATTTCTTTAGTTGTAAACCTGTGGGTAAGTATGCTGTGTATTTAAACAACAGTGCAGTTGCAGGCATGATGGGAAGAAACGAAATAGCCAAAGCTTTCGAAAAAGAAGCTGGTTGTAAATTCGGTGAAGTTACTGCTGATGGAGTTATCGGACTTCATGATACTGCCTGTATAGGTATGAACGACCAGGAACCGGCAGCCATAATAAATGGAACTGTTTTCACAAATCTGACTGCACAAAAGGTGAAAGAACTTATTACAGGTTTTAAAGCAGGCAAAGCTGTTCATGAATCTGTGAAAGAGTTTGGCGATGGGGCCAATGCTGAAATGAAAGCTGAAGTAAAGAACAATATCAGGAAAAAAGGACAGGTTCTTTTTTCAGAATATACCAGCGGAAATGCTATAAAGAAAATTATTGCCTTATCACCTGAACAAGTCATTGCTGAAATTAAGAAGTCCAATTTACGTGGAAGAGGCGGTGCAGGCTTCCCTACCGGTTTAAAATGGGAATTCTGCTCAAAGAATAAAGGCGAAAAATATGTTATCTGCAATGCCGATGAAGGCGAACCGGGTACATTCAAAGACCGCGTTATCCTTACCGAATTGCCACATATGATATTCGAAGGCATGACACTGGGCGGTTATGCTATAGGTGCAAAGCAAGGTATACTTTACCTCAGGAGTGAATATGCATATATGAGATCGCACCTTGAAAAAGTTATTGCTGATATGAGAAGCAAAAAAATATTAGGTAAAGATATTGCCGGCAAAAAGGGATTTGAATTCGATATCAGGATACAATTTGGAGCAGGTGCTTATGTTTGTGGTGAAGAATCTGCTTTAATAGAATCTGCTGAAGGCAAAAGAGGCGAACCAAGAAACCGCCCTCCATTTCCTGTTGAAGTTGGATATTTGAATCAACCTACAATTATAAATAATGTTGAAACACTTTGTTCCACTGTCCGCATCATTGAAAAAGGAGCTGACTGGTACTTAGGAATTGGCACTGAAAAATCTTCAGGAACAAAATTACTCAGCATATCAGGAGATTGTAAGCTTCCCGGTGTTTATGAAATAGAATGGGGCATGAGCATTAAACAAATGCTTGAAATGTGTGGCGCTGAAAATGTACAGGCAGTGCAGGTTGCAGGACCATCTGGTATTTGCATCTCTCCTAAAATGTTTGACAGGAAAATAGCTAATGAAGATCTTCCAACCGGAGGTTCGATGATAGTGATCGGGCAAAACAGAAACCTTTTAAAAGACGTAGTAGTTAACTTTATGGAATTCTTTATTGATGAATCATGCGGTTCATGTGTTCCCTGTCGTGCACTTACCCCTGTCTTAAAACAGAAATTGGAAAAGATGATCGAAGGTAAAGGAGTAAAACTGGATATTGAAGATATGCTGAAACTTGCTAAGACCATGAAAGACCTTAACCGTTGCGGATTAGGACAAACAGCTGCCAACCCTATCATAACAACTATTGAGAACTTCAGGGAAAAATATGAGGCCCTTGTTAAAGAACCAAAGGTTGACGGCATTTATGCCTTCGATATGAAGAAAGCAGTTATGGAATCATGCGAAGCAGTGAAACGTGAAGTTAAAGTACATTAATAATTATTGTTGAACGCATTCAAAAAACTATATATGAGCGATAATAAAATTAAATTTACGATAGACGGCAAAGAATGCATAGCCGATGAAGGCCTTGATCTTTGGAAAGCTGCTATGCTGAATGGGGTATTTATTCCCTATCTCTGCCACATGAAAGATGTTGTTCCTTCAGGTTCTTGCAGAATTTGCACAGTAAAAGTTAACGGGAGGCCTATGGCTGCCTGTACAACTCCTGTTACAAAAGAGTTGAATGGAGCAAAAGTGGAAAATATTACTCCACAGATTGAAGAAATGAGAAAGATGATAGTTGAACTTCTTTTTGTTGAAGGAAATCATTTCTGTCCTGCATGCGAAAAGAGCGGCAATTGTGAACTACAGGCTATGGCATATCGTTACCAAATGATGGTGCCACAGTTCGGTTACACTTTCCCAATGAGAAAAGTTGATGCTACAGCACCTAATATCTTTCTCGACAGGAACAGGTGCATACAGTGCAAAAAATGTATCCGTTCTATAAAAGATGAGCAGGGAAGAAGCTATTTTGCTTTTTATAAAAGAGGACATAAACTGGAGATACATATTGACCATGAACTGGCTGCAACCATGTCTGAACAACTTGCTCTTACAGCAATGGAAGGTTGTCCGGTTGGCGCCATCATTAAAAAGGAAAAAGGATTTGACACACCTATCGGTAAACGCAAATTCGACAAAGAGCCTATAGGTACTGAATTTATTCAAAAGTAAAAACTAAGGAGGATATAAATAATGAGCAAAGCAATAGTTGCCACAGCTTCACTGGCCGGATGTTTTGGATGCCATATGTCAATACTCGATATTGATGAAAAAATATTACAACTCATTGAACTCGTCGAGTTCAATAAATCGCCTATTGATGATATTAAGGAATTCACTAAAAAGTGTGATGTCGGTCTTATCGAAGGCGGATGTTGCAATAGCGAGAATATTGAAAACCTGATTAACTTCCGCAAGAATTGTAAGATACTTATATCAGTTGGAGAATGTGCTATCATGGGCGGTCTTCCTGCATTAAGAAATGGTATTCCTATCAAAGAATGTCTTGACGAAGCATATTTAGGCGGACCAACAACAGGTATATGCAATCCTGATAAGATCATGCCGAATGATGAAGAACTGCCAATGTTATTAGATAAGGTTTATCCCTGTCATGAAATAGTTAAGATCGATTATTTCCTTCCAGGCTGCCCTCCCAGAGCAGAACTTATCTGGGATGCGCTGGTTGCATTGTTAACAGGCAATGAACTGAAATTACCTTATGAAGTTATTAAATTTGATTAATTAAAAATCATGCAGAAAATGAACAAGATAACGATAGAACCGGTAACCAGGGTTGAAGGTCATGGCAAAGTGACCATACATATGGATGATAAACTTAATGTTGCTCAGACACGATTACATATAGTTGAATTCAGGGGATTTGAAAGATTTGTACAAGGTCGTCCTTATTGGGAAGCACCGGTACTCGTTCAAAGGCTTTGCGGAATTTGTCCTGTAAGCCATCATCTTGCTGCAGCTAAAGCGCTCGATGTGATAGTAGGTGCAGGTACAGGAGATGGTCTTACTCCTGTTGGAGAAAAGATGCGCCGCTTGATGCACTACGGACAAATGTTCCAGTCACATTCTTTGCATTTCTTCCATCTTGCATCACCTGATCTTTTATTAGGTTATGACAGTGATCCGGCTTTAAGAAATGTTATAGGTATAGCTCTGAAGTTTCCTGACCTTGCAGTTCAGGGAGTAATGATGCGTAAATTCGGGCAGGAAATAATTGCTGCAACTGCAGGAAAGAAGATTCACGGAACGGGTGCAATACCTGGTGGTATTAATAAAAACCTGAGCATTGAAGAACGTGACAAATTCCTTAAAGGCGCCGACCCGATGAATATTGACAAGATGATCGATTGGGCATTGGGCGCTTTAGAATTATTTAAGGGTTACCACAAACAGAACCAGGCTTTCATTGACAACTTCGCAGTATTTCCTTCAAACCATTTAAGTCTTGTGAGAAAAGACGGGGCAATGGATCTGTATCATGGCGTACTTCGCGCTGTTGATAAAGATGGAAAGAAAATACTTAATGATGTGGATTATCAGGAATATTATAAACATATCAATGAAGAAGTCAGGTCATGGAGTTATATGAAATTCCCATTCCTTACATCTATAGGCAAGAAAGACGGATGGTATACTGTTGGACCTTTAGCTCGTTTAAATACTTGCGACTTCATCCCTACCCCTCTTGCACAGAAAGCATTTGAAGAATACAAAGCTTATACTAAGGGAAAACCAAATCATATGAGCCTGCACATGCACTGGGCACGTTTGATCGAAACCATACATGCTGCTGAAATGATAAAAATATTATTAAATGATAAGGATCTACAGTCAACTAATCTTGTTACCAAAGGTAAGAAACAGCTAGAAGGTGTTGGTTTGATTGAAGCGCCCCGCGGCACTCTATTTCATCATTATAAAATAAATCAGGATGACCAGATAACAATGGCTAACCTTATTGTTTCAACAACCAACAATAACGAGCCTATGAACAGGGCAGTAAATGATGTTGCAACTAAAATGATGACCGGTAAAAAAGAAATCACTGAAGGTATGAAGAATGCAGTGGAAGTGGCTATCAGGGCTTATGACCCTTGTTTAAGCTGCGCTACACATTCTCTAGGCAGAATGCCCCTTGATATTACCATGTTAGATGCTAATGATAATGTGTTAGATAATTATCATTCATAATTAATTTTATAATAGCCTAAATCCGAAGCCATCGTATATTGCGATGGCTTCTGTAGTGTAATAGGGAATATGAATATACTGGTTTATGGATATGGAAACCCCGGGAGACAGGATGATGCATTAGGTGTCAGACTGGCTGAGAACATCGAACAATGGGTACTGGATGAGCATATCCAAAATATTGAAGTAGATTATAATTATCAATTGAACATTGAAGATTCGGATCGAGTTTCAAAAGCGGATATAGTAATTTTTGCTGACGCTTCTATTGAAGAAATGGATGATTTTTTATTTACAAAAGTGAATGCCGATGATTCTACAATTGAATTTACCATGCATGCTGTATCCCCTGCTTTTGTGTTGGATCTCTGCAGGAAGTTATATGGGAAATGTCCTGAAACCTATCTTATACATATTAAAGGATACGAATGGGAATTTGAGGAAAGGCTTTCCGATGAAGCATTACTTAACCTTGCAAAAGCAACATCATTTTTGAAAGGGAAAATATCAGAGATATTAAATCATAGCTTTATTGTAGGATAAAATTTTTATATTTGCAAACTTTTAATTATGAACATTATGAACCTGCTACCTGAAAAAACAGTTGAAAGATTAAGTCAGTACAGAAGGACTTTGCTTAAGACATATTCTGATGAAAAGCAGCATATTTACTCGCATGAGATTGCGAGTATACTTCACCTCACTCCTGTACAGGTTAGAAGAGACCTTATGCTAATAGGCTATTCCGGTTCCCAGAGAAAAGGTTATGATATAATGCAATTGATAAAGTTAATAGGTGAAATAATTGATACCAAGCAGGGGCAAAATGTGGCTCTTATTGGTGTTGGTAACCTTGGAAGAGCCATTCTTCGCTATTTGAACAAAAAGAATTCAAATTTAAGGATTGTTGCTGCTTTTGATATTCATCCTGAAAAAGTGAATAAGGAAGTTGCCGGTTCAGGTGTCAATTGCCATCATATCGATTTATTATCTAAAATCCTCAAGAAAGAAAAAATCACAATTGGTGTAATATGTGTTCCTGCAGATCAGGCTGTGCATATAGCTGACACATTAGTAAAAGCGGGCATTAAAGGCATTTTGAATTTTACGACAGCTCCTTTGCGCATTAAAGATGAAGATGTTTTTCTGGAAGAATATGATATGATAACATCTCTGGAAAAAGTAGCTTATTTTTCTAAAAAACGGTAGAAAGAATTTTTCCTCACTTCAATTCCTACTTTAAATTTCTCGTTCTTCCTTCCTTCCTTCCCTCCTTCCTGTTTTTAACATATTGTTAAAAAATCTGTTGATAAATGCTTGTATTCAACTGAGAAAAGTGTTCTATTTCTTATGATATTTGCATTGTAAGAAAGGGATAAATTTAGATGAATGAAATATTAGCTTCTTACAAGCCCGCTGTCTCTAAAAAGCTTCTTTTACTGATTGCAGGGATTGTTTGGGTTGGCGTATCCTACATTGCTATCAATATGGGGCTGGATTATATTTTCGATAATTCGCACCATATTCTTTTTCATTTACTGCTAAGTTTTATTGCCGGTGGATTTTTATTCCTGGTAATCTTTTTAAAAGTTTTTAATAATTATACTAACCGGATAATTCAGCTTGATACTGACAAGCCATGTTTATTTGCTTTTTCCAGTTTTAAAAGTTATTTTATAACGGCTTTTATTTTCACTCTTGCCCTTTACATTAATAAGTACAACGTTGTTGACCCGCTTGTCCTTTCCATTATTTATACAGGGATTGGGATCTCTTTATTTTTTGCTTCGCTTAAGCTCTTTTATTCATTTATCACCTTCAAGAAGATCATTAGCTCAAGGCCATTCACTACTGCTGCTTCTTTGGATTAGAAGTTATTGGGTTATTTGTTATTGAGTTATTGGGAAATCTTGGATTGCTTGCTTCTTTAATATCTCACTCAAAGTCGCTAAGACACAAAGTGCGTTATATTGAACATTTCTTATTTCAATTTTAAGAAGTCCCCGTCTATTATCATCACTTTAACGCCATTAGCAGAGCGTGAACGGTGGGAACTCAGTTCATCGGAAACTACATAAGTCATACCTTTTGTAAAAGAGAACTTTTCTCCATTTTGCATTTCACTGATAAATTCTCCTTCAAGGCAATGCACTATATGCCCTTTCTTGCACCAGTGGTCAGCTATGTAGCCTTTTGAATATTCAACAATTCGGACACGTAAGCCTGAAAACTGAACAGTTTGCCATAGTGCAAATCCTTTTTCTCCTTTATATTCTATCTTTGGAATACTTGTCCAGTCTATTGTCTGAAATGAAATATTGTTTTCGCTCATAATTTTGTTGTTAATGCTAGTTTAATTGTAATTCCATTAATTTATTAATCTCTTGAATTGCTATACCTCGGAAGTAAAGCTATTCTTATTCACTAAATTTTATCACATAGATTTTGGGCCACAACTTACCTGTTATATAAACTTTATCCTCCGTGGAATCGTATGCAATACCATTCATCTCCATTGAGCCCTGATACAAATTCTTTGCTTCATTGGCTAAAGAAGTTAAATCAAGTTTACCAACAACAAAGCCATTAGCAGGGTCAATTTTTACGATTGTATTTGTTGTCCAGATGTTAGCATAGATATAGCCTTTTATATATTCCAGCTCGTTTAAATTTTCTTTTATATATCCATTCTCAGTAACGGAAATTGTTGTAATCACATGTAAATCTTTAGGGTCTAAATAAGTCAATATATTAGTACCATCACTCATTATCAAATTCATCCCGTCAGTTGTCATACCCCATCCTTCTTTGCTTGGAATTGTAAATTCACCAATCTTACTAAAAGTAGTTGCATCATAAATAAATCCTACTCGTGTAGTATATGTAAGCTGGAATACTTTTCCATGTAAAAATGTGATTCCCTCACCAAAATATTTCTTCCTGTCTATCTCTACTTTTGTGTCTATCTTACCTGCTATAAGGTTAACTATGCCAAACAATGAGCGTGTAAAAGGCAGTTCTGTTGTTGCCCCTGTACTCTCATATAATTTACCATTATGAAACAGAAAGCCTTCAGTAAAGGAAGTTGTGTCGTGGGGATAAGAGTTAATATTTGTATAACTTATTGTGGGAACAGGCTTATCAACCGTTTTGTTTTTCTTTTCTTTACTTCCATTGCCGCCACAAGCATACAGCAATATTGATATTATTACAAAAGTTAAAATATTCTTTTTCATAATTGTGTATGATGTAAATAATTTATTCATTCCTTGCTTTGCCGCAACATTGAAATAATTCTATAAAATATTGTTTTGCAAATTCTTCTTAATTACTGTCAACACAACAATATCAATTACATTAATCAAAACCATTACCCAATAGCCCCATAATAATGGCATATCTGCTGGGTGAGTTAATGATATTAATAGTAAGAAAAAGAAACCTGAAAGACTTAAGTAAAATAATACTCTGAATTTGTTTTTAAAGAAAACAAAAATAAATCCTATAACTGATATTATAAAAACAAAAAGTGCAAAGGGATAAATAAAATCTCTCTTATTTTTACTTAATGGAAATTTAAAAAAATAATCTAACCCAACTCTTGCTATGCAAAAAGCACTTACTGAATTGTCTGTCGGAAAATTCAGAAATAACCAAAATGATTTTAAATAGTTTTTAGAATTATGCAATTTTATTTTTTGTCTAATTATTGAAGTGTCAGCCTTATGATAAATAGTAGAAGTAGTTCCTCCTTTTAATTTAAGTTGGGCAATATTAATAGAATCTACTAAACGTACTGAATCTCGTAAAGCTCTTTCCATTGCTTCCTTTTTAGAATCCTGATTAAACAATCCACATGAAGGGAAAAACAAAAATGGAGTAAAAAAGGAAATCAAAAAAAGAACTTTATTTAGCTTTAATATTCTTTTAAGTATTTCTAAATTAGTTTTCATTCTTACTTATTTCATTCATTTCTTGCTTTGCTGCAATTCTGTCTAAATGAGTTACTATATGTTAAGGTTTTTGCCAAAATAATTTAGGGTTATTTGTTTTATATCTGATGAAAGTAATATTATCTTTCTCGTTTTTTTCTTCTGATTTATAAGGTAATTGTTTGAAATAATCCAGCGGAAGCAGTTCAATATATGATAAATTTTTCCCGGCTTTATGCGTTTCCATATCATATTCGCTGTTTACAGGACATTCAAGCCTGTACAAGTTTTTAGTCATATATTGATATAAATAATTATCTTTTGTTTCTGAAATTTTCCTGTTCCAGTTAGCATCGGGATTCACTATCAATGGCTGTCCGTTAATTATTCTTTCACGAACCTCTTCAATACTTAATAACTCTCCTTTTTCGTTCATGATGTAAGCATCATTTGTAGGGTCAATCCAAAGCCATTTTTTTAATGTATCGCAGTAAACCATATCAATAACATGACAATCATTATCTGTATCCATGCTGTCTTTAGGTAAACATGTAATAAACCTTGATTTGATTCCCATCGAAAGATAGCACTCATTCAATACCGTTGCCATTCCCCTGCAATTTAATCCCCTGTGGTCTTTTTTACATTCGGCAATCATGCTCATTGCATTTTTAACGATAGGATTATTATGCATTCCATCGTGTGGAATTAAATAATGTATCCAATGTAAGAGGTTTATAATTTTAGAAACTTCGTTTCCTGTTCCTGCAATTGAATCAAGATTAAAGGCTTTTCGCAGAGCAACTAAATTCGGATTACTGCTTTCCTGATATGTGAATTTTGGTAATTCTCTCTTTTCGTCAGTATTGTATTTGCTTGCCTTTTTCAGGATGTAGAGATAATCACCAATTGGCCTTGTTGGTTCAACCAATATACTGAATTCCTTTTCGTGCCGAATATTATCGAGGTCCTTGTCCTGCTGCATATGAGTATAATCAAAAAAGCCTGCATCAATTGATTTTTTAAGATACGTTAGCGCCATTGTTTTGTTGCCGGTTAATGAATATGTACAACATAAGTTATAATAAGCATTGTTCAAATCAGATGAGTACATTTTTTTTGCTGTATCGGACAATGAGTTATATTTTGATAAATATTCTGTCAATAGATTATTATATGTTTTTGGGTCTTTCTTATCATATGCAATATTAAATAAGCTATCCTGTCGGGAAGAAAATTTTTCAAAATTATTGTTAGTTGTAACTTGCCCATGTACAGTGGGGGCAATTAAAATAAGAAGGCTGATTAATTGCTGTTTAATTTTCATCTGTTTATTTTTTTAGTTTTAAATTGAAACTGAAGTTTATTCATTCCTTGCTTTGCCGCTCTGTTGAAGCAATGCGAATTAGCTGCTGCATTATAGTCTATTTACTTCTTTTTCTATTTCCGGTCTAATTTCTCTACCTAGTTTCTTTGCACGTTCAAAATATTCTTTTGCTATTTTGTTATTACCTTTTTGTAAGTAACCCATACCAGCATAGAACAAGGCATCTCCTGCATAAGTCGGATTATTTTCTTTCCAGATGTCGTACGCTTTCAAACTACATTTTATACCTGAATCATTATTGTTCTCTCTCAAATATACTTCTGCTAAACCATACGAACCATCAGCACAATTAGGATTTATTTGAAGTAATTCTTTATAAGTCAATTTTGCTTTTGTATAATCATTTTTATACGTATAAACTAATCCTAAATTATTCCATGCAACCTCATTTATGGGTAATTTCCTTATTGAAAGTTTGTAATAAAATTCTGCACTGTCTAATATATTCAGTCTGCGAAATGATAAAGCACAGTTGTCAATTGCATCTGTATAATTTGAATCTAATTCAATTGCTTTTTTGTAAAGTGCAATTGCACCATAATAATTTTCATTATGGAATTCATTATAACCTTTGTTATAATATTGCTCTGCATCTTTATTCTTTGTTGGAGAATTAAGTTTTTCCTCGGTATATTCTAAATTATCTTTTTTTATAATAGTGTTGTTATTATTATGACATCCTATTATTAACAATACTTCGGTAAATTTTTAAAGTATGGGACTAAAGTCCCCAATATTAGCGGGATTTATCAGTAACCCCAGACTTAAGTCTGGGGTTATGCAAACGGCCTTCAAATATGGGGCTTTAGCCCTGAAAAGTATCATCTTATTAAAAAAATTACCGAACTATTGATTAAGGAAATTAAATATAAAACATTTGCATTTTTCATATAGTCATATTTAAATTTAAAGATAGCAGCTAACTTGTTTATATGTTTAACATTATTAAAGCAACACCCAAACTTCCTTCCTTTGCTCTTACTTTTCCCATCCAAATTACATTCTACTAGCTCTGTACTTTAGTTATTATATTCCATTGAAATCCAATCTACCTGCAATAATATAAAATTTCTACCTAATAAAACAATATTTCATCTAAAAATTGTTTCCTCAAGGCAAATTATCCCTATACATTGGCTTTTACACATAAGCTAAAGGGTTCTTCCGGGTATAACTTGCCATATTCTCATCGTTTCCCAAATTATTACTATCGTTATCGGTTTAATAACTATAGTTATTTCCGAAGTTATGATCGTCATCAGCTCAATGACTATCGTTATTTCCGAAGTTACTATCGTCATCAGCTTAATGACAATCGTTATTTCCGAAGTTACTGTCATCATCAGTCAGATGATTATCGTTATTTCCGAAGTTACTGTCGTCATCAGCCAAATGACTATCGTTATTTCCGAAGTTACTGTCGTCATCAGCTTAATGACAATCGTTATTTCCGAAGTTACTATCGTCATCAGCTTTATAACGATAGTTGTTAACCCGTTAAGAAGTATTATTAGAGAAAAAAGACAATATATAAATGAGGTAATAATAAATCCCGCATTAATAATAAGCGGAATTTATCCAATCAGGCTTATAATACAGACAATATAGTAGTAATATTACTTTATCACTACATATACCCAATCGCTCCATACATAATGCAGGGCGCCATGCGTGAAAGCGGCTTTACATGTTCCGATAGTAATGGTTGAAGTAGCAGAGTTAGTCACAGAATTCTCAGTAGCAGATGATGCAGATCTTCGACTCGACCTCACAATTTTCGCTTCGCGGAAGGCATAAATTTTTCCGCTTTCCAGGTTATCAATATGTATGCTTACCTCTAGCGAGAAAACAGGATACTCCGTGTTATCCGGCGCAACACCTTTAGCGCTGGCAATGCCGTATTCACGAATATAACCGGCATCCTTTGCTACCGCTTTTGAAGTAATATCAACAGAGCCAGGAACATTTGATACCACTTTAAAATATTTAGGAGGCTTGTTGGAAGGTTTTTTTATTTTAAAGCCACAACGTAAAACAACTTCTACGCCTGACGATATATCGCCAGCGGCTATGGCTGCATCTCTTGCCACAACCTGTAAGTATAGTGCAACCTTGTTATACAACGTTATAACAATGTTTCGCTGTTGTGTAACCTGCGATTTGCTTACTGTTTGAGGCGTTGCCTTATAACCATCGTAAAAGGTCATTAAGGTTGCAGCCGCTGTATGGAGAACAGCATCCGTTACAGGCGGTGTTGTTGCCAAAGGGTCGCCGTTGGTATGGACTTGTTGCGCATTATCTGCCAAGACGAGAGTATTCCATCTTTTACTTGCTAGCCGAACTCCCAATAGCGGCATATTCTTAATTATAGACACCATGACCATCAGCAGGTGTATTTTTTCTTTAAATGTTTTCATTTTTTTAGTTATTTTGTTATTTTTAATCTGTTTCACCATAAATATACGAAATTTAACAGGCGAAATGCAAATAAATTTCATATACGGACAACAAATTAGCCTAAAGGTTTACTTTTATCGATTAATCAACAATCATTTATCTGATAGCTGTTTGAAATTTTACCGGATTATACCTTATATTAACATGAGTTCGATCTATCTATAGTTCGTTAATATTTCGAAATAAGAAGGTGCTATTCAGGGCTGAAGTCCTTGTATTTACTGCGATTTTATTAACCCAAGACTTAAGTCTAAGGTTACAATAAAGAGCCCTCGCAATAACGAGAAAAATAATTTTCTGAAGAAGCGTAATGATTAAATTATCGTATGTACCCGTATAGAGAATACATTTACAGGGCCCCTGTCCATATTATAACCGGGGTTCAGGATAAACTGGTATGTACCTGATAAGAACAAATGTCTGGATAATGCAAATGAATAGTATGCTTCCACAAGATTTTCCAAGCCATAGTTAAGTGTGCCATCACCTAAAATAAAACCCATTCCGCCTTCCTTTAAATATTCGCGGTGAGTAGCGGAAAGCCCTGAAACCACATAAGCCTAAGAATCAATCATATTCAGAATTCCTCAAATTAAAACTTTCTTATTATGTTAAGATAACCATGAAAATACAAAATCATTAATTCATAACCTGCCAGCGACAGATTACATGAAAAATAGGTTAAGAAGCTTTAATTTATCGAACTCCTCTTTTTACGCATAATCATTTAAAATTCAAACAATTTTTTCAACAACAGAGGTAATAAATTTTTATTGCTATAATAGTTGCATGAATCATTTTATTTATATTTTTGCTGCGTGATAAGGTATATTATACTTTATCCTATAGTAATAGTATGATAACTTAATTCTGTGTATAGTCTAACCTTTAATTACTATAATATATGAGCAGTGCATCCTTGATATTATTCTTCCTTGTAGGAGCCATTTTTGTTGGCGCGGTGCTAATCTTCTCCAGTTTAGTTCCGCCTACATCCAAAAACTCGCAGAAAGCCGAAGCTTACGAATGCGGTATCCCGACAAAAGGAGTTACCTGGCTTCAGTTCAATATAGGCTATTACCTTTTCGCCATTCTTTTCCTTGTGTTTGATGTGGAAACGGTGTTTGTTTTCCCGTGGGCTGTTGTAATGAAGGAAGTAGGCATGGTGGCATTTGTTGAAATAATCATATTTTTCGTTATTCTTGGTCTGGGACTTTTATATGCCTGGAAAAAACATGCTCTGATATGGGAATAAAAGCAATGAAATATGAAGAGTTCAAAGACAACGATACCTTAGAACTCTTTAAGAAATCCGGCGGTAATATTTTATTTACCACTGTTGATGGTATCATCAACTGGGGGCGTAAAAACTCATTATGGCCTCTTACGTTTGCTACTTCTTGCTGCGGTATTGAAATGATGGCTGCAGGCGCTGCACGTCACGATTTCTCCAGGTTTGGACTGGAAGTGTATCGTGCCAGTCCCCGCCAGGCAGATGTTATAGTGGTTGCAGGAACTATTGTTCATAAAATGGCTCCAGTTCTGAAAAGATTATACGACCAGATGGCCGATCCTAAGTATGTTATAGCAATGGGAGCTTGTGCCATTTCAGGAGGTCCTTTCTTTGCCAATTCATACAGTGTGGTTCGCGGTGTGGAGCATGTAATTCCTGTGGATGTGTATATCCCCGGTTGCCCTCCAAGACCAGAAGCATTGCTTTATGGTTTTATGCAATTGCAGAGAAAAATTGAAATGGAAACAATGCGTGTTAAAAGAGACCCGGTGAAAGCTTATATGTAATTATTAACCATACTTACTATGGACAACGAGAAATTAAAGGAAAAAGTTTTATCAATCGTACCAAATGCCGAAATAGTTGAAGGTAAGCAATACCTTACTATTACTGTTATACCGGGAAAGATATTTGAACTTGCAAAACATCTGAAAGAAGATCCCGAAACACAATTTGATTATCTTTTCTGTCAAACAGGCGTTGATTATGGCGAAAAACTTGGTGTGGTTTATCACCTTGAATCAATAAAATACAGGCATTCCATTGAATTGATAGTATTGATAGCCAACCGTGAAACACCCAGGTTGACAGTGTGTACAATATATGGAAGGCAGCCGAATACCATGAAAGGGAAATATTCGATCTTTTGGGCATATCATTCAGGAACCACCCTGACCTTAGAAGATTTTTCCTTGATGAATCATGGGGATATCCTTTAAGAAAAGACTTTGTTGATGAAATAAATATAATTGAAAAGTAAAATACTAAGCACTAAACTCTAAATCCTAAATAATTTTCAATGACCGAAAATTCAAATACAAAACATTATGATTTAGAGGAAAGAACTTATTTATTTGCAAAAAATGTCCGTGCATTAGTAAAGAAATTAAATAAGACCATAGCAAATGTTGAAGATTCAAAACAAGTAATCAGATCATCCGGTTCTGTTGGAGCAAATTATATTGAAGCGAATGAAGCATTAAGCAAAAAAGACTTTGTTATGCGAATTAAAATATGCAGGAAAGAAGCGAAGGAATCAAGCTATTGGTTAAGGTTGATTGATACGGAAGATGATATTAAATTGGATAATGTCAGACAAATGCTAATGAAAGAAGCCGTAGAACTGACAAAGATATTTGGTGCAATTATCGAAAAGAGTAAATAATATTTGTTTTGAATTTTGTTTTTTTAAAATTTGAATTTGTTTAGAGTTTAGAAATTAGAACTTAGAATTTAAAAAAAAACTATGTTGGAAGAAATAACTCCCGTTGTTGATATTGAACAACAGGAATATATAATAAACATGGGACCTCAGCATCCGTCAACGCACGGAGTACTGAGGCTTGTTGTTTCTCTGCAAGGGGAGATTGTAAAAGGTCTTCAACCTCATATCGGCTATGTGCATCGCGGTATTGAAAAGATGTGCGAAAACATGACCTATCCTCAGATCATTCACCTCACTGACAGGCTTGATTACCTGTCTGCACATACCAATAATGAAGCTGTTTGTATGTGTGTGGAAAAAGCACTTGGTATTGAAGTTCCCGAAAGAGTAAAATATATACGCACTATCCTTGATGAATTGAACCGTCTTGCATCACACCAGTTGTGGTGGTGTTCATTTGGAATGGATATGGGCGGACTTACCTGTTTCTTCTATGGTTTACGCGACCGTGAAAAGATTCTTGATATTTTTGAAGAAACATGCGGCGGAAGATTGTTGTTAAGTTATAATACTCCCGGCGGATTGATGTGGGATATTCATCCTAATTTCCAGAAGAGAATAAAAGAGTTCATTAAATATTTCAGGAAAAAACTCCCAGAATACGATCAGTTGCTTACAGGCAATATCATCATGCAGGAGCGTACAAAAGGTATTGGCGTACTTTCACTTGAAGATGCAATTAATTATGGTGTAACAGGTCCTACAGGAAGAGCATCGGGCTTTGCCTGTGATGTAAGGAAGCATTATCCTTACGGCGTTTACGATAAGGCTGATTTCAAAGAGATACTTTATACAGAAGGGGATACTTTCCATAGGTACAAAGCAAGAATAGATGAAATGTGGGAATCAATGAAGATACTGGAACAGCTTGTTGATAATATCCCTGAAGGTGATTTTACTGCTAAAATGAAACCTGTAATCAAGTTACCAGAAGGTGAATATATGCAGAGAGTTGAGTCGGCAAGAGGTGAATTTGATGTTTATATTATTAGTAAAGGTGAAAAATATCCTTACCGCATGAAGTTCAGGAGTCCGAATTTCTGCAATCTTGCAGTAATGAATAAGCTTGCAACCAATTTTAAGATTGCCGACCTTATTGCAATCAGCGGCTCGATGGATCTTGTAATTCCTGATATTGACAGATAAAAAAAAGTTTAAATCTTTAAACTGAACAGATATATGAAGTTTAACATTTACGATTTTACATCCTTTACGCACTGGATAGATGAATCTTTGTACGGTTTCTGTACACCTTTTTGGGCGTTGATGTGGGAAATGATTATAATAGGCGTTGTTGTTCTTTTGTTTTATGCCATCATAGGATTATTCCTGGTATATGCTGAAAGAAAAGTTTGTGCATTTATGCAGAACCGCGTCGGCCCTAACCGCGTTGGTCTGTATGGGATCATTCAGACAATAGCTGACCTTGTTAAGCTTTTGATGAAAGAGTTGATATCTATAAAGAAATCCGATAAGTTTTTATTTAACCTTGCCCCTTTTATAGTGATTATTGCAGGCATTATGGCAATGGGAGCAATACCGTTTGCTAAAGGTTTGCATGCTATTGATTTCAATATTGGTGTTTTTTATGTCATGGCTGTTTCTTCCATGGGGGTTATTGGTGTATTGCTGGCAGGATGGTCTAGCAACAACAAATATTCCATTATCGGTGCTATGCGTAGTGGCGCTCAGATTGTGAGTTACGAGCTTTCTGTAGGACTTTCTCTCATTACGATTTGTATTCTTGCAGGAAGTATGCAATTATCCACTATAGTAGAAGGTCAGGCAAACGGATGGTTTATTTTCACAGGTCATATTCCGGCAATTATAGCCTTTATCATTTTTATGGTAGCGGCAACAGCTGAAACAAACAGAGGTCCTTTCGACTTAGCTGAAGCTGAATCGGAATTAACAGCAGGATTTCACACAGAATATTCAGGTATTAAATTCGCGATGTTCTTCCTCGCCGAGTATATGAATATGTTTATTGTGGCTTCTATTGCTGCCACTGTTTTCTGGGGAGGTTGGATGCCATTTCATGTTTCAGGATGGGCAGGATTCAATGGTATAATGGATTACATTCCGCCTTTTATCTGGTACATAGGAAAAACATTTGTCATAATATGGATCATGATGTGGTTTAAATGGACATTCCCACGTTTGCGAATCGACCAGTTGCTTACACTTGAATGGAAATATTTATTACCGATAAATCTTATCAATATTATCTTAATGGCATTAGTAGTATTAATGGGTTGGCATTTTTAAATCTATATGAAATAGCCATGAGCAGTAAAGTTAACAACGACCGAAATGATTTTCACATGGCGTATTCCATCTGACCTTTAAAAAGCAAAAAAATAAACAGATGAAAAGTATTATAAAATATATAACTGATATTTTCCACGGTGTAGGAACCCTGCTGGCAGGGATGATGATTACCGGGAAATATTTCTTTTCGCCCCGTGCTATAGTTACACAACAGTATCCTGAGAACAGGCATGGGCACGGAAAAAGATCAAAAAAACAACTTGTAATGTTCGATCGCTTTAAAGGTGAAGTGATCATGCCTCACAATGAAAACAACCAGCATAAATGTACAGGTTGCGGCATTTGCGAAATGAATTGTCCTAACGGAACTATTGAAGTCATCTCTATAATGAATGTCGGAGAAGACGGAAAGAAAAAAAGAGCTATTGATAAACATATCTATCGTTTAAGCATGTGCACATTTTGTGCATTATGTGTTAAAACATGTCCTTCACAGGCGCTTGCATTCTCGCAGGAATTTGAGCATGCAGTATTCGACAGAACTAAACTTATTAAAGTGTTAAACAAACCGGGTTCAATTTTAATGAAAGGAGTAGAATAATGAGCGGAAACCAATTTATGTTCTGTTTGTTTGCAGCGATTATCGTTATCTTTTCGATACTCACTGTAACCAGCAGAAAAATATTAAGGGCGGCAACATTCCTTTTGTTTGTGCTGGTTGCCACTTCAGGATTATATTTTATGCTGAATTATCAGTTTCTTGCAGCAGTTCAGTTAACACTGTACGCAGGAGGTATTGTTGTATTGATCATCTTTTCCATTCTTTTAACCAGCCATATCAGTGAAAGGTTTGATATGATAAAACCACAGAAAGCATTCTTTTCAGCTCTTGCAGCTCTTGCTGGTGCTATTCTCTGTATTGTAACCATTCTCGATTATAAATTTTCAGCCACTACTGTTGCTGCACGTGAAGTTAATATGAATGTAATTGGAAAAGATCTGTTGAATTATGGTCAGTATGGTTATATACTTCCTTTTGAAGTGATATCAATATTATTATTGGCAGCTATGATCGCATCTATCGTTATTGCTAAAAAAATTAAAAATTAAAAATTATGAATGAAGGAATTCCTTTAAATTACTTTTTAGTTCTAAGCACAATAATGTTCTTTATTGGAGTTTATGGTTTTCTTACACGCAGGAACCTTATTACCATATTGATGTCTGTTGAACTTATCCTTAATTCTGTCAATATAAATTTTGTTGCTTTCAACAGGTATCTTTATCCTGACAGGTTACAGGGGCATTTTTTCTCACTGTTTATTATTGCAGTTGCTGCTGCTGAAGCTGCTGTAGCTATTGCAATCATCATTAACATTTACAGGAACTTCAAGTCTATAAATGTTGAGGAAACCGATAAAATGAAGTATTAGAAAATTTAATGTTGAAAATATAACTACATAAGATATGATTGATTTTAGTTATACCGTATTTATTGTACTGATTCCATTGGCAATGTTTTTATTGCTGGGGTTGCAGGGCTATAAAATGAAATCATTTGCAGGAGTGCTGGGCACATGCGGACTTGGTGTTTCATGGATACTTTCCCTGTTTACAGCTTATGAGTATTTTTTCGTTTGCGGAAAAGTGGATGGTGTATTTCAGAAGGTCATTGGCTTCAACACTGTGTGGTTACGCATGACAGAATTCCTTCATATTGATATGGGTGTGTTGATCGACCCTATATCAGTGATGATGCTTGTTGTTATTACTACCGTTTCTTTCATGGTTCATTTGTACAGCAATGGATATATGAAAGGAGAACAGGGATTTGAAAGGTTTTTCGCAAAGCTTTCTTTATTTACTTTTTCCATGCTGGGATTAGTTGTTGCCACAAACATTTTCCAGATGTACATATTCTGGGAACTTGTTGGTGTTTCATCCTATTTACTTATAGGCTTCTATTACCAGAAACCATCTGCTGTTGCGGCTTCCAAGAAAGCTTTCATAGTAACACGTTTCGCTGACTTGGGATTCCTGATCGGTATTTTGATTCTTTCATTCAATACAAAGACATTTGATTTTATTTCATTAACTGATGTTCACGGTGCTGCAATAGGAACTGGCGCTGGTGCATCATTCATGGGCTTATCTGTTATGACATGGTCATTAATTTTTGTGTTTATGGGTGGTGCGGGTAAATCTGCCATGTTCCCATTACATATTTGGCTACCTGATGCTATGGAAGGTCCAACACCTGTTTCTGCACTTATTCATGCAGCAACTATGGTTGTCGCCGGTGTTTATCTTGTAGCAAGATTATTCCCTGTTTATGCTCTTTCTGCTCCTGATGGGTTACAGGTTGTGGGTTATGTGGGTTGTTTCTCTTCATTATTTGCTGCAGTAATTGCCTGTACTCAGCTTGATATTAAACGGGTACTTGCCTATTCAACTATGTCACAAATTGGTTATATGATGGTAGGACTCGGTGTTTCAAGATATGGAGGAGAAAATGGATTAGGTTTCATGGCTTCCATGTTTCATCTGTTTACACATGCCATGTTCAAAGCTTTGTTATTCCTTGGTGCAGGAGCTATCATCCATGCTGTTCACAGCAATTACATGAATGAAATGGGTGGATTAAGAAAATATTTACCCATAACGCATATCACCTTTTTAATTGCATGTCTTACAATTGCAGGTGTACCCTTCCTCTCAGCATTCTTCAGCAAAGATGAAATTCTTACTGCCGCTTATCAAAACAACCGTCTTATTTTCTGGGTTGAATTATTTGTTGCAGGCCTTACAGCTTTCTATATGTTCCGCCTTTATTTCCGTGTATTCTGGAACAAAGAACCGCATTATCATCACACTCCGCATGAATCACCGTGGACAATGACTGTTCCATTAATCTTCCTTGCAATAGCTTCTATATTTGCAGGATATATTCCATTCAGTCATTATGTATCATCTGATTATACTCCTTTTAACAGTGAAATTCAGATGGGTATTGCTATTCCTTCAGTAATTGTTGGCCTGCTTGGCATTCTTATAGCATTTATCATGTACAAGAAAGAATCATCTATTCCTGATAAGGTTGCTAATGGATTTAGTTTCTTTTACAAATGGGCATTCCACAAATTCTATTTTGACGAATTGTACCTGTTTGTTACAAAGAAAATTATTTTCAGGTTTATTTCTACACCTGTTGCATGGTTCGACAGGCATATTGTTGACGGCACCATGAACGGTATTTCTTCCATGACGAATTACACATCATATAAAATAAGGGGGTTCCAGTCAGGACAATTGCAGAAATATGCATTTGTTTTTGTATCTGCTGTGATATTGCTTGCTGTAACTATTATGTATCTTATTGTTCATTAACAGAAAATTGATTAAGAAATGAATATACTTAGCTTATTTGTAATTATTCCGCTGATAACCATGTTTGCGTTAATGGCCACCAAAGGCTTCAAGCAGGCACGTCTTGTTGCTGCTATCGGAATGGGTATACAGTTAATATTGGCTGCGATTCTGGTTTTCATGTATCTGAATGAAAGAAAATCCGGAAATACAGCAGAAATGCTTTTCTATCAAAGTTATGTCTGGTTCGAAAGCCTTCATATTACTTATACTATTGGTGTTGACGGTATAGCTGTCGCTATGATAGCACTGACTTCTGTTGTTGTGTTTGCAGGTATCTTTGCCTCCTGGGAAGTTACATTTCTTACCAAAGAGTTTTTCATTTCTCTTATATTACTTGCATCAGGCGTGTTCGGATTCTTTATCTGCCTCGATCTGTTTACTATGTTCTTGTTCTACGAAGTAGCAGTTATTCCAATGTACCTGCTAATTGGTTTATGGGGCAGTGGACCGAAAGAATATTCAGCAATGAAACTTACATTGATGCTGATGGGTGGCTCTGCATTATTGCTCGTTGGTTTGCTTGGTATTTACTTTAATTCAGCTCCAGGGGGCGGTCCATTAACATTTAATATTCTTTCTATTTCAAAGATTCACATACCCATTGAAGCACAGCGATTCTTTTTCCCACTGACATTCTTAGGATTTGGAGTACTTGGTGCTTTGTTCCCCTTTCATACATGGTCACCTGACGGTCATGCGTCAGCCCCTACTGCGGTATCTATGTTACATGCAGGCGTTCTTATGAAACTGGGAGGATATGGTTGTTTCAGGGTTGCTATGTTTCTTATGCCACAAGCTGCTCAGGAATTAGGATGGATATTCCTTATTTTAACAACTATCAGTGTGGTATATGGTGCATTTGGAGCTATAGCCCAGAAAGACCTTAAATATATTAATGCGTATTCATCGGTAAGCCATTGCGGACTTGTGTTGTTTGCATTATTAATGATGAATAAGACTTCAATGGATGGAGCCATTATACAAATGATATCACATGGTTTAATGACAGCCCTCTTCTTTGCATTAATAGGCATGATATATGGCAGAACACATACAAGGCTTATAAATGAAATGGGCGGACTGATGAAAATTATTCCGTTCCTTGGAGTCGTTTATGTTATTGCAGGGCTTGCATCTTTAGGATTGCCGGGCTTAAGCGGTTTTGTTGCTGAAATGACAATATTTGTTGGTTCATTCCAACATCCTGATATTTTCCACAGGATATGTACTATTGTTGCCTGTTCTTCAATAGTAATTACTGCAGTCTATATACTTAGAGTAGTTGGAATACTTTTGCTAGGACCAATTACAAACGACCATTATTTACATCTTGGCGATGCCAAATGGTTTGAAAGAACATCAACTATTACATTAGTACTGGCGATAGCTGGAATAGGTCTTGCTCCGCTTTGGCTGTCAAATATGATTGGCGACAGCCTTGCTCCTATTATCAACCAACTATCTTCAATAGGGTTTTAATTGAAATAAACGACTTACAATATGATGGGTTTAGAAAAATATTTGTTAATGCGGCATGAGCTGATACTTACACTTATCACTCTTATTATTTTGATTGCCGAATTATCTGTTAAAGATGAAAATGGGCGTAAATTAAGGCCTTTCAGCATTATCCTTTTATTTATTGCAACAGTTATTGGGTTCTTCCCAATGGATAGCGGCAGTCTTTTCGGTGGCATGTATCAAACCAACGGAATCATCGTGATGATGAAGAACATACTGAACATTGGCGTGCTGATAGTGTTTATTCAATCCTATACATGGCTTGGCAATGATGAGAACAGAATAAAGGTAAGTGAATTCTTCTTGCTTTTGTTGTCAACTCTTATTGGGATGGATTTCATGATATCTTCGGGTGATTTCCTTATGTTCTATATTGGACTTGAACTGGCTACCATACCAATTGCTTCTCTTGCTGCTTACGAAAGGAAAAAATCAAAATCAGCAGAAGCAGGTATCAAACTTATTCTTATTTCAGCACTTTCATCAGGCATTATGCTTTATGGCATTTCAATGATTTATGGAACTACGGGTTCTATTTATTTCACAGAAGTAGCTCAACATATCACAAACAACAACCTTCAGACACTTGCTCTTATTTTCTTCTTTGCCGGCATGGCTTTCAAAATATCTATAGTTCCTTTCCACTTATGGACTGCTGATGTTTATGAAGGAGCACCTATCAATGTTACTTCTTACTTATCTGTAATATCAAAAGGAGCTGCGGTATTTATTTTTATGATAGTGATGTTTACCGTATTCCGCACTGTAGTGGCTATATGGCAGGATATTCTTTATATCACGGCTGTTATTACAATGACTGTAGGTAATTTATTCGCTATGCGCCAGAGGAACCTGAAAAGGTTTCTTGCCTTCTCGTCTATCTCGCAGGCAGGGTTTATTTTCCTCGGTATCATTGGCGGAAATAAAATGGGGATGACAGCAGTAGTTTATTTCATGCTCATTTATATCTTCTCTAACCTAGGTGCATTCGGCGTTATTTCAGCTATTGCGAATAAAACAGGCAAAGAGAACATGAATGACTATGATGGTCTTTACCTTACTAATCCTAAACTCAGTCTTATTATGATGCTTTCATTGTTTTCTCTGGCAGGAATACCACCTGTTGCAGGATTCTTCGGCAAGTTTTTCCTATTTACTGCTGCGGCTGAAAAAGGATTCTTCATTCTTGTGCTGATAGCCGTTCTTAATACAATCATATCACTGTACTACTATTTGCTTATAATAAAGGCAATGTTCATCAATAAGAGCGAGAGTCCAATAGAGTATTTCAAGAACGATGGTTATACCAGGTTGGGTTTGATCATCTGTACACTTGGCATCATTGCTACCGGATTCTTTAGTGTTATTTATGAATACATCGGTTCATTAAGTTTCGGAATTTAACAACATGAAATTATGCCACTGAACAAGATTAAACATACTATAAGCGAAATTGACGGCGTTAGATGTTCCGTTGTTGAAACAGGCGCAAGCCAGGAAAGAGTTGCTTTCCTTAAAGCTCTTCTTGAGCATAATAAATTTGAAGTAAAAGTTGCTGAAGAAAAGAAGGAAGGCGAATCCCCTACTTTCACTATCGGTGTTACCGATATTCTTTTCAATCCTGTTTTTTCAGTTTACGAGCGCACCCTCAAAAGCCTTGATGGGTTTAAAGTAACCCCCGCCTACTGGAATCAGATAACTACTGTTTTCGATCCTCGATACTGGCTGATGAGGAAAAGAACGAAAAAGACTGCCTGAGAAAAATTCATCTTTATAACTATCTTTTCTTCATTTTGTAGAATTATTTTGGCTATTGTGAAATTGTTCACAAATATTTTGTTTCCATATCAATTTTAATTTGGATATTTGAATATTCAAATACTTTAATCTATGTCAAGAATAGTTCAATTATCGGAAGCCGTCACCATAGGCTTGCACAGCATGGTTTTAATAGCCCGCGCCGGAGAAATAATTAATGTAAATCATATTTCTGAGCAAACAGGCGCTTCGCGTAATCACCTTGCCAAGGTAATGCAGAGGCTTGTTAAAGCAGGTTTTGTAAAATCGAACCGCGGACCTTCAGGCGGGTTTGTACTAAAGAAAAAGCCAAAGGATATTAGCGTTTTGCAGATATATGAAGCCATAGAAGGCAAGATTGAAACAAGCGGCTGCCCCATGGATCAGCAATTATGCCCCTTTGACAAATGTCTTGTAGGCGGTATAGTAAAAGATGTTTCGGAAGATTTTATAAAGTATATCAAGAAAACTACTTTGCAGGATTATATATAATTAAGCAAAAAGTAAATTCTTCCTTATTCTTAAATTTGAAATTGACTGCTTATTGACTGTTTTCATACATTCCCCCTTTTACCTTGTCATTCCTATCTCAATTTATTCTTTTCTATTCCGTTTCAAAAACAAACCATTGAAGCAATGCAAAGTTACCTGCTGGGGGAATGTCTTTCCAGTCAATAAAGAGCCAGTCAGTCGAGATTGCAATACACTGTCATAAGAATGAACCTGTCATTTGTCGGCTTATGCGGGAGGCAAAATTTATAAATTCTAAAAGGGCAGATTGTTACTTTTTTTTCTTTTTTAAAATGCGCTGAAATGTCGAAGCTTTCTTTTGCAGCTGAAATATATTTGCCTTAAAGATATTTGGCTGCGAATGTGCTTTACGTTATGCAGGGGCTTTTTAAAATTCGGAGAAGCCCTATTTTGTATTTTAGATGCCCTCCTGAGGTTGCGGAGGAAATAGTGCTTGCGATTCTGAATGCCCTCAAGTTAATTCTGATTGTCCTACTTTAAGTCGGTTTGTACAGCCTATTTCAATCGGAATCATTTCTTTTCAATTAGGTGGACTCTTGGTTGTAAGAAATGTCTGGTAGCGTGTGCCACACTCATTGTTATTTGGAGTGCGCTCATTGCGATTTGGAGTAACCTCTTAGTTTGGAGCGGCCTGATGATAGTAAGGTAGCGAACTCGTTACCATTTGGAATGATCTCTTTGTCATTAGGGGCTGTCACATGGTAATTGGGAATACATATTTATCATTCGAGATAGTATTAAAATTGTCAGTTATAATCGGTTCTCAGTAAATCTGAAAGGGAAAAATAATAATTAAAATTTCCTTACGGTACGAACGTACATAAGTTGAGGCTTTAGTGCCGCTATAGACGTATATTGACAAAGAAATAATAATATGCTTGCGTAGCATTATATTCAGTACTTGACCAATAATTGACCATTTGAAATCCATTAGTAGCACCCAAAATAGTATTTATAACAGGCAGCATTACCATAACATAGATTTAATTCCCATATAGAAGGTAAATACCAGTCAGTATAACCACCCCCGTTATAATTATGACAAAGAAATGCAGCGCCTGATGTACATCCTGTTTGCCCGATAATGGCTATAGTATTGGAGTATCCATCATATGTACTTTCTGCTGTTGGACCTATTAAAGATCTACATTATTAGTCCATACTATACCAGTACTTATATTGGTTAACGAAGCAATCAAACCGTGTTCAGTATAAGGAGCTGCTGTATCTTTCCAAACAGCTACTACAATGCCACCGCCATAAAGTTCACCTATATAGTGAGAAAATTCAGAAGATCCTGTAGCGCCAGTTGCACCTGTTACCCCGTTAGCTCCAGTAGGGCCTGTAGGTCCCGGTACTGTTGAGGCGGCTCCTGTAGGGCCTGTGTCACCTGTAAGACCAGTATTACCTGTAGCGCCAGTTGCCCCATTGCTGCCGTTAGTTCCGGTGGGGCCTGTTGCACCTGTTGCTCCATTGCTTCCGGCTACACCTGTAGGGCCTGTGTCACCTGTAAGACCAGTATTACCTGTAGCGCCAGTTGCCCCATTGCTGCCGTTAGTTCCGGTGGGGCCTGTTGCACCTGTTGCTCCATTGCTTCCGGCTACACCTGTAGGGCCTGTGTCACCTGTAAGACCAGTATTACCTGTAGCGCCAGTTGCCCCATTGCTGCCGTTAGTTCCGGTGGGGCCTGTTGCACCTGTTGCTCCATTGCTTCCGGCTACACCTGTAGGGCCTGTAGGGCCGGGGTGAGTATTAAATGCATTTTGGGCGACCAAAGCGTAAGGAACAGCCCAAAATTGAGTGGTTCCCATGTCCGTATAGTTTATACCACCCGTATAGTCAACTTCTACCTTTAAATAAAAACTGGCGCTTGCCCAATTAATAGCTGAAAAAGTAGATGAAGCACCAACACCTGTTGAAGTACCCTGACCGATAATAAGAGTAAATAAACCAAATTTATTAGTATTTAATGCATGGGTTTCCTGCCATTGAATAACACCTGTAGGTGTTCCGGAAATAATACTTAAACGAACATTGATACTTCGGTTTTTCAACAATGCACCTGCAGTATCGCGGGCAACAGCCTGATAATTTAATCCTTCGGGAACCTGTGCGCATGCATTGTTGATATTCAAATTGAATATGCAAAAAGTAAGCAATGCAACGAAGAGCAGATAATTTCTTTTCATAGCTATGGATTTATATGAAATAATGAAGTTGTAAGTAGCAAAACCAAAATAATTTATGAAGATAGTGAATAAATGTGTCACAATGCAAATTTATTAAATAAAATTTTTATGCCTTTTGAAAAAATTAACAATAAATTCATACGATTGTTTTTTTTTTATTAATAAAAAAAACCACCCGTTGTGGATGGTCTTTGTTTAAGGCATTGCAATGGTGTAGCCCCATTATTTACGATAATCTGAGTCGCTTATTTCTTCTCAATTATTTTATTATTTGTGTTAGCTTTCTTTTCGTTGTGTCAATTGGCAGGGTGTGCTCATAATGAAAACCTCCGTGACCATTATTAACAGGTAGCATTTTACAATTAGCCTTTTTCCTGTTCGATTCATTTGCTGACGAACCAACATCTGTTCCGTTCATATTAACAGAAGCATTAATGTTTGCAAGCGGGATGGATTAAATTGGCTCTTTTGGTTTTGCAGAAGGGTTGGCTTGTATGGTTGGGGCAAAACCAAATGTGCCAATGAGCGATGGCAGAAAAAAAGTAAAAAAGAGCGTGGGGAAAAATAAAAATATATTTCTTTCTTTTGTCAAGGAGATAACCTGTCAAATTAATTGCTGAACTGTCAAAGTGTTTCATTTTTTTATTTGTCTTAACTTAATGTAGCCTTGCAGGTAACGTTCCTCGGCTATGTAAAGTGCGGGATTTACTTGCAGAATAAATCCCACTACACAAATATAATTAGAAAGCACTGAACTTGCAAACCCTCTATAACCCGCATTTTATATGAGCCGATGTTGGTGGCTGGCATTTTTAATCTGTAATCATTACAATTTGTTGAATATATTTCTTTTCAAATAACTCAGTTATAATAAATCCAGCTACATCATATTTGCTTATTTGAAAAATTGACGAATCTGAGGGACAATCAATAGTGTAAGCTCCAGTCGCTGGTTTATCTACAATCTCTGTCGGTCTAACTATTGTCCAATCAAGTTCAGATTTTTTAAGTAATTCCTCTTGTAATCCATGGTCATGAAAAGACGCCTTTAAAATTGAATCATTCAGTACCAAATCCTTAAAACTATCTGGCATATAATCCCAACTATCCCCAGCTCCTTGTGCACTCAAACAAATAAGTCGCTTTGATTTATTATTAATCATAGCGGAAATAATATTACTTGTTCCTCTTGACATAGTATTTAAATCGCTATTATTAAATCCTAATGCAATAACCACATTATCCCCTTCATTAATGCATTTCTCGACAGTTTTGAAATCAAGAACATTGCCAACAATATAAGTCAAATTATCTGTTGAATCTTTTGATTGTCTAGTCAATACACAAACTTGATTCCCTTGGTCTATCAACCTATTTACTATTATTTGACCGACATCTCCTGTCCCTCCAAATACAATTGTTTTCATTATAATATTTTTAGTGTGTGTGTATGTCTTTTATGCTTGCCACCTAACTCACTTATTGCTCCACCTTTACGGTCAACTAAATGCATTTTTTGTGTAGATTGCTTCACCTTTTGTGCATATTTCTACAAATCGAAATCATCTTTAGTATTCCCTTGTTCACACTAGTCTCCCTCCGAGTGCAAAAACAATCTGTCAATCAACTCCCAAAAGTATAACAAAAAATATAAAACTCCTTCCAATTATCAGAGAAATATTCATGAAACGGCTAACTTAAACGTTAATGCCAGTAAAAATATGAATGGTTTTTAAGTTTTCATTTCAATTGCGCAAAACCTCTAAAATCACCGCAAGCTTGCCGCACGCCTTTTTGTCAGTTGCGTAAATTCTTAAAAACCGCCGCGAGCTTGTTTCGAGGCTGGAATGTAATAATTTCGGAAATGCCTTTAATCTTCGGTCCGATGCAAGGAAGCATTAATCCGATGCTTGTAATCATCGGACCGATTCTTATGATATTCGGACCGATTCTTGTAATCTTCAGTCCGATTCTTATGATATTCGGACCGATCCTTGTAATCTTCAGTCCGATTCTTATGATATTCGGACTGATTCTTATGATCTTCGGACCGATACTTATGATATTCGGACCGATTCTTGTAATCTTCAGTCCGATTCTTATGATATTCGGACCGATCCTTGTAATCTTCAGTCCGATTCTTATGATATTCGGACCGATCCTTGTAATCTTCAGTCCGATTCTTATGATATTCGGACTGATTCTTATGATCTTCGGACCGATACTTATGATCTTCGGACCGATTCTTGGAAGCCTCGGACCGATGTTTGTAAGCATTGAGGAAATAATTAGATTCCTTACGTCAAAGATTATAAGCCTGGGGAAAAAGATTTGCTGCCTTGCGGTATAGAGGACATTCTTTGCGTTTTATATTACCTGCCTTTCGGCAAGGCATGTAAGCTTAGCTGTATAGATTATATGATCTGCGTTCTAAATCAGGAATATTAGCTGAATAGCCCTAAAATAGAAGGAATGCACAGAGGTAATAACTTTACTTATTCTTAGCAAAAGCTCACATCATTACTATTCTGGTACTCCCTAACAGATGAAAGGTAGTTAATTTATGCTCATAAGTTACCCCCTCCCCTACTCTATCGGTAGTACAGGTAATACAGATAAGAATACGGATGAATAGAAGCTATTAATAATTATGTATATGATTTGACTTCCATAATTTTGTTTTTTTTCTATCATTTTAATTCCCTACTTATCAATCACTTTCATAATTTTTAACAAATTATTTTAAAATTTCCTTGACTTGATTAATTTATTATATATACATTTGCGTATTCAAATACCACAATATCACATTTAGAAAATAAATGAGTAAAATCTTCAACATATCCGAAGCCTCTTCAATAGCAGTTCACAGTCTTGCCCTTATTGCCAAGGCGAAAAAACAAATAAACGCTGTTGAGATAGCTGCGATGACCAACTTTTCGAAGAACCACCTTTCAAAGATTTTACAACGGCTGGTAAAAAGCAATTATATCAAATCAGTAAGAGGCCCTAAAGGCGGCTTTGTATTAAATAAGGACAGCAAGGATATCACTTTGCTCGAAGTTTATGAACTGATAGAAGGTTCGCTGGAACAAAGTAAATGCACTATTCACGAAAGCGCCTGTCAGTTCAGTCATTGCATATTCGGCAACTTTGGCGAAAGGTTTACCGATGAATTCAGGGATTATCTGCGGACTAAAACTATACACGAACTAACCATATAACCTTATCTGTATATGAATAATTTTAATAATAAAACCTATGTCAGTTCGAGTAGTCTGCCAGCCGGCGGACGTATCGAGAACAGATATTCCGATATAGCCCTAAGTAATAAACTTTACATCAATCTTGCCTGCCGTCAGTCAGAGGAGTCCCGCTTTCCTTCGAGACGCGGAGTTTATCCTGACGAAGGAAGGGCTCCTCAGGATGACGCGGGACGTCTCGAAGACAAGGCAGGTGTAGCTGATTATTCTTCGCGAAACATAGTTGAACGATACCTTTAAAAAACAAAAAATACACATATGAAAAGGAAAATTGTAAAAATTGATGAAGAGCTATGCAACGGTTGCGGGTTATGCATACCAAACTGCCAGGAAGGCGCATTGCAGGTAATAGATGGTAAAGCAAGATTAATAAGCGACCTGTTCTGCGATGGGCTAGGCGCCTGTCTCGGTCATTGTCCTTTAGATGCCATTACGGTGGAAGAAAGAGAAGCCGAACCTTACAGCGAACGTAAGGTGATGGAAATGATTGCCAAACAAGGCGAGAATACCATTAAGGCCCATTTGAACCATTTGAAAGATCATGGCGAAATGGAATATTACAAGCAGGGATTGGATTATCTAAATGAAAACAATATAAATACTAACTTTTTAACTAAACCAATTATGGAAAAGAAATCAGCTTGCGGATGTCCCGGTTCACAAACCATCGATCTGCGCGAAGAAGTAAAGAATGAAGCAGAAACTTTCAACGGAAAAGTTCCTTCACAACTCAGGCAATGGCCTGTTCAAATGCATTTGATCAATCCGAATGCGCCATATTTCAAAAATGCCGATGTATATAATTGCTGCCGATTGCACTGCATTTGCCATGGGCGGTTTTCATTCCGACCTCATGAAAGGTAAAGCTATTGCAATAGCTTGCCCGAAACTTGATTCGGATATGGAAATTTATGTAGAAAAGATTACTGCTATGATAGATGAAGCCAATATCAATACACTAACAGTTGCCATTATGGAAGTGCCCTGCTGTGGCGGTTTGCTAAAGATAGCACAGGCTGGTGTGGAAAAAGCTAATCGTAAAGTGCCAATTAAACTCATTGTGCTTGATCTAAAAGGAAATATTCAAAAAGAGATGTGGAATTAAATTTATGCTGATAAAGAGCTTTTAATGAATAGCCCGTCTTTGTCCAGCAATTAAACTATAAAATTGTTTCTTAATCTGTTCTTAACTTCTAATTAATTTAAAATTAATATAAAGTTTTTCATCCCTATTTACATTCACCCACTTATATTTCAAGATAGATGAAAGAAAAAAATAGAATTTACGATCAGATAGTAAATGAGTTTCCTGAGATTATTGCCAAGCTCATAAATAATCTGAGCCAGACTGAAAATACAGTTTCCCGAATTGAAGCAAAGAACAAATTAGAGAAAATGGGCAGGGAAACCCTTCCTTACTTACATAAACTCTTAGCAATCGAAGATAATTTACTGCGAAGAGAAGTAGCAAAAATAATGGGATACATAGCTGATAAATCATCTATTCCTGATTTTATTTTATTGCTCGATGATAGCGATAATGGAATAAGATGGATTGCCGCTGAAGGATTGATTCATATAGGCAGAGAGAGTATAATCCCGTTACTTAAATCAATTATCGATAATCAGCAAGGAACATATTTTCTGAAATCAGGAGCGCATCATGTATTTAAGTCATTATTCAATGATGAGGAAAAGATCAAGTTCGATGCATTAATGCGTAGCCTGCAGAATTTTACTGAAATCAGTGTAGCTTTATCTTTAGAAACTTTATATGCTTTGAAAACACTATCTAAATAAATCAACATTGCTATTACAAAATATAAATTAAGAAAAAAAACATGAAAACAAAAAAACTTTGGTTTGGATTTATCGCAATACTGGTAGTTTGCTTCTTTGTCTTGGGCTTCTACGGACATGAAATATACAGGGAAAAACCACCCATACCGGATAAAGTATTGAGCGAGAACGGAACAGTAATATTCACTGCACAGCAAATTATGGATGGCCAGAATGTATGGCAATCTATAGGCGGACAGGAAGTGGGCACAGTATGGGGACATGGAGCTTATGTAGCTCCCGATTGGTCGGCCGACTGGCTCCATAAAGAAGCCATGTACTTTCTGAATAAATGGGCAAAGAAAGATTCAGCTGATTCATTTGACAAACTAACTCCCGAAAAGCAGGCTGCTTTAAAAATCAGATTACAAAAATTACTTCGCACCAACACTTATGATGAGAATACTGATGTAGTGACTGTTTCCAGCGAAAGAGCTGAAGCGATACAGAATGTAAGCGATCATTATGCAGGCCTTTTCATGAGCGACCCGAATCTTGATAAAGAAAGATTGAATTATGCTATCCCGCCTAATTCAGTTAAAGATATTGTAAGGATGAAAGACATGAATGCTTTCTTCTTCTGGGCTGCATGGGCATGTATCACTAACAGACCCGGTTCAAATATTACATACACTAATAACTGGCCTCCCGATGAAACAATTGGTAATACTCCTTCACCCGGTATTATTTTATGGACAGGGTTCAGTGTTATAATGCTGCTTGTAGCTATAGGCTTGCTGGCATATTATCATGCAAAAAACAGGTCGGATGAAATTGATAAATCTCTGCTTCCGAAAAATGACCCGCTTATAGGACTCAATCCGACACCTTCCATGAAGGCTACGTTAAAATATTTCTGGATAGTTACTGCGCTTATACTTGTTCAAATTCTGGCGGGCGTGATAACAGCGCATTATGGTGTAGAAGGTGACGGCTTTTATGGAATAAAATTAGGTACGCTCCTCCCCTATGCTGTAACGCGCACATGGCATCTTCAACTGGCAATTTTCTGGATAGCTACTTCGTGGCTTGCAACAGGATTATATATTGCACCTGCTGTATCAGGCGTAGAACCAAAGTTCCAGCGACTAGGGGTAAATTTCCTTTTCTGTGCTCTGTTAGTCATAGTGGTCGGTTCACTTGCCGGCGAATGGATGGGAATTATGCAAAAGCTTGGATTTGCACAGAACTTTTGGTTCGGTCACCAGGGATATGAATATGTTGATTTAGGCAGATTCTGGCAGATATTTTTATTTATAGGTTTAATATTATGGCTCATTCTTATGGTTCGCGCATTACTACCTGCATTGAAAAAGCCTTCCGATAACAGGCAATTGTTATTCATGTTCCTGATAGCCTCTGTTGCCATTGCAGCATTCTATGGTGCAGGTTTGATGTGGGGACAACAAACGCATTTATCAATTGCCGAATACTGGAGATGGTGGGTTGTTCACCTCTGGGTGGAAGGTTTCTTTGAAGTGTTTGCAACAGTTGTAGGAGCTTTCCTCTTTGTTCGTATGGGATTGCTGAACATCAAATACGCTACTACAGGAGTTTTATTCTCAACTATTATTTTCTTAAGCGGTGGTATATTAGGAACATTTCATCATTTATATTTTACGGGGACTCCAACGGCAGTTATTGCGCTGGGGGCTACATTCAGCGCTCTTGAAGTAGTGCCATTGGTATTTATGGGCTTTGAAGCTTATCACAATTTAAGAATAAGCAGGGCGACGCTTTGGGTTAAAACATATAAATGGCCTATCTACTTTATGATCTCTGTCAGCTTCTGGAATCTTGTAGGTGCCGGTATATTCGGTTTCCTTATCAACCCTCCTATTGCATTATATTATATGCAAGGACTTAACACCACGCCACTGCACGGTCATGCAGCTTTATTCGGGGTTTACGGTATGCTGGGAATCGGGTTGATGTTATTTGTGCTTAAAGGTCTTACCAGGAAATTTGAATGGAAAGACAATGTAATAGGCTTTGCTTTTTGGACCATCAATATCGGTTTAATGCTGATGCTGCTACTTAGCCTTCTGCCCGTAGGAATACTGCAAACAATTGCAAGTATTAAGCATGGAATGTGGTATGCACGCTCGGCTGAATTTATGCAGCAACCTAACATGCAGACATTACGTTGGCTGAGAATAATTGGCGACACAATATTTTCTATCGGAGCAATTGCTCTGGCATGGTTTGTAATAGGACTGAAAACAGGCTGGTCAATTAACAAAAACAGAATTGAAAACGAATAATACAGGAGAAACATATTATGAAAGCTACACAACAGTTAAAAGATGACCACGAGAGCATACTGATCATGATCTCTGTTCTGGAAAAGATAAGCGATGACCTTGAAAATGGCAAGACTCTGGACACTGAACAATGTGAAAAGATCATTGATTTCATAAAGGTATTTGCTGATAAAAGCCATCACGGGAAAGAAGAAGAATATTTATTCCCGGCAATGGAAAACCACGGTTTCAGTCATGACAGAGGCCCTATAGCAGTAATGTTGGATGAACATGAACAAGGCAGAAACTACATAAAAAACTTAAATTCCTTTCTTATCGACTTTAAAAATGGAAAAAAAAGAGGCTGTTAAAGGTATTATTTCAAATTCGAGGGGATATGCATTTCTGCTGAGAAATCATATTGAAAAAGAAAATAACATCCTGTTTGCAATGGCTGATAAAGTTATCAATGAGAACGAACAGCTATTACTTTATGAGACTTTTATTAAAATAGAAAAAGAGAGAATAGGCTCGGAAAAGCAGGAAGAATATATGAAATTACTTGAACAGCTGGAATCAATTTATCTATTAAATTAATATTATTTTAATATAATGAATGCTACACAGTACCTGAAAAAAGAACATGAAGAAATAGCAATGATGCTTTCCATCATGCAGAAGATAACACTCAAAGTTGGTGGCGGGGAAAAATTAAATGTAAAACATTATGAACAGATAATTGATTTCCTGGAAGGATTTGCGGACAAATGCCATCATGCCAAAGAAGAACTGATACTTTTCCCAGCCATGGTATCAAAAGGCATTAAGAAAGATGAAAAGTGTATAGGGCTTGAGCTGAAACAGCATGAGGAAAGCAACGAGTTTGTTGACTCTCTGCATAAGGCATTCAATGTTTACAGGAAAGATAGTAATAAGGGAGCTCTCGGTGTCTTTGCAGGTTTGCTGAATTACATTAATCTGTTAAGAAACCACATTGAAAAAGAAAACAATGTGCTTCTTAAAATGGCTGATGAGGTATTAAATGATAAGGAACAAGAGGCTATGCTTAAAGCTTTTATTAAACAAGAGAATAAAATAACAGGTGAGGCTAAGCTTGCTGAATATCGCGAGAACTTGCATGAACTAAAAGCAATATATTTATAAAGAAATAGAATCATGGAAACAAATCTATTTGAAAAATCCACTATACTTGATTTTTCAGCGTTGGTGGACTATTCTGTAAATGGAATAGTAAGCAAAAGAGTGCTTGATATGAAAACTGGCACTGTTACCCTTTTTGCGTTTGATGAATGTCAGAAACTTAGTGAGCACACTGCTCCATTTGATGCCATGGTTCAGGTACTAGAGGGAAAAGGTGAATTTGTAATTAATGGGAAACCATTTACTCTTGAAGCAGGTAAAAGTATTATCATGCCCGCAAACATACCTCATGCAGTGAATGCAGTTGCAAGATTTAAAATGCTGCTAACAATGATTAAAGAAGCAGTATGAACCTCAGTGTTGAAAAGCGGACAATTAAAGCCATGATAGACATTTATTGCAAAAAACATCATGGCTTAAACTCCCTTTGCTCTGAATGTAGCGAGCTACTTGAATACGCTCACAAACGAATTGATCATTGCAGGTTTGGCAAGAAGAAACCTGCATGCAATTCTTGTCCCATTCATTGTTACGCTCCGGCAAAACGCGAAAAGATAAGGGAAGTAATGAGGTTTTCAGGCAAACTGATGCCTTTAAGACATCCTTACCTTTCTGTTATACATCTTTTGAAAACGAAGAGAAAAACAGTTGACTTAAATCTAACTTCCAATTAGAATCAAATCAGGAAATTATCTTTCAGTTTAATTCTTAACACAACGTATGCTAAGGTATAGTGTTTCAAGACTAGAATTCTGCTGAGAAGCTGCACTGCCATAATACAGATATAAATAATAAGCACCCGAACCACCGGTAGTAGATGACCAAAAGTTGCCTTCCTCAGTAATATCACTACCACCATAATAACCTCCGGGAAGAGCAGTAAAACCACTCGAATTGGTAGCACCAGTATTTGGATACATCCAGTCAGTAGTGCCTGCTTCTTTCAATGCTGCACCTGCAGCAGAAGCTCCACCAAGGTTAGTTACAAGAGTTGTATAATCAGCATTTGTAGCAACATGCCAACCGGTAGGAGCAATGCTATCAATACTGCTAACCGCATAATAATTATAAAGAAAGCCGTATTTAGCTGTATCAACTGTAGAATAATAGCAATATGATCCTGTAGTTGTAGAACTTGTTGAATAAGGAATTGCAGTACCATTGCGGTAATGTTTCGCTTTAAGGTTTACAGCCATCCAGATTTGTGATCCGATTGTAACTGTACCATATACATTACCATCGTAATCCGCAACAGAACCGGTATATGTTTTCAACACCATTTGACTGCCATACCCCGTTCCAATACTATTTGTTGCATAAGCCCTAACATAGTAAGTGGTATTAGCTGTTAAGCCAGTGATACTGCTTGGAAAACTTCCTATTCCAGTACCATTAGACGTTTTACTGTCTGAAGTTGTTGGATTTGAGCTAGTGCTCCAACAAACGCCACGTGCTGTAACAGATCCTCCGCCAGCACTAGAAATATTACCTCCACAGGAAGCTGTTGTTGCTCCAATATTACTAATTGCATCTGTTGTTAAAACCGGAACTGAAGGAGAAGTAGAAGTTGTGAAAGTTACCTGATTGCCATATGCTGTCCCTGCACTGTTAGTTGCATATGCCATCACATAATATGTAGTACCGGCGCTTAAACCCATAATGCTGCTTGTAAAACTCCCAGTTCCTGTTCCGTCGGTGGTTTTGCTACCAGAAACGGTTGGGTTTTGAATAGTACTCCAGCACACACCACTCACTGTGACAGATCCTCCGCCGTTTGAAGTTATATTACCGCCACAGGATGCTGATGTTTGCGTTATTCCGCTTACACTGGAAGTGGTTATTGTCGGAAGCGAAACAGTAGAACTGTTATTATCTTTTTTACAACTGCCCAATACCATAAATACTACACCCATTGCCACAAATGAGAAAATCCGGATTGAAGTTTTAATGTTTTTCATAGAAATTTATTATTAATAAACGTGGATAATAACTGTTTAATACGGGCATAAAGATAAATAATAAATTAAATATGCAAATTCATTAATTCGCATCAATATTATCACCATTTTTATATTTATCTCGTACAAATGGTTTTTAAGTTCATTTACATGCTGTTAATTCTTTTTTGTAAATTTACAACATTATTATTGGAAGTTGATGAAGCTTTATCATAAGATTATTTTAATCATCATTGTAGTTGTTTCGCTTTCGTCTTGTCATAAAGATCCCGGCAAAGCAAGCTGGGATGTATCTGTAATGGCGCCACTTATTAATACTACGCTTACACTAGGTAACCTTCTTACTGATTCGCTCATACAGGTCAATCCGGACACTTCACTTAAGATTGTTTATAACAATACCCTTTATAGCGTTTCTATTGATTCATTGGTAAATATTCCAAACACTATTTCACAACAGGCATTTAGTTCAAACTTTACACTTGACAGTGTTCTTCCCGGCACCCAAATACTTTATAATGACACCGACAAGAATCACCTTGCACTTGGAGATGCTCAGGTGACTGAAATAATTGTTAAATCCGGTTTTATCAATATTACCCTTAATAATTCATTGAATGATAAAATGCTTTGCGTTTATAAGATTCCTTATGCTACGCTTGCTGGTGCTCCTTTTTCTGTAACTGATACTATCCCTGCAGGTACAATTTCAGCACCCTCTGCATATACGGTAAAGGTTGATATTTCAGGCTATAAACTTAACCTTACCGGTGTTCATAGCAATAGTTGCAATACACTTATTTCAGTAATTAATTCCTGGACGGATCCTCATGGAGGCAAAGTCTCAATTATTCCCGGTGATAGTCTTATAAAGGCGAAGGCTAGTTTTGAAGGGCTGATAATTGATTATGCCAAAGGTTATTTTGGCAGTCAGTCATTTCAATCAGGTAAAAAGGATTCCCCGTTTAGCTTATTCAGCAAAATAACTGCTGGTTCTCTGAAACTGCAAAGCATGCAGCTTAATCTTTCGATCACAAATGGATTCGGGATAGATGCAAACCTGATTATCCATGAAATTAAATCCATCAACAGCCGGACAGGAATTGCAGTGCCTCTTTCAGGTACAACCATAATAGGCAATACCATTAATCTGACACGGGCTCAGGAAAGTGGAAATGCTTCCGCCCCTGTTATTCCAACTACATACTCCTTCAATCTGAACAGTTCAAACTTCCTTCAGCTCATTAATAATCTTCCCGACAGCCTGGAGTATTCAATCAGTATGACTACTGACCCCCTTGGCAACGTTTCCAGCGGTAATGATTTCGTGTATAACAATTATGGTTTTAATGCAAACCTCGACCTGGTAATTCCATTGTCATTAATTGCAAATAACCTTACCTTAACTGATACTATAGGGTTTAATTTGTCAAAGCCAAGCGGATATAACATAAATCGCGGGGTTCTTACCCTGATTGCCAATAATGGCTTTCCATTCTCAGCAGCTATGCAACTTTTCCTTCTTGATGCGAATAATAAGAAAACGGATTCCTTGATTGTGTCTAACAATACAATCAGCGCACCACCACTAAATGCCAGTTTCAAAGTGGTATCACCCTTAACGAGTATAATTAAAGTGCCCTTATCTGCTGCAAAACTCAGCAATCTCTACAATGCAAAGAAAATGATAGTCGTTGCAAGATTTAATACAGCTGGTCAGCCAAACTATATTAAGATATACGATTACTATAAACTCGGAATCCAACTGACCGGGGATTTTAATATGACTGTTAATTAGGAAATATTGAAGAAAACGCTTTTCATATTAATTCTGATTCTGCTGAATGCAGTTTCCTTCGCTCAACTCAGTGATAATTATTTTAATTATGACAAATCCAAAGCTTCAGCCGGAATTGATATGAGTTATGAATTTAGTTCAAATAGCATTACAACAAAATTCCTGAATACATATCTTTACAGCAGCCATATAGATAGTTTAAATAAACAATGGATGTTTGCATGTTTAAAACCAAGCAATAAGCTTGGTTGCGACCTGCAAGGGGGAATTTCTTATGTTGTTTATCCGGACACTTTCATGGGAAAAACAAATATGGGATTATTTGTAAAGTATAACAAATACTATCATGTGGATATGTCGTTCACAAGGGATCTTTGCAAATTATTTTTTGATGGTAACGAGCAGTTTGCAGGAAAAACAGCCAACTTAAGCAACTCGTCTCTTAATGTTATCAACTATGAGCAAATACAAATCGGAATACTGGAAAAATTCGGTGATGGTAAACTAAAACATACTTTCGGTATCGGCTTGAGTTTAAATAATGGCTATAATAACAGCATCATTAATATTAAGAACGGAAGCTTATATACTGATCCTAATGCAGAATATATTAACTTTTCAGCTAATTATGATGTTTTTCGAAGCGATACAACAAACACTACTACGACGTTCAAAGGCTTAGGAACCTCCATTAATATTTATTATTCTTTTGAAACTGCCAATAAGAACGCCTTTGAATTTGAACTTACCAATCTTGGATTCCTGAGCTGGGGAAGGCATTCAGAGCAACTGTCAAAAGATACTTCTATTCATTTTAACGGGATTAATGTTAATGATATTCTGAACATACAAGGCAATGTTTTTCATAATGCAAATGCTGACAGTATTATTCATACTTATACCTACTCAAAAAAGAGTTCTCCATATACTACTTTGACACCTGCCTGTTTAAGGATCTCTTATCTCTATCATCTTTCAGAGAAAGTCAGAATGCAGTTTTTAATTCAGAAATATTTCTTCTCCAATTACGATCCTCTCTTTATGGTTAAGTTTCAATATTTGCCTACAAGGAAAAATATAGTTTCTCTGAACTTTAATTATGGAGGATACCAGGGTGCTGATGTGCTCGAAAACCATAACATAAATACTGGAATAGAATATGCCCATGATTTTGGAAAAGGATTAATAATATTAGCGGGGACAAATTATCTGAATGGTTACCTCTGGCCTTATTCACAAACAGGGCAAGGGATTTATTTCACCCTAAAAAAGTATTTCCTTTGATGAAGAATTGCAAACAAATATTATCAATTATCTACCTTTTTGCAGGCCTCATTTCCTTCGGTCAAAGTATAAATACTTTTCAAAGAACCTACGGATTTATTGGCTATAACTATGGAAGATGCGCTTATCAGACTGATGATGGTGGATATATCATCCTCGGCGATGTAAGTGGACAAAGCAGAAACACCGATATTTACCTTGTTAAGACTGATACTCTTGGCAAAATTGAATGGGATAAAAGGATTGGAGATACTAATATTTACTGGGCAAACGATTTTAAGATCACCCACGATAAAGGCTACATTATTGCAGGATATACAGATAAGGTTCCTGGAAATGGTTATGATGTGTTGCTTATAAAGACCGATTCATCTGGAAATGTTCAATGGGAAAAGACTTATGGAGGGTCCGATTGGGATTTGGGTTATTCAGTTATTGAAGATAAGCAGCATAATTATGTAATTGCCGGTGAAACATTCAGTTATAGTTTCGGAGGAGGCGATGTTTACCTTATTAAGGCCGACTCTGTGGGCGACACCCTCTGGACAAAGCATTATGGTGGCGCTGGCAATGATATTGCCTATTCAATTGATACTACCCGTTCATCCAATTATATTGTTTCAGGCGCCAGCCAGCGAACTGCCGATTCCACTTACAATGCATATTTGCTGAAAGTGAATAATAACGGGGATACTGTTTGGACTAAAACATTCGGCGGAGCTTTTGATTATAAACTTTACAGCGTGCATCAATTTGATGATACTACTTATATCATGTGTGGAACTAAAGCTTATTGCAGCACTAAAAATGATGCCTTGCTTGTTAAAACAGATACTTCGGGTAATATTACTTGGCTGATTTATTCGCCCGATACTATTGGCGATAATGCATGTTACGATACTAAACAAAGCTGGAAAAACAATTATGTTGATGTTGGATATTCAACTTCCATAGGTGCAGGAATGGAAGATGTAGTTTATTCCATTGATGGCTTTGTTGGTTCGTTTGGAGGAGCAAACATTGATTACGGTAATTCTATAAATTTAACTAAAGACAGTTGTTATATTATTACCGGGACAACACAGAGTTTCGGTAAAGGTATTTCTAATATCTATTTTATTAAAACCGGTAAAGCTGGAGGTGCTCCTTATCCACCTGTTCAGGAAGATGGAATCAATGAAATTAAATTAGGAAATTCCAACTTTAACGTTTATCCTAATCCTACAAGTGGATTAACAAATATCTGTATAAATAACTCAATGTATTCAAGTGTGCAGTTGGAAATTTTCAGTGATTTAGGAATTGCACTAGTTAATGAAACGTTTATGAATTCTGGCACTTTTAATATAAAGACTATTAATCTCTCTGACTTTACTGACGGTATATATTTTATTAGGGTGGCTACAGGTAAGGAAATTTATACCTTTAAAATTATTAAACAGACTTGCAGGTAGTGAAATGAATATAAAAGGTAGCAATACAAAATATTCAGCATTACTAATTCCTGTACTTCTGTTTGCTCTGAATTTTATTTTAAAAATCATTTATCTTGACAGCAGGGATATTGCAAATGATGAACCCTTTACTTTGTTTTGGTCTCAGGCTAGTTTAATGAAGATATCTAATGAGCTGTGTACTGGAAATAATTCCCCCGTTCATTTTTTTTTAATGCACTTCTGGATCAAACTATTTGGTATAGGTGCATTTTCGGTAAGGTTCCCGTCAATACTCTTTAGTTCACTTATTGCAGTTGTTGTTTTCCTAATTGGGAAAAGGTTTTATAACCCTTTCACTGGGATTTCGGCAGCACTGATATTCACATTTTCCACTATGCATATTTACTTTTCGCACGAGGCAAGGGTTTACCCATTGTTTGCATTGCTTACAGCTATTTCATTATACCTTTTCCTTTTGATCCTTGAGAAACCTGATAAGAAGAGATTATATGTGTTCCTTTTTCTTACTAACTTCATCCTTATTTATTCCCATTACTTCGGATTCTTTATCCTCTTGATTGAAGTCATTTCCACTCTTATCACAAGGCAAAGACGGAAACTATTAATGCCGATGCTTATGGTGATGATTGGCCTTGCTCTGTCATATCTGCCGGTAATTTATGTCTTTTTTGAACGTTTATCGGCGAGCACAAATGCAGGTACATGGGTTAAATCGCCGGGCATAGGACAATTCTATGGCTTTATGAATTTATTCATCAACAACAGGATGAATATGTTAGTTTTGATATTGATTTTAATAATTGGAGGAGTAATTCTTTATATAAGGAAGCAGGCTAAGTTTGTTATTAAAGATCTAATGAAAGAAAAAACCATTATTGTTTTCCTCTGGTTCTTTATTCCTTACACAATCATGTTTCTGGTATCATTCAAGGTACCTATGTTTATTGACAGGTATATCCTTTATACTTCCATCCCGTTCTACTTATGTATTGCCATTCTTTTAAATTTCATATTTAATAACTCGCTGTATAGAGCAATTGCTTCTTTTATTTTTATTATTTCATTACTTTTTACATTCAACCTGAACCCTGATAATTTCAGACGAATGAAAGAATTGATTTCTATGACTAAGGAATTGAAAACGGCGAATTCTGTTGTCATTTTGGCTCCCGGTTATGCCGATCTGGGGTTTACCTATCATTACAACCCTGATTATTTTAAAGATTATGCGAATTATCGTCAGCATTTAACTGATGACAACATTTACCCGGTATACAGTTTAGATGAGGCAAAGAATGCGCTTATGAAACCATCGGCATCATGTATTTACATCCAGGCAGGCACTGAATTTCAAGACCCTCAAAACTCCATTTACAATTATATCTCATCCAAATATAAAAATGTGAAGCATTATAATATTTATCAGATTTACCTTGTTCATAAGTTTGAAAATTGAGATGATTAAAAGAAAATCAGAACAAGATATAGCATCTTTATAAAAGAGGGTTATTATTATTTTGTATTTTTATCGAATAAAAGGTAATTCATATTCACAATCATGCTTTTCAATTCAATTACATTTCTTTATATTTTTCTTCCTTTTTCAATTTTCCTGGTTTTAATTTCAGGTAAGTGGTTAAGAAATCTCAGTCTGTTGTTGTTAAGCCTAGTTTTTTGCGCTTGGGGCGGAGCGAATTATACAATATTATTGCTTTGGTCTATTATTGTAAATTATTTTGATGGAAGACTGATTAGCAATTCCCTTGGAACCGGTAAATCAAAACTATGGCTTTCTCTGGGAATAATAATCAATATTGCCTTATTAATTGTTTTTAAATATCTTAATTTTTTTGCAATAAATATAAATGGTTTACTGCATCTTGCACATCTGCATGCCATTAATTTTAAAAAAATAGCATTACCAATAGCCATATCATATTACACTTTCCACAATATTTCATATCTTATTGATATATACTGGGAAAGAGCAAAGGTTCAAAAAAATATATTAAACTTTACTTTGTATATTACCTTCTTCCCAAAATTTATTGCTGGTCCTATAATAAGATATAGCCAGATTTCTGACCAGCTTACTGAACATAAAATTGATTTTGTAAAGTTTGCTAATGGAGCAGAACGGTTTATTATTGGTCTTGGGAAAAAGATTTTGCTGGCAAATTCTTTTGCCGTTGTTGCTGATAAAATGTTTGCATTACCAATTGCGGAACATTCAGTATATAGTTCTTGGGTTGGAATTATTTCATATACACTTCAGATATATTATGATTTTTCAGGATATTCAGATATGGCTATAGGACTTGCAAAGATTTTCGGATTCGAATTTCCTGAAAATTTCAATTTCCCATATATTGCAAAGTCGATACAAGAATTCTGGCAGCGATGGCACATATCTCTTTCAAATTGGTTGCGTGAATATTTATTCACTCCTCTTTCACTTAAACTAAGATCAAATGGAAAATTAGGAATAGTGATTTCCCTTATTATTACTTTCACTTTATGCGGATTATGGCATGGTCCCAGTTGGACATACGTTTTGTGGGGCTTGCTTTATGGTTTTTTCCTTGCCTTAGAAAGTATTGGCTTTTCTAAAATTTTAAAAAGACTATGGACCCCTTTAAAGCATTTTTATGTATTGGTTATTATAACCATTGGATGGGTATTATTCCGGTCGGAAACGTTTGAATATGCAAGAGGGTTCATAAAGTCAATGGTAGGATATGGGACTGGGATTAATAAATATGCTATTGTTTCAATTTACCTGACAAATGAATATTACATCTGCCTGATTATTTCTATACTTGGCGCTGCAAGAATATTTAGCCTAATCAGAGAATCATACCTGAAACTTTCAAGTAAATTTTCAAATTCTATTAGAAATGCTATAGAAAATGTTTTGTTTATAGGTGAAGTAGCAGGATTAATTCTTATAATGATTTCATCTACGATGTACATGGTTACTACAACATATAATCCATTTATTTATTTCAGGTTTTGACAATGGGACAGATAATAATTATATAAAAGTATGAGTACTTATAGAGCTAAAATAATTACGATTGTATTTTTATGCATTTTGATATACCCTGTCATTGATCAAACATTTAAAATTACAAAAAGAAAACAAACGGATCAGGTTAAAAAAATAGTAAGATTTCCTTCTCTTGATACAAATAAATTAGATAGTATTCCAAAGCTATTTGAAGAATATTATAATGACAAATTCAGTTTACAAGATTTTCTGGTTTTTGCAAATAGTTATTTTAAAATAAAATGTCTGGGAGTATCTCCTGACCCTGCTAAAGTTATTGTTGGGAGGAATGGTTGGTTGTTTTGGAGCGTTTCTACTGATAATTACAGGGGGCTGAAGCATTTTACAGATGATGAATTAAGACAGTTAAAAATGATTTTAGATAAACGGGGCATTTGGTATAGGAGTAAGGGAATAAGGTTTTATTTTGCTATCCCACCGGATAAGGCTTCTGTTTACCCTGAATATATGCCGTCATGGATACAAAAAGTGACTCCTGTTACTATCTATGATCAGGTTGTAACACTATTTAAGAATGATACTCTTGTTCCTGTCATTGATCTACGTGATGCCCTAATAAAAATAAAGAGAAATAATTTGTTATTATATCATAAAATTGACCACCACTGGAATGATGTTGGCGCTTTCTATGCTTACCAGGCAATCATTAATAGGATTCGCATTGACTTTCCTCAAATTACTCCTTTGAAATGGGATGACTTTAAACTTGATACTACCGAAAGAATGACAAGGGGTAGTGAAGCTGAAATGTTAAACGTTTCTAAATTGTTTAATGCCAATTTTTTCAAATTAATAAAAAAGATTCCCACAAAATCACATGAGGGTACCAAAGCTAATTACATCCCTCCTGATTGGTTTGCATATCCCAATGATTATGAGGTTGTGCGAGAACTAGATGGAAGTAAACTTCCTTATGCTTTTATTATAAGAGATTCTTATGCAGATTATTTATTTCAGTATTTTCAGGAAAATTTTAGGAAATGTAAATTTTTCTATGATTGCTGGATGTATCAGTTTAGTAAAAAAATAATTGAAAAAGAGAAACCTGATTTGGTCATTCTTATGCCATATGAATCCAATCTAAAACAAATTCTTAAATGCAGCGATGATTAATATTCTTTTTGTACTTTCGCATTTATAAT
>CAWHOW010000023.1:0-120953 GCA_963831005.1 uncultured Bacteroidota bacterium
CCTGATGAACGTTTTTTCCATGCGATTTGTGATAAAATTAAAATTCATCCCGCTCAATGCATAATGATTGGCAACGATTATGGAAAAAAGATATCGAAGGGGCCAAAGCAGCAGGCATGCAAACCATACTGTTCAATGAAAATTGCGCTAAGGGCAAGTTTCCTTATGCCGATAAGATAATTAATTGAATGAACGGAACTGATAGGTATGGTTAAGGAATTGGATAATAAAATTGAGTAATAGATATTAAGTTAATTAGTTACTTGCCTGCCTGCCGGCAGGTTATTTAAACCACAAGAGTTACACCGTCTGTCACGATCGAGGAGTTCCGCTTTCTTTCGATACGCGGAGTTTATCCTGACCGAAGGAAGGGCTACTCAAGATGACGCGGGACGTATAGAAGCGTTGGTTAGCCCTTAACAAACTTCCTAACCACCACCCCTTTTTCTGTTGTTGCCTTTATAAAATAGACGCCGCCTGAAAAACCACTGCAATCAATGGTTTTAGCAGTGGTTGTATAAAGCAGCCTTCCTGTAATATCCGTAATCTCTATTTCTTTTATTTGCACATCCGTTTGTATTTGCAAAATATTGATAGCAGGATTGGGATAAATAGAAATATTTTCATATTCTGTGTTTTGCGGATTAATACCAACATTAGCAATTGAAATAAAATTCCCAAATGCATACGGATAATTACCAACCGAAACTGTAGCAGTAATAGTATTAGAAGCAGTGCTAATTACACTTACTGAATTAGAACCTTCATTTGCAACATATACCTTGCTTCCATCGGGGGTTACAGATATACCAGCAGGCTCAGAATCATTACCAATTGAAATTGTTGCTGTAACAGTATTGCTAACAGTATTTATAACATCTACCGTACCGGCATCACTATTTGCAACATATACTTTGCTTCCATCGGGGCTTATACATATACCAGAAGGACCAGAACCAACTTTAATTTTAGCCGAAACAGTATTTGTAGCGGTGTTTATTACTTTTACGGTATCAGCAGTCGTAACATATAGCTTACTTCCATCATGGCTCACACACATGCCACCAGCACTAACTGCAATTGAATCTGTAAGAGTATTAGTAGCAGTATTTATTATATGTACTGAACTAGTACCCCCATTCTCAACATATAACTTGCTTCCGTCAGGGCTTATAGCTACACCATACGGTTGATTAAAACCTGTAATAGTAGCAGTAATAGCATTAGTAGATGTGTTTATTACACTTACTGTATTTGTAAATCCATTTGTTGCAACATATACCTTGCTTCCATCTGGGCTCACACACACACCATCAGTACCAGAAGAACCCCAAGGGCCAATAGTAATTGTAGCCGAAACAGTATTTGTAGCTGTGTTTATTACACTTACTGTCAAATAGGCAGTGATTCGTAACATATACTGTGCTTCCATTAGGGCTCACAGATACACCCATCGGTTTATAACCAACCGGAATTGTAGCTATAACAGCATTGGTTGCACAGTTTATTACACTTACTGTACCTGGAGTTAATCCATCACCCTCATTCGTTATGTATGCGGTTTGTGCATTTCCGCTCAAGCCAATAACGGCGAGCATAATTAAAAATGTAAATTTTTTCATACGTTTTATATTTTGGTTAAACAATAATTTATTTTTTCACATAACGAGACATTCGAAGTCTTAAAGACTTCGAATGTCTTTAGTTTCAGTTCTGTTTTAATAGATAGCAGCCACTACTTTAATAATATCCGATTGCACGCCTACGGGTTTATCTTTTTCAAAATATTGCAGCTTGTACATGCGGGTTTCGGGCTGTGTTCCGGTATTTTTGCGGGTGTCAACAAATGGCGAATAATTAAAACGCCCGTATTCCACCCAGTTAATGGACGGCTTCGGCATCAATCTTAGCTCCAACCACAGGGGCAGCGGCAGGGGCGTTTACATAAACTATAACACCATCGGTGTCGCCTTTTGTAAATTTAATTTTAATTTCAGTACCGCTGTTTTCAACTACTTTACCTGTGGGCTTCAGCACGGTTTTTTCTAAAGGAGTAATGCTGCCTGCACTTTTGCCCGGCGCAATAATTTTTAAAGCGCTGCCCTATGGCTTCGTCATAATTCGGACTGTTTTTAATAAGCTGCACTGTGCTTTCAATCCTTGAAATAATTCCTGCCGGAACCTGTACCGGGGTTGCGGGCAGCACGGGCAATGCCGGATAATGGGTAATAACTGTACCAATTTTTCCTTTTAATAGAGTATTTTTATATTCTGTGCGCTGGTGCAACTCAGCCTTAAATATATCTTCCATATCGAGCAGGTATTTACATGCCAGATAATCGTTCTCAATTGCTGCAATTTGAGCGGGTGTTAGCCCCAGGCTTGCGCCTATGGCTTGTAAGCGCTGTGAAAAGTTGAACATCCAGCCTTCAATGTCTCTTTCGCCATTTGGCAGATAATGATAGTCCATGTTTTTTTATTTTTTTGGTTAATACTTGCCGGCACTATTGCAGGCTTAATTTATTTGGTTTAATACATAAACACTTCGGTATATTTTTAAAGTATGGGACTAAAGTCCCGATAATAGCTGGATTTATCCATAACCCCAGACTTAAGTCTGGGGTTATGCAAACAGCCTTCAAATATTGGGCTTTAGCCCTGAAAAGTATCATCATATTAAAAAAATTACTGAACTATTAATACATAAGCACTTCGGTATATTTTTAAAGTATGGGACTAAAGTCCCCGAAAATAGCTGGATTTATCCATAACCCCAGACTTAAGTCTGGGGTTATGCAAACAGCCTTCAAATATTGGGCTTTAGCCCTGAAAAGTATCATCATATTAAAAAAATTACTGAACTATTGATACATAAGCATAAGGTAATTTGTTGCCTGCAACACTCCCCGTAGCAATTGCCAAACTGTTCCACGCACATGCGTAGCCCTTCCACGCACAGGGAGTACTCTTCCACGCACATGCGTAGCTCTTCCACGCACAGGGGAAACTCTTCGCGGCAACTGCTAAACTGTTCCACGCATAGGGAGAACTCTTTGCAGCAATTGCTAAACTCTTCCACGCACAGGGATAACTCCCCGCAGCAACTGCTGAACTGTTCCACGCACATGCGTGGAGTTCCGTGGCAACTGCTAAACTGCTCGTAGAAACTTTAGTGAACCCCGATGCAAAAGATTTATTCCTGTTACAGGATGCTAAAGCACAGTGGTAAACCTGCATTTCAGCCTTGCCTCGCTGTGAAATGTTAAAGTAACCGGGCTTGTAAGATATGCGGGTTGAATAAGGTAATAGAAAATAGGGTTTAATGCAGGTGGCTTCCCGTAAGCTTACAGTTCCAGAGTGGGATATATTAAAATGCTTTGTTGGCATTATTGGTAATTTTAGATAATCACTTATCTTTTTTCTATCCAACCCACAAAAACCCAACATCAGATAAGATTGACAAATGTAGAAATTATTCTTTATTCAATAGCAAATATTTTTAACAATTATTTAAGAAATCATTAACAAATAATCTCAAATGCTAATATAATAAAGGGAGTAGTAGGCAGTTGCCAGTCCGCAATTGGCAATGAATGACCATTAATGACAATAAATGGCTATTTTAGAAGGAGGCAGTAAGCAGGAGCAGTAGGCAGTAGGCAAAAAAGAGAATAACAACTAATGACTTAATGACAGCGCAGCGTAATGACTACTTCTTCATCTCGTTAATAGTCTCTATCGGGTCTTTTGAGGAAAAGATATAGTAGCCCGCAACCAGCACATTGGCGCCGCATTTAAGCAGAATTGAAGCATTGGTATTATCAATACCACCGTCAACTTCAATCAGCGCCTTCGATTTTGCAGAACAGATTAGTGCTTTTAGATTAACTATCTTGGAATAAGTATTTTCAATAAACTTCTGTCCCCCGAAACCCGGGTTTACCGACATAATGCAAACCAAATCAACATCCGAAATAATATCTTCAAGCACATTGATATTTGTGTGCGGATTCAATACCACCCCGGCTTTCATGCCGGCATCTTTAATAGCATGAATAGTCCGGTGAAGATGAATACTGGCTTCAACATGCACACTTAAAATATCAGCGCCGGCATCTTTAAATTTATCAATATACCTTTCAGGTTTCACTATCATCAGGTGAACATCAAGAGGCTTTTTCGCTACCTGTTTTATCCTTTTAATAACTGGGAAACCAATAGTGATATTGGGAACAAAAACGCCATCCATCACATCAATGTGTATCCAATCGGCATTGCTTTCATTAATAATTTTAATGCCTTTTTCAAGGTTAACGAAATCAGCCGAAAGAATTGAAGGGGAAATGTAATGTTTCATAATATTAATTATCATTATGCTGAAAAGCTAATTACACCGCAAAGAACACTTAAGAAAAGTTTCGCAGAGAACGTAGAGGGATATATTTCTTTGTGACCTTTGCGAACACCATTTGCGACCTTTGCGGAAAAAAGTATTCAAGTCACATGAGTTATTAAATAAAAAAGTTGAATGCTGTTATGATGTATATGCATTCACTTTAAAAATTATACAATTTATTTATCCTAAGTATGTTTTCAGAATTTTGCTTCTCGAAGTATGTTTTAATCTTTTTATTGCTTTCTCTTTTATCTGGCGAACGCGTTCCCTTGTAAGGTCGAACTTTTCTCCTATTTCCTCCAGTGTCAATGCAATTGAATTATTTAATCCGAAATAATAACGTATTACGTCAGCTTCTCTCAATGTCAAAGTTGAAATACTTCTTTCTATTTCTTGCCTTAATGAATCATGCATTAGTCCGGATTCAGGAGTAGTGCCATCATCATTCTTCATCAGATCATACATGTTCATGTCTTCTCCCTGTATAACCGGTGCATCCATGGAAACATGACGGCCGGAATTCCTCAGCGAATCCTTAACTTCACCTTCGGATATTTCAAGAAGATCAGCTATCTCATCAGCATTCGGCTCACGTTCGTAAGTCTGCTCAAGCTGTGAAAAAGCTTTATTGATTTTATTTATAGCCCCGATTTTATTTAATGGAAGTCTTACAATACGCGATTGTTCAGCAAGCGCCTGCAGTATCGACTGGCGAATCCACCATACAGCATAGGAAATGAATTTGAATCCCCTGGTCTCATCAAAACGCTGTGCAGCTTTAATAAGTCCAAGGTTACCTTCATTAATTAGGTCAGGCAAACTTAATCCCTGATTCTGATATTGTTTAGATACAGAAACGACAAAACGTAAATTAGCTTTGGTAAGTTTCTCAAGAGCATATTGGTCGCCTGCTCTTATCTTTTGCGCTAAGGCTACTTCTTCCTCTGCGGTAATCAGTTCAACCCTTCCAATCTCTTGGAGGTATTTATCTAACGAAGCGGTTTCCCTGTTTGTTACCTGTTTGGTAATCTTTAATTGTCTCATAGCAAAGGCAGAATATGCCGTTTGTACGCAGACGACACAGGCTTAGTTACATTATTCCTTATTTTCCTTGGGAGGACGGGGCAACAATGCTTTTCTTGAAAGCTTCATTTTCCCTGTCTTTTTATCTATTTCAATAAGCTTTACTTCTATCTCTTCTCCTTCCTTCAGCACATCTTCAACCTTTTCAACGCGTGCCCAGGCAATCTCAGAAATATGAAGTAAGCCATCTTTTCCGGGAAGCACTTCAACAAATGCTCCGAAAGGCATGATGCTTTTTACCTTTCCTTTATATATCTCGCCGATTTCGGGAACAGCAACTATACTGCGTATCTTTTCTTTGGCGGCTTCAATGGCTGCTTTATCTACTGCAAAAATATCAATGATGCCAAACTCACCAACTTCTTCAATCATAATAGTACAATTGGTATCCTTTTGCATTTGCTGTATAATTTTTCCACCCGGTCCTATAATAGCGCCAATGAATTCTTTAGGAATGGTCATCTTTTCTATTCTTGGTACATGAGGTTTGTAATCTTCTCTTGGTTCTTTAATAGTTTTTTCAATTTCACCAAGTATGTGAAGTCTTCCGGCTTTTGCTTGCAATAATGCTTCCATTAGTATTTCATATGAAAGACCGTCTATCTTGATATCCATCTGGCAAGCAGTGATGCCGTCTCTTGTTCCTGTTACTTTAAAATCCATATCTCCTAAATGATCTTCATCACCAAGTATATCGGAGAGAACTGCATATTTCTTTGTTTCGTTATCAGTGATAAGTCCCATTGCAATTCCAGATACAGGCTTTTTAATTTTAACACCGGCATCCATCAGCGCCATAGTTCCTGCGCATACGGTTGCCATGGATGAAGAACCGTTCGATTCAAGTATATCAGAAACAACCCTGACAGTATAAGGATTTATGTCAGTTCCGGGTATCATTGGTTTTAAAGCCCTTAAAGCTAAATTCCCGTGACCAACTTCACGACGACTGGTTCCTCTGTTAGCCTTTACTTCACCTGTAGAGAATGAAGGGAAATTATAATGAAGAATAAAATTGTTTCTTCCTTCAACAACAGCACCATCAATTGCCTGTTCATCAAGCTTGGTGCCTAGTGTAACGGTGGTGAGAGATTGTGTTTCACCTCTGGTAAAAATTGCCGAACCATGTGCAGCCGGCAGATAATCCACTTCACACCATATAGGGCGAATTTCATCCAGCTTCCTGCCATCTAAGCGAATCCTGTCAATAAGTATCATGTCACGCATGGCTTTCTTCTCAACATCGTGATAATATTTTTTGATTAAAGGAGTTTTTGCTTCACGTTCTTCTTCAGGAATGCTTTCAATAAATTCATTTAAGATAGCTTCAAAAGCATCACCTCTTTCATGTTTATTTTTATTGCCTGATTTAGCGCATGCATAAGCTTTTGCATAAGTAGCATCTTTTACAGCTTTTCGTAAATCCTCATCATTATTTTCGTGACAGTATTCCCTTTTAGGGTTTGCTTTCTCTACCATTGCAGCAAATTCAATCTGTGCCTGGCACTGAATCTTTATTGCACTATGAGCAAATTTTAATGCTTCAGCCAATTCTGTTTCTGAAACTTCTTTCATTTCGCCTTCAACCATCACAATATTTTCTATTGAAGCGGCAACCATTATATCAATATCTGCATTGGCAACCTCAGTAAAAGTAGGATTCACTTTAAGTTTGCCATCAATACGAGCTACTCTTACTTCGGAAATCGGTCCGTGAAAAGGAATATCGCAAACAGTAATAGCTGTTGATGCTGCCAAACAGGCAAGTGCATCAGGCATTATATCTTTACCTGCTGAAATCAATGTAATCTGTACTTGTGTTTCTGCATGATAATCATCAGGGAAAAGCGGGCGCAAAGCGCGGTCAACTAATCTTGATATTAATATTTCATATTCTGATAAACGTGCTTCTCTTTTAAAAAAACCGCCGGGAAATCTTCCTGCGGCTGCATATTTCTCCTGATACTCTACTGATAAAGGTAAAAAATCAACATTCTCAGCAGCTTCCTTTTTGGTAACAATAGTGGCAAGCAACATGGTATCGCCCATTTTAATTACAGCGCTTCCATCGGCTTGTTTGGCTAATTTTCCTGTTTCAAGTGTTATAATTCTTCCATCTCCAAGGTCGAATGATTTTTGAATTCCTAATGTACTCATATCTTATTTATTTGTTTTTTAATTGAACTATTCTTTAAATACAAAAAAAGGCAATCTTAAAAATTGCCTTTTTCAATGACTAGGAAACAACATTATTATTTCCTTATTTTTAATTTCTTGATGATTGTCCTGTAACGGTTAATCTCCGTTTTCTTCAGGTAATCGAGAAGTCTTCTTCTTTTACTTACAAGGTCTATAAGGGCTTTCTGGGTGCCATTGTCGCCCCTGTTCACTTTTAAATGTTCTGTAAGGTGAGAAATGCGGTATGAAAACAGTGCTATCTGTCCTTCAGTTGAGCCGGTATCAAATTCGGATTTGCCGTGTTCCTTAAAAATTTCTTTCTTCTTTTCTGCTGGTAAATACATACTTTTCTGATAATTAATTATAAATACTTTCTTAAAAAAGGACTGCAAAGATATTGTTTTGTTTTATTATAACAAAATAAATATCGCAATTTTTCAAATCCACTCTCAGTTTCAATAGAAACGGTAAGGCAAAGATAATATTTTCTTTAAAACAAATACCTTATATAGTAGCATTGAGACAATAAAAGTAACATGTTTTCATTATGATTATGTATTTTTGCCTAAATTACTGAAAGAAGAAATAACATTATCCATGAACATCATCATTACTGGAGCTGGCAGAGGCATAGGTTACGAAACAATTAAGCTTTTCAATAGTATGAAAGGCAACCGTATTATTGCAATTTCTAGGGATATATCGGCTTTGCAAAAACTATCGAATGAAATACCTGTTGGAAAAAACAGTTCTTTTATTTACCCTGTCTCAGTTGACTTAAGTAAAAAAGGATTTGAGAAAGGGTTGATTTCTTATGTTTTAGACAAGTTCAAAAAGATAGATATACTGATAAATAATGCAGGGGTTCTAATAAATAAAAGTATTCAACAGCTAACTTCTGAAGATTTTGATAGTATGTTTTCGGTTAATACTAAAGCTCCTTTTCTGCTGGTTAAGACGTTGCTGCCATATTTTAACAAACCTTCGCATATAGTGAATATAAGCAGCATGGGTGGTTTCCAGGGAAGCGCTAAATTTAGGGGACTTTCGCTTTACAGCGCTTCGAAAGGCGCCCTTGCCATACTTACCGAATGTATGGCTGAAGAACTAAAAGATAAAGAAATAAAAGTGAACTGTCTTGCATTAGGATCTGTGCAAACAGAAATGCTTGCCGAGGCTTTTCCGGGGTATATAGCGCAATCTAGCCCTGCTGAGATGGCTGAATTTATTGCAAACTTTGCTTTGAATGCACATAAACAGATCAATGGGAAGATAATTCCAGTTACAGCTTCAACGCCTTAAATCAACATTGCGGAAAGAGAGAACTCTTATTCAGCAATTATCTTTATTTTTGCTTTTTTAAAAATCTGAAATGAGAAACATTTTAAGATCATTCGGCAAGCAGGTATTGTTTTGGTTTTTGTTTTTTGCACTGTCGAGGATAATCTTCCTGATCTATTACATGAGATATTTTAGCGGGATAGATACTGCAAGCGTACTTGGCGTTTTTGTTCACGGGTTGAAACTTGACCTGAGTACTGTATGCTATATTATGGCTTTCCCGTTGTTGATGCTTACTGTTCAAGCTTTACATCATAAGTTCTGGATAAATAAAGTGCTGCTTATTTACCATTCATTATTGATATTTATTTACTCGCTCATAACAACCGCTGAACTGGGAATATACGATGAATGGCAAACCAAGCTGAGTTCAAAGGTTATTAAATACCTGGCGCATCCTACTGAAATTTATAATTCTGCTTCTACAGGCATATTTTTCCTTTTGCTAGCGATACTTTTAATGCAGTTTTTAGCTGGATTCTTTGTTTTCCGAAGATGGTTCTGGCATAGGATAGGAACAATAAAGGTAAAATATTATTATTCAATCATATTCTTTATCATTACTCTTGGATTGACTGGAATTGGATTAAGAGGCGGATTGCAACAGATACCCATAAACCAAAGCGACGCCTACTATTCAAAACATGATGTACTTAACCTTGTGGCGGTTAATTCGGGATGGAATATGATACACAGCCTTCATCAGAATTATTATTCGTTGGATAAGAACCCTTTTAGTTTTTATAAGCCTGAAGAAGCTAAAAGAATCGTTGATGAAATAAATAAAGTGAAAAAGGATACGACAGTTTTGGTTCTGAAAACAAAAAAGCCGAATATACTGCTTATTCTTTTGGAAGGCTGGTCGGCTGACCTGATTGAATCGCTGGGAGGGGAAAAAGGAATAACTCCTCGTTTCAGAGAAATTGAGAAAGAAGGAATATTATTTACACATATGTATTCTTCGGGTTCAAGGTCTGAGCAGGGAATGTCGTCGGTTTTCGGAGGAAGCCATGCCACGCCACTTGCACAAATTGCACGCCAGCCTGATAAATTCGTTAAGCTGCCAAGTCTAACGAAAGAACTTATTTCAAAAGGGTATTACACTTCATATTATTTTGGAGGCGATCTTGAATATGGGAATATACGGGGATATATTTATTCTAATAATTTTGACAGAATAGTGGAGGGAAAAGATTTCATCAGCAGCCTGCCACGAGGCAAGCTTGGCATACATGATGAATTTGTTTACCCAAGATTGTTAAGTGATATTAATAATGAGAAGCCCCCTTTCTTCACTGCTTATTTTACTATGAGTACTCATGCTCCATACGACATTCCTAATTATAAAGAAACCATACATTGGCCTAAGCTTGAAAAGGAATATGTTAATGCTGCTCATTATGCAGATAGTTGCCTTGGTGATTTTATTGCAAAAGCAAAACAAACTGACTGGTATAAGAATGCTCTTATTATTATAGTTTCAGACCATGGACATAATTCATATAAAGGGCATCCGGTATGGAGTTGCGAATATCAGAAAATACCAATGTTGTTTCTTGGAGGAGCTTTAAAGGATGAATACAAAGGAGCCAAAATTGACAAATTTGGTTCACAGGTTGATATTGCCTCCACATTGCTTCATCAGTTAGGAATGAAAAGCGATAAATTCAGATGGAGCAAAAACCTGCTTAATCCTTATAGTCCCAATTTTACTTATAGCGCTTTTGAAGTTGGATTAGACTGGAGATGCACCGATGGCGAGTTTGTTTATGAACAAAATATGCACAAATATCTTGAAGAAAATCTGCCCGCTTCTAAAAAGGATTCAATAGAAAAAGCAGGGAAAGCATACCTGCAAGAGGTTTTTAGGGAATACTTCGAATATTAATATTCCAAGACATTAAGGATGGCATGGATTTTGATGAATTGTGCGAAATAATTTCATTCATCAGGGTAAAATCATCTGAGGTGTATTATTAACAGAAACATTATCTGAATCAATTGTAAAAACTAATTATTATGAAATCATTTATCACTATTACATTTGTTTGCATGCTTATGACAATGGGTAATTTGTTTGCCCAGAACGCAACAACAGACAGCACGGGACTACCCGGCGATAATTTTAGCCTGCAAGGTGCGCTGCAAATGTTCAAAGAATCGAAATCACTAGAGGACTTTGAAAAGAAACTCAATACTGCTAAAAACCATGTAAATAACCTAGATCTTGACGGGAATGACTCCATAGATTATATACGTGTAATAGATAAAGTTACCGGCGATTCGCATGCAATAATACTGAGGGATATTGTAAGCAAGACCGAATCACAGGATGTTGCAGTTATTGAGATCCAAAAGACCAGCGACAAAACTGCAATGTTGCAAATTGTAGGCGATAAAGAATTATATGGTGATAGTGCAATAGTGGAGCCTGTTGAACAGGCCGATGTTAAACAGGGGTCGAAAGGACCGGCTTCTGCTGTAAATAGCATCAGGTTTGTTTTTGTGAATGTATGGTTCTGGCCATGCGTTCCAATTATTTATGATCCGTTTTATGTTCCATGGGTTTCGCCCTGGGGATGGCATTATTATCCTAGGTGGTGGAGTCCCTGGTATCCAATGGGCTGGGGATACTATCATCCTTATTGTATGGGATATTATGGATGGTACAGACCGGCGTATGCATACCGTATGGGAGGTGTTAATAATTATTATCAGTCGTATCGTTCAACATCTAATACGGTTGTAAACAGATACCAGGTTGCACATACTAATTATTATTCAAACAGATCGGGACAGTTTCAAAAACAATCACCTGGAAGTTCCAAACAGATGAGCACTAAACAGGCTAATACAATTCAGCCAAATCAAAAAATAGCAAATAGTCAGCCGAAAGGAAGCCAGCAGAACAACAATAATACTGTGAGTAAACAGTCAAACACCCAGATGACTACCAAACCATCGAGCAATAATCAGGCTAATGATAAACAGTTAAATAAGCAATCAAATCAAAAACAAAGAAATAATAAGCAGGGAAATCAGGGTTCAAGAAAGCAAAATAGGCAAAATAACAGGGGACAACGGAGACAACAACGTGCCGGCAGAAGACAAAGGTAAAATTAGTTTTCTGTTTTTTAAGTAAAACTTAATTCACTTTAAAATTAAACTTCACTTTAGCCAGTTCGTCATTGGCTTTGATAACCTTGCTTTTCAGTTTTTCTTTATAATCGCGGATAGCTTGCAGAAGTTCCGCATCGCCAGTGGCTAATATTTGTGTAGCAAGAATAGCAGCATTAGCTGCACCATTTAATGCTACTGTTGCAACTGGGATACCTGTAGGCATTTGAAGTATGGATAATATAGAATCCCAACCATCAATAGAGTTAGAAGATTTAATAGGAACACCAATAACGGGACAAGGAGTGCATGCTGCAATTACACCTGGCAGATGTGCTGCTCCACCTGCACCTGCAATTATTACACGGATACCACGGTCATAAGCGTTCTTTGCAAATTCCATTACTTTGTCAGGAGTGCGGTGTGCCGAAAGCGCATTTATTTCGAAATGAATTTTGAATTCTTCCAGTATCTTAGCTGCTTCTTCCATTATAGGCAGGTCGGAAGTGCTGCCCATTATAATGCTTACTCTTGGTTCTTTAGTTCCCATGTTTCAGGTTTATTATACTGCAAAAATAAGCTTATTTTATTTTTATAAAAAATATAAATCGCCGAATTCATAAAATTGGTAATTTAGCCACTACTTTTATAAAGCAAATAGTTTTTTATGGAAAAAATTAAAATAAAAGATAAGGAATTTTATTTATCTATCTCTGCTGAGAAGATACATAAGGCTGTTCGCGATATTGCCGCGAAAATCAATGCGGAATACGAAGGTAAAGATCCCGTTTTCCTTGTTATTTTGAACGGTGCTTTTATGTTTGCTTCCGATCTGTTCAAGGAACTTAACATTCAGTGCGAAGTTTCCTTTGTAAAACTTGCTTCTTATGCTGGTATAAAAAGTACTGAAGTGGTAAAGACCATTATTGGACTTAATGAAGATATAAGGGGGAAATCAATAATTATTGTTGAAGATATAGTGGATACTGGCAATACAATTGAAGATATTACTGAAAGCCTTAAGAAACTCTGCCCCGAGGATGTTAAGATATGCACTATGTTATTTAAGCCAGAAGCCTACAGGAAGAAAATAAAGATTGATTACATTGGTGTTGAAATTCCAAATGATTTCATAGTCGGGCATGGGCTTGATTACGATGGTTTCGGGAGAAACCTTACTGATATTTACAAGATTGTTGAATAACATACTGAAATAATTCCGAAATCCTAATATCTAAACTCTAAACAAATTCAAAACATCAATTCAATAATGTTCAAAACGGTTTGTTCCATTGGAAAATTTAGATTTTGTGCTTATTTAGGATTTAGAGTTTAGGATTTAGAATTTTCTAAAAGTTGTTTGTCTTTGGTATAAATTAATATTTGAGATATGTTTAACTTAATTTTATTCGGACCTCCGGGAGCAGGAAAAGGAACGCATTCACTGCGCCTGAGGGATAAATACGGACTAGTACACATTTCCACAGGCGATATATTTCGTGCTGAGATAAGCAATAAGACTGAATTGGGAATGAAAGCTAAAGCCTTCATGGATAAAGGCGAGCTTGTTCCCGATGAAGTAGTGATTGATATGCTGTTCTCTGTAATGGACAGGCATAAAGATGCTAAAGGCTTTGTGTTCGATGGCTTCCCGCGCACTATTGTTCAGGCTGAGAAGTTTGAAGAAATGCTTGAAGAGCGCAATATGCCGGTTTCGCTGGTTATTTCGCTTTCAGTGGATGATGAAGAACTTATCCGCCGCCTTGTAAAACGCGGATTGGAATCGGGCAGGACTGACGATACAGAAGAGATCATCCGTCAGCGACTGACTGTTTATAACAAACAAACCAAGCCTTTGCTTGATTTCTATACCAAAAAGAAACTGCTACATTCTGTTCACGGACTTGGAACGATTGACGATATTTTCGAAAGGGTTTGCACTACCATCAACCATAATATTAAGAATTAATTTTTCTTTGTGCATCTTTGTGGAACCTTAGTGAAACTTTGTGGTATAGCTATTACACAAAGTGCCTCAAAGAATCACAAAGGCTCACAAAGTATTTTATTACATACAACAGAACATTATTTACACTTTTTCTTCTACTTATTTTTTATTACCTTTATAAAAGAAATTTAGTTTAAGAAATATTAATACAATATAATGCCATCATCAAACTTTGTCGACTATGTAAAAATCTGCTGCCGTTCGGGTAAAGGCGGAGCAGGTTCGGCACATCTTTATCGAGCCAAATATATTCCCAAAGGCGGTCCCGACGGCGGCGACGGTGGCCGTGGAGGACATATCATCCTTAAAGGGAACAAGCAGCTATGGACACTGCTTCACCTTAAATACAAGAAACATGTTATTGCCGATCCAGGCGAAAACGGAAGCGGCAACCAGAGTTCGGGACTAATGGGTAAGGATTGCATTATTGAAGTTCCGCTTGGGAACCATTGCCCGCGATGCCGAAACAGGCCTGGTGGAATGCGAAGTTACTACCGATGGTGAAATGGTGGTGCTATTGCCCGGTGGCAGAGGCGGCCAGGGAAACCAGCACTTCAAATCATCAACTAACCAGACTCCCCGTTATGCCCAACCCGGCGAACCCGGAAAAGAGGAATGGAAGATACTGGAACTAAAAATACTTGCAGATGTTGGCCTGGTAGGCTTCCCGAATGCCGGTAAATCCACTCTGCTTTCAAAGGTAAGCGCGGCAAAACCAGAAATAGCAGATTATCCTTTTACTACACTTGTTCCGAATCTGGGAATAGTTGCTTACCGCGATGATAAATCCTTTGTAATGGCTGATATACCAGGTATTATTGAAGGCGCCCACGAGGGAAAAGGCTTGGGTGTGCGTTTCCTCAGGCATATCGAGCGAAATTCAATACTGTTATTCCTTGTGCCTGCCGATAGTAATGATATTAAAAAGGAATACAACATACTGCTTAACGAGCTTAAACAGTTCAATCCCGATTTGCTGCATAAAGAAAGGATACTGGCCATTTCGAAAAGCGACCTTGTGGATGACGAACTAAAAGCCGACATTAAAAAACACCTTCCTAAAGTTTCGTACCTCTTTATTTCCTCGCATACGGGCGAAGGACTGCTTAAATTAAAGGACCTTATCTGGAAGAAACTTGATAGTGCCTAAAGTTTAAAGTGCCTAAAGTTAAAAGAAGGCAGTAGGCAGCGGCAGTAAGCAGTTCTCCTTGTTCTTTGTGAAACACTCAGTGTTCTCTGTGGTTAAAAATGCAGATATTTTTTTGTTGAAACATAAAATAAAATTATTAAATTTGCACGTCTAAAATCAAACGTTATGGGAAAAGAAAAATCAGTAAAAAAAGAAGAAAAAAAGGCTCCTGCAAAATCGCCAAAAGAAAAAAAGGAAGCCAAAAAACTTAAAAAGCTTGCCAAAGGCGGCTTTTAATATGTAAATCAAATCGGGTCATGTGCAACATGGCCCTTAATTTTGCAATTATTTTTACATCATAATAAAAAACGCCGTCTATCAGTTCAGGCGGCGTTAATTTAGCATTTAAGCTTTATGGCTAGTTATAAGAGCGGTGTGGTAATCGGACCGCTCCAGGGACCATCCAGATTCGGATGCTTGCTTTTTGCCCATCTGAAAAAGAAAACAGCTATTTTCACGGTTTCCACAGCAGTTGCTGCCAGAACAGGCAGGTTAGTAGTATTTGCTGAAGCAGGAAGCACGAAATTAGCCCTGGTAGAATGAGCCACCAGCAAGCGCAAATCGGTTGGATGAACAGGCAAACCTGAAGTACCCGAATAAAATACAGCCCAGGGCATATTCCAGCAGGTCGTAGCCTTTTGGTTTATGCGCTCTTCCACTCTGTGCCTTTTCAAGGTAAGCTTTTATACGTATATTTCCCCCGCCTTCAGGAATCAGTTTCGGATAAACCAATATTGAAGTAAGAACGGTTTTATCCTTGGCTAATGGCGTAAGCGGATGATGTATACTGGGCACAATCTCTGATAAGCTCAGAGGCAAATGGAAGGTACTGCAATCAAGCGGTGTAAGTCCGGTAGTGGCTTTTATTTTAAATATCAGCTTGTTCTGCTTGTCATAAAGCACAGTAGCGCCAATGATATTTTTCAGCCCTATACCTGTATCGGTTGTATAACCACCTTTTTTATCACTATACAAAGGAAACAGCAAATTCCACTGGGTTTCGAAGCCCTGCCACGCGCTAAGGTTGGCAGCAGTCCACCCAAATCGTAGATAATTCTCCGGCGTTCCTTGTATAAGATAAACATTTGTCTGCTTGATATAGGTGTCATATTCCTTTATCCCTCTCGGTATATTTGTATCAACATTTGACATATGATTACGCTTTTAGTTAAACAATATCGTTCGATAGAAATATATATAAAGTTGAACTTTTATAATCAAAAAGTTCAGCAAGTGTGCTATTTTTAAACTATGCTCCCTGAATAGCGCCCATGATAATGCGTAAGGCAAGCTTGTATAGTTAAAGGGATACCTTAATGAATCAACGGGACACCTTGATGAATCAACGGGATACCTTGATAAGTTAACGGGACACCTTTTTGACTCAACGGGATACCTTGATAAGTTAACGGGACACCTTTTTGACTCAACGGGATACCTTGATATGTTAACGGGATACCTTTTTGACTCAAGAAGATAACTTTTCGTTCCAACGGGTTCTCCCGTTACTCCAATAAGCTCTCCCTTTACGTTGATCAGTTCATCCTTTTCAGGCAAAATATAGCGGTTTGCCGCAAAAAGTTTAGATGTTGCAGTGTCGAAGACTATATTAACAGCGGTAAGGGAAGTTTCGGAAGTAAAGGAATAAGGAATAAAAGAAAAAAGGCAGGAGTTTGTGGGGCTTCTTAACGGGGTAATTTCAATTTGTACATTTTTTGCATCCATATAACACTGATAACCATGCTTGGGTGCGGTATCAGGCAGTAAATATGTATCATTTGGCCTCCTTTTTTAGTTTTACAATCAGTTTGGTTTTCTTTAGTTTGTAATGATATTAAAATTCTGCTCCAAAGTTACGCATATATTTTCCCGATGTCAAGAAAATATTCATATTTATTTTGTTAATGTGCACAATAATATGTAATATTTCCCGTTTGTGCGGCTTTTTAAGGGCAATAATATTATAAATATTCTATTTCCAAAAAGATTCCTCTCCGCCAGCCGGCGGAGAAGTGAGGAATCTGAAACAAATGGAAATTAAATATTTGACTTGCACAACATAAATGTGTAAATTTGGAGTGTAAATAGAAGCAAATTATTCTTTGAAATAATGTAAAATTATTACCTCCACTGTTTCACTGCTTTCAACATCTCCCTTGTCGGCAGATAGGCTTGCGAGGCTGGCAAAGGCTCTTTGTAGAAGTAAGCAGCAAGTACCTCTCCCCAAGCCCCTCTCCATATGGAGAGGGGATGTCAACTTGTTGACAGAGGTGAGGTAAAAGAAAGGAGTCAAGAGTGTTCCATTTTTTAATATTCAGCATCAATATAATTTCAATATCTTTGCTCTCCTTATTATAATAACCTAAAAATAGAAATAACATTATGAGTGAAATCTTAAATCTAAAACCCGAGCGGGTATGGTATTATTTCAATGAAATATGCAAGATACCCCGTCCTTCAAAGAAAGAAGAAAAAATGACAGCATGGCTTGTTGAATTCGGCAAATCGCATAAACTGGAAACCCTTACCGACGAAGTGGGCAATGTACTTATCAGGAAACCTGCAACAAAAGGAAAAGAGAATTCAAAAGCAATAGTGCTGCAAAGTCATACCGATATGGTATGCGAAAAGAATGCATCCACCGTTCACGATTTTGACAAAGACCCTATTCAGCCTGTTGTTGATGGCGAATGGGTGAAAGCCAAAGGTACCACCCTTGGCGCCGACGATGGAATAGGTATAGCTGCACAGCTTGCCGTACTCGATGCAAACGATATGGCACACGGTCCGATAGAATGTCTTTTTACTATTGACGAAGAAACCGGACTTACAGGTGCATTCGCCCTTGAAGCCTGATTTTTTAAAAGGGCGTATTCTGCTAAATCTTGATTCGGAAGATGAAGGACAGTTATTTATTGGCTGTGCCGGTGGTACAGATACATCTGTTTCATTTTCTTATTCAAAGGATAAAACTCCAGAGAACATTGTAGCCTTCCAGGTTTCTGTAACAGGTTTGAAAGGTGGCCATTCAGGCGATGATATTAATAAAGGACTGGGAAATGCAGTAAAGATCATCAACAGATTTTTGTGGGAAGCAAGTGAGAAATTTGCATTGAGGATTTCAACGATTGATGGCGGTAACCTGCGCAATGCATTGGCACGCGAAGCTTTTGCTGCTGTTGTTATTCCTGAAAAGCATAAAAACGAATTCATAGCTTTCGCTAAATGGTATAATACAGCAGTAAAAGATGAATTAAAAGTTACCGAACCCGATCTGAAGTTCCAAATTGAATCTTCTGAAAAGCCTAAATTTGTTATAGATGCAAAGACTCAAACCAATGTATTGAATTCACTGTATGCTTGTCCTCATGGTGCAATTGCTATGACTGCCGATATGCCCGGACTGGTTGAAACATCTACAAATCTTGCTTCAGTGAAAACACAGGATAACGAGATTATTGTTCAGACAAGCCAGAGGAGCTCAGTTGAGACTTCAAAGGATGATATTGCAAATATGGTTGCATCAGTATTTAAATTGGCTGGAGCAAAGGTATCGCACGGAGAAGGTTATCCTGGTTGGAAACCTAATGTTAAGTCAGAACTGGTAGGTGTTATGAGAAGCGCTTATAAGAAGTTATTCAATCAGGAACCATTGGTATTAGCTATACATGCAGGACTGGAATGCGGAGTAATTGGAGAGAAGTATCCCGGAATGGACATGATCTCCTTTGGTCCTACCTTGCGTGGTGTTCATTCACCCGATGAAAAGATAAATATTGATACGGTAGATAAGTTCTGGAAGCTGCTGGTTGAAGTATTGAAGAGTTATTAATAAGGAATAACATATATAAATATAAAGAGGCTTGAATATTCAAGCCTCTTTTTTTATAAACCTAATTCAAGTCCAAACCTCAGCACCCAAGGATCAAAGTAATAAGGACTGTCAATCGTAGCATTAAAATCATATAATACAGATAAGGTAATCGAAGATTTTTCGCTTATTGCCTGCCTTATTCCCAGGCCACCAAAGACACTGCCAACCCAGTACCTGCTTCCTTTATGAAAGTTATACGGATCATAATATTGTGGATCAACATTTAATAGTTGATACTCTCCATGAATAAAGAAGTCCTTTATACTAGGGATAACATTCTTCAGGAAATATACTCGTGTAAAAACATTTCCTCCATATAAAGATGTTTCATATATTGCTGGCGGATTATATGTAAAATCCTTTATTCTGTAATATGTATAATTGCCACCAATGCCAACAGACAAATAATCCTTGTACAACTTATACCCAAATATAGGATCTGCCTCAATTGCAGTGGCCGTTCCTAATTGTAATCCAATAGTACCACCAGTAAAAAAGCGATCAATCAGGATCACCATCATTTGAAGCAAAAGACCGATTACGCGGTTCTTCCTGGGCAGATAACTTAATGAATGGAATTAATAATAGAATGAATATAATAAGAATTGGCTTTTTACTCATAAATTTAGTGTTAGATTAATTACAAAATTAGCAAAATTATATGAAGTAACGAAACAATTCATCATTTATTATAAAATAATTGTTATTATAAAGTTATTTATATCAGCAGCTTAATCGATATAAATTAAAAATAAAGTAAAATATATTTGGAAATGAGAAATATGTTTACATATCTTTGCAGCCCCGTTTGAAAAAGTGTTCTGGGAATTGTTAAAAAAAAGTTGATTAAAGTTTGTGGTAAATCAAATATTAGTTTACTTTTGCAGTCCCAAATAAAAACAGGGAAAATCGTTCTGAATAAATATTTTGAAAAAAATATAAATAAAAGTTTGCAGATTACAAAAAGTAGTTTACTTTTGCAAACCCATTTTGAAAAATAGATGGAAATAAAGTTCTTTGAAAATACTGAAGAAATGCCAAATAAGTAGCAAATATCCAAGTTCAATTTTTTTGAATTTTTGAATGATGAATCTTGAGACATACAAAAAAAATCAAACTTTACAATGGAGAGTTTGATCCTGGCTCAGGATGAACGCTAGCGGCAGGCTTAATACATGCAAGTCGAGGGGCAGCACGGGTAGCAATACCTGGTGGCGACCGGCGCACGGGTGCGTAACGCGTATGCAACCTACCTTTAACTGGAGGATAGCCCCGAGAAATCGGGATTAATACTCCATAACATTACGAGAATGGCATCTTTTTGTAATTAAAGCTCCGGTGGTTAAAGATGGGCATGCGTGACATTAGCTAGTTGGTGAGGTAACGGCTCACCAAGGCTACGATGTCTAGGGGGTCTGAGAGGATGATCCCCCACACTGGTACTGAGACACGGACCAGACTCCTACGGGAGGCAGCAGTAAGGAATATTGGTCAATGGACGCAACTCTGAACCAGCCATGCCGCGTGAAGGATGAAGGCCCTATGGGTTGTAAACTTCTTTTATACGGGAGAAAAACCTCCGACGTGTCGGAGGTTGATAGTACCGTAAGAATAAGCATCGGCTAACTCCGTGCCAGCAGCCGCGGTAATACGGAGGATGCAAGCGTTATCCGGATTTATTGGGTTTAAAGGGTGCGTAGGCGGGTATGATAAGTCAGTGGTGAAATCCTACAGCTTAACTGTAGAATTGCCATTGATACTGTCAACCTTGAGTACATTTGAGGTGGGCGGAATGTGTCATGTAGCGGTGAAATGCTTAGATATGACACAGAACACCGATTGCGAAGGCAGCTCACTAAACTGTAACTGACGCTGAGGCACGAAAGCGTGGGGATCAAACAGGATTAGATACCCTGGTAGTCCACGCCGTAAACGATGATCACTCGATGTTGTGCGATATACTGTAAGCGTCTGAGCGAAAGCATTAAGTGATCCACCTGGGGAGTACGATCGCAAGATTGAAACTCAAAGGAATTGACGGGGGCCCGCACAAGCGGAGGAGCATGTGGTTTAATTCGATGATACGCGAGGAACCTTACCTGGGCTTGAATGTGAGTGACGGACTGTGAAAGCAGTCTTGCCGCAATGGGCAATTTACAAGGTGCTGCATGGCTGTCGTCAGCTCGTGCCGTGAGGTGTTGGGTTAAGTCCCGTAACGAGCGCAACCCCTATCTTTAGTTGCCATCAGGTAATGCTGGGAACTCTAAAGAAACTGCCTGCGCAAGTAGTGAGGAAGGTGGGGATGACGTCAAGTCAGCACGGCCCTTACGTCCAGGGCTACACACGTGCTACAATGGCAAGTACAATGGGTTGCTACCTGGTGACGGGATGCTAATCTCAAAAACTTGTCTCAGTTCGGATCGAAGTCTGCAACTCGACTTCATGAAGTTGGATTCGCTAGTAATCGGATATCAGCAATGATCCGGTGAATACGTTCCCGGGCCTTGTACACACCGCCCGTCAAGCCATGGAAGCTGGGGGTACCTGAAGTCGATAACCGCAAGGAGTCGCCTAGGGTAAAACCAATAACTGGGGCTAAGTCGTAACAAGGTAGCCGTACCGGAAGGTGTGGCTGGAACACCTCCTTTCTAGAGAGGTTCATTATTAGCTACGGTCTTTATTGTTCGTAGTTGATATTTATTACCTTGGCATTCTTATTTATTTTTTTTACAATTCCCCATACGCGAGCTCAGTGATACTGTACCTATCGACAAAGGAAGCTGGATTAACGTGAAGTATATTTTACATAGTCCCGTAGCTCAGTTGGTTAGAGCACTACACTGATAATGTAGGGGTCCGCAGTTCAAATCTGCGCGGGACTACATTAAGATCAAATCGTAATGGGGGATTAGCTCAGCTGGCTAGAGCATTTGCTTTGCAGCAGAGGTCATCGGTTGAATCCGATATTCTCCACATAAAAGGTCTGCGTAGTAACAGAAGTCGTTAAACGTGCAGATTAAAAACGTTCTTTGACATATTGAAAAGAAGATAAGAAGAGTATGTAGTAAAAGTAGTTAAATGTAAGTTCTTGACATATGGTAATTGAGAATTAATAAGAATAGTGAAAGTAAATTAAGAGCGTATGGTGAATGCCTTGGCTCTCAGAGACGATGAAGGACGTGACTAACCTGCGATAAGCTTCGGTGAGGCGGAAATAGCTTTTGACCCGGAGATGTCCGAATGGGGAAACCCTAGTACGATGAAGTCGTATAATCCACCGAAAAGGGAAGTCAACCCGGAGAACTGAAACATCTAAGTACCCGGAGGAAAAGAAAACAATAGTGATTCCCCAAGTAGTGGCGAGCGAACGGGGATTAGCCCAAACCAGTTTTGTTACGGCAAGACTGGGGTTGTAGGACTGTAATGTGGACTGTAAATTTGTAGTGGAAGCATCTGGAAAGCTGCATCATAGAGGGTGATAATCCCGTATACGAAACAAATTTGCTACCTAACAGTATCCTGAGTACCGCGAGACCGGAGAAATCCTGTGGGAACCAGCCGGCACCATCCGGTAAGGCTAAATACTCCTGAGAGACCGATAGCGAACTAGTACTGTGAAGGAAAGGTGAAAAGAACCTCGAACAGAGGAGTGAAATAGAACCTGAAACCGTACGCTTACAACCTGTCGGAGGCCAAAGATAGCTTGCTATACGAGTAGCTGACGGCGTGCCTTTTGCATAATGAGCCTACGAGTTACTCCTCTCTGGCAAGGTTAATCCGCATTAGCGGAGGAGCCGAAGCGAAAGCAAGTCTGAATAGGGCGTGTAGTCAGAGGGGGTAGACGCGAAACTTTGTGATCTACCCATGGCCAGGTTGAAGCCCCGATAACACGGGGTGGAGGACCGAACTAGTATGCGTTGAAAAGCTTTTGGATGAGTTGTGGGTAGGGGTGAAAGGCTAATCAAACTGAGAGATAGCTCGTACTCCCCGAAATGCCTTTAGGGGCAGCCTTGGGGTCGAGTGTCATAGAGGTAGAGCTACTGATAGGACTAGGGGGCTTCACCGCCTACCAAATCCTGACAAACTCCGAATGCTATGACATATACCCAGGAGTGAGGCGTTGGGTGCTAATGTCCAGCGCCGAGAGGGAAATAACCCAGACCATCAGCTAAGGTCCCCAAATATATGCTAAGTTGATCTAACGAAGTCCGATTGCTTTGACAGCTAGGATGTTGGCTTGGAAGCAGCCATTCATTTAAAGAGTGCGTAACAGCTCACTAGTCGAGCGATTGGGCGTGGATAATAATCGGGCATTAAGCATATTACCGAAGCTGTGGATTGTAGTAATACACTGGTAGGGGAGCATTCCAGTTGCACTGAAGGTGTGGCGTAAGCCATGCTGGAGCGGCTGGAAAAGCAAATGTAGGCATAAGTAACGATAATGTGGGTGAGAAACCCACACACCGAAAGACTAAGGTTTCCTGATCAACGTTAATCGGATCAGGGTTAGTCGGGTCCTAAGGAGTATGCCGAAAGCAAAATGCCGATGGATAAAAGGTTAATATTCCTTTACTTGCAAATATTGCGATGGGGTAACGAAGTAGTGAAAGGTCTGCGTACTGACGGAATAGTACGTTGAAGAGCGTAGGTATAGAAACTGTAGGCAAATCCGCAGTTTTTGCTGAAACTTGATAGTACCGTGAGTCTTCGGATGAGCGGATAATGACCCTAATCAGACTTCCAAGAAAAACCTCTAAGCTTCAGATATTTGCAACCCGTACCGGAAACCGACACAGGTAGTCGAGGAGAGTATCCTAAGGTGCTCGAGTGATCCGTGGCTAAGGAACTAGGCAAATTAACCCTGTAACTTCGGGATAAAGGGTGCCCTGCGCAAGCAGGCCGCAGAAAAATGGCTCTGGCGACTGTTTATCAAAAACACATGGCTTTGCTAAATCGAAAGATGACGTATAAGGCCTGACACCTGCCCGGTGCTGGAAGGTTAAAAGGAGAGGTTAGTAGCAATACGAAGCTTTGAATTGAAGCCCCAGTAAACGGCGGCCGTAACTATAACGGTCCTAAGGTAGCGAAATTCCTTGTCGGGTAAGTTCCGACCTGCACGAATGGTGTAACGATCTGAGCACTGTCTCAGCCACGAGCTCGGTGAAATTGTAGTCCCGGTGAAGATGCCGGGTACCCGCAACGGGACGGAAAGACCCCGTGAACCTTCACTATAACTTAACATTGACTTTGGATAAACGATGTGTAGGATAGGTGGGAGATTGCGAAGCGGAGGCGCTAGCTTTCGTGGAATCAACCTTGAAATACCACCCTTCGTTTATTTGGAGTCTAACCCCTTACAAGGGGAACAGTGTTTGGTGGGTAGTTTGACTGGGGTGGTCGCCTCCAAAAGAGTAACGGAGGCTTTCAAAGGTGCCCTCAGCACGCTTGGTAACCGTGCGTAGAGTGCAATGGCATAAGGGCGCTTGACTGTGAGACCTACAAGTCGAGCAGGTGCGAAAGCAGGACATAGTGATCCGGTGGTTCCGTATGGAAGGGCCATCGCTCAAAGGATAAAAGGTACTCCGGGGATAACAGGCTGATCACTCCCAAGAGCTCACATCGACGGAGTGGTTTGGCACCTCGATGTCGGCCCGTCACATCCTGGGGCTGGAGAAGGTCCCAAGGGTTCGGCTGTTCGCCGATTAAAGTGGCACGCGAGCTGGGTTCAGAACGTCGCGAGACAGTTCGGTCCCTATCTGTTGTGGGCGTTAGAAGTTTGAGAGGTTCTGACTCTAGTACGAGAGGACCGAGTTGGACGAACCTCTAGTGTATCTGTTGTGGCGCCAGCTGCAGTGCAGAGTAGCTATGTTCGGATGGGATAAGTGCTGAAAGCATCTAAGTACGAAACCCGCCTCAAGATTAGACTTCTTTTAAGGGTCGTAGTAGACCACTACGTTGATAGGCTACAGGTGTAAAGGCAGTAATGCCAAAGCCGAGTAGTACTAATTACCCATAAGCTTTCTATTAACTCTCCGAAACTTCTGTATCTTCTTTCTAATATATGTCATAATGTATTGAAAATCTTATGGTGACTTTAGCGAAGGTGTCCACCTCTTCCCATTCCGAACAGAGAAGTTAAGCCCTCCAGCGCAGATGGTACTACACAACCATGTGGTAGAGTATGTCGTCGCCGTATTTCACGATCCCGACCTTAACAGGTCGGGATTTTTTTTGTTCTTTAATTAAATGCCGTTATGCTGAATTGAATATATGCATACTTTTGTAATATTACTTTGGCTATAAGCGAATAACTTTAAAATGAAAGCTATATTTACATCTTCTTATAAAAATTTCTTCATATTAAGCTTATTTATATATATCATTACTGCATACTTCAGTGCCGGTTATCATCATCCGGATGAACACTTTCAAATTTTAGAGTTCTGCAATTATAAGTTAGGTAACTCCTTTTCAAATGATCTCGCTTGGGAATTTAGTGCTCAATCGCGACAGGCACTTCCAGTATTTCTATCATTTATTATTATCAAACTACTATATTTCATAAAAATAGCGAATCCTTTTTTAATTGCGTTTATTCTAAGATTGATTATTGTTTTTTCAGCATGGTTCATAATATGTAAATTATGTATTGCATTAATTAATAATTTCAAAACAGAAAGAGGTAAAAAACTTTTTGTTGCAATGATCATGCTTTTATGGTTTGTTCCTTATACTAATGTCCGGTTCTCATCAGAGAATTTAGCTGGAATAACATTTTTATATGCTGCTTATATTCTGATAAGGCTTTCAGATTTATCAGCCGATAAGAAAATGATATTACTTCCGAGTACAGGACTATTATTAGGTTTTGCATTCTTCTTTCGTTTTCAAATAGGATTTGCCATTGTTGGCCTAGTATTGTGGTTAATATTTATTAATAAGCTGAATTGGAAAAGCTTCTTTCTTTTAATCTTTACAGGTTCTATATCTATTATAATTTGCATTTGTATAGATTACTGGTTTTTTGGAAATTGGCTTTTAAGTCCTGTTAACTATTTCAATGTTCAAATTGTACATGATGTTGTTTCAAATTGGGGGGTGTCTCCGTGGTGGTATTATTTTAATTTATTTTTTATTCAGGCTATTCCTCCCATTAGTATTGTTTTGTTGATATTCTTTTTCATTGGATTGTACAAAAAGCCTAAGAATATTTTTGTTTGGTGCATTATTCCTTTTTTAATTGCGCATTTTTTTGTTGGCCATAAAGAAATGAGGTTCCTGTTTCCAATGGTGTTTGCTTTTATATTCCTTGCTGCTATTGGAATAGATAACTTTATTGCTTCTGGAAAGTATAAAAAACTCGGCCGATCTCTTTTTATTCTTTGCGCGGTAATTAATGTTCCCATACTGATTATAAGAATGTTTATCCCTGCGCAAGAAGCCATGTCGTACTATAAATTCCTTTATAATTATTCTCCTGATAAAGAAATCACATTATTATGCAACGAAAAAAGCATTTATAATCTTGTAGGTTGTAACGTTAATTTCTATAAAGCGCCGAATGTGAAGTGTGTTTTAATGAAAAATGACAGCGCTATTGCAAATTATCTTACTGATAATAAACCTGATTCTGTTTTAGTTTATTATAATAAACTGGCTAATGATAATAAATATAAAGGTTATTCAAACGAACGCATTTATTGCCTTTTCCCAAAGTGGCTTCTTGCATGTAATATTAATAACTGGGAAAGCAGGTCGAGAATATGGGATATTAGGGAACTAAAGAAAATCAAGTAATTCATGAAACCTCTAGATCAGAGAATAATTAAAGCCATATCCAAACCTGTTGTACTTTTGGTTATTTTTATCCTTCTTGCCACTATTGCAGGTGTCCAATCGTATCTGCAAACAGCTATCCACTACAATAATTATGTAATCTTCAGGCAATCGTTCTTTCATTTGATAAATGGTATGGATCTGTACATATATTACCCAAAAGAGAGCTGGGATTATTATAAGTATAGCCCTACGTTTGCCTTGTTTTTCGGACTATTTGCTATTTTCCCCGATGTTGTGGGAATCAGTTTATGGAATATTGTAAATGTGCTGGTATTCCTTTTTGCCATTTATTATCTTCCCCGGCTTAATAATACTCAGAAAGGGCTGATACTCATAATTTGCCTTATTGAAATGCTTACTTCCATTCAAAGTCAACAGTCGAATGGAATTATGGCGGGACTTATTATTTTAGCTTTCGGGCTTATGGAAAGAAAAAAATTTATTCCTGCTGCTTTTTGCATAGTTTTTTCTGCTTTTATTAAAATTAACGGAATAGTTGGGCTGGCTTTATTTTTGTTTTATCCCGAAAAATGGAAAAATGCTTTATACACGCTTGGCTGGACAGTGGTTTTATTTGCCATGCCACTAATAGTGGTAAGTTTCGCTCAGCTTAAATTCCTGTATTCGAGCTGGATATTCTGGCTTAATTACGATCATTCCATTTCTTTCGGCTATTCCATACTGGGCATACTTAACACATGGTTTGGCATGGTTAATTATAAGATGCTTGCAGTAATTACCGGCGCAATTATTTTCCTTATCCCATTTGTGCGGATAAAACAATACAGCAATTATACATTCCGTCTACTTGCTTTAACATCTGTACTGATGTGGATGGTGCTTTTTAACCATAAGGGCGAATCGCCAAGTTACATTATCCCTATGGCTGGCGTGGCTATTTGGTTTATTATTAGCGGGAAATCAATACTTAATATTAGCCTGATGATATTTACTTTTATTTTAACCTGCCTTTCTCCTACCGACCTGTTTCCGCGTTATATTCACGACAATTATGTGCACACGTATTCCCTTATGGCTTTACCCTGCGCCATAATTTGGTTTAAAATAGTTTATGAAATGATCGTTTTGAAAAAAAATCAGGAAAACGATTTGCTTTCTTCAAACTCTGAATAAAAGTTGAACCAAACCGGATGGTTTTACTCAATCCGAAATAAAAATTGAACTAAACCGGATGGTTTTATACAATTCCGAATAAAAATTGAACAAAAGCATTTGCTTTTTCACAATCGGGAATAAAAATTCTGCAAAAGCAGTTGCTTTCTTGCAATTCTGAATAAAGGTTGGGCAAATACTAAAGTTTTTATTAAAACATTAAAAGAAATAAAATAAATGCTGTTATGTGCATAAATAAAGTTATAAATCATTTTACCATCATATAAATTGCGTAATTTTACACATTAAAATTCAGAAAAATATGGAACGCCATTTAATTATTGAAGAATATTTTTCGCAAAAACAGATACATGCCATTGTTACCGGCCCAATGGACGAGAAAAGCCGCGATAATTTAATTAAAGAAACTGTGGCCTTTGCCAGGAAAGAAGGAATTTCAAGGGTTATCTGGGATGTTCGCGATACACAGTTGGAATATTCATTAACCGGGAGCCATTTGGTAATTACAAAATTAAAGGAAATGGGTCTTACTTACACCGACCATCTCGCCGTGGTTTACAGGAACAACAGGCTACAGCACGAACATGGCGGCAATGTTGCCTCTAACAGATACATCAATGTAATGTATTTTTACGATGATATTGAAGCCGCCCGGAAATGGCTGTTACAGTTCAAATAAGAATGATAAAATTATTATTTTAAAAAATATTTCTTTGAAAATGAATTAATGTTTAATTTTGGAAAAACAAAACAGATGAAAAGAAATAAAATATCCCTTGTACTTACCAGTTTCCTGGTTAGCGCATGCATAGCAATAATAAGCAGCTGCAAAAAGGAACAACATGCTGTACCGGTTACGCCCACTCCTACCCTATCGTTCACACTCGGAAGCGTTACATATTCGGCCACCAGTATGAGCATTACCACTATTCAGAGTTATACTTCAATAAAAGCCATATCAACCAACTCAGTATTTACACAGGAAATAATTATTGAATTCTCATCGAATGCAACAGGCACTTATAACCTGAATGCATACAACAGCACCAGCGGTATTGGCGCAGCTTATTTTAGCGGGGCTAATTCTTCCTCACTTACCGGTTATGAAACATCGGGTGTTAGTCCTTATGTAGGAACTCTTATTATATCAAGCAGTGTAAACAATGTTGTTTCCGGAACATTCAGCTTTACAGGAACCTGCGGCGGCGCTTCCTATTCAATTACAAATGGAACATTTGCTAATGTTACTTTGTAGTTAGTTAGTAAGGCCAGCCAACTGTTTTTTCAATCATCTTTACAGGAATAAATAATTCATACCTTTGTGGTATTAAACCTTTATTTATTTTATATGAAACGAATAGCAATATTTCCCGGTTCATTCGATCCCATTACTAAAGGTCACGAATCTATTGTTCTCAGGGCTATCCCCCTGTTCGATGAAATTATTGTTGCTATTGGCGAAAACTCGGAAAAGAAAGGATATTTCACTATCGAGAAACGCCTTAGCTGGATAAAAAATGTTTTTGAAAAACATCCCACTGTTAAGGCTGCCATATATAAAGGTCTTACTGTTGATTTCTGTAAAAAAGTCAAGGCAACTTATATTTTGCGAGGCCTGCGTACAAGCGCCGATTTTGAATTTGAATGCAGTATTGGGCAAATGAACCGCAACATCTATCCTGGTGTTGAAACCATATTTTTTCTAACTGCCCCCGAATACACTCATTTGAATTCTTCCATAGTCAGGGATATTCACCGCAATGGCGGAGATGTAAAGCAATTCATTCCCAAAGGTGTTGACCTGTTCAAAATAAAATGACTTCTGTAATCTTTGTACTGAATGAAAAAAACAAGCTTTTTCCTTTTATTACTTTTTGCATTAACTTCACTAATCAATGCTCAAACAGAAGTAACTATTAAAGGAAAAGCAGCAGGCGCTGAAGGTAAGGTAATCAACTTATTTGCCTGTTACGACCAGTTGACATATACGCTTACTAAAGTTGCTACGGCAAATATTGATTCTTCAGGCAATTTCAGTTTTGCAGTTAAAACAGATACTACTTTTTATGCCTACCTGAAGATTGACTTTAACCAGGCACCAATTTACATTGTTCCCGGAAAGACTTATGAGCTTTCCATTAAATGTCCCGATTGCAAATTGCCTGATGACAAATCCAATCCTTACCTTAAGCCCAAAGAGCTTGATGTTGTAATTTCAAATAGCGATTCCACAGAATTAAATAGTTTAATAGGGCGTTTTAATGATGATTATCAAACTTTCATAACCAGAAACTACACTGCACTTTTAAAACTTCGCAAACATTCAAAGCTCGATTCATTCAGGCTTGCCATTAATAATCGTTATGGTTGGGTGAAAGATAAATATTTTAATAGCCTTGTGAAATATAATGAAGCTTATGTTGAGGAATTTGCTCAATTAACAGGGATAGAAAGGCTGGCTAAGAAATATATCTGTTATCGCCCTGTTTTATATAATAACACCGGTTATATGGAATTTTTCAATGATTTCTTTAAGGATTTTCTTATTATGGAATCGCAGTATATTACAAAAACTGACCTTTACAAAACCATTAACCAGTTGAAAAGTTATACTGCTTTTATGGATACGCTTGGAAAGGATACTATTCTCAGGAATGAAGTGATCAGGGAAATGGTTGCCATGAAAGGGCTTGGAGAAATGTATTATACCAAGGATTTCGACCAGTCGGTAATACTTTCATTCTTTAAAGAAATTGAAGCAAACAGCAAGTTTCCACAGCACAGGCTGATTGCAGCAAATTATATTAAGATAATCACAAAACTTGCTCCCGGCACCAAAGCTCCTAATTTTTCCCTTAAAGATTTTAATGGCCAGAATTATTCCTTATCTGAATTCAATAAAGATAAATATGTTTATCTGGTTTTCTGGAAAACATGGTGTACTTCTTGCATTGCCGAAATGGAAGTAATTAATAAACTAATAGTTAAATACGGGACAAAAGTTCAGTTTGTTGGTATAGCTGCCGATAAAGAATTCCTTACATATTCTTATTTCATGCAGAAGGCCAATAAGATAAAATTTACAACATTATGGGGTAACAACGCCGAACTTCTGGAAAACTATAATGTTATGGCTTATCCTTTATTTGTTCTAATTGATCCCGAAGGAAAGATATTGCAATGTCCTGCTGAAGCACCAAGTGCCGAATTAGACGGACTGCTGCACGACCTTACAAAAGAGAAAAAACCTGATTACAAATAACCCGAAGTAGTTAATAATTCTATTACCGAGGCATAGGAATCACGCATTGCCCATGGGATGTCTTTAAGATTAAGCCATTTAACAACTGTAATGTCTTCAATTGCTTGCGGCAGAATATTTGAATCATCAGCAAATGTCATTTCAAACCAATTTGTTTTCTTTATTACGCGCTTGCCTTCCATTCTATATGTATGAAATGTCGGAAGTAATTCTTTTGTTATTTTCAAACCTGAAACTCCGGTTTCTTCTGCCACTTCGCGCAATGCAGTTTCGCTGATCGTTTCGCCTACTTCCATCTTTCCTTTAGGAAGGTCCCATTTACCGTAACGGAAAATAAACAATATCTGGTCATTTGGCTTCTTTACCAATCCCCCTGCAGCATTAATAACAGGAAACAAGTCAATTAACTTATCTGGGTCACCAATAACACAAAGGCTATCTGCTTTCCTGTCTCTTTCAAACCCATCAATTGCTTCTGACAATGCTGATATTGAATGAAATTGATGAACTTTCCCGCCGCGTTCAGCTAATGAATCAGCTTCCTGAGTAAGATAAATACATTTGTTGTTAAGAAAAACTTTATACATTTGCGCCATGAAATTGAATAATGATTCCGCATTAAAGGTTGCAGAATTTTTACTGCAAATTAAAGCAATAAAACTGGAAGTTGCTAATCCTTTTACATGGGCATCCGGTTGGAAGTCCCCGATTTATTGTGATAACCGCAAAACTCTTTCGTATCCAAAGATTCGCACATATATTCGCCAACAATTTGTAAAAATAATTAATGAAGAATTTGGCGTACCTGATGTAATTGCAGGAGTTGCAACAGGTGGTATTGCTCACGGAGCTTTGGTTGCACAGGATATGGGATTGCCTTTTGTTTATGTCAGACAATCGGAGAAGAGCCACGGACTTGAAAATGTTATTGAAGGAGTTATAGAATCAGGACAATCAGTAGTAGTAATTGAAGATCTGATCTCTACAGGAGGAAGCAGTCTAAAAGCTGTTGAAGCGTTGCGTAAAGCCAAATGCGAAGTGAAAGGGATGGCTGCTATCTTTACATATAGCTTTCCTGCAGCTGATGAAGCCTTTAAAAAAGTTAAATGCAAAGTGATTACTTTAAGCAATTATGAAAACCTGGTTCAACAAGCTGCTAAAACCGGCTATGTAGAAGAAGAGGACCTCATTACTCTTGCAAAATGGCGCGAACATCCTGATACTTGGGGAATTTAAAAAGCGAATAATCTCATATATTATATTAATAATACATCTTGGCACATTTAGAGAGCGATATTGTTGAAATAACAAACACTTCGGAGAAAGTATTTAATTTTCTTAGTAATCTTAATAACTTTGAGAAACTGATGCCCGAGCAGGTCATCAACTGGCAATCGACAGAAGACAGTTGTTCGTTTACCATTAAAGGTATGACAGATCTAAGCATGCGTATTTCAGAGAAAACTCCAAACTCAAAAATTATTATAGTTCCCGGTGATAACCCGCCCTTCCCTTTCAGCCTAATTTGTCAGCTGAATGAAGAGCAGAAGGATACTACAAAAGCTCAAATATTATTCAATGCCGAATTAAGCATGATGATGGAACTGCTTGCTAAAAACCCTCTTCAGAACTTTATCAACCTGCTTGTTGAAAAGCTGAAAGAACTGGGAGATAAGTTATAATTACCTTGTATTTGTATCCTGAATTCACTTTGCTGAATCAGCATTTGTATTGGATAATTTAACAGAATCCAGTTTAAAATATTTAGATGTACTGATATTTACCCAATTATCGGCTTTATTGCTTATATCAATAAAATAAATAGATTGTGGAACTTTTGTTAATGAAGCAATTTCAATATACTTTTTCCTTTCTGCAACAGAAGTTTGCATCTGTTCTTCTCGGGCATTAAGTTCATTGCTATATGTGCGAACATTAAAGATTAAATCGTAACCAGCCCTGAAAATATTTCCTTCGCAAATTATTTCTTTTCCCGGTTCTTTAGTGAATTCGGAAACAGTCAGTACAAGAGCTGCAACAGCAAGTATTTTAACAAGGTAGGACGGAACATCTATCTGTTCAATCTTATTCTTTCTCATTAAATAAGCATGGATAACGGCTATATTGAAAAAGAAAGCGAATATAAATCCAAAAGCAACAACATTATGTACCCTGAGTGCAGGATTCATCCCTGTGGCAAACACTGCAGGAAAATATAAACTGCTTAATACCAAAACACTAAGCGGAAGAACAATGAAGGGATTTGCTTTAGTGATTTCACGAAATATCTTATTATTTTTCAGTAACGGAAGAAACGCAACAAATATCAAAGAAGTAATTAATAATCCCGGATCTTTAATGAATGAACCAGCTATTTTAAGAAATGCTATAAAGCATTGCTGCATGGAGAAAATAAAGTTTGAATTCCCGTTGAACCCTCCCATGCGTGAATAGTTACCGGGTGCTGTAATTTCAAAAATAGTCGCTGTGATGGCTGCAATTATTGAAATGATAAGGCATTTATTAAGTTTTCTTTTGTTTAGAATTTCCTTCAGAACAATTATAAAAAGAATTTCATCCAGCAGAAGCATGCTTATTTCATTGGTGCCTACTATCATTGCAATAAGTATGACCAGAAATAGATAAGATGATGCTTTTATCTTTTCTGAATACCATTGCTTAATTAGTAAAGCAAAAAAGAATAATGACAGAATGATTCCGGTAAAATATTCAAGCGAACCATCCATCCAGTAGATGCATTCGGCGGTTGAAGGGATATTGTTGAAATATAATAAAAGCAAAATAAGTGAAATAAGATGAATCTTTATTGATGATAGTTCTTCACCGAATATGCTTTTAAACAATCTAAAAATGCCAATATAGAAAAGAACAATGAGAAGTATCGGGATTAATTTGTACCCGAAGAACCAACCATACACCAGTGGATTGAAGCATTCTAAAAGAGTACTAAAATAACGTCCGCTCCACTCAAAATATACTTGCCGATAGTGAGCAAAAAATCCATTATCCCTCACCACAGCAGAAATAATATAGTCATCAGCAGAGGGATGATCGAAAAAAGAGATAGCTATAAAAGGCAATACCAACAAGGAAAGCATGATTATCCAGAAATATTCTTCTCCCAGAAGCTTCTTCATTTTCCTTGCGTTTGAATTAAATACTGTTCCGCAGCATTCAGACTTTCGGGCTTACCCAAATCAATCCAAAAGCCGTTATCATGGCGGAAAGCTGTAATCTTATTACTTGCAGATAAGCGGATATATAAGTCTGTCAAAGAGAATTTGCCTGTTTCATTAATCAAATCAAATATTTGCGGACTGATAACTTGTATGCCACTAAAAGCAAGTGCTGTGAGCTGATGGGAATTATTGCTGTGATAAAGAATTTCGCCCGTATTGGTGTTTTCCCAGCCACATAATTCGCTGTTATCATTGAAAAGAAAATAGCGTGATGTGTTCCTGTCTTTAACTGCAAGCGTTGCAATAGAACCTGACTGAATATGTGTTTGATAAAGCAGGTTCAAATCAATATTTGACAATACATCCACATTGTGAACAAGGAAAGGTTTATTGTCATTGAAGAACCATGCGGCTTTCTTTAACCCTCCTCCCGTATCAAGCAACTGTTCCGTTTCATCAGATACCTCAATGCGAATACCGAAATTGTTTTTCTTCCTGAGAAATTCTTTTACCTGTTCAGCATAATGATGAACGTTGACAATTATTTCCGTTACTTCAAGGTTTCGCAGCTTTACTATAAGGTGTTCGAGCAAAGTCACACCCTTAACTTCCACAAGGGCTTTGGGTTTGTTGTCGGTAAGGGGTTTTAGCCTTGTTCCCAGGCCTGCTGCAAGTATAAACGCTTTCATAAAGAAGGAGATGTTTGCTTTTCAAGCTCCCTGTGGTGAAGCATTATTTCAATATCGAACTTCTTTTTAAGATGGTCAGCGAGGAGGTTTGCACAAAATACTGACCTGTGCTGACCGCCCGTGCAACCGAAACTAACTTGCAGGTTAAAGAACTTTCGTTCCATGTATTTCTCAATAGTCCTGTCAATCAAGCCATACACATGGTTCATGAACTCATACATCTCCGGCTCTTTCTCAAGAAACTCTATCACTTCCTTATCCCTGCCTGAGAGTTGCTTATATTCCTCGTACTTCCCGGGGTTGTGCAATGCCCTGCAATCGAAAACAAATCCGCCTCCGTTGCCTGAACTGTCAGCAGGAGCGCCATATCTATAAGAAAAACTGTTGATCGCCACCTTTAGCTTGTTATCTTTTTTGCCAAGCTGTCGCAGGCTTTCCGACTCGGAAAGTTTATGCAATATATTCATTAAAATGGGCAGCTTCACGGGAATTTCGCTATTGGCAAGTATCCATTTCAGGTTGTCGAGGGCATAAGGTATGCTTTGCAGGAAATGTTCCTTCTTCTCGTAGAAGCCACGGAAACCATAAGCGCCAAGCGCCTGCATGATACGGATAAGAACATATCCGTAATAATAAGCAATGAATTCCTTTTTATTTACAGGAACATACTTTGTTAAGCAATCAATATAGTAATCGAGAAGGGAGAGGCGGATATCGTTAGGTATATCAGCTTTTGCATCGTATAAGAGCGAAGCAATATCGTATTGAAGCGCGCCTTTTCGGCCTCCCTGGTAATCGATGAAATAAAGTTCTCCATTCTTCAGCATAATGTTTCTCGACTGGAAATCGCGGTACAGGAAATAGCTGCAATCGGTTTGCAGAAGGTAATCCGTGAACGACTGGAAGTCGTCTTCCAGCTTTTGCTCGTCGAAACTTATCTTGGCAAGCTTAAGGAAATAATACTTGAAATAGCTTAAATCCCACTGCATGGACTGCTTGTCGAACTGCGCACGGGGATAACATACATTAAAATCAAGTCCTTTCGCGGCAAGCACCTGAAACTTTGGGAGGGCGGCAATAACCTTTTTATAATAGTTAATAATATCTTCAGTAAACTCATGCCCGCGGCGGCTTTCGCTAAGGAACGCGAACAAAGTGGTGTCGCCCAGATCTTCCAAAAGGTAAATATGTTCGGCTTCATTGGCAGCGTAAATTGCTGGGACAGGAAGCTCCTGCTTAAAGAAATGACTGCTGAATGATAGAAAGGCGGTGTTTTCCTTTTCATCGGGATTGTGTGCGCCCATGACAATTTTGTTGCCAGCTTTCATCCGGTAATATTGCCTGTAGGAGCCGGAGGAAGGGAGGGCGGTAATAGTATCGGCGGTTTTGCCCGTATGCTTTTCGAAAAGGGCGTTTAGCTTTTGCTCAATCAATTGGTTCAAGTTGCTTTAAATTTGAGCAAATATACAAAGACCTGATGAGATTATAATAGTGCTTTCGCAAACAAACAATTTAACTGGATATTATACGCCACTAAGACACCAAGACACTAAGGTTCACCAAGATTTCTTAGTGTAACTTTGAGGCTTCGTGACTTTGTGGCAAGATTATAAATCCCCACAGTATAAGTCAAGAAAAAAGTCATATAAACTTAGTGTTACATCGTGAAGGCAGATATTATCAGAACTATAGGTGTTCCAATTGTTGTAATTGGTGAACTTTCTACCGTAACAGGTACACCTGTCAGCGTAATAGGTGCACCTTTCACCATAATAGGTTCACCTTCTACTATGATGTATGTACATTCTAACACGAAATGTCAACTTTCTACAGTAATAGGTGGACATTTCAGAACGAAACCTTAAGATATCAGAATAGAACCTTAAGGTATTGGAGTAGAACCTTAAGATATCAGAATAGAACCTTAAGGTATCAGAATAGAACCTTAAGGTATCAGAGTGGAACCTTAAGGTATTAGAATAGAACCTTAAGATGACAGAACGAAACCTTAAGGTATTAGCGTAGAACCTTAAGATGACAGAATGAAACCTTAAGGTATTAGCGTAGAACCTTAAGGTATTATCACGAAAAACTCACTTTTCGCGGTTACAATAAAAGCATTTGAAGGGATAACTTATTCATATAAATCTTTTACAGTTTAAATTAGTTTACTTTACCACATAGGCACAGTAGATACATAGAAATACACATAGATAGACTTTACCAATACTCTATTAAGCGCAATAAATCTATGTGATGCCTATGTTCCTATGATACTATGTGGTAAAAATGTTTTCATTTTACACGACCAAAGCAGGGAAGCGATTTCTAATATAGCTTTTCTCCTATTTTGCCACCTCCTTAATAATGCTTATCTTTGCGCATTAATAGTAATCAGTGTTCCAAGCAAAGCGTTTTTATTAGTCACTCCTTTCTTTGTACCCGCTCCATTGAAGAAGTTCCAAGCCAATAGCCTGCTAAAGCACATAAGCGAAATAAACAGATGAAAAGTTTTGAAGAATTGAATATCTCTCCGGAGATCAGAAGAGCCATACTGGAAATGGGCTTTGAAAACCCTATGCCCGTTCAGGAAGAAGTAATTCCCCTTATGCTGAGCGAAAGAAACGATATTATAGCGCTGGCTCAAACAGGTACAGGTAAAACAGCCGCTTTCGGACTTCCGCTGATACAGGAAGCCGATGGTGATAACCCTTTGCCGGGCGCACTGGTGCTGTGTCCTACACGCGAACTCTGCATACAAATTACAGGCGACCTAAAGGATTATTCGAAATATTGCGAAAGAATAAAAGTGCTCCCCGTGTATGGCGGCTCAAGCATAGAAACACAGATAAAAGCTTTAAAAAACGGCATACAAATAGTGGTGGCAACACCCGGACGTATGCTCGACCTGATGAAACGCAAAGCAGTAAAGTTGAAAAACGTTACCCGTGTTATACTTGATGAAGCCGATGAAATGCTGAACATGGGTTTTCTTGAAGATATTAATGCCATACTTTCGGAAGTCCCCGAAGGAAGGAACACACTGCTTTTTTCGGCAACCATGCCCAACGAAATAGTTGGTATTTCAAGGAAGTATATGAATAATCCCACTGAAATAACCATAGGCACAAGGAATTCAGGCGCTGAGAATATCAAACATATTTGTTACACTGTTCATGCAAAAGATAAATACCTTGCGTTAAAGCGTATTGCCGATTATAATCCCAATATTTACAGCATAGTGTTTTGCCGCACCCGCAGGGAAACTCAGGAAATTGCCGATAAGCTGATTGCTGATGGTTATAATGCCGATGCTTTGCACGGAGATCTTTCACAGGGTCAAAGGGATTCAGTTATGCAGAAGTTTCGTATTCGCAATATTCAAATGCTTGTGGCTACCGATGTTGCAGCACGCGGACTGGATGTTGACGATCTTACACATGTTATTCATTATAACCTTCCCGATGAACTGGATGTGTACACCCACAGAAGCGGGCGTACAGGCCGTACCGGGAAAGCCGGGATTTCCGTTGCTATTGTTAACATGAAAGAAAAGAATCAGCTACGTACCATTGAAAAGAAAATAGGGAAGACATTTGCACATGAAAGTGTTCCTGTGGGTCGCGAAATATGCGAGAAACAGCTTTTCTATTTTATTGATAAAATGGAAAATGTAGAGATAGATTATTCACAGATCAATTCATATCTCCCACCTATTTTTAAGAAGCTTGAGTGGCTGGATAAAGAAGACATTATTACCCGTTTTGTTGCGCTTGAATTTAACAGGTTTCTTGAATATTATAAGAATTCAAAAGATATCAATGCTTCGGAAGAACACGGCAGTGAATGGAAAACAAAGAAAAAGCGTGATGATTTTGAGAATATGACCGGAAAAGGTTATGCTCGTTTGTTCATTAATTTTGGCAAGATGGATGGTATTTACCCTGCTGAAATAATAAGTCTTATTAATTCAAATACACGAGGCTTAAAAGTTCCAATAGGCAGGATCGACCTGAAGAAAAGTTTCTCTTTCTTCGAAGTAGAAGAAGGATTTGCCCAGGAAGTAATTAATGCGCTGAGTAAAGCAAAAATAAACGACAGGAACGTTATAGTCGAAAGAGCCTCTGAAAGGCCTGCCGAAGAATCAGATGATAAAAGAGAAAGACGTTCGGAAAGAAAAGAAACTTACAAGAGTGACAAACCGGAAGGTGATAGGAGTTTCAGAAAAGATAGTAATGCCGGCGGTGATAAAGACTTCAGAAAAGAAAGAAGACCGGAGCATAAGAAAGAATCAGGTAGTACTGACAAACTTCCCTTTAAAAGAAGAGAAGAAAAAAGCACTTCTCGTCCTGGCTCAGATCGTAGTAGCAGTAAACCTAAGGAGGATGGCGGTTTCTTTAAAAGAAGGAATAAAGAAAAAGTAGAGAAACGCTTTGAAAAAGACAGAGGATTCAAGAGGAAAGCTAAAAAGTATTAAAGGAATTTAGCAGCAAAGCTATAGTTTTAATAAAATAAAGGGCGGCAATTATTTATAATTGCCGCCCTTTATTCTTTAGAGTAGACGCAATGACTGCTGAAGGTTCAGTTAAAATTAATAATCCAGTCAGCAGTAATGCTTACAGATTAATTTTTCCTGTAGCTTCTTCTGTCGTCGTTCCTGTTGTCGTTGTTAAAACTTCTTCTTGGCCCTTCTGTTTTAGGTTTTGCAACAGAAACAAGAATTTGTTTGCCGTCATAGTCGGCCTGGTTTAATTCTTCAATAGCTTTATTAGCTTCGTCATCGCTGTCCATTTCAACAAAGCCAAATCCCCTGGACCGTCCAGAGTATCTATCAATAATAACTTTTGCAGATTTTACTGCACCATACTCTTCAAACAAAGTTTTTAAATCATCGTCGCTTACTTTGAAGCTCAAATTTGAAACAAAAATGTTCATAATGTAATTTTTAAATGAATAAATAATTTGACCTGAGTCTTGAACAGGGTTTGCAGACGATAGATTAATTTTCTGTAGAGGAAATTAAAAAAAGTACAGTTGCGAGGGCCTTATTAAAAACTGTTATCAAACGTTAACAATACAAAGGTAATATAAAAAACAACACATTAGCATTATATTTTATAGCAACGTCTTCAAACGCCAATCATAAAAGTATTGTGCTGGGTTTAAACCAACTTCTATTCATAATAAAAGCCTGAATATTTCAGGCTTTTATTATGATGCTTGTTTTTTTTATTTGGCAGTTAAGTTAGCCTTATAGTATCCTTTAACTTTAACAACTCTTTGTTTGAGTAGGTCAACACTTAGCATATTACCCGAATAATCAAATGCAGTAATATAAGCAATATCTATATTTTTAGTTTCTCCAGATTTAAGCGTGAATGGACCAATAGAACCCAGTCCTCTTCTATCTCCAGGCTCGTCTCCAATGGTATTTTCATTCCAGCCGCCATATGACTCGGAGAACATAAAATTACAAGGAGTTTTACCGCCAATTCCGCTGCCGCCATAAGTTGCATGAGAATTATCTTTCCAAAGGCTCCTTAAATAATTATAAAAATCATCGCCATTTGCGGGGTCTTGTGCAATCGGGTTTCCAATTCCAACATTATTATAATATGTAAAATGAGTCATTTTCTCACTTAAGAAAGTAGTACCCTGAGCCGGTGGAAATTTTCCATATCCGTAAATTCCTTCGTCAAAATCTTTCCCGTTATATCCGAAGAATGTACTAAGTGTTGGATCACATCCGATATAATCGTCAGCAGAATTACCAATGTCCGTATCAGTAAGTAAACCAACATAAACAGAATCATAAGTTTCCTTTGAACGGTTAATGATCTTATAGTTTAAGAATATAGTATTGTTAAGAGAAGAATCTTTTGGTGCATCAAATGCGTAAGCCATCGCCTGTACTTCGATACCTAATTTTTTGCATTGTGTTTCTGCATGCTTTGATCTGTCATCATTAAAAATAAAGAACACTGCTTCATCGCCTTTAATAAGTGGATAATCACCATTCTTAGGATCGTAAGTTCCATTTTGATTTTCATCAACATAAGGTGCAAGATTAGATGCTTCGCCTAAACTAACATCTCCATTTCCAGGCCAATTGGCAATACTTGCAGGTAATACATAGCCATTATCTCTCCAATGAGCTTTATGATAATCTATTTCCTTTTTGGTTACTTTCCATACTTTATTCCATAAACTATCCTGGACAGCGGAATATTTATCCGATTTCATAACAGGTCCAGACCAGAAATCATTTCCTTTTCGGTCTTCACCTTTAGCAGCAAGGTGTAATTGGTGTTTGCTATCATACCCTCCTATCCATAAGGTTCCAGTATAGATAGTACATTTGCCGCTTCCTTTGGGAACTTCATATTTCGCATCAATAAAATCCCAGAACATACTTCCTTCAGCATTAAAGCGGGCACTTATATTATTTATGTCAAGATAGCTATATGCGATTTTTGCATTATCAACAATCACCATATTGATAGGTTCAGACATTGAAGAACCTGAAGCATTTGTTACTACAAGGTAATAAGTTCCTGTTTTAATAACGCTAAAAGTAGGTGAATTTGCACCAAAAATTTTAGCATCATTAATAAACCATTGGTATTTTTCGTTTGGTAAAGGATTTTCTATTGATAAAACATTCCTGGTTTCAGAAATTATTGGTTTGGCAGGAGGCAAAGAATCTATAGTAATAAATTTAATCTTTGAACTTGTACAGCCTTCAGATGAGGTAACGATTAAAGTAACAGGAGTATTTCCATATTTTTTAAAAATATGGGGAGTAGTAGCATCTTTTGTAATCGTTTCATCACCAAAATCCCATAAATACGACTTTGCTCCTGTAGAAGTATTACTAAATTTAACATTTAATGGAATATTCCTTCCATTAGAAGGTTCCATCGCAAAATTAGCCATCGCAGTTGGGCAGAGTGACGCAATATTATTTGGATCACCATTGATTCCTTTAAAAGTACCGCCAGCAATCAATGATTTATTAAATTCACAAAAACAGAGAATCTGTTGACTTTTCGCAAAATCAACCGCTGACCATACCTTTCCGTTCCATTTCGCAATATTATTAGCTGGCCCGGGTCCTGCATTATTAAAAATACCTCCAACAAATAATTCGCCATTATATGAAATCAAAGCTCTTCCATTGCTTTCGCCAGTTGATAAATATTCTATTCCAGTTCCTAATGCTTGAAAATTATTTCCATCCCATTTTACAATATTATTAACTGAAATATCTCCGGCAACATTGAAAAATCCAGTAATATAAAGCTCATTATTATAAATGTCATTGCTCTTGCTATAGGGTCGGAAGTAGTAGTAACAGTTAATCCGTTACCTAATGATAGCCAGTTTGAACCGTCCCATTTTGCAATCGAATTTGCTGCTGTAACCCCTGCATAATGTGAAACTGCCACATGCATATAAATTATCATTGAACACACACAAAGAATATACTCTGCCATCAATTCCTGAACCAGAAACATTCCAAGCATTATTGTCCCATTTAGCAATTGCAGAACCTACAACTGACCATGCTTTGCCATCCCATTTGGCTATATTTGAAGTTGCGATTGCTCCTGCACTTACTAAATTGTCCAGCAACATATAATTCATTTTTAAAAACAGCCATAGTAAGTATCCTGCCGTTAATCCCTTTACCTACTGGCTTGCAATGTTTTGCCATCCCATTTTGCTATATGGCTAATTGAGTCAGAACCAGCCATGGTGAAATTTCCACCAAGATAAATCTCACCACTATAAACACACATTGCTGTAACTGAACCATTAACTCCTGATGCAACGGCTGACCATTTTAAACCATCCCACTTTGCAATATTCGAAACATTAATATTCCCGGCTTTAGTAAATTGTCCACCTACATATAATTCGTTATGATAATTTGTCAGTGGCACTTACATTTCCTTCGATGCCACTGCTGAGTGGTGACCAGCTTTGCGCGGAAACACTTATAACTGTGAAAGAACTAACAATTAAAATTAAAAGTCCTGTAAATGTTTTGTAGATAGTTTTCATATTTTTTATGAATTTATAGTGGCAAATATAAGATATTATTAAGAAATAGTTAAATTTTTAATAATTTTTCATGACCATCTTCAATCTTTAGTTAAGAATGAATTATTTATACGATGTTTAATTAAAATGTTTCATATTTCATCAATTAAATAATAACTAATAATTAAACTATTGATTATATATTATTTATCTATTTGAGTCTTTAAAGTTCCTTAAATAAATATACTCATTAAATAAATAATATTCCTCTTGATAAAAATACAGCTTTTATTATTTTACAACAATTGCTTCATTTATCCCGATATAAACAAGTATTTTCTTGGTTTCGGCATAGCCCATTCTTTCTAATGCATCAGCATATAAACTGATTTGTTGTTTGTGAGAATCACTAATATGTGAGCCTGTTTTATAATCCAGGATAATTGCTTTGTTTCCCATGATAACTACCCTGTCGGGGCGCATTACTGAACCATCGGTCAGAAGAATTTCAGCTTCAGATTTAACTTCCGTATTTCTTTCGAAGTATTCAGATATTTCAGGTAAACTTAGTATTTCTTTAATCTTAATGGTTAGTTTTGCCTCCTGCTCTTTTTCTATTATTCCATCCTGAACAAGCTGCTGAATAACCTTTTCTGTGTTTTCGGTACAATCAATTAATGATAGGGTGTAATGTACTAGTTTTCCCCACTCACTGTTCTGCAATGGGTTTTCAACATCCCAAACATCGGTTGATTTTTTTCGCAGGTGAATTAATTGTTCGCGTTTCCTGGAGGGATATGGATGCATAGAGGCTGATGTTTTTGCTCCTTCTTCTCTCCTTATTATAAATGAGGTCTTTTCGCCGAAAGTAAATTGACTTGTATTTCCTTCCCATTTATCAATTGAATGCAAAAAGCTAGCAAACATATCGGGGACGGATTTGGGCTCTGAATAATTATCGGAAGGTTTTTTAGATAGTATGTAAAGTCGTTCGGAAGGTCTAGTCATTACTACATAAAGAACATTCAACATGTCAAGCAGAGATTTGTCTTTTTCATCTTGATAGAGCTCGGCAAATTCTGTTTCGCCAAGTCGTTCATTGTTGCTGACAAGCGATGATTGCAGGTTGGGAACTTCCGGAATGTAGGTGGTTATCCATAAATTTGAGTTGGTATTCCTTGTCCTATCAATGGCATAAGGATAAATCACAACGGGGAATTCAAGTCCTTTTGACTTATGTATGGTCATTATTCTTACAGCATCTATTCCCTCGGGGACAATGATCGAGCGCTTATCTTTCTGTTCTTCCCACCAGTTCAAAAATTCTGAAATGTTGTTCTTCTTCTTTGACGAGAATTCCAGCACTGCATCAAGGAAGAACTGCACGTACGAATCGGTGAGCTTATTGATTCCAAACAGGGAGATCAGTTCTTCAAACACTTCGTAAACCGGTAAAGATGCAAGCAAAGAGAGGTTAATATGAGTAATTGCTCTTCCGAAGGTAATCGCAGAAATGGCCGGTGCTGATGGAATTATCTTTCCCCTTATTTCCCTTTCTTAGCACCTGGCACAAGGTAAATAAGTCATTGTCGAAAACCATTGACCTTGTTACCAGGTAATGCAAAACCCTGTATTTAGGCAGGTCTTCTTCGGTGTTGGCTACGAATGATGCGCAGGCAAGCAGGAAACTTATTTCGGGCGATGCCGACAACAAAAGCGATTCCTCTGAAACGATGTTCAAACCCTTTGAAATCAGGTGCCGAGCAATTACCGAAGCGTTGCTGTTCGACCGGCACAGTATGGCAATGTCGCGCTGCGAGAAGTTTTGCGTTAAAAGCTCATCAATAATTTCGCTGACCTTTTTCAGCGTTATTTCATCATAGGTTTCATCGGCTATATCGGCTTTGTCAATAAAATCAAGCTGGATATAGCCTCCCGTATTCGCGGGGTTGAAAGTTTGATCACAGTTCTTGTAAATCGACTTTATTTTATCAGAACTGATACCCGAAATATAACCGAAAAATTTATTGTTGAAATCAATTATCTCCGCTTTCGACCTGAAGTTGCTCGAAAGGTTCTTTTCTGAATAGCTGCGCTTGATTGCTGCTGCTCGTTCCATAGAAAAGGTATCCGATATTGCTTTTGGAAGTTCCGGAAGAAATGCAAACTGCTCCACATCGCCGCCACGCCAGCGGTAAATGGCTTGCTTCCCATCGCCAACGATCATGTTAAAGCGGTCATACGACAGCGAGTTCTCTATGAGCGGCAGCAGGTTCATCCATTGCAGCGTAGATGTATCCTGGAATTCATCCACTAAATAGTTTTGGTATCTTTCGCCAATGCGTTCGTAAATAAATGGCACCGGTTGCGATACCACTATTTTCGAGATACGCCGGTTAAACTCCGATATGGGAAGTATGTTGTCTTCTTTCTTTATTTCTTCAATCAGCCTCTCTATCTCGTTCAGCACGGCAACAGGGTAAATGTTCGCGTGCAGCAGTTTGTACAGCATATAATGCTTGTATTGACTTTCCCTGAGTTCGCGTATTTTCAGGAAGGCATCTCCCAAATCATTTTTTACCTTTTCGATGCCCTGTTTGTCGGCTGTCGTAGCTTTGCCGGCAAACCATTTATCCTGTTCAACGGTTTCTACAACGTAGCTGTTGGCATTTATTTTCTCGGTAATTCCTTTCGAAAGGTTTTCGAAATATCTTCCTATCCCGCTGTTCCCGCGGTAAAACGCGTCGGTAGGAATGTTGTTCGAGCGGATAATTTCCCATGCCGAAGCGGCAACTGTAGCAACTTCTTCCTCGAATTTTGAAACAAGGTTGCCAAGTTTTTTCCTTATGTCGAGGAAATCGGAAATGCTGAGTTGCCTTATTTTCTCTATGTGCAGGCGGTTATCTTCCTTGAAAAGCTGTTGTGCAAACAGGTGCAGGTCTTTTTCAATGTGCCAGCTCTTTTCGTCATCCGTTTTCGCTTCGGTAAATTCCACGAGTATCCTGGTAAGCAGTTCGTCCGAACCGGCCTTGTTCAGCAGCATATCTATTGCCTTCGCGAGCAGCTTGTCGGTATCCATTTCAATCTCGAAGTTCAGCGGTATCTTCAGGTCGTGCGCAAAGCTTCGGATAATGCGGTGTACAAAGCTGTCGATAGTACCTATAGCGAAATCGGAATAATTATGAAGGATGGAATTCAGCACCAGGCGCGACTTTTCGGCAATCTCGCTTTCGCTGAACGAAGTGGCTTTCATTAAGTCGGGCAACAGAAATTTATGTGCGGCGCTCTCTTTGTCGGCCGGCAAAGCCGATAATTCGGTAAGGTAACGCAGTGTGCGCTCCTTCATCTCGCTGGCAGCCTTGTTTGTAAACGTTATGGCAAGTATATGCCTGAAATACTCAGGTTTCTGAAGGGCAAGCGTGATGTATTCCTTTACAAGCGTAAAAGTTTTTCCCGAGCCCGCCGACGATTTATAAACTGTGAACGACATGAAACCAGCCTAATTGATTTGCTAATGTACTAATGATTTAATTGCAGGTGAAATTAATAAAGCGAAATCTATTTAGAAATGATTGCTGATAAAGATTTTTCTGCTGATTAACTTTGTTTCGTTTTGCAATGTTATTATATATATACCATTGCTCACACCTTGGGTATTGATATAAACTTCGTTCATCCCCGCAACAGCTTTCGCTGATTTATTTTGCAGCAATCTGCCTCGAATATCATAAATGGCACAGGAATATTGCTCGCCTTCGCCTACCGTAAACTCTGAAAGTAATATCGTTCTCCCTCCTGGCTTTGATTAATGGAAACAACATTAAAGGGGTTTTTGCTTCCACAACTCGCAATAACCACATTGCTGTATGTAAAAGCTCCATTGTAATCAGTTTGTTTTAAGCTGGTAATATGTATAGTCAGAATAAGGCTGGATGTCGACAGCACTATAGTAAAGAATTGTGTTGCTGTTTCCCGCTCCTTGAACCGTAGTAACCTTTTCCCATGTCTGAGTATCTTTGCTACGTTCTATGGTAAAATAATCGTTATTGGTTTCACTGGCTGTTGACCAATTAAGGTTTACTCTATCTCCTTCGCAAACTGAAATGAAAGAAAGAAGTTCAATAGGAAGAAGTGTAGTTTTATTAACAAGTACCCATGCACGAAAAAGATTATTGGCATTTGTAACAGTAGCTGCAACTTGTTCCGGGTTACCTGAAGAAGAAGAAGATTGAGCAAATACAATTACAGGATCCCACTTTGTTTCAACGAGATTGTATGCAAACGGCTGGACATCCAAATTACCACAGTAAGACCGTGTAGTTCAGAAGTACGAAAACTCAAATTAAAACTTATGTTCGAATGGGCGGTTAGCGAAATTGGTATAACTACCGCTCATAGCTTTCAGCATCTACAATCCACCATCTGTTAACCATATTTGCATGCATCGTTGACTCCGGAAGAAGTGTTCCAGATTTAAATTGGAATATTTGGGATAATATCTGCTCCATCATATGTTGAATAGGGAGTAAGTATTGACTGACCTGTATGATATGTTGAAAACAATACATACCCATTTGAAGCTACCGTACCTGGCGTTCCGATTGTCATCGTAAATGAAATATCATTTAGTACTGTTGGGATCATAAAAAGGAATAGTGTAAGCGCCAGTGCTACCACCAATATTCCACTCAACATAATTAAACTCTCCTTCTGATATGGATACCGCCACCTGCTGTGCCTAAACTTGATATACCCGATTGATTGCTTTGATTTACAATTAAATAAATAGGAGTACCGGTTGATCCATTGGATAAAGTAACATAAGGGGAATTGGTTAAGGGTAAAGAGCATTATTTTGAGCAAAGACATAACCTTATAGTTATCAGAAGCGTTAATAATATTACAATTATTTTCATTTTTTAAAAGTGTTTTTTTCATTATTTTTAGTTATTTATCTTCATTTCATTCGAATTATCTTTTGAGTAATTGATTCCTTTTCAGTTTTAACTTGCAAAATATAAATTCCGCTTGACTGGCTTGAAATATCAATGATGGATAACTGATTACCGATAACGTATGACTGATTCACTTTTTCTCCAAGCAGATTATAGATTTCAATGGCTGATAGTTGACCATTATTATTTGCTATTTGCAATATAAACTTACCGTCTGAGGGATTCGGCATTACCTTTATACTTATTGGACGATTGTTGTCTTCCCGGTTCCCTGTGATGAGGCATATATTACTTTTTACTGTCCTGCCAATATCAGTGATTAGCTGCAAACTGTCGAAAGCACCAAAGTTAGTCGGCGGATAATCAATGAGCACCCATACGTATGCTAAGGGAATGTCGCATTGATTAATGGCAGTTATAATTCCCTGAAGTTTGGCCGCTGCTGCTGAGTCGCTGCCCCAGTCGTGCGCGCCAAAGCCCATCTCGCCAAAAAGCAAGGCAGTGGTATCCTTCCCCAGACTGTCTAATTTATGGCGAATGAAATGTATATCGTTAATGGTTTGCTGGGGAGAGATATTGGTAGATTCATAAGAAGAATAGAAATAATAATCAGATTGAACATAAGGAACAATGGCATCCAGCACATCGGGCTTACCTGCAGCATGTAAGGAATGGATGTTGCAAAATTCTATCCCTGATTTTACATTGGGAACTCCCGCTGCATGGATGCCTGCATAACGGGCGGCCAGCCATTTTTTCATGCCTGCCATATTAGCCGGAGCAGAAGGGCATCCGGGGTCGGAATATGCTGCGCCGCAATATACCTGATTATCGGCTTCCCATTGAGTGATGATGAATTTTTTACTCGGAAAGTTGGTTGATAAGTAAGTGGCAAGATTGGTATATTCATTTTCAATGGCAGTTGTGTTTGAAGGAGTGTAAAAGTTAGTATCCAAAAAATTGGCGGTGAAACAATCACCAAAAGAAACCCCGTCGTAAGCGGTGATGACAATAGTGGAAAACTGCGGATCAGCCAGTATGCTGTTAAAATCGGAACGAGATGCAAGGGCGGTTAGGTTATAACTACCGATGCAATGACTTGTATTGCAATAAACTTCGTCATCATTACAGCACAGCGTGAGGCGAATGGTATGAACGCCTAAACTATCGGCAAGTTTGTGGGCTGTAGTGACAATGTTAGTAGAATCAACTCCCTTCAACTGACCGCCCCAATAGTAAATACCTAGGTCGGTGCATTGGGCGTCTACATCAGCCCCTTTCCATAAGAAAGGAGAAATGAAAAGGATAACAATTAATACTAAATTTGAATAATTGGACTTTAACGTTTGCTTTTTCATAATTCTTTTATTGAAGTTGTTTAAAGTTGACGCAATAATTAAGGATGTAAAATATTGATTATGTTTATAATAAATCGATTTTTTGATGTTTATTTTTGTTTGCAAAGCAAACGGATTCCTTTCTTAGTAAATCAACAGATAAAGCATAAAATCACGTTTCGACTTTAAACAACTTCATTTTATTATATGTTTGTTCAATTCTCTGCTCCACCCTTAACTGTTGTTCTGATTTTTCTATTTCTGGCTTCTGTGAAACGGCTTCAATAATAAATTAACAGGCGTCATAATGATGTAATCTAATTCCATACCTGTGTTTTCTGGGCGCTTACCAGTAACATGCAGATTTACACCTTCAACCCGAGGGTGCTTACCTTCAACCTGAGAGTGCTTACCTTTAACCATTGGGTGTGCACCCTCACCGTGAAATTGCTCCTTTTTATGTAGAAACTGCATGAAATTATGGTAAGAGCGCAAAGTTCCAGTCGAAAATTCTTTATGTTGTTTATTAAAAAGACTCATTATTTCACTTTCCATAATCATTACTATATGGTTGATTGCACACTTATATTTGTCATTTATAAATCTTAAATCGATTGCTCAATAATTCACTTCTTAGCTTTCATTTCTGCTTCCTTCCGATGCTTGCTATTTGTTCTCCACCTTTTTCAATCTTTCTTCCAGTTCTTCATTTTTTGCTTTCAAATCTTCAATCATTTTTTGCTGCTCTTGAATAGCTTCAGTAAGTATAGGAATCATGCCTGTATAATTTACGCCCTTGTAATGTATTTCTTTTTGTCTATATTTCGTACTATCGGCTGCTGTTAAATTGTTGGACTCAATTATATATACATCCTCTCTGATAAGTTCAGGAAATACCTGTTCTAATTGCTGAGAAATAAATCCTGTTTGTTTACCTTCTGAAAGTTGCATCAGTGCTGCATCTCCGTCTTTTTTGAAAGTATAATTATATATTTTTACTTTCATTACTTTATCTAAAGCATTTTCAAATGGTATTATATTTTCCTTATATCTTTCATCGGAGATAAGTGTCCAGGTCCCAGTATAACCGCCATTTCCGGAACAATAAACCCCATAATTATTAGTAGCTCCCGAAGCCTTCCCATAAACCCCATAATTTGTTGTAGCAGCATGATCAGCAATGCCATAAACGCCATATGTTGTTCCAGCTGCATTGCCATGTCCATAAACGCCATATGTGTTTCCTTCACCATAAATACCATACCCGCTTTTACCTATATAACCATAATCATTGGCATCATAATAAGCATAGGCTCCATACCAAGCACCACCGTCATCATAAGCTAAACATCCCCAAAAACCATTTGCATAACCAATAACTCCTCCTAAACCGGCAGCAGCAGTACCTAAATTCTCCCCATAAATGGCAAAAGCATCAGTTTTACTTCCAGTAATCGAGGCATATAATGTATGTGTTGAATTAGCTACACCTATACCTGTTCCCGAAACGCCAGAAGTAGTTTGAGCAAATATTGAAGAATAATCTAATGCTCCACCTCCAATTGCTTGTATTGCATTTGCCCCTGTAGCTTTAGAATTAACAAGTAATGCAGGACCTATAGATGAAGTATTAGAATTATACAGATACTCAAGGTTTCCGCTGCTTAAGCTAGATGAAGGAATGTATAATGTAATTCCACTAGTTGTTTGGTTTCCATCAATGGTAACCATATTTCCTGTTGCAAAACCAACTCCTCCATCAACCACATGCAAAAGACTAGTGGGTGCTGTTATTCCAATACCAACATTTGCAGAAGCAATAGCATTATTTGTACCATTGATACTTCCAAGTACCAGTGCATTGCTTGCTGTAACATAGGCATTATTTCCTATAGCTGTTGCATTAGTTAAACCGCTTCCTCCAACATCAGTTCCAGATCCGATTGCTGTATTATAGCTTCCTGTATGGTCACTGTTAGTGTAAAGCGCTTCGTATCCTACGGCTGTACTGCCGGTTCCTGTTGTGTTCCAGTTAAGGGCCTGGGTTCCCAAAGCGGTATTGTAGTTTCCGGTGTAGTTCGTGTCAAGCGCTTCCCTCCCAACGGCAACATTATCAAATCCGGTAGAATTAAAATAAAGGGAATTAACTCCGACAGCTGTATTGTTAAAGCCTGTTGTGTAACGGAATAAAGCTTGAGTGCCAATTGCCGTGTTATTGTATCCTGTTGCCAATCCCGCTCCTCCTCCAAGTGCAGCATAACAACCAACGGCAGTATTGTTATAGCCCGCAGTATTATAATATAAAGAATTCAGGCCACAAGCAGTATTTTGAATAGCAGTCAGGCCATTCATCATAGCTCCGCCACCAACGGCAGTATTGTAAAAGCCTGTAGTGTTTGTATTAAGCGCTTTGTAACCAATTGCAGTATTTACAACACCATTACCGGAACTTGTTGGTTGATTGTTATAAAGTGCATCATAGCCAATTGCCACATTGTAACTGTTCCATGCTACCCCTGGAGCACCATTATTGTACGACTGTGTCCATAAAGCGCCTGAACCGACAGCTACATTCTCTCCTGCATTAGTATTATAAACCATAGCACCCCATCCTACTGCTGTATTGTCAAGCCCAACAGTATTGGCATAAAGAGCACTTACTCCGTTGGCAGTATTGTTGTTTCCGGTAGTCGTGTTATAAAGTGACCAATACCCTGTTGCAGTGTTATAAGTTCCACTAGAGTTTAAAGCAAGAGATTGGTATCCAAGAGCTGTGTTAAATGTTCCACTTGTGTTGGAATAAAGTGCAGAATCGCCAACAGCAACAAGCTGACTAACAGTATTTGTATATAAAGCTTGTTTACCGATAGCCACGTTAGAAGCTCCTTTAATGTTGGTATAAAGCGCCTGATATCCGAAGGCAGAATTATTTACTCCTGTAGTGCTTACTCCTGCCTGATAACCGAAAAATGTTAAACCACTACCACTGTTTAGCAAGCCTGAGCTAACATTATTTATTCTGAAAAGCATATTCGCATTTTCATACTGATTAAATGTAATATTCTTCGATGCATCAATACCAATATTAAACCCGCTGTTTATAGTGGGGGTATTACCGCCGCTTGTGTTAACATTTGATAGTTGGAATAATTGACCTACAGAAGTATTATGCACATGAAGCAATGACATGGGTGTGAAACTCTCCTGGCTAACACCTACGGTCTGCGAAAATGAATTAAAAGAAAATACCAGAAAAATAAAAATAAGATATTTTTTAATTATAAGTGTTTGTGGTTTCATATGAATATTTTATAAACCGGAGGATTTATATAACACTATGTATAATATTTTATCAAAGATATACTAACAACATCTAAAAGTCAAGTAAAATAGTATTTATTTAATGTTAAGTAATTAACATGAACACAGGAAGCCTTTATTTCATAAGATGAGATTATTTCCAAATGTCGGAAATATGCTTAATGCAATTAACACAAATATTATCTTAAAAACATGTATTTTATTTAATCTGATACTCGTTTAAATATTTTGTGTATTTTCAAATCCTGATTCATAATAGAAAATAGACATTAGACACTTGACATTCCTCGAGAAAATAGCCGATCACCTGATTGAGTCTTATAAAGATAAGATCAGTGAAACATGTTTAGTCTTTCCTAACAGGCGAGCAGGGCTTTATCTGAAAAAGTATCTTGCACAAAAACTTAAGAAGAATATTTGGGCTCCATCTATATTTTCTATTGAAGATTTTGTTTGCAACATTACCGGGCTAAGGATTGCCGATCAAACCACTCTACTGTTTGATTTCTATAACATCTACAAAAAAATTGAAGGCACAAAAGCTCAAAGCTTTGATGAATTCATGAACTGGGCACAGGTTCTTATTAGCGATTACAACGATGCTGACATGAACCTTGCTGATACTGAACAGCTTTTTCAGTATCTGAATGAGACAAAAGCTATAAGTTTATGGAACCTTGATAACAACCCTCTGACAGAACATGAAAAAGATTACCTCGCATTTTATCAGTCATTGGGTAAATATTATGTTAAACTCTCATCTTTCCTTCTTGGAAGGAACACGGTTTACCAGGGGTTGGCCAATAAGGTAGCTGCTAAGAATATTGATGAATACATTAAAGCAATAAAATTTGACAAGATCATTTTCGCAGGTTTTAATGCATTGACTGCTTCGGAAGAGAAAATTATCAGGGCATTGCTTGGTTCAGGGAAGGCTGAAATATTCTGGGATGCAGAGAAATATTATACTGATAACAAGATACAGGAAGCTGGTTTATTTATTCGGAAATACAGGGCTGAATGGGAGTTGAAAGAATTCAACTGGCTGGAAGATCATTATGCTGAAGATACAAAAGAGATAACCATTACGGGCATTCCACTGCATGTTGGACAGGCAGCATATACTGGTCAGTTGCTTTCTGAAATGACCGATAATTTTGCTAATTCAGAAAATACCGCTTTGGTGCTTGCTGATGAAAACCTGCTTATTCCCCTACTCTACTCTATACCCGAAAATGTAAAGGACATCAATATCACGATGGGTTATCCCCTTTCAAATTCTTCAATCCACAGTCTTTTGCTGAACATCTTTACCTTGCTTGAAAATTCGCAGAAATACAGTAATAACAATACTATCCGCTTTTATCAGAAGGATGTCATCAACTTCCTTAATCATCCTTACCTGCGGTTAATAGGCGAATTGAACAATAAAGCTCATGGAATAAATTCTTTATTGTCTTACGTTAAAAACTCCAACCGCATTTTCTTTAACAGCGATGAGATAAGGAAACAATTAGGAAATGCTGTTATCGCTTCTTTCTTCGAAAACAAACAGCATGATAATATAGCATTTCTTGCAAAGATAACATCGCTAATCGGCTTGATACGAGACACACTTATTGCAGAAAACAAAAACACGGATATTGATATTGAATACCTTTTTCATTATGCTGTAATCATTAATAAGGTCAGGAATCTGCTTACTGATTACGGCTTTGTGAGTGATATTAAAACCCTGCGAAAAGTATTTACCGGACTTGCGGATACTGCTACTATTCCTTTTTATGGCGAACCACTGAAAGGCTTGCAGATAATGGGAATGCTTGAAACACGCACCCTAGATTTTGAAAATATCATCCTGCTTTCGGCCAACGAACAAATACTTCCTGCGGGAAAATTCCAGCATACATTTATCCCTTTCGACATCAGGAAGGAGATGGGATTAAGCACCTACAGGCAAAAGGAATCTATTTTCGCTTATCATTTCTACCGACTGTTGCAGCGTGCAAAGAACATTCATATTATTTACAACACCCAAGCAGGCGATTTTGGCAGTGGCGAGAAAAGCCGCTTCATTACTCAGCTTTGCGAAGAAATGCCCCGCTATAACACAAAGATAAAGATACACCAGAATATCCTAGTTAACGAAACACCAACCACATCAGTAAACAATGACATTTCCGTTTCTAAAACAAACGAGATATTAAAAAGCCTCAACGAAATTGCTGATAAAGGATTTTCGCCATCGGGTATGAACACCTATATCAGTTGCCCTCTGAAGTTTTATTTTCAATATATTGAAAAGCTTGAGGAAGCCGAAGATGCTGCCGAAACCATTGATGCTGCCACATTGGGAAGTACAGTGCATTATGTTTTGAAGAACCTGTATCGTCCATTTAAGAATAAAATACTTCATCCTGCCGATTTAAAACAAATGTTCGCTAATGTTGAAACCCTTATAAAAGAAGGCTTCAAAGAATATTATCCCGATGGTGATGTGGACACTGGCAAAAACCTTTTGATATCGAAAGTGGCTGCAAAGTTCGCTACTAACTTCCTTCAAACCGAATTAAAATTTGTTGAACAACTACAGGATGCAAACAACTACCTTACCATCATACAGCTTGAAGAACCCTTTGATACCGGCATTAATGTGCATACCCATGATGGCAAAACTGTTTCTATTAAACTGAAAGGCTTTATTGACAGGGTTGACCGCATAGGCGAAACTTACAGGATTATTGATTACAAAACAGGTATAGTAAAAAAAGAAGAGCTTGCATTTGATGAATGGGAACAGCTTATCAGCGAGCCTGTGCTTGCAAAAAGCATGCAACTGCTCACTTATGCGTACCTTTTCAGTAAAAAACACAGCGCGGAAAAACTGAATGCAGGCATTATTTCGTTTCGTAATTTAAGCAAGGGGTATATGTCTGTTAATTGTCCATCTGCGCAGAATAATGCCCTTAGCGCCGATGCCCTTGCGCTTGTTGAAGATAATATTGCTGCGCTTATTGCAAATATCTTTGATCCCGCTATCCCTTTCACCCAGACCACCGATACCAAGATTTGCGCCAACTGCCCGTATAATGATATTTGTAACCGATAGTTGTAAGTTATTGAGCTATTGGTTCTGAGTTCTTAATTCGATTGTTCAATAGTTCGGAAGTGTAATTGTTTCTCTATCGCAAGCGTAGTATGGAAAAATCACGTTCCTTATCAGATTTGCACCGGCTTTTATATCTACCTTTCCCCCCTCGCTCGGCTCGATGTCCACGTTGTTGAACATGATGACCTTCTTGTTAATCAAGATGGACACTTCAATGGGTTTGACAGCGTTCACATTTGGAATAACGACCACCTCATTATGCACGAAGGCGTTCACGTTGGGCAAGATAAAAACCTCAATGGGCACGACGCCCATCACATTGGACACGAAGAAAATTTCAGTGGGCATGATACCCGACAAGTCTGGCACAATGAAAATCTCAAGAGGCATGATGCCCATCACGTTGGGCACGATGCCCGTCTCGTTGGGCTTGAAGAAAATCTCAAGGGGCACTATGCCCTACATGTTGGCCTCGATACCCAACGACATTGCCACTAGACAAATAATGATAGTCGGGCAGAATATTAAAGATGCTATTAACGAGATACATATCTGACAAATAACAAATTAACAGTTTATGGCTACATTCTGCTTAATGCCATTATCTACTTTCCTCTTCAACGTTTCGGCACTAATTTTGCTTATCAAAATTATGTTTCACAGAAACGCAAAATATAGTTACTTTTGATACACTAAATTTCGACTTATGAAACGACTGATTTTATTGCTCGCAGCCTTACCGATTAGCTTGCTTGCTTTTTCCCAGAACACACAAACCTTGCAGCCAACCGAAACTGATGCCCTGATGAATGTTACTGTTACTAACTTCCAGGATGTGCCGCGCCCTAACGACCTTATAATGCTTATAAGCGCTAAAACAAAGAAAGTATATTCCGGCGTATCTGATTCGAAAGGTAAATTTTCCATTCTTATTCCTAAAGGCGATACATATATAGTGAAATACAAAGAAATTACGGACAGCACCAAATACGGCGAAGTTGATATTCCCGGTAAACCAGGTAAATACACCTCAAACCTTACAGTGCAAATTGACCCTCCCAAGACTTATACGCTTAACGATGTTTTGTTCGATACAGGACTAGCATCGCTGAAATCTTCATCGTATAAAGCGCTGAACGACCTATATCAAGTAATGAAATTAAAGCCCACCCTTATTATTGAAATAGGCGGACATACCGATAATGTGGGGACACCTGAATCAAACATGAAACTTTCGCAGGAGCGCGCCAATACCGTTAGAAATTATATTATCAATAAAGGCATTGCTGCCAACAGGATAACTGCCAAAGGTTATGGAGATACCATGCCTGTTGCCGATAACTCAACCGAAGATGGAAGATCCAAAAACAGGAGAACGGAAGTAAGTATTATTAAAGAATAGTTCCTTTTTAAAAAATGATTTATAGTAACTCCAGAGTGTCATTGCGAAGGAGGAACGACTAAAGCAATCTAATCTATAAGCAGATTGCTTCCACTTCGCATTGCTCAGTGTCGCAATGACGATTTCTTTACTATTCATTCCTAACAAATCTTAGCAGGAGCAAACAAGATTACGGTCGCCGTAAGCATCGTCAATTTTTGCGACTGTTGGCCAGTATTTGTCCTCTTTCAGGCTTTCCACAGGGAAAACAGCTTTTGTGCGAGAATAAGGCGCTTCCCATTTCTCAGCCAAAACAGCTTGCAAGGTATGTGGCGCTTTCTTAACCACGTTATTTGCCTTGTCGGCTTTGCCCTCTTCGATCTCTCTGATTTCATTACGTATAGAAATCATTGCATCACAAAACCTGTCAATTTCGACCAGAGGTTCGCTTTCAGTAGGTTCAACCATTAATGTTCCATGAACAGGGAATGCTACCGTTGGTGCATGAAAACCATAATCCATCAATCGTTTGGCAATATCAATAGCCTCAATATCGGCAGTCTTTTTAAATAAATTGCAGTCTAGTATCATTTCGTGAGCTACCCTGTTCCTAACTCCAGTATATAAAATAGGATAATGGTTTTCCAACCTTCGATTTAATGTAGTTAGCATTCAGTATCGCATACTTAGTGGACTCGGTAAGCCCGTCCCCACCCATCAATTTGATATATGCATGAGATATAGGCAGAATCATAGCGCTTCCGAATGGAGCGGCAGATACAGCGTGTATGGCTTTATCGCCACCCGTTTTCACCATTGTATGAGAAGGAAGGAAAGGAAGCAAATGCATTGCAACACCAATGGGGCCTTCGCCCGGACCACCACCGCCATGAGGGATAGCAAATGTTTTATGAAGATTAAGATGGCAAACATCTGCTCCTATAATACCGGGATTGGTTAGGCCAACCTGAGCATTCATGTTGGCGCCATCCATATACACCTGTCCGCCATTTGCGTGAATAATCTTAATAATTTCAAGTATCTCCTCCTCAAAAACACCATGAGTAGAGGGATAAGTAACCATCAAAGCAGCAAGAGTATCTTTATATTGAACAGCTTTTTCTTTCAGGTCATTGACGTCAATATTCCCCTTATCATCACACTTCACTACTACCACCTTCATTCCGGCCATAACAGCACTGGCAGGATTTGTGCCATGCGCAGAAGCAGGAATAAGTGCAATAGTTCTTTTATCATCCCCTCTGCTGATATGATATGCCCTGATAACCATTAAACCTGCATATTCTCCTGCTGCTCCCGAATTAGGTTGAAAAGATATACCAGCAAAGCCTGTTATCTCACAAAGGTCTTTCTCCAGTTCACTTATCAATTGATGATAACCTTCTGCCTGATCGGCAGGAACAAAAGGATGAATAGCGCCGAACTCAGGCCAGCTAAGTGCAAATAATTCGGTGGCTGCATTAAGTTTCATTGTACAACTGCCTAGCGGAATCATGGAACGATTAAGCGAGAGGTCTTTTATTTCCAGTTTCTTTATATACCTCATCATTTCCGTTTCCGAATGATGCGAATTGAAAACAGTATGTTGCAAAAACTTACTTGTTCTTTTCAAACTCGAAGGAAATTTGTTACCACAGGAAGAGCTTGTAATTCCCAAGAAATGTTTCTTATTTGCAGAAGCGAAAATTATCAATATATGATTAATGTCATCTGTCAGTGTAGTTTCATCAATGCTGATCCCGACAAGTTTATCAGAGATATAATGGAAATTCATCTTCTGCTCAAGTGCGCTTTCCTTAATGGTTTCCATCGAGATATTTTCAGGAATTTCTATTTCAAGTGTATCGAAAAAGGTTTCGTTCTTTTGTTTATATCCTAATCTCATTAACTCTTCCGATAGGATACAAGCCTGTTCATGAATATCAGTAGCAATATTTTTAATTCCTTCATATCCATGATAAACAGCATACATGCCCGACATGATAGCAAGAAGAACCTGCGAGGTGCAAATATTTGAAGTCGCTTTCTCTCTTTTAATATGTTGTTCTCTTGTCTGCAAAGCCATTCTTAACGCCCTGTTGCCATTGGCATCAACAGAAATACCAATAATTCTTCCCGGCATGCTTCTTTTAAACTCTTCTTTCGTGGCAAAATACCCGGCATGAGGGCCGCCAAAGCCCATAGGTAAACCAAAGCGCTGCGTTGAACCTACAACTACATCGGCACCCCATTCTCCCGGAGGAGTGAGCAAAGCAAGACTCATCAAATCGGCAGCAACTGCTACTGAAGTATTGTTAGCATGAGCTTTAGTCACAAATTCCGAATAATCAACTACACTGCCTGATTTAACAGGATATTGGATAATAGCTCCAAATACTTTATCATTAAATGCAAACTCGTTATGATTTCCAATTGCCAATTTTATTCCTAAAGGTGCAGAGCGTGTAATTAAAACATCTATGGTCTGAGGGAATAAGTCTTCTGAAACAAAAAAGATATTAGCTCCTCTTTTCACTGCATCCCTGCTGCGGGCATTAAATAACATTAGCATGGCTTCAGCAGCAGCAGTAGCTTCGTCAAGCAATGAAGCATTGGCAATCTGCATACCAGTCATATCAACTATCATGGTCTGAAAATTCAACAATGCTTCAAGTCGCCCCTGTGAAATCTCAGCTTGGTAAGGTGTGTAAGCCGTGTACCAACCCGGGTTTTCAAGAATATTGCGAGTTATTACAGCGGGTGTGATAGAATTATAATATCCAAGTCCTATATATGATTTATAAATCTTATTTTTCGAAGCAATCTCTTTCAGACTAGTGATATATTCGTACTCATTAATTCCTTTTGATAACTTCAAAGGTTCTTTCATTCTAATTGATGAAGGGACTGTCTCTTCAATAAGCTTATTAATAGAAGCAATACCGATAAAATTCAACATCTTTTCAGTTTCTTCAACTCCCGGACCAATGTGACGGAATCTAAAATTACCTGTAATCATAGTATTAAGTTGTATAATTGTTATTACGAAATCCCGTGCAAATATAGAAGTAAATTAATTTTAAGGAAAAGATATTCATTCTTTTTAATCAACTTCAAATAAGCTGATAATCCTATATTTCCAGCAATAATAAAATATTAGTTATTAAATTACTAAACAAATATTACAATAAAGTTCTAAAATTTTCGTTTTTTTGCTTTATAAACGGTTAAAAATTGAGTATATTTACTGTGGAATTGTGATACAACGATTATGAAGTTTCATTTAATATATTGTCTTTGTTTCTTTATGCTGGCAAAAGCCTCTTTTGTTTTTTCACAGGATACGATAAATCTTCTTAATGGGAAGCAAATATTTCCAAGAAGCATACACGAAGAACAAAACAGCGCCCTGCTTTATTATGATCTTCAGGTTAGGGGAAAATTAAAACAAAAAGCAGTTGATCTTCTGGATGTTTATTCCATCAATTATGCTAACATGACAAGCAAACAGGTATACCAGCAGGATTCCGGACTTGGATATATACTTTCAATTCACGAAATGCAACACTATATTATTGGCGAACGGGCAGCGATAAAATATTATAAGGCTCCCTTGATATCAGTTGGAGGAATTGTAATTGGTGCTGTAGGTGTTGTTCCTTTAGGATTTATTGATTTGTTAACTCCTGTTGTTTATGGTGTAGGAATAGGATTTGTTGGGTCTAAAATTAAAGCACCTGAAGATATTAAACAAACATATGGCAACGATAATAATTTTACCAATGGATATAAAACTATTTCCACTCAAAAAAGGGTAAAATATGCAATTCTGGGAACTTTTGCGGGTATTGTAGCATTTACTGTTGCTGATTATTTTATTGTAGGCCATATTAAATGGTAACTATAATAAAAAAGCCCCAGAACGATGGGGCTTTTTTTATTTAAATACAATCATATTATTTTTCTATTCTCATTTTGTAGAACGATCTCCAAACGAATACCAAAGCAACAATAAGGAAAGCTATTCCAAAGTAAGGAGCGATATCGCGGAATGCAGCCGAAATAGCAATTTCCATAGCAAGCAACCCGAACAAGGTAGTGAATTTGATAATTGGATTCAAAGCCACAGATGATGTATCTTTAAAAGGATCGCCAACAGTATCACCAACTATAGTTGCATCATGAAGCGGCGTACCTTTCATTTTAAGATCAACTTCAACAACCTTCTTTGCATTGTCCCAGCAACCACCGGCATTAGCCATAAATACAGCCTGAAATAAACCAATAACAGCTATTGCGATGAGGTAACTTACAAACAAAGCAACAGCATTATTGCCACCAATTCCAGAAGGAGATGATAAACATGCAAATGCTAAAGCAAAAAAGAATATGGCAATAAAAATATTGAACATACCTTTTTGAGCATATTGGGTACAAATTTTAACCACCTCGATAGATGATTTAAGATTGGCTTTTTTAGGAGCATTCGGGTCTAAGTTAATATGTTCTTTTATATATTTAACAGCTCTGTATGCACCTGTTGTTACAGCCTGCGTGGCAGCACCGGTAAACCAGTAAATAACTGCACCACCAAGTATAAATCCAAGAATTGAATATGGATTTAGCAGATTCAAAATAGTTTCAGGTTGTACACCTAAGGTTTTTTGTATCATCAGGATCAGTGAGAAGATCATGGTAGTAGCACCTACAACAGCAGTACCTATAAGCACCGGTTTTGCAGTAGCTTTAAAAGTATTCCCTGCACCGTCATTAGCTTCAAGATAATGTTTTGATTTTTCGAAATCAGGTTTAAAACCAAAATCTTTTTCTATTTCAGCACTAATATTAGGGTTTTCTTCAATCAATGATAATTCATAAACCGATTGAGCATTGTCTGTAACAGGTCCGTAACTATCAACAGCGATAGTAACAGGACCCATTCCCAACAGTCCAAAAGCAACTAATCCAAAAGCAAATATCGAAGGATATAACATTATTTCGTGCAAGCCAAATGTGCTCATGAAATAAGCAATGAACATTAATAAAAAGAATACCAGTCCCATCCAGAATGCGGAAAAATTACCTGCTACAAAACCTGAAAGAATTGTAAGGGAAGCACCACCTTCTTTACCGGCGCTAACGACTTCCTGAACATGAGCTGATTTTGGTGAAGTAAATACTTTTACAATTTCCGGTATCAGTGCGCCACCCAGAGTACCGCAGCTAATAATGGTTGAAAGTATCCACCACATATCGGTATTGCCATTGAGGTTAGGTATCATTATATAACTTGCAATAAAAGTAACAACGATAGAAAGCAATGAAGTTATCCAAACCAAACTTGTAAGTGGTTTTTCAAAATCAAGGTCGTCTTTATTGCTGTATTTTGCAGTGCTTAGTGCGACATTAATATAATAAGCAACTACAGATGTAATAACCATTAAAATACGCATAAGGAATATCCATGCAAGTAGCTTAACCTGTAAAACAGCTGTAAGATCTAAATTTCCTGAAATTCCAACAGCTAATAGAATAAAAGATATAAGTGCAACACCTGTTACTCCATAAGTTTCAAAACCATCAGCAGTAGGGCCAACGCTATCACCTGCGTTATCACCTGTACAGTCAGCAATAACACCAGGATTACGAGGATCGTCTTCACCAATTTTGAAAACAACTTTCATCAGGTCGGAACCAATGTCAGCTATTTTGGTAAAGATACCACCGGCGATACGAAGAGCAGAAGCTCCAAGTGATTCACCAATAGCAAAACCAATAAAGCAAGCACCTGCCAAGTTTCCAGGCATTAATAATAAGATGATAAGCATCATGATAAGTTCAATACAAACAAGCATAACGCCAATGCTCATCCCTGCTCTTAATGGAATATTAAGCAGTTTTAAAGGTTGTTTTTCTAATGAAGCAAAAGCCATGCGCGAATTAGCAAGTGTATTCATGCGAATACCAAATGCAGCAACTGTGTACGAACCTAAAATTCCAATTATTGTCCATGTTAATATTAATAAAACACCGCCTATTCCGAAAAGAGATTCTCCATCATGGCCTTTAGCTAAGAAGCCAAAATAACCGGCTACAGCAGCACCTATAAAAATGAAAAGAATAGCTATAAATTTACCTTGTTGTTTCAGGTAAGCTCCACAAGTTTTATAAATTACCTCGGAAACATCAAGCATTGCTTTATGTGCAGGTAATTTTTTCACCTTCATAAATTGATAAAGACCAAAAAGTAAACCCAGCGCACAAACTAAAAATCCCCAATACAAAACATTCTCACTTTTAATAGCATCAGGCACTTTTAAATCCGCTTCGCTGGCAAAACTTCCAAATGGAATAAGTAATAATAAAAACGCAAATATTTTTTTCATAATAATTAAGATTTTATTGGTTTTTTTAATTCGCGGCAAAGGTATAAAAGTATTTCTATTTACAAAGCGCAACAAAAGTCCAAAGCTGTTAACATTTCATATAGGAAGATTTATTGTACTGATTAAATGCAATATAGATGTTAATAAATTATCCTACAACAATAATAGGAATAAATTACATACTTAAGATTGATAGCTTAATTATAAGTCAAAAATAATTGTTGGATGAATCCAAAACTTATCTTGCAGATATACAAAACAAAAAAATTATAATTGACTGTTAATTAGTCGTTAAATGACACATTGGGAAATTAATATGGAAGAGATGTGAAATTTTAAAGATTTTTTTTTTGGTTTTATATGAAAGTTATAGTATATTTGTACTGTAAAAATGAGAAAATAAAAAATGAGAAAAATATTTTTCATACTAACGTTAATGATTCTTGGTTATAGTGTAAATGCTCAATTTGCCTATATAACGAATCAGGCTGATGGAAGCTTATCTGTTATCAATATCGAAACTAACACAGTAACAGCAACAATTCCGATTGGTTCTTCGCCTGCATGTATTGCTGTTAGCCCTGACGGAAACAAAGCTTATGTTTCAAATGAATTTGATAATACAGTTAAGGTAATAAACACGGCCAATAATACTTTATCTGCAACAATTATAGTTGGATCTAAACCATATGGTATTGCCGTTAGTCCTGATGGGAGCAAGGTGTATGTTTCAAGTGATGGCACTAATACTGTAAGTGTAATAAACAGTGCCACAAATATCGTTAGTGCTACAATTTCTGTTGGAACTGACCCTAGTGGTATATGCATAAGCCCAGACGGGAGCAAAGCTTATGTTGCTAATTATTTTAACAATAATATTAGTGTAATTGACTGCAATTCAATTACTGTTGTAGCAACAGTTACTGTTGGATCTTACCCTTTAGGTGTAGGAGTGAGTCCCGACGGAAATAAACTTTATGTTACAAATGAATTTACCAATACTGTAAGCGTCATTAATACTGCAACAAATACTGTTTCAGCCACAATTAAAGTTGGCGATTATCCTGAAGGAATTGCAGTAAGCCCAGACGGAAGCAAGGTTTATGTTGCAAATGATATGGCGAACACCGTAAGTGTAATAAACAGCACTACAAATGATGTTTCAGCTACAATTCCAGTGGGTGCCGGACCATATGGCATTGCAATAAGTCCAGATGGAAGCAAAGTATATGTTGCAAATAGTGATGCCGGTACGGTAGATGTTATAAATACTGTTAGCAATACTGTTACATCAACAGTTAAAGTTGGTAGCAACCCGCTTGCTTTCGGTAATTTTATTTCAATTCATAAATAATCAGCTGATTTAAGCTGGCTGATCAAATCTCATATTTACATACAATTTAATATTAATTATTTGTTTCAGAAAAAGAACTGAAACAATAATAAAGATTTCAAGTAATAAGCCAAATTATTTTGTACTTTTATGCCCTCAAAAAGCAAAAATTCACTTTACGTTGTAAATGGATAAGATAAAACTAAGAATACTGGGTATTTCATACAGTCAAACCCAATCGGGAGCATACGCTTTAATACTTGTGGAGAGTGACGGCAAACGCAGACTACCAATTATTATAGGCAGTTTTGAAGCACAATCGATAGCGATTGAACTTGAAAATATGAAACCTACGCGTCCTTTAACTCACGACCTTTTCAAAATAGTTGTTGATACATTTGGAATAAGTGTTAAAGAAGTAAATATTTACAAATTCACAGACGGGATATTCTATGCAAAATTAGTTTGCTCAAATGGAGCCAACGTGGTTGAAATAGATTCTCGCACTTCTGATGCTGTCGCCATTGCACTACGCATGCATTGCCCTATATACACCAGTGAATCAATAATGAAAGCTGCCGGTATCATTATGGATGATGAAAATACGGATACCAAACTTGAAAATGAATCAGAAGAACTGCCAAAGAAAGAAAAAATTGTCAGTCGTAGCGAATATGCCAGTATGTCTCTTGATGAGTTAGAAGAACTTCTTAAAGCAGCCATTGAAGAAGAAAACTACGAGAAAGCGTCCATTATCAGGGATGAGATAGACAAACGGAAAAAAAAGAAATAAACTAATATGAGGCAGTACCTGGATTTAATGGATCATGTGCTAAAGAACGGCACAAAAAAAGAAGACAGGACGGGTACGGGAACACTCAGTGTTTTCGGGTATCAGATGCGGTTTAACCTTCAGGAAGGATTTCCATTACTTACCACCAAGAAACTTCACCTTCGCTCTATTATTTATGAATTATTATGGTTCTTACAGGGCGATACCAATATCAAGTATCTTAAAGATAATGCAGTTTCCATTTGGGATGAATGGGCTGACGCTAACGGGGACTTAGGTCCTGTATATGGTCATCAGTGGCGCTCTTGGAATACAGATGATAAATCTATCGATCAGATATCACAGGTGATTCATCTTATTAAGAACAATCCCGATTCCAGAAGGATAATTGTAAGCGCTTGGAATGTGGGCGAGATTGAAAAGATGGCACTCCCACCCTGCCATGCTTTGTTTCAGTTTTATGTAGCCGATAATAAATTATCATGCCAGCTTTACCAGCGCAGCGCCGATATATTTCTTGGCGTTCCTTTTAACATTGCATCTTATGCATTATTGACACTAATGATCGCTCAGGTATGTGGAAAACAACCCGGTGATTTCATTCATACTCTTGGCGATGCTCATCTTTACCTGAATCATATTGACCAGGCTAAATTACAACTGTCAAGAGATATACGTCCTTTGCCACAGATTAATATCAATAAAGAAGTGAAAGATATTTTTTCATTTAAGTTCGAAGATTTCAGTTTAGTTAATTACGACCCGCATCCGCATATTAAAGCTCCTGTAGCGGTGTAAGAGTTGGGAGTCAGTAGTCGGGTGTTTGGAGTATGGAGTTTAGAGTTTTATGAGCGAAGGCATTAAAAAAAGAATATCAATAATTGTAGCTATTGCTGAAAACAATGCCATTGGCAAGGATAATAAACTGCTTTGGCATATATCGGAAGACCTGAAACGCTTTAAGCTAATCACCAGTGGCAATACCGTGGTTATGGGAAAGAACACCTTTTATTCCCTTCCGGTAAAGCCCCTTCCAAAGCGTACGAACATAGTGATAACTGATATTCCCGGTGAAATAATTGAAGGTTGCACTATGGCTTACTCCATAACTGAAGCTATGCAGCTTTGCCATGATACTAACGAGAACTTTATTATAGGCGGGGCTTCTGTTTACAGGCAGTTTCTTCCTCTTGCCGATAAATTATACATAACAGCCGTGCATAAAGCATTTGAAGCTGATTGTTTCTTCCCCGACATTGACCTTAAAGAGTGGAAACTGGTAAGCAAAGAAGATTGCAACAGCGACACACCGAACGATTTTACTTATTCTTACCTGGTTTACGCAAGGGTTTAGTTCAAAGACTCAAGACCCAAACTCCAAATTCCAAGCCCCAAGAGATTCCCTTTGAATTTGGGGCTTGATGCTTGGGACTTGGTTATTCTTTTACAAACTTCTTTACCGCTTTTCCTTTTAATACGATTTACGCTTGTTTAGTTTTTAGGGGACTTCTAATAATTCTTAAAAACAAATTCTAATTTCTAATTTCTAAACTCTAAATAATATCAAATAAACAAATTTTAATGTTCAAAACCTTTGCTAATTCAATGTTTGGTGCTTTTCTCATTTGAATTTTGAAATTATTTAGAATTTAGGGTTTAGTGCTTAGGATTTTAAAAAACAAAATTTTTAGAACCCACCTTTAATTATTTCTAATAATTCCTCTATTTTCTTATTCCGCGTTTCTGTGCATTCATTCAATTCGTAACCCAGTTCATAAACTTTAGGTGCAACATCTCTGAATTCTTCAATATTGATGTTTTCAACATTTAACATTTCTTTTATTCTACTGTCAATCATATTAAAATCGCGCTGCGCTTTCTGCAAAAAAATAATAATCTCAGCTTTATTGTATACTGGATACAATAGCTTTTTTTCATCGCTTTTTGAATTGTTCATTTTTCGCTTCTTTTTATTTATTTGCACTTTTAAAAACTTCAATTTCTCATGTTTTTTGACCCTTCCGATAGCTATAGGTACTTCCTTGGTTAGTATAAATTCCTCGAATTTTTGAATATTAGAGGTGTCAATAAGTTTTTCTTTTTCAGTAAGGAAATCCACTTCTAATTTAATATTGGTTTTTATCGGTTGATATTTAAAATGGAAATACCCTGAATGATGCTCAAGTTTCACTTTAAAAGGAACATCTTTTTTTACAGGATATTTACCGCCAAAGCCTTCAGTACCTTTTATTATTAACGTTAAACCGAGGATTTCCTGCTGTGTAATAAGCCGGAGTTCCTTGTCGTCAACTGAAAAATACTGCCAGCCTGATCTTCTGTAAGATTTATTTAATTCAATACTTAGCCTTCTCATTATGAAAAATAATAACAATGCGCTTTTCCCCGACTCTTTAAAGGATTTACGGGTTACTCCTCTTTTAAGACCCAAATTCAAAGCCCCAAATTCAAAATTAAAAAGACTATCGAAGTCTCTAAGACTTCGATAGTCTTGCTAAGCTTGGGACTTGAGTCTTGAGACTTGATACTTAATAATTTCTTATGTAATAATACAGCTAAACACAGGGCTCCAGGTATGTATAACCCCACGGGTATCAACCCAGGCGGCAAAGCCCCACAGTTTCTGCCCCGATAATTCGCGGGTTAAATCCTGGGTATAAGGAGATTTTTGCGCCTCGATGTGTTTGTTGCAGGCATCCTCGCCGGTGGGCGCCGTGGCGGTGGCGGCTGTAATAATATACTGTACTAAACAATGGTGCATACCGGCAGGGATACCGTGCGATTTACTGTCCATTTCGCCAAAAGTAAATGTAACAGTGCCCGGACTGTTTGATTTTGCTGCTACCGATGGATAGTTTGCCATGGTGCGCTGTACTATAGAAGTTTGTAAGGAATGTGTGCCGCTGCCGGTGTTTACGGTAATTGGCAAACCTATTTGTTCTTTTTGCAAATCGCTAAGCGCATCATTATGGCGAATGTATTGCGCCGTAATTTTGCGTATGGCGGACTTATAAAGCTTTTCTGCCTTGTTGCGTGCGGTAATTAATGCCTTGCCGGCGTGTGTATAGGGTGGCGCTGCATTATAAGCCGTTACATAATTCGATTGCAGTGTAAGCAAATTTGCCATTTTACTGCCCACTCCCGTGGGAATACCCGTGAGGGCTGCTATAACAGCGCTTTGTATCTCTGTCATAAAGTTCGCTTGCCACAGCCAGAACCTTAATAACTGCGGAGGTATCCAGTCTGTTCTTTTCTTTTTCGTTGTTGTTGCCATTTTTTTTGGTTTTTAATTGTATTTGGTTAATAATCCTGTTTAATTTGACTTCATCCGAGTTTATATTAACATAAATTATGTTTCATTTGACATCAAAGGAGTTTGGATTGACTTCAAAGTAGTTTCATTTGACATCAAAGGAGTTTGGATTGACTTCAAAGTAGTTTCATTTGACATCAAAGGAGTTTGGATTGACTTCAAAGTAGTTTCATTTGACATCAAAGGAGTTTGGATTGACTTCAATGTTGTTTCATTTGACATCAAAGGAGTTTGAAACATCGTTGCGTTTTCTTACAACTTCAAAGAACACATCAATAAAGGCTTTTTTCTATTTAATGGTCGAAATAGCAAACAAAGATAATTGAAAAAGAATTAATAACCAAATAAATTTTTAATAAATATTTAAGGATAATAAGGAAAGTGTTTTAATAAAAAAAGTTCAAACAGCATGCAACTAGTGTAATGGTAACAATATTATGTCATATGGATTGCTTCGTCGTTCCTCCTCGCAATGACGTCATTGCGAACCCTTCGTGCCGTCATTGCGACACAGAGCGAAGCGAAGGGGAAGCAATCTTAAATGGAAAAGCACTCAGGTGATCCTGAACTTGTTTCAGGATAAACTCCATGAAGCAATCTCTTACCTGAATTAAGATTGCTTCGGGAAAAGAGCCCTCGCAATGACGAGATAAATGATTTTCCGAAGAAGTCTATTTAAGGATAATAAGGAAAGTGTTTTAATAAAAAAAGTTCAAACAGCATGCAACTAGTGTAATGGTAACAATATTATGTCATATGGATTGCTTCGTCGTTCCTCCTCGCAATGACGTCATTGCGAACCCTTCGTGCCGTCATTGCGACACAGAGCGAAGCGAAGGGGAAGCAATCTTAAATGGAAAAGCACTCAGGTGATCCTGAACTTGTTTCAGGATAAACTCCATGAAGCAATCTCTTACCTGAATTAAGATTGCTTCGGGAAAAGAGCCCTCGCAATGACGAGATAAATGATTTTCCGAAGAAGTCTATTTAAGGATAATAAGGAAAGTGTTTTAATAAAAAAAGTTCAAACAGCATGCAACTAGTGTAATGGTAACAATATTATGTCATATGGATTGCTTCGTCGTTCCTCCTCGCAATGACGTCATTGCGAATCCGACGAAGGAGGATGAAGCAATCTCTTTGACACACCAATCTTAACACAACACTAATCCTTTTTCGGGGCATTCTTAAGGGTTTCAACAAGGAAATCCCAGAATTTCTTTACCGAAGCAATATTTACTTTTTCATCAGGGGAATGAGGGAAACGAATAGTAGGACCAAACGAAATCATGTCCCAGTTCTTGTAAACACCACCCAGTAAACCGCATTCAAGGCCTGCATGAATAGCAGCTATCTTTGGTTTATTTCCGAATTGTTTTTCGTAAGCGGCAAGCATCTCTTTCAGTATTGCCGAATCCATATTGGGTTTCCAGCCGGGATACTGCCCATCAAAAACTGATTCAGCGCCGGCAAGGTTGTAAACGCTTTCAATCATGTGTTCCAGGTCAATTTTAGCCGAATCAACCGAACTGCGCAGCAGGCAAAGCACTTCAATTACGCCATTCTGCGATTTTACAATAGCAAGGTTGGTTGAAGTTTCCACCAGCCCTTTCATATCCTGGCTAACCCTGATAACACCGTTGGGAGTGGCATACACTGCATTCAGGAAATTGAAAGTAGTTTTACTGTCAATCACTTTTGCAGGAACTGCAACTGTTTCAGCCGTGATAGTAATATCTGTTTCAACGCCTTTATACTCATTAATGATGATATGTTTATAATCATCAACCAGTTTTTTAAAAGCAGCAACTTTATCCTTTGCAACAGTAACTACCGCGAATGATTCGCGCGGAATGGCATTGCGCAGCGAACCGCCTTCGATGGAAGCCAGCCTCATGCCGAATTTCTTATTCGCCTTCCACAGTAAACGATTCAGAATCTTATTAGAATTGCCTCTTTCCAAAGCAATATCCACGCCTGAATGCCCGCCTTTCAAACCGGTAACACTTACTTTGAATGCTTCCGAGCCTGCGGGAGTGGCTTCTTCAGTGTATTTGAATTTAAGACTTGCATTGGTACCACCGGCACAGCCAACATATAATTCGCCTTCGTCTTCCGAATCGAGGTTCATCAATATATCGCCAGTAAAGTAGCCGGGTTGCAAGCCGAAAGCGCCTGTCATGCCGGTTTCTTCATCAATGGTAAACAAAGCTTCCACCTGTCCGTGAACAAGGTCTTTGGCTTCAAGTACTGCCATAGCAGCAGCAACGCCCATGCCGTTATCAGCGCCGAGCGTGGTGCCTTTTGCTTTAACCCATTCGCCGTCAATCCACGGAGTGATAGGGTCTTTTTCAAAATCGTGTTTGGTATCACTGTTCTTTTGAGGAACCATATCAATGTGTCCCTGCAAAATGATACCTTTCCTGTCTTCCATTCCTTTGGTGGCAGGTTTGCGGATAATGACGTTGCCTACTTCATCCACTTTAACATTGAGGTCGTGGCTCTTTGCCCAGCCTACAATGTATTCTCTTATTTTTTCTTCATGTTTCGAAGGATGAGGTATCTTGCAGATCTCTTCGAAATTATTCCATAATGCTGCAGGTTGCAGCGAGCCTAATACTTTTCCCATAATTTACTTCTCCTTTTTTTGAACTTCTTTAAATGAAATATATTTGTTGTTATACAATTGTGATAAGAATTTTCCAAGCCTGTCGTGAACCGGGTTTATCTTCTCGCCGAACTTGTCCGAAAGTTCAAGCGCTATCTTTTCCACATTTTTTATCCCATCCATCAATAGCCATGTAGAAGTTCCCAATTCATCCAGTTTAAGATGAATATGCGGCGACCTTCTGCCAAGCATGTACTTGCTTACTCCCTGGTTTTTGAACTTAGGATAAAGCAACGTAACATTGCCATCTTCTTCCACCCTGTGTTCAATCTTCCTGAAAGGTGTAAGATAAAGCATACTGGTATTCTTCAGTATTTTCCTGCGTTCAAAAAAACCTAATTCCATTTTAATATTGTAAATCGTTTCACTGTCACTAATGGTCATTTGCTTCGCGTCATTTTTACAATGAATGACCATTAATGACAATGAATGACTATTTAATTAGAAGCTTCCGCTTGGAGGAGGAGGCTCACTGGCATCACCCCTGTTCTTTAGCGGAATATATATCATAACAAACGAAATGATTGTCAATACTACTAAGCTTGTAATAAATGAAGGCTCTTTGAAAAATTCAGGAGTAGGAACCTGCATAAAATAAAGCAATGCAAAGATAAGTCCCATTAATGCTTCACCCGCAATAAACCCCGAAGCAAGCAATACGCCGATATTCTCCATTCGCACTACCTGTCCTTTTGAGTATATCCTTTCGGGGTTACCATCTTTATCAAGAACTTCTTTCCCATTAACTTTCTTTTTCTTATTAAGCATTTCAAGTATTCCTTTTACGCAACCGCCAAGAAATATGGCAAATGTTGTTTCAAGAGGAAGGTACATACCCACGCTGACCAGCATAGGGCTTTTAACCTGCATCAAAATAAATCCAAGTCCCATCAACATACCAACTATGATTAAAGGCCATGCCATTTGTCCGCCCACAATACCTCTTGATAACATTGCCATTAAACTTGCCTGTGGAGCAGGAAGATTCTTGCTTCCAAAGCCACCCTCGTATCCGTCCTTAATACCTTGTGCAATATCTCCCTGGTTCAGAATAACCAGTACTCCAAACATAACTGAACCGGCAAGTATAACACCTATAATATCGCCAATCTGCATTCTCCATGGAGTACCGCCGAGTATATGCCCTGCTTTTAAATCTTGAAGCATTTCACCTGCTACAGCAGCAGAAACGCAAACAATTGCTGCAATACCCAGAACTGTAGCAATGCCTGCATCGCCGGAAACACCTAATGCAACTAATATCAATGCAGTTACTACTAAAGCTGTAAGCGTTAATCCGCTTATCGGATTATTGCTGGAACCCATGATACCAACAAGGTATCCGGAAACAGCGCCAAACAGGAAAGCAAGAACAATAAGAACAGTTGCAGCAACAAATGAAACTATGAAACTGGCTTCAAATACAAAAAATGATATACAAAATGTTAAACAAGCTACAGCAATTATTCCGATCACTATCCATGTAAAAGATATGTCTTTTTCAGTGCGTGAAGTCTGAACAGCGCCTCCGCCGGCAGCTTTGCGAACATCACCTATGGCTCTTCTCAAACCTTCGCCTAAACTTTTACGCATTTTAAATAATGTAAATAAAGCGCCCATCAACATTCCTCCAATGGCAATAGGACGAACAATAAATCTCCAGACTTGTGTTATCTGGTAAGAAGAATCGCTTACTCTTGCAAGGGCATCTGAGGCTGATAATGTAGGATCTTTAGTTTGCAGCAGGGCAGCCCAACTGGTTAGGAAATCAGCATTGATAGAAGGAGAAATAAAATAATATATAATTGGTGCTAATAAACCCCATGCAATCAATCCGCCGCTGAAGTTAAGCGCTGCATATTTAGGGCCTATAATATATCCAACTCCCATATAAGCAGGGCTTACAGCAGGAGAACTTAGCATAAGTCCACCTTTACCGGTGAAAAATGTCCCGGTTATTGTTTGCTTGGAAAAGGTGATAAACTTTTGCCATGTAGTTGCAAAAAAACTCATTTGTCCTAATGCCTGTATCAATGCACCGCCACCCATAGCTCCAAAAAGGAACTTTGATCCGCCTCCAGCGCCACGGCCTGCTTTATGTATTTCGGCAGCAGCGATAGATTCGGGAAATTTAAGTTCAACATCCTCCACCATCACTCTGCGAAGCAAAGCCACAAACATAATACCGAGAACACCTCCGGCAATAAGAATAAGAGAGGAGGTGAAATAATGTCCGGGAGTGTAAAAATCATGCCATATACCTGAAACAAAGAATGCAGGCAACGTAAAAATAGCACCTGCAGCTACCGATTCACCTATCGAACCGACAGTACGGGCAAAGTTCTCTTCAAGTACAGAACCTTTAAAGGCCTTTAAGATCGCCATCCCGATAACAGCAGCCGGGTAAGTGGCTGCAATGGTCATTCCTGCTCTTAAACCAAGGTAAGCATTTGCTGCACCAAGAATAACGCACATAATAAGACCTATGATTAAAGCTCTTAAAGTGAACTCGGCCATATTCGTCTCGGCTGAAACAAAAGGTACGAATTTCTTTTCTTCTGACATTTTTCCTCCTTTTATAATTATTTAAATTGTTATTGATTTCAGGTAGCTAATTACGAAAAAAACTATGATATAGACAAAGTTTTATTTTATGCTTTGGCATTAATTCCATTTTTCTTACAGAGGCTCTGCAAAATACATTTCTATTTCGCCCCTGTTCTTGATTGGGATTCTTCCCCTGTATTCACAATTGAAATGATCTTTCACATATTGATAAGTTACACCCGAGAGATTCACTTTTCCTTCATGTCCGCCTGACTCAAGTCTTGAAGCTATATTCACCGTATCTCCCCAAATATCATAAGAGAACTTCTTTAATCCAACAATGCCAGCAACAACAGGACCGGTATGTATGCCTATCCTCATTTCAAGATATTGTCTGCCGGCAGCTATCTGACTTTGTTTATATTGTTCAACAAAATCCCGCATCATTAAGCCGCAATTCACCACATCAACAGGATTAGTGCTATTCACATCAGGCAATCCTCCGGCACACATATACGAATCACCAATAGTTTTGATCTTTTCAATATCATAATTCCCTATAATTGCATCGAATGATCGGAAATAATAATCAAGCTGCTCAACGAGTACCTCAGGTTCAAGATTTGCTGCATATTTTGAGAAGCCTTTAAAGTCAGCAAACAAAACTGTAACTAGTTCAATCTTCTTTGCCTGTGATCTGCCGCTTAGTTTTAATTCCTCAGCAACTTCTGACGGGAGAATATTCAACAATAATTCTTCCGACTTCTGCTTTTCAATTTTAATTATTTCATTGTCGCTTTTCTTACGTCTATAACTATAAAATGCCAAAATTGTTAACGCTATAAGAAGAAAGACGCCGGCTGCCAACCCATAAACTTCAAGATGCTGCTTCTCTATCCTTATATCATTCTTTTCAAGTTCAGATTTCTGCATTGCAATCAGATTATCATTTTGCTGGGCTTCCATGTTGTATTGCAATGTGTTTAATTTTTCCTTTCCTGAATCAAATAAAGAATCCTCTATTTCATAATACAGTTTAATATACTTGTATGCATTGGCATATTGATTCAATCCTTCATAAGCAAGCGCTAATCTATGATAAGCAACTTCCTCAATTTCTTTTGCCTCCGATTCTTTAGCCAAATCGAGGCTTTGCTTAAAATAATCAACTGCAATTGAAAATGATTTTTTATGAAGATAAATGTATCCAATATAATTTAGTGTATTTGCTATCCCGTATTTATAAGACCTTTTTTCATAGACAATTTCTGCCTTCTTGAAATAATCCATGGCTTTGGTTGTATCTTTACGACCCTCAAAGAGGATACCAAGATTATCTAATATGCGGGCATAGCTTAATTCATTATTGGTATTCTTCTGAAGTTTCAATGCTTCTTCAAAATAATATTGTGCACTGTCGAGATTGCCTTTACGCTGAAAAATACTGCCAATACTGTTCAATGTATTTGCTCTTCCTGATTTCAACTTCAGTTGAATTGCCAATGCTTTATGCTCATAATTTAGAGCATGATCATATTCTTCGAGGTCGGTGTAAACATTGCCTATTTCGTTGTAAACAGAGGCTTTGCCATTCTCATAACCAATTTCATTATATATTTCATCAGCTTTCATATAAGCTGTAATGGCATCTGTATATTCTGCCTTGCGGTAATAATGGGAACCTATCAACATTAATGATCGGGCTATAAAAGTTTTATTGTCAAGCTTTGCAGCCAATGCTAATGCTTTGTTCAGGTATTTTATAACCTGCTCTTCGTTATTGCCACTAAATAAGCGGGATATATTTAGATATGATTTAACTTTATTGGTATCGTTTGCAAGTGAGGATATTTTATGAAGGATGCTATCAACCTTATGTTCTTCCTGAGAATAGCCGACACTATACAGTATCAGCAGCAGAGAGATTATAATTATTTTCCTAACCTTCATTTTATTATTTCCAGCTTTGTGCATTATAAAGAATATACCATTTCAAATATTGGTTAAAGATAATCAGTAAACAAATACCAGCTTCTTGGTTTCAAAGAATTCTTCTTCAAAGAAATCTTTCAATTCATATACTTCGCTGTATGCTTTTAGTTGTTTTAATTCATTTGAAATATCTCCACCTTTCAAATACAGTATTCCATTAGGGATGCCATTGAAACCCTTATTCTTTATTTTGTTAGCAGTCCATTTATAGAACTCAGACAAATCTGTTACTGCACGACTAACAATAAAATCGAATTTTCTTTCAATAGTTTCGGCCCTTGCCTGAATAGCTTCAACATTATTTAAGCCTATTTCTTCAGCAACTGCTTTAACTACATTGATCTTTTTACCTATTGAATCAACCAAAAGAAACTTGCTTGTGGGAAACATGATGGCAAGCGGAATTCCCGGAAATCCTCCTCCAGTTCCAACATCCATTATAGATGTTCCTTCTTTAAAGTTTATAACTTTTGCGATAGCCAGCGAATGCAGCACATGTCTTTCATAAAAGTTATCCATATCCTTTCGCGAAATAACATTGATGCGCTCATTCCATAAAGTATATACTGCCTTAAGCGCATCAAACTTCTGTTCCTGCTCTTTTGTTAAGGTGAAATATTTAGTGATGATTTCCATTTACAGTAATACTTCTTCAATATCAGGACTAAAGTCCAGAAAAATGTTTATTAGTTATAACCACGCCTTTAAAGGCGTGGTTAATGAATTACAAATAATACGAAGGGCTTTAGCCCAAAACAAAAGTAACAGAAATATTATAAAGCAAAGTTAACCGAATTTTGATTTTATAAAAAAATGTTTTAGGTTTGTCCCCTTGTTTGTTTTTATTTTATGAGAAAGATTGTTTTGCTGTGCGCCGGAATTGTTGCTTTAACGCTTATCTGTTCCAATGTTTCATCTGAATACGCCAAGAACCAGAAATACACCCTCGGTGATTACATACTTGCTTTCCGCAACTATGCTTTGAAAGAAATGAACCGCAGCGGCATACCTGCAAGCATAATTCTTTCACAGGCTATACTCGAATCGGCTTTCGGCAACAGCACCCTTGCCATATTTGCCAACAACCATTTCGGTATTAAATGCAAGCCCGACTGGAAAGGCGAAACTTACCCACTTGGCAATGATTGTTATAAGAAATATGCCTCAGCCCTTGATTCATACCGCGACCATTCAAACCACATCAGGAGCCGCAAATGGTATAAGAACCTGTTCACGCTTAATATTTACGATTATAAAGCATGGGCATTCGGGCTTAAACAGGACGGTTATGCCGAAGATCCCAATTATGCTTACAGTTTGATTGCCCTTATTGAAAGGTATAAATTACACAGACTCGATAGCCTTTATACTCCAGCCGATACAATTATTATTAAGTAGTTTTTATTCTAATTTCTATTAATTCAAAAAAGTAATTTTGAGTTTCATTTTACTTTATAATAGTAAGTTTAGCTTGCATTGGCTTAACGTAATAACAAATCAAGAACAATTATTAGTAGTAAAATAGTAAGCATAATCCCAACTTCAATCATTCCAAGAATAACACCTGCTACAGCAAATCCTTTTCCTTTAAATATTTCGGGGAAGTGTTTTATTTGTTTAAGTCCGCTGCGGCTATATGTAAATGCGCATATCGCGCAAACAACAATTGCAATGCCCACTACATCCAATACTATTGAACTGGCACCGCCTGCGAGTAGAAACATCAATACTATCAAAAGAAAGGGTGTTGTTATCCCGCAAAAAAAACCGATCAACGCATCCCTATTCATTACTCGTTTACCATCAACCCTACCAAATGGCAAAGGATTAATTAATCTCCTTTCAATTTTGCTTATTATTTTTCCAACCACACTATTATTTTGCTTTTGTTCAATCTTCTTTTCCTCTGGAAGAACAGGTTTGGCGGGGATATTGTCAGTTGGCTTTATATCATCTGTGGAAGCGAGTAAGGGTATTTCAACAGTATCAATTTTCTGATGTTTTTGCCCCAACCCTGAAGGGCGAACATCAGAAAATTCGCCACCCTTTAGGGTTAAGGGGCTAAGCGAATTTTCGTTAATAATTTCAGTTTCGCTTTTGTGAGTTTGAACAGTAGCAACTTTCTGTTTTTTAGGGGAAATATTTACAAAATAGCCTTTATTATATTTCCTTTTCTGAACAAAACCCGAAGAAACAACATTGTTTGTATTGCGGCAAGAAGTGATAATAAATGATAATATTATTACCAGATTGATTAAAGAAAAGAAACTGGTTTTTGATTTATATTTTACTGCAATCATTATGGTTTAAATTGCCATTATACCAACAAAAATATTGATTTTTATTGAAAAAACGCTACTTATTTATGTTAGTAACGAACCGATAATGGTTAGTAACAAACTGATTATGGTTAGTAACGAACCGATTATGGTTAGTGATGAACCGATTACGGTTAGTGATGGAATGATAATGGTCAATGATTAACCGATTACGGTTAGTGATGGAATGATAATGGTCAATGATTAACCGTTTACGGTTAGTGATGGAATGATAATGGTCAATGATTAACCGTTTACGGTTAGTGATGGAATGATAATGGTTAATGATTAACCGATTGTGGTCAGTGACGGAATGATAATGGTTAATGATTAACCGATTGTGGTCAGTGACGGAATGATAATGGTTAATGATTAACCGATTGTGGTCAGTGACGGAGAGATCACCGTTAATGATGAACCGTTTACGGTTAGTGATGGAACGATAACGGTCAGTGATGGAATGATTACAGTTAGTGACTGAACGATTTAAGGATACTGCAAACTCCTATTGAATTGCAGCTATATTTAAGGGATATTTAACTAAAAATACTTCACGTTATCAGGCTTTTGCATTTGCAATATGACTAAATTTGTAAAATATAACAGTTTGCTAATGAAAAAACTCCTTATTCTTATTCCGCTCCTCATATTCAGCCTAATTCTTAACGCACAATACGAAGATTATGGATTTCAGCGCGATTTATCCATCATAGTCAGGGATAGTCTGCATAATATTATGAAAAATCCCTGGGTGGAGGGATGAACTCGTGCCAGTTCTCTCAAATCGATCTTAACGGCGACGGCATTATGGACCTTTTTGTTTACGACCGCAACAGCAACCGGGTGCTTACCTTCCTTAATGAATCTACTATTCCCGATTCCATAAATTATGTGTATGCACCGCAATATGAAGGCTTATTCCCTCCTATTCAGCAAAACACATGGGCACGGCTTTATGATTATAATAATGACGGGAAACCGGATTTTTTCACTTATAACAACGGGGGTATAGCCGTCTGGAAGAATGTAAGCGCTATAAGCAGCGGGTTAAAATTCAGGCTTGTTACTAACCAGATACAATCTCTTCAGCCCGGAGGTACTAACGGTATATATGTTACCACTGTCGACTGGCCGGCCTTTGTTGACCTGGATGGCGATGGCGATATGGACATTCTTACTTATTTTGATTTACTTGGAAACGGATGCTGGGTTGAATATCATAAGAACATGTCGGAGGAATTATATGGTAATGCCGACAGCCTGGCATTTGTTCAGCAAACATACTGTTGGGGCAACTTTTCCGAAAGTCCCAGTGGAGATCACATTACATTGGATACCACGTGTCCCTCAAGCTGGATGAGCTCAGTTCAGAGGCGCCAGCATGATCTGACTGATGGCGTTAAACATATCGGGAACACCGTGCTTGCGACTCACATTAGCAGCGACAGCCTTTATGATCTTGTGCTTGGCGATATGGGTTTTCCTAATATAATTAAACTTACCAATGGTGGAACAAAAGATTCAGCCAGAATGATAAGTCAGGACACACTCTTTCCTTCAAATACTGTTCCTGTTAATTTGTATTCATTGCCAGCTCCATATTTTTTCGATGTGGATAATGATGGGGTGAAAGATCTTGTTCTTTCTCCATTCGATCAAAGTCAAACCAATTCTGAAGACCTGAAAAGCAGCTGGTATTATAAAAATATCGGTACTAATTCTAAACCGATATTTCAATATCAATGTAATAATTTCCTTCAAAAGGATATGATTGATATTGGTTCCAGTTCATATCCGGTATTATTCGATTACAATGGTGATGGTCTTCCCGATTTATTTATAGGAAATTTCGGCGCCCGCGATTCTTCCTATTATGATTACTATATGTTGAATTCAAAACACAGGTCGAAAATAGCTTTATACCAGAATATCGGGACAAAGAACAATCCCGAATTTCAGTTAGTAACCAATGATTTTGCAAACATATACAAGCGCAATATTTCAGGCGTTCTTCCTACTTTCGGCGACCTGTATGGTAATGGCCGTCCTGTAATGATCATTGGCCGCACAGATGGATACCTCGATCTATACACCGATACAGCAGCAAGTATTTACCCAATGAAAATGATACTTACTGATACGCAATATATGGGAATACATGTTGGCTATCCCACGCATGAACCGACTCCTTCAAGTGCCCCACTGCTTATTGACCTTAATGGCGATTCATTACTCGACCTTGTAATTGGTCAGGAGAATGGTAACCTGAGTTATTATCAGAATACGGGCACTAAAACAATCCCGCATTTTACACTTATCAATGATTCATTGGGCGGAGTTAATGTTACCCAACATGCTACCTCCAATTATGGTTATAGTATTCCCTGTTTTTTCAGGGATTCTACAGGTAATTTACGATTGTTTGTAGGTAGCCAGAGCGGTAGTTTATATTATTACAAGGATATTGAGAGCAATTTATTGCACGGGCAGAAATTCACTTTAGCTGATTCCAATTACCTTTATATTTATGAAGGTCAGTACAGCAGTTATGCAGTTGGCAATTTGACGAATGAAACTTATCCCGATCTTATTGTTGGAAATTATTCGGGCGGGCTTTCTTTCTTAAAGGGTGTGCATCCAAGTTTACTTGGGATTGATGATTTTGCGCCCTCTTATATGAGTGCAGAAATATTTCCCAATCCTGCTTATGATAAGATCAATATTTCTTTCCCGAAAAATGTTGCACTCGAAACAGCGAATATCTCTATTTACAATTCACAGGGAGTATGTGTGCTCACCATGATACAAAACATGCCGCCTGTTACTACCATTAATGTTACTGCTTTAGCCGATGGTTTATATATATGCACTATTACAGGTAAGGATAAACAGAATGGAAAGGAATTATCACTACGCAATAAATTCCTTGTGATGCATTAATTGCTGAGGCTTATAATACATTGATCTTTTTGACAGCACCTATTTAGATTCCATTTGTTTTGCTTTATCTGTATAGCCTGCTTTTTTCAGAAAGTTCACTATCTGAGTACGCATGTTAATGTTGGAAGGTTCTATATCTACAGCTTTTACAAAGTAATTAATGCCTTTCAGCGTATCTTTCATAAGCATACAAGTATTTCCGGCATTAATATAAAATCCGGCATCATCCGGAAACATTTTCATCGCCCTTTCATCTATCTCAAAAGCTTTGCTGTATTCACCTTTGCCAGTGTACAAATCGGGTAACTTTAAATAGATATTTACAAAGCTGCTTTCCATATCAAGCGTCTTATTATAAAAGTAAATTGCCGAATCAATATTGTTGCTCTTTTCGTAACTATAAGCAATATTATAATATGCTTCACTATAATCGGGCTTAACAGCTATGGCTTGCCTTAATAGTTTTCTGGCCTCTTCCTGCTCATCCGTATAATTTACATAAATAGAAGCAAGGTTATTCCTTGAAATATAATCTTTGGGATACTTCGCTATATCTTTACTTACAATTTCTGCAATTTTAAGTTGATGTTCTCTTAATTCATTTAAAAGTTTATCTCTGAGTTGGCCCGGTGCGGTGCTATTAATTTGAGAGGTAATATTGGTCACAAGTAAATAATGAAGGTTATATGATTTATCAAAATGCTCAACGTCTCTGCGGTAAAGGGTGCTAACATCCTTCCAGTCATTGTTTCTTGAAATAGTCAGAACGGAATATAATCCCAGTATAGCAACAATAACAATAATAAACTGAGGTTTAAATTTCCTTATAATTGTCTTTGCTTGAAATGGTATCTTGAAAATACGAAGAAGTATGATTGCAACTATAATGCAAAAGCCTAATGAAGCAGTGTATGCAAATCGCTCTGCAACTATTCCCGGTGCGGGTTTGTATAAGTTTGAGAAAGGAAGTATGCCTATTAAATAAATTAATATCCCGAAAGAAAGTATATCCTTCTTTTTAAGATTAAGCAAGGCGTATACCGCCAATCCAAGATAAATCAGAAATGAAATCCATACAAAAGGATTACCCAAATTAGCAATAGGTATAGTATCATAACCATAATAACATGAAAGAGGGTAAGGGATAATAAATAATTTCAGGTAATACCAAATAATATATAAAGCAGGAATAAAGCGGTGCATAAATGGGCGAACATAGTATAAAGGGTTTTCAGTAAAAATGAAAGGACGTATAATAGGCGATGCTGATTGTAAAAGTATCCTCCTAACCACAACAAATAAAACGTAAGCTATTATTAATATTATTATAGCAAATGAAATTCGCGATAACTTAACAGGTTTGAAGAAATAAATTGTAACAGGAATAATTGGAAGAAAAATTATGGCTGTTTCTTTTGACAGGTATGCAAACCAAAGAAAAAGAACTGATAAAAGGACATAAGCTATTTTCTTATTATCAAAATACTTTAATGCAAAATACAATGATGATAATCCAAACAAAAAGACCATCAGTTCATCACGGTTCTTAATACTGTCCACCACTTCGGTATGTAATGGATGAGCTATAAATAACAGTGTAATTAATAAAGGGAGAATATTAAGATAACCGGAGAAAAGATTGGATAAGATAAAAAATAGCAATACACATGTAAGAGCATAAATCAATAAATTGATAAGATGACTAATATGTGGGTCTTTCTTAAAGAACTGATACTCTATTGCAAAAGTGGAAAGAGACAAAGGCCTGTAACCATAATTTTGTTGCTTTGCATCAAAGTATCTTGAACTAAATAATGCAGGAATCCCCGAGATACCCTTTTCAATCCTTGTATTGTTATTTGAGTGGACAACTGTTACAATAACATCATCCAGTGAATATCCATTTCTTATACAATTGCCGTAAATGATAAAAGCGAACAATACTAATATCAAAGGTATCAACCAACGTGGAGGTGGTTCTATTGCTTTATCTTTAATCAAAATGCTAATTTGTTATCCGTGAATATTTTCTTGCAGCAAACTGATAATATCAATAATTGCAAATATCAACAATTTTTCAAACAAAAAAAGAATCCTCAACTTTGAGGATTCTTTTTATAAAATATTTCCTGTCTGTTTTTAATCCTTCACAATTTTTATATTAACGGATCTCTTATCAGAACTTATCTGAAGCATGTAAATTCCATTCGACAATTGCGACAGATTAATAATATTATGGTATTTACCGCTCAAATTACTTATAGTTTCGCTGTACTGATTCTGCCCGAGTAAATTAAATATCTTTATTTCAAGGGCATTCAATTCGCTGTAATCAAAGGCAACTTCAAGATTTCCATTTGTAGGTATGGGATAGACAGACAAATTATTCATAAATGTATTTTCTTCTATGCCTTGTCCGCTAACCAGGTTAATTACAACAGTTTGAGAATCGCTTCCACACATATTTGAAACGATCAATGTCACTGTATACTGCCCCGATCCATTATATTTATGACTTGTATCTTTAGCAGTTGAAGTTCCTCCGTCGCCAAATTGCCAAATATAAGATTGAGCGTTCAACGAGGTATCATAGAAATTTACATAAGTACCCGATGCACCATAATCAAAATAAGCCACCGGTTTAGAAATGAATGATACTGGTATAGTATTACTTACAGCAGAGCATCCGTTGCTGTCCGTAACGGTTACATTATAATATCCTTTGTGTGTAACATCAATGACAGGAGTAGTGGAACCACCAGCCCAGTGATAAGTGTAATATGGAGTTGTAGTATAAAGATCCACATGAATGGTATCTCCTTCACAGAATACTGTATCTCCGTTTGCTTTGATTACAGGAGTGTTTGGAGCAGGGAAATTAAAAAGCACCACTGCAGTTGAAGTATCACTACAGCCATTAGCTGTTGTTCCAATTACCCAATATGTACCGATAGTGTTTACTGAAACTGTTTGTGTAGTTGCCCCGGTTGACCACAGATACGAAGAATAACCGCCGCTTGCTACTAAAACTGCAGGATTAGTTGATCCGCTGCAAAATCCCATTGGGCCTAAAGCTGCAATATTAGGAGGAGTAAATGGTTTTACTGTAATAACCACATTGTTTGTTGCAGAACAGTCTGTACCATTTGATACTGTAACAGTATAAGTAGTCGTTGAACTTGGATGAACGGAATTTGAAGCAGTCGAAGTTCCGTTACTCCATGCGTAAATTATACCGCCTGATGCAACCAGTGGAACTACGGTTCCATTGCATATCGTTGTATCATGACCTGCAAATGCAACAGGAACAGAATTAACTGTAATTGTCACTGTGCCAGTCATAGTTGTCTGGCAAGAGGATGCAATATTTGTAGCAATTACTGTATATATTCCGGGGGTCATTTGATTTCCAAATGTAATTGCACTTCCTGTCCCGCTCAATGGTAATCCTATATTACTACCTCCATTTAGAAGTTGGTAAGAAACACCAATATCTGATCCGCTCATTCCCACAGTTACACCGCTGGTGTCTCCAACGCAGTATGAACCTCCTCCAACAATAGAATATGCCATTGGAGACGGATTTATTGTAAATATGGCATTTCCCGACATTGTATTTTGACAATTAGTAATTGTATTCGTCGCAATTACCACATAAGTCCCCGATACTGTCTGGTTTCCAAAATTAATAGTTCCTCCAGTTCCCGGAACAGAAGGACCAATATTTACTCCTCCAACCTGAAGCTGATAATTAGTATTGATATCGCTGCCGCTCAAACTTATCGGGCCTCCAATACTGCTGCAATAAGTACCTCCTCCTGCAACATTATATAAATTGGGTAGAGGGTTAACTGTTACCGGAACACTTGCTGTTGCTGTGCAATTGCTGCCATTAGTAGCCGTAACTATATAGGTTGTTGAAGTAGTAGGCGTTGCAACAGGATTTGGAATCAGGGAATCATTCAATGAAGAAGTAGGCGACCATGCATATGAAGTGCCTGAACCTGAAACATTCAAATTGGTAGAACTCCCAATACATACTGCAACAGCTGAGCTGACATCAATAGTAGGATTATTATTAATAGCTATAGTTATGCTGGCTGTCCCAGTGCAACCAGCAGCATTACTTACCGTAACGCTATATGTACCAGCCGTATTTACTAATATTGTTTCTGAAGTAGCCAGATTTGACCATAAATAAGTCGAATAGGGACTGCCTGCATCAAGGGTGGAAGAGCTTCCCGAACAGATAGATGGAGATCCGGAAATTGTAGGGGATAGGTTTGGACTTAAAATAACAACCGCTGATGCCGTACCGGAACAGCCAGAAAAATTTGTAACAGTAACAGCGTAGGTACCGGTAGCGGTCACAGAGATAGTTTCAGTTGTAGCTAAGTTAGACCATAAATACGTTGAATAGGGACCGCCTGCATCAAGGGTTGTTGAAGATCCAGTACACAAAGAAGTATTCCCTGTAATAGTGGGACTAAGACTGGGAGATAAACTAACTGCAAGCGATGCTGTCCCGGTACAACCAGAAGAGTTTGTAACAGTGACTGTATATGTTCCTGCTGTTCCAACAGAGATAGTTTCAGCTGTAGTGCTGTTAGACCATAAATAGTTTGAATAACCTGACCCAGCATCCAGTGTTGTTGATGATCCGGGACAGAAGGAAGTAGAACCTGAAATAGTTGGTGTAAGGCTGGGAGAAGTATTAACAGTAACAGACGTTGATCCTGTACAACCGGAAGAGTTTGTAACCGTTACTGTATAGGTTCCCTGAGTTGCTACAGTGTTTGTTTCTGTTAACGGGCCATTTGACCAAGTATATAATGAATAAATACCAGCATCAAGGGTTACATTACCTCCCGGGCAAATTGTTGTCGGTCCAGTTATGAGTGGATGAAGAGCTGAAGTTACTGTAACTGATGCCGATGCTGTTCCTGCACAGCCAGCCCCTGTTGTAACGGTTACAGTATAAGTTCCCGATGTGGTTACTGGAATAATTTCCGTTGATGCCCCTGTTGACCATAAATATGATGAATAAACACCTGCATCAAGATTTGCCGTATTGCCCGCACAAATTGATCCAGCGCCTGTTATACTGGGCGTTGGAAGAGCATTTACATTAACTGTAACATTGGCACATCCTGTTGTTCCGCAGCCATTTGTCCAGTCTGTAAAATAAGTGGTCGGGCTGCTTGCTGGAGTGGCGATAGTAAGGCTTGTACCGGAACCAACAAATAAGCCTCCGCATGAACCGGTATACCAGTTCATTGTTGTACCATTGCCACCATTTCCTATAAGTGTTATTGTAGAAAATGCTCCTTCGCAGAAATTATTATGATTTACTGTTGCTGAAGTTGGAGCTACAGGTGTTGGATTACTGGAAACAGCATAACAGGCAGGAGCTCCTGCTCCGCATAAATTTGAAGGTGTAACACAAATGTTTCCCGCTGCAGCTCCGGCTTGTACACTAATTGAAGTTGTTCCCTGCCCTGAAAGGATTGTCCATCCTGCTGGCACTGTCCATGTATATGTGGCTGCACCAGTAACAGCAGCAATAGAATAAGTTTGTGTTGAGCCGATACAGAGAGGAGTGAGTCCGCTTATTGCTCCCGCCGGCCCAGCAGGTGTGCTCTCACTTGCGGGAGCATAGGTAATTGTTATATCTATTCGTTGCATGCATACACTTGCACCTGTACAAATGGTCAATGAATTGGGTCCACCATAATTGTATCCTGAAATACCACAGGGATAAGTGGCTGTTGAAGAGCCTGTCATGGCGCAAGGGAAATTAGAACAAAGGCAGCCGGTACTGGTTTCCCATACTGTTGGAAAAGCATTTCCATCTATGTTAACATCAATACTACCGCCGGAACAATGGGCTGACCAATATTGCAAATCAATATGAGTAACTATATTTCAGGGAGGAACAGGATCCATGAATGAATTGGTGCCACAAGCACTAGTGGCAGGTCCACAATAGTTTCCTGCAGCTGTATTGAAACACCAATAGTCGGAACCGCAAACGGTACATCCCCCACATGCCTGAAATCCGGTATAGTGTACTGTAGTGCTCACTGTCTGGGCTGTAATTCTAGCAGGTCCTGCACCTAAGAATGCAGTAAATATTAATAAATAAAAAAAGGTAAGTTTTCTTTTCATAATGTATATATTTTGGCGTTTGGATTCATTATTATTAAATAAAAGCAAGTAAGACTTTAGAATAACAGAAATACATAAAATCAATAAAGGAATTGTAAAAAACAAAACTAATACGATTAAACATCATTATAGTTGTTTTATAAAAAGGAAAAATAACATTACAAAGATATAATATTATTTAATTAAAAAAAAGACTTTTGGAGATTATTTTTAAAAAAAATGCAATTTTTTTTAAGCCTCTTTTTTCTTAAAGAAAAATGTCGCTATTTTTTATTGTAAAATACTGTTTATTTGACTGATACATTATTCCAATTATTCAGGCTAATGCTAAAATCAAAATGAAGAAAGAAATAACTATTAACACTTTGATTAATAAAATATTAATTAATTTAAGTTGCCACCTATGATATCAACAAATGATTATTGATAAAAATATTAAAAAGAGCAAAGTCTATCAACGGAAACTTCCGATAATGGTAGTTCCAACCAAACCATATCGAAGCCATGATAGACAATGCCATTGCAATTTACTGTTTTATTTATGATTTTTTGAAAAAAATCGAACACAAAAGAAGATAAACAAAGACAAATGAATGATGCCGAAATAATGCTTATTGGTTTTCTTGCCATAAAAAGTTATGGTGGTCATTACGAAAAAGCGTTGCAATACGCAAAAGAAAGCGGCTTGTGTAAATTTGTATTGGGGAAAAGCAGATTTAACAGGCGTTTGCATGCTATTGAAGATTTGATGCATCAAATCTTTCTTTCCGTTGGAGATACCTTTAAACAATTTAATACAAGCATGGAATATGCTATGGATAGCTTCCCTGTTAGCCTTTGCCATAATATACGCATAGCAAGAAATAACCTTCTTCCATACGACAAAGAATATCATGGGAAATGTGTCTCTAAACAAGAATATTTTTACGGTTTTAAAATTCAAGTTATTACTACAATCAATGGTTGTCCTGTTGAATTCGCCATTGTTCCTGGTAGCTGGAGCGATAGCAGAGGCATGAAAGCATTGCCGATGAATCTTCCTGAAGGAAGCAGAAATATTAGTGATAGCGGATATACGGATTATGTTGTAGAAGATTTGATGCTGGAATGTGAAAATATTTGGCTGGATGTGGTTAGAAAGTCTAACAGCAAAAGAAAAGAACCGCCTTACAGAACCTTTTATAAAAACGTATTGAGAAAAGTAATTGAAACCACTTTCTCTCAGATTACAGCTTGGTTTCCTAAACGAATTCATGCAACTTCTATTAAAGGTTTTTTATTGAAATTAAAATTATTTATTTGGAGCTTTACTTTTAATAAAGCCTTATGTGTATAAGTAGCAACTTAAATTAATTATATAATGCCAAATAGGAAAAATTCAAATTAAAAACGCTCTTAAATTAATTAAAAATGAGAATCTTATAAAGGATTTGTCACATTCACATTTTTTAACAAATGAAATATTAAATAAAGATTTTTGTTTTTAAAAAAATATTGCATCTTTGCAATCCCAAAAAAGTCTAAGACTCAAATTACAAAAACAAAAAACTATTTATTAACCCTAAAACTATTTAAGTATGAAGAAAGTGATTACATTAATGGCTATCCTTGTATGCACTTACGGGATTAGCAGTGCACAGATTCACGACACCATTGTTAAATGGAGCTTTCCAACAAATGCAACTAACGATTCGATTGCAGATGGAGGATTAGGAATTAATTTGAACAAGGCAATACGTATTGTGGGTGCTGGTTCTCCTACAGGAACTGAAATTTTCACTAGTACAGGCGTTACAACATATAGTGCTAGCGCTACGAGTTGGAAAGCGGGAGTGGATACCAAATATTGGCAGGTAATGTTTAATACTACTGGACATGATAGTATTTTTTATACTTCGTCACAAAGAAGTTCAGGATCTGGACCAAGAGATTTCAAAGTTCAATACAGAATTGGCCTTTTAGGAGCTTGGACAGATATTCCTGTTGATACTTTAAGACTCTCTGGTAGTGGTTGGACTACAATTTCTGATACTCTGCCTACAGCATGTAATAATCAGGATTCCGTATTTCTACGTTGGGATGAACGCGATACAATGTCTGCATCTGGTGGTGCAATTAATTCCGGTAGTTCAAATCGTATAGATAATATTAAAGTTTGGGGGCGCAATACATCCGGCACTATTAATCCTACTGTATCTTCAGCAACACTTAACAGCTTAACAAGTGCAACTGTTGTATTCAGCATGCCAGTTAATGCTGCCACAGCTCAGAATATTGCAAATTATACAGGTCTGGGAGTCACTTCCGCTGTTCTTTCTACTACAAAAGACACTGTAAGCCTTGGATTCCCAAGCCTTACCAATGGGGATGCTTATACACTCACTGTAGCACATGTTCACGATACAAGTTCAGTATTAGGTGATACTATGTTTGTTCCTCAAACATTTCCATTCTTCTACAATGCTTCTGTTGACACACTTGTTATAACTGAAATAAATTATAAAACCCCATTAACTACAACATCAGTAACAGCTTCCGATTCACTTCAATATATTGAAGTATATAATAATAATAGTGCACAAACACGCGTGGGAGGTTATAAATTAACAACTAGCGGATTTGGAACTACTACATTATATACATTCCCCGCAGGAACTGTTATTGCACCAAATGCATATGTTGTTTTTGCTTATGATACTGCTGCTGTAAATAAATTCTATCATATTACAAATACTCTTTATTGGACAGGATCGCATATTAGCACCACTTCAGCAAAACTTTCCATTATCAATACAGTTGGAGGTTATATAGATTCAATAACTTATAAGCACACTGCAACTGGTGGTTTCGATACTATGGCTAATGGACATGGCCCATCTTTGGTATTATGCACTCCTGGTATTACAATCGCTTATAACAGCAATCCTGCTAACTGGACCATTTCTAATGAATCTGTTGGTACAGTTGGTACTATTGAAGTATATGGCAACCCAGGCTCAGGATGTACAACTGAAGGCATCAACAATTTATCAGAAAACAATTCTGGATTAAACTGTTATCCAAATCCTGTTAGAAATAACTTAACTGTTGCTCCAAATGGTTTCGCAACTGATATTAAAATGTTTGATATCTTAGGAAATGTTGTTTACGAAACAAAGAATGTTTCTTCAACTATTAACATCAATACTTCAAGTTTAACTTCCGGTATGTACTTTATCAGGGTTACTTATTCTGACAACAAAGTATCTTCCAGAAAGATTTCTGTTAACTAATAATAGAAGTTTAATTTTAGAAAAAGCAGTTGAATGTTTCAACTGCTTTTTTTTATTTTTTATATATTTGTTATGGTTTTACATTCATTGAATTCCTTTTTATATTCTTTCATTAAATATTAAGTATCTATGGATAACAATAAAGGGAATAAAACATTCAGGCAATCACTTGGATTATTCGATTCCACTATGATAGTAGTTGGGTCAATGATAGGTTCGGGGATATTTATTGTCAGCGCTGACATTGCTCGGACCGTTGGTTCTCCCTTCTATCTTTTGCTTACCTGGGTGATCACTGGAATCATTACTATCATTGCAGCTCTCAGTTATGGAGAACTGGCCGCCATGATGCCAAAGGCAGGCGGCCAGTACGTTTACCTGAAGGAAGCCTATAATTCCATGATAGGATTTTTATATGGATGGACATTTTTTCTTGTCATACAGACAGGCACTATAGCTGCAGTGGCAGTAGCATTTGCTAAATTCACAGGCGTATTGATCCCTTCGCTTAGTGAAAAAAATATTTTGCTTGATATAGGTGGTTTTCATATCTCTGCTGCTCAACTATTCGCTATCGCAAGCCTTATTTTTCTAACATTCACTAATTACAGGGGTATCAGAAATGGTAAAGTAATCCAGGTTTTTTTAACTGTTACTAAAATAATTGTTACACTCGGATTAATAATAATTGGTTTCATTATTGCAACCAACTCAAATTTCTGGTCAATGAACTTCAGCAATATGTGGCACGCCACCACTACACTTGTTGATAAGAACAATACTATTATTTCAACAAACCAGATAAGCGGTCTTGCATTGGTTGCAGCCATAGGAGTGGCAATGGTCGGCTCTGTATTTTCAAGCGATGCCTGGAACAATGTAACATTCATTGCCGGAGAGATCAAACAACCCAAACGCAATATACCTTTAAGCCTATTCTGGGGGGTGTTAACTGTAACTGTAATTTATGTATTAGCAAATATTGCTTATCTTTTACTACTTCCTTTAAATGGAACTCCAGAGGCTGGCAACGTAATTGGGCGAGGTATTCAGTTCGCCACTTCCGACAGAGTAGGAGTTGCAGCTGCCATAAGAATATTTGGTGATTCGGCAGCCATAATCATGGCAGCGCTTATAATGCTTTCGACTTTTGGATGCAATAATGGTCTTATACTTGCAGGAGCCCGTGTTTATTATGCTATGGCAAAGGATGGATTGTTCTTTAAAAAAGTTGGAACTATTAATAAATTTGCTGTACCCGGTTTTGCATTAATAATTCAATGTATTTGGGCAAGTGTTCTTTGCCTCTCTGGTAAATATGGCGATCTGTTGGATTATGTTGTTTTTGCCGTTATGATATTTTATATTCTTACCATTAGCGGTTTATTTATCTTACGAAAGAAACGACCTGATGCCGAAAGACCTTATAAAGCGTTCGGCTACCCTATTTTACCAGCTATTTACATAATTTTTGCCATTGCTTTCTGTATAGACCTTCTTCTGTGCAAACCAAATTATACATGGCCGGGGATGATCATTGTGCTTTTAGGTATACCAGTGTATTTTGTTATGAAGAAATATATAAAACCAGTTGAGGCGGATAGCTAGCACCAGTAATTCTTTTTAGGAAAGAACCATAAATTTAAAAGAGTCAATTCTATAAAAGTTTCATTTAATAGTAGCAGATTATAAGGTTAAAAACTTTCATTAATTCTTCCTCATGAAAACCCTGAATGTAAAATATACTTCCATTTATGACGAACTACCGCTTTGGTCGGCACCGTTCGGGTTAAAGCTGCTGGCAGAAGTTCCTTTAAAAAGAAATATCAAAGCTTTGGATATAGGCTTTGGCGCCGGCTTTCCATTGCTCGAGATTGCCCAAAGACTTGGTGACAGCAGTGTTGTTTACGGTATAGATTGCTGGGAAGAAGCTATTGGCAGGGCAAAAGAAAAAATAAACATAATGGGGTTGAAAAATATACGTATTTACACAGGCAGTGCCGAAAAGATGCCTTTCCGCGATGCATATTTCGACCTCGTGATTTCAAATAACGGACTGAATAATGTATCTGATATGAACGCTGCACTGAAAGAAGTATGCAGGGTTTCAAAAAAAGGAGCTACACTTCTATTTACTGTCAATCTTCCAGGAACCATGAATGAGTTCTATGGCATTTTTGAATCGGTACTGCAATCTCACGGCATGCATAATGAAATTGAGAAAATGAAGATCCATATTTCAGAGAAACGAAAATCTATTGACGAGATTTCACAGCTCGTTGCTGCAAACGACTTTGAAGTTTCAAAAGTAGAAGAAGAATGTTTTCACATTAAATATATGGACGGGACCACATTCCTCAACCATTTCTTTATTAAAATAGCATTTCTTGAAAGCTGGCAACAGATTGTTCCGATGAAAGAGGTCAGAAATATATTTGCTGAAACAGAAGACAGGCTGAATTCCTATTCAAAAGATAATGGCTGTCTTTCGCTGACAATTCCTTATGCATTGTTCTGCTGCAATAAAAAGTAGATTTCGTTATAATCCTTTTGCAGTAACCATGCGGAATTGCAATTCATCCCTGAACTTCTGGGCAAGCGAATTCACTTTATTTTCAATGGCTGAAATGCCGCGCTTGGAGAATTCGTTCTCTTGCATTTGAGATAATATTAGCATTTCGAAGGCTGTTGAGTGTATCCAATCCACATCTTTCTGGTAACCGCATATGGCTAGTGCCCCCGTTTCGCATAAGAATTTGGTCAGATAATTTTTCCTCAATGCAAGTGTGCTGCATGAACCGAAAATAATAATGGAGTTACTGCATTTACCACTTAGTAATTTGGCAAGATCGTCCAGGGAATAGCTCTTTTTATTCCCAAGCAGAAGTTTGTTCTTTTCGCCATGAAAAGCCAGGTATAATATCCTGAACTTACTGTACTTTCGCTGCACCCATTTACTTGTATAATATTTCAATTCTTCAATGGTGGCGCAGTTGCGGTAAATAAAACCGATGCCCTGGTTGCTTTGCAAGAGTTCAAGTATAGGCTTTACCGAAGACTTTTCCCTCATGTCCTCCGCCCAAATTCCTTCAAGGCAATATATTCCTTTCATATTAAATGCTTCTTAAAATGGAAGATCATCAAGATCTTCCTTGGTTGAAGAAAAAGAAGAAGGAATATCGTCTTTCATTTCCGGCATCTCATTTTCCTGCATTCCTGCTGAAGAAGCTCCTTCCACTTTCCAGGCTTTTGCTTCTGTGTACCAGCGGCCATTGTATTCGCGACTTTCAAGGTCGAAGAAAACCTTAACTTTATCACCTGCTTTGGATTTAAGCAAATCTATCTTGTCGTTCCAAAGGGCAAAACAAACCTTTTTCGGAAACTTTGATTCTATTTCAATAACAAAATCCATTTTCTTCATCTGCCCTTTCTGGCTTGATATGGTCTGAACGGGCATTAATTGCAGCAATTTTCCTTCTATTTCCATAATATTTTTTTTCTGGTTGAATAAAACTTGTCAGGCTAAAATCATCACAAAACCTGATAGTGCAAATTTACACAAAGGCAGTGAATAAAAGGGCAATAAAGCAAGAGTGTTAAAAACTTTATACGAGGCTGGTTTTAAATAAATGATTCCTGACAGCCGGATCAAGGTTGTCGTAATCGTTCCTGTCAACTATGACAATTTCATTTGGGAAGCCTTTTATCTGGTCTGCCACTACCCTTTTATAATCAAATTCTCTAAGCAGGTCATTTGATACATCAAGCCTTGCCGAAACTATGAAGCCTATTTCCCTGCAATAGCTTTGCAGACGGCTTGCAAGATTGATGCAATAGCCTATGTATTCTTCCTCTTCTGAATCCATGTAATTTAATTTATACACCGAACCAGCGGCTATGCCGAATCTTATTCTTTTCGGTGTTTCAAATACAGGCACAATTTCGTTGGCTTTCATGTTTATTTTCTCAAAATTGTTGGCCAGTATCCACAGGCGATTGATCAGGTAAATTATTTCTCCTTTTGTAAGATCGCTGTACCGCCATATGTACATACCCCCGTCGCCGAGGTATTTGGTATGCACCGGCTTTGGCAAAGGTTCATAAGGAGTCTTCCTCAGGCTTTTCAGGCGCCAGTATGCATCGCCGCCTTCAATGCATAAGTTTATGGCATTGAAAACTACATTCAGGTATTTAGGAACATAATCGTTAACATCAGGCTGGTTAAAGAATTTTGAAAATCCCTGTAGATCGAAAAGCATTATCAGCGCTTTTTCTGGCATTGATGCCGTAGGTTTAAATTCCTTTATCAAAGTATTCATTGCGAAAGCGAAATATTGATTTTTTGTGCAAAGTAAGAAATTATTCATGAATTATATGCAGTCATTTGTCATATATGCTTTAAATAATCATCATAAAGTTCCTGAATTTTGATAAACAGTTAGTTTTCGATCCATAAATAGAAGGAATTGTATAATAACATCCTCTGTTCGCCACTGAAATGCTCGTTTTCGCTATATGACAACAAGTTTTCGATACAGGAAAGAAAGTTTCCGGTATTGGAAAGAAGGTTACCAGTACTGGAAAGAAAGTTTCCGGTATTGGAAAGAAGCTTTACGGCATGGAAATGTAGCTATATTATTTAAGGAAACAGAAACGTAAAGCAGAAATTGACATAATAACTGCGATTTGTTAGTTTAATTTGACCACTGGCATACGACAGCTCAGTTAAAGGCAAAAATATCATTTTGCTCGCTAAATGTTTTGCTTTTAAATTTAATAGTATTTATAGAACATCATCAGAGTATTAAGCGATAAATCTAATTTATTAAAGATTATAAATACATTATTAAACACTGAATAAGTGTTAAAAAAGGTTAAATAATAAAAGCTCCCTATAAATAACAATATATTTGTAATATTAAGAGACTAAAATTTACACATTTATTTATAAAAACAAATCTGAAATAACATCATGGGCCCAACGACAAAAATCACGCAGAAAAACGACCTGCTGGAATTATTATATTCAAAAGAAGTAGAAGTAATCAATGGATGCATACTTGAAGGGAAAGAAAGCATTTATGAAAATGGGAAGATACAGATTCCTTTCGACAAAGTATTATGCGGTGAAAAGAAATATACACGGGATAACCTGATCCAGATAGCTGATATTTTTGAAAACTACGGCTGGTATGTTAAGATAATTGAATCGGAAAGCGTATTTGATTTTTCTTAATCCGAAACTATATTAATAGCTTTTATTTTAGTCAGCCGGCATATAAAACTCTAATATTTCTTTTTAATAATAAACGCAGACAGAGATTAGATATTTAATATGTAAACAAAAAAAGCCCGTGAAATTTCACGGGCTTTTTTGTGAACTATAATCTACTGAATGATCAACTTGCTTAGTATACCTGCTTTTTCATTCGTAATCTTTACGAAATAAACACCTTTGGATAACCCGGTCAGATCAAGTTCCGTCTTTTCATTTCCATTAATGTTCTTACTAAATACTGACTGTCCGATCATGGAATAAATGTTCATGGCCGCATTTCCGTTCATTCCATTTATCAGTATATTGGTCATGCCTGTAGTCGGGTTCGGGAATATGCTTATCGTGACATTATTTGCATATTCATCAATTCCAGTACAAACTGCAAATGAAACATTTATTGAGTCTTTAATGGAACAAGCTCCCTTGCTAACATCAACAAGCACTTTAAGGGTTCCCACTCCAACATGCATAGTTGCAGAATCAACAATTACATTCTGAGCAACAGAACCGGTGGACCACAGATAAGAGTCATAGCCGGAACCTCCATTAAGCGTGATGCTGGCATTTGCACAAATTGTAGTATCGGGGCCAATATATGTAGCAGTAATTGTATCCACAGCCACAGTTACACTAGCAGATGCGGTTCCACAGGAGCTTGTGCCAGTTACTGTATACGTTATTGTATGTGTCGGATCAGCAATAGGATTAGGAATTGTTGAATTACTTAAACCCGTTGCCGGACTCCATGCATATGTAGTTCCGTTGGTAGCCATTAACTGCACATTGCTCCCCCTGCAAATAGAATCATTGCTTCCTGCACTAACCGAAGGCGCAGTGTTAACAGTAACAACCATAGGTGATGCAATCGTATTGCATACTGAATAAACAGTTAATGTAAGAGTTACAGTATGATTGGTAATATCATTGGGGCCAACTTTATATTTAGTATGTAACTGGGTTGTACTTGTAAAATGTCCATCTCCTGTTGTGGACCAAGCCAAAGAATCATAGTTTGTTGCTGTAGCATTTAAAATATTCAATGTATCCAGATAGCAAACTGATTGGGTAGAAGTATGTGCCGTTGCTAAGGGGATAATATCAACAGTAGCGGAATCTCTTGTCACGCATCCGTTACTATTTTTAACATCAACCCAATAGGTTCCTGATGCAATTACATCAAAAGAGGTAGTTGTTGCACCGGTTGACCATAAATATGTACCCAATCCAACACCTGCGCTAAGATTTAAAGAAGGAGCACAACCAGTGTCATAACGCGCAATCAAATCTGGCGGAACACCATATAAAGTCACATTTATTGAGTCTGTCGCAGTAACACCAAATCCATTGTTTACTGTAACATAATAAGTGGTTGATGAATCAGCAGTAATAGTTTGCGTTGTAGCTAAGGTGGCCGGGTGATATTTTGCACTCCAGTTATATGAATAATGATATCCGATTGGTGATGCACCAGCATTCAGTAGGCTGCCGGGACAGAAAGAGGTATCTGCAGGGCCAAGATCAATTGCCGGTTTAGCCGATAAGGTAACATTGTCAATGCGTACACTGTCTGTACTTGTTTTACAGGATGAAACAAATTCCAATGTAAAAATAGAATCCACATAAGAAGACAAGTTGAAAATCTTATGAGCAAAAGGATCACTATTAGCCGTTATAGGATTGAAAAACTTAGCCCCGGTCATATCAGTAAGGGTATCTGTTCCATGTGGCCTGTTCAGCAATACCATGAAATAACTGTATTTATTTCCTGTACTGTAGGCCTGTTTCAGGTCTAGTTTCAGGTAAAGATTATTAGCAGGGAATGCAGCCGAATCCTCCACATCGCAGGTAAATATTCTGGTAACATGATCTCCGTATGAGAAAGCCTGCGGTCCGGTCGTGGTATTTGGCCCGCCGGCCCATGATCCAGCAGCGCCACCAATACTATAGAATCCATGTGTCCCCTGATCGCCCACCAGACTGTCCAATGCAACAGTTGAATTTGTTCCATTTGCAAAAGTATAATGCCCGTTACCTTTTTCAAGGCTGTCTACAAAAGGATTGCCTGATAATATTCCCAGGGAAGTGATGAACACACTTAATGAATCATTAAATATATTTAAATCGGTATTTTTAAAAGCTCCAAAAAGGCAATGATACGTACCCGGAACGGAAAAATTACCTTTAGCATGAAAGGTATAAGAAACAGTATCGCCGGGAAAAATTGTATCGCCGTGACCGGGGTGAAGACTATTAATATTTGTATCAGTTTCTGTAATTACTGTAAAAAGATCATTGGTAGAATACTTCACAGGAACATTTACAACTTTATTTGATCCAACATTTGCAAATTTAATAGTAACCGGTTCTAAACTTGTCATACCACATCCTCCTGTTGGCGACACCCATGCAACAGCAGCCAGATCTGTCGGTTGTAAAATATAAACCTGAACATTATCAATGCCAATATCGGTGGAATCGGTAAGTTCTGCCGTTCCCTTAAATCTAATAATAGTATTTGCTGCTGTTGAAGCTCCCATATTAATAGAATATTGTGTCCATCCAATCGTAGTGAAATATTTATGTTTGAATTGATAGCTTGAACCACCGTTAGAAGAAAGATAAACAGATAGTGAATCATTGCCCTTTGAGTTTCGATACCAGAAATTAAGGACTTTGTTTCCGGGGGTAGTAAAATTGATATGAGCATCCAAGGTGCCTGAAGTACCTGATGTTGCTCCTCCTGAATGAAAACGTGCAGAATGGGGAGTACTATTTGCTCCTGTAGGAGTATATGCTCCAATATGTCCTTTGGTCCAGGAAGCTGAAGTAGTGTCATCTTCTCTTCTCCATGAATCATTACCTGTTACTGGAGTATTTGTCCAGTAAACTGATGGAACATCACGTGTACCCTGAAAGTTGATCCAGGTTCCGTCAAAATTCTCAGTAAATGGAATTGCACCATAACCCTGAACATAAATAGTAGTTGAAACTGTATCATTGCTTTTATTTTCATCTGTCGTACCATCGGGGAAATATGTCCATGCCTTAATTACATAAGCACCTCCGGTAGCGAAATTATAAGAGCCAATAGTATCATGTCCGCTTATCGAGTCATAAGCCAGCTTACCGCTCCAGTAGAATGGAGTTTGTATTACACCATTAACAGACCAGCCAATAGTATCACTTACTAGAGTATCGGTACCGAAATTTTTAATAATAACTGCAACTTTATTGGTGCCGGTAGCCAATAATGGGGAAACAGGATCTGTAATAACACTAACTCCAGCATCATCATGGAAAGGAGGTGTATAAACAAATGTAAGACTTGAATCGGGATAGGAATAGGATGCAAGTGTACAAGAAGCGGCATCGCTACCTCCAGCAGATGTAAGATTCCAATGATCAACAGTAGAGCGATTCAGGTAATCAGTGTTTGTTGTACCTCTTATACCAACCTGAGCATTACTGATAGCTGAGCCACAAATTACTTTTCCATAAATAAATTCAACCACATTAGTTTTTTCATGTAAAATAATTTGAAAGCTAATAGTATCATTATGGGTTAAACTTCTTCTAAAGTTCTTCCACTCCACAACCAAAGTCCGGTTAGGTGCAGAGCCTAAAGTAGCATATCTTAAACGAGAACCGGGTTGTGCAATAAGATTATCACCTAAAGCGCTAACCCTGTTACGAAGAACAGAAGGGGCAGTTGATGCCGCACTTATAGGCAGGAAAGCGTTAGCAGAATTCATGTTTATTGAATCTGTACCAAAAGAAATCCATCCGTCAGCATTAACACCGAATAAGGAAAAAGTACTATCATTATAAACAAAATTAAAACCGATTGGCAAACCTATTCCTTTATATGTGATCAGGCTTCCTGCTGTAATTGTTGAATCAACGAAATAAGTACCACCTTGCGTTGAATCAGTCCCGAGTACATTTCCCGTCATCAGGGTATCGAAAGCGCTGTTTGTCTGGCTAAATGTATAGCGGGTAACCTGTGCATGCAGAGTAATTCCAACCAATCCGCAGATCAAAAAGAAGAGTAATTTTTTCATAGTCATTATGGTTTTAATAATAATTTAGTTATTTAAAAATGGACAACAAATATAATACATTATTGTTTAAAAGCAATGAATTGTGAAAATTTAATTGCAATGGCAAACATTAAGAGAATGTATTATTTTTTCAATGCTCAATATTTTTAAGATTAATGCTCTCTGAATTCAATTATAAGACTCAAAAACATAAAAAGGTTGCATGGCTTTTTTAATTATTTTTAATTTTCCCCGTTTAATTGTTCTTTTACAAATGTTACCTTGTTCGCTCAGGAACTCTTATAATCTCATGCACGCCATCAAAGGCAAAGTTTGCAGCAAGACAAAAGGACATTCATCATTAAAATAAACTGGAGCGTAACATAAAAAGAAAGCCCGTGAAATTTCACGGGCTTTCTAATCTTGTACTCAACTTACTGTATTATCAGTTTGCTAAGGATGTTTGTTTTTTCGTTAGTGATCTTTATTAAATAAATGCCTTTAGATAATCCTGACAGGTCAAGATCAGTTTTAATATTACCATTCAATTCTTTATTAAATACTTCCTGTCCCTGTATCGAATATACGTTCATTATAGCATTTCCTTCTATTCCACTCACTTCAACATTTACCATGCCTGTAGTTGGGTTAGGGAACAACCTGATGCTTGAATTATTGCTGTATTCAATCAAACCTGTGCATACAGTAAATGTAATATTTACAGTATCCGAAGTAGCAGAACATGCACCTTTGGTAACATTTACATAAACTTTCAATGTTCCGGCACCTACATGAGCTGTTGAAGAATCAACGGATGTGGATGATGCTATCGCACTGTTCGACCATAGATAAGTATCATAACCTGAACCCGCACTGAGAGTAACTGTTGAGCCAGCACAAACCATAGTATCAGTACCAATGTTAGGAATCGTAATGTTATCAACTGAAATTGAAGTTTCAGCAGTAGCAGTACATCCGTTACCATCTGTACCTGTAACTGTATAGATAGTCGCAGATGTTGGTGACACTATAACCGGGTTAACAGTTAACCCGCCTGTCCAGCTATATGAACTTGCTCCTGTACCTGTTAATGTAGTCGGACTTCCTGAACAAACCGGATTTACAGATGGCGTAATGCCTACAGTAGGACTAGTGTATATGGTAACAGTTACACTTGCTGTTGCCGCTCCGCATGAACTTGTAGCAGTAACAGTATAAGTAGAAAATGCTGAAGGACATGCAATCGGGTTTGCAATAGTCGGGTCACTTAATCCAATTGATGGACTCCATACATAGGAATTACCACCAGACGCATTTAATGTTGTGCACATTCCCGGGCATATTGATTGGTCTGGACCTGCGCTTGCCGTAGCTGTTTTGGTAAAGGTTACCAGCATGGTATCGGATATGATATTGCATTTTGAATAAACTGTAAGAACCAGTTTAACAGAACCATTTGCAGTATCATTGGTTCCGGGTTTGTAACTTGGAAGCAATATAGTGCTGTCGAGAATAAAATGTCCGTCTCCCATGCTTGCCCATAGTAATGAATCATAATTTGCTGCGGTTGCACTTGTAATTTGCAAGGTATCAAGGTAGCATAATGATTGAGGACTTGTACTTGCTGTAGCCAAAGGTATAATAGTAACATTAACCGATGAAGATGCAGTACAACCATTAACATTGCTTACAGTTAAGGAGTAAGTACCAGTTGTAGTAACATTTATAGTACTTGTTCTTGCTCCATTTGACCATATATAAGTAGTAAATGCGCCGGGATCCAATAAATACGAACCGCAATTGGTAGTGTCATTTCCTAATGAAACAACAGGTGCAGCATAATAACTAACTACAATTGTATCATTTGCTGTAACGCCATAACCATTGTTAACAGCAGCAATATAGGTTGCGGCTGAATCAACTGTAATAGCCCGTGTAGTTGCAATTGAATCGGCATACAAAGTTGACCATGCATATGAATATGTATAGTTGACTGCCGAAGGACCTGCATCGAGATTAACAGATGTGCCGGGGCATACTGAAACATTTGGACCCAGGTTTACAATTGGTTTGGTTGATAAAGCAATATTGTCAAGATAAACATTATCAGCAATTCTTCCATAAGTTGCATTATCATATTTACAAGCCGACATAAATTTTAATGTAAAATCGGTTCCTGCAAATGAAGATAAATTAAACACTCTTTTTGTAAATGCATCACTTGAGTCTGTAACCGGATTGAAATATTTGGTTCCTGTATTATCGGTTAAAGTATCAGTTCCATTCACCAATACAACAAAGTAGCTGTATTTATTTCCGGTATTACTGTGAGTTTGTTTTAAGTCAAAACTCAGGTAAAGGTTATTGGCAGGGAAAGCAGATGCATTTACACAAGCATTAATAGTGGCAATTTTGTCTGTATAAGAGAATGCCAGTTGGGGCGTAGTTGAAGAAGAAGAACCCGTAGGCCATGTTCCTGCTGCACCACCTGTCATATGGAAACCATAAGTACCAGATGTGCCAACTCCGCTTGAAAGTGTAACTGCAGAATTTGCTCCATTTGAAAGAGTATAATAATTATTGCCATGTTCAAGGCTGTCAATAAAAGGATTGCCTGCAATACTACCCAATACAGTAACGACTGCTTTGCTTGTATCATTTATCAAGCTAACATCACCGGGATTATTTACTACAAAAATGCAATTATAAGTTCCTGCACTTGAGAAATTAGCTTTTGTGGTAAATGAGTAGCTTACAGTATCTCCGGGATTAACAGGTCCGGCAACACTTTCTGTTACATATGAAGAACCTCCGTTTATAGAATATTTAACAGGAATATTTGATTGGGCGGCGGCTCCGACATTTGTAAATTTTACAGTAACTATCTCAGTATTGGTTAACCCGCAACCGCTAACCGGTGCAATCCATGCAAGTGCAGCCATATCATTGGCAGGCGGAATAAACACCTGAACACTGTCAAGGCCTATATCGGTAAGTGTACCACCGCTAGCTGTTGGTTGATTAGCGCTAAATCTTATAATTGTATTAGCAGCCGTTGAAGTTCCAAGGACTATTGTATTCTGAGCCCATGCTGCTGCAACACCATATTTTTGAAGCAAATTAAACGTACTTCCTCCGTCATTTGACATGAATACTGAAAGAGTATCCGTTCCGGAAGTATTAATATTCCAGAATTTCAGTGTTTTAGAGCCAACGGTACTGAAATTGATATAAGCATCGAGTGTACCTGTGCTTACTACACCTGCTGCGGTGTGGAAACGTGCTGAATGAAGCGGAGCGTTACCAACGCCAGCCGGGTGTATGCACCTCGGGTCGCATTTGCCCAGGCGGCAGTAGCGCCATCATCATCCCTTCTCCATGAAGCATTGCCTGTGGCAGGAGTATTTATCCAGTACATTGAAGGAACATCACGGGTATTATTAAAATTGATCCATGTTCCATTGAAGCTTTCATTAAATGGCAGGGCTGCATATCCCATAACATAAACAGTTTTTGCTACAGTATCGTTTGCTGTATTTCCATCAGTGCCTCCATTGGGTGAATAAGTCCATGCCTTGATAACATAAGCTCCCTGTGTTGTGAAGGTATAAGCACCTATTGTATCGGGGCCTTTGGTTTGTCCAAGTCCAATTTTACCAGTCCATGCATGAGGTGCTTGGGTTACTCCATTTACACTCCAGCCAATAGTAGCGCTTGTAAGTGTATCTATCCCAAAGTTTGTAATGGTAACTGCAAAATCAGTTAATCCGCTTACAACACCTGTAGCAGGTGAATTTATTGCAAAAACTCCTGCATCTAATGCAAGCGGTGGCGCCCAAATGTAAGTTAAGCCTGATGCAGGAAAATCTGTTGCACTGATAGCCATAGTTGCTGCACTTGATGTGCCTACAGTTGTTCCCGACCATGTAGTGGTTGATGTTCGGTCATTATAGTCAGTATTGGCTTGTCCGCGAAGGCCAACCTGAATATTAGTTGATGAAGAATTTGCTTTCATTATTCCATAAACTACTTCAACAAGATTGGTAGTTTCGTAAAGTTGTATCTGGAAATTCAAAGTATCAACGGCACCTGAAGTAGTTCTTTTATAATTTTTCCATTCCACAGTCAGCATTCTGTTTGGCGCTGATCCGGTAGTAGCATATCTTAAACGTGAGATAGCCTGTGCAACTAAATTCCTTCCAAATCCCACAACCCTGTTCTGAAGTACAGCAGGAGCAGTAGATGTTGCACTAATAGGCGTACTAACAGATGATGTGTTCAGGTTTACTGAATCTTGCCCAAATGCAATCCAGCCGTTGGAATTTACACCAAATACATTGAAAATACTTCCATTATAAGTGAAATTAAATCCAATAGGAATACCCATTCCACGATAAACTGAAATACTTCCGGCTGGGTCAGCTACTGTATCTACCACAAAATAAGTACCGGCAGCAGTTCCTGTATTGCCAAGAACGTTACCTGTTACCAGTGTATCGAACGTGCCGTTAGCCTGGCTGAACGAATAACTGGCAACTTGTGCGTAAGAGCTGATTCCCATCAACCCGCATGCGAAGAGCAGTAATAATACTTTTTTCATAATTGTTTTGTTTTAGTTTTTAAAAAAATTAGTAGGTTTTTGAATTAGGGAAAGCAAAAATATGATATTGAGTGATAAAAAAATCATTATATTCAATATTTAACTTTTAATTTACATTGAAAATGTTTAAAAGTCATTACTCAGGTCAGCAAAAATATCAGCTATTAATAAAGGCATTGTTATAAAATTTATTGAAAATGTTATAAAATTTTAAGAATAATGACCATTAGAACTATTAACGAGTGAATATAAAGACAATAAAAAAGAATAAAGGTTGTATGTTAAAGGAAAAAATAAATTAAACCACACAATTACAATGATTTAAAACAAAACAGTTGCAGTATTTAAAATGTAGTTTGCGATGATAGAAGTATACTTCGCACTGCTTGATGTGTACATTCGCACTACTCGAAGTGTAGTTCGCACTGTTCGATGTACGTACTTCGAATACTTGAAGTATAGTTCGCACTGTTCGATGTGTAATTCGAACTGCTCGAAGTGTTATTCGTTGTGCTCGAATAGTTCAATTATCTGCTCGAAGTGTAGTTCACACTGTTCGATGTGTTCTTCGAACTGCTCGAAGTGTTATTCGTTGTGCTCGAAGTGTAGTTCGCACCGCTTGAAGTGTAATTCGTTGTGCTCGAATAGTACTTCGCGCTGCTTGAAGTGTTATTCGTTGTGCTCGAAGTGTACTTCGCACCCTATTATCTTGTCAAATGCTCGAAGTGTTATTCGCCATGCTTGAATAGTACTTCGCACTGCTTGAAGTGTTATTCGCCATGCTCGAATAGTACTTCGCAATGTTAATTGAGTACTTCGCCATGCTCGAACTGTAGTTCGCACTACTCGAACTGTAGTTCGCACCGCTTGATGTGTACTTCGCACTGCTCGAAGTGTAGTTCGCACTGTTCAATGTATACTTCGCACTGCTCGAAGTGTTATTCGTTGTGCTCGAATAGTTCAATTATCTGCTCGAAGTGTAGTTCACACTGTTCGATGTGTACTTCGCAATGTTCGAAGTGTTATTCGTTGTGCTCGAAGTGTAGTTCGCACCGCTTGAAGTGTAATTCGTTGTGCTCGAATAGTACTTCGCGCTGCTTGAAGTGTTATTCGTTGTGCTCGAAGTGTACTTCGCACTGCTTGAAGTGTTATTCGTCATGCTCGAAGTGTACTTCGCACTGCTTGAAGTGTTATTCGCCATGCTCGAATAGTACTTCGCAATGTTAATTGAGTACTTCGCCATGCTCGAACTGTAGTTCGCACTATGCCTATAATAAAAAATGTTGCACCATTAATAGTAAACGGTGCAACACTTCCGAAAATCGTTGTTTTAATACCTGGTATTTAAGGCTGACCTGTTATAATTACGGTGTCACCGTGAAACGCCAGTCGCCAAACTGGTAAGTAATCGCTTTAGTAAAATCAACAACAGGATGTTTACTTTTGTTTACAGGCACCAGTGATGCTATTTTAGAGGCTGCAGTTTTTAACAGTGGAGTTAATGATCCGGTGGAAGGAGTTACTTTATGAGCTGCCGGAGTTACGCTGGCATGCCGATAAGCTATAATAGTGCCGCTGGGAATATTACTAAAAATTAGGTCACATTCCAGGTCGAACCAGGTGTTATAAGTTGTCGGCGGAACGCCTTTGGTAGGTGTAGTACCTCCTTCCCATACATGCCCTTCGTTACCTTTAACACTTTTAGCTTCGCGCACATGCACCCAGCCGGTACCTGCATCAACAATGCCTGCAATACGGTGAGCAACGCCTTTGCCCGCTACCTGGAAGCCAATACGGGTAATAACGTTAATCCCGATTTCAATATCACCCGCTGCGATTGCAGCCCCATTGGCTTTGCCTTCAAGGTAGTTGGCATTAAGGTCCAAAGCAGTAAGCAATGTTTTTCGTAGTGATTTTACCAGCGCTCTCTGTGCAGCCGAGGGGTTTGTCGACAGCAGACTGTAAGCGTTCTGCATGTTGTCAGCATCCGTATAAATTGTAGCATCTGGAACATCAGGGCTTCCACATAAAGCATCACCTGTAAATTTAGTTCCATGCGCCCATGAGTGGAGTGCGGGGGTTTTAAGCTGTTTGTACTTCCTTGATACCTTTAGCTTACCAAGGTTCTTGATGATTGTTGCCAGGATGAAAAGCCTGAACTTCCGTTTTGTTAATGTTTCCATGTTGTTAAATTTTAGTTTAAATGATTTGGTTAATTTATTAATGATTTTATTAATTGCACAAGTATACTGTTGACAAGTGTTGTATGTACATTTGAGTTTACAAAATTATTTCAGCAAACAATAACCACCAAATAAAATTTAACAAATGTGATAGTCGTTGTTTTCCATCGACAAATTTTTTCGGAAGGAATTGTAAAGATCGTTATCCCTGTTTGCCATAATAAATTTCATTTCTGTAACATTGCGAACACAGAGTTCGGCAGTAAAATACTCTTTAAAGTAAATTCTTCTCTCATCATAATCCACACGGGTAATATAGCTGATGTTCACCAGGTAGGAATAATGGCAGCGATAATAATTGCAGCTATTCAAAAACTCTTCAATATTTTTAAGCATGCATGTAACCTGTATGCAGGGACCATCGGCAAATCCAACAATAGCACATCTACCTGCTGTTGCCTGGCAGCAGATAATAATAAAGCCTGTTTCAGCTATAAATTGCCGCAAGGCTTTAATGCCAAAAGTTTTCAGGACATATCCTTCCACTTCATACCACTAATTTATGTCATTTATTTCCCTTTCTATTGAATTTATTTCTTAAATAACTGATGTTACGCAAAAAAGTATTTTGTCATATTAGATTCCTCATTTCACTTCGTTTCATTCGGAATGACAATTTATTTAATTGCCTATCTGCTTCGGTCAAGTTAAGAGTTTTGTATAAATTTGCACATGGCTAAAAAAGAACATTATCCAAAGGATTTTCAAGAGTTCCTTTCTCAATTCAAAACGGAGGAAGATTGTTGGCGTTATGTCTTTGAAATGCGTTGGACAAATGGTTTTATATGTTCGAAATGCAATAGCAGTAGGTATTGGCTAACTGAAACGGGATTGATTCATTGTGCTACATGCCAACACCAAACATCCATTACTGGAGGTACAATATTTCATGGAACAAGAAAACCATTGTTACTTTGGTTTCATATAATATGGTGGGTTGTAGCACAAAAAACTGGTGCAAGTGCTAATAACCTTAAAGATTTTATGGGTTTTGGCTCATATGAAACCGCTTGGGCATGGTTGCATAAGCTTCGCAGAGCAATGATTCGTCCTGAGAGAGATAAACTGAAAGGAGAGGTGGAAGTTGACGAAACCTTTATTGGCGGAAAGGAAATTGGCAAAGGAAACAAGGCAGAGGTGCAGAGACGAAAACATTAGTTGTTGTAGCTACAGAATGTAGGGGAAGCAGTAGGAACAAGTTCGTTTTTGTTGTATATCCGAAGCTTCAGGGGAATGTCTTTTACCTTTTATTGAGAACAATATAGAACACGGAAGTACTGTTATTACAGATGGTTGGCAAGGTTATAATCTTTTATCATTATCAAAGGATTATAGTCATAAACAAAAAAATATTTCAGAAAGCGGAAAAGAAGCTCATGAATTATTACCTCATGTGCACATGGTTGATTCTCTTGTAAAACGATGGTTAAATGGAACTCATCAGGGAAATGTTTCTCCTAAGCATTTGCCTTATTATTTGGATGAATTTGCATTTCGTTTTAATAGGAAACTATCAACCTTTAGAGGCAAACTGTTTTATCGTCTAATACAGCAGGCTGTGACAACCTCACCAGTTCCATTAAATGAAATATATAAATAATTCAAGGCAACTTGTTTAAAGCAGATAGGCAATTTTATTTATTTTCTGTGGGGGGGTGAGGTGGCGATTCGCCTAAAGCGAATCGCCACCTCACCCCCCAGTTTTCCCTCAATCAAACTTGTCATTCCGAACCCCGATTTTGTCGGGGTAAACTCCGTGAGGAATCTTATTTAATAAGGATATAAAATTATCTGTGCGTAACATGAGTTAAATAAAATGATTATATATATTCTTATTTCTATCTTCAAAACTTTATAAATAGCTGTATATAAAGATACGAAATTGTGAATGGATTAACAAATAAAGATTGATGTTTTTTATGGCAAAAAAAAGCCCGTGAAATTTCACGGGCTTTCGGTTCTCTTTAATTACATCATTTTATAATAACTATCTTATCCTTTCCTAATAATTTATTTCCGGCGATTGCACGGTAAAAGTAAATACCGGGGTCAAGGTCTGTTCTGGAAATTATTAAAGTATTTGTTCCAATATTTAATGGATAACTTAAAACCTGTTTCCCCATAATATTATATACATTGAATGTACCTGTTGTGTTTCCAGGGTTTTTATAAACTACATGCATATTTCCATTATTTGGATTAGGTATTACCTTGATGAATGAATTTTCATTTAATGTATCTAAAGTGTTTGCTGAAGCATTTGTATTAGTTGTTCTTATCTTTAATAAAGGAGCAGTTGACAGGCATTGTGAATATTTTATAGTAGAGAAATCATATCCTGTTCCTGTACTATCGCTTGCACCACATACATATACATTTCCATTTTCACTAACCATAATTTGTCCGGGGATATTATTTCTATTATGGCCAGAGGGACCATTATATGAAATTGTCCATTGAATATTACCTGAACTGTCAAGTTTTTGAGTAGTTATATAAGTATATCCGCTCGTGGTAAGTTTTGTAGTTCCGGTTAAATATAAATTAGCAGCATTGTCAATGGCTGCTGATTTAAAGACAAATAAACTATCTGATAATGAAGTTTTGTGCCACAACAAATTACCGCTTGAACTATATTTTAACAATAGTAAGCCCGAACTGCTTGAATTGCCTTCATATCCGCAGACATATACATTGTTCGCATTATCGCATAACACTTTATAAGCATAATCATGCGCATCACCACTATATGTTTTAGTCCAATTTGGCGTACCTGTGGCCTTATAACTTATCACTGAAATTACATCGTTTCCGCCAGTTGTTTGAGAAAATCCGGCAACAATAATATTCCCGTTATTATCAATAGTATTAGAATAAGCAGTATCATTATAACCGGAGTTATTGTACGTTTCGACCCATTGCTGAACGCCCGAAGAATTAAATTTAACAGTAGCAAAATCGTTATTACTACTATTATTCATATAACCAGTGGCATAAATATTATTTGCAGTATCAACTGCTATAGCAGTAAGTACATCCGTGGGTATAGCGAGATAACCGTATGTTTTTACCCATAGGCTTGTACCAGTATTGCTAAACTTCATGACAGCATATCTGGTAGTTCCATCAGTTGCTAATGCAGTTCCTCCAACAATTACATTCCCTGCATGGTCAAGCGCAATACATTTAGCTGTTGTATTTGTTACTGCTGTTTCGTTAAAAAACCACCGTAAAGTACCGTCGGCAGCATAACTAAGCGTGGTAATCATTGGAGCGCTACCCGGATAAGCTTCGCCTGCAATATAAACATTGCTGTCGGCATCAACTGTTATAGCCCTGGCAATATCATTATATCCGCCTGTACTGGTATATGTTTTAGCCCATAGTTGAGTACCGGCAGCGTTATATTTTAAAGTAAGCATGTTATAGTCAGTTGAATTTGAATCGGTAGTTCCTGTAACATACACATTGCCCTGCAAATCTATTGCATTGGCAATATCATCAAGCGAATCGGCCCCGTTGTAGCGGGCTACCCATTGCTGGCTCACTGTAGTTGTATAATAAAGATTTACCGGGCTTTGCTTTATCCATTGACTGATTTTTTGCCCCCGGGCGGCTTTATTAAACTTATCCCGTTCCTTGAAATAATTGTGTATGATTTATTAGTATCAAGCAGGTTTATTTGTGAGGAGCTTATAGTAAACGAGCCATCTATTTGTGTATAGGCATTGCTGATAGGGGTAATAGCTACGCCAACACTATCAGCCAGGCACAAAGAATCTCCTACTATAGGCGCCCCTCCGCATGCAGGATTTTCGTACAGATAACCATAAATTTCACAAACAGGTACAGTAAAGCTAACATAAAATGTGTCAATTAAACTTTGTGTTGTATCCAATATAACAACATTCTGATTCGTATCAGTTAGAGTTACAGAAATGTTATAAGTTCCTGGTGAGGAGTAATATATTTTTGGATTTTGTAAATTAGAAGTTTGCCCGTTGCCAAAATCCCAGTGATATGCATAAACTGTATCAATAGTATCGCAGAAAACATTTGCTAAATTAAGGGTATCGTTAGCCAAAGGACATGGCAATGTATAATTAATGTCATTATTAATTATAGTGTCATCATCTTCTATCATAGAGTATGGTGTTTGAGGCACTGATATCGAATCGTCATAATTTGGAGTAATTGACTCGGCATCCGAACAATCAATAGTACCAATGTAAGCATGGAAATTTGAACCATGTACGGCATGAAAACCTTTATTTAATTGAATACTATCTCCAGCTTTATAAATAACGGTTGGCGAAGAAGGATCAATTAACTGAGTGGAAGAAATGGTACTATAACCTATAAAATTAGTTGGCTGATTAACCGTTCCTTTTAAATTCCTATCTATATAATCTACATAATGAGGCGCTGTATCAATTGTTACGATGTGATGTAAATTATATAACAACATATAATCAACACCATTAAAATTACCTGTAGCCATATCCTGCCCACGATCCTGATCAATTTCTTTTTTAAACCATTTGTAATCTGTTGCCCATCCGCCTCCTGCATAAACTCCATTACTATCAATACTAGTTAATATCCAATGATGTTTTTTCCCTTGGAAAAAATAATTACGATGATCTTGTAAATAACAATAAGGACCTTCGCATGGTGCGGCATTTAGCTGATCTGTTGATTTTTTAATAAATGAATCTGATTATTAGAGTGTCGTTTTTTATTATTTAATACTTCCCAAAGCAACAGATAAAAAGTATCCCAATTATTATGAACAGTTATATGATTAATTAAACCTGATTTATAATTACCCATAGCTAATAGTGCTGCTACAAGATATGGATTTTCATCCCAACTTAAACCTGCTGCGAAGCCCCATGTAATTTGTTGAATAATCCATTTTTTAAGTGAAACAGGTACTAAAAACAAATTTCCGGTAATTTGTGTGCCTGATTGTTGAAAACCAGGACCAAAAGCTTCAGTACATCCACCTGCAGTAACATAGAACCATCCGGATTATACATACGGAAATAATTACTTCCATACATCTGGTATTCATTTATCACATAACTAACTATATTAGCAACCATATTTTTAGCTAATGTTTGTGCGGCTCCGGTGCCTAATTTTGCCGCTAATGCACAACCCATTAGTATCCCAATAGCTTCATCCTGGCTCATAGCTTGTGGACTAGCTGGCGGTAGTGGAGTACAAGTATTACTAGGAATATAATTAACATAACCGGGATGACCCTGTGGAAAGCTGCCAAAACTAAAAGGTTGTTGTGAATCATAATAGTCAGAAGTTTTAAGTCCTTTATTTAACAGCGACAAATTGGTTTTACCATTAGCTGCAAAACCATTTCCATAAATATTTGTTGTGTCTAAAAAGTCGCAGGGCGCATTTCCACGAATAAAAAAACCATTAGCACTGCCACTTTTATTCCAATATGGCTCTGCCAGCGAATCCCAATAAATATTAACCGTATGCAATGCATAGTATAATTCATTCAAAGTATTTATTGCATCAGTAGTTTGACCATTTTTGTTAAGCAAATAATATTCGGTTGCCAACACACCTATATAAAAGCCATCGTGCTCACCGGCTTGTCCATAATCGATACCTTCTATTCTTCCATTTTCATTATCTATACGATTCCTTGTACTCATAATCTGGCTTTCTCCAAGTTTATTGCCGGGAATAACAAAGTATTTAAGACGATTCCTATAATACCAATACTTCATCAGATCGGTAGAACTTTGAGAAAAAGACAATTGTATGTTTGAGAAAAACACTATTAATAATAGTATTTTTATAAAGATTTTAGCTTTCATATTATATATGATTAAATTTTTATTAAAAGCATTAGTTTTAGTATTTTTTTAAAAACAGAAATTTAATTACCTTGTTAATTCAATTTGATATTCTTTATCGTTATAGTTAGTTGTCATAATTATATCGCTTGCTTTTAATTTTAATATTTGCCATTCAGGAAGTATATTATTTTTGAATGGGCCCGTACCATGCATTCTAATTATATTTCCTCCATTTGAGGTAACTTTAAAAACTTTATTTTTGTCTTCTAATGTCCATGTCCAATGCAATTCGCTATCCCACCATCTTTTCTTCTACCCGCCATACTGCAATAATTTTTTCCGTCATCTGTATTATAATAAAAGTGAAAATTAGTACATAAACTATCGCAATAAAGGCTCAAGGAATCAACTCCATTTACGGTATATTTAGTTAAAGTTTTATCACCAGCAAAAAATCTTGCTATTGGTGAACGTAAACTAATCAATGGACCGTCTTTGTATTTTTTGCAGCTTACGGTTATGGCGGTTATTGCTATAAGTAAAAGAATTAACTTTTTCATTTGTTAGGTTATTAAGTTAATAGTTATTGAGTTATTTATTGTCATTTACTTCGTGTCATTTGCCTGCGGCGTTAATAGTCATTGCGCTATCACTGTCATTTGCCTGCGGCGTCATTAATGGTCATTTTATTTTTTTGCCAACTGCATACTGCTTACTGCCACTGCCTACTTTTGTAATTGTCATTTGCCTGCGGCGTCATCAATAGTCATTACGCTATCGCTGTCATTCATTGTCATTTTCTTTTTTTGCCTACTGCTTACTGCCACTGCCTACTATTTTTATTGTTATTTACCTTCGGCGTCATTAATTGTTTTTGCAGCATCGGTAGTTTGACCATTTTTGTTAAGCAAATAATATTCAGTTGCCAGAACTCCAATATATAGCCCATCGTGCTCGCCAAGCTGGCCATAATCAACATTTGCTTTTCCTGCATAATCAGTAGTATTACCATCCATACGATTTCTTGTACAGACAAACTGGCTTTCTCCTATTTTACTACCTGGAATAACAAAGCATTTAAGCCTGTTTCGATAAAACCAATACTTTGCCAAATTAACCGAAGATTGAGAAAATACATATTGGATGCTAACTGTTAATATTATTATTAGTGCTGCTTTAAAAAAATATAATTTATTTTTTTTCATAATTATTTTGTAGTTAAATTAATTAAAAAATCATTTACATATTAATTTAATTCAATATAATAAACCTTCCCATTATAAGTTGTTTGCATTATTATATCATGATGTTTTAATCTCAGTATTTCCCATTCTGGAGTGATACCACTGCTAAATGGTCCCGTGCCACCAGAATATGAAGCAATAGATTTACTAACTTTAAATGTCTTTTTATTATCAACTAACACCCAAAACCACATAATTGCACCATTTTTCCATCTTTTCGAGTTTCCCCAATCATGCAAAATATCTGCGTTATTATATGTGTATCATAAAAAAACCTGAATGTAAGACTTAAACTATCACTATATAGGCTTAGAGAATCAACACCATTTACTGTATATTTAGTTAAAGTATGAGTACGCATATAATCTGCCTTTAGCAGTGCGAAAACTAATCAATGGCCCATCAGGGTATTTTTTGCAACTTACGGTAATGGCTGATATTACTATTAGCAACGCTAATATTAGTCTTTTTGTTATCATATTTTTGTGTTATAAGTTATTTGGTTATTGAGTTATTTATTGTCATTTACTTCGTGTCATTCGCTATCGCTGTCATTAGTTGTCATTCTCTTTTTTTGCTTACTGCATACTGCCACTGCCTACTTTTGTAATTGTCATTTGCCTTCCCGACCTTTGGTGCGGGACAAGTCGGCGTCATTAATGGTCATTTTATTTTTTTGCCTACTGCTTACTGCTACTGCCAACTATTTTTATTTTCATTTGCCTGCGGACGTCATTTAATCTGTTAGTAGCATCGACAGTTTGCCCATTTTTATTTAGCAAATAATACTCGGTTGCCAAAACGCCCATATATAAACCATCGTGTTACCTGCCTGCCCATAATCAACATTTTGCCTGCAACAGATCCAGTATCTTCATCTATACGATTCCTTATACAGGCAATTTGCCCTTCACCTTGTTTGTTGCCGTTAATTACAAAGTATTTTAACCTGTTTCTGTAATACCAATACTTCATTAAATCAGTAGAACTTTGAGAAAAGACAAATTGATTATTGATAATTAATAATATTATTATCAACGCTTTTATAAAATATGGTGTGCTTTTTTTCATATTAAATAATTTAACATTATTGTTTTTCGAGTTTAATAAAATATTCTTTACCATTATATGTTACCTCCCATTCGGTTTCTTTGTTTATTTTAATATTGTCCAAGCTAAATTGAACCAATGATAATTAGTACCTGGATAGAATATGGAGAATAATTAATTGCTATTTCATTATGTTTCTTTTTTAAATGAAATTAAATAAGTTCTTCCCGTTGAAATCAGTTGATATTATTAATTTTTCCATTTCTAACTTTAATATTTTCCAGATTTACTGGGTAGTATTATAAATACTATGACTAATAGTATTAGCGCCTATTGGTCCTAAGCTTTTGAAAGATGATATGGGAAGATGCACATACATTGATTTAGAATGATCTCCAAAATCAAACATCCCGCCATTCCCTTTAAACGGTTTGTTAGCATCCGGCACAAAATTAATATGTACCTCACTCCCGGCCCCTTTAGGCGGAAATATTATTTGCATATTGCCGCCACAGCTATCATTATAATTTTGAAGAGAATCAGCACCATTAGATGTAAACCCAACTACCTGCCATGTGCCTTCTAAATCTTTTTTGCACAGAATGAAAGCTAATTATAGGACCTTCTTTATAGCGGCAGCCTTCAATAATAACTGTTAATAAAATTATAATAAAGATTATTTTTTTCATATAAAGTAATTTTGACATTATTGTTTTTCGAGTGCCATAAAATATTCTTTCCCATTATATGTTATTTCCCATCGTGTTTCTTTATTAGATAATTTTAATATTGTCCAGGTAAGGTTTTTCCCATTTCCTATAGGTCCTGTACCGGGAGAACCGCCACAGTATTCTATTATTATTTTCGTATTATCATCAGATAATTCCCATTGGAAACCAATACCTGAATTCTTTCCGTCACTTCTCGGACCTCCCATATTACCTACATAATAGTCATTTACATCGTCATAAGCCAGTGCTAAAGCTAAAGGAAGGCTATCATTAAGTAAACTTAAAGAATCAACACCATTACAGTATATTTAGTTAATGTTATAATCCACCATAAAGTCTTTCTTTAGCAGAGCGAAAACTAATAAATGGTCCATCTTGGATATTTTTTGCAGCCTGCTATGAGGGCTGCTATTGCTATTAAAATAAAGATTATTTTTTTCATATTTGTTAATGGTTATTAAGTTATTTGGTTATTGAGTTATTTATTGTCATTTGCCTTCAGTGTCATTCGCTATCGCTGTCATTAGTTGTCATTCTCTTTTTTTGCTTACTGCATACTGCCACTGCCTACTTTTGTAATTGTCATTTGCTACTATGTAGCGTCATTAATTTATTTCTTTTTTGCCTACTGCATACTGCCACTGCCTACTTTTGTAATTGTCATTTGCCTGCGGCGTCATCAATAGTCATTACGCTATCGAGTCATTCATTGTAATTTTCTTTTTTTGCCTACTGCTTACTGCTACTGCCAACTATTTTTATTTTCATTTGCCTGCGGCGTCATTTATTGCCATTACGTTGTACTGCCAATGATAGTCATTTACTTCGTGTCATTCATTGTCATTGCATTGTCAATTAATATCCCAATATCAAATAATATCAACAAATATCTTTTACTTTTTCAACAAATCAATTTCTTTTTGCATCTTTTTGTTTTGTTCTTGCGTTTCTTTAATTTGTTTTTGCAGGTCGATAATATAAAGGGTTTGTTCTTCCACTTTTTTAAGCAGCGAGGCATCCATTTCGGCAACATTTATCCCGTTCTTTTTTACTTCGGCAGCCGAAGGCACATCGGGTAAATGTTTGTTTTTGTTAATATATTTTTCAACTTCGCTTAATGATTGCAGTTTATAATTTTTTTCAAAAACATAATCAGGAAGTATGATACCTGTTTTTACCTGTATATCTCTTGCAACAACATATCCGTTACCTCCAACCCTAAACTGAATACTGTCGTAAACACTGTTCCTTACTATAATGGCAGCAGAGGTGTCGGCGGTTTCAATATCAAGTTTTGCATAAGGCGTTGTAGTTCCAATACCCACATTACCCAAAAAATAATTTGTTGCATTTTTGTCTACACTAGCCACTCCGTATAATTTGCTATAGTTATCATCATATGAACTAAGATATACTGCGCCTGTATAATCACCATTTAAAGATGTAAAAAGGGCTACATCACCATCCCAGCTACCTATTCCACTTATAGGTGAGCCATCTACATCTGCTAATACGCTTTGTTGATAATCTTCATAAGCTGGTTCTTCTACATCTAATGTGGCAGCAGGTCCATTTGTTCCTATTCCTACCCAACCATCACCATTGTCATATATTATTGAAGTAGCTGCTTTTAAAGTATTTGCTCCAGACCACTCTGTAATATAATTAGCCGTACCAGTTCCAGTTACCGGATTTGTTAATGCTGTTTGAAAATATGATGCTAGATGACTACCAAGATAATTGGCATTAAGGTTAGTGCATAATGTTTGCGAAGTAACTACCAGTGGAGCTTGTCCTGTTCCGATTGTTGAAATAAATGTTGAATCGGTGCTTACAGAACCACCCACAACCTTTAATTTATGCGTTGGACTTGTAGTTCCTATGCCTATTCTAGTGCCATTGTCATAAAGTATAGTTGATGCACCAACAGTACCAGTTCCTGTCCATTTAGTTAAATAACTCGCCGTTCCGGTTCCTGTTACGCATGATATATTTAAAGTTGTTCCAGTAAACTCAATCCGGATCCTAAAGTTATTTCTGCAACTGCCGTTCCGGTTCCACTCCCCAATAATTTATTCGTTGTCATCATCTGCATTTTTCCATAAGTGACAGCATTATTTGCTATTGTAAAAGCCCCTGTATTACTTATTCCTGATATATCGCCACTTGCAGAAACAATTTGTGGGGATGAACTCGTTTTACCTACTATAATTTTCCCGTCTGTCATATTTCCACTATACGCAGGAATTGCCCCTACTCCTCCACTAAATAAAATCGAACCAAGTGCTACATCTGCCAAAGTAGTATATACTGTTGTTGAACTTGAGTAAGGTATCGCACCTACTGCACCTGCGGTCATGTTTGCGCCTAAACCCCCATTAGCAGTTGGTAAAATACTGCCTGCTGCTATATCGCTAGTAAGCGAAACTGCGCTAAAGGATGGAGTTGCTCCTCCGTGTAAAACTGTTGTTGCTGCTCCTGCAGTTACCTGTGCAAAAACTCCGGTTCCATTAGTATAAAGCGGGCCTCCATTTGATGAAAAAGCGCTTGAAGTAATTTCCCCTGTAGAGTTAACTTGAAACTGTGAAGTGCTTCCAACTGAAAACAATGCTGAAGGGTTAGTTGTTCCAATTCCAACATAACCACTACCTAATATTGTCATTTTTTCTGAAGGCGTGTTATCTACTCTGCTCGATGAACCTGCAGTTGCTGTATAAAAATGCATAGCGGATGATCCGGTTCCTATGGAGATACCGGATTTGAAAGTTAAATCACCGCCAGCAACATTAGACGTTCCGAGATTAGCACCTCCAGAAGATATTGTTATACTGCAAACGGGATAAATTTCCGCAAAAATTAACAGAACAAAGTTAATAATTTAGAGAGAACGAATGTAAAATAAAAGAAGAAGCATATCAAATTAGATTGTACCAACAAACTAATGATATGCTTCAAATAAATCTCAGTGAAACTGAAATTCAAAAGCTAAAATATGAAAGATATTATTATCCATGTCCAATTATTCAGAAAAGAATACATGCGGTATACCTCAAGGCAACAACTAATATGTCAAATGAAATGATAGGAACTTTGGTTGGATTAAATCGGGATTCTGTAGGCGATTGGGTTCATCGCTATCAGGAAGGCGGCTTTGATGTTCTTTGCGGGATCAACTATGGCACAAATAAAAGCAGATTGGAAAACCATGCAGAAAGTATATTGAAATCTTTTATAGAACAGCCACCGATGAGTGTTAACGAAGCAAAATCGCGTATTGAGGCTATGACAGGTATCAGCCGGAGTCCTTCACAGGTACGTTCTTTTATGAAACGGCACGGTTTGCATTACATCAAAGCAGGACATATTCCCGCAAAAGCAGATGTTGAAAAACAACGGCAATGGATGAAAACAACATTAGAACCAGCGATTAAAGAAGCACAAAACGGAGAATGCCATTTATTTTTTGTGGATGCAGCACATTTTATATTACAACCTTTTATTTGTGCCTTGTGGTGCATGACGCGCTTGTTTATAAAAGCATCTTCGGGACGCAATAGAATCAATGTATTGGGTGCTGTAAATTCTATCACGAAAGAAGTTATTACATTGAGCAATACTTCTTTTATAAGTGCCGAAACTATTGTTGCATTTTTAAAGCAACTTCGAGAACTTTATGTGGATTTGCCCCTGAAAATTGTTTTGGATAATGCGCGTTATCAGCATTGCAAATTGGTTGAAAACACAGCTAAAGAATTAGGAATAACACTCTTGTTTTTACCTTCATATTCTCCCAATTTGAATATTATTGAACGATTATGGAAGTTCACAAAGAAAAAAATGTTATACGCAAAATATTATGAAACACCTTCTAAGTTTCATGATGCCATTAATGGATTTTTTCAAACTGTTAATCATAGATACAACTCTGATTTAAAAAATTTATTGACACTCAAGTTCCAATTTTTTCAAAATCAAACTGCGGAAATTTATCCCGTGTAAAGTATAATCCTTGTCCTGCCGCTCCACCATTAGTGTTTCTTTCCATCCATATTGTTCTTGCAGCAGTTCCATCTAAACTCAAAAGATTAGTTGGTAATTGTGTTCCAATTCCCACGCTGGTTCCATTGTCAAAAATCAAGCTATTAACAATATTTGGTATTGTTGTTCCAAATTTTGTAACAAAATTTGTTGTTTGTTGTGCTTGTAGCAAATTAATTTGAACAAGCATCAGAACTACTACTGTAGTCAAAATTGTAATTTTTGTTTTCATTTATTTATGTTTTGGTTAATAATTAGCTTTTTTTATTTTTGGCCTATTTCTAATACATATTTAACATCATATCCATAAAAAAGGGCGTGAACCCATGCATAAATCAACTTATTTGAGGTATCGCCAGACACCCTGCCTGAATTGAAATAGCAAAAGGAACACACCCATGCAGGTGCGTTCGCTTAAACTATTTCCTTCAAGCATTAAAAACTGGCGATTTTCAAATAAGAGAAATATTTAGCAACGCAACATCTTGTTACTTATTTAAGAAAGAAAGAACGAATTATTCTGGAATAATTACTACAAATGTATAATAAATCTATTATCAAAAAAGATATTTTGTAGTAAATATTAATTTAGCTACATTATTTAGCCAAGTTATTTTATGTTTTCACGCTACTAGAACTGTATATCAAGTTGTCGGAATCCTCCAACTTGTTGCTCTTATTACAGCAA
>CAWHOW010000024.1:0-17632 GCA_963831005.1 uncultured Bacteroidota bacterium
ATTTGCAGCACCGATAGTTCGCGGAATGCTGTCAGCAATTGTCAAAGCCAATAACCCAACGTATACTCCTATTCAGATTGGAGAACAGTTAAAAGTAACTACAGATAATATTGATACTATACCTGCAAATTTCCCTTATGCGGGATTACTGGGAACAGGAAGACTCAATATGTATAAGGCGCTTACAATTAATAATCTCCCTTCGATCATTATGACATCCAATTCAAAGGCTGACCATAATAATATGAGCTTTGAAGGAGGGGATACAATAAGCATATATGGCGAATTCAAAAACTACCTTGATACTTCATCTTCATCTCTCAATGTTACATTAAGCACTACCAGTCCTTATGCTACAATTCTAAATGCAATTTCAACACTTGGAGTAATTAATACATTAGATTCGGCAAATAATAATAGCAATCCTTTCATTGTAAGGATGTTTCCATCGATTCCTCTTAGTACTGAAATTGATTTCAAGCTCACATATAATGATCAAACTAAAGGCTATAAAGCTTACCAATATTTTTCTATTATGGTCAATGTTGACTATTTTAATATTGATACTAATAAAGTCGGGACTACCTTTACTAGTAAAGGAATGGTGGGATATAATATACCTGCATCTTATTCTCAGGGAATCGGATTTACAAATAATAACAGTTCTTCGCTATTAAATGACGGGGGTTTTCTTGTGGGTATTTCTACTTCCCAGGTGTCGGATGATATTTACGGCCGAGATTCCGGATATTATGATACTGATTTTCAAACCATGAAAATTGCTCATAGGGTTTTACCACCTGTTGTTTCTGATTTTGATGCAGTAACAGCATTTAACGACAGCTTGGCAGGCTCTTTGCAATTGGGTGTGGCGGTGACAAACAAAACTTACGCATGGGCATCCGCACCCAAAGATAAGTTTATAATTTACGAATATTCAATTAAGAATATTGGTATAACAAATCTGTCTTCCCTTTATGCGGGATTATTCATGGATTTTGATATTAGTCCTGGTGGTGCTTATGATCGCATTGATTTTGATGCAACCAATAAAATGAGTTATACTTACTCTACACAAGGAGGAACTTATGCAGCAATACAATTACTTTCTAGTGGACAGTTACATCATTTTGCATTTGACAAAGATGGTTCGTCAAATGGAAATTTATCCCGAAAGTATTAATATTGACAATGGCTTTACAAGTTATAGTAAGTACATTGCTTTATCAACTAATCCAAACAGAAATATTGCCGGTACGGACCATCAATGGCAATGATGTAGCAGATATGATGAGCTCAGGCCCATTTATTATTCATGGAGATTCTGTAATTGTTACATTCGCATTGATTGCAGGAGATAACCTTGCAGATATACAAGCCTCTGCAATTGAAGCCGATAGGTTATATAACCATACGGGAATAAATGAGGTAACATTAAACAGTGCCATTCAGCTTTCGGATATTTACCCTAATCCTTCTACAGGAATTTACCTCTGTAAATCTGTTTCTCCATCATCCATGGTTGTTGATATTAGTTTGTTTGATAATGCAGGTAAGAAATTACAGACAATTTCTCAAGGAATACTTACACAGGGAAATCATTCTTTAATTATCAAACAAACGATTTAACATCCGGAAATTATCACTTACGATTTAGCAGTGAAAATATTGTTCTCTCAAAGGATGTAACAATTATTAAATAATCCCGTTAAAAAGAAAGAGATATTTTATCAAATTCGGGTTTTATGATCGAAAATATTCCTGTTGAATTTGTAAATTTCATTCTTGTAACCTTGTTTGCCCTAATCATAGGGCTTGCACAAAGAAGGCTTCATCCGAGCAGCTTGGAGTTTAAACCTTTTGGAACCGACAGGACATTTACATTTATAGGTATAATGGGCTATATCCTTTGTATTATTACCCCGGGCAATTTTAATCTTTTCATTGGCGGGGGATTTGCCATAATTGTTTTCCTTGCGATATATTATTATTTCCGTTTAGTTAATTTAAAAATATATGGCCTTACCACCATCATAGTTGCTTTATTGACATACTGCCTTGCACCTTTAGTAATTACTCAACCTAAATGGCTGTTTATGCTGGTGGTAGTTACTGTTTTAATTTTTACCGAACTCAAAGAATCGTTTGGTGCTATATCAAAGAAATTCGACAAGGATGAGTTTCTTACCCTTGCCAAATTTTTAGTTATTGCTGGTGTAATTCTTCCTATAATTCCCGATACACCTATTGTTTCATTTCTTAGTATTACGCCATATAAGATATGGCTTGCAGTAGTTGTTATTTCAGCAGTTTCCTATTTAAGTTACTTGTTAAAGAAATTCGTATTTAAAAATTCAGGGATATTGATATCGGGTATTCTTGGAGGATTATACAGCAGCACAGCCACTACAATAATAATGTCAAAGAAGAGTAAGAGTTCTTGTGTATCACAAAATCAATATGCAGGGGCTATTATACTTGCCACATGTATGATGTATTTGCGTGTATTAATTATACTTATCATTTTTAATCCTGAATTATGCTCTGTTCTCTTATTGAGTTTTATAATAATGATAATTGTTTCTGGCATCACCGCATTTATCATCATTAAAATAAAGCCCGAAACAACAACAGAAAATGAAACAATAGAAGATGATAAAAACCCCCTTGAATTCAAAGTGGCATTGATATTCATGCTGCTTTATGTGGCTTTTACTTTCGTTACCTGGTATGTTATTTCTAATTATGGGAGCCATGGATTGAATTTATTATCGTTGGTTGTTGGTGTTACAGATATAGATCCTTTTCTGATAAATCTGTTCCAGGGGAAATATGTTGTTGCACAAAGTGTACTGGCATTCGCAACCCTGCAGGCATTGATCAGTAATAATATTGTTAAAGCAATTTATGCAGTTACATTTGCCGGAAGCAAAATAAGAAAAACTATTATTATAGGGTTTGCTGTAATTATTATTGCAAATACTGTCCTGGCTATAATTATATATCATTTTTAAAAAGTGACATTTGTACCGTTATGAATATTCCTTAGCCGATGATAACCAAACACTTTCTTTAACCGACCAATCTTTTCATATCTCTGCAGGCCAGGTGCTGGCGGTAATGATTTCTGACAATACTGTTGAATTTTGTGTTTTCGATTCATCAAAAAAAATGGTTGTAGCGCTTGAATCCTGGAATATTGATGTGCCTGATGAGGTGGAGCTTTCGCAGATACCTTGAGAAAATAAAACTTGATTCACATATCCTAAATAATGAGTATACCAGAACGATAGTAATTCCTGATAATCCATTTTACACCTTTATTCCTGACAAATTGTTCATAGCTGAAGAAGCAAAAAGGTACCTTGAATTCACTCATACCATTTCATCGGTGAAATTATTAATGTGGATAGTATTACTGAATTGGCAATAAAGAATATTTATGCTCCCATTTGAAGCTGACAGGTTCTTAAGGAAATCCTTAACGAAGTTTGAATATACACATATATCAACCATCCTTATAAAGACTGTATTAAAGAATAGAGCTTTGCAGGATAAAGTACTCGTGAACTTCGGCAAACAAAGAATGGATATAGTGATAGCAATGGAGGGGAACTTAAACTATGTAATTCGTTCAAATTTGAAACGGATGAAGATATGCTTTATTTCCTGCTCAATGTTTACAAACAACTCGGCTTTGATACTAACATTATGCCGCTAGTGCTTAAAGGTGAGATTGAAAAAGAATCTTCTAAATTTCAATTGATCTATAAATATATTAGGAATGTTTCATTTGCCGGAAATAACGATACTATTAAATTTGCACCTTTTATGGCAGCGATTCTGTTACATAAATATTTCACTTTGTTTAATTCATTTGCATGCGAATAATTAGCGGAACACATAAAGGACGTCAGATACATCCTCCTTCAAACCTGCCTGTAAGGCCTACAACCGATTTTGCCAAGGAAAGCCTTTTCAATATCCTTGCTAACCGTTTGAATTATGAAGAGATGAATGTGCTTGACCTTTTTGCCGGAACAGGAAGCATTTCCTTTGAATTCGCATCAAGAGGAGCAAGGGAGGTAACATCGGTTGATATGAATTACAAATGCGTTGAGTTCATCAGAAGAACTGCTGCTGATTTCGGTTTTGCCAATTTACGCCCTGTAAGAGCTAATGTGATTTCTTTTCTTGATTATTGCAAAGTGAAGTACGACCTGATATTTGCCGACCCTCCTTATGATTTGAATGCTATAACCATGATTCCCGATAAAGTGATGAATAACCAGCTTCTGAATAAGGAAGGGATCCTTATCCTTGAGCATTCGCGCGATAATGATTTTTCCAAACAACCGTTATTCACAGAACACAGGATATATGGCAAAGTGAATTTCTCCTTCTTTAAGCAGGTATAATTTAAAGAATGTAGCCCAAACAGGTGTTTGATATTATTTGATCACAACAACCTTCTTATTATAAACATTCCCTTCGCTGGAAACATTCAGCAAGTATATACCTGCCGGTAAAATTCGTGTATCAATGGAAAAGCTGTTGCCGGAATCAGCATTAATATCATTACAACAATAAACCTCTTTGCCCAGTTCGTTGAATAACTTAACTGACATATTCTTTCCCTGAATGCCGTCAAACACTATATTTAGTTTATCATTAGCAGGATTTGGGAAACATTTTAAAAATGGTAATGATTGTTCGTTTAAGCCTTCAAGTCATGTAGGCAGGTACACTAAAGTTTGGAGTACTTAGAGTTAAAACCTTTAAGTACTCTTTTCTTTTTAGAAGTTTGCTGCTTATACTTTTAATCATAGAAGAAAGGAACGTAATTATACCTGCTTTCTTTATAATCATTATCCTATTCTTTAGAAGGAAAAGGCTAAGGAATGTAATCATCGGTCCGATGATTACAAGAATCGGTCCGATGTTCCTAAGCATCTGTTCAATGCTTATGATAATCGGTCAAATGATTACAAGTATTAGTCCGATGATTACAAGCTTCGGTTAAATGATTACAAGGAACGGTCCGATGATTAGAGGAATCGGGTAAATGATTATAAGTATCGGTCCTGTAATTACAAGCATCGGTTAAATGCTCCTAATGATCGGTCCGATGATTACAAGGATCGGTCAAATGATTACAAGCATCAGTCCTATGATTACAAGCTTCGGTTAAATGATTACAAGGAACGGTCCGATGATTAGAGGAATCGGGTAAATGATTATAAGTATCGGTCCTGTAATTACAAGCATTAGCTTAATGCTTACAAGCATTGGCATGAAGATTACAAGCGTTAGCTTAGAGATTACAAGCATTAGCCTGAAGATTATAAGCGCTAGCTTAATGCTTCCTTGCACTAGCTTAATGATTACAGGCAAAGCAAATTATTAACTCATGTTTGTTAAGGAAATGGGATGAATGGGGAAATAAACCTGGTCTCAAATAAGTAATTTGGTTATTTCTGATATATTTTATTAAAGTCATGAGTATCGGTATTTATACTGAAATAAAGGATAGAATAATAAAAATTTATAAAATAAATTATGTTCGTTAAAATAAATAAATACATTTGCCGTTAAATTGCTTTATTGCGTTAAGAATAATGATTATCATTATAAATATATAGAATTACAAAATAAAAACCGGAGCAGGCTTGCAGACCTGCACCCAGCATATCGCTAAAAGAACACATTTAGTAACTAAACCAAATGATCTGCTAAGATACCACATTAAAAACCAAAATGCAATTAGGGTATTTACTTATTGCATTTTCCGCCGGTTTTCCTCTCCCAAATACAAATAGATATTTATTTTATTAGTTGCTTGCTTAATAATTTAAGCAAATAACCTAATAACTAAATAACTTAATAACTATTAACTTGACAAGGGATGACTGCGAAAGTGGAAAAAAGAAAAAAATATTTTATTAGAATAGACATTATATAAGTTAGTTTTCAAATGTGACTTTAAAATTATTTAGCCCACAGCAAATTTCCATAACAATATCCCTGAATCCCTGTTTCCAGTTTCTAATTGTATCCTTCACGATTCTAAATATTTTAACTTTCCCAATAGTGTGCTCCACGATGACTCTGATGGAAGATACCTGTTTATTATTGTTTTTTTGTTCCTTCGTTAGTTCTTTCCCTTTTGGTTTTTTTAAGGGTTGCATCAACAAAACATTATGCGGTGCATGCCCTTGAAAACCGGTATCCTGATAGACTATGATATTTTCAGGAAATTGCCAATCTTCTTCTTTGACGATGGTTATATCGTGTACGCTTCCTTCATAAGTCTCACTTAAGTATAGTACCTCGTGCTGTGGAGAGGTAATCATATTATTTTTTACACAATGCTTTTTTTTTACCACTAAAGTGATCCTTTTGTGTTTGATAATCTGTCGAACGTTGTACGGGTCTTTCAGTGCCATCTATAAATACTTTCGGAACATCTTTTAATACATAAATTAATTCTTTATTGCTGCGGGCTGGTAAATTTTTATTTCCATCAAGCGTATTTCTTAATAATCTTGTCAATAAGTGTATCCAAATATTTGCCTGCGGCTGTGATAAACTATATTGGGCCGCATGATATTCCTGCAAAGGATTGTTTTTTATATAGCTTAACAGAAAAAATAGAGATTCGCCACTACTTTCAAATACATTATCACTCCTTTTCAACTTAGGTCTTTCACGCTCTTTCCCATCGAATGTGAAATGTGAAAAGTAATTTTCATATACAACAGAAAATTTTTCGTTAAGTGCTTCAAATGCTTCAACGCTATGCCCGCATAGGCTTTCAAATTGCTTCGGTTTTTCTTGTAGCTCTTTATATTTCATACTACAAATCTGAAGATATTTTGGACTTGTTTGTTTTAGCATGCTCTATATTTATAGACATCCTATTGTTAATTGTTTTAACTTTGCGTTATTGAAACCCTAACTTATATAATCTCTAATATTAAATTTTGAACAATGAAAAAAATTGAATTGAACAAAAAGCTGCAATTGAAAAAAGAAACAATTGCTAATTTGAGTAAAAGTCAACTTGAAAGTGTAAAAGGTGGATCTCCATTTTCAATAGGCAAATGCACCCAAAGTTTATGTTGGACGACTGGTTGTGGTCTTTGCTTTTGCATCGGCAACGGCAACGCATAATCTATTTGATATGAAATAATCTGCCTAAAATATTTTAGGCAGATTATTTTAATATTGAACTTGTTCAAAGTTGAATTGGAAAAATCATATTAGATATTGGCATTTATTGACATTAATAAGATTATTTCTTTGATACACTTTTTAAATCTAACTTACGAACCTTAATTATATGACTTTCATGTATAATAATTATCAAAAAACAAGTTTGACTTTGAACAACTTCATTAAAATAAATTAAAAGATGGAAAATAGATTTCCAATTGAAAAGTCAATAGATCATATCATAGATAATATTTGTGATTCAATACAAATTGATACTGATAATGGCGATCCTACTTTATTGCAAGGTATACCAGGAATTATGCTAGCCCTTGGTTATGCACAGAAATATCATTTAAAATATACTAATCCGGAAAAATTAAGTAATACAATTGCAAAATGCTTTGAATTTTGTTTAAGTGCCTTAAATGAGAGAGAGTTATCTGGATCCCTTTTCTATGGTATTACCGGAATTGCATATAGTATTAGAACACTACATAAATTGGAACTTCTTGAAATAGATAAACTTAAATTGGATGAATACTTGTTGGAAGTTGAAGATGGAATTCAGCAAGTTATGTTAACCTCAATTAAGGAAAATGATTTTGACCTGTTTACAGGAGCAATTGGAAATGCCATCTACTTTCTAGATTTTGGAGGGAGGACTGAAAATCTTATTAAATTACTAAATTATTTTGAAACAAAGGCAATTCAAGATAGCGATCAAAAAATATATTGGAATGCATATCAATATAACGAACAGAAAAATATATTTGAATATGACACAAATAAAACAAACTTAGGACTAGCTCATGGGATGCCGAGTGTCTTATCAATTTTATGTAAGTTATATAAAAATAATATAGGTTCTCTAAATAGTAGCAAATCCCTTATTAATGGAGTTGCTAATTGGATAATTGATAAAGAAGTTAATAATTCTATATGCAGTTTCCCGCACTTTTATTATTCAGACAATAAACTTGAAACCGAAGAAGGTATCATTAGCCGATTAGCTTGGTGTTATGGTGATCTTGGTGTTTCAATAGCCTTATTTCACGCTGGTTTTATTTTAAATGATCAATCACTGATAACAAAAGCCAGGGCCATTGCCATTAAATCGGCTCAATTCAGAGATAACAGCAACGCTATGATTTTCGAGCATGGATTTTGTCATGGTTATTTTGGTACTGCCTATCTTTTTAAAAGATTGCATGATTTTTTAGGTGATGATTCTTTAATAATAGCATCTAACTATTGGCTAAATCAAGCCTTTGATCACAGAGATTATTCAATCTCAAACATTGGTTTTTTTCAAATAGACTCTATTAGTATAAATAATGGAAATGAAGATCAACAAAAAACAAGTTCTTTACAACTTCTGGAAGGATATGCTGGTATATTATTAGTCTTATTATCCTTTAAATTTAATATTCAAAACAAATGGGATTCAATATTTTTAATTACAATATGAAAAATATGAAAGCAGCATTATTGATTTTATCATTAATAGCATTTAATAAACACTTGTATGCTCAGCAAGAAATTACAATTTCGGGTTCAGTTATCGAAGCTGTAAGTAGCACACCAGTCCCATATGCAAGCATTGGGTTGCTAAACAATATGTTGGGAACGGTAAGTGGTAATAATGGAATTTTTAGATTAACAGTTGATGCAATAAAGTTCGCCAACGATACACTACGAGTTTCCTCTATCGGATATTATGCGAAATGTATTGCATTTAAAGATATCTTGAAAGAAAAGAATAAAGGCAATCTACAAATACAATTAGAAAGAAAAGTTTCAAATTTAAGGGAAGTCATAGTAGCCCCATATACAAAAACAAAGGAAATTGGAAAAAAGAAAACAGGAGGAGTTATTCAAATCACTTTTAATCCTTTAAAAAATGATATTCAGAATAATCTCGGATCTGAAATAGGGATGGTTTTTTCAAATAAGCGATTTTCAAAAATTAATGATTTCAATTTTTATATTTCGGCAAATGATTTTGACCATCTTAAATTTCGGATTAATATTTATACTATTCATAATGGACTTCCTGATTCAAATATATGCGATAGAAATATCATAGCTGAGATTAATGATAAGAAAACAGGATGGAATAAAATAGATTTGAGTTCTTATAATATTACTGTGCAATCGGATTTTATTATATCACTTGAATGGATTTCATACGAAGCAACTGCAGATCTGGAAAAGTTCAAAATATTTCTGCCCGGTTCATTGAGTTTATTTGACACAGTTTTGTTTAGAAATGCCAGTCAATCTTCATGGACAAAAGAAATGGCAAGCATATCTTATTTCGCAACTTTAACTTATTACAGCAAAAACTTCTAAATTAAACATCATCATTTGCAAAAGCAAAATAAATAGTTCTTTACGACTATTATTTGAGGGAAGCGGAATATTAATACCCGCTTTAAAAGAATAGATTTTTCAAAAGAAAATGTAGTTAAAGATGGAATATGTATGTTACACTTGGAATTATTCATATTTATAACTGTATATGTTTCAAAATAACCGGTATCGAAAAGTTTGATGTAATATCAAATGTTTGGATAGAAAAAACATTAAAAATGACAAAATTCGATAATGGATTAGCTCGGTATAAGGCTTGGAAAAGTGAAAAATATAGTGGATGGATAAATGACTATGGAATACTTGAAGGAATTGCGGGGATTGGGTTGGCTTTAATTGCTTCTATTTCTGATTTTGATCCCAAAAGGGATGAATGTTTATTATTGTCATAATTCCTCATGCTTCAAGAAATAAAAAAACTATACAAGCCTTTCAATAATTTTCTTGTTCGTACACCACTTCTTCCATTACAAGTATTAGAATCATTTACTGAAGAAAATTTAAAACAGCATTTTCGAAATCCGGTTATTGGCGAAGCTATTTTTCTTGCTTCGCCTGTATTACATAGTGAATGTATAAAATGGATCAATAATGAAATTAAAGAAAAGAAGGAAGAAACGCGGATTATTTATTCGTTAATGCGATACTTATTGCGCATGTCAACACGTTGTACACCTTTTGGACTTTTTGCAGGTTGCACAGTGGGTGAATGGGTTGAAGCTAATGAAGGACAAATTGCTAACAAAGAAATTCTACAAAACCCGCAATCAAAGTATAAAAGCCATACCCGTCTTGATATGCATTACTTATGTGCATTATCGCAAAATCTTACAAATAATTCAATTATAAGAGAAAAGCTTAAATTTTTTCCAAATAGCAGCATTTATAAATATGGCAAACAACTTCGATATGTTGAATATCACTATATCGATAAAAAAAGAGTTCATCATCTTGTTGCTATTGATGATTCAGAATATATACAAGCAGTTTTAAAAGCAACAGAAAAGGGTTCCAAGATAAATATACTTGCCGATTTATTGATTGATAATGAAATTGATTTTGAAGAAGCAAAAGAATTAGGCTCAGTACTTGTAACCGTTACAGATCGCAAGATTGCCCACAGTAGCAACGGAAATACTATAGACTACTATACAGCCGATATTACCAGCTCTCAAGATTATTATCCAGGCGGGATGTTGCAACCCGGAAGGAACTTTAATTCTAATTCTTATAAGTTCGGAATGAACGGGCAGCTTAAAGACGACGAAATATCCGGTGTTGTCGGTGCAAATTATTCTGCTGAGTTTTGGGAATATGATAGTAGAATTGTCAAAAGATGGAACACAGATCCTGTTGTAAAAGAATGGGAGAGCCCTTATGCTTGCTTTGCCGGCAATCCAATTGGAAGAGTTGATCCTACGGGTGCATTAGATTGGATTCCGCCAACTGATGGCAGTGGAAACTGGACAGCTGAAGCAGGTGACAGCCCTGGATCATTAGCAGTAGATGCAGGTCTTTCACAATCAGAAGCTGTGGATGCAGTTAGATCAGCAAATCAAGACCGAGATCAAGTAAGGACAAGTGAAACAATGGTTTATCCGGGTGATGTGGTAAATGTGCAAAGCAGACCCGGATATGTGTGGAGTTCAGGGTCTTCAAGCACAACTCCAATTACGCCATCCACTGCTTCAAATACTACTGGTAGTACAAGCAATCCTGTGCAAACAGTTAAAACAGTAAACGATGTTGCAGGTATTGTTATTCCTGTTGCAGAGCAAACTGTACAAAGCACTCAAATAGGTGCAAATTTTGCTTATGCAATATCTGGTAATACTAAAATTATTAATGGCGTAACAAACGGTTTTAAGTATGTTCCATATGTTGGATTAGGTGTTACTGTTCTAGCAGGAACTTATCTTTCTTCTCAAATTGATCCTGCTACAAATCAACCTTACCAGTCCTGGACTGAAACGGGGGTTGATATTGGAGCAAATGCTGGTACAATAGCCATTGGAACTGAATATGGTGGATGGTGGGGCGCAGCAGCAGCAACTCTTTATGTTCTTGATAAAGAAGCATTCAAATCTTATGTAGATGCACATATAAAACATCCAGAATACTTTCAAGGTATTCCCTTTCACCGATAATTTAAAAGATTAAGACTATGGAATACTTATTTTATCGACTTTGGCAATTGCTAATAGGAAAATCTGAAGAAGATATGCCTCCTTTTGGTTCTATGATGATTATTTGGATGCTAATTATTTTTAACATTAGAACAATAGAGTTGTTAATACATCATTTTTTTGATTTCGGTTATACTCCAAAAGATAAAAATGGGGTTATACTATACTCACTTATCCCAATTTTTATTGTTTTAATATTTAATATATTTTATTTATTTAGGAGGAGAAATAAGATAAAACTGAAATATGAAAATGAGAGTAAGTTGAAAAAGAAGATTGGGAATATTATTTTATTTACGTATGCTATTTTATCAATAATAATAATTTTTGTCATAGGAAATGTCTATCCTGTAAGGTAGGTATAATTAGATTGTTTTGTTATTGTAATGTTTTTAAAACAAGTTGAGCGCAAAAATAAGCAGGTTCCTTGATGGCGCTCGTTAAAGGTGTTTGCGCTGCAACAACTTCGATAATTATAATAAAAAAATCCCAAATATGGGAAAGGAAAAAAAATAAGTTGTACTGCAGGGAGAACACTGTTGACTGTTGATCCAATTGGAGATATTTATACATGTCAAAATATACCTAATTATAGTGAAACAAAAATTGGCACTGTTAAAACTAATTTTACTAAATTAAATAGCAGTGAATTTATTGCACCTGAGGTAGGAAGTATTGATAGGTGTAATGAATGCTGGATAAAGTATTTATGTGCAGGTGGCTGCTTCTACGAAAAATTTGTTGACAATAATGATGTTTATAAACCATCTTTAAATAAATGTGAAGTATTGAAACTTCAATGGGAAAATCATTTAAGGTTATATCAAAAATTAAAAAAGAATAATATAAAATTTATCTATGAGAAAAACAAACAGATTACTGTATGAAATAACCATAAAGTAAAAGCTATAACAATAGTTGATGAATATTTATGGATTTGTAACAAAAGCAGCAAAATTAAAAAATAAAATCGTAAAGTGATGATGAGGGATAGATGTCCAATCATTGTTGCAAAGTCAGAGTTTGTCGGATAGAAGCGCTTACATGAAAATATATTCTCTTAACTGAAAATTAATGTGAATTATTAATGACTTAAAAAAGATATACATGAAAAAATCAATTTTGTTTTTAGTTCTTTTCATAGTTCTTTGTTCTTTTGACAGAATCAAGAAAAATGATATTGACATTACTTCTTACAATGTAGTAATGAAGCTTGATACAGTTTCAAGAAAATTGGAGATTCAAACAAATATAGTTCTTGAAAACCCTGACACTTTAAAAGTTGTTAAACTTTTGTTTTCTCATAAAATGAAAATTAACAAAGCACAGATTAATGGGAAAACCCTTGATTATACTTTTACTAACGACACACTGTTTGCAAAAGTAGGCAGCATAAATAAGATGGAATTGATATTAAATTATACCCTTCCTATTGATTCATTTAAGAATGATAAAATGTTTGCTTTAACCAGGGCAATGAAATGGTGTCCTTTTGTTCGTGATAATGTATCTGAATTAAATTTAAAAATTGCTCTACCCAAAGGATATAAAGCGTATTCTTCAGGAGAATTAATAAGTAATAATGAGACAAATGATAGTTGCTATTATGAATTTTATAACAAATTAAACTCGGGACTTCCTTTATTTATAGCACCAACAGCTTATTATAATGAAACAGACAAAAAACAAGATAATATATCAATCAAATATTATTTTCACAATCCTGATACAGCATTAGACAATTCAATCATTAAGGAAAGCCTTAAAAGCATTGACTTTTGCGTTCAGTATATTGGTAGTTACAATAGGACACAGTTAACATATATTGAATTTCCGACATTTCCATCGGCACAGTCATTAGAGACATTCCTGATGATGGGGACTGATTTTATTAAAATGTTCGGGAAATATCCTGATATGAAATTCTGGGTTTCTCACGAGACCATTCATCAATGGATTGGCGTAGGTTATTTTGATGCAATTTATACATCACCTAAATATAGTCGTTTTATTGAAGAATCACTCACTGAGTTTATGCGTGATATTTATTTAGAAAAGACTTATGGCAAAGATAGCTTGGCAGGACAGATTAAAGACAGGATTAATATTTACAACAAGGAAATAAAAGGCACCGATCAGGATGTTGCTGTATCGAGTAATGCGGCAAATAGAGTAACATATGTGTTAGGTCCATTAATTCTCCATGTTGTTCGCATGAAGATAGGAGATGATAATTGGCAAAAGTTTATCAGTTCATTTTATTCAAAGTACTATGGGAAAATAATTGATTACGACATTTTCAAAAAAGAATTAAGTGTTTATGCAGACTCGACAGTAATAAGCAATATGGAAAATGAATTGGAAACTAAAGGAATACCAAAAGAAATTCTCAATATCTCCAAAGAGTAAGTTAACAAAGAAAAAATAATATGTTTGTTTCGCAAATAGTTTTCTCCATCAATAAACTTTAAAGGGATTTCATTTAATAAACTAAAAGTTTTTCAATTAGCAAAAATAGGTTCTTTGTCATTTCGCAGATAATAAAAAATGTTTTTACATAAAACAATAATAAACATTGTTAAACAAAATAATTGTTTTATTTTTATTAAAATTTAAATCATATTGCTATGAAAATTTCAAACGGGATAAAGGAAGTTTTTAATATCTTCCAAAACAAAGAATCATACTTCGACAATATCGACAAAAAGCAAGCGAATAAAACAAGTTATTATTCATTCAACCAAGAATATAAACGATATTGAAAAAATTGATGAATATTCTAACCTTATTTACACTAGTGAAATTATATCTTCTGAAAATTGCTGTGGAAATATTTCTCCATATTATTTTCGTTCAAATATTTATCATTTTTCCGAATCACAAAAATATAATACTTGTTTAAATAGAAAAGTTTGTATTGATAAGAAAGGATTTATTAAAAATTGTCCTTCGATGAAAAATAATTATGGAAATATTAAAAACTTGGCTATATCTGATGTACTTAATAACCATGAATTTAATAAATTATGGAGGATAAATAAAGATAAAATAAATGTTTGTAAAGATTGTGAGTTTAGATATATTTGTCATGATTGCAGGGCATATATAACCGAAGAAAACAATATTTATTCAAAACCCTTAAAATGTAAATATGACCCTTATAAGACGGTTTGGGAATAAGATATTATAAAATATGTGTTAATAATATGTAATTTAAGATGGTCATGAAAAAAAAAGAACTTTAGTTTTTACATTATTAATTATAATGTCATCTTGTAGCGCATATAAAATAAGTTCATACACTTCCGTAAAGAAGACAGATGACGGGCAAGAGCTAGTGGAAAACAATAAAGAATATATTTCTATTAAATATTACGGCGACTATTGGTTTCATCCACTTCGTAAAAATATCACTCTTAACTGGGATAATAACGTTATGAATTTAATTAAATCCCAAAAGAATAAAATAATAATGTACTGTGGACATACTATAGTTGACCCCTATTTTTCAACCATCGGGTTGATATATAAAGACAGTCAGTTAACACAAACTATTGACGAAATAATGCTAAAACTTAAAAAAATAAAAGTCCAAAACCTAACTACAACTAATGCGCAGATAGGGAGATTCAATTTTACCAAGTTATATTATGAATTATATGACCCTGAATTAAAAATTGAAAGAAGATATTATGATTATTATTGTACTCATGAAAATAATGTATTGCGAATTTTATTTTGGACATCGGAATATAATCATAATATGTTAGAGGAAGAATCAAAAAGAATACTGGAAACATTAAAAAACATTTGAAATAAACTTTATTTCAGAATACAACACATATTTAATCATGAATAGAAAATTTAACACTTTTAAAATTATCCTGAAAACGAAAATATTATCTGTTTTTGCTTTGATGTTTTTGCTTTGTATTAATACATTTGGTCAAATCAAATTATACAAGTATAAACAACAAATTGACAGTACGCTTGCTAATGATACGATGCCGTATAAATATCAGATATGTGCCTTCGACTATTCACTTGTTGGAGAGTATGGATTAACACTGAAAACATGGGATGAACCCAGGAAAGAAATAAAATCAAAACCTTTAAAAGAAGATTTAACCCAACAGTTTTTAAATTATAAGCCGCAGCACGCAGATAAATATATAATTGAACAGGCTAAAAAGACCAGTGTATTTATCATTAATGAGGCTCACCATCAGCCAAGGCATAGAGTTTTTGTTGAATGCTTACTCAAAGACTTATACAATGAAGGCTACAGATATATTGGATTTGAGACAATAGATAAAGGAGATTCCCTCTTAAATACAAGGAAATATCCAATAGCAACTACCGGTTATTATTCAAACGAACCTTCGTTTGGAAACCTGATTCGAAGTGCATTGCAATTTGGTTATATAGTTTTTCCATATGAAGCCGATGACAATGTTGATAATAAAGAAAGAGAAATTGCGCAGGCAAAAAACATAAGGACCTTTATGGATAAACAAGACAATAAAGGAAAATATATTATTTATTGTGGCTTCGACCATGCCATAAAAGATTCCACTCACAATAATTGGCAATTAGCTATGGCTGGCAGATTAAAAGCTTTAACCAGTATTGATCCGTTAGCAGTTGACGAAGTACAGTTAACAGAAACGAGTAGTCCTGATTACGATAATCCATATCGCAAGTTTATTAATGTTGATTACCCTTCGGTATTTATTGATTCGTCCGGACATGCATTTAGTAAAGCTATGCCATCAAAAACATTTGATTTTAATGTATATTATCCTGATACAAAATATCTGAATGGAAGACCTGATTGGCTTATTCGGGGAAACTACAAACCATATAGCATAGTTTCTAAAATCATTATTGATTTTCCTTGCTTAGTTTATGCATATATTAAATCAGAAAACCAAAATGGTGTCCCTGTTGATGTGATTTCGATTGATAATAACAACTCAGATAAATGTTTGATCCTGCCTGATAATAATGAGTTTGTAATAGTTTGTAAAAACCAAAAAGGACAAGAACAACATATTGAAATAAAATAACTACAACTTGTAGTTCCCTTAAATGTTTTAAGGGAAAGTTACGTACACATGTTGTGAAATCTCTGATTCAAATCAAAACAACGTTTGCAAGAATTAGTTATTTATACATTTTTATTAAAGTATTATGAATCGGAAATTGCCCGGGCAAAACCAAAACAACAAATAGTCAAATAAAAATAAGTTCCTATATTTGACATCTTAAATCGTCATTCGTAAATCTAAAATTAGTTAATGTCTTTTCCCTTTTACAAACAACTTGATGCAATGGACTGTGGCCCATCCTGTCTCCGCATGGTAGCGAAGCATTATGGCAAAACATATACATTGCAGGCATTAAGGGAAAAGTGCTTTATTACCAGAGAAGGGGTTTCGTTATTAGGGATTAGCGATGCAGCCGAAAACATTGGACTTCATACAATAGGGGTTCGTATTGATTTTAAAAAGCTTGCTGAAGAAGCCCCGCTACCATGCATAGTGCATTGGAAACAAAAACATTTTGTTGTAGTTTATAAAATTAAGAATAATGAGGTTTTTGTTTCTGACCCTGCACATGGATTAATAAAATACACTGAAAAAGAATTTCTTGATGGCTGGCTTAGCACAAAAACAGATAATGAAGATAAGGGTATTGCCTTACTTATTGAACCAACTCCTGAATTTTATCATCAGGAAGATGAAAAGATCAATAAATCAGGTTTCCGTTTTCTTTTTTCTTATCTGAGACCTTACAGGAAATTTATTATACAACTTTTCCTTGGCTTATTATTAGGGAGTTTATTACAAGGGGGC
>CAWHOW010000025.1:0-102161 GCA_963831005.1 uncultured Bacteroidota bacterium
GTTAATAAGTAAATTAACCTTTATATAAAAACAGTGCATAGAAATCCTTTAGCTTTGCCAACTCATAAAACGAGGAGCTAAACTTCTAAATAAAATCAAATAAATTTGTAGTAAAAAGTTAACACTGATAGAGGCAAATTAACTAACTTGAAGGTTTTGATGCCTAAAATGCGATTTAATCCTCTGTCAGTTATTGCATTGCTTCAATGGCAAGAAATATAATCACTGTTGAAAGAAATGATTTCTATAATATGATGACAACAATAAAAATTCAATACCTCGCCTTATTACGAGGTATCAATGTAGGTGGGAACAACATCATCAAAATGACTGACCTAAAAGCATGTTTTGAAACAATGGGTTTTACCGATGCTGCAACATTTATTCAAAGTGGAAATGTTCTGTTTAAATCCATTGAAAAAGATAAAGCTAAGCTGACAAAAAAAATTGAAAAAACATTATCTGATAGTTTTAATTACAAATCATTAGTGGTATTAACTACATACACTCAACTTGAAACTATAGTTAAGACAGCGCCTAAAGGCTATGGTGAAACCCCAAATGAATACAGGTATGATGTTCTCTTTTTAAAAGAGCCGTTTACCGCTGAGGAGGCTATTAAAACTGTCAAAGAAAGAGAAGGGGTTGATCATGCTTATGCGGGGAAGGGTGTCCTTTATTTCTCACGGCTTATAAGTAAAGCAGGACAGAGTTATTTAACCAAAATAATTTCACTTCCTGTTTATCAGAAAATGACTGTGAGGAATTGGAATACAACTACCAAGTTATTTGAATTAATGAATAAATAATGTTCCAGTATATAAGAGGAATGTACTGATTGCTGGAGTTGAAAGGTATTAAATAAAAGAACTAAAAACCTTTACCTGAAATACACCACTGTAATCCCATGCCCTCCTCTTTCAAGGGCTTCATCTTCGAAATGCTTTACTTCTTTAATCTTCCGCAAGTAGTCATGTGTAATGTGGCGCAGTATGCCGTCGCCTTTGCCATGAAGAATTCTTATTTCAGGAACAGAAAGTAAAAGTGCATCATCAATATAATGCTGAATGGCTGAAATGCCTTCGTCGGCTCGCATACCGCGCAGGTCAATGGAAGTTTTAAAATTCTTTAGTTTTTCGTTCAGGTCTAATGAGGGCATTTTACCACTGCTTTTCGTCTTATCGTTTTGCTGTTTGAAATCACCATAAGCTATCTTTTCAAGTTTGTCAAGCTTCGTTTTAAGCTGCGTACTTCCAAATACAATAAGGGCTTCCTTTGTATCAATACCTATCACTTCACCTATTAGTTGCTGCCCTGCAAGCCGCACATAATCGCCTTTTTCTATAGGTGTATTCAGCACTTTTACAACAGCAGGCTTTTCTCTTTTCTTTTCTTTTTTGCTTTCCGGTTCGCTTGTTATTGGTTTATTTCCTTCAATTATCTTTTCTTTAAAATCATCAATAACCTTGCGCACTTCTTTAGTCTTTTCTTTCTCTGCCTGGCTTTCCTTAATGTCGCGTATGGTATGCTCAATTATTTTATTAGTTTGTTCAAGCAACTCGGCTGCTTCCTGCCTGGCTTTTGCAATAATATCCTTTTTCGATTTCTCTAGGTCTGCGCCAAGCTTCTGGTATTTATCTATCATTTCAGCAAGGAAATCATCGGCAACACGTAACTGTGTTTCTTTATTGTCAAGTTCTTTTTTCTGCACATCAAGATTCTGCAGTTGCCTGTCAAAACTGATTTGTTTTACTCCCGCTTTTTCTTTCGCTTTCTGTATCACATCCTTTTGCAAACCTATGGTCTCTGCAATCTCGAAAGCAAAACTGCTGCCTGCTTTACCCATGCTAAGTTCGTAAAGAGGTTTCATTTTTGCAGAATCGAAAAGCATTGCGCCGTTTGCAATTCCTTCTTCACGGTCGGCAAGCAGTTTAAGGTTGGCATAATGCGTTGTAACTACCCCGTAAGATTTCTTTTCATTAAGCTTTTCAAGTACTGTTTCGGCAATTGCTCCGCCTAGACTTGGTTCTGTTCCGGTACCGAATTCATCAATAAGAAAAAGTGTTTTCCCATTTGCATGTTCAAGAAACTGCCGCATGTTCAGAAGGTGTGAACTGTATGTGCTAAGATCGTTCTCCAGCGATTGCTCATCGCCTATGTCGATAAAGAGATTAGTGAATATTCCTGCTTCAGAAAATTCATTCATAGGAACAGGCAATCCACACTGCAACATATATTGAAGCAGACCAACTGTTTTAAGACAAACAGATTTACCACCTGCATTAGGCCCTGATATAACAAGTATCCTTGCATTTTCATTCAATGAAATATCGAGAGGAACTATTTCTTTTTTCTGAACTTTATGACTAACATACAACAAGGGATGCCTTGCTTTGCTCCAATTGATAAGAGGCTTGTCCATCAGCTTAGGCATGAAAGCTTCCGTTTGAATAGCATATCTTGCCTTTGCCCTGATGAAATCCATCAAACCAAGAAAGTGAAAACAGTCTTTCAGTTCCTCACGAGATGGTCTTATAAAATCAGTGAAAGCGAGAAGTATTTTAATTATCTCACGCTTCTCAGCATTTTCAAGCTCCCTGATGTCGTTATTCATTTCGAAAACATCAGCAGGCTCAATAAAAACAGTCTGTCCTGTTGCCGATTCATCGTGAATAAATCCTTTAATATTTCTTTTGTATGCAGCAAGCACCGGTATCACAAGCTTTCCATTGCGTATGGTCATGTCAATATCTTCAGGTGCCCAACCCTGCTTGCGGGCAGTATTCATTACCTGTGCTATCCTCTTATTAACATGATGCTGCTTGGATATTAGCTCACGCCTGATAGTTGAGAGTTCCGGCGAAGCTTCATCGCGTATCTTTCCTTTATCATCAATGATCCTGTCGATTTGTTTTATTATAGCGTGATCAAGATCAACTGAAAATGCAATTTCCTTTAGTCTGGGATAAAGCTCATCTTTATCTTTCTTAAAAAAAGTAATGCATTCGCTAATAGTGTGCAGACTGCGTTTCAGATCGAATAAAGTCTCTGTTTCGAGGTAAGTGCCCTCAATGGAGATGCTATTCAGTTGAGCTGATATATCGTAGTAATGATCACTTGGGAAACTATTTCCGCTTATAATAATTTGCCTGAATTCTTCAGTTTGTTCCAGCAGTTTCTTAATAATAATATAATCAGCTGAAAAGCTGATATGTTCTACTAAAGCCATGCCCAACGAACTGATGCAGTTTGTACGCAGGGATTCGCGAACGCTATCAAAACCTATTTTCTGTTCGAAGTTCTTTGGATATATCACTTAAGTGCTGAATTGTTTAATTAATGCTTTACTGATAACTTGCGGGAGCAAAATTACTGAATTCATATTATTTACTTACTTTTATTGTTCAATAATATTACGATTCAACATGAAACAAATAATAATAACTGCAACAATCGCTGTCTTACTTATTTTCTTTATCAACTTTTCATTTGCACAATCAAATGCAGTTATTAAGGACAGTACTTCGTTCGAGTTTCAGGGAAAGATATTGTCAAAAAATAATGATATTGTTACGGTTCAGCAGACAGACACTGCCCGACTTCCCGTTAAGAACACTTTAGGCATACTATCAAAGTATTTTGAAAAAGTGCTGTTTGGTGCCAATGTAACCGGATGGCTGGATGTAGGAAAGATGAACGTTCTCAAAACGGATAAAGGAATCGTTACCATGAGACTGCTTGAAGAGAAAAGTATGATAACGATAGACGGTAAGCAGGAAGATCATTTCCAGCCGGGATTCGTAGTAAAGTTTATCTGGGAAGAAAAGAATAATTGAAATCTTTTATCCGGTTTCTATTTCCTGAGCGTTGCTTTTAACCTAAGGGGTTTGGTCAATAAATCTAAAGCATCAAGGATATCATTGCAAATAACATCTGCAGCCATCATACTCTCAGGTGAAGCGCCTTCTTTTTGTATCATACAAATGCCAAGTGCAGCATGTTTTAGCATTAATGCATCATTTCGGCCATTGCCAATAGCTACAACACTATCGTTGCCAAGCTGTGCAATATAACCAAGCTTTTGCAATTGCTGGTCAGTTTCTTCAGTTATCTTTATTTTACATTTCACTTTTTTCAACTGCTCTTTAACATTGCCAAAAGTATCGGCTGAAACAATGTGAATTTCCAAACTGGTAGCTAAATCATTTAGCTTATCTGCCACTCCATTTAATAATTTACCATCAGCAGCAAGTGTACCATTAAAATCAAGTACAAGATAACGGAGATTGAGTTCATTAGAACCTGGTATTGAAATTGATATCATATTAGTTCCCTTTTATAATTGATACAAAGCATTAGTACAAATTTAGACAAAATAACCAATATATTACACATAAAATTATACCAAAATAGTTGATTAAGAATATTATTTAATAACTTCGCCACGTCAATTTTAATTGTTTTTCGATTAACAAATACAGACATAATAAATATAAAAATCATGGAAAAGAAAAATTTTATTACATGTGATGGTAATCAGGCTGCGGCTCATATTGCATACATGTTTAGTGAAGTGGCAGCCATTTATCCTATTACACCATCTTCAACAATGGCTGAATATGTTGACGAATGGGCCTCTCATGGCAAAACAAATATTTTTGGAGAAACTGTAAGAGTTGCTGAAATGCAATCAGAAGCAGGCGCTGCTGGTGCCGTTCACGGTTCGCTTCAGTCGGGCGCTCTTACATCAACTTTCACCTGCTCACAGGGATTATTGCTGATGATACCAAATATGTACAAAATATCCGGTGAATTGTTACCGGGAGTTTTTCACGTTTCAGCCCGTGCTGTTGCAGCCCAGGCACTGTCTATTTTCGGCGATCACAGTGATGTAATGAGTACACGTTCCTGCGGATTTGCTTTACTTGCTACAGGAAGCGTTCAGGAAATCATGGATCTTGCGGGCGTTGCTCATCTTACAGCTATTAAATCAAGAGTTCCTTTTCTTCACTTCTTTGATGGTTTCCGTACATCAGCTGAAATTCAGAAAATAGAAACACTCTCAACTGAACAATTGGCTTCTCTTCTCGATACCAAAGCATTGCAGGCATACAGGGACAGGGCATTAAATCCTGAACATCCCGTAACACGCGGAACTGCTCAAAATCCTGACGTTTACTTCCAATCAAGAGAGTCTTCAAATAAGTTTTATGATGCAGTTCCTGATATGGTTGAAGATTATATGCAGCAACTTAAGAAATTCACAGGACGCGAATACCATCCGTTTGATTACTATGGACCAAAGGATGCTGAAAATATTATCGTTGCCATGGGTTCTATCACGGAAACAACAAAAGAAGTGATTGATTACCTGGAAGCAAAAGGAGAAAAAGTAGGATTAATTTCTGTTCATCTTTACAGGCCTTTCTCTTCAAAATATTTCTTCAATGTACTTCCAAAATCAGTAAAAAGAATTTGTGTGCTTGACCGTACCAAGGAACCCGGTGCAAATGGCGATCCTTTATACCTTGATGTTCGTGATATGTTCTACGATTCAGCTGAAAAGCCAATGATCATAGGTGGAAGATACGGTTTGAGTTCAAAAGATACTACTCCTGCAATGATGCTTTCAGTTTGTGAAAACCTGAAATCAGCAAAACCAAAAAATCATTTTACTGTTGGAATCGTTGATGATGTTACAAACCATTCATTGCCTGTACATGCTGAAATAAGCGTTTCCACAAAAGGCACCTACGAAGCAAAATTCTATGGACTAGGCGCTGATGGTACTGTTGGTGCAAATAAAAACTCAATAAAAATTATTGGTGAAGCTACTGATAAATATTGCCAGGCTTATTTTGCTTATGATTCAAAGAAGTCAGGCGGTATCACTGTATCACATTTACGTTTCGGCGACAAAATGATCCGTTCACCATACCTGGTTAACACTCCTGATTTCGTGGCTTGCCATGTTCCCGCATATCTTGAAAAATATGATATGCTTAAGGGTTTGAAAAAAGGTGGTTCTTTCCTCTTTAACAGTATTTGGGACGAAGAAGAAACCAAGAAAAGACTTCCCGATCACATGAAAAAATATCTTGCTGAAAACGAGATAAAATTTTACGTGATCAATGCCACTAAAATTGCGGAAGAAATAGGAATGGGCAACCGTACCAACTCCATCATGCAATCTGCATTCTTCAAGGTATCAAATGTTATTCCTTACGATCTTGCTATTAAGGATATGAAAAAAGCCATAGTTAAAACCTATGGTAATAAGGGTGAAGACATCATTAATATGAACTATGCTTCTATTGATAAAGGTGGGGAAGTAAAGGAGATAAAAGTACCTGCTGATTGGAAGAACATAGAACTGAAACCTAAAAAAGACACAAGGAATATTCCCGACTTCATTAAGAACGTCATGGAACCTATCAATACTTTACGCGGAGATGATTTGCCTGTAAGCACATTCCTTGGAAGAGAAGACGGTACATTCCCAGCCGGAACTACCGAATACGAAAAAAGAGGTATTGCAGTAAATGTTCCTGAATGGATACCCGAAAACTGCATACAGTGTAACCAGTGTTCGTTTGTTTGTCCTCATGCAGTTATACGTCCTTTCCTGTTTACAAAAGAAGAACTTGAAAAAGCTCCCGGTAAAACTGTTACGTTGAAAGCCATTGGTAAAGATCTTGTCGATTACCAGTTCAGGATGCAGGTAAGCGTGCTAGATTGCACCGGTTGCGGAAATTGCGTGGATGTATGTCCATCGAAAGTAAAGGCCCTTGAAATGAAACCTCTCGGCACTCAAAGCGCTGAAATTGAAAGATGGGATTATATTTCAAACAAGGTAACTTATAAAGATAACATCGTTGATAAATTCAAAACATTTAAAAACAGCCAGTTTGCACAGCCATTATTCGAGTTCTCAGGAGCCTGTGGCGGTTGTGGCGAAACACCTTATATAAAACTTATCACCCAGTTATACGGCGAACGTATGATGGTTGCCAATGCTACCGGATGTTCATCCATTTATGGCGGTTCTGCTCCCGCTACTCCTTATCGTTCCTGCAACAGGAATGGCAAGGGTGTTGCATGGGCGAATTCATTATTCGAAGATAATGCCGAGTACGGTTTCGGTATGGCGATTGGTGTTCGTAAAATTAGGGAGCGTATAAAACGATTGATGGAAGTTGCCATAGCTACTGAAATTCCTTCTGAAATGAAAGCTGCTTTCCAGGAATGGATAAATGCAAAAGATAATGCAGAAGAATCAATAATTGCTTCAGGCAAGGTGGTAAGCCTTTTGGAAAAGAGTAACCTGCCTGTTGCAAAACAGATATTGGATATCAAACAATACCTCATTAAGAAATCGATCTGGGCATTTGGCGGCGACGGCTGGGCGTATGATATAGGTTATGGCGGTATCGACCATGTGCTGGCGTCAGGTGAGGATATCAACCTGCTGGTACTCGATACGGAAGTTTATTCCAATACAGGAGGGCAGGCATCTAAATCAACGCCTATTGGCGCTATTGCAAAATTTGCAGCATCCGGAAAGAGGGTTAGGAAAAAAGACCTTGGTATGATGGCAATATCCTACGGTTATGTGTATGTTGCACAGGTTGCCATGGGCGCTAATAATAGCCAGTATTTCCGCGCACTGAAAGAAGCCGAAGCGTATCCCGGACCTTCCATTATTATTGCTTATGCTCCCTGTATCAATCACGGCATGAAAGCAGGAATGGGTAAGACCCAGGAACAAGAGGACCTGGCAGTAAAATCGGGTTACTGGCATTTATTCAGGTACAACCCTATGTTAGAAAAAGAAGGAAAGAACCCCTTTACGCTCGACTCTAAAGAGCCTAACTGGCCGGAGTTCCAGAACTTCCTTGGCAGCGAAGTGCGTTATACATCTTTAAAGAAGCAATTCCCCAAAGATGCCGACGAATTGTTTGCAGCCGCCGAAGCAGCAGCCAAAAACAGGTATAATGTTTACAAGCGCTATGCCTCTATGGAATACGCAAGCAAGTAATAAATTATTGAACTGATTGCATAAAAGAAGGGCTTCGCACATGCGAAGCCCTTTTCTATTCTATTTAGTCACGCTGAGGAGCGAAGCGTCTCGAAGCGTTGGTTATTCTTTTATAAACTTCTGTACACTTATCCCTTTTTCCATTTTCACTTCCACCAAATACACCCCGCTTGGAAATGCAGAAACATCTATATTTGTTTTGCCGTTTGCAGCATAGGTTTTTACTAGCTGCCCTTGTATATTTATTATTTCTACTACTGCTTGCTGCTCACTTTCTATTGTGAGATTATATGTAGCTGGGTTAGGATAAACCTCTATGCCTGCCGATACCATACTTTGTGGCGCAATGCCAGTATGTGATGGATAAATAGAAATAAAATTTCCAAATGAACTCGGAGCATGACCTACCGGAATTGTATCCGTAACAGTATTTGTAGCCCTGCTTATTACACTTACTGTATTTGAATAATGATTTGCAACATATATTTTGCTTCCATCCGGACTTACTGCCACTCCCCAAGGACCGCAACCAACTGCAATAGTATCGGTAATAGCATTAGTAGCAGTGTTTATTACACTTACTGTACCACTATCACCATTATTCCAATCAGTAACATATACCTTGCTTCCATTTGGGCTTACACATATAGTTGTAGCAGGAATTGCAATTGTATCGGAAATAGTATTTGTAGCTGTATTGATTACACCGACACCATTATTACCCGTAACATATACTTTGCTTCCATCTAAGCTCACAGATACACCAAAAGTAACACTACCAATCGGAATTGTTGCTGTAACTGTATTTGAAGTGCAATCAATAACAGAAACATTATGACTTCCCCAATGCGTTATATAAGCAGTTTGTGCGCTACTGGTCAAAGTTAATAGTTGAAAGTAGAAAGAAAGTGCGGAGATGAATAGGAGTTTTTTCATAGCGTTAATTGTTGAATAGTTAAATTGATTAATTGCTCTTTATTCTTTAATAAACTTCTTCACTTCTATCCCTTTTTCTGTTTTCACTTGTACCACATATACTCCGTTTGGAAAGGCTGAAACATCTATATTGTTTGTAGTAGATGGTTTGTAGTTAGTGGTGGAATAAACTTCCTCGCCAAGCAAATTGCATATTTCTATTTTGCATACTGCCTCTTGCATACTGCCTACTGCCGCTTTCGGAATATCTATTGTTATAATACTTGTGGCGGGGTTGGGATAAACCTCCATGTTTGCTGTGGCTATACATGGCGTAACAATATCCTGTATGACTTGATTATATGAAGAAATAAAATTCCCAACCGCTATCGGATAACCACCAACTTTAATTATAGCCGAAACAGTATCTGTGGTAGTGTTGATTACAGCTACTGTACCTGAATCAGCTTCTGCAACATATACTTTGCTTCCATCGGGAGTTACAGATATACCACAAGGATAGCCAATAACCGGAATGGTAGCCGTAACGGCATTGGTTGCAGTGTTTATTACAATTACTTTATTACCATACGGATATGTTGTGTACACTTTGGCGCCATCCGGACTAACAACTATACTCAAAGGATGATTACCTCCACCAATTATAATAGTAGCCGAAACGGTATCGGCAGCAGTGTTTAATACACTTACAGTACCAGCGTCACTATTTGCAACATATACCTTGCTTCCATCGGGGCTAACAGCTACGCCAAAAGGTTTATTACCAACCGTAATTGTAGCCGTAACAGTATTGGTTGCAGTGTTTATTACACTTACTGTTTTACCATCTACACCACTGCTGGGATTCAGGTTATGCGCAACATATACCTTACTTCCATCGGGGGTAACACATACTCCCGCAGGACCAGGAGCGCCAACCGGAATTATTGCAATAATAGCATTTGTAAGGCTGTCTATTACGCTTACTGTATTAGAGTCATAACTCGCAACATATATCCTGCTTCCATCGGGGCTCACACATACCAGGCCTGGAACAACATGAATTTTAGCCAAAACAGTATTGGTAGCCGTACTTATTACATTTAATGTATCAACAGCCCCATCATCAATATATACTTTTCTTCCATCGGGGCTTACAGATACACTCCATGGTCCCACAATATGTGGATAAGTAGCAAGTTTAATTATAGCCGTAACAGTATTGCTTGCAACATCAATAACGGATACTGTGTTACCTTGCGCATTCGGAATATAAGCAGTTTGTGCGCCACTGTTTAACGTTAATAGTTGAAAGTAGAAAGAAAGTGCGGAGATGAATAGGAGTTTTTTCATAGCGTTAATTGTTGAATAGTTAAATTGATTAATTGTTCTTTATTCTTTAATAAACTTCTTCACTTCTATCCCTTTTTCTGTTTTCACTTGTACCACATATACTCCGTTTGGAAAGGCTGAAACATCTATATTGTTTGTAGTAGATGGTTTGTAGTTAGTGGTGGAATAAACTTCCTCGCCAAGCAAATTGCATATTTCTATTTTGCAGACTGCCTCTTGTATACTGCCTACTGCAGCTTTCGGAATGTCTATTGTTATAATACTTGTTGCCGGGTTTGGATAAACCAATATATCTTCCGACACGCTGCCAGGCGTAGCAATATTATCCATGTGTTGACTATATGATGAAATAAAATTTCCAAATGCCCATGGTTCAGAACCAACATGAATTGTATTTAATACAGTATTTGTAGCAGTGCTTATTACACTCACGTTACTATCAGCCGAATTCGCAACATATACCTTACTTCCGTCGGGTGTAACAGATATACCATAAGGGTAAATACCAACCGGAATTGTAGCCACAACAGAATCCGTTGTGGTATTTATGACACGTACCGTACCAGATGCATTATAATTCGTGACATATACCTTGCTACCATCGGGAGTAACAGCTATACCATTAGGGTCATTGCCAACCGGAATTGTAGCCACAACAGTATTTGTAGCACTATTTATTACACTTACCGTACCATCATCACTGTTAGCAACATATACTTTACTTCCATCGGGAGTAACAGCTATACCATAAGGGCCATTGCCAACCGGAATTGTAGCCACAACAGTATTTGTAACGCTGTCAATCACACTTACCGTATTGCCATATGACGGGTATTGACCTAAATTTCCCACATATATTTTGCTTCCATCCGGGCTTACCGCCACTCCCCAAGGTCCGGAACCAACCGCAATTGTCGCCGTAACAGTATTGGTAGCAGTGTTTATTACACTTACGGTATCGCCATCACCATTATTCCAATCAGTAACATATACGTTTCTTCCATTTGGACTTACACATATCATTACAGCAGGAATTGTAATTGTATCGGAAATAGTATTTGTAGCTGTATTGATTACCCTTACACTATAACCCGTCGTAACATATACCTTTCTTCCATCTGGGCTTACAGATACACCTACAGTATAATTATCAATCGGAATTGTTGATGTAACAGTATTTGAAGTGCAATCAATAACAGAAACATTATTACATCCATAATAATGTGTTATATAAGCTGATTGTGCATTGCTGTTGAAAGTTAAAAGTTGAAGGTAGAAAGTAAAAAAGGCGGAAAAGTGTACTAGCTTTTTCATAATAAATTGATTTTAAAATTGTAAAGATAAAATATATAAATGTGTTTGTCAAGTTTATTGGTTATAAAATAAAAAAAACGCTGCAGGTTTATACCTACAGCGTTTAAATTATTTCTTTTAATCAGTTATGATAAATTTTCCTTTAGTTATAATAGTTCCATTGTCAGTTAGTGTATAATAGTATAAGCCGTTCTTTAAATTTCCCCTGTTAATAATAATATCAGTTGAAGTAATATTGCTGACACTCGACACCAGCCTGCCTGAAATATCATAAACCGATAAAACAGCATTACTTAAAGCTGTTTCAGGTGATAATTTTAATACAGCATTTGTAGAAAATGGATTAGGATATAAACCTGTTTGCGTTTCATCACTGGTTTGCCTTACTCTTTGCATGGGGCCATTGCATGGTATGCCGGTGTAACCGTAATCCAAGGTAATATAATCGAAACCATGACCCTGCACCTGGCTTTCGCCTGTAATATAAACATTATCTGCCCCGCATGCTCCAAACTTTACTACCATTCCATATTTCCAGAACATTTCATCAGTCCCAAGAATATGGTCAGCGTTGTAATCATATGATGCGCTCCAAACTTTACTCCCGTTACAGGCATCGTATCCTAAAGTGGTAATATTAATCCCGGTAGTGGCTTCATCTGACCTTCCCGTTATATATACCCTGTTAGTTGTAGGCTCGAATGCAACGGAATAACCCTGGTTAGTTCCTGGTGCAGGAGTGGAATAACTGCCGTCATAAGTTACAGGATTGTAGGGAGTCCAGAGGGATGAAAAATCCTGTGCCGTATTATCAAAAGCGGCAAGGATGTATTCATAATTGGAAGGTGATGTGGCTACTTCCTCATAACCTCCGGCATATATCATTGTGCCACCGGTAGTGCATTTTTGCCCCATAGCAATATCGGTAAAAACTGCATCGTAAGTGGAAGTAACAGCCTTACTCCATACTACGCCACCGGTATTGTTATATTCAATAATACCGGCTTTCTTATATCCTGTAGAAGCTGTTACATAACCTACATCATAAACATTTCCGCTACCATCAACATACATAGCATTTACTGCATCGTTAAGGTTAGCAGCGCCATTAAATGCGGTACCCCATTGTTGTACGCCTGATGTATTGAGTTCAGCCGTCCAGCCATCCTGCTCTGTAGAAGTATTATTTATATATCCAGTAACCCACACATTGTTTGCGTTGGCTTTTAAATCAGTTGCACTATGAACATTGGATGTTGATGTGCCCGATTTAGTATAAGGACTTGTCCATGCCCATCCCGAACTGTTGTAGCTGTCTTTATCCACCCACAATGTCCAGGTACTTGTACCATTGGTATAAAGAGCGCCGCCAACATATACATCTGTAGAATCAACAACGGCTAAACATGTTCCCCTGGATATTTGGCTACCTGAAGCAACCTGGTAAAATTTCGGATAATTGGTACGGATAGCGCCGTTAGGTCCGTATTTAATTAGTACTATGTTATTACCATAGGTGGAACCGTTATAAGCCGTACCTGTTACCCATACATTTCCATATGCATCAAGAGCTATTGCACAACCAACAGCCTGCCCGGAAGTACCTCCTGAAGGAGATGCTGTTTGCCAGATTATATTACCTGAAGTACTGTATTTTATTGTTTCAATATACGAATACCCGGAATGATTTTCCACTGCGGCACCTGTAACATAAACATATCCAGATGCATCGGTAGTAATGGCATAGCCCTGGTCTTCATAATCGGAATTACCATTCCAGTTTTTTGCCCATAAAAGGCCTTGTTGCGCATTGCAATGAGCAAACACAAAAAATACTGCCATTGCGGTTATAACTAATTTTAAATAATTTACTTTTTTCATAACTATAGTTTTGTGATTAGTAAAATTTATTTTCCTCCCACTTTCGCGGTACTTTCCGCCGGTTGGCGGATGCCATACGCTTTAAAGCTTGTTTTATAAAAACTTGCTAAAAGGGTTTAGATGTGGTATATTTGCAAAACATTTGGTTTGGTTACTGAATGTATTTATTTTCCTAATTGCCGGAAACGGGTGTGCAAGCCTGCTCCGGTTTTTTTTATATACTTTATAAAAGATAAATTACTGCATTTTGATTTAACAATAGTTCGGTAATTTTTTTAATAAGATGATACTTTTCAGGGCTAAAGCCCCATATTTGAAGGCCGTTTGCATAACCCCAGACTTAAGTCTGGGGTTACTGATAAATCCCGCTAATATTGGGGACTTTAGTCCCATACTTTAAAAATTTACCGAAGTATTGATTTAAGAATAAGGAATAACGATTTTTGATTTCTGAATTGGCTGCCTTACTTCGTAAATCATCATTCGTTAATCCTTGTTCATTATTTTTTAAAAATTTATCCATAAGGTCGTCTTCGACACCACACCTGCGGTGTGGGCTCTGACTGACCTTAATTACAATACAATTGCCGGTGTTGATTGCAGCCAAGTGCCTTTACTTTTGCGCAGCACAGGCCGGTGGTTCACAATAATAGTGTTACCCGGTGTTAAACCTGTTATTTGAGTTGTCCCTTTTGAAGTAGCATCCAACGTTATCCATGTTTTGCCTCCATCAAGGCTGTATTCCCACAGGTTAGCTATAGTATCTGCAATTTTTTTAACTTTGGCTATCATCGTTCCCGATTCGCCTTTTTTAGGTTTAACTGTTATAGCATCCTTGCTTGCTACGCCTAAATGTTTAACCTCAAAACCTGAACTGATAATTATTGCTTCCGAATTAACGGCGTTAGAATCACTTACTGTCTGGACATAAGCCATCAGTTGATGTAAATAATCAAGCACCTCTTTATAATCCACTGCACGCGCCTGTACCGCCCCTTTTACACGGGTAAGCGCCTTTGTGATGGCTGCATCCAATGCCTGTATGGCAACGTCAAGGGTTCCGCCGTTGGTAACATTAACAGGGCATGCAGGAAACCAGGCATTACCGTTCATTGAAGTCCGTATCAGCTTAGCTTTTGCTGAAAACGTTTCTATTTTTCTTAGTTTCTTGATATTCAAAACGGCAATTACCTTAGTGATGATCCTTTTTGGTATCACTGAAATAGCTAAAGCCATTATAATGACTGACAGGCTTGCTGAAAGATAGGTCTTTCTTACTGATTTTTTTAGTGCTTTCATGTTATTTGAATTTAATGTTAAATTTATTATTGAGTTGGTTGTTATTATCTAAGCAATAGTATTATTGATGCAGGATGCGTCCCCAGTTATTATGGATACGTCCCGTGTGATTATGGACACGTCCTCAGTAATTATGGACACGTCCCGAGTGACTATGGATACGTCCCGAGTAACTATGGACACGTCCTGAGTGATTGTGGACACGTCCAGTGTGATTATGGACATGTCCCCAGTGATTGTGGACACGTCCCCAGTGATTGTGGACACGTCCCCAGTGATTATGGACACGTCCTCAGTGATTATGGACACGTCCTGAGTGATTGTGGCCTCGTCCCGAGTGATTGTGGACACGTCCTGAGTGATTGTGGCCTCGTCCTGAGTGATTGTGGACACATCCCCAGTGATTGTGGACACGTCCCCAGTAACTTTGGAAGTTCCAATATTCACTAAACCCACTTCCAAAGTCGAAACGGTACTGTGTTGATTTTGTGTAATAAAGTATAAGGTAAAGGTGGTAAAACGGTCATTCCTGCTACTCTTGCAGCCGCCGTATTGATGTTTAAGGTTGATCCATCTATTATCTACTACACTTACTGTCTTTCTCTGCTCTGCCTTCACCCCGTAAACATCATTTATTTTCATAAATGTGTCAGGAAATTTCATGCAAACGAAAATTTGGAAAATTATTTGTTAAAAAACACCTCAAATGTAAAAGACTATATCATGTAACGCAAATCTAAATTGTTAATAGCCAGATAATAGCACAACAATAGCATAATAATAGCAGATTTTGTTACTTCAAAATACAAGATAAAATTTCATCGATTTCCGTATGGACATGGGCATACCGGCATATTTCAACATTAACCCTGGAACATAGATTCTTTAATGTAAATCTTTTAAAATATTTTCCTTTATAATCCGTAAAATATTTCTCGGCACAGGTAAAATATCCTTTTCCGTCTTTTAAAATAAAATATCCATCAGTTTTTAAGCGGTAAAGCAGGTAAGCCAAGTACTCCAGCTTATCTCTATTCCATTTAACTTTAGTACTGTCGCTTTGCTTAAGGAATAAGTTCTTAAATTCATTTTTCGAACGGATATAACCTTTCTTTTTCAATATTTCTGCAAGGGTATCTAAGTTTCCTTTGTTAGTCCATATCAGGATACATAATGCGGCTGTTTGCAATTTTGATTTTTCCATATTTTATTTATAATAATGTTTTTTCCATATTTTTGTTTAATTTCCGCTTCATTAATGAAGCCCCTATATATTAATAGTCTCTAAAATTTCCAAAACGTCACCACTTTTTTTAAGCTTTTTTGTTAAAATTTTTAATAATTTTAATTTCTCCCGCTATTATATTAGTACGATTTTCGCCATTTCGTTTCATATTTTTTTGAACTATTTTTTCTAAGCATTATTAAATAGCTGAAAATGAAATCAAAAAAATTAAGCTTTCAAATCTTAAATTCCTCCTTTAACTTAATCCGGGAAATGGAAAAATCTTACATTATTTTTTGAAATATTTTTCAACAATTGTTGCATTTCACTGAAAATGAAAGAGAAAAAATTATTAAAATCTTAATTTATTGAAACCTTTCTATTGTATTAATAACAGAAATGGCAAAAAGGATACCCAAGAAATTCAATTATTTTTAAAATCCGGGCATAAGTTATTGCAAATGAGGCGGGATAATTTTGGTAGTTTTCTTACCAAAAAGTTTAGGAAAACGGTTATATGATTAACCGGTAGAAAGGAAAGTCCTGAAGTACGTATATTTTAAATCGTATTATTTAAAAGTCTGCCCGATTGCAGGAGCTTTTCCAGGTGTTTTGAATGTCGGCTTTTGTCAACATGGTCAATATAAACCATATTATGTGCATCAGTGCCCACAAAATCAACCATATTATTATCAATAAGCTGCTCGGTTATCTTGCGCACCGCCGGAGAGTAATATCCCGATAAAGAAGGCAAATTTATCTGTAGCAATATTTCCCTGTCCTTTAAGGTAACAAAATTCTCAAAATCGCTGTGCCAGTATCCATAGCGCTCAGGATGGGCAAGGATAGGGGAGTAGCCCTCCAGTTTCAGGTCGAAAAGCGTTTGGAACAGGCTGTCAGGAGGGAAATAAAAAGATATTTCAACAAGCACATACTTCTTCCCGAATGTAAGCAGGTTACCCGCTTTAAATTTCTTCACAAAGCCTTCATCCAGCAGGTATTCGGCAGCCGCTTCCACCTGTAGGGGTATCTGTGCTTCCTGCAAAGCCTTTCTGAATGCCTCCAGCCCTTTATTGATTATCTCAGGCGTATTTTTATAAATATCCTGCATGATATGGGGCGTAGAAACCAGCTTTTTATAACCAAGATCTACCATTGCGCGCGCCATTTCCAGCGATTGTTCCATGCTCTCGGAGCCATCGTCAATGCCCGGAATAAAATGCGAATGCATATCAGCGCCAAGCGCCGAAAGGTCGAGAGGTTCTTTGAGCGTCTCCTGTTTAAAAAGATGGCCAAACAAGCTCATTTATCTCCTGGTATATTGGTTTTCGTAATATTTCTGATATTCGCCCGAAGTAACATTGTTCAGCCATTCCTCATTTGCAAGATACCAGTCAACAGTTTTATCAAACCCTTCCTCAAACTGCAATGAAGGGCTCCACCCAAGTTCTTTCTTAAGCTTGGTGGAATCTATAGCATAACGCAGATCATGTCCGGCACGGTCTTTTACAAATGTAATAAGCTTCTCCGATTCTCCCGCTGCCCTGCCAAGCTTCTTGTCCATTATCCGGCATAATGCCAATACAAGGTCAATGTTTTTCCATTCATTATTTCCGCCAATATTATATGTTTCGCCGGTTCTGCCCTTATGATATATCATATCAATAGCTTTTGCATGATCTTCTACAAACAGCCAGTCTCTGATATTTTCACCCTTTCCGTATACGGGCAACGGCTTACTGTTCTTGATATTATTGATGCAAAGCGGAATCAACTTTTCAGGGAATTGGTTTGCACCGTAATTGTTGGAACAATTACTTATAACAATAGGAAGCTTATAGGTATGAGAATATGCCCTTACAATATGGTCGGAGCTTGCCTTTGATGCAGAATAAGGACTGCGCGGGTCGTAAGCGGTTTCTTCGGTAAAGTAACCTTCGTTTCCTAATGATCCGTAAACCTCATCAGTTGAAATATGATAGAACTTCTTGTCGGTGCAATTATCTTTCCAGATTGTTTTAGCAGCATTCAGCAGGTTAACGGTGCCCACAATATTGGTCATAATAAAATCCATCGGGCTTTCAATGGATCTGTCAACATGCGATTCAGCAGCCAAATGAATTACCCCGTCGAATTGATATTTCTGAAATAGTTCATTGATAAAATTGCCATCAACTATATCACCTTTAACAAACTCGTAATTCTTTACTTTTTCAATATCAGAAAGATTTAAAAGATTACCGGCGTACGTAAGTTTATCAAGATTTATAATTTTATACTCAGGATATTTTTTTACAAAAAGCCTTATTACGTGAGAGCCAATAAACCCGGCGCCGCCGGTGATTAATATTGTTTTCATAATGAAGTTTAAAATGAATTTCCAATATCCAACTTCCAATAATGAATAATGAAGTTTAATTTATTTTACTGCCTATCTGTTTTAATCAAGTTATGCAAATAATTTTATAATTTGTTTTTGCGAATTTGTATAACAATGGATTTTAAATTATTTTCAATCTGCGAAAATCAGCGTAATCAGCGGGAAACAGAAAGAACTCCCGCAGATAGCGCAGATATACACAGAAAATCAATATTAAATTTTGACATAATAAATCTTTCAACTTGTTCGAAGCAGATAGGCAGTTTTATTTTTATTGTATTCTGCTATTGGTAAGTTAAGCTCACTCACACACATATAGATTGCTTCATCCTCCTTTGTCGGATTCGCAATGACGTCATTGCGAGGCGTTGCCCTGAGCCTGTTGAAGGCGGGAAGGACGAAGCAATATAAACGATACAATAATGTTAACATAACACTTTATTATAATTTAATTATATCAAGATGTTTCTCCCACTTCCACGAAGAAAGCATCATTTCATCAAGCCCCTTTTCTGCTTTCCATCCTAATTCATTATTTGCTTTCCTTGTATCAGCCCAAACCTTTTCAATGTCCCCTGGTCTTCTGTCAACAAACTTATAGTTCAGCTTTTGCCCGCTAACCTTCTCAAATGAATTGATCGCATCAAGAACACTATATCCAATACCTGTACCAAGGTTGAATATCTCGTAATTTGATCTCCCATTATGTTTTAACATTCTTTCGAAAGCAATTACATGGGCTTTCGCCAGATCAACCACATGGATATAATCGCGGATGCAGGTTCCGTCAGGAGTATCATAATCATTCCCAAATACTCTAAGAAACTCTCTTTTACCAATTGCTGTTTGAGTGATATATGGCACAAGGTTGTTAGGTGTGCCTAAGGGCAATTCTCCTATCAATGCAGAATAGTGTGCGCCTATAGGATTGAAATATCTTAGCAATATTGCTTTTGCAGAATTACTGCAGGAGCTTTCAATTATCTCTTCCGAGATTTGTTTAGTATGACCGTAAGGAGAAAATGCTTTCTTTATTGGAGCTTCCTCTGTAACCGGCAATATATCCGGCTGTCCGTAAACAGTGCATGATGAAGAAAAGACAAAGTTATTTACTTTGTAATCTTTCATGCAATCCAGCAAATTGATAAGTGAAACAAGGTTATTATGGTAATATTTCAAGGGTTGCTCTACCGATTCATTCACCGCTTTAAAGGCTGCGAAATGTATTACTCCTGCAATGTCCTTATTGTTGTTGAAGAAATTTCTTGTAGCTTCTAAATCACACAAATCAAATTCATGAAATGCAGGAAGAATTCCTGTGATCTTTTCAATAGAATAAATTACATCTTTATGCGAATTGGAAAGGTTATCAATAATGATAACATCATATCCATGCTGCTGTAACTCAACAACAGTGTGAGAGCCAATATAGCCTGTTCCGCCGGTGACTAATATTTTCATTTATTATCTTCAGAAAAATTAAAGGCTCCAGTAAGTAAGGGTTTTAATCTTATTTCTGTATATTCCTTTCACATCAATCAGAACAGCTTTAGCAGCAGCCATCTTCATGAAATACTCTTCGGTAAATTCTTTATAGGTCTTATGACCAACAGCAACAATAATAGCATCGTATTTTCCGGTAGGAATATCAACCAGTTCAAATCCGTATTCGTGTTTCAGGTCTTTAGAAGAAGCGAAGGGATCAACCACTTCAACATTCTTCATTCCATAAGTTTTTAATTCGCTTACTATATCGGCTACCCTTGAGTTTCTTATATCGCTCACGTCTTCCTTAAAGGTGGCGCCCATCACCAGCACTCTTGCCGTTAATACGTTTTTATCTGCAGCAATGATCTTTTTAACCGCTTGCTTTGCTATATAAAAACCCATCGAATCATTAACAAAGCGTCCAGAGTTAATTATCTGCGGGTGATAACGGTATTCCTTTGCTTTGTATGTAAGATAATAAGGATCTACTCCTATACAATGCCCGCCAACGAGTCCGGGATAGAATTTCAAGAAGTTCCATTTTGTTCCTGCAGCTTCAAGCACTTCATATGTGTTAATTCCCATCCTGTTGAAGATGATAGAAAGCTCATTCATCAGAGCAATGTTCACGTCACGCTGAGTGTTTTCAATTATCTTGGCTGATTCGGCAACCTTTATTGATGAAGCTTTATGAACACCTGCCTTAACAACAAGTTTATACACGTCCGCAACATTATCCAAAGATTCTTCATCGCAACCTGAAACTACCTTGATAACTGTAGTAATGGTATGATCCTTATCTCCTGGGTTTATTCTTTCAGGTGAAAAGCCTACTTTAAAATCTTTTACAAACTTTAATCCTGATAAATCTTCAAGAATAGGAATACAATCTTCTTCCGTACAGCCCGGATATACAGTTGATTCATAAACAACATAATCACCTTTCTTTAAAACTTTCCCAACAGTACGTGTTGCACTAAGCAAGGGTTTTAAATCAGGAAGATTGTGATCGTCAATAGGCGTAGGAACAGCAATAATATGAAATGTAGCCTTTTTCAGATCATCAGGATTTGCAGTAAAAAGAATATCACAATTTTCAAATGCGCATGACGAAAGTTCTTCACTAGGGTCAATCTTATCTTTCATCAACTCAATACGGTCTTCCCTGATATCAAAACCTATCACTTTTATTTTCTTGGCAAATTCAAGTGCAATTGGTAAACCAACGTAACCAAGTCCTATCACTGATAAGCTGGTTTCTTTCTTCAATAATTCGTTATAAATGCCCATTTTAATTTTTATTAATTATTTTAATTCAGTTCAATTAAGTTTGCAGATGCGGCAAATGCCTCTTCAGACACGACAAACTAGTCAACATAAGTCACACTCGGGTTTACATAAGCCATAATCAAGCGCTTGAATGCCATAATCAAGTGCTTCTTTGTTACACACGGGTTGTTGTGTTGTTTGCCACACCCGGGTGCTTGGTTGTCATAACGAGGGATGCTTCGGGCGCCTGATTATCATAATCGAGTGCCCGAATGCCACAAACCTGCGCTTGTTTATCGTATTATTGAAGGCATTATTCGCCTTTGAAAGCTGTACTGTTGCAACATAACAGCATGAAATTGAATAATTTGTATATTTTGCGATATTATCGTTGCCCATTTAAGTAAATCAATATTACAATAAAAATCTATTTGATACTTTTTAAAAAAGGATGATAATCTCCTTTAAGACCTTCGGGCTTTGCATGCCTTATGGTATAAACTGTATTTATGCTCGGATATGAAACATCCAATCCGAATCCGTTTCCTTTTAATATTTCTTTGTAGCTAAGCGTATGCAGATCGCCAAATCCCTCGCTGAATTCTATTTCTTTATCATTTACCAAGATTGAACGGTAGGTACGCTGGTTTGTTTTCTTCACTTTATCTGGCAGATCATTACTGTCAATACTCAGGAACCATCTAACTCTTGCATTTTTCAATTGTAAGGAACCCGCCAGCTTTATTATCGGAATAATAATGAACAATGTTTTTCTGAACATCACCAAATATCCAAATCAGCATGTCAAAGAAATGTATCCCAATATTCGTGGCTATGCCTCCTGATTTACTGGCATCACCTTTCCAAGACATAAAATACCAATGCCCGCGACTGGTGATGTACGTGAGATCTATATCGTATATTTTATCTTTTGGTCCGTTTTCAATTGTTTGTTTTAACTCTTTAATAGAGTCGTGCAAACGCAATTGCAGAATATTGTAAATCCTTTTTCCTGTTTCCTTTTCAATCACGCCCAGCGCATCAATATTCCAGGGATTAAGCACAAGAGGTTTTTCGCAAATGGCATGTGCATCATTCCTTAAAGCAAGACGAATATGCGAATCGTGTAAATAATTGGGAGAACAAATTGTTACATAATCAATCTTTTTTTCTCCCTGCCTACGTAGTTTATCAAGGTGGCGGTCGAAACGCTCTGATTCAAGGAAGAAATCTGCATTGGGAAAATAACTGTCCATAACCCCCACGGCATCATGTTTATCTAGAGCAGAAATAAGAACATTGTTTGTATCTTTAATCGCTTTCAAATGTCGCGGAGCAATATAACCGGCAGCTCCTATCAGGGCAAAGTTTATATTTTGCATCTTACGTAATGTATTATTTTATCTTGCTGTACTTTATTTCCTTCTAACTTATAATTCTCTTTACTTTCCGGACAAATAGCAATTCCTTTTTCATCAAAATGTAAGCGATGCCCGTATTCGCTCATCCATCCTGCTTGTTTTGCAGGGTTTCCAATAACGAGTGCATAAGGAGGAACTGTCTTTGTAACCACTGCTCCTGCACCTATAAAAGCATATTCCCCAATATCATGACCACAAACAATAGTGGCATTAGCGCCTATTGATGCTCCCTTCTTTACAACAGTCTTTGCATATTCATGCTTGCGAATAATTGCACTTCTTGGATTTATAATATTAGTGAAAACCATTGATGGCCCTAGGAAAACATCGTCTTCGCAAATGACACCAGTATATAAGGAAACATTGTTTTGAATTTTGACGTTATTCCCTAAAACTACATCCGGGGAAACAACAACATTTTGTCCAATATTGCAGTTCTCACCAATAATACAATTTGACATGATATGAGTAAAATGCCATATTTTAGTGCCTTTCCCTATTATGCAGCCATCATCAATAACAGCTGTTTCATGTGCGAAATATTCTTTTCCCATTATTAATGTTTTTCAAATTCCATAAATCACCTGAATCACATATTTGTAGTAAATAACTATACTTTATTTACAAATTCTAAAACAGAAGTAGTAATATATTTTAATTGTTCTTCATCCAATTCCGTATGCATAGGCAACGAAACAACAGATTTTGCAAGGCTTTCAGATACGGGAAAGTCCTTCTCTTTGTATCGAGGATCCTTATAAGCTTTCTGCAAGTGCATTGGAACTGGGTAATATATCATGGCAGGAATTCCTTTTTCCTGTAAATATTCCGGCAGTTTATTCCGATCAATACCATTTGCAACTAAAGTATACTGATGAAATACGTGATTTGATTTTTTAAACCTTGCTGGTACTTTTAATTTGGGATTTGATTTAAAAGCATTATCATAATAAGCAGCTGCTTTATTACGAGCGGCGGCATATTCATCAAGATGTTTCAGTTTTATCCTTAGAATAGCAGCTTGAATGCTGTCAAGGCGGGAATTCACACCAATTGAATCATGATAATATCTTACTTTCATTCCGTGATTAACAACAACTCTGATTTCTTCGGCAAGTTTATCATCATTAGTAAATATTGCTCCGCCATCACCATAACATCCCAAATTCTTAGAAGGAAAAAATGAAGTGCAACCAACATGTCCTATAGTACCTGCTTTTTTCTTTGAACCATCTTTCATAATATAATCAGCACCTATTGCCTGAGCAGCATCTTCAATGACAAATAATTTATGTTTATCAGCAATGTCCATAATGGCATCCATATCAGTGCACTGACCGAATAAATGAACAGGAACAATAGCTTTTGTTTTTGGGGTAATTGCTCTTTCAATTGCCTTAGGATCAATATTAAAAGTTTCAGGATCAACATCAACAAGTAATATAGTTAATCCTAATAAAGCGATTACTTCAGCAGTTGCAACAAATGTAAAAGAAGGTGCAATCACTTCATCGCCCGGCTTAAGTCTGAGAGCCATCATAGCAACCTGCAATGCGTCCGTTCCATTTGCGCAAGGAATAACATGTTTTACATTAAGATATTTTTCCAGATCCTGCTGAAAGTTCTTCACTTCCGGACCATTGATAAAAGCTGACGAATCAATCACAGCATGAATAGCGCTATCGATTTCAGTTTTAATTTTATCGTACTGGCCTCTTAAATCAACCATTTGAATTTTTTTCATATCAATTTACTTTTTTGAAAGCCTTTTAAAATTCAGGCAAATATAATTATTATTCTTGTTGCAAATTAGTTGTTTTATTAAAATACTATTTCCAAGATGTATACGTTATTTGCTATAATTTGATGATTAACTAAAATTATTTAATTTTGTTGTGTTATGAAAAGGATTTTATTCCCTGCTTTACTATTTTTCTTTTGCTTCAACCAATCTTCTTTTTCCCAGGTTAGCATAAAAGATTCATCTATTTCAATGTCGCTTTTCGGTTTTTCATATGGGTACCAAAGGCCTGGGGGGGATTTGGCAAAGCGATTTTATTCTAATTCGAATATTGGTGGTTCATTCTTTTATAAAACAAAGTCAAACTGGCTTTTTGGAGTAGACGGTTATTATATGTTTCGCGATACTATTAAAGAAAACGATATTTTCAAATCTATTGAAACAAATGACGGCAGTATTATTGACGGCAACGGCATATATGCGATAGTTTATTTGCAGGAAAGAGGTTTTGATATAAGTGGAAGGGTAGGTAAGTTGTTTCCACTTTGGGGGCCAAATCAAAATTCCGGGTTTGTAATTATGGCAGGCCCCGGCATGTTACTACATAAAATAAGGATTGAAAACCCTGACAATACTGCTTATCAAATCAAAGGAGATTATAAAAAAGGTTATGACAGGCTTACTGACGGAATCTCAGCCAATGAATTTATAGGTTATATGTATATTGGAAATAAAAGAATGATGACTTTTTATGCTGGATTTGATTTTACACAGGCATGGACCAGAGACCGTCGGGGTTATAATTTTGACTTATATGGCCCTGATAATACACATCGGTTTGATATGCTATCAGGTATTAAAATTGGCTGGATAATACCGATATATAAGATAGCTCCCGACAAATTTTATTACCATTAATAAAATAATACAGTGACTTTCCTTTATAATTTTTCTATTCGGATTTATCTTATTCTGATCCATATTGCCTCCTTTTTTAATAAGAAAGCTAGGTTATGGATAAAAGGTCGTGAAGCTATTTTTGATAAGATTGAAAAAGAAATAAAGGTTGGGGATGAAATTATTTGGTTCCATTGCGCTTCTCTTGGCGAATTTGAACAGGGTAGGCCTGTAATTGAGAAATTAGGGCAGTATAGTGGGTATAAGATACTTCTTACATTCTTTTCTCCTTCCGGCTATGAAGTACGCAGAAAATACTCAGGTGCAGATTATGTATTTTATCTACCTATTGATACCTCTTTTAATGCAAAGCGTTTCATCAGCTTAATCAAACCTTCTGTTGTGTTTTTTGTGAAATATGAGTTTTGGTTCAATTATATCAGGGAACTAAAGGGTAAGAATATTCCTCTTTTTGTTATTTCATCTAATTTCCGAGAGAATCAACATTTCTTTAAATGGTATGGCAAATGGTTCAGGAATCAGTTAGAAAGTTTTACTCATATTTTTGTTCAGAATAAGGAGTCACAGCAGTTGCTGAACAGCATAGGTATCAATCAGGTTACTGTGAGCGGCGATACCCGTTTCGACAGGGTCGCTGATATTACAAAAGATGTTAAGGATTTTCCTGTTATTAATAAATTCTGTCAGGGTTCAGATGTATTTATTGCAGGCAGCACATGGCAACCAGACGAAGAAATTATTACCAAACTTATCAATTCTGAGAAAACAAATTATAAATTCATTATCGCACCTCATTTGGTAGATAAACCTCATATTGCAAGCCTTGTTGACAGGATAAAGAAAGGGCATGTAATGCTTTTTTCAGAAGCTGACGAGGAAAATGTGATGTACTCAAAGGTGTTAGTGATTGATTGCATAGGCATATTGTCACATTTGTACCGTTATGGCAAGATTTCATATATAGGCGGAGGCTTTGGAAGCGGCATTCATAACATACTTGAAGCTGCTACATTTGGAATGCCTGTAATTTTCGGACCCAAGTACCATAAGTTCCGCGAAGCCATTGACCTCATTAAAGCAAAAGGCGCTTTCAGCATAAGTAATGAATCTGAATTTATGAATATAGTGCTAAAGTTAAGCAACGAGCCGCAATATTTAATGCAAACTTCCGTTATTGCTAGAAATTTTGTGCAAACAAACCTTGGCGCAACAGATATTATTTTGAAAGAAACGGAGAAGTATTTTTAATATCTTTGGCAACTGCAATATGACCATGAAACGACTTCCCAGCAAACAATATTTAATACTTGCCATTACGCTATGCATTATTACTTCGTGCAAGATGACAGGTAATTTTGCTATTGTTAAAAGGCAGCATGAAAAAGGATATTATATAGAGACTCCTTCTTTTGTTAAGAATAACGATAACCGAACCACTAAAGTAAAAAAACTTGATAAACAGTCAGAATCAGAACAGTTGGTAACCGATAATTTCATTGCTTCTGTTAATGATGCACCTTTTGTTGAAAAAGAGCAGGAAGCGAGAACGATAATCAATAATAATTATGTAAGCCCTTATTCTGTAAATGCTGTTGCAAGAGATTCATCAAAGAAAAAAATTCCCAGCGCACCTATTAAAAATGTACAGGGTAAGGCTCCAAGTTCCACTAATAATAAGCCATCTAATTCCCCTAATAATACTGTAAAGGAAAATCCTGCAACTAATAAACCGTCGGAACCGCAAAATGATGATAGAAAGCTCGATTGGGTATCTGTAACAGGATTTATCTTATGCTGCGCAGCTTTGGTTATAATGCCTTTTGGTATTGTATCAGGGATTGCTATAAAAGCTATTGCTGGTTACCTGGCAATATTTGCTGGCCTTTGCATGATTGCAGGAATTATTTTCAGCATAAAGGGATATAACAGAATTAACGATAAACCGCAAAAATTAAAAGGGAAAGGCTATGCATTGGCAGGAGTTATGTTGAGTATATTATTTTTTATTGCGTGTTTCCTGGCATTTATTTATTTTTCATATTATGTGTTCTTTACAATGCCATAGTTCATTGTTTTTTTTATTAAGATATAACATTTCTGGGCTTCTTGCCTTGCAGGCAGGAAGGTTTACCTCACTTTAGCCACAGCGCATTAACATTTATTCCGGTTCTCTTCATAATTACAACAATTTAGCAGTTTTCGATTGTAAAATGGTACCTGTACTGAATATATCAACAACTAAAAAATAAGTAAGAAAGAGAGAAAAGTTAAAGATGTAATATGAAGAAATTGTCAATTGTTCTATTACACCTTTATTTTAATAGATCTTTATTACTGACTTTTACCGCCCTTAATATTTCGCGTTTACCCACAGGGCCGGGAAGCTTAGTAATAGTAAAGCCAGTTTCTTTTAATGCTCTTTTGACATCTCCCTTAGTGCAATAGGTGGTCAAAAGAGCATTCTCTTTCATTGATAAATAAATAGAAGCGAATATTTCTTTTGTCCACATCTCTGGTTGCACTGTAGGGGAGAATGCATCGAAATAAACAAGGTTGAAAGTATTGGCAGGATATGTGACTCTTCCGGCATCCTCACAAATTTTATGAATAATAAATCCCTTGCTGATTTCTGTTTTTGCATTCCATTCAGAACGATGCAATTTTAATAAGATAGAAGGTTCAACATTTAATAGTTCAGAATAATTAAGTTGAGTGAAAATATCTTCGTCTAAAGGATATGCTTCAACGGCAGTATATTCACAAGTGATATTCAATTTAGAAAGTTCTATATATGTAAGCAATGCATTTAAACCAGTGCCAAAGCCAATTTCTAAAATATTTAAATGTTTATTATCCTTAATGGCGTGAATCAAGCCAGCATTTATATAGATATGTTGCGATTCTGCAATGGCACCATGCACAGAATGATAATGTTCCATAGTTCTCGGTACTGTCAGAGTATGGGAACCATCGGTGGTTATTATTATTGAGGGTTTCATTTATCTTATAAAAGTAAAGATATTTTTAAAACAACTTACTTTTTAAAAATAAATTAACTTTGTATTGATATACATCATATAAACAGTTTTAAAATACTATTTTATGCTTGAATTTCTTAAACTTGAAAATGTTCTGTTTCTTGATATAGAAACGGTTCCCATGTATTCTGATTTCGATCAGATGCCTGATATTTATAAGAAACTGTGGACAAGAAAAGCTGAATTTCTTGCAAAAAAACCAGAGGATACTGCTGCCACTATTTATACAAGGGCTGGTATTTACGCAGAATTTGGAAAAATAATTTGCATATCTGTTGGCGCAGTGAAAGCAGTTGATGGGCGGCTTGGAATTATTATAAAATCATTTTATGGGGATGATGAAAAGGAAATTCTTATTGATTTTGTAAAGCTTATAAATACCAAGTATAACAGGAAAGAGCATTTGCTTTGCGGGCATAATGCAAAAGAATTCGACATCCCTTATCTTTCAAGAAGGATGATGATCAACGGAATTAAATTACCTGCTATGCTTGATCTTGCAGGTAAAAAGCCATGGGAAGTTCCTCATCTTGATACAATGGAATTATGGAAGTTTGGTGATTATAAAAATTTTACTTCGCTCGAATTACTTGCAACACTTTTTGGAATTCCAACGCCTAAAGATGATATTGAAGGCAGCGATGTTGCCCGAGTATATTATATTGAAAAGGACATTGACCGTATAGTGAAATATTGTCAGAAAGACGTGATTACCGTTGTTCAGCTTATACTGAAATACCAGGGAAAACAACTAATACAGGAAGAAGATGTAACTGTATTATAATTAATTTTCGATTTCTTTTTAGCTAAATTTCGGAGAATCAGTCCTGTTGTGTTGTTGATAACTATTTTCGACAAATCAACATACAACTTTAGACCCATTTAGTATTTTTGACGCATGAATGAAATCACAAATCCACAACAGGAATCTGCTAGAAAAAGAGTAAAGAAAACCATTGCTAGCCCTGCAGTTTTTGAACATGGTAAATTGCCTCCACAGGCGGTAGATCTTGAAGAAGCCGTGCTCGGCGCAATTATGCTCGAAAAAGATGCGCTTACCGCAGTAATTGATATTTTAAGACCTGAAGTTTTTTATAAAGAATCACATCAGAGGATTTACCAGGCTGTAGTTGAACTGTTCAATAAAAGCGAACCTATAGATATTCTTACTGTAACCAGCCAGTTAAAAAAGAATGGTGATCTTGATCTGGCAGGAGGTGCATATTATATTACTCAACTTACATCGCGTGTTGCATCTTCGGCAAATATTGAATACCATACCAGAATCATTTCACAAAAATATTTGCAACGCGAGCTGATCCGGATTTCTTCTGAAATCATTCGTGATGCTTTTGAAGATACAACTGATGTTTTCGATTTGCTTGACAATGCTGAGAAAAACTTATTTTCTGTAAGTGAAGGAAACCTGCGAAGAAGTTATGAAAGCATGCCCGACCTGCTTAAGGAAGCTATTGAACAGATAAGAATAGCCAGTCGCACAGAAGATCACATGATGGGTGTTCCGACAGGATTTACTGAACTTGACAGGGTCACAGGGGGCTGGCAGAAATCTGATCTTATTGTTGTTGCAGCTCGCCCGGGTATGGGTAAAACGGCTTTTGTGCTTTCAATGGCGAGGAATATGTCTGTGGATTATAAAAAGCCTGTTGCTTTCTTCTCTCTTGAAATGAACGCTCTTCAGCTGGTTACCCGTTTGATATCTTCCGAAACCCAGTTACCTGCTGAGAAACTAAAACGAGGATTACTTGAAACCTACGAATGGGAACAACTTAATTCAAAGATCGCCAGCCTTACTGAAGCACCACTTATTATTGATGATACTCCCGCCTTATCTATTTTTGAATTAAGGGCGAAGGCAAGAAGATTAAAACAACAAAAGGATATTAATCTGATAGTTATTGACTATCTGCAATTGATGTCAATAGGTGGTGACAGCAGGGGTAACCGTGAGCAGGAAATAAGTAATATATCCCGTTCATTAAAAAGTCTTGCAAAAGAATTGAATATTCCTGTTATTGCTATTTCACAGTTAAGCCGTGCGGTTGAAACCCGTGGAGGATCTAAGCGTCCTATCCTTTCCGACTTGCGTGAATCGGGCGCTATAGAGCAGGATGCCGACCTTGTTGTGTTTATTTACAGACCTGAATATTATAAGATAGAATATTTCGAAGATCAGGCTCCCACAAAAGATGCTGCCGAGATAATAATAGCCAAGAACCGTAACGGTGCAATTAAAGATATCAGGCTGAAGTTTGTTGGAAGGTTTGCAAGATTTGAAAACCTTGAAACCGGTGATTTCGATCTGTCTACATATCATGCTCCCTATAATGAAAATGAGCCTTCAACCATGACAATTCCTTCGAAAATGAATGAAATGAAGGAAGATGATACCCCTGCACCATTTTGATCTGCCTATTATTTTTAAGTCAAAATTCAAGCATCAGGGGAATTGATAGCTGTTATAAAATTTGTTAATTCCTGAGACTTACATAATGTTTGGTGAAAATTAGCGTTACCTTTATACTTGAATTCTAAAATCATTATGAGAAGATTTTTTTTCATACTTCTTATTTTATCTCTTATAATACCTGTAAGGGCGAATTACATTTTTATTGCAATGGATATTTCGCAGAAGAACCATCTGAAAGCATATGGAATAGCCTATTTTACTTTGCAGCATGATGTGGAAGTTAGCTGGCTGCTGAATTACAAAGGCGGCAGTTTTATGATAAAGTGGGCTGACCAGATTGAAAAAGAATGTATTATCCGTGGAGTATCTTATGAGTTGATCGCCGATGTTCAGGCTAGTGCTATACTTACTGAAATATCCGATCCTGAAGTGAATGAAGATGAAGTCAAACTTCAGAAAGCACCCAAGATAGCTGTTTATTCTCCCCCGAATAAAGAGCCGTGGGATGACGCCGTTATGCTGGCGCTGAAATATGCTGAAATACCTTATACTGTTGTTTATGATGAAGAAGTGCTTTCCGATAAGCTTCCTCTATATGATTGGTTGCATATGCATCATGAAGATTTTACAGGGCAGTATGGGAAATTCTGGGCTGCATACCAGAATGCTGCATGGTATAAGGAAGATGTTGCGCTTAATGAAGCTCTTGCACGTAAACTGGGCTATAATAAGGTCTCTCAGTTGAAACTGGCTGTTGTAAAAAAGATTCGCGATTTTGTCGCAGGTGGTGGGTATTTGTTTGCCATGTGTTCGGCATGCGATAGTTATGATATTGCTCTGGCTGCGGATGGTGTAGATATCTGTGAAACACAGTTTGACGGCGATCCTATGGACCCAAATGCTCAGAAAAAATTAAATTATGATAACTGTTTTGCATTCACGAATTTCAAACTGGTTACAAATCCTTATGAATACAAAATATCTTCCATAGATGTAACAAGTACGCGCAAAGTAACCAGGCAAAACGACTTCTTCACCCTTTTTGATTTCTCTGCCAAATGGGATCAGGTGCCAACCATGCTTTGCCAGGATCATGTGCAGATTATTAAAGGATTTATGGGACAGACAACAGCTTTTAATAAAGACCAGATAAAATCGAATGTATTGATAATGGGCGAATTTAAAGCTGCCGGTGAAGCAAGATACATACATGGTGAATATGGCAAAGGAACATGGACTTTCTATGGCGGTCATGACCCTGAAGATTACCAGCACTTTGTGGGCGCTCCGCCTACCGACCTGAGTTTGTTCCCCAATTCTCCGGGTTACCGGCTGATATTAAATAATGTACTCTTCCCTGCTGCTAAAAAGAAAAAGCAGAAAACCTAAAAACAAAAAGCCCTTAATTTCTTAAGGGCTTTTTAAATAACATACTTTTTCGATTAATGTTGAAAGCTTTCCATGCTTTTAGGATCGTGTTTGTGACGGAAAAAGATAGTGAACAGTATAGCAACTATTAAGGCATAAATGGAAAAGGTGAGCCATATTCCATGCCAATTCTTTCCCTGTTCAGTGGTAAAGTAATGATCGATAACATAACCGCTTATCTTACTGCCTAAAAAAGCACCAACCCCGTTAGTCATCATCATAAACATCCCCTGTGCACTGGCTCGGATACTTGAATCTGTGGTGGTTTCAACGAATAAGGAGCCTGAGATATTGAAAAAATCAAATGCCATCCCGTAAACAATGCAGGATAATATTATCATCCAAAAATAGGATACAGAGGGATCACCATAAGCGAACAATCCGAAACGCAACACCCAGGCGACCATAGAAAATAACATTACTTTCTTTATTCCAAAACGCCTGAGGAAGAATGGAATGGTAAGAATAAATACTGTTTCGGAGATCTGTGAAATGGACATGATGATGGTTGAGTATTTCACTACAAAAGAACCGGCATATTCAGGTATCTTCCTGAAATCATCAAGGAAGGAATCACCATACATATTGGTTAGCTGAAGTGCAGCTCCCAGGAACATGGCGAAAATAAAGAAGAGTGCCATCTTGAGATTGCCAAAAAGCTTGAATGCATTCAATCCAAGAAGTTCTATAATGGAAGCTCCCTTTGAAATAGACCGCTGAGGGGGACATTTGGGCAGGGTGAAGGAGTATATTCCCAATCCGATTGCGCCTACTGCTGCAATAATGAATTGTGTGGCATTAGCCTTGCTGCCCGACAAATTGGTTATCCACATAGCCACAATGAAACCTATAGTTCCCCAAACCCTTATAGGCGGGAAAACTTTTACAACATCATAATTATTCCTTTTAAGGATATTATAAGAAATAGTGTTTGTCAATGATATAGTGGGCATATAGAATATCATGGCGGCAAAAATGATATAAAACAAGGTATCAGGATCGTTCACATAAGGCACATAAAACAACACCGCGCCATATAATATGTGCAATATTCCATAAAGCCTTTCTGCATTCAGCCATTTGTCGGCAATGATGCCGGTGAGAGCTGGCATGAAAAGAGAAGACAAGGCCAGGGTGGAGAATATTGCCCCGAACTGGGCGCCTGTCCAGCCTTTGGCATTAAAGCAATAAGTACCTATGGTGATAAGCCATGCACCCCAAACAAAGAACTGCATGAAATTCATTATTGTCAGGCGAAATTTGAGTCCCATAATAGTCTCCTTTTTTTGAATTTTAAGTTTCGTTTTACTTATCAGAAAGCAAAAATAACTAAATAGCGCTTTTATTTAAGCTTTTATGAAATAATACTTCGGTAATCTTTCGCAGTTAGGACTAAAGTCCTTAATTAACAAGGGATTTTACTGTAACCCCGACTTTAAAGTCGGGGTTAATAATATTATCCCAGGGAAAATGGCTTCAGCCCTGATAAGCATAATCTTATTAAAGGACGTTACCAGACTGCTGATTGAATAATCTTTTGAAATTATTTTTGTTTTAATGAAAAAAGAGAATATCTTTGCACCCTCAAAATTCAATACCAATGAAAAGAACATTTCAGCCATCGCAAAGGAAAAGAAGAAACAAACACGGTTTCAGGGAAAGAATGTCAACAGCTAACGGCCGCAGGGTATTATCATCGCGCAGGGCTACAGGCAGGAAAAAATTAACCGTTTCCGACGAAAAACTTCATAAGAAATAATTCCTTAACCTAAGATATTAAAAAGGGATGCATTTGCATCCCTTTTTTGTTGCCAATTAAATATTTACTCTTTAACTATTTTTCTAATCTCCACTGACTTATCGGTTGCAAGTCTTAAAAAATATATTCCGTTTGGCAGGTAACCTATGTCTATTTGTGTTTTATTGTCTTTTATTTGCTCATTTATTAATTCCTGACCATTTACATTTAAAATGGAAATAAAATAATTATCTGAAAAATTCAAAAACTCTATATTCACTTTATCATTAGCAGGCACAGGATATATTAAAGCATTATTATTTTCTATATTTTTAATCCCATTGTTATTTTTATAGCATATTTCAAGCTTAGGCCTTTTGGTTGAATCGGTATTAAAACTGGAACAAAACAACATGCTGTTATATTCAGATTCATCAATTAAATCCAACAACAGACCATAATTTGTAGAAGGATTTGTGTACCAACCCTGAACTATGGTAGTAACATCAATATATGGATAATCCTGGTTTGACGTTGTACTTGTGGGCAAATAAACTTCATCAGTGGTAGTAGTTGAAGGCGGCGTATTCCATGTAACAGTATTTTCATTCCATGGCGTGGTAATCTTTTGCAAATAACAGGCATTAGTTCCTGCCTGTCCGGCATTACTTGATGTAGGATCATAATACAATGATAAAGTTGCACTGGTAATAGTAACACCTGCAGGAACGGCAGACAAATCAAATTGAATTAAAGATGTACCTAAGCCTTCGTTTCCGGAGAATGTCCAATTGTATGAAATAAAATCATAATACGAGCCGGTATTTGTTGTCGGGTATAATGAATTTAATATTGCTCCTTTTCCTGTACTTGGTCCGGGTTGCAATGTAATAGTGTGTTGTGCAAGCACATTGGTTGCGCCAATAAAACTAATAATGGCAAACATGGTGATAAAGAATAATTTTATTTTCATAGCTGTGTTTTTTAAATTAATTTCCAAATTTAATATATAAAAAAAGCGAATGCAAGCTATTTCGATATTTTTTTTGAAAGATGCAATAAAATCAACTATTTATCCCCTTTAAACAAGTTTACTTTACCACATAGGCACAGTAGAAACATAGAAAAACACATAGCAAAATATTCTCAATGCTTCATTAAGCGCTTGAATCTATGTGAAACCTATGTTCCTATGATACTATGTGGTAAAAATAATTTCATTTTACTTGACCAAAGAGAATAAGCAGTTAAGATTAATAACAGAAGGATTTGTAAATAGTATTGAAATATTTACAGTTATAGGGGATTATATTGAAAGAGATTAGGTTTAAGGTTTATAGTCAGAGCAGCCGGTTTAGAAAAAGGTTATTAGTTTATGGTATGGGCTGCCGGTTTTGAAAAAGGTTATTGGTTTGTAGTCAGGGCGGCCAGTTTAGTCAATGGTCATTAGTCATTAGTTTTTATTGTCTGTCCTAAGACCATTAACCTAAAACCAAACTGGCTGCTAAGACCAATAACCATTAACTATTTATCAATACTGGCTGCTATAAACCAGCAACCATAGACAAAATAATTTTTCGCAAACCTGTTTTCCGATAGTATAAATAAAGGAAACTATTTAAGTAATAACCAGTAATATTGGCCCTTCAAGCACTGTATGGGTTTTTGCCTTTATAGCTAAATGGAAAAAAGCATATTAGGTTTTCTTTACCAGCCCTGTAATATCGGTATATGACTTGGTGGTTGGCTCAACAGCAATTTTGTTGGTAAAATTAATCACATCGCTGGTATATTCCCAGTTGTGCCCGTTCACCATACCTTCGGCGGTAAGGTGCACCGTGCCCGAAACAGCAGTATTAGTAACGGTAAATTTATGCTTCTGCGGGGCAGGATGATTTTTTTCGTTCATCATGGTGCTATGCACCACTTCAACCCTTGATAAATCGGGGGTTGAAGGCGAATTTGCCGCATCTTCAACCTTATGCGACAGTATGGTTAAATTACGTTCCAGCGCATCGCGGGCTATTGTAATATTATCTTCCTTAACATCCGATTTGGGTACATTACATGCCGTGCGCATATTGGTAGTGGCTGTTTTAGTGGCAGTTACCTGCGCCACTACATCGGCAGCAGTAAAATTGGGATTGCTTGTCATGGCGCCGGTGTACGTATCCGAATCAACCAGTAACTGGGCGTTACTTTTGTCTTTTAAACCTAAGTTTACCTGTGCTTTCATAGTGTTTTTTATTTAGTAATTTTTTGTAAAGATAATAAAAATCGACATAAAAACTATATTTGTATAAATAAATATTTTATTTATTTGAATTTTATTTTTTTTTATCGAAAATCATATTTTATAAGTTTGAATCCTGATTTCCTGAATCCGAGACCGGACTTGCCGAATTACACATCGGACTTGCCGAGTTACATATTGGACTTGCCGAATGAACAAGCGGACTTGCCAAATGAACATCCGGACTTGCCAAATGAACAAGCGGACTTGCCAAGTGAACATCCGGACTTGCCAAGTGAACAAGCGGACTTGCCAAGTGAACATCCGGACTTGCCAAGTGAACAAGCGGACTTGCCAAGTGAACAAGCGGATTTGCCAAGTGAACAAGCGGACTTGCCAAGTGAACAAGCGGACTTGCCAAATGAACATCCGGACTTGCCAAATGAACAAGCGGACTTGCCAAGTGAACATCCGGACTTGCCAAGTGAACAAGCGGACTTGCCAAGTGAACAAGCGGACTTGCCAAGTGAACAAGCGGATTTGCCAAGTGAACAAGCGGACTTGCCAAGTGAACAACCGGACTTGCCAAATGAACAACCGGACTTGCCAAGTTACACATCGGATTTGCCAAGCCTTGATATTCTCTTCTATAGCAATGAAAACAATTGCCTGAAATATAAAACCGATGGTTTTATTGTTTGAAATGAAATAAGTTGTAAATTTGGGAGATAAATCAATGATTGATTAATTAAAGGAATGAAAAAAACAATTTCTTTCTTGGTATTTATCTGCTGTTTGAATTCTATCCATGCACAGGATACAATTGTATTGAAATCGATGGATGTAATTATTGCAAGAGATATTAAAAAGTCAGATGATAAAGAAATTGCATTTAATCGCCAGGGAACATATTATGAAGCCATTGATACAAACACATACACGATTAAGAAAAAGAATGTTGCTGGCATAATCTATCACAACGGGCATAAGGATAGCTTTGATGCTGAAATCATGAATTCATACATTGCAAACAGGCAAAAAAGCCATGTGCTTTACACTACAAAGGATTTAAAACAAGAATCATCTTTTAACTATAATCCTGAAAAAGCATCGTATGCAGTTAAATGGAATCCTGCACTATTCCTGTCAAACGACTTGGCTTTTTCTTTTGAATATAAAAAGAAAAATAATGCAATAGAACTTGAATTGGGTTATATTTATCCGCTTAAATTTGAAAAAGGAATTTATGTAATAACTCCTTTTAATTTCAATTTTACAAACTTTTGTTATAATGGAATTTCGGCAAATATATTTCTGAAACATTATTGCCGAGGTCATTTCTATTATAGTTTATCTGCATTATTCAAATACGAATGCTTTAAGAACACATGGTTTCAGGGACTTGACGAAGATGACACATACCAGGATAATATTAATTGCTCACAGACAAGAGAAGTATATGGATTGGCATTCAGATGCGGCTTCCTCCTTAAAGGCAGGCATCTTTGTTATGAGCCATATGCTGATATAGGATTGAGGGTGATTAATTCTAAAACTACTTATAATTATTATATAATGGAAGATTATTATGGTAGTAATTCATCATATAACGGACAACCAGATGATGTAAACTTATTTCTGGATGAGGGTTTAAATGTGGTGCCATATTTAAACGCTGGTTTTAAAGTTGGTTTTGGATGGAATGGGAAGAAATAAACGTTAGAATAATTTCTCAATAATCTCGTCATCCACCAAATTCGGCAGGGTAATTGAAAAAATTAATACCTTTGTAAAAAAAATAATGAATTCGAAAGAAAAACATATAATAGGCTTAATTAAATCGAAGATCCATGAAAAAGATCCCGATGCCGATATTATACTGTTTGGCTCTCATGCCAGAGGCACGGCAAACGACAACTCCGACTGGGATATATTGATTTTATTGAATGCGTCGAATGTTTCAAGAAAAACAGAACAGGAATACAGGCATGAACTTTTTGATGTGGAACTTGAAACTGGCGAACCGATTTCAACATTTGTTTATTCAAAATCCGAATGGGATACAAAACATTCAGTAACCCCGCTTTATTACAATATTTTGAAAGAGGGAATTAGAATATGAATGGAAGTGTAGATGATTTAATAAAATACCGCTTAGAAAAAGCATTTGAAACTCTGGCAGACGCCAGCTTGTTAGCGGAAAGTGGCAGGTGGAACTCATGCATTCACAGGTTATATTACGCCTCTTTTTATTCAGTGAATGCCCTGCTTTTAAAAAACAATTTCAGGACCCATACTCATAATGGTTGCAAGTCTAAATTCCAGCATGAATTTATTAAGACCGGCATTATTGATAAAAATTTTGGAAAACTATACTCCGACTTATTCGACTGGAGACAAGAAGGTGATTATGCCGATTTCATTGACTTTGATAAAGAAACCGTGATTCCTCTAATAGCACAGGTTGAAGAATTTATTGAAACAATTAACGGGCTGATCAAATAAATCAACTCACTATCACATCTAACTCAGTAGAGGCAAACGTTGTGTCTGCATTGAATCTCAAAACAATTTCTCAATAATATCATCATCCACCAAATTAGGCAGGGTAACTTTAAGCGAAGGGTTTTTTTCCATAGCGCGTTTAATGGCAAACATGGCGCCATCGTTCCTTGCCCACGAGCGGCGCGAAATGCCGTTGTTTACATCCCAAAACAACATCATCTTTAATCTGCGGTCGGCATCGGTTGTGCCATCGAGCACCATACCAAAGCCGCCGTTAATCACTTCGCCCCAGCCAACACCGCCGCCATTATGTATGGAAACCCATGTAGCGCCTCGGAAAGCATCGCCTATTACATTTTGTATCGCCATGTCGGCAGTGAATTTGGAACCGTCGTAAATATTGGATGTTTCGCGGTAAGGAGAATCCGTTCCCGAAACATCGTGGTGGTCGCGACCAAGAACTACAGGAGCAGATATCTTTCCACCCCTTATAGCTTTGTTAAATGCTTCTGCAATTTTAATCCTGCCTTCCTCGTCGGCATACAGTATGCGCGCCTGTGAACCTACCACCAGTTTGTTTTCCTTGGCGCCTTTTATCCACTGTATGTTATCTTTCATCTGCTGCTGAATTTCAACAGGTGATGTCTTTGCCATTTCTTCCAGTACATCCATTGCAATCTTGTCAGTTGTATCGAGGTCTTCAGGTTTTGATGAAGTGCACACCCAGCGGAAAGGACCGAAACCATAGTCGAAACACATAGGTCCCATGATGTCCTGCACATACGAAGGATAAATGAAATCGCCGTTGGGCTTCATGATATCAGCGCCTGCGCGGCTTGCTTCAAGCAGGAAAGCATTGCCATAATCGAAGAAATACATTCCTTTTTTAGCCAAAGCATTTATTGCTGCAACCTGTCGCCTTAACGATTCCTTCACCTTTTCCTTAAAGAGTTCAGGCTTGGTAGCCATCATTTCCTTAGCTTCTTCAAATGATAAACCTGCAGGATAATACCCACCTGCCCATGGATTGTGAAGCGAGGTCTGGTCGGAGCCAAGTTCCACGATGATATTTTCTTTTACGAATTTTTCCCAAAGGTCAACTATATTGCCCTGGTAAGCCAGTGATACAACCTCTTTATTTGCTTTAGCCTTTGCTATGCGTTTTAAAAGCTCATCAAGGTCCGTGAACACCTCATCCACCCATCCCTGCGAATGCCTTGTCTGCACTGCCTTCGGATTTACTTCTGCAATCACTCCGATAGCGCCCGCAATTACAGCAGCTTTTGGTTGTGCGCCCGACATGCCGCCAAGACCGGATGTTACAAATAGTTTACCTGCAAGGCCTTCATTATTCTTAGCAATCTTTCTTCCTGCATTTAAAACTGTAATGGTTGTTCCATGTACTATTCCCTGCGGACCAATATACATGAAAGAACCGGCAGTCATTTGTCCGTACTGAGAAACGCCAAGTGCATTGAAGCGTTCCCAGTCATCGGGTTTGGAATAATTCGGGATCACCATGCCATTGGTAACTACAACACGTGGAGCATCTTTATGCGAAGGGAACAATCCCATTGGATGCCCTGAATACATTACAAGAGTCTGCTCGTCGGTCATTTCAGCTAGATATTTCATGGTGAGCAGGTATTGCGCCCAGTTCATGAAAGCAGCGCCATTGCCGCCATAGGTAATAAGTTCGTGAGGATGCTGTGCAACAGCATAATCAAGGTTATTGGAAAGCATCAGCATGATAGCCGCTGCCTGCTTGCATTTGTGGGGGAATTCAGCTATGCTTCTTGCAGAAATTTTATAATCGGGGCGAAAACGGTACATGTAAATACGTCCATAATCCTTCAGTTCCTTTGCAAATTCAGGTGCAAGAACCGCATGATGCTTCTTGTCAAAATAGCGAAGTGCATTGCGCAAAGCAAGTTTCTTCTCCTCTTTTGAAAGTATATCTTTCCGTTTGGGAGCATGGTTCAGGCTGGCATCGTACGGCTTTGGCTCCGGTAATGTTTCAGGTATTCCCTGTATTATCGCTTTTTGAAAATCGGTCAGGCTCATATCTTGGTATTTTAATTTCTGATTGCGAAAATACATTATAGTATGAAATTATTCAAATATTTTAAGTTCTGGTTCTCTAATTAGCTCGGAGTAGCATATCAAAGGATTCTCTTTATCTTTGCAGGGATTTTAAGAAATGGAAACACCTGCAATCAAACACGATCCATATTCCGCGCTGAGAATAAAAGAATTTCGTCTTTTTGTTTTCTCGCGGTTCGTCACCACTGTTGCTTTCCAGATGCAGGCAGTAATAGTAGGCTGGCAGATCTACCAAATGACGAAAGATGCCTTTTCACTTGGACTGATTGGGCTTGCGGAAGCAATTCCTTTTTTAAGTGTGGCATTGTTTGCCGGACATATAGCTGATATTTTCAACCGGAAGAAATTAATAATCATAAGTCTGATTGTTTTCTTTGTCTGTTCGCTCACACTACTTTCATTTACTTTAAATTTTTCAAGTGCATTATTGCTATTTGGCACAACACCTATTTATATAATCATAGCTGTAACAGGCTTGGCAAGAGCTGTAATTTATCCATCGCAAATTGCATTGATGTCGCAAATAGTTCCCCGCGAATTGTATCCGAATTCCTCAACATGGAACAGCACAGCATGGCATATTGCAGCAGTAACAGGACCGGCATTAGGCGGACTTATATATGGCTTTTCGGGTATTACTTCTGCATATATTACAGTAGCAGTATTAATTATTGTTGGCTTAGTTCTTTTTATGGGAATAAAAAGTAAGCCTGTTCCTGTGAAGGAGAAAAAGGAAACGCTGATGCAAAGCCTGTCAACAGGGATTAAGTTTGTATTCAACAATCAGGTAGTACTTGGCTCATTGTCGCTGGATATGTTTGCTGTATTATTTGGAGGGGCAGTGGCCATGTTGCCTGTATTTGCAGCGGAAGTATTAAATGTTGGACCACAGGGTTTAGGCTTTTTAAGGGCAATGCCTGCAGCGGGAGCCGTTATCATGTCAATGATACTGGCTTATTATCCACCTGTTAAACAGGCAGGGACAAAACTTTTAAGTTGTGTTGCAGGCTTTGGCGTTTGCATTATTTTGTTCGCCATATCTAAGAACTTTTACCTGTCATTGGCATTGCTTTTCATGAGCGGGATGTTTGATAATGTAAGTTATGTTTTGCGGCAGATGATCATTCAACTATATACTCCCGACAATATGCGGGGCAGGGTTGCTGCAGTGAATAGTATATTTGTAGGCTCTTCGAATGAAATTGGTTCCTTCGAATCTGGGCTGGCTGCAAGGATAATGGGACTAATTCCTTCAGTGATCTTTGGCGGCACTATGACTCTTATTATTGTCGGATTTACCACTAAAGTTGCTCCTGTGTTAAGGAAGATGGATTTAAGGAAAAAGATTAAAGAGGAATAAATGAACACACTGCATCAATATATTCAATAAATTGGTAAAGGCAATAATAAATCAAATTTATTTTCTAATCATTACAATAAATAGTTTAATGCTTCGTTAATGAGGTATTAAATAAAAAGCATACTATGATTAAAAATGTACAATTTCTTTGTCTAACCCTAAAAACCAAAAACCATGAAAAAATGTGCATTAATAATTGGACTAGGAACAAGCTTGTTCTTTTTTATTTCATGTAGTAAGAAAGAATCAACCACAACAGTTCCGACAAAACCTGCTTCAACTTTATCAGTTGCGGATTATTTCCCTTTGAAAACAGGAAATTATTGGGTGTATAAAACAACAGAATGTGACAGTAATGGAAACATTATGCCAGTAGTTTACAAAAATGATTCATTAGTAGTAAAAAACGATACTGTAATAAATGGCAAAACGTACCACACCATTATTGAGTATAATTACATGAATGCCCCAACTTCTTTTGTGGATTGTTATGCCGACTCCGCTGATTGTATTATAAACAATTATGGCAGTATTGTTTTTAGTATTAAAAATACATCAGGGATTATTTATACCCAGCTTTTATCACCAGATACGATTGCTTATGTTAATTATTCCTTTATAAGCTCACCAACAAGTATAATTGTTCCTGTAGGAACATACAGTTGTGAGGACTACAAAGGTGCTGTGTATAGGAAATCGGATAATTTTAATAGAGCTTATTTAACCCACCATTACTATTCTGATAATATTGGGCTTGTTAAGAGAACAGCATTCTTTCTAAGCAATCCGCTTAATATAATAAATTTCGATTTGCTGTCATATCATGTGCAGTAAAAAGCTCTAAATCTTTGAATTATCCAATCATGGCTTTAAATTGATTACTTTTATTCAAATCATTCGCCTTTTTGTTTATGAACAGCTGAGGAAAACAAAAAGCCTTACAATTTTGTAAGGCTTTTTTGTTTTGTGGGAGTTACTGGATTCGAACCAGTGACCCTCTGCTTGTAAGGCAGATGCTCTGAACCAGCTGAGCTAAACTCCCGATATTATATGAACTATTTCCCTAAATGGGAGTGCAAATATATAAGTAATTTTATAAAGTCCAAGAAGATTTTTGAAAAATAGAAGAATTATAATACTTCTGCCACTACAAAAGTGCTTCCACCGATATAAATAAGGTCTTCCGCCTCTGCATGTTCTTTAGCTGCTTTATAAGCTGATTCAACTGTAGGGAATACTTTACCTTTAATTCCAGCTTTCAAAGCTTTCTCTGCCAGCATGGTTTCATCTAGGGCTCGTGGAATTTGTGCTTTGCAGAAATAATAATCAGCATCATTTGGTAGTAATGTAAGTATGGTATCAATATCTTTATCGTTCACAAATCCCAATACCATGTGTAGTTTATTATGGGGAGTGAATTTTATCTGTGTCAGAGTTTCTTTTAACCCTCCTTCATTATGCCCAATATCAGAAACAACAAGCGGCTTTTCATTTATTTTTTGCCAGCGGCCCATAATGCCTGTATTCTCAATAACCTTTGTTATTCCTTTTTCAACCTTCTCTGCTTGTAATTTAAACCCATTGGTATTAAGAATATCAACTGACATAAGCACCGTTATAAGATTCTTGACCTGGTAATAACCAATTAAAGATGAGCGTAAAACAGAGTCGTGTTCAAAAACATGATTTAAAGGAATACCATTCTTAAACTGAAGTTGCACCATTAATTCGGGAGAATTATTATACACCAATTCGGCATGTAATACATGAAAATGCCTGTCGGCAAAATATAATGGGGCTTTTACTTCATTACACTTATTGATGAATACTTCTTTAATTTCTTCCTGAGTTTCACCAATAACAACCGGAACACCTTTTTTGATAATCCCAGCCTTTTCACCTGCGATCTTTACAAGTGTATCTCCTAAAAGATTGGAATGATCCCAACTGATATTTGTAATAATTGATAATTCAGGTGTGATAATGTTTGTGGAATCAAGCCTGCCTCCTAGCCCTGTTTCAATAACAGCTACATCAACTTTTTCTTCTGCAAAATAACTAAATGCTAGACCTACTGTCCATTCGAAGAATGAAGGTTTATGGAATCAAATGATGATTTATGTTTTTCAACAAAAGCAGTGACCTTTTCAGATGGGATTTCCTTGCCGTTGATTTTAATACGTTCGCGGAAATCTTTCAGGTGAGGTGATGTGTACAAGCCCACCTTATAGCCATTTTCTTGAAGAATTGAAGCAAGGAAGTGAGAAACAGAGCCTTTGCCGTTTGTGCCTGCGATGTGAATACTCTTAAATTTATTCTGGGGATTCCCAAGTAGATTACAGATTTCAATTGTGTTTTTAAGGTCGGCTTTATACGCTGCTGCACCTATACGGTGAAACATAGGTAAATGCGAATAAAGGTATTCCAGCGTTTCCTGGTAATTCATCTTAATTCAGCTTAAGGTATTTGTATGTTATAGTACCTTGTTGTTCAATAGCAGCATCAGATTTGACGTTGAATTTAGATTTGAGTGCAGCTTTTTCAGCCTGTTTCCACATATCCTGGTTGGATATGGTTGTCCCTTTTGCGCCGGCTACCGCTTTTGTAACGTTACCATTTTGATCGACAGTGATTGTCACAACTATCTTTCCTTGTTCATCAGATTCGTAAACAGGTTTGGCAAGTGCTTTGACTTTTCTTCCGGAAAGATTATAAGATGTGCCGGGTCCATCGCCAGGACCTGTGCCAGTTCCATTACCGCCATCGTGACCACCACCCTATCCTCCATTTCCAATATAATTACTTGAATTCACATCGCCATTTTCTTTTCCCTGATTACCTTCTCCTCCAGCAATACCTTGGTTCATACCATTATGTTTATGGTATAATTTGTTATTGTCAATTACCGGATCATTTATTTTGATGGCATTTTTGTTATCAGTTTTAGTGTCGGAAGATTTAATATCGGTAACTTCTCCCTGATCGTGTGTAAGGTAATTGTCATTCTTTGATGCAGAAACATCCTGTAAATCCACAGGAATAAGCTGGTCGGATTTATTGTCTCCCAGACCGTGTTCTGAATTTCCAAAGTTAACTTCTAGACCTGAGCCGCCACCAAGATCAGGATAGGGCGGGATAGGAGTGTGAAGGATAAAAAACAATAAGAACAGAATCAACAGCACGTGATAGCCAACGGTTAATCCAATGGCAAGTCCCCTGTTCGATTCAGCAACTTTTTCTTCCATTAATGCGAATTAATAGTTTGAGTTCCCAGCACCATCTTTATTTTCAGGTTGCTCCCGATTTGCAATACATCCACAAGGTCCTGTACGGTTAGCTTGTTATCGAAACGCAATATAATGAGCGGTTCGTTAAGGTTTTGCGTAGCTTTCTTCAATTCACTTTCCAGTTGTTCGTACTTTACGGCAGTATTGTTGATGTAATACGTTTTATCTGCCGTGACCGATAATGAAATCTGTGGCTTTGTTACAGCCTGCGATGATTTGCTCTTGGGCAACAGCAGTTTTATGACTGAAGGATTGGCAAGTGTTGAAATTATCAGGAAGAACAACAACAGGAAGAACATGATGTCGTTCAGCGAGCCCGTGTAGACTTCAGCCGTATATCGCGGTGTTCTCCGAAGGTTCATATTATGCTTCTTTTTGTAAGAGATCCATAAATTCGAGTGAGCTGTCTTCAAGCCTGAAGATTACTTTATCAAGCAATATATTCAGGTAGTGATAACCGGCATAAGCAAGCACACCAACAATCAAACCTGCTGCGCTGGTGATCATCTTTACATACAAACCGCTTGCAACAACACCGATAGCTATATTCTCAGATAGAGAAATATCATAAAATATCTTAATTACACCCATGATAGTACCTATGAATCCAAGCATAGGCGCAATACCTGCAACGATACCAAGTATCTTTAAATTCTTTTCAAGCTTGGAAACTTCGAAGCGGCCAACATTCTCTATAGCTTTTTCAATTTCGTTTATCGGTTTACCGATTCTTTCCAGTCCTTTCTCAACCATGCGGGAAACAGGTGTGTTGGTTGAACGGCAGAGAGCCTTAGCTGTGTCGAGCTTGGCGTCGTAAATGAATTCTTTTATAGAATTAAAGAACAGCGTGTCGGGTTTGCTGGCTTTCCGAATGGCAATAAGCCTTTCGAAAAAGAAATATACTGCAAGCAGCGATAACAGGAAAATAGGGATCATCAGGGCAATCATCAATGAACCGCCTTTATTGAAGATAATATCCCACAATGAAGTGGATACCTGACTTTGCTGTGCGTGTGCTGCAACTTTTGAAGCTGTGTCCACAACACTTCCTGCAGCTGTAGAGATTTGCAAAATTATTCCTAACATATTCTTTTGATTTTATTTTCAAAAGTAATTATTAATGTTCCCGCAATCGAAAACAAAGGTTTAAGATGTTAACACATTAATGTTAATATGGTAACAGTGGAAAAAAGAATTTATTGTATGGTTGCAATCTTATTTTCGAGTAAAAGGAGTAATTTCATTTAGTTCACCCTAACCCCGTCCCTTCCCCTAATTTTAGGGGAAGGGAGAGAGGGATGGGGTATAAAAACAAAACTGGTTTGTATTTCTAAATAGAATTATTTATCCATGTATACCATTGCATTGGTATAGGCAAATAATGCATTGTTTCGTTTTACAGTATCAAGGATAAGAAAGTTGATATCTTCTTTTGTTTTTACAAAGAGGTTGTAATCAGGAGTGTCAATATAATAAAGAACCATTATTTCGAAGGCGCTTTTGGCAAATGCTGAGAGGCTTACTATGGGTTCGTCAGTGCAAAGTGAGTTTGCTGAAATAAGCGAACGGATTTCGCTAATTATTGCTTTCAATTGTTCGGCGCTAGTAGCATAGTTGAGCGATAGATTGAAATTTACCATTTGTTTCTTTCGCATAGAAAGATTGTCAAGTTCGGCATCTACCATTTTCTTGTTGGGAACGGTAGTATAACTTTGCCCGGGTGTACGCAGTCGTGTGCTGCGGAATCCAATCTTTTCAACTGTCCCGGTAATATCGCCTGTTTTAACAAAATCGCCTACGGCAAAAGGTTTATCAAGGAAAATAGTAAATGAACCAAGCAGGTTTTCAAGGGTTTCTTTAGCTGCAAGGGCAACGGCAAGTCCGCCTATGCCAAGCCCTGCGACCAATGAGCCAACATTAAGGGCAAAAACAGTTCCAAGTAGCAGGAATATACCAATGATAATTACAATTACTTTTAATACTTCTGTAAGAAAAGTTATAACCTGTGTATTCGATTTATCGGCGGCTTTTTCGGCTTTCTGCGAAATGATGAAACCTACCACATCCATAATACGGATGCATATCCAGATGAAGGAAGAAATAATAAGCGTAAGGAAAGATTTCTCAATGATTGTTTCAAGCACTAATTCATGGTGGCGGTTAAGGTTCCATGAAGCGGGATATTCAAGTTGCATGAATCCAATGTAAATAAACACCAGCAGGAAAAAGAGGGCAGTGGGTTTGTGCAGGTATTCGTGGAATTTTTTTAAAGGAATATGTGAGGAATATCTTTTAAAAAGCCTGTAAAGAAGCCTGTTTACCAGTTTCGAGATGTATCGTTTAAAGATGATCCCTATCAATATGATGCCCGCAAACCAGCAATACTGTTCAAGGGAGTTGCCCAGAAAAACAGTGTCAAGTATTTCGCTAAAACTGTGCATGTAAATGGATTTTTGGCAAATTTAATTAAATTTCAACTATAGCGGAAAAGGGGAGGAGGGAAGATGAAAAATGCCGGCAGGTATTTATTGTTATTTGACTTCGCCGTTATTCGTTGTCATTAATATAATGTTAAAAGAATTTTTTTTAAATTAAACTGTCATTCCGAATGGAGTGAGGAATCTCACTTTTAGTTATTGCGTCAATTCATTGTTATTAGTAATCGGTTATAGGTAAACAGTAGTTGGAAATTAAAAACTTAAAAATATGCCTATACTGACCGCCGCCGGACAGTCATGTTTTTTGCAAATCCGATTTCTTTTAGTATAAACCCTTTTATCCGTGCAAAGTACTTTCACTGTTAAGGGTAAACCTTTTCGGAACTGGCTAAAATTATTTCCGACGTGGATTATTTTTTCCTTTCAGGGGAAAATATAATCCATTTGCCGGTTGTCGTATTCAATACTTAAAAAATATTTTCAAAGCAATGACCGGTACAATAAATGCTTGGATTTATTTTTTAATACGTAGATTGATACAATAAACACTGGGAAATATTTTCTATGCATTGGCTGGCACAATCAACATGTAGAAATATTTTTTAATGAATTGAATGGCACATTCAAAGCGTGGATATATTTTTTAAAGCGTAGATTGATACAATCAACACCTGGGAAATATTTTCAATGCATTGATTGGCACAGTCAACACGTGGATATATTTTTCAATGCATTGAAAGGCACATTCAATGCGTAGGATATATTTTTCAATGCGTAGATTGGCACAATCAACATGTAGAAGTATTTTTTAATGAATAGAATGGCACATTCAATGAATAGATTGTTACAATCAATGTGTGGATTGTTACATTCTACGACTAGATTGTTACAATCAATATGTGGAATGTTACAATCAACGTGTGGAATGGCACAATTCTCTCGTGGAATGACAAAATGAACACTTCCTTTATGCGAATTAATTGTAAAATATATCATTAAAAATCAATGATTTAAGGCATAATAATAGAGCGCTTATGGTATTGATGAATATGATTTTTGAAAATTGAGAATTATTTGTTTAGTATAGAAAATTAAACAATAATGGCATCGCATCCGCCGAAGCGGTGCGTTGACCTTTTTTATTTACTTCCCAGGTAAACAGCTCCACCTACACTGTCATTTCGGGCGCCTGTAACAGAGCTTAAACAGTTTATTTCGCCACGCATGCGCAGTATTCCGAGGAAAGCGAAATATAAGGGCTTCTTTAAATTCAACGGTCTTGTTGTCGGGGATAACAATTTTAGCAGGGCACAAGGCTTTTATGCGTTCCATAAGGAAAGTGTTGTAAGCGCCGCCGCCTGTAACCAGCATTGTTTCTCCCTTTTTATAAGGAGCGGCAGCGCTAATCTGTATGGCAATATGCTCGCAAATGGTGCGCATCTTATCATTATCGGGGATACCTGATTTATCAACTATCCGCATAAACGATTTATTTACCCATTCTTTTCCCAGTGATTTCGGAGCTTTCAGAGAGAAATATTCAAGCTTATTTAGCTTCTTGAGCAAAGTATAATCAAGCTTACCCGAAGCAGCAATCTTGCCTTTATCATCATAAGTCTTTTTAAACTTAGTTGCAAATAGAGTTCAGTGGAATATTAGAAGGGCAAACATCGAAGGCGAGTATTTTTCCTTTCATTTCAAAAGAAATATTAGCAATTCCACCAAGATTAAGGCGATAATTATAATTATTGAAGAGATATTTATCGCCCACAGGCACTAGTGGAGCGCCTTGACCGCCAAGAGCAACATCGGTTGAACGAAAATCGCAAACAACGATTAAACCACTCTTAGCAGCTATTTCAGCTCCATCGCCCAACTGGAAAGTCAGTTTTGATTTAGGTTGATGAAAAAGAGTATGTCCGTGTGAAGCAATGAAATCAGGTGAAATCTTATGCTTTAGAATAAATTCCGTAACCAGGCTACCAAGATAACTACCATATAACTTATGAAATATTAGTAGCTTTAAGGGGGACTTATAAGACTCAATAGTAAGTGTATCTTTCCAATCTTCGCTATAACCACATGTTTCGGCAATTTCAATATTATATTTCCATACACCATTCTTTTCAGTGAAGATGCAATAAGCTATGTCAACTCCATCGAGCGAAGTGCCGGACATCAAACCTATGACTTTATATGTTTTCATCTTATTTGGCGCTTATAAAAATTCAAGAAGTTTTTCCAACTTTATTCCTCTTGAACCTTTTATTAAAATGGTATGCTTTTCAATATTGTTTTTTCTGAACCATTCAGAAGCTTCCGAAACATCAGTAAAAACAGGATAATTGAACATGGTTTTCAGTTTAGAGAAATTCTCACCTACAAGAACAACCTCATCTATGCCCGAATCAAGTAACAGTTCAACAATCTTTTTATGTTCGGCAAGGGCATCATTTCCCAGTTCACGCATATCGCCGATAATGGCTAATTTATTCTCAGCTTTTGTCTGGATGAAATTTTTGATGGAAACATCCATGCTGGTTGGGTTGGCATTGTATGCATCCATGAGTAATATATTTTTAGCAGTATTGATAACCTGCGACCTGTTATTCGCAGGAATATAACTTTCAAGAGCATCCTTAATATCTGAATCGCTAACGCCAAAATTGTCACCGATGCATATTGCTGCCATTACATTCTCAAAATTAAAATACCCAACCAGATTTGTTTTGATTTCAATAGTGCTTTTGGGATTTTTACAATACCATTTTAAAGACAAAAGTGGGTTGCTACCAGTAATTTCACCAACACAATCAGAGCTTGGGAAAACGCCATAAGTGATTTTGTTAGCTCCTTTTGAAATATCCATTAACAAGCTGTTATCAGCACAAACAAATAATTTTCCGTTCGAGTTAATAACTGAATCATACAAACTTCTTTTCGTATTGATAATGCCTTCAAGGCTTCCGAAGCCTTCAAGGTGGGCTTTCCCGATATTAGTTATAAGGCCGAAATCAGGCTTGGATATTTTACACAATTCGGCAATTTCGCCAACATGATTAGCGCCCATTTCAACCACTGCAATTTCGGTATCATCAAGAATAGAGAGAACGGTCAGCGGAACGCCTATGTGATTATTGAAATTTCCTTTAGTTGATAATACTTTATACTTTTTTGAAAGCACAGCATGAATCAACTCTTTCGAAGTAGTCTTGCCGTTAGTCCCAGTTATACCAATAACAGGGATATGTATTTGATCTCTGTGATGCGAGGCTAACAGTTGTAATGATTCCAGTACATTGTCAACAAGGATACATTTATCGTTTTGTACAGGCCGAGGTTCATCTATTACAGCATATACACATCCTTTTTCCAGTGCTTCATTTGCAAAATTATTGGCATTGAAGTTATCTCCCTTTAATGCGAAAAATATAGAGCCAGGAATAATGTTTCGAGTATCAGTACATATAGTTTGATACCTTATATATAAGTCGTAAAGTTTTTCTATCATAGTATTATAAATTAAAACCCCACCTACAATAATGCAAATGGGGTTTTGAAAATATTTAAGTTATATTTTATTGACCGCCAACTGGGCTACCTACGCGTGTCATTGCACATCTGAAGCCAATATAGTCAGTAGCTAAAGATTGGTCAAGGAATCTTCTGGTACCTGCAACCAGATAATAAGCCCTGTCTTTCCATGAACCTCCTTTATAAACCCGTACTTTATCATTGATCATGGAATTGATACTGTAATTATACATATACTTTGAAACATTATTACTATCTTCAGGTTGTCCATCCCAGTTTGAAGATACTGTAGAAGTATAATCGCCATCTAGATAGTTTATATTATCAGCTTTTCTGTAATTTCTTCTTCCGGCAGCTTCCTGGTTAGTAATATCTCTGTATAATATTCTTCCGAGACTATCTTTTTCAGCTATGTTTCCTTCATCATCTGTTTTCTTGGTCTGGAAAACATTTCCTCTATATGGATTGAAATCGGAAACATCTTCAGGAGATAATGGCCTGTAAACATCCATAACCCATTCTGCAACATTACCTGCCATATTATATAGACCATAGTCATTTGGCCAGAATGAATATACAGGAGCAGGAATATCGGCTGCGTCATTCAGATTTCCGGCAACCCCCATGTTGTCTCCCCTGCCTCTTTTAAAGTTGGCTATAAAATCACCTAAGTTTTTATCAGCATCAGTACGCATCACATGTCCATTCCAAGGATAAAGCCTTCTTTCAACAACGCGTTCAAAAATAGTATTTCCAATTAATCCCAAATCGGCATATTCCCATTCAGCTTCAGTTGGAAGCCTGTATTTTGGTAAAAGAATTCCGTCTTCCATTCTAACTTTGCGTGTCCCTGAACCTGTTGGATTTAAATCTACTAAATCATTTTTAACAAGTCCTTCATATTGCCCAGCCAGATATGCTTCAGTATTAAAGTTTTCTTCATTAGACTGGCTTGGGTCCATTTTTAATATTCCTTCACGAATTAATATGTATTCATTTACTCTGTCAGTTCTCCAGGCGCAATAATCACTTGCCTGAAGCCAGCTTACACCTACAACTGGATAGTCTCTATATGCAGGATGGCGTAAGTAAAGTTCAACAAAAGGCTCATTATATGCTAACTTATCTCTCCAAACCAGTGTATCTGGCAAAGCTTTCTTGTAAACTTCAGGATAGTCAACGCCAAATACTCTTCTTAGCCAGTAAAGATATTCAAGCCAATCAAGATTTCTAACTTCAGTTTCATCCATATAAAATGATGATACAGTAACCCTTCGAGGTATGTTATTCCAATCATAAAGAACATCCTGTTCAGTTCTTCCCATGACAAATGTACCACCTTCAACAAGAATAAGACCTGGGCCGGTTTCCTGTTCTTCGTAAGGTACTACCTCAAATCCACCATTCTTTGGTTGATTGTATTCCCAGCCAGTAGTAGATGATTGTTCTTTCTTGCAAGCTGCCAATAGTATAATTGTTGCAGCAATAAGAAATGTTGAAATAGTTTTTCTGTGCTTTATCATAATAATAAATTTTCTTACTTAACTAAAATACTGGACAATTTATTGCCCTGATACGTTTCTTTTTTGGTCTGCAATCGAATTGCATACTAAAAGATATTTCATGAGCGCCTGCAGTAGCGCTGCTCAACTTTGAAACAGTAATATCATAACTATAACCAATTTTTACAACAGAAGTCTGAAAACCTACCAAAGCATTCAAAGCATCGGGGTTGCCAAATGATTGCCTGAACCATAATCCTCCAACCATTGGATATTTGTTAAAATAAAAACCGTAATTAAGCTCAGTAAAGTTCACCTGCTGCATATAAAGAATGTTAGGTGAAATGACTGGGTCTTCAAGTTTTCTTCTTCTTCTGTGTTTCTGAAGATCAATAATTCCACCAATATTTACACAAATACGCATTGGAAGTTTTGATACAGAAATAAATCCTTCATTAGGTTGTGTAAGATGAAAAACAGCAACTCCTGCATAAAAACTTTCACTATATCCAAGTAAACCTGCACTGAAATCAGGATTCCCTTTTGTTAGGCTGGGGGGTTGTTTTTCGCCCGTATTCCAAACAAATCCATCTCTAGGGTCAATCTGATCGCCAAAAGTTAGTTTGCTCCAATCTAGGCTTTTTTGAAAATAAGAGGCCTGAAATCCTGCATTTAATGAAAATCCTCTGCTAACCTGCAAACGATATGAATAAATAACATTGATCATATCGGTATTAATAGTACCATCACCAGCATTATCTCCCATGAAAGATAAGGCTACTCCGCCTGATAAATTATCAATGTATTTATCATAAGAAGCGCTATATGAAACATAAGTGCCGGGAATATTAGGCCATTGATCGCGAAAATTCAGAATTAAGCGCGGGCAAATAGCAGAACCAGCAAAAGCAGGATTAAGATAAAGAGGATTAGCATAATATTGAGAAAAATGCGGATCCTGAGAATAAGCCGTTATCCCCGCTGATACTAGAATAAATAAGGTTAGGAATAATTTATTTAATTTAATCATATAAGCCTTTTTCAAATAAATGCTTTTTAGATGTTACAATATTACAAATATTTTTTTTATAACTACAAATGTTTTTTTTGTTAATTTAAAAACAACTATAAAAAATGTAATACTTTATACAATTTTAAAGTAAGAAGGTTACAGTAACCATGAAAATTTGTAAACATGTTTAATATAAAAGTTATTTACACTCATTTTTAAAATAACAAACTAAAAAACCGGACAATTTATTGCCCTCATTTTCTTTTTCTTTGGCCGACATTCAAATTGAAAACCCATTGAAATTTCATGAGCTCCTCCAGAAACAGCACTTAATCTGGAAACAGTTACATCATAACTATATCCCATTTTAAAGAAAAGTGTCTGAAAACCCAATAACGTAATAAAAGCATCTGGATTTTGAAAACTTTGCCTGAACCACAATCCGCTAACAAGTGGATATCTGTTAAAATAAATTCCGTAGTTAATTTCTTCGGAATTCAACTGATCATTAATTAATATGTTTGGGGAAATAGTCGGATCTTCAATTCGCCTTCTTTTACCATGCTCGACAAGATCAATTATCCCTCCAGCATGAAGTGTATATTCAATAGGTAGCTTACCGGTACCTAAAAAAGCTTCATTTGGTTGAGTTAGATGATGTGCTGCAAAGCCAGCATAAAAACTTTCTCCATAAATTAAAAAACCTGCTGAAAAATCAGGACTTCCTTCAACCAGGTTTTGAGGCTGCTTTTCATTGGTATTATATACAAAGCCATCTTTGGGGCTTAACATATCATTAAAAGTAAGCTTGTTCCAATCTAATTTGTTCTGTAAGTATGATGCCTGAAGTGCCAAGTTTATAGATACATATCTGCTGACAGACATTTTATATGAATACATACCACTTATCACGGTAGTGTTAAGAGTACCCTGACCAGCATTATCAGCATTGAACATTAAACCTATCCCTCCTGAAAGATAATCAATATGCTGATCATATGAAGCGCTATAGGAAACATATTGGCCTGGCAATGAAGGCCATTGGTTTCGGTAGTTCATAACTAACCTTGGGCAAATGGCATTTCCGGCAAATGCCGGATTCAAATAAATTGGGTTAGCATAATATTGGGAGAAATGCATATCCTGAGCATAAGTATTGCATGCCATAAAAAATAGCATGAACTTAAAACTCAACAGGAAATTTCTCCTCATGAATATAATTGTAAAAAAAATTACTTAAGAATGCTGTTTATCCTGCCTATTACAACGATGTAAATTTAATGAAAATGATTGATGGTTTTTGTTAACAGCATTTATATTTCGGGAAATGATTTGTCCTTTTTAATATATTATCTTTTATAAATATGGTATGCTATTTTTTTTTGATGGATGGAAAGCCTTATAAAACAAGTAAATCAAGATGTTGAGTGATTTTATCTGTTTTTTTTATTTGAATGAAATAATAATTTTACTGTTTAACGATTAAGAATTGCAAAGTTAAGCGAAAATACGTGTTTCCCTAAGTAGAATTACTAATTGGATTCTTTGACTGAGTTTTACAAATAAAAAGACCTATGGAAATTTTCATCGGTCTTTTTTATAAAATATTAAAATTAAGTCTCAGTTTATTTCACCTATTCCCTTCCTATTACTAATAATATAATTGGGAAAATTAATAGTGAAATTTATAAATATAGCTGTTTATTAAAAAAACTTCATGCTACAAATTCTTTAGTTTTTTACCAGTTTTATACTGTTAGAATAATTATCACCTGTAAATTTTATTGAATAAATTCCGGATGATAAGTCTTTTGTTGAAAGCTGAATATTATTCTTATTATTTACTTCCTTTGATAATACTATATTCCCCAACATGTCTATTATTTCTATTTCTTTTATGTTATCAGAAGTTACCGGCAATTCAATATTTATAATATCTGGCGTAGGATTAGGATATACTTTGGGTTCGGATTTTGCATTGATGGGAAATGTAATTAAACTGGATGTCAATCCTCTGCCTGCTTTGCCTTTTTGAACAACAGGACGGCAAATCCCATCATTGTATTTAATTGTTCTGATAATAATGTAACAGCTATTTACTGACAAATTAGTTGCAACAAAAGTTGATGTTGTAGCGGTATCTAATACAGGGCCTGTTGTAGTAGTATCGGTTCCTGTGCAATTGGCTGCTTTAAATATTTCCCAATATTCAGTGGCTCCTGCAGGTAAAGGGAATATTGTAGGGTTGCAGGTAATTGTCATAATACTTCCTGAGCTTGAAGTATCTATTGTAAACCCGGTATAGTTAGCTAAATCGGCATGAACAGGAATGTCTCTGGTCAGAGTATCGATTGTGCAATTACATTGCCACCAAACAGAGATTGGCACTAATCCTATATTTGTTCCCCAGTTGGTTACATTGATGCAGGTACCTGAATCTATAACATTATATGTTATTCCGGATGGAACAATCCAGTTAAAGGCTACGCCTGATTGCACGCTGCTGTTTACACAATAGGTTGCTTGAGTTGTTTGTGAGCATATTTGGATTTCCTCAGTACCATTTATATCAGTTGCATTACAGCAAGGTGAAATATCTGTATTTGTTACACTTAAATTTGTAACCCATCCATTGCCGTCCCTGGCGTCGCCTGCCTGGCAGTCGCTCCCGGTTTGAACATAGCCTAAATCAGGAAGAGATGCAGGAATGGGGAAACAACAGCTTTGCACTAACACAGGTGTACCTGTTGTAATATCGTACACACTGAATGTTCCCTCGGTTTTAGAAAGTCTTTTTAAAATAATTCTGTATGGAGTATTTAAATTAATATTAACCTGGCAAGATGCTGTTGTTGCGGTCCCACTTTTTATCCAAACTTCAACCCATCTTGGGCTGGTAACATTAATTGTATTATTACAAACTACTCCAATTGCATCCTGATTTGTTAATACCTGGCTTGGCGTAACCTGAATTGCCTGTGTGCCTGCAGTAAATACAATTGGAAAAACTGCAACTCCGTTTCCTGATAACGAAGTTAACTCATAATCAAATTGAGCTGTCCATGTATTACTTAGATAAAATCCCAGAGGACGATACACCCTGCAATCGCTTCCTGCCTGGCCATTCATTTGATAAAAAGCGCATTTGCCCGGATAAGAGGTACCGTTAATTACAAGACTGTTTCCACTGGCGCTGGTACAACTATTTCCGGTAGTGCTTGCAGGAACAAATGTCCAAAGTGAAGGATTAGTATAGTTATCCGTCAGTGTTTGAGCGAATGTGCATTTTGCCGATAATGATACTAAAAGGCAAACAATTGCTGAAGTAAAAAGTTTTTTCATAATACTGATTTTTAAGTGAAACATTTTTTTGGGATAATAACATGTCAATAGATTATTAACTGATGTTACGCAAAAAAGTATTTTCCCATTTTTAGATTACTCATTCCTCCGCCGGCTGGCGGAGAGGAATCTAAATTAAAGATAACATCAAATCATTCGTGCGTAACATGAGTTATTAAATATTAATAGCGCCAAAGATAATTTATTAAATCAAATTTGTCAAGAGCCATTTTACAAATGGTATGCTTTGACACATAAGTGGTAGCTTTGGGTTTATATCTGGTAAATAATTTAATCCAATTCATCAAGTTCACAGTTAAAGCTCAAAGCACCGGAAATAAAGCTGCGCTTGCGTTGCAGAATATCACACAGTGAGAAAAGGGGAGGTGCCCAAACATGGTTATACCCGGCTAATGTATTTATTTTTACAAAGTAAACAAATAGAAACACTATCGCGAAACCCTTGTCATAAGCCCGATTGGTTAATAGCCGGGCTTTTTTATTGATAATATGTAATATTATAGTAATAATAGTTGCTATTCTAACTATAATTATAACAATTATTGTAATAATTGTTGCTGTACTAACTATAATTGTAACAATTATTCTTATCAATACTTCGGTAAATTTTTAAAGTATGGGACTAAAGTCCCCAATATTAGCGGGATTTATCAGTAACCCCAGACTTAAGTCTGGGGTTATGCAAACGGCCTTTAAATATGGGGCTTTAGCCCTGAAAAGTATCATCTTATTAAAAAAATTACCGAACTATTGCTTATAATAGTTTACTATAATACTTAGAATGATTACCATTCTATTTGGAAAGACTATCTTTCTGCTTGGAATTACTGTCTTTCCAGAAATAATTACAGTCTTTTCACTTGAAAAGTATATATTTCTAAGTTTGGAAAGATGCTTTTGCAATTAAAATATATGCTTCTTATAAATTTACAGATGGCAGATTTTAGCACATGGATGGTATGTGTGTGTAAATATTTGGTAAAATATTCCTTTTCAAAACTTTAAAACATCACAAACAAAAAACATTTCATGCAATATTATTTTTATTTCGCGAAAAAATGCCCAAAACCGAGTTTTAAAGAGATTTTTTTGTAATTTTACAATAAAGTTTAGGTTATATACAATAATACTGAAATTATCACGTTAGTTGCTTGAATTCATAAGTGATTTTGAACAGAAATTGTTGAAATGAAACAAAAAATCATTAAAGCTTTAGTCGCTATATTCCTGATTATTACAGGTGTTTCGGGCTGGCAGTCATTGTTTGCTCAGCAAAAACCTGTCAAGCATGACGAAACGCACATAAACGCAAAACCCGAAACCCCTCATGTGGAAAATGTGGTGAAGAAAGGTGATGAGCGAAGCATAAAATGGCTGGGAGTAAAGAAATTTAATATAAACGGCGTAAGTCCTGTGGAATATCTTACCTTCGAAGGAGCCAGTCTTAAACAGAACATCCCGTATTATTACGAAAAAATAAAAATAGATAATAATTATTCCTACTCCGCCGTAATTACGAATCAGCAGTTCAAAGAATGCACTTCAGCGGAAGCTGCCGTTATTAATTCGAAGAACATTTCAAATGAAATTACTGTTCAGTCGAGGATTGCCGGTGAAAAACGAATACCTTATTTATGTATTTCATTTGTTCCTTTAAGAATTAATAAAGCCACAGGCAAGATAGAAAAACTGGAAAGTTTTAAAATTGAATTGGTGAAGGAGGCAAAAAAGACCTCGATGGCTAAAAAAAGAAGTTACGCTGCAAACTCGGTGCTTGCGAATGGCAACTGGTATAAGATAGCCGTAACAGATAACGGAGTATATAAACTTACTTATACCGACCTTCAGAACTTAGGCATGAATGCTGCAACATTGAATGCACAGGATATCAGGATTTATGGAAACGGTGGAGGCATACTGCCCGAGGCAAACAGCGGGTTCCGCTACGACGACCTTGTTGAAAACCCTATTTATGTTAGTAGCAGCGGCAGTACTTTCGGCACTAACGATTATATTCTTTTTTATGGTCAGTCGCCTACCACCTGGAATTACAATACTACGGATAATAGGTTTCATCACCAGACAAATTATTACAGCAATACAACTTGTTATTTTATCACTGATGGTGCTCAGTTTAGTCCGGCTCCCGGTAAAAGGATTGCACTTCAGAATTCTGTTACTGCTACTGCAAATAAAATGGTAACAAAATTCAACGATTATTTATTTCATGAAAGAGATTCCGTTAATCTTATGATGTCGGGAAAAACATGGTATGGTGAATATTTCGATATTCAAACTTCCTATTCTTTTCCTTTCTCATTTCCCAATATTGATCCCTCTACACCTGTGTATATAAAAACGGATATTGCCGGAAGATATACATCCCTCAATCAATATAGTGTAAGCGAGAACGGGATTCCGTTATATACAACTTCAATAAGCGGTGTACCTCCATCCGAATATCTTCAGGCTGGTTATTCAGTGGAAGGCACAGCAACATTCCCGGCTTCTTCAAGTATTTCTATAAGTGTTAGTAAAACAACCGCCAATGCAGTTGGCTGGCTGAATTATATAGAATTAAATGCAACACGTATGCTCACATTTACTGGTGCACAGATCCAGTTCCGGAATATTTCCTGTGTTGGGCCCGGCAATATTTCACGATATGCAATATCCAACATTTCTTCTAATTGCATAATATGGGATGTTACTAATCCAGTAAATGTCAAGCAGCAGCAATACAGCGTTAACGGTGACAGCGCCATATTTAAGCTTCCTACAGATTCCCTGAGGCAATTTATTGCTTTTGACGGTAGCTCTTTTTTATCTCCAATTTTATTAGGGAAGATTGCAACCCAAAACCTACATGCACTGGGACCAGCAAATTTTATTATAATTACATATCCGGGTTTTGTAAGCGAAGCAAACACCATTGCTGCTATACATAGTGCAAAAGATAATTTATCATCAGTAATTGTAACTCCCGACCAGATTTATAATGAATTTTCTTCAGGCAACCAGGATATATCAGCCATTAGGGATTTTGTGAAAATGTTTTACGACAAATACACTGCTCCCGGGCAGGCACCCGAATACCTTTTGCTTTTTGGCGCTGCTTCTTATGATTACAAAAACAGGCTGCCTAATAATACTAATTATGTTCCTACATACGAATATACTGACGGAACAAATCTGGATGAAACCATTTCTTATTGCTCAGATGATTTTTTTGGATTTCTTGATTCAACTGAAGGACCAACTGGCTTGTTAGATATAGGAATAGGGCGCTTTCCTGTTAGTTTAGCAGGTGATGCAAATATTATGGTGAACAAGGTGAACCAGTATCTTCAATTGAATATCCCGAATATCAATCCCAACAGTTGTACTAATTTCTCATCAACAGTTTCCGGCGACTGGAGAAATACTGTTTGTTTAGTGACCGGAGCTGATGAAGAAGGTTTTTTTTCTGATGCCGAAGGATTTGCAAATTTGCTGGATTCTACTTATAAAAATTATAATATTGATAAGATATACAGCAATGCTTATGAAGTGGAGACCGGAGCCGGAGGGCAACGCTTTCCGGAAGTGGAGGATGCCATAAACAGGCAGGTTGAAAAGGGCGCTATGATAGTAAACTATATTGGTCATGGCGGACAATTGGGTTGGGCACTAGAAAGAATACTACAAATTCCAGATATTCAAAGCTGGACTAATATACTCAACATGCCTTTGTTCCTCACAGCCACATGCCAGTTCAGCGTTTACGATAACCCTGCACAATTAGCAGCCGGAGAAATGGTTTTGTTAAGCCCTAATGGTGGTGGCATTGCGCTGTTAACTTCTTCGCGTGTTACCGATGAATTTACTAATAGAAGCTTATGTAGTAATTTTTATTATTATGCTTTTGAAAAAACAGGTGGCAATTATCCTACTTTTGGAGAACTTAACATGCAGGCAAAAAATGCTGGATCTGGTGCAGAGCCCTATATGAATTATGTTTTGTTGGGCGATCCTGCATTAAAGCTTTCCTATCCGGTGAATAATATAATTACTACAAGTATTAATGGTCATCCGGCAAATACTAGTTGCGATACATTAAAAGCTTATGAGAAGGTCACAGTTTCTGGAATGCTAAAGGATCCGAGTGGAGTTTCGCTTACCGGTTTTAATGGAATAATATATCCTACCGTATATGATAAGCCTAAATTGAATACCACTCTTGCAAATGATCCAGGCGGTTATGTGGATAATTTTTATTTCCGAAATAGTATATTATATAAAGGAAAAGCTAGTGTAACTAATGGAAATTTTTCATTTACATTCATTGTTCCCAAAGATATTGCCTATAATTATGGATTGGGCAAGATAAGTTATTACGCCTCAAACAGCACTACAAATGCCAGCGGATATTATGAAAATAATAACTTTATTATTGGCGGTACAAAGACAAACATTACTAAGGATAATCAGGGTCCTACTGTTAAAATGTATCTGAATGATTCCACTTTTGCTTATGGCGGACTAACAAATCAAAACCCTATTTTAATCGCAACCATTTTTGATTCAATAGGGGTAAACACTGTCGGAAACGGGATAGGCCACAATTTAGAAGCTATACTGGATAACAATACTCAGAACCCGATTGTTTTAAATGATTATTATGAAGCAAACCTTAACAGCTATCAAAGGGGAAAAATAATGTATCCTTTTAACAATTTATCAAATGGATCCCATACATTACTGTTAAAGGTCTGGGATAGCTATGATAATTTAACTGAAGTTTCTACTGAATTTGTTGTCTCACAGTCTAATCAACTGGCATTAAACCATGTTTTGAATTATCCTGATCCTTTTACTACTCATACTTCATTCTTATTCGAGCATAACCAGCCTTGTTGCACTCTGGAAGTGGGTATTCAAATATATACTATTACAGGAAAACTATTAAAAACAATAAACAGGACAGTTCAAGTCATAGGTTATCGGGCTGAACCAATTGATTGGGATGGCCGTGATGAATTTGGGGATCCTATCGGCCGTGGTGTTTATATATACAAGCTTAAGGTGAAAAATGAAGAAGGCTCGACAGCTGAAAAAACAGAGAAACTTGTTATTTTACACTAAAAGATTCCTGCCGTTACTCATTTTGATTAACTTTGTAAAATATTCTTTTCAATGAGAGTTTTTTTTACATATTTTTTAATGATGGTATGCTTATCAGGCATCGCCCAGGGAACAATTATTCCTGATAAAGAGCATAATCATAATAAGACAGCTCACGAATGCGTGCTGAATTCTGTACTTGCCAGTGGAACGTGGTATAAAATGGAAGTGACTAAAGAAGGTATATATAAAATCACCTATAATGATTTGGTGAATTTGGGAATAAACGTTTCTTCAATTGATCCCCGGAATATTCGTGTTTATGACAATGTCAATGGCATGCTTCCTGAAAGCAATGCTTTACCAAATAAAGATGATCTTATTGAGAATGCCATTTATGTTAGTAGTTGCAATAATGATACTTTTAGTAAAACAGATTATATACTCTTTTATGGAGAATCTCCAATAGTTTGGAATTATAATCCATCTAATGGTTCTTTTACACATGTCATAAATTTTTATACGAATACAACTTGCTACTTCCTTACAATTGCTGATAGCCCGGGCAAAAGGATACAGCTAAAAAAATCTTTAATAGCTACTCCTAATTCAATTATTACAAAATATAATGATTATCAGTATCACGAATTAGACACCATTAATTTGATACAGTCAGGTAAAGAATGGTATGGCGAGTATTTTAATACAATTACTTCGTATTCATATAATTTTTCTTTCCCAAATATTGATATTACATCACCCCTAAAGATCCTTACAAATGTTGCAGCGAGTAATACAATCCAAACATGTTTTTTGGTTAGTTCATGCGGCCAGAATGATTCAGTAAAAATTGCTGCTATTCCAGGGCAAACAAATACTCAATATGCCAATATCAATGTCGATACACTTGTTGGTATGGCGCAAGGGCCAAATATTCAGTTGACAATTTCTAAAATTACTCCAACTTCTATAGGCTGGTTAGATAATATTGATATTAATGTGATGAGCAATCTCAATTTTAATGCTCCTCAAATGACTTTTAGAAGTATAGCTAGTATCGGGAATGGAAATATTTGCAAGTTTATTATGAATAATGCTAATTCTTCAGTTAATATCTGGGATATTACCGACCCTTTTAACATTAAGTTACAGCAAGACTCTTTGAATGGTTCTAGTTTAAGTTATATTGTAAATACTGATTCGCTGAAGCAATATATTGCTTTTGATGGGTCATCATACTTTTCTCCAATTTATGATGGGCAAATTCCAAATCAGAATTTACATGCGCTTGGTCAACCTGATTTGATAATAGTTTCGCATCCTGATTTTCTTCAGCAGGCAAATCGTCTTGCTGCAATTCATGTGGCTCACGACAATTTTAATGTCATTGTTGTCACCCCTCAGCAAATTTATAATGAATTTTCTTCCGGTTCGCAAGATATTGCTGCAATTAGAAATTTTGTGAGGATGTTTTATAACAGGGCTACATCGCAGAATAATATGCCTAAATATTTATTAATGTTTGGTGATGGTTCCTATGATTATAAAAATCATTTGTCAATTAATACAAATTTTGTTCCCACTTATGAATCCTTTAATTCTCTCACTCCAACAGCCACTTATGTTACAGATGATTTTTTTGGAATATTAGATTCTACTGGCGGTTATTATTGTAATGGAAATATAAAGGTGGGTGTTGGCAGATTTCCTGTTAGAACCGTTGATGAAGCAAAGACTATGGTTGATAAAGTCGAAGACTATATTAATAAAAAATGTTCTTATACCGAGCGGAATGGATGTACCACTTTCTCAAAAGAAATTACAGGCGACTGGCAAAACATAGTTTGTTTTGTTGCTGATGATGGTGATAATAACCTTCATTTGGGACAGGCTGAAGCAATTACTGCTTATGCAGATACTACAAATCTCAATTTGAATATTGAGAAAATATATCTGGATGCCTATGTTATGATTACTAATAGTGATGGTATATTTTATCCTGATGTAAATAAAGCAATAAATAAAAGAGTGCAGGATGGTGCTTTGATTATTAACTATACTGGGCATGGCGGTACTACTGGTTGGGCAGCGGCAAAAGTTTTACAATTGTCAGATATTAATAGTTGGACTAATATTACCAATATGCCTGTTTTTGTAACTGCTTCATGCGAATTTAGTACATTTGATAACCCCTCATTTGTTTCAGGAGGAGAGCAGGTTATTTTGAATCCAAATGGTGGGGGTATCGCGCTTTTTACAACAACTAGAGTGGCATTTTCGAATACAAATTTTAATCTGAATAAAAGCTTCTATAAATTCGCTTTGACTAAATTTAATGGTAAATATAACCGTCTTGGCGATTTGATAAAACTTGCTAAAGTGGATAATGGATGTATTGTTAACGACCGAAATTTTGTTTTACTTGGCGATCCGGCTCTCACATTATCTTATCCCGGTTCTAATGTTTCCACTACTGAAATTAATGGACATCCCGCCTCTTCAGTAATAGATACAATAAAGCCTTTAACCAAAGTAACAGTATCCGGCATAATACAAAATGATAACGGAGATACCCTGACAAATTTTAACGGCAGAATTTATCCAACTGTGTATGACAAGAAATATTATACTAAGACTCTTGGAAATATTCCTACAAGCATTCCTGTAAATTTTTATCAGCAGGATCATATACTTTTTAAAGGTGTTGATACTGTCATTAAAGGTAGGTTTACTTTTTCTTTTGTGCCGTCAAATGATATGATACAAAGTTGTGGAATGGGCAAAATTAGTTATTATGCTAAAATGGACAGCGCCAATGATGCTACCGGTTCCTATGAAAATCCGCATTTTATTTTTGGTGGATTAGATACTGTCTCTTCATCTGGTTTATCGGGACCCCAAATTCAGTTATACATGAACAATACATCTTTCGAGTCAGGTGGAACAACAGATAATAACCCGTTATTACTTGCTTTTCTTGAAGATTCATGCGGGATAAATTATACTAGTTGTAATTACGGACACGATATTACCGCAGTGCTTGATACTAATTCTGCTCAATCAATAGTTCTTGATGATTATTACAACCCGGATATCAATACCTATGTAAAAGGATCAATAATATATCCTTTCGTAAACCTATCATTAGGACAGCATACACTGACTCTTAAGGCCTGGGACGAAAATAATATTCCAGATGAAGCATCAATCGGGTTTGTTGTTTCTAGTCCCGGCACTCTTACATTGAATAATATTTTTAATTACCCTAATCCTTTTACTGATAAAACATATTTCTTTTTCGAACATAATCAACCTTGTTGCGATTTAGATGTTGAAATAGATATTTATTCTTTAATGGGTATACTGGTAGCTACAATTCACAAAACAGTTTCTACGGTCGGATCATCAATTGAACCAATTCAATGGAATGGGTTAAATAATGATGGCGCTAAACTTGGAAGCGGCACCTTTTTATATCACGTTAAAATAACTACTTCCGGAGGTTCATATATTGAAAGTTCAAATAAACTTATTATAATAAGATAACGGCACACAATAATAATTATATTTTTACGTTATCTTTGCAAACTCAAATTTTATCTTTATATGAAAAGAGTATTTATTAAAGTAATTACAGTTTCGCTGATAGTTTATCTTTTTTCAGATTCTTCTGTATTTGCTCAATGGAAATATGATCCGACTTCTTTGAATGTCATAACAACTGCAGTTCCTTCTTTGATAATTGGCCCCGATGCAAGGGCAGGTGGTATGGGCGATGCAGGAGTTTCTTCCACTCCCGATGCAAACTCCATGCACTGGAATCCCGCAAAATATGCATTTGATGATAAAGATATGGGCTTCTCAGTTTCATATTGCCCATGGTTACGTGCACTTGTTAACGATATGGGGCTTGCCGATGTTTCTGGATTTAAAAAAGTCGGCGATGGCCAGGCAATTGCTGCATCTTTAATGTATTTCTCCTTAGGAAGTATCCAATTTACTGATAATAATGGGAACTCTCTTGGTAATTATAGCCCTAATGAATACGCAATAGATCTTTGTTATTCCCGCAAATTTGCTAAGAAAATTTCAGGAAGCGTTGCTATGCGTTACATCCATTCCAATCTTACAAGTGGACAATATGTTCAGGGACAAGAAACACATTCCGGCAACTCAATTGCAGCCGATATTTCAGCATATTATCAGGATAATTTTAAACTTGGTAAAACTCCGGCTAAACTAGCTTTTGGTATTGATATTTCCAATGTTGGATCAAAAATATCCTATACACAAACAACTGAAAGAGATTTTCTCCCCACCAATTTACGCATTGGTCCCACCCTCACAATGGATATTGATGATTATAACTCAGTTTCTATTTCTATTGATTTCAATAAATTACTTGTTCCTACGCCCCCCGTTTATAAAACCGATAGCAATGGAAACCAGATAAAAGATGCAAGTGGCAATCCTGAGATTCTGGCAGGAATGAGCCCTAATGTTTCTCCTATTACTGGTGTAATTCAGTCATTTTATGATGCACCAGGCGGTTTCCGCGAAGAAATTAAGGAATTCAATATTTCACCTGCATTCGAATATTGGTATGATAAGCAATTTGCTTTAAGGACCGGCTTTTTCTGGGAAGCTGAATCAAAAGGGAACAGGAAATATTTTACTGTAGGAGCCGGAATAAAATACAATGTTTTCGATCTCGATTTTGCATACCTGGTTCCCATCAAACAGCAAAACCCTCTGGCAAACACACTTCGCTTTACCTTGTTATTCAATTTCGATGCACTCAAGGAAAAGGATAAAAACAAGAAAAGCTGATAAATGAAATTCAAAGTAGGTTTCGGCTTTGACGTTCACCCTTTAATTGAAAATACCGATTTCTGGTTAGGCGGAATTCGCATTCCCTATTCCAAAGGCGCATCAGGGCATTCCGATGCCGATACCCTTATTCATTCAATTTGCGATGCATTACTTGGAGCGGCCAATTTAGGCGATATTGGAGCCCATTTCCCCGATACTTCCCCCGAATATAAAGGCATCGACAGCAAAATACTTCTCGCTAAAACAGTACAACTTATTAAAAAAGAAGGTTTTTTCATCGGAAATATCGACACCACTATCTGCCTGCAAAAGCCCAAAATTGCTCAATATATTCCCGAAATGAAGAAAACCCTTGCTTCAGTTATCAATATCCCCGAAAGCGACATATCCATAAAAGCAACTACTACCGAAAAGCTTGGCTTTATTGGCAGGGAAGAAGGCGTTGCTGTGTATGCCGTTGTTCTTATAACGCAGGAATAAATTACTTTTCCCTTTAGTATATTTACTGTAGGCTACTCTTCATTCTCTAAAAGCTAGCCTTAATTTTCTGTAGGCTACTCTTAATTTACTGTAGGCTCTTCTTAATTTATTGTAGGCTTCCCTTCATTTATATACTGCTTACTGCCACTGCCTCTTGCTTACTCTTTATTATTCTGAGAAGTAAGGTTGAAATTTTCAGGAAATTTAGCCGTTTTTGTTCTGTAAAAAGCTTCTATTACTTTCATATCTTCTTCAAAATTACCTGTAAGGTAAATAACCGGGCCAATTCCGCCTTCTTTCTTGGCATAATCAACAAAGGTCATCACAACAGGCACTTTTGCAGCAGTTGCTATATGATAAAATCCCTTTTTCCAGTGTCCCACAAGGCTTCGTGTTCCTTCGGGAGTAATTAAAAGCAATAAATTATCCTGTTCTTCAAACATTTTACAAACCTGGGCAATGGTACTATTATTCTTTCCCCTGTCCGTCGGTATAGCCCCCCATGATTTAATAATTGGACCAATAGGAAACTTGAATAATTCCTTTTTTATAAGAAACTTTACTTTCTTCAGGCCAAGCTTATAAAATCCCGCTCTGCCAATCACAAAATCCCAGTTCGAGGTATGCGGAGCTGCAATCAGGACAGCTTTTGTCAGACCTTCAGGCAACGACCCATAAATATGCCAACCAATAATTCTAAGAAATATGCGTGAAATCAACTTCTGCACTTTTAAATAACCTTCCCTAATCCCTTTGTGCAAAAATATGAAAATATACTTCGGCTTCAACAGATTTTTGTATGCTGTTATTCTTAAATTTGCAACTCATTCCGAATTCTGTTTATTTTGAAAAGAAAACCATTCCACATATTGTCTTTTCTTGTTGCATGTCTTTTAGCCTGTTCATGCAATCCTACACGAACGTTGGTAAGTGGTGAGTTTCTTATTAAAAAGAATATTGTCAGTATTGATAATGAGCAAATCAATAAAGATGAATTAAGTAGTTATATCAAGCAAAAGCCAAACAGGAAATTTCTGGGATTATTTCGTCTTCGATTGGCATTATACAATATGGCCACTAAAGGCAAAAGAGTCAGCAAAACTGATACTTTCCTTATTCATACCATTGGTGAACCCCCCGTTATTCTGGATACTTTTCTTACAGAAAAATCATTAAAACAGATAAAACTTTACCTTAATTCAAAAGGATATTTTAATTCTGATGTAAGTAAAGAGATTGATACATTTAAAAGAAAAAAGGCAATAGTCAGGTATATAGTCCATGCAGCACAGCCCTACAAGATTAATATTATAAATTTCAATATTGAAGATAATAATATCAAATACTATGTTATTATAGATACAGCAAAATCGCTTCTGAGAAAAGGAACCATTTTTGACGTGGATTTATTACAAAATGAGAGGGAGCGAATAACAACCAACCTGAAAAATGAAGGTTATTATTCGTTTGCCAAAGAATACATTTCTTATGATATTGACAGTGCTCTCGGAACTCATCAACTGAATATTTCATTAAATATTCAGGACCCTTTGGTCAAGTCTGATGATTATAATGATTCTTTGATAAAAGCTCCTCATAGAAGATACACAATTGGAGCGGTTAATATTTACACAGAATATAATTCTCTTGATCAGGATAACTATAAATACAAAGTTTATACTTTCGCCGCTGCCCAGCGAAAAAAGGATCAGACCCCTATAACTTATAATTTCTTTTTTAAAGATACACTTCGTATCAAACCTTATACAGTTACACAATCAGTTTTCATACAGCCAGGCAACCATTTTAACCTGAAAGATGTTGATGAAACATACATGAGTCTTACAAATTTGAAGATGTATAAATTTGTAAATATCCAGTTTGTTATTCCTCCAAAGGATTCCCTTAATGCTCCCGATCTATTGAATTGCAATATACGCCTTTCCAGAACTCCTGTTCAGTCTATTGCCTATGAACTCGAATCAACTAACTCTGGAGGAAATCTTGGGATTTCTGGTGACGTTTTATATCAGAATAAAAATATCTTCAGAGGTGCTGAAATACTTAAAATCAAAATAACAGGAGCAACGGAGATACAAAAAGTATTAGGCGAAAGCTCTTCCAACAGTAACATTAATAAGGTTCTTCCTTTCAACACTCTTGAAACTGGCGCTGATGCCGAAATAGATATTCCTAAATTTCTTATTCCGGTTAAACAGTCACGTTTCCCTAAGTACTTCAGGCCTCAAACAGATATAGATGTTGGTGTTAATTATGAGCGCCGACCGGATTATACCCGCTATATTGCTAATCTTTCCTATGGATATCAATGGAAAGAATCGCCTACAAAAAAGCATTTGCTTTATCTTGCCGATGTAAACCTGGTTAAAATATATCCAACCGCTTCCTTCGACAGTCTTATCAATGCCATTAATGATATTAAAATACAAAACAGCTATAGGGACCATTTGATATTAGCTTTAAAGTATAGTTATATTTTTAATAATCAACAGTTGAGCAAAAGCAATAATTTCACTTATTTTCGCGCTAACTTTGAGACATCTGGGAATTTATTAAGAGCTATTGATCGAATTATTGATCACCAGGACTCTCCCGACAGCAGTTATTCATTATTTAAAATAAATTATGCCGAATATATACGTGCTGATGTTGATTTAAGGCATTATTTTCTGTTCGATAAATTGAATACACTTGCAGTTCGCGGAGCAATAGGTGCCGGATATGCTTATTGGAATTCGGTTGCCTTGCCTTTTGAAAAAAGCTTTTATTGTGGCGGAGCAAATAGTATACGCGCTTGGCAAATATATTCGCTTGGCCCTGGCTCATATTCCAATACAGTGAATCCGGGGCTCGATGAAACCGGTGATATAGATTTAGAAGGAAATGTGGAATACCGTTTCCCTGTATTTAAAATACTTAAAGGTGCATTATTTGCAGATGCTGGTAATGTTTGGCTTAATAAAAAGGTTGAGGATATGCCTGGCGCCGATTTTCAATTCGACCGGTTCTATAAAGAGATTGCTATCGGTTCAGGCATTGGTGCCCGTTTCGATTTCAGTTTCTTTGTCTTGAGACTTGATGCAGCAATTCAACTCAGAAACCCTGCTGTCCCTGAAGCCGAAAGATGGGTTCCGCTTTCTTCTTCTATTAAACATATCAGGCTTAACTTCGGAATTGGTTATCCTTTCTAGCAGTTTGTGAATTTCAAGAGTATTGTTGAGTCTTAATTCCTTTTCTATATTATTATCATGACTGCCGAGCAACTGAAAAAAAAAATTAGCGAGCATTTCCCCTACGAACTCACAGCAGGGCAATCTTCGCTTTTAGGCATGATAGCCGAATTCCTGCTCGATAGGGAAGAAAGGAATTTGTTCGTGCTGAAAGGCTACGCAGGAACCGGCAAAACAACCATTGTTAAAGCAATAGCCGATGTAATGGATGAATACAATCACGGCATCGAGCTGCTCGCACCTACAGGTCGTTCGGCTAAAGTGTTGTCTAACTATAGCGGCAGGAAAGCATTTACCATACATAAAAAGATTTATAAACTTCGTTCAGGCAGCGATGGTTCGGTTCATCTTAACCTGATTCCGAATATACATAAGAACACCCTGTTTGTTGTTGACGAAGCCTCCATGATAGCCAATTCATCTTCAGGGCAGGAAGGAAGCCTGTTTGGTGGAAGGGCGCTGCTCGACGACCTTATGGAATATGTTTACAACGGCAGCAATTGCAGACTGATTCTTATTGGCGATACCGCCCAGCTTCCTCCGGTTGGAATGGACATAAGCCCTGCCCTCGACTTAAGGTTTCTACAAGGCACATTCGGAATAAAAATACGCTCGTTCGAGCTTACCGAAGTAGTAAGGCAGGAAATGGATTCGGGCATTTTATTTAATGCTACGGCTATTCGCAAGATTATTGCTTCCCAGAAACAAAATGTCTTTCCCAAATTCAGGCTGGATGGCTTTACCGATATTGTTAAGGTAAGGGGTGATGAACTGGAAGATGCACTTAACGAAGCTTATGGCACTTATCGTGCCGACGAAACCATTGTCGTTTGCCGTTCCAATAAACGCGCTAACCTTTTCAACGGACAAATTCGTTCGCGCATCATTGGTCGCGAAAGCGAGATTACCGGCGGCGACCTGCTGATGGCTGTAAAGAATAATTATTTCTGGCTGTCCGACGATTCTAAAGCAGGCTTTATTGCCAATGGCGAAATGCTGGAAGTGCAGCGACTCAAAGGCATAAGCGAGATGTATGATTTCCGCTTTGCCGAGGCTACAGTACGATTAAAGGATTATCCCGACGAGGAAAGTTTCGATGTAATGCTACTGCTTGATACTATTCAGTCGGAAGCGCCTGCCCTCTCCAGTGCCGAAAACAGGAAGCTTTACGACAGCATCATGGCTGATTACGAGAGATATTCCTTCCAAACGTAACCGCATGCAAAAGGTTAAGGAAAATAAATATTTCAATGCATTGCAGGTGAAGTTCGCCTGGGCTTTGACTTGCCATAAATCGCAGGGAGGGCAATGGAAAGCGGTGTTCATTGAGCAGGGCTATTTAAAGGATGGCACAATAGATCGCGAATACCTCCGCTGGCTTTACACCGCCCTTACCCGCGCCACCGAAAAGGTGTATCTGGTTAACTTCGATAAGAAATTCTTTGACGAAGTTGAGGAATAGGGATTGGTTATTATACTTCGCATGGCATAGATTTCTACATTTTACATTCATAATTATCTTTGGGCTAAAGCCCTTTTTCCCTTTGTTTACTTTTACCACGACCTAAAGGTCGTGGTAATTTATAATGCGGAAAGTGAATTGGTTTCAAGTATGTTTCAATGGACGTTATATATATTCTAATGTTCTTCACATATATTTAAGTGTACTTCTTATATATTTAAGTGTACTTCTTATATATTTCTATTATCTTAAATAATATATCAATCTTCTTTAATAATATTTCTATTGTCTTTATTCATATATTAATTATATTTTAATATATTTCTGTTGATTTTAATTATATTTCATTCATCTTTTAATATATTTCTGATATATTGATTTATATTTTTGGTATCTTGATTTATATTTTAGTCATCTTTACTTCTATTTTTAAAATATAATTATATATTTCTATTTGCTTAATTGATATTTATATATATTTGTATCGTATTTTTACAATCTTTATGTTATGAATGATGGGCAGAGGAATTATTTGAGCATGGTGGATACTGTATTGGCTGTGCTTGCGGAATATAATGGCATTGTTAGCGGTAACGCTGTGCTGGATGCAACTGTAAATGATGTGAAAAATGTGTACTCGGAAACGCTTAATACATTGGGTGTACAAGGGCAGGTGAATAAGGGGCCGACGATAACAAAGCGGGAGCTGTGGGCTGCTGCTGCAACGAAGGCGAAACACGTGAGCTGCGGGGTGGAAGCTTACGCGGAAGATATTGGGGATGAAACGCTGGGGGCGCAGATTCATTATAGTTACACGGCTTTGACAATGGGTAAGGTGTTGAATGCGATTATTAAAATGCAATTAATTCATGACATAGCGGGGAATATAGCGATTGCTTTGCTGGCTCCGTTTAATGTGACGGGGACTGATTTGACAGACTTGCAACAGGCAATTGACACACTGGAGGCGGCTGTGCCAATGAAAAGGGTGATGGTGGTGAGCGCTTCGGCGGCAACTGCTCAATTACCGGGATTGCTGAATACGCAGAGGAAACAGTTTAGGAAGCTGGATAATATGGTGAGGACTTTTAAATTGATTGATGAGACTTTTGTGATGGCTTATTTTAACGCGAGGAATATTATTAACCGCGGGAAGAAAATGCAGGCGAAGGAATTGAAGCTTGAACCGAAGCATTGGGAGGTGATTTTCGGGAAGAAGTTTAAGGTGGGTCATACGTTCACGATAAGAAATCATAGCAAATGGGTAATGGAGGCTTTTTTGACGGATACGCCGGATGAGGTGATGGTCACTCGTCAGGAGACGAGCGCCAACCATGTTGTGAATATTAAAGGTGGCGAGGAACTGAAACTGGTGGTGCCTAAGGATTTTGGAGGGGTTTTCGGGCATTGGCTGGTGGTGTATAATCCGAATGGGATGGATGTGGTGAATACGACTGTGATTTTGGCGCATGGGAAGAGCCGTTCGAAAGCTGGGAAGCCGATGCTGGAGGGTTGATATTTAGACTTCAGAAGTCTGAAAGACTTTTGAAGTCAAATAAATGGTTATCGGTAATCAGTGATCAGTGAGCGGTGACCGGGAGATTTTAGAATTCAGAAGTAAGAAGTAAGAATTAAAAAGGAGGCGGGAGGCAGTAATCGGTAATCGGTGAACGGTAATCGGGAGATTTTAGAATTCAGAAGTAAGAAGTAAGAATTAAAAAGGAGGCGGGTTGCTGGTTGCTGGATGCTGGTTGCTGGTTACTGGAGGCTTGATGCTGGTTACTTGATGCTGGTCACTGGAGGCTTGATGCTGGTTGCTGGATACTGGATGCTGGAGAGAAACTTCAAAAGTCGCAGCGAACAAGCCAAAAAAGACTTTTGAAGTTAATCATTGATGAGAAAGGGGAGGAAATTAGGGATGGATTTTTATTATAACTTTGCTATGCTTTTATTGTGGCGGAAAAAAAGTTGTATTGTGATTTTATGAAAGGAATGATTTTCATATTATTTAGTGTTCTGGTTTCAAACATCCTGTTTGCGCAGGAACAAGTTGTAAAGGATACAGTAATAAAGAAATTCAAATTTGGTTTTTGTGCAGGAATATTGTCTTCGCAATTTTATAATTACGACAATAAAAATAATTATTATACCAACAATGTATATACTGGAAAGAAAATATTTCCAGGAATTACAGCAGGATGCTTTATTTCGTTTCCTTCTGCCAATAAACATTTTTCAATGCAGCCACAAATAGATTATAATTTTAGTCATTATAGAGTAAATGCCGATTATATTTCTGGAGAGAGCCCATCAGGTTCGTCTAATAGGACTATTGAGAATTTTTCAATATATGCATCTTCTATTCAGTTGTCTATTTTACCGACAATTAAATTAGGCAACAGGATAAAGACTTGTATAAAGGTAGGCCCATCGTTCAATATTCCTATTGGCAATATCGTAAAAGGTTATATCATTAATAAAGGCACATACCCTATTTCGGTAAGTGATACAGCTGTACCGGGTGGTTACTACATTGTCCAGAAATATTATACTGATTCGACAATGAATAATAAAATAAAAGTGGATTTTAACAATACTATAGGACTTTTAATAGGGGTTGGCATGACATTTCCTATTAAAGGTAACACCTTTGGGTTTTACTTAAAAGACTATATTAGCCCATTTAATTTTGGTAATGACTTCTACTTTGAAGGTAAACAGAATTTAGTATCAATATGTTTAACCTATCAAATTAAATAGGAGTAAAAATCCATTATATCATAGCATTGTATTTCTTTTTTACTCCCATTCCTGGCTTTTCTCTATGCCTTTATCGGTAAGCATGCCAAGATAGTTGTGGTAGCGCTCGGCATTTATTTCGCCCTTTTCAAGCGCCTGAAGCACGGCGCAGCCGGGTTCGTGAATGTGGGTGCAATTGTAGAACTTGCATTTAGGAAGAAGCGCGCGCATTTCGGGGAAATAGCCAGCAATTTCTTCGGGCTTTACATGTATCATCCCGAACTCTTTAATACCGGGTGTATCGATAATAAAGCCGCCAAACGACAGGGGGTGCATTTCGGCAAAAGTGGTGGTGTGCTGTCCTTTAAGGTGGTATTGCGAAATTTCGCCAAGCTTAAGGTTCAGTCCGGGTTGCAGGGCATTGATAAGCGCCGATTTACCAACTCCTGAATGACCAAGAAACAGGCTGGTTTTGCCTTTTAAAATATTTTCCAGTGCATCAAGTCCTGAACGTTTGCGGGCGGAGGTAACTATGCAATGATAGCCCAAACCTTCGTAAATGCCTTTCAGTTCGTTAAGGTAGGTAATAAAATCATCGGGGTAAAGGTCGGATTTATTGAAAACAATGAAAGCGGGGATATGATATTCTTCGGCGGTAACAAGGAACCTGTCAATGAAACCTGTTGATGTACGCGGAAAAGCAAGTGTTACCACAATAATGGCACGGTCGATATTACAGGCAATAATATGCTGGCGTTTGGAAAGTTTGGTAGATTTACGGACTATGTAATTATTCCGGTCTTCAATTTTATTAATGATACCAAAGCTTTCGGAGTATTTCGATTCGAACTCTACCTTGTCGCCCACTGAAATAGGGTTGGTGCTGATCAGTCCTTTTATCTTGAAATTCCCTTTCAACTTGCAGTCATAACGAGTACCATCATCTGTCATAACAATGTACATGCTGCCTGTGGATTTGGTAACTATTCCTTTCATGCAAGCTGGTATATTTTGCCGGGAAGGCATTTTATTATTCCTGTGAATTCAAGGTTAAGTAGAACGGCTGCGGCTTTGCTTGTCTGCAGCTTGGCTTTAATGCTTATCATATCAACCGACATAGAGCCTTCTTTAAGTAAATCTACTATCTTCTGTTCATCTGCTGTAAGCTCAATAAAAAGTTGCTTCTGAACACTTGCAGCTTTCTTTTCTTTTTTTGTTTCCCATCCCAATTGGTAAATAATATCATTTGCAGAAGCTATAAGCGCAGCTTTGTTGGTTTTAATAAGCTTGTTACAGCCTTCGGAATAATGATCGCCCACCCTGCCGGGAATAGCATAAACATCACGGTTGTAACTGTTGGCTATCTCAGCAGTGATAAGCGCCCCGCCTTCTTTAGCTGCTTCGATAACTACAATGGCATCGCACATACCTGCCACTATGCGGTTTCTTTTTGGGAAATTTTCAGGAAGAAAAGTAGCGTCGCTCATAAAGTCAGTAAGAAGACCTCCCTGGTTAATCATCTTCTCGGCAGTTGGCTTGTGAGTGGCAGGGTAAAGCCTGTTAAGGGAATGCCCAAGAACGCCTATAGTGTTTAGACCGAGTTCGAGCGCAGCGCGGTGCGCCTGAACATCAATACCATAAGCAAGCCCGCTAATGATAAGCACATCGTGGGAAGCCAATCCTTCAACAATGTCGTGGCATATCTTTTTACCGTATTCAGTGGCATTGCGCGTGCCCACTATACCTATCACTTTATTTACATTCATTTCGGCATTGCCTTTATAGTAAAGCATAACAGGACTGTCATCGCAGTGTTTCAACCGTTCTGGATAGCCTTTATCAAGAAAGAAAAAGGTGGTGATATTATGCTTTTCGATAAACTTAATTTCCTTTTCTGCCCTTTCAAGAACATCATGCCTGGTGATGGCTTCGGCAATGGTTTGTCCCACGCCGGGAATTTTCAGCAGGGCAACTTTCTTTTCCCTGAACACTGCCTCCACTCCACCGCAATATGCAATAATTTTCCTGGCATTGACATCGCCAACGCCCGGTATTAAAGTGATCCCTATCTGGTATAATAAATCTGACATGAGCTGATTGATGGCTAAATTAAAGAATAAAATTTACATGCCGGAATTAATATCGTCACGGATTTGTTTAGATTTTTAACTTTGCACTGAATTGACAGCGATGAATATCAAAAAACTGGATTCATATATAATCAAGAAATTTCTGGGGACATTCTTTTATGCCATTGCCCTCATTATTGTTATCGTTATCATCTTTGATATATCCGAGAAGATTGATGATTTCATTGAAAAGCATGCTCCCTTGAGTCAAATCATTTTTGTTTATTACCTAAATTTTGTTCCGTATTTCGTCAACCTGTTCAGCCCTCTGTTCACGTTTATTGCCGTTATTTACTTTACATCGCGCATGGCGAGCAATACGGAGATAATTGCCATACTCAGCAGTGGCATTAGTTTCCGCAGAATGCTTAGGCCATATATAATCTCGGCTGTCTTTCTTGCTTTGCTGTCATTCACTCTTTCTAATTTTATAATACCACATGCGAACAGAAAAAGAATGGAGTTTGAAATGTTGTACCTTAGGGATAAAAGACATTCAAATGCAATGAATATACACATGCAGATCAATCCAGGTACTTATATTTATGCTGAACATTATGATGCAGCGCCAAACAATATGGCATATCATTTTTCGATGGAGAAATTTGACAGCAAGGGGCTATATTATAAGTTGATCAGTGATGGAGCCAAATGGGATAGTACCAAGGGCTCATGGACTATTGAGAATTACTATATTCGTAAAATCGACGGCCTTAAAGAATCAATTAAAAGTGGAAAGAAGCTCGACACTGTTATTAACCTGAAGCCCTTCGACTTCCTTGAGAACATGCAGGATATCGAAACAATGGATTATTCCGAGTTAAACAGTTACATCAATAAAGAGAAACTGAAGGGTTCCGAAAATCTACTTAATTACCAATTGGAGAAGCATAAACGTATTGCATTCCCTTTTGCAACCATTGTCCTTACTCTTATTGGGGTTTCTTTATCTAGCAGGAAAATGAGAGGCGGGATTGGACTTCATCTGGGTGCTGGAATTACATTAAGTTTTGCGTTTATTCTTTTTATGCAGATATCAACAACATTCACCACTAACGGGAATCTCCCGGCTTATATAGCTGTATGGATACCAAATGTGATCTTCGGCGCTTTAAGTTGGTATTTGTTAAGGATTGCCCCGAAATAAACCTTTGAAAATTATTTCACCAGTTCTGCAACTTTAGCAGCAAGCGAGTCTCCGCGAAGTTTTTTCGCCACTATCTTGCCGTCTTTGTCAAGCAATATGGTGCAAGGGATTTCCTGCACATCGTAAAGTTTTACAACAGGAGATGTCCATACATGAAGGTCACTGACTTCTGTCCACGTCCGTTTGTCAACTTTGATAGCTGCTTTCCAGGCATCTATTTCCTTGTCAAGTGATACTCCTAAAATTGTAAAATTCTTGCCTTTAAACTTGTTATAAATCTTTAAAAGATTTTTGTTTTCCAATCTGCACGGAGCACACCAAGATGCCCAGAAATCAATAAGTATGTACTGTCCTTTAAAGGAAGATAACGAAACAGATTTCCCGTCAGGTGTTTGGAGAGTAAAGTCAGGTGCAACTGCACCTATTGCAAGCTTGCTCTCGGCGAGTTCCTGCTCGGCTTTAACTTTCTTATAATCAGCCACTCTTTTGTGAAGGTCTTGCGAATGCGGGTTATCAGGGTACGCGGCGATTAAAGCATTGTCGAGTTTTTCAAAATAGGTAAAATCATTTTTATCATATGCTTTGAAAACTTCCTGCCTTCCAAATTGCTGGTATAGCGCTATAATGCTTGCAAGCGACCCTGTGTTCTTATCAATAAAATCTTTAAGCGAGTTCTTGTAATCAAAAAATATCTTCTTGAAAGTGCTGTCGATAGAGGCTTTAATCTCAGCGTAATTGTCTTTTTTCTTGCTGTTCAGATAGACATGCGTGATGGAATCGAGTTTATCATCGTAGAAAATTGTAAACTTTTTAAGCTCCCTTACTTTATCTGAGCCGACAGAGCCCGAAACAGTATAGGTTCTTGCCAGCTGCCGTGCATCGGCTGTTAAATCAATGGTCTCGCCTTTGTCAATCAAAAGGGTAATGAAATTATCCTTTTTTATCTTCACTATATAAAAAGCTAATTCCTTTGGCTTCACCTTGAAAGAAAATTCACCTTCTTCATTTACAACAGCAGAATCAATACTCTTCATGCTATATAGGGTGAGTTCTTTAAGATATACAGAGTCTCTTTTTGCATTCGAAAGCTTACCGTTGAGAATAAAACTGTTTTCGTCGGCTTTATGACCGCCACATCCTGAAAACAGGATGATAAGTATTAAAGGGAGAATGAGTATTATTCGTTTCATGAACATTTTCTTTCTTTATAAATTATTTAAAGTGAAGAGATGAGTTCCTTCATCAGCAAGGTCATTTTCTTTTCGGCTTCGTTAGCCACTTTTATCACTTCTTCGTGCGACACTTCCACTATCTTGCCTGGAACCCCCAGGTCGGTGATGATGGAAATCGCAAAGCAGGGTATTGACATATGCCTTGCCACTATCACTTCGGGTACTGTAGACATGCCCACTGCATCGGCGCCTGTGTTTCTCATCCTCACATATTCGGCTGGGGTTTCAAAGCATGGACCAGATACAGAGGCATACACTCCTGTCTGGAATTTGATCTTAAGTTTTTTCGCTATCTGCGAAGCTTTTTTAACCATGTTCTTATCGTAGGCTTCGCTCATATCGGGGAAACGGGGGCCGAGTTCAGGATAGTTTTTCCCCATCAAGGGGTTGTCGGGCAATAGATTTATGTGGTCGGTGATGATCATCAAATCGCCAATCTCGAAATCGGGATGCACACCGCCACTAGCATTGCTTACAAACAGTTTTTCAATTCCCAGAAACTTCATTACCCTTACCGGAAAAGTGAGTTCCTGCATGGTGTAGCCTTCATAGAAGTGGAAACGTCCCTGCATAGCCATCACTTTCTTGCCTCCCAGTATTCCAAAAATAAGTTTACCATGGTGGCCTTCGACCGTGGAAACGGGAAAATTGGGTATGCTATCGTAAGCCAGCACATGCTTAATGTCAATTTCGTTTACCAATCCGCCGAGTCCGGTTCCAAGTATGATACCTATCTCCGGTTTTATATCAACTTTCTTCTGGATGAATTCAGTTGTTTCTTTAATTTTTTCGAGCATTTTCAACATAAGCTGTAATTAATTTGTTAAACTTTTCTTTGTCATCCGGAAAAAAATCAATCATTATCGGGATGTAATAAATGGGAAGTTCCTTTAACGCTTCCTTTGCCCATAGTGTTTCAATTCGCATCACATCTTTTTCCGTTGTGACGATTATTTTATTTTGGGCTGCAAAATTATTAAAACTTTCTTTGATTCGGATTAAATCTGAATTGGAAAAATTGTGATGGTCACCGAAATGTATGGAATCCATACTGCCAGTCATTCCCATTAAATATTCCTCCAGCGGCTCTACTGCAGCTATCCCTGAAAATAAAATCAGGAAATCAATTTTAGCCTCGCTCTTTTCGGCTGTTCCGTTCACATGTTGCAAAGGCAGGTATTGGATATAGGAAAAGAAAACGTGTTGCCGTTCAAGGGGAGCGAGTTTATTGGTTATTCGTTTCTTATCAATAACATTTAGTTCGGGAGGGCATTTTGTAACAATAATAATATCGGCACGTTTTGCGCCTGCTCTCCATTCGCGAAGGGTTCCGGATGGCAGCACATGATCTTCAGTATAAAGATTACTGTAATCTGTCAGCAATATATTCAGTCCTGCTTTAATGGAGCGGTGCTGAAAGGCATCGTCGAGGAGAATGCAATCAAGGTCACCCTGCCTTTGTAATAACTGTGCAACTCCTTCGCAACGATCTTCGCAAACGGCAACGCTTATTTCTGGGAACTTTGATTTGAATTGCCGTGGTTCGTCGCCTATTTCGGCTGCCGTTGAATTGCCATTGGCTTGTACAAATCCTTTGGTGTGTCTTTTATAGCCTCGGCTCAGGGTGGCTATATGCATATCGTCCTTAAATAACCTTATTATGTATTCAACTATAGGCGTTTTGCCCGTTCCGCCATATGAAAGGTTTCCGACAGATATTACGGGCAGGTTGAATGATTTCGATTTAAGTATCCCCAAATCAAATAACATGTTTCGCGAGGTGGTGATGATGCCGTAGATAAGTGATACGGGAAACAGTATGATTTGAATGAAATTCATTTGTCAAAATTAGCAAAAGTATTGTTAATGAGTTTCCATGATTCAAAATAAGTATTACAACTAGTGATTTGTGGATATTCGTTAATAGCCCTCCCTTTGTCAGCGTAGACTCCGAACACAAATCTTACCGCAAAGGTCGCAAAGAATTCCATCCTCTTCCGTCTTTCCGAAATGGACATAAATTTTTTTTCAAAAAGTTTATATTGCAATTAAAATTATTATTACCTTTGTAGTATTAGAATTTTCATGGCTCTAATGTTTAGTAAAAGTCGTTCCTGTAATGGGAACGACTTTTGCTTTTATGGCATTAACTTTTTCAAAGAGAACCAATTTATTCGCCCTGCTTCCACAGCAACTGAACCTGCTATATCCATTTAGTGAATTAAAAATACATATTTATATATTTATTTTAAAAGTTTGCAGGTTTATACAAGTAATTGTTAAATTATGGTTCTATTTTTGCGCCCACAAAATAGAATTTGATGCTGCTGTGTAAAGATGAGATAGGTATTTATTTTGGAAAGCTGACCCCGGTTCAACACTCCCACTTTGCTGTTGAGATATCCATTTGCCCAGGGTTCGCCCATGATGCTACATATTGAAGATATGTCGCCCCGGGCTTACGAAGTTGCCATTCTTTTTACGAACCAGAAACATAGGGTTGAAACCTTCAATAATAATGAACGGATTGGTATATTAATAGATGCGGATTCAGTAAGGGCAAGGGCATTGGTGGAGCATTACAATTTGAAAGAGAAAAAATACTGGTTGCTTTTAAAAAACGATATTGAAAAACAAATATTTAGCATTAAGCAACATATGAGCTGCGCTGAACCGGCCTATTGCGAACCCCTGTTCAGGGAAATATCGAAATTTATCGACTTGCTCCTGCCGCCTGATTATGCTGAATGCATTAAACCTTTTGATAAACGAATTGAATTTATTATCAACTATATTTCAAACCATATACAGTTGAAGCAATTTAATTATACTGAGCTTGCGGAGAAAGTAAACATTTCGGAAAGCACGCTGGCCCATCTTTTCAAAAAGGAAATCGGGATACCGCTAAGGAAATACGTGCTCTGGAAAAGAATGAGAACAGTTGAAAAGGAAGTTCAGCGTGGGTTAAATATTACTCAGGCTGCCTATTCGGCGGGGTTTACCGATGTATCGCACTTAAGTCAGGCTTATTTACGCATGATTGGCTTCAGGCCTTCATCAATTCTGAAAGATAATTAGTGATTGTGTTAAGTATTTTTTTCCGCCTCCAGGAAACCGCCTGCGCCTTTAATATTATAATAGTCTTCTGATAACGAATAATGTTAAAACATGGTTGCATAGTATTCATCCTGTTTACACCGTTTCGGTCCCAACAGTTCAAACTTCTTTGAATAGTTTACTGAGCAAAGCTTTAAACTTTTTATTGCAAACCTAAAATGCTGCAAATGGAAATAGATGACGAGATAATTAAGAAAGCAATAAAATGCCTGCATAATAATGCCTGCCTTGTCAGGAAAGGGCACCAATGCTGCAGGGTAACCAACTTCATTCAGGATAAAGTTTGTTTTATTGAAGATACAGAGAATAAAGTCTGCAATTATAAAATTAACTTCGGGTATGCAGATATCTGCAACTGTCCTGTAAGAACTGAAATATACAGGAACCACAAGTTGTAAACTGGATTTAATACATACGGCTTAAGTCCGAAACTGCTGCTTGTGCAGTTAGCATTTCTAATCCTTTTTTTTATACTTTTGAGAAAAATACGAAGTATGAAAATAAAGGAAATAACCGCCTGCATCGAAAAGCTAGCTCCCCGCGAACTGCAGGAAACCTACGACAATGCAGGCCTGATAATTGGGGATGCCGAAACCGAAGTTTCAAAAGCCCTTGTATGCATTGATGTTACCGAAAAGGTAATTGAAGAAGCAATTGCCGACAAATGCAATCTTGTTATATCGCACCACCCTCTAATTTTTAAAGGATTGAACAAGATTAACAGCAACAGCAATGTGGGACGGTGCGTTATCAAAGCAGTACAGAACAATATTGCCATATATGCAGCCCATACCAACCTCGATAGTGTGATTGGCGGAGTGAATTCCAAACTCTGCGAAAAGCTTGGAATAATCAATACCCGGATATTAAAACCCAAGAGCAATGTTTTAAAAAAGCTCGTCACCTTTTGCCCCACCGACAAAGCTGATGTAATTAGAAAAGCATTGTTCGACAGCGGCTGCGGCCACATTGGCAACTACGATTCCTGCAGTTACAATGTTGACGGATCAGGTACATTTTGTGCCTTGGAAGGTTCAAATCCATACGTTGGCGAAAGAGACAAACTCCATCACGAACCCGAAACCCGCATCGAAACTATATTCCCGGCCTACTTGGGAAAAACTATCCTAAAAGCATTATTTGCAGCCCACCCTTACGAAGAAGTAGCCTATGATGTATATCCGCTGGATAACAAATACAATAAGGCAGGCGAGGGCATGATCGGCGAATTAAATATGGCAATGGGAACAGAGGAATTCCTGAAACACATAAAATCCGTCACAAATTGTAAGATTATCCGCCATTCTGAAACAAAGGTCAAATCAATAAAGAATGTTGCAGTTTGTGGTGGCTCTGGCAGTTTTCTGATTCACGATGCCATAGCTGCAGGTGCCGATATGTTTATCACTGCTGATATGAAGTACCACCAATTTTCAGAAGCCGAGGGGCGAATTATTATAGCTGATATAGGACATTATGAAAGCGAACAATTTGTAAAAGAAATTTTAGTTGATTATTTAAACAAAAATTTTCCTATTTTTGCAATTCTGGTTTCAAGAGAGGATAATAACTCTGTTTATTATTATTAATTAAACAAGAACATTATGGCTAAGACCACAAAAAAATCGACAGTTAAAGCTAAACCGGCAGCTTCCAAAAAAGCTCCAAAAAAGGTTATTAGTAAAAGCACTGTTAAAAAAAGTAAGCCTGCCAAGAAAACGTTGAAACCGGTTGCAAAGAAATCTGTTGCAAAGAAGTCTGTTCCAAAGAAGCCCGTTGCAAAAAAACCTGTTGTCAAAAAGCTTGTTAAAATTGAGAAAAAGCAAAAAATAAATAAGAAGGTTGAAATCAAGAAACCTGTCGTAAAAAAGTTAACTAAAATTGTTGAAAAGGGGAAAAAAGAAATGGTGAAGAAAGCAGAAGCTGTTGAAAAGAAAGTTAGCGATGTAAAGAAAAAAGCCGAAGTTGCTAAGTCGAAATTCCGGGAAATGATGGATGATTCATCCGAAGTGGTAAAGGTGGCCGAAAAAAGACTGAAATCAATTGATAAAGATGATTCATCAATTGAGAATAAATTAAGAGCACTTATCAGCCTTCAGCAAATAGATTCAAAAATTGATAAGATCCGTATCATCCGCGGTGAACTTCCTTTAGAAGTTCAGGACCTGGAAGACGACATCGCTGGTATCTCAACAAGAATAGAAAACTATACCAACGAGACGAATGCAATGGAAGAAGCTATTGCGGAGAAAAAGAATGCCATTAAGCAATGCAATGTGTTAATAAAAAAATACGAAGCGCAACAGGCTAATGTCAGGAATAACCGTGAATACGATTCTCTTTCAAAAGAAATAGAATTTCAGAACCTTGAAATTCAACTTTGCGAAAAAAGAATTAAGGAGTATAAATTTAATTTAGAAAGCAAGAAGGAGATTATTGCCGGTTCGCAAAAACAGTTAGATGAAAAACAGCATGAAGCTGATCTCAAAAAGGCTGAGCTAAATGATATTGTTGAAGAAACAGAAAAGGAAGAAAGCACTTTACTTGCTAAATCTTTGGGAAACCAAAAGATAATTGAAGAACGCTTACTTACCGCTTACAAGAAGATCCGTAAAAATGCAAGGAATGGATTAGCTGTTGTTGTTGTGGAAAGAGATGCTTGCGGTGGATGTTTCAATAAAATACCTCCCCAGCGTCAGCTTGATATCAGAATTCATAAGAAAATTATTGTTTGTGAATATTGCGGAAGGATACTTGTTGATCCAGAAATCATTCAATCGTAATTTCCACGTTAAATATAATAAAAAGAAAAGGGAACATTTGTTCCCTTTCTTTTTAAAGTCAGATTTATATGAGCTTAAAACCTAGAGTAATTAAAAAATTATTCGTGATATATTTATTCTTAGCTGCATTTAGGTAATCAGCATTAAATAAATAATAATCATCCTTCGAAAAAGAATAAACATACCCGAAATCAATAAAACTCCTTTTGCCTATAATTCCAAACCCTGCAGTAATAGCTGTCCTTTTACTGTTTTCTGTACTAACTTTGTAGGGGCTGCCAAATATATCATAACCCCCTCTGAAACTAAACATACCTAACACGACCTCTGCACCAACTTTTATGTTTTGTGTGGCAGTATACTTTTGAGTTATAGTATTGTTAACGTCAGAAAAATCGTACGAATTTGAATATATGCGTGCCTCTGAATAATCCACGTATTCATAATCAGCGCTTATTGTTCCCAAATGTCCAATCTGAATTGCAAGGCTGCCGATTTCTTTTTTTGGTGTTATAATCTGGTAATCAAATGAACCACTAGGTGAATAAGAGACAGCAGAATATCCATTATCAAAATTTGAGGTCATGGTTGAATTCCAGTTATCAGTCATACTATAATAAGTTGGTGAGTGGAAGGCCGCACCAACTTTCACCTTAAGTATATCCATATCAATCGGAACATATATTAATCCCAATTTAAAATTAAATCCAGCCCCTGTTGTTGTTAATTTCTGATCAAACGACAAACTCTGAAAATAATTAGAAAGAGTATCTGGTTCATTGTCCGTTTCTTTATAAATTGAATGCGAATAATAATTCACAAAAGGAAACCCCAGTGTGCCTCCAATGAATAATCTGTTATTATAATTAGTACCCAATGATATAACCATTTCCTCTATATAGCCGCTTGTATTAACAGTTTTAGTTTGAGTAGTTCCTTTATCCGGAACCGCAGGAACATAATTTGTTCCGCTGGAAGTATCAATTAGGGATGAATTAAAAGCCAATTGAGTGCTGAAAGGATCCAGGTTGGCAGGTGAGTTTCCCTGTGCATTTGCTGCAAACAAGTCCATCATTGAGCCATTGGTAGTGCCTTTAATAGTCATACTATTATTAAAATCATTTTCCCTGTTGAACCCAATTCCAAAATTCACGAACTTCCATTGGCTTCTGCTATTTGTTTTAATAGCCCAAACCATTCCAAGATTACCTAAGTTAACATTGAATTTCTGATCATCAGTAGTGTTTCCATTATAAGCTGAAGATGTTTCCCCTGTATAAAAAGAAGGAGTAAAGGTAAATTCGCTTTTCCTGTAAACACCCAAACCGGCAGGATTGGTTGATAGTGTGGAAAAATCAGCGCCCACAGCTCCGAAGGCTCCTCCCATGCTGGAATATCGTGCAGTACCTCCAAAATAATCCATAGAATACCTTATAGCATCTACGTCGCTTTGCGCATTCACTTTCATAACGCAACCTATGAAAGCCAGCGAAATTATTATTTGAATCTTGTTTTTCATAATCTGAATCATAAAATAAATTTCAATAATCTGATATCATTTATTTTGAATGACCTCCGCCACCTCCTGAATGACCACCCGAAAATCCTCCACCTGAGGAATGTCCGCCACCTCCTGAATGGCTTCCCGAACTACTTGAATGACCACCTGAACCTGAGTTTGATTTTGGTGCAGAATAATTGCTGCCATTTGTTTTAGGCGAACTGTAGCTGGGAGTGCTATATGTTTTAGGATGTGAGTTATTGTTATTTGAGTAAGAAGAAGAATACTTACCGGTATTATTTGAATTACTATACGTTTTTGGTTTCGAATAATACTGGTTAGATTTTGCTTCTGAATAATTTGGCGACACATAAGCTTTCGGCTTTGAATATGTTTGTTTTGGAGAAGACTGAGTATTATTTGGAGTATATGAACTCTTTGGAGTATATGAATGTCCGGAGTTTGTAATATAAGCTGATGCGCCACTCTTCGGAGACGCATTTGATGTACTTTTAGGAGTAATATAATTTGTACTGCCCGATGTTGTTTTAATTGTGCTGCTTATACTCTTGGGTTTAGTATTACTTTCAGAATTAACAGTCGAGTTGGGCTTTACGTCCGAACTATTTTTAACTAAGGCTTTGTTATCGCCTGCATTATTCTTCCCAATATTATTTGCATGAATCGGCGTATTGGGAGGAGTATTATGCCCTCCAATTTTATTAACTGATGTTGAAGCCATTCCATATTTCTGTCCGAATGTTAAACCATTATTAACATGCCCAAATGAATTTGATATACCCGCCCTGGGTCCAGAATAAAATGAATTATGTCCGAAGCCGTTATTATAATTGCCTCTGCCAAAGTAACCATTATTGTAGCCATAGCCGTGATGATGTCCCCAGCCATAATAACCACCGCCATACCATCCCCCGTATGGAAATCCCCATCCACAAAAACCGTAGTAACCACCCCAGTAAGGGTACCAAAAAGGATCCCAAAAAGGGTCCCAATATGAATAGCCGCCATAAATACCAAAACCCCAATATGGGTCGTAATTGTCCCCATAGTAATTATTCGTTACATAATTATTCCCGTTTACATCAGAATATGACTCCTGGGAAGATTGACCAGGTTGGGGATCCCTGTTTGAATCATCGGCATAAACCTGCTGAAGCGATGAATTCTGTTCGTAGTTCCTGTTACTGCCCGAAGCTGAGTTATCCCTTGTAGTGTAGGTGCTTGGGGAAGCTGCTACAGAACTTTCCTGGCCTTGCGCCGTTTCAGTTGGTACTACAACTGTTGAATTTCCAGCATCATTATTACCGGAATAATACACGTCATCATTTGATGAACGGGTTTGGTAGGTTGACCTGCAAGCCGTAAGGAATATGACCGATAAGGCAAGCAATTTAATAATAGTTTTCATGATCTTATCTCCTTTTGATTTTTTTAAGTTGTATAGTTTCGTTGTCATTTGATATAATTCCTAATTTTGCATAAACAGAAAACATCTGTTTTAATGCAAATATCATACCAAACTTAATTTATGGCTAAATATTTTTCAACAAGAGAAGAAAATTATTCACAATGGTATAACGACATAGTAATAAAAGCTGACCTTGCAGAGAATTCTGCTGTCCGCGGATGCATGGTGATCAAGCCATATGGATACGCTATTTGGGAGAAGATGCAGGCGTCGCTGGATAAGATGTTCAAGGATACGGGTCATAGTAATGCGTACTTTCCAATTTTCATACCAAAGTCGTTTTTCAGCAAAGAAGCTTCGCATGTGGAAGGATTTGCCAAAGAATGTGCTATTGTAACTCATTACAGGTTAAAGAATTCGCCCGACGGTAAAGGGGTCATAGTGGATGAAGATGCAAAGCTTGAAGAAGAACTCATAGTTCGCCCTACTTCTGAAACTATTATCTGGGATTCATACAGAAACTGGATACATTCCTATCGCGACCTGCCCATTTTAATTAATCAATGGGCTAATGTGGTAAGATGGGAAATGAGGACACGCCTGTTTTTACGTACGGCTGAATTTCTCTGGCAGGAAGGCCATACTGCCCATGCCACTAAAGAAGAAGCTTTAGTGGAAGCTGAGAGAATGCTGGATGTTTATACTGAATTTGCCGAAAAATGGATGGCTATTCCTGTAATTAAGGGAGTTAAATCTGAGCGTGAGCGCTTTGCAGGAGCTTTGGAAACATATTGTATAGAAGCCCTTATGCAGGACGGAAAAGCATTGCAGGCAGGCACTTCTCATTTCCTGGGCCAGAATTTTGCAAAGGCTTTTGATGTAAAATTCGCTACCAAAGAAAGCACACTTGAGTATGTTTGGGCAACTTCATGGGGGGTTTCTACCCGATTGATGGGCGCTATTGTTATGGTTCATTCCGATGATAAGGGATTGGTATTGCCTCCGAAATTAGCTCCTACACAGGTAGTTATTGTGCCTATTTATAAAAACCCTGAACAGTTAAAGGAAATATCGGCAAAAGTTGCGCCTATTAAAAAAGCTATTGAAAGCAAGGGCATTTCCGTAAAATATGATGACAGGGACACTCATAAACCGGGATGGAAATTTGCCGAATATGAATTTAAGGGAGTTCCTATAAGACTGGCTATTGGTCCCCATGATATTGAAGAAGGAACTATCGAATTAGCAAGGAGAGATACACTGGAAAAAGCTGTTTACCAGCAAACTGATATAGAGCACAAAATTGAACATCTTCTGACACAGATACAGGAGAATTTGTACGATAAAGCTCTTTCCTATAGGGAGATGAATACCCATATGGTGAACTCATGGGATGAGTTTAAGGAAAGGGTTGAAAACAAAGGCGGTTTTTTATTGGCCCATTGGGATGGAACCCCTGAGACCGAGGAAGCCATTAAAAACGAAACTAAAGCAACCATAAGGTGTATCCCTTTAAATAATGCCAAAGAAGCCGGTAAATGCATCTATTCCGGTAAGCCTTCTACCCAGAGGGTTATTTTTGCAAGGGCGTATTGATTTATCCGATTACCAGAGTGATATAATCTTACTAAATTGCTTAGAATTATTTGTCGGAGTAATGTTTTTGTACTTATACTTTGTTTGATAGAGGAAGAAATTAATTTCAAAGTATAAAGAAAAACATCCTCAACAAACTCCAATTTTTTCTATTTAACATAATGTTCTGATATGAATCATGTACGGCTCATCCATGACTCATCCATGACTTATCCCTCGGTTTTATATGAATCAGATATGAATAAAGACATTAATAAGAAAAGCATTTAAGAAATGGATATTGATTTAAATAAATAATCAGTTTTTAATTAATTGTCCGGAACCGGTAATATTAGTTGTAATTTTAGCAGGAGAGCCTGTGTAATAAATGTTCCCTATATATCCTATTTGGGCAACCACCAAATTGTTTACATTAATGTAACAATTATTGGTGGAATTGTTGGTGATAAAAACATCTGAGGACGGATAATTGCTAAGATCGGCTTTGCCATTTCCTGCCGAATATAAATAACATCCACTTGACCTGCCTGTAACAGTTAAGTCGGCAGGGCCTGTATGCAGGTTGAACCAAGAGGTGTTTGCAACAAGTTTGAGGTTAACAGAACCAAACCCATCGTAATCGTCCAATTGAAAATAATTGGCATACAGGGTATCTGTTGAGCTAATATTTCCCGAACCTACATTATATTTTAATTCTTTAATTGTTTTACAAGTTAAATACACATTTACTTTATCCTTGTAACTTCTAACCCAGTTGCATTTATTGTCGTTTGTTAAGTAAATGCAGCTATCCGTTACTACTGTTTTAATAGAATTTATTAAATGGCTGCCCGCTTCAACTTCAATAGCGAAAAATGTATCCTGGGTTATAAACAAATTGATATTATCGGAAACGGATATTTGATTAAAACCGGAAATTGTCCTGCTTTCCTTAGTTATGTCGCCGGTGCTTTTCAGGCAATCGCACATATGGCCTTTATTGCAGGATACAATAAGCAGTGATGTAATTAGATATATTATTACGCGTATCTGTTTCATGTTTATTTTATTGCATAACCCACGCCCCATTCAATAAAATCGGCTTTTGCAAAATGAGTTAACAGGGCAAGGTTTAATATTATTTTATTGTCAAGAAAATATCGCAACGCAAAACGGTCGTAAATAAGTCCGTCGCTTTTATCTTTTGCATATAAATAACATCCAAGCTGAGTAGTTATGGCAAGATGTGAAAAATCGAACTGATGCCCGACATGAATGGCCGGCCTGATCACTTCATAATCATATTTAACATTGGTACCTGCGCCTTTAAGTGTTTTAATGTTGGAAAATTCCCAGAAAAGATCTATACCTGCTCCTATTTCTCTTTTGCTGCTAAGTGGCTTCCAGAAACAGGAAGATAATGAATAAGCGCCATAGGTATTACCATCCGCCGGATATACTTGTTTTATTCCGCCCGAAAGGAATAATTGGAATTTTAACTTCTGAATTTTTTTCGAAGTCGTATCAGGATGGGGAACAATATATGATTTGTTATGGAAAGCGTAGGCTATTCCAAGGCTTATTGTTGGAATATTGATACCCAGATCAGGGGTTTTAACTACTCCGTTAGAAAAATGTGAAAGCCCTATAGCACCTGATATAAAGAGTCTATGCAGTACTAACCATTTGAATTCATAGAATAGATTGATGGCAGCATTCAGATGTGAACCAATGGCAATATTTTTATAATCATCGAGCCTGTCAAACTTTTTGGTGAGATAACCTACGCCTGCCCCAAACCTGAAGTTGAACTGGAAATCATTATACTGGTACAGATGAAAATTAAGATAAGGATAAATGGCATATACTGAACCCAACACATTTGGATTTGCCAAATTTGAATACCAGAATGCTATTCCCATTTCAGGGTATTTATAAAGCGGTTGCCAGCTTTTTTCGCCATGGGTTTGCTTACCAAGATCTATTTCGCAAGCGGGAAAATGACCGGTTGTCAATCCTGCCATGCTTTGATGATGGGCAATAACAAAACCATAATGGAGTTTTGTTTCAATAATATATTTTATTGAATCATTGCTGACATATTTTAAAGAATCGTTTTTTCTGAAGCTGACTGAAGCATAATTCATATTTAGAACAGCGGATAAAAACAATACTATCAAAACCCATTTACGCATTTAACATATTTGATTTAATGTTTAGCAAATTTATAATTATTCCGCTTAATACTTACCTTTGTAAAAAATAATTACCGTGGATAAACGATTGGTTGTATTTGAAAAATTGCTTAACATCATGGACGAGCTGAGGGCAAAATGCCCGTGGGATAAAAAGCAAACTTATGAATCGCTCAGGCATCTTACCATTGAAGAAACTTACGAACTTGCCGATGCAATAGTATCGAAAGACAGCAAAGAAATATGTGAAGAACTCGGAGATATACTGTTGCATATAGTTTTCTATGCCAAGATAGGCGAGGAGAATAAGGAATTTGATATTACTGATGTTATCACCGGAATAAATGAAAAGCTAATAAAGCGCCATCCGCATATTTTCAGCAACACTATTGCCGAGACCGATGAAGATGTGAAAAGCAACTGGGAAAAAATAAAGCTGAGCTCAGGTAAGAAATCTGTTATGGGAGGCGTTCCCACATCACTTCCTGCCCTGATTAAAGCTTATCGCATACAGGATAAAGCAAGAGGCGTGGGCTTCGACTGGGAAAATACTGAACAGGTATGGGAAAAGGTAATTGAAGAAATGAACGAGTTGAAAGTTGAGGTTGATAGAAAAGCCGCGAATGAAAGAATTGAAGGCGAATTCGGCGACCTGCTTTTTGCTTTGATTAACTACTCACGCTTTATAAATGTTAATCCCGATTCTGCGCTTGAAATGACCAATATCAAGTTCATGCATCGTTTTAAATACCTTGAAGAACATGCCGAAAAGCCGCTGCACGATATGACGCTGGCTGAAATGGATGTTTACTGGAACCAAGCTAAAGAGATTTATAAATAAATTTATAATTTTGTTATTCTCTTCTATTTAATATTGACAGCGGGTATTTATGAGGAAGCTTAAAGCCATAATAATTCTATTTTCAATAGGCCTATCAGTTTCCACTTTTGGCGGAAAACCATTAATGAAACCTTATTTTCCACCATCAACTCCGCCCCAGATGTCGGATCAGGATTTTAAGGATATGTATCTAGATGCGCAGGATCTTTTCAATTATGAATATTATGATGATGCGCTCGGGCTTTTCCAGCAATTGCTGGCTGTAGATAATAATAACAGCAATATAAATTTCTATGTAGGCGTCTGCATTTTGAACGGAAAGAAAGACAGGACAAAATCAATTCCATACCTTGAAAAGGCCTCAAAGAAAACAGATATTTCATATAGTTATTCATATAAGGAAAAGTCTGCACCTGTATTTACCTTTCTTTACTTGGGGCAGGCATATCAGCTAACGGGTAAGTATGATGAGGCGCTTAAAAGTTACGAAAAGTTTAAAACGTTCCTCACTAATAAAAATAAGGACGGAACCTTTATTGACGAAGTTGAGCATTGCATTAACATGGCAAATCTGGCAAAGAAGCTAATTGCAAAGCCTGTGAAAGTTAAAATTGAGCCAATAAAACCTGTAAATTCAACATCTTCCGACCTAGCTTTGGTTCCATCATTGGACGGAAATACATATTATTTTTCTTCCAGACGTAAAGGAAATACGGGTGGACAAAGGGATAATTTCGGGGAGTATCTTGATGATATTTATTATACCCAGTTCAAAGATAACAGGTGGCAAAAACCCAAAAAGATGACCTCCAAAATAAATTCGGCAGGCAGTGATATTATGAACTGTATTTCGCCCGATGGGAAGGAATTATATTTTTCTAGGCAGGTGAGGGGAACATATGATATTTTTGTATCTGAGCTTAATAAAAAAGACAAATGGACGGCTCCCAAAAGCCTGGGAATTAATATCAATACAAAATATAACGAACAATGGGCTTTTATCACTTCTGATGGGAGTACTCTGTTGTTCTCGAGTGATAAACCAGGTGGTTATGGTGGCTATGATATATATATGTCGGAAAAAACAGCTACTGGAGATTGGGGAAAACCATTTAACCTGGGACCTGATGTGAACACTCCTTACGATGAAATCTGTCCTGTGCTAATGCCTGACGGTACATTGTATTTCAGCTCAAACGGGCACGAAACTATGGGCGGATTTGATATTTTTGTTACAACCATTTCAGAAGACGGCTTATGGTCAAAGCCAGAAAACCTTGGCTATCCTATTAATACCCCCGCTGATGATTATAACTTTCTCCCCACTACTTCCGATGGCAAAAAAGGCTTTTATACAACAGCAAAATCATTGGGTTATGGGGCATCGGGTATTTTCAGTTTTACGATTGAATGATGTAAATTTAAGAGCCTATAATACTTAGAATTCATAAACTTTTTTAAAATTTGAATAATGAAGACATCAAACATTTACCAAGACAAAAAAACTCTGCCAGCCTCCAAGGGCAAAGAATTATCTGAAAAGCTTATTGAAGCTGCTGGCGTCACTATCGAAAGGATTATTTCAACAGGGGAAGTCACACCTGATGGTAAATGGTTCGATCAGGAAAGGGAAGAGTGGGTATTGTTGCTACAGGGCAATGCAGAAATTGAATTTGAAGGAGAAGGAATAATCCAGGTTCAAACTGGTGATTATCTGAACATTCCTGCCCGTAAAAAACACAGAGTTACATTTACTTCTGCTGTTCCGCCTTGTACATGGCTCGCAGTGCACTATTGAGAATACTACAAGTTAAATCAATAGTTGTATTTCTTTCCCCATAGTGATTGCAGGCGTTGCCTTGTTTCGTCTTCCCGCTTGTTATTGCCGGGTTCATAAAACTTTTTCCCTTTTATTTTTTCGGGAAGGAATTCAAGCTCAACAAAATTATTTGCATAACTGTGTGCATACTTATAATCCTTTGCGTATCCAATATCCTTCATTAGCTTTGTAGGAGCATTGCGTATATGAAGCGGCACTGCAAGGTCACCACTTTGACTGACTTCAGCAAGAGCATTCTCAATTGCCATATATGAGGCATTGCTTTTAATAGAAGTAGCAAGATATACAGCAGTCTGACTTAAAATGATCCTGCATTCAGGGTAACCTATTACATCAACTGCCTGAAAACATGAGTTGGCAAGCAAAAGGGCATTGGGGTTGGCATTGCCGATATCTTCAGAAGCCAGTATCAGCATCCTGCGCGCAATGAATTTAGGGTCTTCACCTCCTTCTATCATGCGAGCAAGCCAGTAAACTGCTGCATTAGGGTCACTACCACGAAGAGACTTTATGAATGCTGAAATAATATCGTAATGTTGCTCTCCTCCCTTGTCATATAAAGCAATATTCTGTTGGATCACCTTCAAAACCTTATCATCATTAATTATAATAGAATTTGACTTATCACTATTTACAACAAGTTCCAAAGCATTGAGCAGTTTCCTTGCATCACCTCCAGAAATTCTAAGCAAAGCTTCGTTGTCTTTTATCTCAATTTCTTTTTCAAGTTCATTAACAAGGAATGTCCTTGCCTTTTCCAGAAGTTCAATAAGTTCATCTTTGTTAAGGTCTTTAAGAATATATACCTGGCATCGTGAAAGCAAAGGGGATATTACTTCAAAAGAAGGGTTTTCAGTTGTAGCGCCGATAAGTGTTACAATCCCTTTTTCTACTGCACCTAAAAGAGAATCCTGCTGTGATTTACTAAATCGATGAATTTCATCAATAAAAAGAATTGACGGAAGTTCTTCTTTCTTTGCTTTTTCAAATACTTCACGAACATCTTTTACTCCTGAATTCACCGCGCTAAGAGTAAAGAATGGTCGACTCAGCTGTTTTGAAATAATATAAGCAAGAGTAGTTTTGCCCACTCCCGGAGGGCCCCAAAAGATCATTGAGGGGATGTTTCCGCTTTCAATAGCTTTCTTAAGTATTGCATTTTCGCCTACTATATGTTTTTGGCCAATATATTCCTGTAATGATGCAGGTCTTAGTTTTTCAGCAAGTGGAATCATAGTAATAGATTTTATAATGCTAAGATAAAATAAAAAAGCCTTACCGTTAATGGCAAGGCTTTAAAATATGTTTTTCGTCAATCAGAATTTTACTTTAGGAGCTTTTTCAGCCTCAGTATCTGCTGTGAAATATGCTTTTTCCTTAAACCCTCCAATCGATGCTACGATATTATTCGGGAACCTCTTAATATAAGCATTGTAATCCTTTGTTATGGTATTAAAGCTCTCTCTGGTTGTGTTTATATCGTTTTCGGTTTGCTCAAGCTGGGATTGAAGTGTAAGAAATCCTGTGTTGGCTTTCAGATCGGGATATTGCTCAACAGATACCATAAGCCGGCTTAAAGAAGATTTCAATCCATTCTGCACCTCCTGAAATTTCTGAAGGGAAGCATCATCAAGGTTCTCGGCAGTGATGTTAACTGATGTTGCCTTTGCACGGGCTTCAATAACTTCAGTGAGGGTTTTATTCTCATGAGTGGCATATCCTTTTACGGTTTCAACAAGATTGCCAATCAGATCAAACCGCCGCTGGTACTTGCTTTGCACCTGTGCCCATTGCGCTTTAACAGCTTCGTTCTTATTGACCATTGTGTTGTATTTGCTGCATCCGGGGAAGAACAAGAGCAGCAGGATAATAATAACTGCTGTTAGTATCATTGTTGTGCCAAGGCATCCTGTTTTAGATTTTATTTTCTGATTGGCAGGAATAGTATAATTAGTGTTTGATGTTGCATTGGGAGTATTTGTTTCCATAATATATATTAATTAATTTAAGTTGCTACTTATACACATAAAGCTTTATTAAAAGTAAAGCTCCAAATAAATAATTTTAATTTCAATAAAAAACCTTTAATAGAAGTTGCATGAATTCGTTTAGGAAACCAAGCTGTAATCTGAGAGAAAGTGGTTTCAATTACTTTTCTCAATACGTTTTTATAAAAGGTTCTGTAAGGCGGTTCTTTTCTTTTGCTGTTAGACTTTCTAACCACATCCAGCCAAATATTTTCACATTCCAGCATCAAATCTTCTACAACATAATCCGTATATCCGCTATCACTAATATTTCTGCTTCCTTCAGGAAGATTCATCGGCAATGCTTTCATGCCTCTGCTATCGCTCCAGCTACCAGGAACAATGGCGAATTCAACAGGACAACCATTGATTGTAGTAATAACTTGAATTTTAAAACCGTAAAAATATTCTTGTTTAGAGACACATTTCCCATGATATTCTTTGTCGTATGGAAGAAGGTTATTTCTTGCTATGCGTATATTATGGCAAAGGCTAACAGGGAAGCTATCCATAGCATATTCCATGCTTGTATTAAATTGTTTAAAGGTATCTCCAACGGAAAGAAAGATTTGATGCATCAAATCTTCAATAGCATGCAAACGCCTGTTAAATCTGCTTTTCCCCAATACAAATTTACACAAGCCGCTTTCTTTTGCGTATTGCAACGCTTTTTCGTAATGACCACCATAACTTTTTATGGCAAGAAAACCAATAAGCATTATTTCGGCATCATTCATTTGTCTTTGTTTATCTTCTTTGTGTTCGATTTTTTTCAAAAAATCATAAATAAAACAGTAAATTGCAATGGCATTGTCTATCATGGCTTCGATATGGTTTGGTTGGAACTACCATTATCGGAAGTTTCCGTTGATAGACTTTGCTCTTTTTAATATTTTTATCAATAATCATTTGTTGATATCATAGGTGGCAACTTAAATTAATTAAGATTAGACATTATATAAGTTAGTTTTCAAATGTGACTTTAAAATTATTTAGCCCACAGCAAATTTCCATAACAATATCCTTGAATCCCTGTTTCCAGTTTCTAATTGTGTCCTTCACGATTCTAAATATTTTAACTTTCCCAATAGTGTGCTCCACGATGACTCTGATGGAGGACACCTGTTTATTATTGTTTTTTTGTTCCTTCGTTAGTTCTTTCCCTTTTGGCTTTTTTAAAGGTTGCATCACCAAAACATTATGTGGTGCATGTCCTTGAAAACCGGTATCCTGATAGACTATGATATTTTCAGGAAATTGCCAGTTTTCTTCTTTGACAATGGTTATATCGTGTACGCTTCCTTCATAAGTTTCACTCAAGTATAGTACCTCATGCTGTGGAGAGGTAATCATATCATTTTTTATGCAATGCTTTTTTTTTACCACTATAGTGTTCCTTTTGTGTTTGATAATCTGTTGAATGTTGTACGGGTCTTTCAGTGCCATCTATAAATACTTTCGGAACATCTTTTAATACATAAATTAATTCTTTATTGCTGCGTGCTGGTAAATTTTTATTTTTATCAAGCGTATTTCTTAATAATCTTGCCAATAAGTGTATCCATATATTTGCCTGCGGCTGTGATAAACTATATTGGGCCGCATGATATTCCTGCAAAGGATTGTTTTTTATATAGCTTAGTAGAAAAAAAAAGCATCGCTACTACTTTCAAATACATTATCACTCCTTTTCAACTTAGGTCTTTCACGCTCTTTCCCATCAAAAGTGAAATGTGAAAAGTAATTTTCATATTCAACGGAAAATTTTTCGTTAAGTGCTTCAAATGCTTCAACGCTATGCCCGCATAGGCTTTCAAATTGCTTCGGCTTTTCTTGTAACTCTTTATATTTCATGCTACAAATCTGATGGTATATTTGACTTGTTTGTTTCAGCATGCTCTATATTTATGGACATCCTATTGTTAATCGTTTTAACTTGGCCTTATTGAAACCCTAACTTATATAATCTCTAATTAGACATTATATAAGTTAGTTTTCAAATGTGACTTTAAAATTATTTAGCCCACAGCAAATTTCCATAACAATATCCCTGAATCCCTGTTTCCAGTTTCTAATTGTATCCTTCACGATTCTAAATATTTTAACTTTCCCAATAGTGTGCTCCACGATGACTCTGATGGAAGATACCTGTTTATTATTGTTTTTTTGTTCCTTCGTTAGTTCTTTCCCTTTTGGTTTTTTTAAGGGTTGCATCAACAAAACATTATGTGGTGCATGCCCTTGAAAACCGGTATCCTGATAGACTATGATATTTTCAGGAAATTGCCAATCTTCTTCTTTGACGATGGTTATATCGTGTACGCTTCCTTCATAAGTCTCACTTAAGTATAGTACCTCGTGCTGTGGAGAGGTAATCATATTATTTTTTACACAATGCTTTTTTTTTACCACTAAAGTGATCCTTTTGTGTTTGATAATCTGTCGAACGTTGTACGGGTCTTTCAGTGCCATCTATAAATACTTTCGGAACATCTTTTAATACATAAATTAATTCTTTATTGCTGCGGGCTGGTAAATTTTTATTTCCATCAAGCGTATTTCTTAATAATCTTGTCAATAAGTGTATCCAAATATTTGCCTGCGGCTGTGATAAACTATATTGGGCCGCATGATATTCCTGCAAAGGATTGTTTTTTATATAGCTTAACAGAAAAAATAGAGATTCGCCACTACTTTCAAATACATTATCACTCCTTTTCAACTTAGGTCTTTCACGCTCTTTCCCATCGAATGTGAAATGTGAAAAGTAATTTTCATATACAACAGAAAATTTTTCGTTAAGTGCTTCAAATGCTTCAACGCTATGCCCGCATAGGCTTTCAAATTGCTTCGGTTTTTCTTGTAGCTCTTTATATTTCATACTACAAATCTGAAGATATTTTGGACTTGTTTGTTTTAGCATGCTCTATATTTATAGACATCCTATTGTTAATTGTTTTAACTTGGCCTTATTGAAACCCTAACTTATATAATCTCTATAAATATCTTTTCATAATTATTCTCGCCTTGTTGCCAACTTGTTTATACCCTCAACTGTTTCATTAAAAAACTGTGGCAATGCTTACCATTTTTGGAGATTTGCCTCAGTTTTTAGTTGCAGCTATGCGTTTTGTTTTGATCCCAAAATTAACCCTTTTTATCATTGGTTTAAAAATATTTATAATAAATAGGTGTTTTTATGTAATTCTAAATAAGTTATTCGACAAAAACACCTGTATAAGCCCGTTCCTGTTTCGGGAATTGATTCGCACAACTGTGTGAGCCCGTTCCTTATTCGGGAATTGATTCGCACAACTGTGTGAGCCCATTTTGCCTGTTTCGGGAATTGATTCGCACAACTGTGTGAGCCCGTTCCTTATTTGGGGAATTGATTCGCACAACTGTGTGAGCCCGTTCCTTATTCGGGAATTGATTCGCACAACTGTGTGAGCCCGTTCCTTATTCGGGAATTGATTCGCACAACTGTGTGAGCCCGTTCCTGTTTCGGGAATTGATTCGCACAACTGTGTGAGCCCGTTCTATTTTAAAATAATGATAAAAATAAATGATTTATTTCGATTTTAAAAATAATACATATATTTGCAATCATAATAAGTAAAATAATCTACAAACCACTATTAACCAAAAAAAAACACTATCATGGAAAGAGAATGGACACACCTTATAAATCCCTTTGAAAGAAGCACAGAGGGCAGTTATAAAAATGCATTGGAAATTTCGACCTGGCATGATAATGCCTTGTACGGCGTTCACACCGATCCGTTCTATGGCCCTCTCTACACGTATTTTCATCCATTCCATTTGGCATTTTATAATGCTTATACTAATTTAAGCCAGCAGCGTGATGAGCAATCGGGCAAAACACTTTCACTTTCGCAATTAATAAGTCTTCTGTCAAGCTCGAAAGCCAAGCAGTGGGATGTTGCCACACAGGTTGTATATCCGCAGGGAACAGCAGCTTATAAAAATTTATTCACGCACCACAGGGTGCCTTTTCAGCAGGGTACGCAACTGGGAACGCATTAATGCAGTTAAAACATTAAGTCAGAAATTAGCCGGCGATGCTGCACTTGCCACCACATTAACCGATGTAAATAATTTCCTTACCCAGCTTGAAGCAGCCGAAAGCACGCTGTCAACAAGCAAAAGCGTTACCCCTGTAACCAGCGGTAATGTTGAAACAGCCCGCGTTAACATGTGTGTAGCCATGTTCTCGAACTTTGGCGCCATGTTGCAAAAATTTGCTTCAACCCCCGAAAGCATTGCATCATATTTTGATATAGCAACCATTCGTTCCGGTAGCCAGGTTCATTTCACGGGGCATTTAAAACCTTTAACGCAGCATTGTGTTTGCAAACATACATTTGCCGCCGCCGATAAAATTAAAGTTAAGAACGAAAGCACTGTTGCCCTCCAGGTTTATCTTAGTTCGGCCGTTAATGCCACCACAGCTAAAACAATTGTTCCCGGGTAATGCCAATTACAGTTGCCGCCAATACCACCGAAACCATTAATGCATCGCAGTTAGGCAACCTTAGCAGCACCAATTTAATGATTTCCAATCCCGATGCCCACGTTATTGCCCAATGGGAGATCACGATTGAATAAAGCCTAAGACTCAAACTCCAAGCCTCAAGTCCCAAGAATATTTGTTGGAATTTGGGGCTTTGATTTTGTATTGAAGGCAGTCAACAGTCGTCAGTCTGTAGTCATCAATCAACTTACGACTTGTTATCTGATTTTACGCATAAATGATTTGATTCTGCGTTAAAGTTAGATTCCTCACTGCCTGCCTTGCCGGCTCGCATCGCTGCGAAGTGTAGGCAGGCGTTCGGAATGACAATAATCAGGCTTAAACGAGGAGGCAGAAGATTTGCGCCCGCCGGAGGCGGCGGCACTTCTTCTCCCTGGCACACTAAAAATAAACACTGTCATTCCGAATGGATCCGCCAGCTGGCGGAGAAATGAGGAATCTAAATATGGAAAATATATGTTTGCGTAACATCAGTTAATAACCCAATAACTATTTCTTTGCGAACTTTGTCGCCTTTGCGTTCTTTGCGTGAACTATTGAAGAAGTAAGCAGAAGGCAGCAGCAGTAAGCAGAATAAAGTAAACGGTTTTCAGTAATCAGTTATCGGTAATTTAATCAGTGGAAATCAGTTTTTTCAGTTTCATCAGTGTTCTTATTAAAAAACAATTAACCCAATAACTATTTCTTTGCGAACTTTGCGCCGCCTTT
>CAWHOW010000026.1:0-380138 GCA_963831005.1 uncultured Bacteroidota bacterium
ATTTATCTTGTTAAAAATGTAGAAATTAACTATTTTTTTACAAAATAAATATTTGTTCTTATATACTAAAAAGATTATTTTTGCCGTTTAGTACACCATATTATTAAGAATTACTATAATCTTTCTTTTGGCACTTTTTGCCAGTAAGAACAATATGAGAAAAAGACACTTCATTTTTTCGCTTTTATTTATTGCAATTCTTCAAGAGTGCGTTGCTCAAACCTTTTGGAAAAGGAATAGGCAGGAATACTTTTTTGGAGGAGGAGCAACAAATTTCCTGGGTGATTTAGGGGGAGCTAATCAGATCGGAACTCATGGAATAAAAGATTTTAACTGGCCAGCTGTTCGCCCTGATTTTGAAGTTGGTTACAGGTATCGAACAACCAGAAATACTGCATTAAAAACCGATATCATTTATGCAAGGCTTTCAGGTGATGATAAATACACCGAAGAACCTTTCAGGCATAATAGAAATTGTAATTTCAGGTCTCCTGTTATTGAACTTTCTGAGCAATTTCAATATTGCTTTGTTCGCGAAAGACCTCATCATATTTATAATTTAAAGGGAGTTAGGGGATGGAAATATATTCAAATGACATCCTATCTTTTTGCCGGCGCAAGTGTCATGTATTTTAATCCTCATGGGGAATGGAATGGGCAGTGGTATGCTTTAAGACCATTGAGTACAGAGGGAGAAGGGCTTGTCCCGACTAGAAGAAAATATTCTTTGATCCAGCCTGCAATCCCTCTCGGAATTGGATTTAAATTTGCATTAAATGATAAATGGTCGGTTGGAATTGAATATGGCATCAGGATAACTTTTACCGATTATATTGATGATGTAAGTAAGACTTATTTTGACCCTACGCTTTTATCACAGGAAAAGGGCCCTGTTGCAGTACATTTTGCTAATCCTACAAATAACTCTCTGCCTCCACAAGATGGCAGGTCTGCAAATGTCACTTATCCCGGACAGGAAAGAGGGGACCCGACACATAAAGATTCGTATATGTTGTCTTTTATCACTTTTTACTATAAAATACCGAGGGGTGCCTTTACATTACCTAAGTATAGATAATCAGAAAATGTTTCAAATAAAAAAAATAGCAACAGCAATTATTGTTCTATCTTCCTTTTACGGAGTAAATGCTCAACATAACGAGATAGGAGTTTTATTGGGAACATCATATTACCTAGGTGATCTTAATCCTTCCAAACAGTTCTTCCTTGCAAAACCTGCCGGCGGGATAATTTATAGATATATTATAAACCTCCGATGGGCTATTAAAGTTGATGGTCTGTATGGCGAACTGGAAGGCGATGACGCGAAATCAAAAGCCGACGTAAATAGAAACCTGAGTTTTAAATCGAATATTTTTGAGGTTTCCCCTCAGTTTGAACTAAACTTTCTTCCTTATATCACCGGAAGCAAAGAAAGAAATTACTTTACACCCTATATTTTTGGAGGACTTGGTGTTTTTCATTTTAACCCAAAAGCAGAATACAATGGTGAGTGGTACGCATTGCAACCTTTAAGTACAGAAGGTGAAGGGACGCCCTTATCCAATCAGAAACCCTATTCGTTGACCCAATTATCAATTCCGTTTGGATTTGGGTTTAAATACAGTATTGGAGATTATATCTGTATTGGTGCAGAATGGGGCCTTAGAAAAACATTTACAGGCTATATAGACGATGTTAGCACCACCTATCCTGACCCTCTTGCATTAGCAACAGAGAAGGGACAAATGGCAGCAATCTTATCAGACCGTTCAATAAAAGAGCAGGGTGAGCTTTCAAATAGCACTGGGTTGCAAAGGGGAAACGACAAACCTGACTGGTATTCTTTTGCAGGAGCTTTTATTACATTTAAATTCATAGCATTCAAGGATAATACTTGCCCTGCTTATGGCAGGCACTCATCACATTATAAGGAAAAATTAAATGATGATTGATGACTTCCAGTGTAAACTAATTATGTGATGACCTCATTATATAAATTACAGTAATGGGGTTTTTTTATAGGATTCTAGAAAAATGAGTGAAAAAGATAAGATAGATTTGTCAAAATTGCCAGAACATGTTGCAATTATTATGGATGGTAATGGACGCTGGGCAAAGCAGAAAGGGAAATCGCGCATATTCGGGCATCACAATGGCGTTATTGCAGTTCGTGAAACTACTGAAGCTGCTGCTGAATTAGGAATTAAATATTTGACTTTATACGCTTTTTCAACAGAAAATTGGAACCGGCCAAAAAATGAAATAAACGCCTTAATGACATTACTGGTTAAAACAATAAATAAAGAAACCAAGACACTAAATAAGAATAATATCCGTTTACTGGCAATTGGCGATTTGGAAAGTCTGCCCGATAATTGTTCCAAAGAACTTCAGAATGCAATCAATAAAACAAAGGACAACACACGAATGTCATTGGTTCTTGCATTAAGTTATAGTTCTAAATGGGAGATAGTGAATGCGGCAAAAAGAATTGCTACTGACTATAAAAATGGAGACATTAATGTTAATCAGATTGATCAGGAAATGTTCAACCGGTATCTTACTACCAGCGGCATTCCAGATCCTGAACTTTTAATCAGGACAAGCGGTGAATACAGGATTAGCAATTTCTTGTTATGGCAGATAGCTTATGCTGAATTATATTTTACTTTAAAGCTATGGCCTGATTTCAGGAAAGATGATTTATACGATGCATTGATTGATTATCAAAACCGTGAGCGGCGCTTTGGAAAAACGAGTGAACAGATAAAATTAAAATTGTAATGAGGAAAGTTATTTTCGGGATACTTGTTGTCCTTTTCGCATATATACCTTCGGCCTTTTCCCAGATTGCGCTTTCAAATGATTTGAACGAAATAGATTATGCCACTCCCAAAGATGTTGAAATTGGAGGTATCACCGTTTCCGGTGTTAAATATCTTGACAACAATATTCTGATATCTTTATCCGGGCTTGCTGTAGGAGATAAAATAAAAGTTCCCGGCGAAAAAATAACAAAAGCAGTTGAAAATTTATGGAACCAGGGCTTGTTCGAGGACATAAAGATTTCTGCAAACAAAATACAGGGGGATGTTATTTTTCTTGACATCTATTTAAAAGAAAGACCTCGTTTATCTAAGTTCTCGTTTACTGGTATAAAAAAGTCTGAAGCAGATAAATTAAGGGATGAAATTAAATTTGCAAGAGGTGATGTTGTAACAGATAATGCAATTGTTTCTTCCAAGAATAAAATTATAAAATATTTTGCAGATAAAGGATACTTTTTTACCACAGTAGATATCACTGAAAAAAAGGACACTTCTGCTTCAAACAGCGTTGAGTTATTAATTAACATTAATAAAAACTCAAAGGTAAAAATCCACAAAGTAAACATTTCTGGAGTCGATAGCATTCCTCTGCCGAAGCTTAGAAGGTCTATGAAGAAAACAAAACAAAAAAGGTTCTTCAGGATTTTTTCGACTTCCCGTTTTAATGATGAAGATTTCGCTGATGACAAAATTAAACTTATTGATAAATTCAATGAATTTGGATATCGTGATGCAAAAATATCCAAGGATTCTGTTTACAGGTTTGACGACAAAACAGTTAATGTGGATATTTATATTGAACAAGGCCATAAATATTATTTCAGAAAAATTACCTGGATTGGAAACACTAAATATACAGCTGAAGAATTGAATTCTGTTCTTAAGGTAAATAAAGGAGATATCTATAATCAGAAAGCACTTGAATCAAATCTATATATGAATACAGATGGAAGAGATATCAGTTCTCTTTATCTTGATGATGGTTATCTTTTCTTTTCTGTTACTCCTGTTGAAGTAAAAGTGGAAAATGATTCTATCGATCTTGAAATAAGAATATATGAAGGGAAGCAAGCTACTGTCAATAAAGTTACCATTAACGGGAATAAAAAAACGAATGATAATGTTATTTTGCGTGAAATACGAACAAAACCCGGACAATTATTCAGCCGCGCCGACATTATCAGGACACAAAGAGAATTAGCTCAATTAAAATATTTCGACCAGGAAAAACTTGCCGTTAATCCTAAGCCCAATCCTGCTGACGGAACAGTTGATATAGAATATGTGGTTGAAGAGACATCTTCCGACCAGGTAAGCCTTTCCGGTGGTTGGGGAGCAGGTATGATAACAGGTACACTTGGGTTAACATTTAATAATTTTTCTGCCAAGGATTTTTTCAAGAAAGATGCATGGAGGCCTTTGCCATCCGGAAGCGGTCAGAGATTAAGTTTGCAGGCGCAATCAAACGGACTTTATTCCCAATCATATAATGCATCTTTTACCGAGCCATGGCTGGGTGGTGCTAAACCAAATGCATTGACAGTATCTGTATACAGGTCGCAACAAACAAATGGGGTGGCAAAAGGGGATCCTACAAGGCAATCTATTGTTATCGATGGAGCATCCGCGGGATTAAGCAGAAGACTGACCTGGCCTGATGATTTCTTTACATTATACTATGGGCTTAGTTATCAGCATTTTGTTTTGCAAAATTACACTTCCTTCACGTTTGCAAATGGTTATGCAAATAATGTGGCTTTAAGTGTAATATTTGGAAGAAATTCTGTTGATGCTCCTATCTATCCTCGTGCAGGATCACAACTTGCATTAAGCGTAGAAGCAACTCCGCCATATTCTATTATCCAGAAAAAGAATATTGATTCATTGTCCCTTCAACAACGATACCAGTGGATTGAATATCATAAGTGGAAATTTAACGCCTCATTATTTACAAAACTGGCAGGAAATTTGGTATTAAACACTCGTTTGAAATTTGGATTTTTAGGATATTATAACCCTCAGTTAGGGCCACCTCCATTTGAAAGATTTTATTTAGGTGGAGACGGTCTTTCTGGCTTTGCTTTAGACGGAAGGGAAGTAATAGGCCTTAGGGGATACGCAAACACTACGTTAACACCTGCAACCACAGATGGCTATGTTGGAGGCGTGGTTTTTGATAAATATACATTTGAATTAAGATTCCCAATATCATTAAATCCGATGGCTACTGTATTTGTTCTGGGTTTTGTAGAAGCAGGCAATGATCTGATCTCAATTCAAAACTACAACCCATTCAACGTATACAGATCGGCAGGCGTGGGAGTCAGGATATATTTGCCAATGTTTGGCTTGCTTGGACTTGACTGGGGATATGGTTTTGATGCCGTTCCAGGAAATCCAAGCGCAAACAAAAGCCAGTTCCATTTCACAATTAACGGTTCTGGCGATTAAATAAATATAGTAACTTAATAATAAGGCTTAAAAATCGGAGAATATCATATGAAAAAGACTTTTGTAATAATTGCTTTTGCACTTTTTTGTTCAGTGGCATTTTCGCAGACAAAATTCGCTTATGTTGATACGCAGTACATTTTAGATAATATTCCTGAGTACACAGCAGCACAGGATAAATTAGACGAGCAATCGGTAACATGGCAGAAAGAAATTGAAGCCAAGTTCAAAGAAGTTGACAGCCTTTATAAGAAGTTTGAAACAGAATCGGTTTTGCTTCCGGAAGAGACAAAAAAGAAAAGAGAAAATGACATTATTGCCAAAGAAAAGTCAGCCAAAGACCTTCAGAAACAGCGTTTCGGAACAAACGGCGATCTATTTAAGAAACGCCAGGAACTTATTAAGCCCATACAGGATAAAGTTTACAACGCTATTGAAGATATTGCAAATGATGGTGGTTATGGAATAATATTTGATAAATCGGGGTCATTAACAATGCTTTATTCTAATCCTAAGCTTGATAAAAGCGATGATGTGCTTGACAAACTAGGATACAAGCCCGGAACTGTTGGAGGTAAGGGTAAGGACAAAGACAAGAAAGACAAAGACAAGGATAATAAATAATATTTCCTAAAAAATTCATAAAATCCCTTGAAGCAATATTGAAGTGTCAATATTTATTTTAATTTTGCCGCCAACAAACAAAATGGAATTATAAATTTATAAAACTCAGATATGAAAAGATTAGTAAAACTTACAGCATTTGTTATTATGGCTTTTTGCGCTATGAACCTTAACGCTCAAAGCAAACTAAAATTTGGACATGTTAATTCGGATTCTTTGCTGAAACTTATGCCCGGTCGTGATTCTGCTTATGCAAAGATCCAGAATGAGGTTAAAACATACCAGACACAGTATCAGGCTATGCAGACCGAGTATGAAACAAAGTCCCAGGATTATCAGACCAATTTACCAACCATGAGTGATCTGATAAAGAAAACAAAAGAAGCTGAAATCCAGGATCTACAGCAACGCATGGAAAAATTCCAGACATCTGCTCAGGAAGCTTTACAGAAAAAACAAACAGAATTATTACAGCCTATCATAGATAAAGCAAAGAAGGCAATTGAAGCAGTTGGTAAAGAAGAAGGCTTCACTTATATATTCGACAGCGCTTTAGGTTCACTGTTATACATGGGTGGCGGTGAAGATATCATGCCAATAGTAAAAAAGAAATTAAATATTAAGTAATTTCAAAATATATTAAGAAAAGGGAGAGCCCCGCCAAAGGCGGGGCTCTCCCTTTTTAGTGACAAATTAAATTATTTATCTTCCTTATACCATCCCGAATACATGATATAGCTATCTGCTATCCGGTTCACCTGTCCCTCAAGTAAATTCTGATCTATTGTCTTGATCTTTTTTGCCGGCACACCTGCATAAACACTTCCTGATTCAACAACAGTGTTTTCTTGTATCAATGCTCCTGCTGCTATTATGCAATTGCTTTCAATAACAGCATGATCCATAACAATTGCGCCCATCCCTATCAAAACATTATCGTGTATTGTGCAACCATGCACTACCGCATTATGAGCAATAGAAACATTATTGCCAATGTTGGTAGGCGCTTTCTGGTATGTTGCATGAATGACTGCCCCATCCTGCACATTGACCTTATTGCCTAAACGTATGGAATGTACATCGCCGCGAACAACAGCACTGAACCATATACTGCAATTATCGCCCATTTTTACATCGCCAATAACAACAGCGTTATCGGCAAGGAAACAATCTTTCCCGAATTCGGGTGTAAACCCTCTTACTGATTTTATTATAGCCATAGCCTATTAATTTATTATACCCGGATAATTCAGTGAATAGTGAAGCCCCCTGCTCTCCTTGCGAAGCATTGCCGCTTTAATTATCTGGTAAGCAATATTTATCAGGTTTCTTAATTCACATATCTTTCGTGTAACGATTGATTTTTCATACAGGTCTTCTGTTTCACGATAAATTATTTGCAGCCTGTCCAGTGCACGTTTCAAACGCAGGTCGGAACGGACAATGCCAACATAATTAGACATGATTAACTGCAACTCTCTTAATGTTTGCGTGATAAGCACCATTTCTTCGTTAAGCACGGTGCCTTCTGCATTCCAATCAGGAATCGCATCGCAGATTGCAAGCGTCTTTGTTTTTGAAATAGCATCCATGCTTGCCCTGTGGGCAAATACCACTGCTTCCAACAGAGAGTTGGATGCAAGCCTGTTCGCCCCATGCAATCCTGTGCAGGCGCATTCGCCCACTGCATACAAATGATGAATAGAAGATTTCCCGAATTCATCTGTCTTGATTCCGCCGCAGGAGAAATGCGCAGCAGGAACAACAGGTATCATATCTTTTGCTATATCAATGCCTACACTCAGGCATTTTGCATATATGTTAGGGAAATGATTTATCAGCTCATTCTTGTCAAGATGGCGGCAATCAAGGAACACATGGTCGTCGCCGCTAATCTTCATTTCATTGTCAACTGCTCTCGCAACAATATCGCGGGGAGCAAGCTCTTTCCTTTTGTCGTATTTCGACATGAACTCTTTTCCTTCTACTGTCCTTAGTATAGCTCCGAATCCCCTCAGCGCTTCAGTAATAAGGTACGCCTGCTTATCGACAAGGTTGAAAAGTGCAGTTGGATGGAACTGTATGAACTCCATGTTCTCTATCTTCCCACGCGCCCTGTGTGCCATAGCTACGCCATCACCAGTAGCGACAGGCGGATTGGTGGTGGTAAGATACACATTCCCTGTTCCACCGGTAGCCATCAGTGTGGTCTTGGCAAGAATGGTATCTATGATATTGGTTTCCGGGTTCAGCACATACGCGCCGAAGCAGGTAATATTGGGTGTTCTCTTTGTAACTATCTGCCCAAGGTGATGCTGTGTGATAAGGTCAACAGCAAAATAGTTTTCAAGTATCTCTATATTCGGATGAGCATCTGCCTTTTCGAGCAATGCTCGGACTATCTCCTTGCCTGTATTATCTTTGCTGTGCAATACGCGGTGTTCGGAATGACCGCCTTCCTTGGCAAGGTCGTATTTGCCCGATTTGTTCTTATCGAAATTAGTTCCCCATTCAATAAGCTCTTCTATTCTTTCGGTTGATTCTGAAATGGTAAGCCTTACTACCTTTTCGTTGCATAAGCCCGCCCCTGCTATCAGCGTATCCTGTATATGCTTTTCGTAGGTGTCGGGCGTATACATAACAGCTGCAATGCCACCCTGTGCGTAACGGGTGTTCGATTCTTCGGCGCCGTTCTTGGTAACCATGATAACCTTGCCGTAAGGCGCCACCTTAAGTGCATACGACAATCCGGCTATGCCGGAACCTATTACCAGGAAATCTGCTTCGTGTCTCATATTGCAGTGCGAAACATCAAAAGTACATATTTTCTGCAAGTTGATTAATACACAATTAAAAAAACACCCACCTAAAAATTTAGTAAAAACTTCAACAATTTATACTCTTTATTTTCAATAATTTGGAAATGCAGTGAAAAAATAATTGAAAAAACAGGGGAACGTTTTTATCATTTCTGTTATTAATACAATAGAAAGGTTCACATGAAACGAATTTTAACAATTTTTTCTCTTTCATTTTCAATAAAATGCAACAGCATTTGAAAAATAGTTCAAAAAAAAGTGTTACGAAATTCAAAAATCGGTATTAAGTATATATGAGGGGTGTATTTAACATTTGAATGTTTGATTTTTTTTGATTTCATTTTCAGCTATTTAATAATGTTCTGAAAAAATAGTTCAAAAAAACATGAAACGAAATTGAAAAAACGGTATTAATATATGAAGGGTTATATGATGAAGATAAATTTTAACAATTGGAATGAATTTTAACAAAATTTTCTTGCCTTGCAATTAAAGGGTTTGAATGCCATTGTTGAAAAATAATTCAAAAATAAGTGTAAGATTTTTGGAAAACAGGTATTCACATAATAAAGTCCGTTATGGATTTAAGGCTTAAACTAACTTTAAATCTGATGATAGAACTGGGTAAGCAGGGTTATACCTGTTTGCCGGGAAAATCAATGAATATAAGTATCGCCGCCCTGCCATATTTTATGAGCATCTGTAAAAACGAGGTGCTATATTTCAGGGCAAATGGCAACTGTACAGATATGATAATGAAGGGAGGTAATAATAGGCTTATTACAGCGTCGCTGGCGAAAGTGGAAAGAACCATAAACGATGATGATTTTTTCAAAAGCGATAAAACGATACTTGTAAATTACCCATACATCAATGAACTTGATAGAAAAAATAAATGCTTAAAGCTTTGCACGGGTGATTGCGTAAAGATAAGCAGGCGAAAAACCAACGAACTTATTCCCTACCTGAAAAGGAAGAACGAAAAGATTATTTAAAGTTTGGTCGATAAAAACATACCGTAAAATAAAAATATCATTTTGTTAAACCATAGTATTATTCTTTAGCATATTTTCACGCCACAAATTGTTCTTTACATATAGACAAGGCTTTCAACAGTGAAACCCGCCTGGCAGGCAAGAAATGCCTTAGTAATTGAAGCGAAGGGATGAGTAATTTTTCCCTCTCTGCAAATAAATGAAGCGAAGGGAACAGCAATTTATCCCTCTCTGTAAACAAATGAAGCGAAGGGAACAGTAATTTATCCCTCTCTGTAAATAAATGAAGCGAAGGGATGAATAATTTATCCCTCTCTGTAAATAAATAAAGCGAAGGGATGAGTAATTTTTCCCTCAGTTACAATTATTAAAACGAGTAAATAAACATATATTCATTAACTTAACAAAACACTAAAAATTATGGCAGCAGGAACTAGAATACCAACAGAACCCGACGTATTTGCTCCATTTATGGACAATACCGACAACCACCAGCTAAGTATTAACCCCGTTAGCGGACAGGCTTATTGGAAAGACTGGGGCTGGACAACAGCCGACAGCGCACAATGGACGGCTTATCGCACACAAAGCGACAAGCTTTACCTGCTTTACAGCGATAAAAAACACAATAATACCGAAAACAGGAATGAAATGACAACATTGATTAAAAACGTTAAAGCCTATGACCATAACCCATTAACCGGCCATCACCTGCTGGATAAAATAGCTATTATGGGAACCATGAACAGTTGTTCGATATTTAAAGTGAAACGCGGCACACCGCTAGTGCTTACTGCCGACAAAATAGGCCCGCTGCCCGGAACACTTATCCCTGTGCTTACTGAAAGGTTAAACACCGAGGGCGAACACAAGCTGGCCGTTCGCAACCCGCTAAAGCCCAAAAGCAGGGCTATTCCCAAAGGAATGAAGTTTTGCAAAGTGTATCGCTTTATAGGTACGGCAGCGCCCACAAGTATAAGCCAGTACCAGTTTATAGGCAATGCCAAGCGGGGTTTAATAGTAAGCAACTTTGCCGAAATAGGTTTAGACCCTACTGCAAAGCTGTGGGCATGGTACATAGCCCGCTACGAAAGCACCAAAGGCGTGCTGGGCAACCCTTCGAAAGCGCTTAAAATGGGAGTGCTGTTACAGGACGAAAGCCCCCTGCCTCCGGTAGCTAAAAGTTAATAGGTTTAAAGTAAAAGTAAAAAACCGGGGCAGGCTTGCACACCTGCTTCCGGCTTCTTGAGCAAGAAATATATTCAGTAACTAAACCAAATATTTTGCAAAAATAGTATATCTAAACCCTTTTAGCAAGTTTTTATAAAACAAGCATTAAAGCGTATGGCACCCCGTACCGAAGGTCGGGGAAGTACTGCGAAAGTGGGAAATTAAATTTAATAACAAATAACTCAATAACCATTTAAAAAAGGAACAAGCCTAAAATCCTTGAAAAGAGTAGGCAATAATTAAAAAACAAAAAAAATATGAAAAAGAATTATGTAAAAATGTTCATTGCGCTGATAGTTGTAGCAACTTTCAGTATTTATCAGGTGCAAAGCCAAAATGTAACATCAGGTAGCGGTGTGTTAACTAATAATGGTGGTTGCACAGCAGCCGGTACAGGCGGAGATTGTACCGACACTTATATAGGACGTGCAGCAGGTGCAAGTACAACAGCTACAAATAGCTATAATTCGTTTTTTGGCGACCATGCCGGGTTTAGTAATGTTTCCGGCACCAACAATACTCATTTAGGTTGGGAAGCAGGTTATGATAATACGGCATCTAATAATACTTTTATTGGATCTTCTGCCGGGTGGTCTAATACAGGGACATATAATGTTATTGTTGGCCAGGCAGGGTATTATAATACTAGCGGCGGAAAAAATTCCTTCTTAGGATACCAGGCAGGGCAACAAAATACTACCGCAAGCAGTAATTCGGCATTGGGGTTTAATTCACTTTATTATAATCAAACCGGACAATATAATACCTGTTTGGGCGCTTATGCAGGTGAGGGAAGCACTGGCAATTCCTATTCAAACGGTTGTTTTGTTGGCTACCAGGCAGGTTATTCAAATAAACTTGATGATAATACAGCATTGGGCTACCAGGCGCTTTATTCCAATAAGGATATTGAATGTACTGCTATTGGATCAGGAGCGTTATATAACAGTAACGCGGAAGGCAATACAGCCACCGGATATTATGCACTTAACGCCGTTACCACAACAGGATATAGTACCGCCAACGGATATAATGCGCTCTATCAAAGCACAGGAGCCGGTAATACCGCTGTTGGTGCGAACGCTCTTGCAAACAATACTACAGGAGCGAACAATACGGCTATAGGAAAAAGCGCTGATATTCCTTCTGGCACAACCTATTCAAATTGCACTTATTTAGGTTATAATGGAGGAACACCTTGGATTGCCGCTAGTAATCAAATGCAACTTGGCAATAGTTCAGTTTCAGATATTTGGTGTTCAAATGCGACAATACATTCAGCTAGTGATAGACGCATCAAAAACAATATAAAAGAAAATGTACCAGGACTTGCTTTTATCAATTTACTTAAGCCCGTAACATATCATTATGACATTCATAAGGAAAACAGTATATTGGGATATCCTACAAAAACCACTATAATCCCTGGCGCTCCAATAGCTACCACTACTACTGATTCATTAGGACAACAAGTTGTAAGCTATAGCCCCGGTACTCCTACTACTGTTACTGCAATAGATACATCTTACTGGGCAGGCAAATACGATGTTGAGAAAATAAACTATACAGGTTTAATTGCCCAGCAGGTTGATTCGGCAGCTCAAAAAATCGGTTATGATTTTAATGGTGTCTATAGACCCATAGATGCAAATCATCTTTATGCTTTGAGCTATACACAATTTATTATGCCTCTTATAAAGGCAGTACAAGAATTAAGCAAAGAAGTTGATAGTTTAAAATCAGCAGCTAAACCAACAGGCACTTTACAGCACACAAGAAATAATAGTAATGAGCCAGACGATGCAACAAGCATACATAATATTGAATTAGCTAATAATGCGATTCTATATCAAAATGCACCCAACCCGTTTGGCAACGGTACAACAATAAAATATTTCGTACCAGAAAATGCCGATGCCCAAATTATTTTTTATGACGAGTTTGGCACTCAGATTAAAACTTTCAAGGTATCAGAAAACGGAACTGGGCAGTTAAATATTGATGCAAGCAATCTTGCAGCAGGCATGTACTCGTATTCTCTTATTGTGAATGGGAAAGTGGTTGATACTAAAAAAATGCTCAAAAGCAATTAATTGATAATTTATAAACAGAAGCCCTTTCCACTATAATGGCGGGGCTTTTGTTTTTTCTATTTCAAATAGAAATTTAATTTGTACCTTTGTTATAATAAAAATATTACAGTTATGAAAAAAATACTATTCATTGCTTTACTTGCTTTCTGTATAAAAGCAAGCGCACAGATAACACTCGAGCATAAGTATGATAGTGCTTCGGATTATCAAGATAATATTTTGATGATTGTAAATTTTGCCGTGTCAGGCGAACGATACGTTAGAATTAACATACAAGGGAAAACAATTAATATATACGACATGACACATTCTTTATTGAAGTCAATATCCTATGCTGGTTTTCCTCAATCTACTGGTAATACAACAATTCTTTATTTATCTGAGAATTTATTTACTACTGATTCTAAAATAGATTTTATGTATTTGTATAGTGATGCCACTAAAAGCAATACTCTAATTTATAACGAGGATGGAACTTTAATTTTTCAAGCAGATAGTTTGAAACCGTGGGAACAAAATAATGTTCCTCAGGAACAATATGAGATATATAATACTTCACAGGGTGCTAAAATGATTTTAAGCAATCAGTTTACTGATCAAGCATATGTTTACAGCTTGCCAGGCACATTAACTTCATGTTGTAACGAAGATAATATTAGGTTATTAGCTGCCCAAAGGCAAAGCGGTATTTCAAATCCTTACCCCAACCCAAACAATGGCAGTACAAAAATAGATTATACCTTGCCGCCGGGTGTAAACGAAGGAGAAATTGTGTTTTATAATTTAATGGGCAACGAAGTAAAACGCTTTAAAGTGGATAAAACATTTAATACATTGCTTATTTCAACCAAGGATATAGCCGCAGGCACTTATTATTACCAACTGCAAACCACAGGGGAGAGTAGTGGTGGGAAAAAGATGGTGGTAATAAAATAAGTTTTTTAAAGAATAATCGAGCTAAAAGCCCCCAAAATGATGTCACACTGAGGAGGAGAGAAGCGACGTCTCGAAGTGGGATTATCGTATGCCATGCTTCAAGACGCGGAGTTTATCCTGACAAAGGAAGGGCTCCTCAGCATGACTATACCATTTGGGCTTGGAATTTGAGATTTGGGTCTTGGAGCTTAATAAAGGAAGAAGCATGCAAACTTTAGTCACGCCTTTATGGCAGTACAACCAGTTTCATGCACGAACTTCCCTTCTCCCCTGCTATCTTCAGCGTGTAAGTGCCTGCAGCAAGGCTAAGGTTGGAAGCATCAATAACTGAAGTGTAATTGCCTTTCATTAGCATGGTTTTAGGCTTTATCAGCGCCGCCCTGCCAAGCTTGTCAATAAGGGATATTTCAATGGATTCATTATCCCTGAGGCAGAACGCAACAGTAATATTCCCCGATGAAGGGTTTGGAAATGCTTTAATACCGTATATGCCGCTATATTCCTTTATGCCCACGGTTGAATCAACATAATCGCCGTCGGAAGTGCAGATGCTCGTAAGTCCTGCCCCATCCACTGTTTTCACGCTTACATAATACTTCTGCCCTATGCTAAGCGTAAGCCCTGAATTAGTAAATGAAGTGGCGGTTCCATTGCTGGTCCATCCCAGCACATTGGTTCCGCCCGAAGTAGTGCCTATGGCATACCAGTAGGTGGCTATGCCCGAATTGGAATCAACAGAAGCCACCCAGTTTGCCGAAAGCGTTGTAAGCGAAGTGCTGGTATCAATATCAGCGCCTGTTCCGTCGTTCACGGTATAGCATAAAGGGTTGGTCCAGTCAACATTGATGTATTGCATAGCAATGGCAGAAAGGTTACCCGCGCTGTCGTTGCAGATGGATTTAATAAGCCCCGAAGGGGTTGAAGGATTGGGGTTCTGATAGCGTATATCGTTGGTGGATGCCGCGCCCACATCAACGGTAACCGAAGGATACCTGCTGCGGAACACTTCAAGGCTGTCGAAAGCAACCTTTGCATTGCCTGTGCGGAAGGAAAAATAATTACCTGCTGTTGTTAAAGGCGATGGATCTGTCCATGTGCCGAGGAAAATATTATCCCTGTAAACATCTATCTTGCCTGTTGTCCTGTCAAAGATAATTTTGTAATCGTACCATTGCCCAACATTTATTGTAATGCCTGTAACTGTTTTCAATATTCCGCTGCATACATTGTTTGTTACCTTGTAAAATTCCAGTTGGCTAAGTTCCTGCCTGAAATAAACAAAGTAAGAGTTCCCGCGCTGATTTAAGTAAGCTGAATCGCAGAAAAAATGTATGCCTAACCTTCTGTTATCCGCGCCATAATTTAATGAAGTAAGCTTCGCCTTGAAATGATAAATATAGCGATTGGACAGAGTCTGGTTTAATGCAGTGTAGATATTCGTATTGTTGACTGTGGAATCCGACTGTACAAACATACCACCTGAAACAGCCCATGTTCCGCTTGAAGCGGGGATGTGCCATGATGTATCTAGCGTAACAAAATCATCGGTAATAAATCCTCTTTGCGCATTTCCATGCCATTGGCTGCCGTTGTAATCGGCTACGGTGTAAAAGCTTTTAGCTACTCCCAAACCGCCTGTATTATCCACATCGGTAAAATTGGCAGTGAAGTTGGTTGTCTGCCAGTTGCCGCTAACGCTGATAGCAGTGGTGGGAGCTATATCATCCACATTGCAATGCCATACTGCCCGCCAGCCCGGGTCGACTGTTGCGCCATCCGACTTCCATTTTATTGTAAGCGATGAACCCGTGGAGTTAACATTTCCCGGACTGTTCGTTCCCTGGTAAGCGCCAATCAGAGGGGATGAAGTGCTTGGGCCATCATATATCTTCAATGAATCATAATTCGCTTCTGTACTGAACGAAGTGAAATCAAGAGATAAGGTAGAAGCACCTGTAGGAGCAATGGTATATGTATAGCTTTCATTATTAAAATAGCTTAATGAAGGTCCGCCCATATCATAAATAGTGTCTGAACATGGCACTATTGCACAAGTAGAAAGTTTATCAGATATTTTATTCCAGTAACCACTGTAGCCATCGTCATAGCCAAGTGCCCATATACCTATACCTCCTATACCCCTTTGGTTAACTATGTCTAGACGTTTGCCCATGCTATAATAATTGTCCATCCAGCATTGATGATCGGCACCGCTTACCGAATAATTATAATAAGGAGTGTAAGAAGCGGAATCCCAAATAGGAGTTGAATAATATCCACTTGAATTGGCCAGAACAGTATTAAACAAAACATCCGATCCTGTTCCGGTGGTGCTTGCATGCATGGCTGTGCTTGATGTAGGCCAGCTGTAACCGTAATATGGAATCCCCAATACAAGTTTTGAAGGAGTCACACCCTGGTGCAAATAATAAGTAATAGAATTGGTAAGGCAGTAATTTACATCATATAAAGGGTCTGTTGCTCCGGCTGTCGAGCTTCCTCCATAATAGTAATCATATCCCATAATGACAAAATAATCAACGTAAGCATTCAATGCAGCTATATTAAACGAAGGGCCCCAGTCAACAGCATAAGTAGCTATACTTACCTTAGAGCCGGGTATAGCTGTATGCATGCGAGTGCAAAGGCTGTCCATGAAAATAGTAAAAGTGGTTTCGTTAGATGCACCCATTCCTTCAAAATCTATATTCACTCCGTTTGCATTGCGCGCACGGACAAGGCTTACAAGGTTGCTTATTAAAGTAGTCTGGGCGGTTGGATTGGTGAGGAAAGTAGTAAGATTAGACATCAGGTCGGCGCAGAGGTCAACTTTAACGCCATGAGCTTCTGCCGAATCGACCACTGCTGCTGTGGACCAGCTATGTGTACTGCTGGCAGTGCCATCGGCATAGTTAACATCATAAAAGCAATAACAGAGGCGGGAAACCAGGTTCCACTGGAAGTTATTGTACTCGGTCCCATTCCAGTAAGGGAACCAGCCATACACCATTTTATTCAACGTGCAGGCTGACGATTGTTTCTGCATAAGCTGATGCTTAGTACCGGGATGTAAAACAGCAGCCAGGCTGTCCCATTGCTGTTCGCTGGTAAGATTGTATTGGGAATAGAATTCATTTTGCTTCTGCATGATGGATTTATCTCCGCTCTGGGCAAAAGACAGATTTATCATACTGATAACTGCCAACAGGAAAGTAGGGAAATATTTCATAATGATTTAATTGAAAGGAAAGCAAAAATACTAAACAATGCTAAGATAGTCAAACAAATGGGAAGTAATATTCGTTATGATTGAGATTTTTTGTAAATTTGCAATCCCATTTCTTAAGAAGATAATCATGGATATTCAATCCATCAAGCAGCGTTTCGGAGTTATTGGCAATTCACCCGTTCTCGACAGGGCAATTGATGTGGCACGACAGGTGGCGCCAACTGAGATAACTGTCCTTATTTATGGTGAAAGCGGCACGGGAAAAGAAGTCTTTCCGAAATTTATTCATCATCTGAGTGCCCGCAAGCATGGCCCGTTTATAGCAGTGAACTGCGGTGCTATACCAGAAGGCACTATTGATTCTGAATTATTTGGCCATGAAAAAGGTTCTTTTACAGGAGCTCATGAAGCCCGCAAAGGTTATTTTGAAGTAGTGAACAAAGGAACCATTTTCCTTGATGAAGTGGCTGACCTGCCTTTATCAACACAAGTTCGCTTATTACGTGTGCTTGAAACAGGTGAATTCATGAAGGTAGGTTCTTCTTCCGTTATTAAGACGGATGTACGTGTAGTAGCAGCTACCAATATAAGCATACCCGACGCCATAAGGAACGGCCGTTTCCGCGAAGACCTGTATTACAGATTAAATACTGTTCCTGTTTATGTTCCGCCTTTACGCGAAAGGAAAGAAGACATAGTTCTGCTTTTCAGAAAGTTTGCCTCCGATTTTGCAGAAAAATATCGCATGCCGGCATTACAGCTTGACGATGAAGCCCAAAAGATACTTGAAAAGTACCGCTGGCCCGGGAATATAAGACAGTTGAAGAATATTACCGAACAAATATCCATAATTGAAAGTAGCAGGCTGATCAATGCCCATACATTATCAAAATATATTCCTCAGGATTCATCCAATGAACTGCCGGTGCTATTTAAAGGAGATCATGGCTCTTCTGAATTTTCCGAAAGGGATATCCTTTACAAAGTCTTATTCGATATGAAGAAAGACGTCAACGATTTAAAGAAAGCCGTGTTTAATATAATGGGGAGCTCAGATATCTCAGAAGATGCCAAGAATGAAAATTCACAGATGCTGAGCAAAGTCTATGAGAATGACTTTGAGACAGCTATAAACAGAAATAAAGCGAATATTACCATACATCCAAAGGGAGATGCCCATTTGAATGAACCGATTGAAGATTCGGAAGTAATTGAAGAAACATTGTCAATACAGAAGAAAGAAGAAGACTTAATCCGCAGGGCGCTTGAAAAATATAAAGGCAGAAGAAATAATGCAGCAAAAGAATTAGGGATATCAGAAAGGACGCTTTATCGCAAAATAAAAGAATACGGTATTGAAAAATGAAAAACATCTGCGCCATATTGATTTCCATTCTTCTATTGCTCTCGAGCAGTTGCAAGGTGAAATATTCTTTTACAGGAGGTAGCGTTGATCCTAAGGTTAAAACTGTTTCCATTCAATATTTTCCGAATAAAGCTTCAATTGTTGTACCTACCCTTAGCCAAACATTCACCCAGGCTCTGCGTGACAGATTCTCAACCCAAACCAGGCTAACACTTGTCAATTATAACGGCGATATGGATATTGAAGGATCAATTACGGGCTATGCCGTTCAGCCGGAAGCCATTCAGGCTAATCAAACTGCTGCCCTTAATCGTCTTACTATTACAGTTGAGGTGAAATTTACTAATAAAATTGATGAGAAACAAAATTTCGAACAATCTTTCGCCCGCTATGAAGATTATCAGAGTACTCAAAGTCTTTCAGCTGTACAAGACGGATTGATTCAGGATATTAATACTGCCTTAATTGATGACATTTATAATAAAACTGTTATAAACTGGTAGTTTTCCATGACTTCCGTTGAATTTCTCACTTATCTGAAATCTCCCAAGAGACTGAATAATGTATCATTGACCGAATTGGAGAGTTTATTGGAGGATTACCCTTATTGTTCAGGTATCAGGATGCTTCTGGCCAAAAACAATTTTGTACTTAATTCAGGGGAAAAGGATGATTTCATAAAAAGCTCATCTGTCCACCTTTATGATAGGAAAAAGCTCTTTAGACTTTTGCATGATATTTCAGATGAAAACCATATTCAACCTCCAATAATATCCTATTCTTTAGAAGTTCTGCAGGATAAGAATAATCAATATGGTCAACAGTCAGACATTCAAAATGACCTTATAGATAAATTTCTTAAAGATCAACCTAGATTAATTATTAAGTCAGTTGAGAACAATATTAACTTTGAAGAAAGCCCTGAAGAAATAGATAATGAACAGGAGTTTGTATCCGAAATTCTGGCTGAAATATATTGGAAACAAGGCAACAGGAATAAAGCTATTCATATTTATGAAAAATTAAGTTTGAATTTTCCAGAAAAAAACAGTTACTTTGCAGCCCAAATTGAAAAAATAAAGAAAGAAATCATTTAATAATCTAGTTATGGGATATTTCATTTTTGTGTCGATATTGATTATCATCGTTTGTGTATTGCTTACACTTGTAGTTCTTGTACAGAACTCAAAAGGCGGTGGACTTGCATCAAATTTCAGTTCTTCAAACCAGATAATGGGTGTGCGTAAAACAGCCGATTTCCTTGAAAAAGCAACATGGACACTTGCTGTTGCATTACTTTTTTTAAGTCTTGTGTCCATCTTTGTAATTCCAAGAAATACCGAAGGAACTAAAAAGAGCCAGGTTTTGCAAGAGCAACTTGATAAAAATGCGGCTCCTTCAAATTACCAGTCACCTCCTGCTAAAAAGTAAAAGTTGAGTCAAAATCTGATAAGGTGTCAGAATGTCATTAAGATTCTGACATTTTTTTTTGCTTTTAGAGATTCTTCTGAAATTTTGTCCTTAAAATCCCCTTTAAAGAATTTGGCACAATAAATGACTACTGCGTTGCGTAAAAATTAAATTATTGTAAAACTTAAAAAATAAATGATCATGGCAAAATTAAACGTAAAACCATTAGCAGACAGGGTACTTGTTGAACCGGCTGCAGCAGAAGAAAAAACCGCAGGCGGTATCATCATCCCTGATACAGCAAAAGAAAAACCACAGAAAGGAACCATAGTTGCAGTTGGCAACGGGAAAAAAGACGAGCCTATGACCGTTAAAGTCGGCGATAAGGTTCTGTATGGCAAGTATGCCGGAACGGAAATTGTTATCGAGGGTAACGATTATCTTATAATGAAAGAATCAGATATATATGCTATTGTTTAATCAATGGCTGATATTTTCTTAAAAAATTAATAGTTTAACAATCATTAAAATTAAAGTAAAATGGCAAAAGAAATTAAGTATAACATAGAAGCACGCGACCTTTTGAAAAAAGGTGTTGATACTATGTCGAATGCAGTAAAAGCTACATTAGGACCTAAAGGAAGAAACGTTATCATTGAAAAGAAATTCGGTGCACCGCAAATGACTAAAGATGGTGTTACCGTTGCAAAAGAAATTGAATTAGCTAATCCTATCGAAAATATGGGAGCCCAGCTTGTAAAGGAAGTGGCTTCAAAGACTGCTGATAATGCAGGCGACGGAACAACTACCGCTACTGTTCTTGCACAGTCTATCATAGGCACAGGGTTAAAGAATGTTACAGCAGGCGCAAACCCTATGGATCTGAAGAGAGGAATTGACAAAGCTGTTGTGGCAGTTGTTGAGCATCTTAAAAAACTGTCACAATCAGTTGGCGACAGCTTTGATAAAATTGAACAGGTTGCAACCATTTCAGCAAATAATGATGCAGTAATTGGTAAACATATTGCAGATGCAATGCGTCAGGTAAAAAAAGAAGGCGTTATCACTATCGAAGAAGCAAAAGGAACTGATACTACTGTAAAGGTTGTTGAAGGTATGCAATTCGACCGTGGTTATATTTCCCCTTATTTCGTAACTGATCCTGAGAAGATGGAAACAATAATGGAAGATCCTTATATCCTGTTATACGAAAAGAAAATTTCAGGCATGAAAGATTTTCTGCCAATATTGGAAAAGACTGTTCAAACCGGCCGTCCATTAATGATCATTTCTGAAGAAGTAGAAGGCGAAGCTCTTGCAACTTTGGTAGTAAATAAGATACGTGGTTCTTTAAAAATATGTGCTGTTAAAGCTCCGGGCTTTGGCGACAGAAGAAAAGAAATGCTTCAGGATATTGCCATACTTACAGGTGGCGTAGTTATTTCGGAAGAACAAGGATTTAAACTTGAAAATGCCGACCTTTCATATTTAGGACAGGCTGAAAAGATAGTAGTTGATAAAGACAATACAACCATTGTTAACGGAAAAGGCAAGAAAGAAAATATTGTTGCCCGCGTTAACCAGATAAAAGCACAGATTGAAAAAACAACTTCAGATTATGATAAGGAAAAACTACAGGAACGCCTTGCTAAATTATCAGGCGGTGTAGCCGTTATTTATGTGGGCGCTGCAAGTGAAGTTGAAATGAAGAACATGAAAGACCTTTATGATGATGCATTACATGCAACCCGTGCAGCCATTGAAGAAGGTATAGTTCCAGGCGGTGGAGTAGCTTATATTAGGGCAATTAAATCGCTGGATAAATTAAAAGGTTCCAATGAAGACGAAAATACTGGTATCCAGATTATCCGCAGGGCACTTGAAGAACCATTGAGAATGATAGTTGAAAATGCAGGAGTTGAAGGTTCCATAGTTGTTCAGAGGGTTAAAGGACAACCGGGAGATTATGGTTATAATGCAAGGACTGATAAATATGAAAACCTTTATGAATCGGGAGTTATCGATCCTACCAAAGTTACCCGTGTAGCTCTTGAAAACGCTGCATCTATTGCAGGCATGTTACTTACAACTGAATGTGTTATTTCTGATGTTAAAGAAAAATCTTCTGCTATGCCTCCTATGCCAGGTGGTATGGGCGGTATGGGTGGAATGGATTATTAAGATAACCAAAACCTCAATAAAAAAGGCTTTCCAAATTATGGAAAGCTTTTTTTTTATTGAATTAAACTCACAAGTCGGTTTTATGAAAATCAGTCATTGCCCTAACCCTAAAGGGAAGACTGATTTTCAGCAACTCTCCCTTCAGGGGCCGGGGCAAAAGGTTGCTGAAAATTAAAGAAAGATTTCTTTTGACACAGTCTCTTTTTTTTAATTTCCCGCCAGTCTCTTATCAAATTTTCTAAATTTGCAAGAAAAAATTTTAATGAATTACCTGAAAAAGCTTTGGAATGAACATCCGCTGGCATTAATAATGCTGGTTGCAATATTTCTGAGGTTGCTGGCTGTTATTTTTTCAAAAGGTTTCGGGATGCTTGATGATCATTTCCTGGTTATTGAAGCAGCACAATCATGGGTTAACGGGTTTGATTATAACAATTGGCTTCCTGCTAACAATCCCACAGGGCATCCAAGCGGGCATGGTATGTTTTATGTGGGGCTTAATTTTCTTTTACTAAAGTTCCTTCATTTTATTGGTTTGACTGACCCACAGGGATTGATGTATGTTGAACGTTTTCTTCATGCGACGCTTTCATTATTAGTAGTATATTTTGGGTTTAAGATTACCGAGAAGTTATCAAATATCAATAATGCCAAGATAGTAGGCTTAATATTTGCATGTTTCTTCATGTTCCCGTTTTTAAGTGTGCGAAACCTTGTGGAGGTTGTTTGTATTCCTTTTTTGATACTTGCGGTATGGCAACTGGTTAAAGATGATGCGCTAAAAAACAAGCAATTTATATTATCTGGTATTTTCTCAGCTATCGCAGTTGGAATACGTGTTCAGACAATGTTTTTTATTGCAGGTCTTGGATTGTTTCTGTTGATAAGAAAGCAATGGAAAGGTTTTGGGATATGGATTGTAATTATGTTTATTGTTTATTTCCTTTTACAAGGTGTACCTGATATATTTTTATGGGGTTATCCTTTTGCTGAAGTGTCAGAATACGTTAAAGTGTGTATCACCACAGCCGATGCATATATTGTTCAACCCTGGTTCACCTATATTCTTTTTATACTTGGCATATTGATCCCACCAATAAGTTTCTTCATGCTGATGGGATATATTAAAGGATTCAGGAAACTCTTGATTATAACATTGCCTGTGTTTATATTTTTATTGATCCATGCCATAATTTCAAATAAACAGGAAAGGTTTATCCTGCCGGTAATTCCATTCTTCATTATTAGCGGTGTTATTGGGATGAACGATCTTATTTTCAATAAGCCATACTGGCAGAGGCACAAAAAGTTTATCAAGGTATCGTGGATAATTTTCTGGTCGCTTAGCTGCCTGGCTTTGCCATTAGTTACCGTTCATTATTCAAAGCAGTCAAGGTGCGAATCTATGTATTATCTTAACCAGTATAAAGATAAAATAAACTCGGTTGCACTAAATGATATGAACTACAGCGAACCTGAAACATTACCTTTATTTTATTTGGGCAAATGGAAAGTGGGGCAATATGAAATAAGTATTGATAATCCTTTCAGCGCATTCAGGGATACGTTGAAGAAAAAATCAGCACCTGATTACTACCCCCAGTTTGTTCTGTTTTTTGGCGAGGAAAACCTGCCGGCTCGTGTAGATACTATGAAAACAATTATGCCCGATATTGTTTACGAAAAAACCATTTATCCCAGTTTCCTTGACTGGTTGCTGCATGCCATGAACAAGCATAACAATAACCAAACAGTTTTTATCTACAGGAATAACCGCTCTTTTTATTTCAAAAAGTAGCAGGATAAAGCTTTCCTTCAACTTTTATTCAGAGTTGCATAAAAGTGTTCACTTTCCTTCAACTTTTATTCAGAGTTGCATAAAAGTGTTCACTTTCCCTCAACTTTTATTCAGAGTTGCGTTCGTGCAAGTGCAAATGTTCAATTTTTATTCAGAATAGTGTCCCTGCTAATTATTTTGGAACTTTTTTATTGCATCCTTAAAGAAATCCTTAAATTCCTTCTCATAAAGCGGATAATTTTCTTTCAATTCTTCAATGGCAAGATGCAGGTTTTTTGAATTAACAGCCCTGCCTGCCATTCTATCGAAAGCAAATTTAATGCCTTCAATTGTCCGGTACGAAACAAGTAAATTCCGAAAACGCAGGTATATAAATGCAAACTGGAAGTCGGCCGGGAAAAGCTTTTTATGTTTTTTTAAAATGGTATAACAGTTTTTTGCAAACACCTCAAGCGAAACATCCGAATAATCTTTCCAATTTGCCGCCAGGAAATGATCGTAATAAATATCTGTAATCACCGGCGCATAATGCCCGAAAACAGGATTCAGCCTTTTCTTTGTAAGTGCAACCACCGGGTGATTATCAGTAAAACTATCAATTGCATGATGCATTTTAATGCCGTTTAATATTCCTTGTCTAAGGTTTTTTTTAATCAAACCCTTCGAGCGATCGGCCAAAATATTCCCCACCATTATCTCCTCATCATTGCCCGAAAGATATAAGTGTGCCAGGAAATTCATGTTAATGTTCTAGTGAAACGTCCGAAATTACTTCTCCGGATTTTCTCACCGAAGTACGAACAAAAATACGAACTTACGAAATACAAACCCACTGCTCCTTTAGTAATTCGTATGTTCGTAGATAATTCGTAATTCGATGAGATAATAATTTTGATGATTGTATTTTAAAGTTTTACTTAATACACAATAATATTATTGAAACTACGTTATTTTGTTATCAACACGGCTTGGTGTAAATCTTTAAATAGGCATTGTCACTATTGCAAATTTATGAATTAATTTTACCAACGCTCATTAAAAACTAAAGGGGACTTCTAATAATTCTTAAAAACAAATTCTAAATACTAATTTCTAAACTCTAAATAATATCAAATACTCAAATATTAATGTTCAAAACTACAGCTAATTCAATGTTTGGTGCTTTTCTCATTTGAATTTTGAAATTATTTAGGATTTAGGGTTTAGTGCTTAGGATTTAAAAAAAACAAATTTTTAGAACCCACATACATATATTTTATGCTTAAAAAAACTTCAAAAGCCTCTAAAATCAAGAAGATTTTTGTACTTGATACTTCTGTGATACTTTACAATCACAACTCCATAAACAGTTTCGACGAGAATGACGTGGCAATTCCAATCACGGTTCTCGAGGAACTTGATAATTTTAAAAAAGGAAATGATACCATTAATTTTGAAGCCCGCGAATTCATCCGCATCATTGATAAGCTTTCGCTGAACAATACACTGCAAGACTGGGTTCCTCTCGAACAAGCCAAAGGGCAGTTCAGGGTGATTATGAACGAAAACGGCAGAAGCGGAAAAGTGGATGCCAATAAAGTTTTTGGTGAAACAAAACCCGACCACCGAATATTAAATGCCGCCCTCACCCTTTCGGAACAACATCCCGAGAAGAAAGTAATTCTTGTTAGCAAGGATGTTAACCTCCGGCTTAAAGCCAAGGCGCTTAATTTAACTGCCGAAGATTTTCAAACCGGTAAGATAAAAGATATTGACCAGTTATATACAGGCAAGTCAACCATTAATGGAATTGATCCTGAACTGGTAGATAAAATTTACAAGGAAGGATTTTGCAGCCCCGATGAAATAGGCGTTAAATCACCCATTCCAAATCATTATTTCATTTTGAAGAATGATAAAACATCCATTCTTACTTATTATAATGCCATTTTAAACAGGATAGAACGATTAGAGAAACGTTCGGCTTACCGCATTACGCCAAGAAATGCCGAACAGGTTTTTGCTTTACATGCTATTCTTAATCCGGCCGTAAAGCTTGTAACCTTGCAGGGAGTGGCAGGCACAGGCAAAACATTACTTGCCCTTGCAGGTTCACTGGAAATGAAAAGAGAGTTTAAACAAATTTATTTGGCACGCCCCATCGTTCCATTGAGTAATAAGGATATCGGGTATTTGCCCGGTGATATTAAATCAAAGTTGAATCCTTATATGGAGCCACTATGGGACAACTTAAAAATGATACAGAACCAATATGGTGAAAAGGATAAGGAGTTCAAGAATATTACCGACCTGCTGGAACATGAAAAGCTCGTTATAACCCCTTTGGCATATATACGCGGACGAAGTCTTTCGAATATATGTTTTATAGTTGATGAGGCTCAAAACCTTACACCTCACGAAGTGAAAACTATTATTACAAGAGCAGGTGAAAACACGAAGATTATTTTTACAGGTGATATTTTCCAGATAGATACTCCTTATCTCGACAGCCACAGTAATGGTCTTTCAACGCTTATTGACAGGATAAAACATCATCCTATCTATGCGCACATCCGTCTTGAAAAAGGTGAACGCAGCGAACTGGCAAATCTTGCAAATACTTTATTATAAATTTCTAGAGGAAATTATAATGCTTGCGGATAGGTTTCTTAACCTCCCATATACATTTTAACCCTTTCTTAAAGGTAACAAAATCGTCGGGTTTAATGGAATAATCACCTTCATCAGTGTGAACCACAAATTCTCCTTCAAGGATAAGGCATTCTTCTTCGCTGTCGTAAAACCAGTCAAACCGCGAAACTTCTTTTGTCCATATTGGCCACGATTTTATTTTTCGTTTTTCTATTTCAGCTTCTGTAAGTTTTTCAATAATTACTTTTGCCATATTATTCTGATTAAATGATTTCAAATGTACTAAAAAGATAATTTATCTTTACAAAAATGTTATGTAATACTTGGCTGATACTAAAAACATATTGATTTGCCCTCTTGACTGGGGGCTTGGACATGCAAGCCGTTGCGTTCCTATAATCCAAAAGCTTTTGGATTCAGGGGCAAATGTGATTATTGGGGCGGATGGCAGGCCACTGGCTTTTCTTAAAAAAGAATTTCCCTCACTTCGGTTTATTAATTTCCCTGGATATAATATAAGCTATCCGTCAAATGGAAGCATGACAATAAAAATGCTTTTTTTATCACCTCGAATTCTGATAGGAATAAGAAGAGAGCATAAACAAGTTGAAAAGATTATCAAGGAATACAATATTGATATTTTAATTTCGGATAACAGATACGGTGTATGGAGCAAATCCGTTAAATGCATCTTCATCACACATCAGCTTTCAATTCAGATTCCAAAATGGCTCAATCTATTTAAAAAAAGAATATTTAAAATAAATAAACATTACATTGACAGATTTACTGAATGCTGGGTTCCTGATCTTAAAAAGGGGCTCAATTTAAGCGGAAGACTTTCGGATAATTATTCTTTGTTTAATAATGTTGTTTTCATTGGGCTTCTTTCCCGCTTTAACAATAATAATGATGTTGCGAAACCGGAAAACATTTACGATATTCTTTTTATTATATCCGGGCCAGAACCTCAACGCACCATCTTTGAAGATATCGTGCTTGAACAGGCTATAAATAACAACTCGTTAAAAATCCTTATTATCCGCGGCATTACTGAATCGGATGAAGTTAAACACATTTCCGAAAATATTACCATGATTAACAATTTGGGGACAAATGAACTTATGGATATGATATTAGTTTCTTCGCTTATTATTAGCAGGCCCGGTTATTCAAGCATAATGGATATGGTTACACTTGGTAAAAATGCAGTTCTTGTTCCCACGCCCGGGCAAACAGAACAGATATATCTAGCATATCATCTTAAGAAGAAAAGTGCTTTTTGTTATTGTAACCAAAACACATTCAATATTTCTTCTGCAATTGAAAACTCAAAGTATTACCAGGGAATGATTAATAAAATTAATGCTGATCTTTTAGATGAAAGAATCAAATTATTGTTACGTTGATTTTTTGCATCTTTGCTGCCTTATTAATAAATTTACTTTATGAGTTTAGAATAATAGTATCTATGTTTATTACAAAAGCTGTTTTCTTAAAATTTATTAAATTTGGTATCGTTGGTGCGTCAGGAATGATAGTTGACTTTTCTTTGACTTACCTATTTAAAGAAATACTAAAAGTTCAGAAATATGTGGCAAATGCTATAGGCTTTACAGCAGCAGCAACTGTTAACTATATCTTTAACCGGATATGGACATTTCAAAGCACCGACCCTCACGTTACCGTGCAGTTTTTTAAATTCTTTTTTATTTCAACTGTAGGTTTGGGAATAAATACTCTCATACTTTTCATATTAGTTAGCAAGTTCAAAAAGAACTTTTACCTGTCAAAATTATTTGCAATTGGCGTGGTGCTTATTTGGAATTTTACTATCAATCTTTTTTTCACTTTTTAAATTTTTAACTACGCTCTCTTTTCGATAAGGAAGGTTCCTTATTTATAACCATGGCTTCATTATTTTCAGTACCTTTGATGGAAGGATAATTATTTTTTAAAAGAACAAACTTTATGAAAGAAATTAAAAGAACCCGCAAAACTATTCATGTAATTATCTCAATCCCTTTAATACTTTCTTTATATTATCTCATTTATTATTCAACTATTGAAAAAGCAAATGCTTCAATTAAACCTAATGGGAAAACCATATTTAACACTCCTCCTGATTCGGCTCAAATAAAACTTCAGGCTGCCATTGATTTAGCTAAAACTTCACCAAACGAAAATAATTATATCAATCTGGGTCTGGCATATTATAACAATGGGAAATATCAAGAATGTATTGATGCTTCAAAAAGGGCACTTACTTTCAATGCCAATAGTTACTATGCTTACAATAACATGTGTTGCGCATATTCTAAGATTAGCTGGTGGGATGAAGCCGTTGCTGCGGGGGAAAAAACAATTGAAATAAGACCAGGCGACATACTGGCCACAAATAATCTGAAAGCTGCTACTACCGGCAAAGCCAAACAAGATAAATTCTTATCGGACACAGAAGCACTGTTATCAATACATCCGAATGAGTCAAATTATATAAGAATTGGGAATACCTATTATGGAGCAAGAAAATATGAAAAGGCCATAAGTGCATATCAGAAAGCAATCAAGTTTAATAGAAATTGCATTACTGCTTATAACAACATCTGTTCAGCTTACAATGAACTCGGTAAATGGAAAGAGGCATCAATGTATTGTGAACAAGCGCTTAAAATAGATTCCTCATTTGTTCTGGCAAAGAATAACCTGAAAATAGCAAAGAGTAATTTACCAAAGTAATTACTTTTTCAATTTATCTGCCTTAAAACTCAATGGAAGCAGGTCTTCTACTTTATCAATAACAAAAGCCTTACCTTCTTCGCCACTTAAGATTATACGAATAGGTTGTTTTTGTAAATGTTCATATTCGGCCAACACTTGTCGGCAAGCGCCACACGGAGTAACAGGGCCACAGACTTTAAATTTCTTTGATTTTGCTGAAATGGCAATTGTCTTAATGGCTACACCCGGATATTGTGATGAAGCAGCAAACACAGCCACTCTTTCGGCGCAAAGCCCTGATGGATATGCTACGTTTTCCTGGTTATTTCCTTTAATACAAACTCCATTTTCGAGCATTACTGCTGCTCCAACATGAAATTCGGAATAAGGAGCATAAGCTGTTTCGGCAGCTTTCTTCGCAATTACTATCAACTTTTTATCTGCGGATGGCAGTTCTTCAACAGCATCGTATTCGATAAAAACGGTTTTCAGTTCACGCTTTTTCAAAATAATTAGAATTGGGTTGCAAAATTATAATTTATCTGCAAAAACTATTTGAATTTAATTACAATAATCTTTGATGTATTCGTTAGCTGAGTTAGTGCCCAAGTCGCTTGCTTTATGCCAGTCGGTACAAGCTCCCTCGTCGTCACTAAGGCTCTTCTTTGCAATACCGCGGTAAAAATATGCAAGTCCATGTTTTGAATTAATCTCAATTGATTTGTCGAAATCAGTTATTGCCCCTTTGTAATTGTTGAGTTGAGCTTTTGCGGCGCCACGGTATAAGTATGCCATTCCATACTTTGGTTCTAATTCAATAGCAGCATTATAATCGGTAATTGCATCGGCAAATTTCTTCTGGCTGGCTTTCATATTGCCGCTGTTCACCAAATCTTCGGCTTCCTGCTGTGCCTGATCTTCGGCTTGCTGTGCCTGGATAAAAGTGCAGGTGAAGCAAAGGAACATAAATAGTATGAGTTTATTTAAAACCAAACCTGCCGATTTAATAAAATACCTGAATAAAGTCATGCAAATATACAAAGACTAAATGAAATACAATTAACTTGTTAAGGCTTTTACAATATGTTTAGTGTGTATTATGATTGGAAAAGATGATATTGTATTACGAGTTGGTACAAGCCTTTATAAGTGACATACTCAAACACCTTGTAGTAACTACTATTTTATTGCAAAGAAAGCCATTGGCACAAAAAAAAGCAGGAGAATTTCCCCTGCTTTTTTAAGTACAATAATTTTGAATTACTGCTTCTTTGATGCTTTAATTTCAGCTTTCAGGCTTTCAATTTCAGCTTTCAGGCTTTCTATATCAACTTGCTGTGCTTTAACAATTTCATTAGTGCTTTGCTGTTGAACATCCAATGCTTTTATTCCGGCAAGCATCAATCCGCTCATATCGGCAAGTGACATACCAAGATGTTGTTCTTTAGATTTTCCGCTTAGATCATTGTTCATTTTCACTGAAACTTCGTTGGGAAGTGATTGAGCTGAAACGCCAATATGCAAATAAGGGCGGTATGCTTTTGAAGGATCACCTTCAGTAGCGCTTTCAGAAAGATAACGGAAACGTATAGATTTAATATCCCTGATCTGACCCAAACAGCTTGCGAAATCATCATTATTAAGATATTCGACATCTTTTTTCACTGACAGGTCGCTCGATACATTGAAAGCAGAAGCGTCTACTGCTGTAAATGCTCCCGCAAAGGTTCCAACTTCTAATGCATTAAAAGTGGTTCCAAGAAGCTGTACTCCTGTAGGCCCTGATGATGTATTTCTTAGATTCAAGCTTACATAGCTCATGCGCGGTGTAATCAAAATTAGCTACGACCTGATCGGCAGAAACTACATTCAATTGGCTTGAAGGAGTAGTTGTTCCAATACCAACATTGCCGGTTGAATCTATGGCAAACCTTGCAGCACCTGCTGTTTCATCCCATATAGCAAAATTACCCTTGCCAACGCCTGCTGTACCGCTACCTGCATCCATCCAATATGTTCTTCCGCCGCTTCCTGTATTCTTTAATGCAAATGCAGCATCATTACCGCTACTTGTAATTCTGGCAGCTGAATTACTTAGCACTCCGGCATTAATATCTAACAGTTTTCCCGGGACGTTTGTTCCAATACCGAGCATTCCTGTATTTACAATTACATTACCTGCATCAAACCATCCTGCATAATTGGTAGTTCCGCCTGTTGCAGTAGCAAACAAGCCGTAATTTGTACCTGATGCAACAGATGAAGAGCCATAAACTCCAATGCTATTTCCACCTAGGTAGCCATAACTCAAAGGAGAAGCTAATGATGGACCGTATGAACCATAAACACCAAAGTCGTAAGCACTATTATAATAAGTATGTCCTCTAACACCCATATCTCCGATATTATTATATACACCTAATTGCCCCAGCGCATATATATTTCCACCTGGCTTTCCGTAGCGTTGTCATATGCTGTTACCGCACTTGAATAAGGACCCATGTCAGAGTTTGAATAAACTTGCACGTTACCAGTAGAATCACCTGTCGGCGTGGTATTCCAGATTTCAAGCATGTGGGTGGGCTTGGTTGTATTGATACCTATATTTGTTCCTGAATTATATAATAAACTATCGGCAACCCATGTTGTACCGTTATTATAAACAGTTTCTCCAGTTGAGCCCGTCATTCCAAAAGTACCTGTTGCACCTGTTACTCCAGTTGCACCCATTGCTCCTGGTGCTCCTGATATGCCTGATGGTCCGGTTGCTCCAGCGGGTCCTGTTGGACCTGTTGCACCTGTTATTCCGCTGGTACCTGCATTATTTGCATACATAGCATAAGGTACAGATAATAACTGTGAAGCACCCATAGATGCATAACTTGTACCTCCTGTGGGATCCAGCAATACTTCTAACCAATAGTCGCCGGAACTCCAAACGATAGTATTAAAAGAACCTGTCATTACTGTTCCCTGACCTATTGCTATGGTAAATAAACCAAATTGGTTGGTTGTAGTAGCAAATGTTTCCGCATATACAACCGTACCCGCTGAAGAAGTTTGGTGTATGTTAATTTTTACTCCAACCAGATGACTGGCAATAAGAACGCCTGAACTGTTCCTGGCTACCGCCTGGTAATTAAATCCTTCAGGTGATTGTGCGCTTAACTGGCTTACAAATAAAAGCATCAGCATGGCACTTAATAATGTTTTGATTCTACTTTTCATGATTGTTAAATTTTGGGTTTATAATTAATATACTAAATTTATTTTATGATAACTTATACTTTTTTCGCCTTTTGCATTGGTTGAAGCAAGCTCCAGTATGTACATTCCCTGGCTGAAACTGCTCAGGTCGAAATCAACTGTATTTAAGCCGACAGCTTGTGAAAGTTGTTTTTCAACAACCACCTGCCCTGCCAGGTTATAGATCCTGATGCTTGATTCCGAATTGTCATCGCCGGTAAAGCTTAAAACAAAACTCCCGTTTGTGGGGTTTGGATAAACCAAAATGTCGTTAGTGGCAACAGGTATTTCGTTAATACCTACAGTTACCACTTCAGGCTGCTGAAAGCCTTGTGTAAGGTAATTACTTCCATCCGTAAACGTTTGCACCATGGTCATTTCGGCCACTGTAGCCGAAAGCTCGGCGCTGCCCGATGTGAAAAATCCTCCCGAAGAAGAAATTACCGTGGGCGACAGTGTTTGCGATTGCGCCGAAAAGCCCAACAATCCTAACACTGCAACTAAAATTAAAAATCTACTTTTCATAATTGATTGTTTTGTTATTACTATTTTGAATTAATTTTTAGTAGTAAGATTTGGCAAAACTAAAATAAATTTTCATATATCTATAATAAGTTATTATTAATTTTTTTATTTCCTTGTTAAATTTTTAATAACTCATGTTACGCAGAAACACATTTTAATTTTTAACCGCTGAGTTCGCTGAGGTTTTACACAGAGAACCGCTGAGTTAATACTAATTTATCTATTTTCGTTTTTCTGTCATTATATTTCTCTGCGTATCTCTGCGATTAATTTTCTCTGTGGACTCTGCGGTTATTTTATTGCGTAACATCAGTTAATAAAACAATTCGGTCTGTGCATTTTTAATATTTTGAATAATAACTCATGTTACGTAGAAACACATTTTAATTTTTAACCGCTGAGTTCGCTGAGGTTTTACGCAGAGAACCGCTGAGTTAATACTTATTTATCTAATTTCGTTTTCTGTCATTATATTTCTCTGCGTATCTCTGCGATTAATTTTCTCTGTGGTCTCTGCGGTTATTTTGTTTGCGTACCATCAGATAATAATTCATTATTAAAAGTGAGTAAAGTGGGAATTGCATTTTAGATTGATGATTTTAGATTTAAGAGTTACGATTTCAGAATTACTATTATACCTTATACCTTTATACCCCATACCTTATTATATATGATTTAGGAATTTGTATATAAGATTTCAGAAGTACAAGGCTTCATTCGGCAAATCCGAGACCGGATTCGGGAAGTCAGACATCAGACTCGGGAAGTCAGACATCAGACTCGGGAAGTCAGACTGTCTTGTCCTGAAATAGGTTTACACAAAAATGTAAATTTACATCAGACAAAACAGATATGATAAAAGAAAAAGAAAAAATCATTGCTGAGTATTTAGCCGGAGGCATTAGCTACCGCCAATTACAAGCAAAGTATGGATTTGACTTCAGAACCATACATGGTTGGGTTCAACAGTTCAGAGGACGATACACTACTTCAAATAAGCCAGCCAAATCAAAAATAGCAAAACAAAATCAGCCAACAGAGGCACTTTCCAAAGAAGTAAAATTGCTGCAAGCTGAACTCCGAAGATTACAATTGCACAACGAATTACTTGAAGCCATGATAGATATTGGTAAAGACCAATTCGGGATAGATTTGCGAAAAAAATCTGGCACCAAGCAATCATGAAAGTAGAGCAAAGCAGGCCTTATTCAAAAATAGAAGAGCTTTGTTCATTGCTTGGTTATTCAAGGCAAGCCTATTATCAAGGGAAAAAACATCAGGAAAAGATTATTTTGAGTGAAGAATTACTATTGCAAGAAGTACATTGTCACCGAAAAATAATGAAACGGCTTGGAGGAAGGAAGTTAATGATAAAAATGCAACTATTTATGCAGCAGCATGCAATAGGTATTGGTAGGGATTCGTTTTTTGATTTGCTTCGAGAACATGGATTGCTGATACGAAAGCGAAAAAACAGAAAACCCATTACAACAAATAGCAGGCATTGGCTAAAAAAATATCCGAACTTAATAGAAGATTTTATTCCAATTGCGGCAAATCAATTATGGGTTAGCGATATTACCTATATCCACGTAGGGACAGGGTTTGCTTATCTTTCGTTAATCACAGATGCATACTCACGGAAAATAGTTGGATTTTATTTGAGCCAAAATTTATCAGCAAATGGCTGTGAAATGGCTTTGCGAATGGCTTTCAAATCATTGCCTGAAAAACATCGGCTTATGCATCATTCAGATAGAGGAGTTCAATATTGCAGTTATGATTATGTAGAGTTATTGGAAAAACAGCATATTCGTATTAGCATGACACAAACAGGAGATCCTTTAGATAATGCTATTGCAGAAAGAGTGAATGGTATATTAAAAAGCGAATTGTTAGAAAACATTTATCCCGATTTTAATATTGCCCGGGATGAAGTTGCAAAAGCAATCAGCATCTATAATTTTCTTCGACCACATTCCAGCATTGATATGCTCACACCAGTTGATGCCCATGTTATGGAAGGTGTTATCAAAAAACGATGGAAAAATTATTATGCTCTTAAAAAAGAACAGGAGGTGCTTATGGAAATATAGGTTTTTTTAGGAATACACAGAATGCGTAATAAAAGCAAATCCACTACAAAGTGTAAACTCTATAACGGATTATTATGCTATCTGACCGGGGTATTCCTGGCGAGTTGCTCCTCAGCAGAGCCCGCTTCCGCTTCTTCCGGTGATGCAAATGTAAATATTATTCAAGATTAAAAATTAATGTAAATTTGTGTTAGGATTAAAAAACTTTTGTAAACTTGTCTTAGGATTTTTAATCAAAATGTGTAAACTATTTTCAGGACGATACAGACGTCGGATTCGGGAAGTCAGACATCGGATTCGGGAAATCAGACATCAGATTCGGGAAGTCAGACATCAGACTCGGGAAATCCGGCCTCCGATTCTGAAAATCAGACATTTAATTGATGTTAAAACAACCTCTAATACCAGAAAAACAGACCCTGTTTGCCTTTTTAACAATAAAAAAAGCAAAAACCGCAGGGTTTTCGCTTTTTTTACTTGAAATATTTACAATTAGTTTTCTTTCAGTATATGCTCATCATATTCCAGTTCGAACCTTAGTTTATGCTTCGATTCTTCCTGGGCAAGCATAAGGAATAAATTCTTAATATCAGCATTAGGGGCTCTTTCCGATAATCCCAAATAAAGCTTGAAAGCGGCTTTTTCTTTGTTCATGGCAAGCATCAGCGCTTCCTGGTACGACATATTGCTCGATGGCAGTGCGGTTACAATGTAATCGGAAATTTTCAGGTCCATTATTTTTTCAGCGCTCACATTAAATTGGCCATACTCTTTAATATGTAGCAATTTTGATTTGTGTCCCATCTCTTCCTGTGCAAATTGCACGAAAACTTTACGCATGGCTTCGTTTGTTAATTTTGCGGCAAGGCCATTATAAAAATCAACCGCTTCCTGTTCTGCATTAATAGCAAAATCCAGTATGTCATTAATATTTCCAAATTCTTTCATATAATAGTTATTTGATGTTTATTTCACAGCTAATTTCTTGTGCATTGCATTTGCAGCAAGCCTTCCGGCTCCCATAGCCTGGATAACCGTTGCCGAACCTGTAACTATATCACCGCCTGCATACACATTTTGAATAGAAGTTTCATTTAATTCGGGGTTCACTTCAATATATCCCCATTTATTTCTATTAAGGTTAGGTGTAGTGCTAAAAATGATTGGATTCGGGCCGGTTCCAATAGCCACTACCACAAGGTCACAATCAATTATAAAATTTGAGCCTTCAATAGGAACGGGTCTTCTTCTGCCCGATGCATCAGGCTCACCCAATCCCATTTGTATGCATTCAACGCCTTTTACCGAGTTATAATCGGTCCCAATATATTTAATAGGATTGGTCAGTAATCTGAATTTAATTCCTTCTTCTTCTGCATGATGAACTTCTTCCATACGGGCAGGCAATTCATGCCTTGAACGACGATATACTATAGTAACCTCCGCTGAGCCAGTCCTGATTGCAGTTCGTGCTGAATCCATAGCCACGTTGCCTCCGCCAACAACTACAACCTTATTTCCTTTTGGCATGGGAGTATCATATTCAGGGAACTTATATGCCTTCATCAGGTTCATCCTTGTGAGATATTCATTTGAGGAAAATACATTCCCCAGGTTTTCGCCTTCAATTCCCATAAAAACAGGCAGTCCGGCTCCAACACCTATATACACAGCATCAAAATGTTCAAGAAGCTCGTCAACTGTAAGCAAAGTACCTATAACATGATTTAATTCAAAGCGAACACCTATTTCTTTCAGATAATTGATCTCAAACTGTACTATGGATTTTGGAAGACGAAACTCAGGAATACCATAAGTTAGAACACCACCTAATTCATGCAGCGCTTCAAATACGGTTACAGAATATCCGAGTAAGGCCATATCGGCAGCAGCAGTCAGTCCACCGGGACCTGATCCTACAATAGCAATTCTTTTATTCGATTTATTTTTAATAACGGGAATCTTGACTAAGTCCATTTTCCGTTCAAAGTCAGCAACAAATCGTTCAAGCCTGCCGATAGCCACTGGACTGTCTTTTACACCGAGTATGCATTTCTGCTCGCACTGACTTTCCTGCGGGCAAACCCTTCCACATATAGCAGGTAACACATTTCTCTCTTTGATTTTCTTAGCAGCGCCATCGAAATCATCTTCACGCATCAACTTGATAAATGCAGGAATATCCACATTAACAGGGCATCCTTCAACACATTTTGGAACTTTGCATTGCAGGCATCTGCCAGCTTCCAGCGAAGCAAGCTCAGAAGTAAAGCCATAAGGAACTTCCTGGTGGTTGTGAATCCTCAATGTTTTATCTTGTTCGGGCATTTCCTGACGAGGGATCTTTAATTTTATTCTGCGCTCATCAGCTTTGGTAAGCCCATGCCATTCACATCCTCTTTTAAGGCAAATGAAGAAAGGGATTAACCTTGATAATGCGGAAATAATTACATGTGCAATAGGCGAACCACATTCACCACATTTTGTATCCTGGCTTATAAGGCTCTTTTTACAATGAGGGCATATCAGATCATCCAGAACCTCTCCTTCCTGAACAGGAACGGATGTTTCAACATCAAAAACATCGAGGTAAGGACTAAGGATAATATCAATTTCCTGCCCTTTAAATACCGCTTTAAATATTAACTGCTTTAGTTCTTTCTTCTCAACATTAAAGCTCTGGTGACAATAAGGGCAGTAAGTATTTAAATACGTTTTAAACTTTAAATATTTTACATCCTGATCTAACATGATATACCAAAGTTATTTAATAGAGAATAATAATGAAAGCTTTTCATCTTTCAGATATAGTGAATTTCTTTTTTCCAGCTCATCAAAATCAACTGCGTGGCCATTAAAATCAGGCCCGTCAACACAACAAAACTGGGTTTTATTATCAACCTTTACCCTGCATCCTCCGCACATTCCCGTGCCATCTATCATAACAGGATTAAGGCTTACCATAGTAGGGATATTGAATTTCTTGGTAAGATTGCATACGTTCTTCATCATAACGATTGGGCCTATTGCATAAACCTGTTTTATATCATACCTTTCTTCCAAGTATTTCTGCAATGGCTGAGTTACAAACCCTCTTTGTCCGTAGCTCCCGTCATCAGTGGTGATAATTAACTCATCGCAAACGGCATTCATTTCATTTTCAAGAATAATCAAGTCCCTGTCTCTTGCTCCAATGATGCCAATAACATTATTCCCTGCTTCTTTAAAAGCTTTTGCAACATGATGCAGAATGGCAATGCCCGTTCCTCCGCCTACCATTATCACCGTACCTATTTTCTGTATATCGGCAGGTTTACCCAAAGGGCCAACAACATCTTTAATAATATCGCCTTCTTTCAGGGAACGCATCAAGGCTGTTGTTTTTCCAACCACCTGAAAAATGATAGTAATAATTCCTGCAAACTCATCCTTATCGGCAACAGTAAGTGGAATCCTTTCGCCGGTTTCGTTAACACGAAGTATGATAAATTGCCCTGCTTTAATTTTGCTGGCTATTTTAGGAGCGCTAATATCAAACCTGATAATAGTGCCTTTTGCCATTTCCTGTTTGCGGACAATCTGAAACATTGTTTTCTATTTAGTAGTTATAATTATTTCTTGAACACCTTACCATTCCATGCTGTCTTCAAGTCTAATATCATCAAGGTCTTTCTTATTTAATCCATGCCAGGTACATCCTTTTTTTGCACAAATAAAGAATTCAATCATTTTGGTACGTGCACCAACAAGAATCTTTGCAATCTGTGTTCCGCATTTTTCGCACTTACCATCCCCTACCATTAAACTTTTATCACAATGAAAGCATTTAATATCACCTACAGTTTGATCCTCCGGAAGGAAAATGGTAGATTTGGAAGAGAAAACATTCAGGTAAGGACTTAACATAATGTAACCGGATTCACCTTCTTTTTTATCTATCTTCAGCTTAAGCATATCTCCTTCGATAAGGGATTTCTTGCAATGAGGGCAATACGACTGAAGGAAGGCGCCTGTTTCAAGTATCTCTTTGTGCTCTTCTTCCTGTGTCTTTGTTTTTTTTGTTTCTTTTAAATGAACAATTTCTTCAGGAGTTTGTGTTCCTCTGAACCCAAACTCCTGATATAGTTTTGTCAACGCATTGGATAGATCTTCAAATCCAATATTATGATTTTTACAACCTTTACGTGAACAGAAATTTATTTTTCCCCCGATATCTAAAATCACAGTAGACATTGGCGCTTGACATGTCGGACAACTGTCATTTGATGTAATAACAGATTTACAGGAAGGGCATGAAAATTCAGCAATTTCATCATCCTTCAGTTCAATATTACAAACATAATTATAACTGCCATAAATCGAGCTAAGATTTATTACCCCACTCTTCTCAGTAGTTTTTATCAGTAATTTTATACTAGCTTCGTTATCCACTTTGTGTTCATTATCCATTAATGATTTACCACATTCCGGACATTTTACATTTAATGATATGAAATTAAAATTGTTCATCTTTTTTCCTTTTTAGCTAAAGTTCCAAATTAACACAAATATATGAAATAATATTGATATAGAATGATATTATTAACGCTATTTAACAATCAATAGTTTAATTACCTAATTCATAAACGCTTTATCAAAACCCTCTTCAAAATATTTTACAATGTAATCGCAACCATATTCAAATAACCTGTTAGGATTATCATCATCCGTATTCCTGAATGCATGTATTTTGTTTTCATCTTCCTGTGGCAACATGTTGATGGCTTCCATCATTACATCAATCACGTCATTCAATCCTTTAAAACCAAACTTTTCATTAAGTTTTATCAGTTGTTCACAAGAGTTGAATTCAATGTTACAGTCAGTTTGCTTTTCAAATTTTTGTAAAACTTTCTGTGTATTGCTGTATGTTCCGCCCGATTCGAAAGGGAAAGAGGCAGGAAGAATAAGATCGGCTGTTTTTGCTGTTTCGGTAATAAAGTAATCTTGAACCACCTTAAATTCTAATTTTGCGAACCATTTTGAAATTTCTTTCGGATCAATTGCACAACCTATGGGGTCTTCACCAAAAATGAAAATATTCTTTAGCTTTCCGCTTTCAAGCTGATCTTTTAATTTCACTCCTGTTGCTGCCGGAACATCTTTAATTCCCCATTTTGATTTCATTTTTTCAACGAGGTCTTTATCATCAACAGGAACACCACCAACACCAAGCTTTGTACAAATTCCCATATCGAATAATCCTTGTGAATTATTCTTTTCCTTCAATGAAATGAGTCCGTTAGATGTTTTACCTAATTTCCCTGTTATCATTGCTAAATTAAATAACTCAAGGCTGGTATTTGCAGAAACTTCTTTCTCCGAAAAGATAATCACTGCATTCATTTCATTGTTATAATTCAATGCAAATTTCTCGAAACATTCTTTGCTTGAAACACCTGCTTTTTTATAAATATCATCAAATTTTTCTTTCAGCAGATTCGTTTTGTATGCCTCAAATCCTTCACAGTTATCCTTAAGGAACAACTGATTTTCCAAACCTTTTGATAGTATAAAATGATTGACAGCTTTAATAAAATGATAATACGATTTTACATGCAATGTATGATTAACCTTGTACTCCATGCTACTGTCCTCGTGTACCGTTACAAGTTCAACGGGAATATTATTGCGGAACATAGCATTGTTGACCATAAAACCTGCCACTGCATTATCGTTGTTAATTTCAGAACCAATTAAATAAATTCTGCTTGCACCCTTGATCTGCTCAAAGGGAACATTTGCATTAGCGTTATTATGGTATCCTTCACCTCTTCCGAGATAATGGAAAGTAGCAATATTATTCGTTTTCGCACCGGCTCTTGCAAGCTTCTGAACCATATATAATTCTTCGTTCGAAAGGCGGGCGCCTGCAAAGAAAGCATTTTCATCAGCTTTAACGCTTTTTATTTTGTAAGAAATAATATCAAAAGCTTCTTTAAAATCTATTTCTTCAAACTTACCATTTACTTTAAGAAGTGGTTTAATGACCCTATCCTTATTATTAATATAATGGTACCCGAACTTTGGATATTTACATAGGTTGCCATCAATATTCACTTTGCCTTTATGGCCGGTAACTTTCATAGCAAACCCTTTTTTATGATGAATGTCTATTTCGCATCCTACTGAGCAATAATTACAGATGGTTTCCATGGTATCAGTCTTAACCGGACCCGGCTTGAAAATCACATTCTCTGTAATAGCACCTGTTGGGCAGGCTGATATGCATAAACCGCAAGATTCACAATTGGTATCCTGAAGCGCTTCGCCCATGCTTGGAGCTACGTATGTCTCAAAGCCACGGTTTACAAGTCCCAGTGCATTTGCACCGACAACTTCACGGCAAACCCTGATACACCTAGAACATAAAATACATTTATTATTATCTATCTCAACATAAGGGTGACGAAAATCGATGTCATATTGCCTGAATTGACCATTGTATCTTTTTTGATCAACATCATAATCTGTGGCATATCGTTTCAAATCACAGTCAAAATAAGCTACACATCCGCATTCCAGGCAACGCTGGGCTTCATGTACTGCAATGTTTTCATCATTATAGCCAAGTTCTACTTCACTGAAATTATTTCTTGTATCCGGCTCCATTGTTGGCATTTCCTCACGCATTTGTTTCAGAAATTTACCGGCATATTCTTCAGCAACTTGTATCTTGAAGTTATCTCTTTTGCTAAGGAATTCTTTTTTCTCAGGATTCATGGGCAATTCCATCAGGTACTGGTGACTGCTGAGCGATGCCACTTTTGCCTGAGCCACTGCCTGTATTAATGTAGCAGGCCCTGAAACACCATCGCCACAAGCAAATATTCGTTTTACCCCGGTTTGAAGTGTTAATGGATCTGCTTCTATATCGCCCCATTTGGTAACTTTAAGTTCACCAATATCAGTATTCCTGTTAACTTCATCAATAAAATTCACGACTGTCTTTTGTCCGATAGCAGCAATTGCATAATCGAGTTCTACATCAAATTCTGAATTTGGGACAACAACCGGCCTTCTTCTACCTGATGCATCAGCTTCGCCAAGCTCCATTTTAAGGCATGTCATCGATTTGATCTTGCCATCCTTGTCTTTATTAACTCTTACTGGTGCTGTGAGAAACATATATTCCACACCTTCCAGTTTCGATTCATGAATTTCGATTGGATTGGCAGGCATTTCTTTTTCTGTACGGCGATAAATAATATAAACTTTTTTCGCACCACAGCGCATGGATGAACGACAGCAGTCCATTGCAGTATTTCCACCGCCGATAACAGCTACTGTTTTTCCTGAGAAGTTATATCTCTTTCCGGTAAGTTCCATTGTCTTCAAAAAGTCAATACCTGAAAGAACATTCTCGGCATCATCACCATCACAACCTATTGAAGTACCCTTTTGCGAGCCTATTGCAATTACAATAGAATCATATTTGAATTTTAAAGCTTTATAAGAAAGATTTTCTCCAAGTTTCTGGTTGTAATAAATATTTACACCCATTTCAGCAATGTTATCTACTTCCTTTTGAAGCAGATCGTTCGGTAAACGATATTCCGGGATACCATATCTGAGCCAACCTCCCGCTTTAGGTGCTGCTTCATAAATATCTACATCATGCCCTTCTTTCCTGAGAAAGAATGCTGCCGATAATCCACCGGGGCCAGCGCCAATAACAGCTACTTTTTTACCAGTCGATGGATTTATTTTAGGACTGTATTTTATAGAAGATGCGAGATCGTAATCGGCTGCAAATCTTTTCATATAATCAATGCCTACTCCTGTACCCTCATCCAGAAGATTCCTTCTGCAAGCGGTTTCACAAGGACGAACACAAACACGTCCGCAGATAGCAGGTAGTGGATTGGTTTCTTTTATCAGGGCAACTGCTTCATTATACATTCCCTTGTCGATATAGGAAATATAACCCTGCACATCAACACCGGCGGGACATGTCTGTTTGCAGGGTCCCATGCAATCTGCATAATGATTGCTGAGTAATAAATCCAGTGCGGTTTTTCTTGCCCTATAAACCTTGCCGTTATTGGTTTCTATCTTCATCCCCTCAGCGATTCTTGTAGAGCAGGATGGCTGCAGAGCCCTCATTCCTTCAATTTCCACAACACAAATATAACAGGAGGAATATGGCTCGAGGCGGTCATCATTGCATAAAGTCGGTATCTCATAACCATTTCTTTTTGCAAGAGATAGAATGGTTTCGCCTTTATTACCTTTAATATTTTTACCGTTTAAAATGACATTTACTTCGTTCATGATAAATATTGATTTCGGTTTTAAATAACTAATTTTTAATTAAGAAACTGATATTGCATCAAACTTACACTTGGAATAACAAGAGCTGCATTTGGTACATAAACTCTGATCAATTACATGAGGCATTTTTCTTTCGCCTGAAATTGCATTGACTGCGCAAACCTTTTTACATACCATGCACCCTGTACATTTGTCAGTAATGATCTCAAATGTGAGCAAGGGTTTGCAATTTTTTGCAGGACATTTCTTATCGCGTATATGAGCTTCATATTCATCCCTGAAATATTTGATAGTAGTAAGTACAGGGTTTGGGGCTGTTTGTCCCAGGCCGCATAATGAACTGTCTTTGATCTGGTTTGAAAGTTCAATAAGTGTTTCTATATCGCCGGCTTTACCTTCTCCCTTGGTTATCCTGGTGAGGATTTCAAGCATACGTTGTGTTCCAACCCTACAGAATGTGCATTTCCCGCAAGATTCTTTTTTAGTAAAATCAAGGAAGAACCTTGCCATATCAACCATGCAGGTAGTTTCGTCCATTACAACCATACCTCCTGAACCCATAATAGCTCCGGTGGAATTGACAGAGTCGTAATCAACTATGGTATCGCCAAGATATTCGGGAATACAGCCACCGGAGGGCCCTCCAAGTTGAACAGCTTTAAATTTCTTATCGTTTTGAATTCCGCCGCCAAGTTTAAAAACAATATCCCTAATAGTAATCCCCATAGGAACTTCAACCAGGCCACCATTTTTTATTTTTCCTGTAAGAGCGAATACTTTTGTGCCTTTACTTTTTGCAGTGCCATATTTCGCATAGGCAGCAGCACCATTATTTATGATCCATGAAATATTGGCAAATGTTTCAACATTATTAATGTTGGTCGGGCTTTTCCACAAACCTGATTCGGCAGGGAAAGGAGGACGTTTGCGAGGCATGCCTCTTTCGCCTTCTATAGAAGCCATCAGAGCAGTTTCTTCACCACAAACAAAAGCGCCGGCACCTTCTTTAATATGAATGTCGAAATTAAATCCTTCAATACCGAATACATTTTCTCCTAAATATCCATTTTTTCTAGCCTGTTCAATTGCAATGTTCAGACGTTTAATGGCAAGTGGATATTCTGCACGGCAATAGATCCATCCATCGGAAGCTTCAATGGCATAAGCGCCGATGATCATTCCTTCAAGAACTGAATGCGGGTCGCCTTCAAGCACCGAACGGTCCATAAATGCACCGGGATCGCCTTCATCAGCATTGCAAATAATATATTTTGTTTTTGCTTTATTGTTATTTGCAAATCTCCATTTTAATCCGGTAGGGAAACCACCACCACCACGTCCGCGAAGACCAGAATCAAGAACGGTTTGTATCACATCTACCGGAGTGATTTTTTTTTCTGCTATAGATTTTATTGCTTTATATCCATCCCTGGCTTCATATTCTTCAATAGATTCGGGATCCATATACCCGCAATTTCTTAAAGCAATTTTAACCTGTCCTTCAAAAAATCCTTTGTCTTTTGTATCAAACAGATCCGTTTTAACAACATATTCTTTTATAGGAGAAGCTTTCTTAATGTGCATTTCAAGTATTTCGGCAGCCCTTGCTTCATCCACATCACCGTAAATATAAGAACCCTTATCATCAATAACTTCAACAAGAGGTTCGCGAAAACACATACCTATACAACTTGTTTTTTTAAGTTCAAAATCAAGATTGCTTTCTTTTTGAATTGCACTGATTTTATCATAGACTTTCGCTGCGCCTGCTGCAAGTCCGCAACTGCCAAGTCCTACAATTACTTTTGTCTTTTTCATTTCTATGAAATTTATTCTATAATCTTACATTTAATTTTTGCAGGGAGTGCCTACTTCTTTTTCCCTGATACTTCTGATAACATCTTTTGCCATTTTACCGGTAAGCTTGCCATAGGTATTATCTCCAATCATCATAACCGGAGCAAGAGAGCAACAACCCAGACAGGCAACTGATTCGAGTGTGAAAACACCATCTTTCGTTGTTTCGCTGTCTTTCACCTTGAGTTCTTCTTCAAGAGCTTCAGTAATCGCAGTCGCATTCTGCACATGACAAGCTGTTCCATGACAAACTTTAATAATATTTTTACCCACAGGTTTCAGGCGAAACTGAGCATAGAAACTGGCAACACCATACATGTCGTTAAGTTTCAGGTTTGTTTCTTTTTCCAACTTTAAGAATGCATCACGCGGTATGAATCCATAAAGTTCCTGTGTGTGCTGAAGAAGAGGGATCATATTTCCCCTGACATATTTATATTTTTCAATAAAAGTGTCCATTAATGAAAGATCCACTTTTTTGTCTTCTTCTCTTTTTACTTCTTTTTGTACCCGTACTATTCGCATATCCTATTATTTTAAAACCTTTATAACTAATAAAATGATTTTATATTGTAATTATATGAATCATTTAACCCGTTTAAAACAGGGTGTAAATATATTTTTTTAATAGGTAATTTTTCAGAAAAAAAATAAAATAATTAATAAGTAAATAATTTGTCAGTAAATATTATTTTATTTAATATACGAGGGAACAATCAGAAACAATGCTATATTTAATGAAATAAGCATAACATCAATAATTATTGGTTTTGCACGAATTGTCATTCATATTGCATTAATTGTCTAATTATTTGCAATTTCTGTTAGTGTCTCTGATGTAACAGTTGTTTCTCATGCTCCAACAGTTGTTCGTCATGCTCTAACAGTTGTTTCTCATGCTCTAACAGTTGTTCGTCATGCTCTAATAGTTGTTTCTCATGCTCTAACAGTTGTTCGTCATGCTCGAATCGTTGTTATTACAGCTCGAATCGTTGTTCGTCATGCTCGAATCGTTGTTTGCGCTGTTCAAATAGGTGTTCTCACTGCAATTATGAGTATTAACATGTGCAGTTTACTTTAAATTTCTGGAAGTTGACTAAGAAAATCATCTTATATGTTACAATTTAAGCAATCTCCGGTAAAAAAAAGAAAGCCACTACTCATGTAATGGCTTTCCCTTGAAACAATAATTAACCTTTTTAATTAATTTGCAATAAGAACCTTCCTTGTATATGTTGACTTTTCAGTTTGTATTCTGACATAGTACATTCCCTGTGGTAAAGAAGCATCAATATGAATTGGGGTATTATTATTTGTGATATATTTTTCAAATACTGTTTGCCCAAGCATATTGGCAATGCTTACAGTTGCATTCTGAATATTCTGGTTATTTAACTTGATATCAAATGAACCGGTATTCGGGTTAGGATATAAGTCAAAATTACTTTCTGAAAACTCATTAATGCCAGTCAATACAGTAGCTGTAACAGGAACTCTTGGACTGGAACACGTACCACCTGTTACCTGCCAGTTATAGAAGAAATAATAATAGGCTGTTGCTGTCGATCCTGCATTATTTCCAGTAATTGAAACTAAGCCAGCTGTTGTATAGGGATATACAGCTCCTGAAGTTTCTCTATAAAGATTTGGGGCATTATCTGTACCGAGTTCATATCCGTTTCCTGTAGGAACATTAAAATTCAAGGTTATTGTTTGTGTTCCTGATAAACTTGTAGTAACTGAATCAAGCATGGTTCCACTGCTATTTCTTAACCAAATACATTTTGCATTGGTTGAATTCGCATAAATAGTTACAGAATTAATAGTAATATCGGTTAATGCGTCAAAAATTAATGCCCGGTTAGCAGCTCCAGTAAAATAACCTCCATTAGAAGTCATAGCAGCCATACCGGCAGACTGAGCAGGCTGAGCAACATCATTTTCCACATAAAATGTTTCAGTACTATTAAGTGGCGAAATAACATAACTTGTTCCTGTATTTACAAGAGTTCCGCCTGAAGCTGCATTATACCAGTCAAGGGTACCCGAACCTGAAGCATATAAGGTAACACTTCCGCCAGAGGTAGTGGCTCCCCCTATAACTGTTGGGGCTGTCGGCATGTTAATTGTTATATAACTTGCTTGGGTTTTTGTATTGCTCCCAATCGAATTCGATGCAGTAAGAGAAACAGTATATGTGTTGCTTGCAGTATAAGTATGGGTCGGATTTTGCAGCGTTGATGTACCTCCGTCTCCAAAGTTCCATGACCATGAGGTTGGTGTGTTAGTGGAGTTATCTGTAAATTGTACAGTACCTGAAGTACAGCTTGATGTAGTTGAAGCTGTAAAGCTGGCTACAGGAGCTGCAGGACCATGGGGCACGCCACCCTTATATACTATATAATCGGCCCAAGTACCAATAAGTGCACTTCCGTATGTCAAATACATATATCCTGTGCTATTTACACCCCAATCTGTACCCCAGGAATTCCTCATAATCCAGTAACCTCCACTACCATCAGAAACAGTAGTGTCTTTCCATCCAGCCAGGATAATGGCGTGATCACATTGGGATCCTGATGCTACCCATATTCCACCGGAATAATTATTAAAACTAGTAGCCGAAGCATCCATACAATTCCATATAGGTCCATCATAATATATATGATATTTTATACTATCAACTGAAGGAATACCATTGCCATTTTCGCCACCAATATCGTTAAAGTAGTCAATTGTTTGATGGGGAGTATAAGACGATGCGCAACTTCCGGTAGTTCCATTACCTTCACTGGTCGTCCATGCATCTTCGGATTCATAAACTGCGCCGCCGCCTGATGAATTAGCGCCGTTATAAGAGGCCATCCAGGCCTGATGTGCACAGTACCCGCCATTACAGCCCCCACAGCTATTATCAGTATAACAATTTGTAACAAATTCTTCTGAAATATCTTCTGTTACACCATCATGTATTAAAATATTGCACTCTAATGTACCAACCGAAGCAAAAGCCCAGCAATCTCCACACTGCATTTGGTTTGCTATGGGTGTACATTGTGAACGCCAGTCCCACGATGATGGAATACCTGCAATGGCTGTTTCATTTGAAGTTAAAGGTTTGTCATAATGTTTTATGGCTTTAAGAGGAGGAGTGTAAGTCCCTGAATACTTACCTGCGGAAATTACGGTTATTGTATAACTGTCAATAACCTCTCCGTTTTTAACCCATGGACGCCTCAATTCCAATGTAAGCAAAGTAGTACCCTGTGAAGTTCCAACATACCTTATTACTTGTGTACCTGTTTGACCAAGCAATGCTTTTCCATTTGCTGATTTTAATGCAGGGTCATGAATAAAATCACCATCCCCAATCTGTGCAATCGATTTCTGAACATTTTCAAGAGAAGAATTTGTAGCTTCAACCCAAGTATAGCCATTAGAGGGCTTTTTAGGTAACTGAATCTCTAACACCTGATCGGTAGAAAGATTGATGGTTTGTTCCTGATTCGTCCTGTTAACCCGAACGAAATTTTGGGCATAAATGTTGCTGTTAGCAAACATCAAAGCGCCTGTTGCAATTAATAATAGTAGTTTCTGTTTCATAGATTTGTTGTTTAAATTTTCTTGTATAAATTTACGAAACCGGCATAGCAATGTCAAAATTTTTTATTAATTTATATTTCCATATTTTAATTCGAGAATTGTTTCAATATACAAAATGAATAAAAAATCATATAAGAAATCAATATTTTCATACGTAACAATAAGGGAAATTACCTATAAACTTCTAAGTAATTCCACCTAAACGATTTAGTTAAAACGTCGATGTTCGTTCTATTTACACTGTAAAGTTTATTCCTGACTATTTAGGGTTAAATTCATCAGAATATGACAAGAATTGAAAAAAACTTATAAAATTATTTTCAAAAACACTCAAATATTAGCAATCAGACATTGAAGTTGTTCAAAGTTGACGTAATAAAATAACACAAAATGCCAATAAGTGCAATGCTTTCCAATGATATTTATTTGTTTCAAAACGAACCAATAGTGCTTTAAAAGCATCCAACCAGGCATTGGTTCGCTCTATTACAAACCTACATTTATAAAGTATTTCATCAAATATATTTTCCGACACACATCCATTTCTTTTATTCATATCAATATTGTCAAAAATTTCATTTTGCATACAATATTGCCGAAACTCTGATACATCAAAACCTGCATCTGCATTAAGAAATAATCCGTCAGTTCGGATACCGGATGCTCTGATATTAGAAAACATTTTATCGGTTGTGTCTACCAAATTATACGCATCATTATGATTACCTGAAACAGGTTCACTACAAGCTAATGGAATACCTTGATTATCTGCAATTATTAATAAATTACTTGTTGAACATTTTTTCCTACCCTGATAACCAACTGCTTCTCCGCCTCGTTTGGCTGGTGTATGTGTACCATCTAATTGAATACTTGATAAATCTAGAATGTGCTTGTGTGCTTCTAATACAGATTGCCATACTTTGTTCCAGCTACCATCTTTACTCCATTTTTGGAAATGATAATATACGCTATTCCATTTGTATGCCGTCCTAAAGAATTGTTTCATTGGTAACTCTCGCCATTGACAACCCGTCTTTAACCGATACAGTATTGCCGCTACTACTTGATATTTTTTGACTTTTGTGTTACCCATCAAATTTCCGAATTGTAAATGCGGACAAATCTCTTTTTTATTATACTTTTGTTTATCATTATTTTTTTTTCACCAATGGTACTATTTATTGATTCTCAATATTTATGTGCCATTGGTGTTTTGTCAACAACCGACTTTGAACAACTTCATTAATAAGAAGAGAATATTTTACCAAAAATGAATTCAAATACAATAAAAACATCAAAATATAGTTTACGCTTTTGCAAAGTATTTGTAATATTGCATTAAGAAAGGTTATTATGAAATTATTATTTAAAATTTTTGCTGTCTTTTGCGGCATTTTTTATTCTTTCTCTATTTATCCTCAAGGAGTAGCGGTAGGTGAATGGAGAGACCATTTGCCTTACATTAATTGTATTTCTGTGACCGAAGGGAATAATATAATTTATTGTGCAACTCCATATGCTGTATTTTCATACAACACAACAGACAATAGTATTGAACGGATAACAAAAGTAAATAAGCTTTCGGATATTGGTGTTAGTTGTATTAAGTTCCACAAGAATTTAAATACTCTGGTTGTTTGTTATAGTAATGGGAATATTGATCTGGTTGGTAGTAATTCTACAACAAATATTTCTGATATAAAAAACAGTACCTTTCCAGGCAATAAAAGCATAAATAATATATTGTTTATTGGGAATATTGCATATCTGTCTTGTGGATTTGGAATAGTCGTTCTTGATCTTGAAAATCAGGAAATAGACGACACATATTATATAGGACCAAATGGATCGCAATTAGATGTTTTTGATCTAACTACAGATGGAGTTAACTTTTATGCTGCAACAAAAACAGGTATATTCTCTGCAGATATTTCCAGCCCCGACCTTTCTGATTACCAATACTGGATAAAAGATACAATCATTCCTCATCAAAATTCAGAATATAATCACATCGTGTTTTTTAATAATAAATTAATAGCAAATCTTACTACAAACACTTACAATAAGGACACATTATTTATAAAAAGTAATGGTAATTGGAATTATTTTAATTTTCCTGCTACTGAAACAGATACCACATCAAACAGGCATGCCCTTCATGTGTTCAACAATCAACTTGCCATTGTTGAGGAAGGTGATATTTATGTTTTTGATACTACATTGAAAATCTCAAATAAAATTTTCAGTTTTAATAGCCTAGGAAGTATCAGCCCGAACGACGTTTATATTGATCAAAATAACAATAATATTTTGTGGATTGCTGATCGAAAACTCGGACTAATTAAAAACTCGAATATATGGACCTCTGTTTCGATACAACCTAACGGCCCATCTACATCAAATGTTCTCAATATGTCGGTTTCTGGCAGTAATCTCTGGGTAGCACCTGGAGGACTTACAAGCAATTGGAATAATTTATACAATAATGATGGGGTTTTTTCTTTCATAAATGATCAGTGGGCAACATTTAACTCTTCAAATACACCAGCTCTTGATACGATATATGATGTAGTCCATGTTTGTGTGGATCCTAATAATCCATCAGATGCTTTTGCCGGGACTTGGAGTCGCGGGCTATTGGAATTTAATAATCAAGCATTTACAACTATCTTCGATGAATCAAATAGTACGTTGCGTAGTGTTTATGGTCTAACACGAATAGGTGGAATATGTTTTGATGCTGTAGGAAATATGTGGGTTTCAAATTCTGGAGTAAATACGGCACTTAATGTTAGAAAACAAGATGGCACTTGGAAGGCTTTCGATATCACTAGCCCACAGGTCACTCCCGCTAACGCTGAAGCAGATATAGTGATTGACCAGAGTAATCAAATATGGATGGTTCTGCCCAGGGGACTTAACGGAGTGGGATTACTTGTTTATAACTATAATGGAACTATTGATAATACTAGCGATGATCAAATGCTAGCTCTGTCAAACGCTACGGGAAACGGTGCATTGGCAAGTAATAACGTTTATAGTATAGCCGTAGATTTAAGTGGTGAAATATGGGTAGGTACTGATGCGGGTATTTCCGTTTTCTATAATCCCGGAAATGTTTTCTCTGGAAATAATTTCGACTCTCAACAAATTTTAGTCAATGAGGGGGGGTTTATCCAGCCATTACTTGCTTCAGAAATTGTTTCGTCCATTGCTGTTGACGGAGCAAACAGGAAATGGATAGGAACCCAGAATTCTGGCGTCTACTTAATGTCAGCTGACGGGACAGAACAACTTCTAAATTTTAATACGGATAACAGCCCCTTGTTTTCAAATACGATAAATAATATTGCCATTGATCAACAATCAGGTGAAGTATTCTTTGGCACAGATCAAGGAATAGAATCTTATAAAGGAACTGCAACACATGGAAATAGTACATTTTCTGATACTGTTTTGGTTTACCCTAATCCTGTTCCTTCTGGATATGCCGGATCAATTGCAATAAAAGGATTAGCAGAAAATTCAGATGTTTCAATTACCGATATTTCGGGAGCTTTGGTTTACAGTACAATCGCCGAAGGAGGACAAGCAATTTGGGATGGCAAAAATTTTTCGGGAGACAGAGCGCAAACAGGAGTTTATCTGGTTTTTTGTGCTAGCTCTGATGGTTCGAAAAGATTTGTTGCAAAAATTCTATTTATTAATTAACATGCTCTCGAATACTAGAGGAATTGTTCTTAATTATATTAAGTACGCTGAAAGCAGTATCATTGTAAAAATTTATACAGAAAATTTCGGCCTGCAATCTTTCTTAATCAGGTCGGCAAAAAGTAAGAACTCGAAAATAAAAGCATGTATCTTTCAGCCGTTAACTTTATTGGAATTTGTAGCCAATCATAAAAAGAAATCAGGGTTACATGCTATTAAAGAAATTACTGACTGTTTTCAGCTAAACGGGATATCACTTGATATTAAGAAAAGTTCAATCGCTATTTTTATTGCTGAAATTCTTAATAAATCAATAAAAGAAGAAGAACAAAATAAATCTTTATTCGATTTTTTATTTGATACAATACTATTTCTTGATAAAAAAGAAGGAAGGATTTCAGAATTCCATCTTTATTTTCTCCTTGACCTGACAAAATTCATGGGGTTTTATCCGCAAAACAATTTTGTGGAAAATTGTACAATTTTTAATCTTTACAATGGGAAATTTCAGGAATATTTACCGGAACATTCTTATTTTATTGAAAAAGAGTTAAGCAAGTATCTCCATGAAATAATTAAAATTTCAAATCCCGAACGTGATAAATATCAAATTCCATCTACTATCAGGAAAGAACTTATTAATAAAATGATAGATTACTATCGCATTCATTTGAATGGCTTCAGCATCGTAAAATCTCATGCAGTATTAGAAGAAATATTTTTATAATCTTTTTAAATTCTATCTGATACTTCTACTTTGGGGTATAATATAGAAAGCCTTGTTTAACGCTCTATTGAAACTAACCCAAGTAAAAGATGGTCTTTCCCAGCAAGGTTCTTTAAAGTAAAAATAAGATAATCTTATCGGTATTATCGTTTAGGTCTCAGGAATTAATAAAACAAATTACCTTTGCAAAATGGAAGCAAGGGAAAAATATAAAGGAGTGAACTCAATAAAATTTTATAGAACATTTAATAATGACGAAGCGTGTTACCGCTATATAGCTGGTATTAAATGGGATGATACAAATTATAAATGCAAGAAATGCGGGAATACTAAATATTGTAAAGGAAAGAAACCATATTCGCGAAGATGTATAAAGTGCGGATTTGATGAAAGTCCTAAATCTGGGACAATATGTTTGACAAATGCAAATTCCCATTGCATTTAGCGTTTCATATAGCTTTTAAGGTAAGTACAAAAAAGAAAGGTATGTCTTCTTTAGAATTATCAAAAGAATTTGAACTAAGACCAATAACATGCTGGGAGTTTAAATGGAAGATTCAACAAGCAATGAAAAGCAGTAAAAAGTATCCATTAGAAGGCGAGGTACAAGTAGATGATTTTTTTATAGGAGGGCAAGAGGAACAAAAACGAGGTAGAAGTAAAGGGAAAAAACGCTTGGTTGTCGTCGCTTTAGAAAAAGTAAAAAATGGTGTTGGACGGGCTTATGCACAGATAATAGAATACGCATCAGAAGAAGAATTTAAACCATTCTTTAATTCCTATATCAGTAAGCAGGCAAATGTAATAACTGATGAATGGAATGGATATTCACCACTAAAGAAAGACTACCTGGCATTACAACAGATTCCATCAAATGATGGTAAGAATTTACCAGACTTACATATTCATATAATGAATTTGAAAGGTTGGCTTAGGGGCATCCATCATCATTGTAGCAAAGAAAGATTACAAGGATATTTGGATGAGTATCATTTTAGATATAACAGACGAAATAATATGGATACGATATTCGATTTGCTTATCAAAAGAATGGTTAATAATAATCCAATACGAATTAAATCAACTAATTAAATATGAGACCTAAACGATAATACCTGTAATCTTAAATTAGTAAAAGAAAATAGAAATAAAAGAAATACTATCAATCCTTTAACAAAAACCTTGTGTTTTTTATTAAATATTTTTGAAAATAGAAAAGCAATAGGAATGCTAAATAGAGGATAATATTCTATAAAAGCTCTATACCCAAAAGAACAGGAAAAAGTGTAACTCCACCAACTTGCATTTGCATAAACAATAAACATAAAGCAAAGTAATATTCCGAATGCGCTATCAAACCTTTTTATCAACAACCATATTAGACCAACAATAAATAAAAAGAAAAAAGGTGAATAAATAAGCCATCCATTTATAACACCAAAAAGGACACACCCTACTTTAGGTTTGTTCCAATAAATAAATTTTTCTGAAACTTCTGGTGTATAACCATAAGTATAAACAAAATATTTTCCAACTATAGAATGCCAATAAAGCATTTGTGGAATAAAAACAATAAATACTACCAAAATAATTAATAAAAAAACTTTATATTTTTAATAATCCATTTTACCCAAAACGATTTTCAATAAAATAAATCTTTTTCAAATACTCTGACTTGAATAATTTGTAGCAGGTTTCCATATCAGTTAAATTCAGATTGGTAAAAATATTTGAAAGAAGTGTCAGCAATCGATTACCAATACAATGCCAGAAAAAGAGCACCCTATGCGGATTTCCTCCCATAAATCTTGAACCAAAAACAACATCAGCAAATCCATCTATCACAGGTTTTATTAAAATATTGTATTCATTAGGATCATATTAGAGGTCTGCATCCTGAATTATAATACAATCACCCGTAGCGTCATCAATACCCGTATGAATTGCTGCTCCTTTGCCCTTATTTATCTCATGAGAAAAAAGTTTAATATCGGCTTCTTTGTGAGTAGAAATAAATAATTCCAAAACCTCCGTTGTATTATCCTTAGAACAATCGTTAACAATAATCAACTCTTTACAAATTCCAACAGGTAAATTTACCTGAAGTATAAGGTCAAGTATCTTATGAATAGTTCTTTCTTCATTAAAAACAGGAATGATAATTGAAAGTTTTTTGAATGAAAACATGGTAGTGAATATCAAAAAGGAAAAGCTAAATTATAATACTTTTTATGATTTCCTGATAAATTTTATTTAGGGCCTTGATTAAATAAATACTTGTTGATTCATCATTAATGCAAAACATTAAAGAGGTTTTTCTTTCAAATCTTTAATAAAATAGCAAAAATGAAACCAGAAGCCAAATCAAAAAGAAACGAAGTGCCTAAAATTGATTTTTCTTCATAGAAAGTCAACTGATTTTCATATTTCAAATTTTAGAATAATTTTTCTCAAATCCACTTTAATCTAAATCGTTTTTGCAACAATACTTTTTCCATCATTATTTTGAAGGAGATCTATTTATTTATTATATTATAACACAACACAATGTTATTTTGTTAAAATAATTGACTTTTAATAAATATTGTAGTATATTAGTATCAAATTGAAAAAAACTAAAAAAAGAACTTTTCCTAATAATTAAAGCAAAACCCCAAAATTAATGAATACATAAAATAAAGGACAAAAATGGGGAGGATGCAAAATGGAAAAAAATATTTACATATTAAAAAAAGCATTTAATTGCAGAATCATTTTCATTATACTAATTGTTATTGGCAGTCCAATTGTTAAAGCGGAAGGAACAAAAGAGTTCAGACCGGATTCAACAGAATATGGAGATATGCAGATAAATGATATGGGAAGGCCATTTGCCCTGGAATCAAATACAGACCCTTTTCATCGCCTATATATCCACATTAGCGATTATACTCATGAAAAGATTTATCTGGGATTTAATCATGTTCAATCTGGCTCCGAAACTGCCACTTTCAGAATAGTAAATCCCAGCGGTACGGTCGTTTATCCCACAACATCTCCTTATAGGAAAACAATACCTTCGTCTGGCAGTGGTTATATTAAATGGTATTCAAAGGCAATTGCCGGGCCTATAATCGGATTCACAGGAAGCGGATATACGCCGATTTCTTTTACACCCCAGACAAACGGTGATTTTTATATTGAATTTACAACAAGCTACCAGGGCACCAATACAGCATATCATTTCGATCTTATTGACATTACAGTTGCAAATGGAACAACAATAATACCCGGTAGATTATGGTCGTATTGTTGGGATATGAGTACACTATCTTATGCTGCAGGCTATTATGGAAATATGTATGTGTTAACAGATGACGGATATGTTTCACAAGTTAATTTCAATGGCTTTGAGCCTTATGGATTTACTATATCCTGTAATAGTACAGGGCCGGGGAACTTACCAGGAGGAAACAATGAAAACAGAAAATCAATAGCAGTGGATTCTACCCGTCCGCAGTATAAAATATTTCTGAATAACCCTGATATTAATGCGTATCCATCAGGCACAATTCCTTCGGTAATTCAGAATTTGACAGTGGTAGGAACACCTACTTATGGGCAACCGGTTTTGTTCACGGTAAATGTTTCCCAAGCCGGTATTGTTCAAATTGAACTTGATATTAATGGCATTCCAGGTTACCAAGACAGTTCAAGCGATGTTTTACTTGTTGTTCCTATACATGCAGGGCTTGATACTATTATCTGGGATGGAAAAGACGGCTTTGGTAATTATGTAACAGGGGGAGCAACGGTTACGCTTATGTCTAGTTTTGCATCAGGAACAACACATTTACCAATATGGGATCCGGAAACAAACCCTAACGGTTATATTGTGAACAGAGTAAGACCTACAACAGGTTTGTGCGATTTATTCTGGGACGACTCAAATTTCCCGGGAGGTACAGTGAATGTTGATGGTTCTTTACTTACGGGTCATAGCTGGCCTTATAACTTCGGGAATAACAGAACAATGAATACTTGGTGGAACGGTTACGAGTTGAGTATATTAAATGGGTTTGAATTTACTATCGGGTATTCCCTGCCAGTAGAATTCCTTAATGTAACAGCAACCGCTGATAATAACAAAGTTAATGTAATATGGTCAACGGCTTCGGAAACAAACAATAATTATTTCACTATTGAAAGATCGGCTGACGGAATAAGCTTCATACCACTTGCCAATGTTAAGGGAGCCGGAAACAGCAATACAGTAATTTCATACGAATACGTTGACAATAATCCAATTAAAGGCGTTTCTTATTATAAGATCAAACAGACTGACTATAATGGTAATTTTAAATACTCAAAAACAGTTTATGTAAATTTCTCGCTAAGCGGTTCGGTTTATTCCATTTATCCTAATCCAGTAAAACAGGGAACCGACCTGATAATTGTCACCGGAAATTCAACAGAAGAAAATTATCTGGTTTCTATTTTCGCTTCGAACGGAGAAAAAATATCAGAATATTCCAGCAATGGTACTTCTACTATCCCTATTGATAATTCTCTTGGAAAAGGTATTTATTATGTAAAGATTACCTCTGCGGGTAATTTACAAACCAATAAAATAGTGGTAGAGTAACTTATTGGGGATTCTTTTTTGTAGCTGTAGTATCGGTATTATCGTAATTCTTTTCTTTCATCAGTTTCCCGTCAGCATTGTAAAACTTCCAGTTGCCAACCTTCTTTCCTTTGTTATAGTATCCTTCATAGCGCACGGTACCGTTCTCAAAATAAACAGTATGCTTCCCATCATCGAGTCCATCCACAAAAGAGCCTTCGCTCCATTTATTTCCATTGGGATAATAATAAACCCAGGGGCCATCACGCTTATCGTACTTGTATGCGCCGGCGACTTTTTCCTTTTTATCAGGATAATATTCTACTTCTTTAACTTTTTCCTTTTTAGCTCCCTCGCCTTCATAATAGGTTGAATCTTTCGGCGAACCGTTGGCATAGGTCTTCACTTCAACATTTGCACTTTTGTGCTTGCAGGCAGTAATTATAAAGAGAATTGAAAAAAGAAATGCGAGCTTTTTCATAACAAAATTTTAATAAAATTTAGCAGCAAAAACATATTACCGGATGCAACAATTTATTGCGTGTCTTCTTTCACAGAAACAACAATATTATCTTTATCCAGGTAAAATAATTTTCTGTAAGTTACAGTAGATACAGGGGAGTCGCCTCCGCCATACGATACTATATTCAGATATTCAAGAATGGTACCGCCTTGCCCCTGCCCGTCGTCAACTATGCTGTTCGGAGGCCCGTACATGGTGTAAACATCACTTTTTGTTTTCCCCACGCACGACTGAAGTTTCGCTTCTGCTGCCTGTTCCAATGCCTTCAGCCTTTTTTCATACCTATGCAGAACAAGCACCACTATAGTAGTTACTACGGCAATAAACGCCACAGTTCCAACAACAATTTCGGTTATTTGTTGATTCTCCTGCTCCTGCTGGGCTTGCTGGCTTGCCGGAAGATTTGCCGTAGTGGAACACCCATAGAAAAGTATTGACAGGCTTAGCGCTAAACAAATAAGGGTTCTCATATAGTAAATGCTTGCAGTGAACCTATTTCTACTTGCTGTTTTCCTTGTATTCCCTGTTAATGTTTTTCAGCACATCTTTGGTAATATCATTGCTGTCGCCGGCATAAAGCACATTTCCTCCTTTGGCTACGCCGAATATATAATCGAAATTATGCTTGCGGTTATAGCGTTTCAGGAAATTGGTAATGCTGTCGAGCAGCTCGCCGTTCAGTTTCAGTTCGGCGTTCGTAAGTTTCTGGGTCAATTCTTCCTTAAGGGCGGCAAGGTTTTGCTGTTTCTGGCCGAGGTACTTTTCGGTAGCCTGCGCCTGCGCTATGGAAAGCTTGTTGGCCTGCATGTTTTTCTGGTATTCGTTCACTTCGGCTTCAAAATTCTGTTGCTGCATATTGAAACTGTCGTTGGCAAGTTTTTCTTTTGCTTCAATTTTTGTCTTCAGGGCCTGAACAAGGTCGTAATGCTCCATAATGGTATCGGAATTTACATACCCTATGACCATGGAGGAATTGCCCGATTTCTTCGCGCCCGACGAACATGACGATTTGCCTGTGAAATAAAGTATAAACAGCACTATTACGCCAATAAGCGAAACAATGCTAAAAACATGGTACATGCAATGACAGCATTTTTTGCTTTCGCAAGTTTCTCCTTTTTTATTTTCTTCCAAAGAGATCTGTTTATTATCGTTTTCCATATAAAAAGTGTATTTTTTGACAAAAATAGGCATTTGAATGGAAATAACAATTTATACCCCGCCTGGAAACTCTCCATGTTTTGTTTTTCCGACCTAAAATAAGGTATGCTTTTTTATATTATGCCCCGGCTCTTTTATAAAAAAGATGTATTTGTAATTCGACTTGCAGTTCCTCATTAGGGACTTGCAGTAACTCCTTAAGGATTTGCTGTAACTCGCATAAGAATTGGAGAAAGTCGCCTAAAAAATAGGGGAAATTGAGGAAGAAAAGTGAATATCGAATTAACTTACTTGCGGCCTTTGACTTCAGTCTTACGACCAAGTAAAAACAATACACTGAAGAAAACATAAAAAGTAAGCCCTGCCTGCGATTCAATAGTGTCTTCATTTGTCATGGAAAGCAGGAAGATGATGAAGAACACGAAATAATAAAAATCTTTTCTTACTCTTTTAAATGTGAAAGGATAGACCAGCACAAACAAAAACCACAATAACCCGAAGATGCCAAAGCCTACTGTAATTGAAAGAAACTGGTTGTGCGAGCGCAACCGCCATTGCTTTTTTAGCAGGGAATGCATTTTATCGTACTCTTGGGCAAAAGCAATATTCATATCGCCTGTGCCCACACCGTAAAGCCAATGCTCCTTAATAATCAGCCACGAAGCTTTCCAGTATTCCAAACGCTGCATCACAGAATGAGCATTAGGGTCGCCTGTTTTACTGTACTTGTCCAATTCCCAAATAGTCTCGTAAATGCGGGTCCTGAGTGAATACTGGTTCTGGCAGTTAATATTAACAGCCCCATCTTCAATTGATCTTATCTCGGCATCAGTAAGCTTATTCACGCCATCAGCATCTTTGTATAATCCTTTTGATGTGAGAAATCGGATAAGCGGATATTTCAGGTATTCCCCTTTATTGTTATTGCCATCGTATTTCAGCCTGCTTCGTTTGTTCCATGCTTCTTCCATTTCCCATTCGTTGATATATCGCCACACATAATGGCCGTTCTCCATTTCGTTGCTCAGCGAATCGTGAGAATACCGATTTCCACGCGACGTAAACTTTTCAAGTTTTACATCTATGTCGGGCTTATACGAAAAATACTCTTTGAATATATTGCCGACATACATGAAAACCACAAGAGAGCATATTACAGCCAATGCTATGAACCCGATTTTATAAAAAAGTTTCTTCGCCTGGAATATCATGATAATAATAAGTAATAGACTTGTTATCACAAAAATGGTCAAGCCCGTAACTGATTCAAGTATGTACAGGAACACTATAAGCCATAGCGCTGCTGTTATGAAAATAATCTTTTGAAATTTATTAAACTCTTTAACGGAAAAAATAAAATAGAACAGTATAAAAATAGAAAGACAGATGAAAAGGCTTAACCTGATATGAGAAACCCAAATGCTTATTTCACGGATGTCGTGGAAGTCAAGCGTAAAATAATTATACATACTTGCAAAAGTGGAGGCAATCACTGCCGAAATAAATATCATCAATAGTAAACGGAACCGTTTAATATCGAGTCCTTCGGTGGTAGATACAATAAGAGGCAGTATTAGTAAAGGAAATTTTAATTTTAGGTCTTTGTAGGCATAAGCAAAATCAGTGGTGTAAATAAGCCCTATTACATGCAGCAGGAAAAGCGAAGAAATTACTAATGCCAGCCTTGATTTAAAGAAATTGCGGAATTTACTCAGAAGATTTTTATCGGCAAGCCAATTTGCTGAAAGTATAATTTCCCCAATGCTTATGGAAAGTGTATTCAGCGGCAGGCCAAAGGCAATCAAAGCTAATCCAAAAAAATAAATAGTATGCTGATTAACTTTTACCCTAGCATTCATCCTTCAATTATCAACTAAATAGCGAACCCTCTGAAATTATTTTTCTTTGTTCAGCACAATAGTGCCCGACAGCAAGCCGGTATAAGTTTTAGTATCATTAAATGTTTCTATGGCTTTTTCCAATTCCTGGTCGTTTTCAAGGGTAGCTTCAAGCCTTCCTTTTTGATAATAATAACGTGAAACAATTTCCTCTTTCAGCAGTTGCTTTATTTCATCTTTAAACTTGCTTAGGTCGTCCTGTTTGTTCTGCATCATTTTGCTTTTCAGGGCTTCATACTCCACCTTAATGGCATCATAATATTTTTCATCTTCAGCGTTTTTCTTCAGGTCATCCAGTGACTGCTCGCTCTTTGTGGTGTACTCATAACTCTTGTCGGAGATGAAAGAAACAAAATCTTTATAAATATCATCAGTAATGGTAAAATCCTTAACTGCTGCAATGCTGGGATGGCTTATCCTGAACTTAGTTGCATAATCAAAAATTAAATATTTTTCCACCAGCTTAAATGAAATGTTTGCAAATTTTTTAGGCGTAAGATAAATGTCGGGTTCAATACCTCCGCCATCATATTCAGTTCTGCCATCTTTTGTTTTAAAAGCAACTTTGAGTGAATCGGGTATTTTAGCAACACTGCCATCTTCATGCTTCTGCGAATAGTCTATAGCTTGTATGCATCTTCCGCTTGGAATATAATATTTGGCTATAGTTACTTTAAGTTTAGTATTATAACTTAGCGGAACCACATTCTGGACAAGTCCTTTGCCGTACGTTCTTTCACCTATTATCACACCGCGGTCAAGGTCTTGGATTGCACCGGTAACAATCTCAGATGCAGATGCACTTCCCCTGTCAACAAGAATAATTAGAGGAATATCTTTATCAATGGCGGTGTTAAGTGTCCGGTGTGTGCTGTTCCTATCTTTAAGTTTTCCTTTCGTATTTACAACGGTGATTCCTTTATCAATGAATACATTAACGATATTTACAGCTTCATTCAATAAGCCTCCTCCATTTCCCCTTAAATCGAGTATGCAGTTTTTCATTCCTTTTTCTTTCAATGTTACCACAGCATCTTTAACTTCTTTTCCGGCACCTTCATAAAAATTTGTGAGTTTGATGTAACCGTTCATATCATCAAGCATTCCACTATATTCAACATTGTTCAGTTTTATTTCAGCACGTTCAATTGTTTTATCAATAAGCTTTTCTTCGCCTTCTCTTTTTATCTGAATCTTAACGGTTGTTCCCGGTTGTCCTCTTAAAATATCAGTTACATCAGATGATGATTTTCCCTTAGCTGATTTGTCATTTATTGAAATGATCATATCACCTGCCCGAAGATCACTTTTCTGTGCAGGAAATCCTTCATACGGGTCAGAAATAACAACATAATCGCCATTCTTATGAATCAGGGAGCCTATGCCTCCATACTGACCTGTTGTCATTAATTTATAATCTTCCAGTTCTGATTCAGAAATAAATGTTGTATATGGGTCTAGGGATTCAAGCATGGCATTTATGCCTGTCTTCATTATTTCACCGGGCTTAATATCATCAACATAATTATTGTTGAGTTCCTTGTACATCGTAGAAAAAATGTCAAGATTCTTTGCTATTTCAAAATCATTGTCAACAAAACTGAATGAAACAACTGATATAAATGCAATGACTAATATTGCAATCCAAATTCTATATCTTCGGATTGATGTTCTATCTGTTTTCATAATAATACTTTGTTTTAATACATATTTTATCACGGCACGGGATCAAAACCACTGCCCCCCCAAGGGCCGCATGAAAGAAAACGCTTTAGAGTAAGGTATCCTCCTTTAAAGGGGCCATATTTACTAATGGCATCAATCCCATATTGTGAGCAACTTGGCACATATCTGCATGCAGATGGAAGAATTGGCGAAATTACCATTTTGTAAAATTTGATCAATAAAATCAGGAAACTACCTAAAAGTTTCTTCATCTTCTTTTGCTAAACGTTGTAAAATTAAAATTATTTTGTCTTCGACTTCTTTATATGGGATTATTATTTTTCCTGTATAAATAAGCATAAAGGCTATTTTCTTTTTTGAACCATCAAGCTTTTCATAAAGAATACATTTATTTTTTCTGTATGCTTCTCGGGTAATTCTTTTGATCCTATTTCTGTCAACGGCATTTTTGAAATTCCTATGTGATGCAGTGATTAGGATTTTTGCAGGGGAAGCGCCTTCAAAATAGTCGTTAATCCATATTACTTTAAAAGGGCCAATGTAAAAGCTATTTCCCTTATCAAAAAGTTCTTTTATACTTTTTTTATCGCGTAAGCGTTCTTCCTTTTTAAACGATTGCAATGCAAAATATTTGTTTCCGGGTTATAATAAGAAACGGAAAGGGTTACTTAGACTTTAACGCTTTTTCAAGGTACTGTTCCAATGCCATAGCCATTGAAGGAACCTTAGGAGTAGGTGCCTGAATATGAATTGTAAATCCTGCTTCTTTTGCCGCATTTGTGGTTGTAGAACCAAAAGCTGCTATAACAATCTTATTCTGTTTAAAATCAGGGAAATTATGTAATAGTGATTTTACTCCGGCTGGGCTGAAAAATACTAACACATCGAATTGATTAATATCAATATCCGATAAATCTTGTGGGATAGTATTATAAAAAACTATTCGTTTATAGGTAAATTTATTTTCATTAAGCAGCTTTGGAATATCGGGCTTTAAAATATCCGAAGTAGGCAAAAGAAAATTTTCGGTTTTATGTTTTTTCATTAGTTCAACCACCTCGGAAAAGTGCTGTTTTCCATGAAAAATTTTGCGTTTTCTATACAGTACATATTTCTGAAGATAGAAAGCAACCGATTCAGAAACACAGAAATATTTCATTGAATCCGGAACTGTATATCGCATTTCACAGCAAATCCTGAAATAATGATCAATAGCATTTTTACTTGTAAATATAACAGAGCCAAAATCTGCAAGGTTAATCCTGTCTTCCCTCAGATTCTTGGAAGGAACCCCCTCAATCTTAAATAGCTTCCTAAATATAACCTTTAAACTGTATTTTTTGGCTAATTCCAGATAGGGATCATTTTCCCTTTCAGGTGGTGGTTGTGAAATCAGTATATTTTTAATCTTCGCCATCAGAACAATTTTAACTGATACTATTATTCAATACTGTTAATTCGTTTCGCATCTGTGCTGGACAATGACCAATACACCTTTATATTTGTATCTCAAGCAATTGTAATACGAAATATCTTTATTAAAAGAACCAAAGGCAAAATTTCCAGCGTGCAAAGATATAAAAATATATAATACACGGATACTTTTGATTTTGATAATGCAATAACAAATCCTTTGAACAATCGATATAAACTAAGCAATATTATTACCAATGCTCCTGCAAATATTATACTCTTACTATTGTTAAAATATGTGGTGCAAATAATTACAGGCAATAAACATATGCCTGTAATCTGACCAAAAAGATAAAGATTAAGAACATAATCGGAAGTTTCGTCAGAAGCTTTAAAAATATATCCGCTAAATCTAAATAACCCGGTCTTAAGTATAAAAAATAGTATCACAGCAATTAGAATCTTTAAATAAACAATAAAATTCAAAGAAGGAAATGCCGGTATGGGAAAATAAAATTTATAAACATTAAAAAGAAATAATGAATATGCAAGGAGATAAGAAACAAATAACAGCATTGATGCCCTTTCAGTGTAAAGCCCCACATCTCTTGATATCTGCAAAAAAAACCTATTTGTAAAAAATGCTTTGATAATTTGTTGCATTCGCTTTACATAACCGTATTGTGATATCGCAAATAAAATAATGCAAGATACTATAAGAATCGATGCCCATTCTGTATTAACAAATGTTCTCTCTTCCGGAAAGGAATATTTTGATTGAAGCAAATGTGGAGAAATGATAGATTTACCAAACGACCTGGTATCAAGAACCTTTGTTTGGACAATTCTGTTTTTAAGAAAATTTGTGTCCTCTTTCGCTTCCAGTATGCCCACGGGTACTTCATCCTGCAAATGAATAAATTCACCAAACCAGGGAATACTTTCTTTACCAAGAGGGTATTGGTTATTTGCAATACTGTCTGTTTTCATTCAAAATAATTGTGACAAAATTACATCAAATAATTAATGAAATAAAGAATGATACAGGGCAAACGCATTAAAATATTAACAAAGGCCTGGTTATAAATATTCCTCGAAGCAAGTACCTATAGTGTAGAAAAGTATTTTCTTGGTTGAAAAAAATCATGACAACACCGATTGATTATTTCACCAACATAGAAGATCCTCGCATAGAAAGGAGGAAAGAACATTTGCTTGAAGATATAATATTCATCACCATAGCATCAGTAATATGTGGAGCAGAGACATGGAATGATATCGAAAATTATGGGAATGCAAAAAAAGAATGGTTACAACAATATCTTAAACTTCCCAATGGTATCCCATCGCATGACACATTTAACAGATTTTTTAGTTTAATAGAGCCAAAGCAATTGGAACAAAGTTTTTTAAACTGGATACGTGCCATAGCAGAAATAACAGATGGGGAAATAATCAGCATAGACGGAAAAACGATACGGGGATCAAGAAATAAAGGCTCCAAGTCATTTGTACATATGGTAAGTGCATGGGCAAATGAGAATCATTTATTATTAGGTCAAATCAAAGTAGGTGACAAGACAAATGAAATTACCGCTATACCAAAGTTGCTGGAAATATTGGAAATAAGAGGGTGTATTATAACCATTGATGCTATGGGTTGTCAAACTGAAATAGCGGATAAGATTATCGAAAAAGAAGCTGATTATATATTAGCAGTAAAAGGTAATCAAGGAACATTAGAAAAAGATATTAAGGATACGATAAAATTTTCAAAGCCTACAGATGAATTTGAAGAAACAGATTTTGGACACGGAAGGATTGAAACTCGCAAATGTTCAGTCTATACTGATTTCTCACATATAGAAAACATTTCACGCTGGGCAGGAATAAAATCAATAGTAAAAATAGAATCGCTCAGAATCATAAAAGACACAGGAAAAGAAGAGAGGGAGCTCCGTTTATATATCAGTAGTATAAAACCAGATGCTCGAAAAATATCAAATGGAATCAGAAAACACTGGGGAATTGAAAATTCATTGCACTGGGTTTTAGATGTATCTTTCGGGGAAGATAAAAGTATGAAGCGTAATGTTAATGCAGTTGAAAACTTCTCCATCATTAATAGAATAGCTTTAAATCTTATAAAACAAGAAAAATCAAAGAAGAGAAGCAACAAGGGTAAACGCCTTGATGCGGGATGGGATAATGATTATCTACTTAAAATCTTAAAAAATTAAATGCGTTTGCCCTGAAGAATGATACCTGGTTTGATTTAAAAATAGTATAAAAGCATAAATTCTATGTAAAATATTCCTTCTCTCCATGTATATAAAGTCTACTAATTCAACAGGAAAAACAATTTTGTTATGATATACATATTTCATAATATTGCAAAAAATTAAACCTTAAATTAATAAATTATGAAAAAAACAAATAGTTACTTATTAATTCTAATTGCCAGTATTGCAATAGGATTATTTTCAAGTTGTGCATCTCTAATTTCAACACCAACCGGTCCTTGTGGGCTATATGCAAATGTTACTTATGCTTCTCCTGCATTGGCCGTTGAATGTAATGCAAATGTTAAGCGGGATAATGTTGGACAAAGTACGGCAACTAACATTCTTGGAATTATTAATACGGGCGATATCAGTATTGAAGCAGCGATGAAGAATGGAAAGATAACAAAAATCCATCATATTGATATGAAAACAGAATGTGTGTTGGGATTATATGCTAAAAAAACAATAATAGTTTATGGTGAGTAAAACCATTATTTTTTATCATTGAAAATTAAAAGGAGTAAAACAAATTTACTCCTTTTTTTTTTACTTCTTTTAGGAACAATTAAATTTCATACTAAATAAAATAATCCTATATTTGCCACAGTTGATTTGTTAAACATTTCACGATAGTTATCATTATTCATTCTTAAAGCTTTTACAGATGAAAATATTAGTTTTAAATTGCGGGAGTTCTTCGATAAAATATCAATTGCTTGATATGGCAAATAATGCTGATGTGCTTGCAAAAGGTTTGTTGGAGAGGGTTGGTATTAACGATAGTGTTTTAAAACATGAGGCAAAAGGGAAAGATGCTTATAAACTTGTTCAGGATGTTCCCAATCACGAAGTAGGAGTCAACCTTATTTTATCTACTTTGATGCACCAACAATACGGAGTTATTAAGAATGAAAATGAAATTTCAGCCGTCGGGCATAGGGTGGTTCATGGAGGAGAAAAATTCAGTGGAAGTGTTTTGATAACACAAGAAATTATTGACAAGATGGAAGAATGTGTTGACCTTGCACCACTGCATAATCCGGCCAATCTAAAAGGTATATATGCTATGCAAAAACTCCTTCCTATTGTACCTCAATGTGGAATTTTTGACACAGCTTTCCATTCAACTATGCCCGATTATGTTTATATGTATGCTCTCCCTTATGAAATGTATGATAAACATAAAGTCAGGAGATATGGATTTCACGGTACTAGCCATAGATATGTTTCTCAAAAAGCATGTACATTCTTAAAAGTAAAATACGAAGAACAAAAAATTATTACCTGTCATTTGGGCAATGGGGCATCAATTGCCGCTATTAAGTATGGAAAATCTTTTGATACATCAATGGGATTGACTCCGGTTGAAGGATTGATAATGGGAACACGATGTGGTGACCTAGATTTAGGAGCTATGCTTTACCTGATGGAAAAGGAAAACATGGATACAAAAAAGGCCAATAATTTCATTAACAGAGTTAGTGGGATGGTTGGTATTAGCGGTGTTTCTTCAGATATGAGAGATATTGAGAAAGCGGCAAGTGAAGGCAATAAAAAAGCCCAGTTGGCTTTGAATATGTATGTTTATAGAGTTAAAAAATATGTTGGCTCTTATGCAGCAGCTATGGGCGGAGTTGACATTATTATTTTTACCGGAGGTGTTGGAGAAAATGATTTCGAAGTCAGGGCGGGCGTTTGCAAAGAGATGGAATTCATGGGTATTGATTTTGATTTTGACAAAAATCACGGACTAAGAGGTAAAGATGAGATACTGACTAAACCAAGCTCTAAGGTAAAGGTTATGTCAGTTTCAACAAACGAAGAACTTGTTATTGCTCTGGATACTTTAGAAATTGTAACAGGGAAAAACTAATAATTTTATATCCTACAACATATCAAATACAAAGCCGGATAAATTCATTAATTTATCCGGCTTTGTCCTTTCAGTGAATAGTTAAGGTTACTTGTTCATTTCATCCATCAATTCATCGGTGAGTTCAAGATTATGGAAAACATTTGTAACGTCATCATCTTCTTCAAAAAAATCAACTATTTTTAATATCTTCTGAGAAGCTTCCTTATCCAGCTTTGTTGTGGTTTTAGGAATACGCTGCAATTCTGCGCTTTCAGGTTCAACTTTCATTTGTTCCAGTTTCTTAATCATAGAACCAAAATTTTCCAATGCAGTGGTAATAGTGAAAAAGCCATCTTCAAGAACAACGTCCTCTGCTCCTGCATCGATGATCTCCATTACAAAATCATCTTCCACCAGATTACCCTGAGGTAAAGTAAAAATTCCTTTCCGGTCGAAAATAAAACTCAGCGAACCATTTGTTCCTAAGCTGCCATTGTATTTATTAAATATTGAACGGACATTGGATACAGTTCTTTGAATATTATCAGTTGTTGCTTCAATAAACAGCGCTACACCTCCGGGGGCATACCCCTCGTAAGTCACTTCCATAAGAGCTGCAGAATCTTTGTCAGAAGCTTTGCTAATAGCTCTTGTGATATTTTCCTTGGGCATATTAACACCTTTTGCATTAGCTATTGCTAATCGCAGACGAGGGTTACTATCAGGATCTGGGCCACCTTCCTTAACGGCAACAGTCATTTCTTTGATGATTCTTGAAAACGCTTTTGAACGTTTGGCATCTATGGCGCCTTTTTTCCTTTTAATGGTGGACCATTTATTGTGACCTGACATATAGTGTTAAATTGATTATTTGCTTTTTAGGTGTGCTAAATTATAAAAAAAACTAAATCAATAATTATTTGAAAAAATAAAAAAGGTGCCATTCATGAGAATGGCACCAGATAAATCGGGGAAATATATATGGGGGTACTAAAGTCCTAATATGGTTATCCCAACTGAAAAAGGATAAAGCTGAGGCCCTTCATTTTTTTGAAACATACTTGTCAAAGCATATGAAGCATACAGGTCAAGATTGCCATAACCAATGCGAACCATAGCGCTGCATTTAAATGGATTCAAATCAAAATCATCATGCACTTTGGGGGTATAGTTAGTGCCACTTATTTCGTATACCTGCTTTGTATGAGCACCTATTCTCCACCCTCCAACTACACCGGCTGATAAATGTATGGTCCTGTGTTTTCTGCCAATGGGGTCAGTATCGAATTGAAGTAATAAAGGCACATCAAGATATGCCAGCATAAGTTTGTTTTTCTTAAAAGTAACTGCAGAATCATAAACAGCAGCTATATGATTTGAATCCTTTTGAAAAGTGTAATTATTTTTCAACCTGTAATTATTTAAATCAAACCCCATCCCTGTTACAATGTTTATATGCCTTTTCCATAAAGGGATCTTCTGTTCCAAGAAATTACATGTAACATCAATGGATTTAGCATAATCAAGATCAAATCCTTTAGAAACAGTTGTCCCGTTGTTTGCATTCAGATAGCCATTGATTCCCAGACCGAAACCAGCCCAATATATATTGAATTTATTCTTCTTTTTCAATGAATCATGTTTATTTCCATCGCTGCTAAATATCCATATTGTTTTGTCTGCAATTTTAAATTTAGTAGTGTCTACTGGATAACTTTTTTCTTCTTTATGCCCTTTTAATCCATAACTTCCGACACCATTCACTTTAATGTCCTTATTTGCGGGTTCACTTACATACGTTATATCACCGCTTCCATTTATCACTCCTTTCAAGTCTTGAGTGGCATTAACCCAAGCATCTCCGGCTCCACTTATTTCTATATTAGTTGAAGTAGTATTAAGTCCAGGAGCATGCAGGTCGCCATATCCTTTAATTTGCAAAGTGTGTGATTCTGCAGTTCCAGTATAGTTTGCAACACCTGCCCCTTCTATTGTAGTATATAATTCTTTCACATTTATATCAAGATTAATATCGGAAGTGCCTAGAATAAAGACTTCCAATTTATCTGAACTGATCTGGTTAATACTTTTCACATCGCAAGTCGATTGCAAAGTAAGTTTATTGAGTTTAGTGAAATTGACAGTGATATCATCATTTCCTTTTCTCAGGAAAAGCACATTGTCTTTTACTTCTGCAGAAACAGCATCCTGTATATTCCCGGTTTTTACACTTACTGAATTTTCAGTTCCCTGGTTCAGTTTAATGTCGCCATTAGTACTAACAACAATAGCATTAAATTCCGGCAATACCATTTTTGTGTTATCATTCTGGGCGGTGACAGATATTCCCCCTATCAGCATTGCAAACCCTGTTGCAATTATCATATTCCTAAAATACATCGTTGTTTTCATATACTTGTTTTTTTATTGTTATTAAATTGTTTTCTTTTAATTATTCCGTTGTTTCAATCATAAGACGCCTGAACATTTTCATTTGTTACAGCAAACGAAAAATAAAATTGAAAATGATTTAATTGATAATTCTCAAGTCAGTGCTAAAGCCTGATATTGATGTTGTATCAATAACCCCAGACTTAAGTCTGGGGTTATTCTAATATCATAAATAAAGGACTTTAGTCCTGAAATAAATACATGTAAATTATTTCGGGTATTTGAAATTTATTTGCCGGAACTTCTTGAAAATTCAATATTATTTCCAAGTGCAAAAGTGTAATTGTTATTATCCCTATGGTCAATAGATGCCTTAGAGCCTGTGAGCTTGTCAAATTTATTTACTCCGGCATTGGCAAGATCCCAAAATGACAGTTTGTCTTTAGGAGTTACTTTATTTCTTTTATCTTTTGGAGTAAGTGATTTCTTAGCGCTTAGCATGGCAAATTCTTTAAGCGAAAGGGGTTTGTCTTCTTTCGTTTTTTCTGTTTCGCTTTTCCTTGCTGCCCTTCTTTGCAAAGCTGCTATTGTAGCATTGTAACCATCTATATCTTCAGGTGCTAATTGTGTTGACAGATAGTCGTCTGTAATTGCATTTGGTTTTATTAAAGAAGCATATTGAAAATCCCTGAATTCAGTTGTTTTTTCCTTTACAGTATTGTGTGTTTCTTTAATTAAATTATTTGCATAAGTGTTCTGAATATTCGATGGCTCAATTTTTACAGGCTTACTATTATTATGAACGGTACGTGAAAAATGAATATCATTCCTGTCGGCAGTGTATACCTTATTTACCTCTGTTTTATTGAACAGGAAATAAAAACCAACCAAAAGCAATATTGAAGCAGCAATGGATACAGGATAATACAATCTCTTCAAATTATATATCCTTACAGGTTCTTCCTTTTTCGTCTGCTGCTTCTTGTTGAAGGCAATTGCAGTATCAATGCTGAGCTTTGTCTGCCCGAATAAACTAAACTCTTTATGTAGTTGCGGATTTTTGTTCAGGAATTCTTTTAAATCGGAAAGTTTTGATAATTCAAGCTCGCCTTTCATAGCAGCAATAAAATATCCTGCATAATTTTTCTCATCAATGATTCCCACCGGAGTAATAACACCTCTTTTCAGGCTTTGCTTTGAATCGAATATAATAGCTTTATCAGGAACTATCTTCGTTTTGTTAAAAAGGTCGAATTCTTTTTGCAGATGAGGATTCTTTGTAAGAAATACAGCAAGCTGCTCTGACTGTGCTTTTGAAAGATCGCCTTCCATTTCACCTATTAAGAATTCTTCATAATTCTTTTCATCAATACTGCCAACAGGAGTAATAATGTTCTTTTTCAGGCTTTGCTTTGCATTGAATTTTATAGTTTCATCAGGAGCTATCTTTGTCTTGCCAAACAGATCATATTCCTTTTTTAACGAAGGATTTTTTTTAAGAAAAGTAACAAGCTGTTCCGACTGCTCTTTTGAAAGGTCGCCTTCCATTTCGCCTATAAAGAATTCCTCATAATTCTTTTCATTGATACCGCCAACCGTAATAACAGGTATTTTTTTCAAACTGTCCTTGGCATCAAATACTATATCTTTTGCGGGGGGAAGGGATATATTTTCGAAATTATCAAACTCTTCTTTCAGGTCGTAATGAAGCTCCAGGAATGCCATGAGCGCTGCCACCTGCTCCCGGCTAAGCCGCCCCTCGTAGTAATCGAGGAACCATATCTCGTAATTATTCCTGTTGATATTCATAGTCATTACGCTACGCTGTCATTTATTGTCATTTGATGCTGCGCATCGTCATTCATTGTCATTACTTAATATCGACTAATATCTTAATATCATTTTAGTTTTTTACATCACATTTTCCAAACTTCCTATATATTCTTTCAAAAACACCCTTGCCCTGTATATATACACTTTCACCTGCGGTTCATTCAATCCTGTTATCTCCCCTATTTCTTCGTACGAATAACCTTCATAATCCCTCAGCAGTACCACCGAACGCTGAATTTCGGGTAATTTATTCACCGCTTCTCTCAGTATTTCTTTCAGTCCTAAGTACTCTTTACTCTCTGACGGATGCGTATATTCAACCTCTTCAAAACTGCTGAACTTCTTTTCCCTTCTTATCGCATCTATCATGGTGTGATAAGCCGTGGTGAACAGATAAGAACGCCCCTTTTTGTACTCAATATCACCGGCTTTTTCCCACATCTTTATAAAGGAATCCTGCACTATATCCTTAGCCTTATCCTCATCGCGGATGTTGTGCAGCACAAAGCGGTACACCCCGTCGGAGAAGTCGTCAACACACTGGTTGTATTCTTCTGTTGTCATTATGTTGGAAAAAGTTTTGCGCGTTTTCGTGTATAGGACGAAAGCAATAAACAGAAAGTTACAGGTAAAAGTAAAAAATATTTCAGAACCATCACCTCTCCCGATCCTTATATATGGGATGGCTGGATTTATATAGGCATTCAGTAGTAAATTCGCGGAAATCCGGTACGTTTTGCCTGTTAAACAGGTAAATTGAGAGTGCTTCGGGGCAAATAGCTCCGGGCACTCTTTGCTTTTCGGGTATTTTATATGAAATTAGCGAGATGTGTTGTAACACAAGAGAGATGTGTTGTAACACAAGAGAGATGTGTTGTAACACAAGAGAGATGTGTTGTAACACAAGAGAGATGTGTTGTAACACAAGAGAGATGTGTTGTAACACAAGAGAGATGTGTTGTAACACAAGAGAGATGTGTTGTAACACAAGAGAGATGTGTTGTAACACAAGAGAGATGTGTTGTAACACAAGAGAGATGTGTTATAACACAAGAGAGATGTGTTGTAACACAAGAGAGATGTGTTATAAGAGTTTGTGCAAGTCTTACAAGAGTTGGCGCAAGTGTTATGAGAAACGCGGGGGAAAGGAAAGTCAGCCTTCTCCTTATTGATATATCGGCATAAATAGCTGGTTCAATAATATATTTTCAATAATTGAATGGGGGTTTTGAGAATTTTGTTATACTTTTGTTTTTGCACGAGGAGGGGATGAGCGCGAACAGGGGAATTTACTAAATAAATAATTAACAAAATAAATGATACTATTATGAAATTAGAAGCAATCCTTGAACATTTAAACTCTTTTGAGAAAAACTCTTTTCTCAAAATTATTGATGGTATACTTGCAAACCATCCAAAAAATCCCGCGGAAGTTGATAAAATATTAAGCTATACAAGTAGTAGGGATTTAAAAAATATAGACAACATAAATGTAGTTAAAGTTTTTAATCTTATTGAGGAAGAATTTGCAGACTATATTAAATCAGAATTTGCAAATTGCACATCACAACTTAATATATTAACTGGAATTATTTCCAAAGATGGGCACTGCATATTAAAGCAGGATTGGTTTGCCCGGCTTTACGAAAATGAACTTCTTGAATTTGATAAGAAACTTAAATTATTTTCAGAAGCTATTGAAAATGAAAAATCTGAAATAGATGAGCGAAGAAAAAATGATTATAAAATTTATAATGCTTGTTTAAATACCGCCTATCATAATTATGAGAATAATAACCAAGACAATAAGATAACTTATGAAGAACAAGCTATTCTTCAAACCCTTTCAAAACAACTTGGACTATCACAAGAAGAAGTAAATCTTATAAATCATCAAATTATCCCTGTTAGAAAAATTGAGATTGATACTGTAATAAATGAATTAAAATTAGCAGGAATAATTTTTAATTCAAAAAAAACAAATACAATTTATGTAGCTGATGAAATAGTTAGAATATTAAGAAAGGCGAGGGGCAAACAAGTTGGTGACAAATTTTTCAGACGAGTTCTTCGACTATTCAAAGAACCTCAAATAAATATAATTTGCAAGAAACATAATATTGATTGGCATGCTCCAATTGAGCAAAAAATTAAAACTATAATAAATACAGGGATTTCTTTTACAGATATTTTAATAAATGATATTTACAAAGAGGGTTCTAATGTGACTGAGAAAAAGCAATTTATAAATGATTTTTGCGATAAAGAGTTAAAAATTTCTCCTTCATTGAAAGGTGCTACTATTGAAGAGAAAATCATTAATCTAATTAAATATTTTGAAGAAATTGAGAATGATGAAAAAGTCAGTATTTCCGTTGATGGCTATGAAAAATTATTAAGAGATCTAGGAGAATTACTAACAAATCTTAATCAACAATTAAAAAATGAATTTGAATTTCAGGAAGAAAATGTATTGAAAAGCGATTTCTTACTAGCATTCAACATTAAACCACGAGATGTTCTTGAAATAATTTCAGAAACCGAACTTGAAGAATTCTGTAAATTAAAAGCAATTAGTATAAGAGGTGACTTAATTCTTAATATTCTAAATTCTTATAAAGATTCTGCAAATCTTTATCTTGAAAATTATGAAAACATTGGATTTCGCAATTTAGCTGCTCTTAAAGAAAGTGGAATTATAATCAAAGAAAGTGAATTAGGAATTAAATTTGAAGAATTAACAAAAACTATTTTTACAAAGTTGGGGTTTAATGTTGATGAAGCATTGCGAAAACAATTAAATACTTCTAAAGATAAAACAGATATTATTATTAATCTTGGTAACAATGAATTAATATTAACAGAGTGTAAAACAATTAAAGATAAAGGTTACAACAAATTTAGTTCAGTTTCCAGACAATTAAAAGCATATTCAGACTTACTAAAATTAAATAATTATAAAGTAATTAAATCTTTATTAATTGCACCGGAATTTTCTGACGAATTTGTAAAAGATTGTGGTCTTGACTATGAATTAAATTTATCTCTAATTACTGCATCTTCTCTTATAAATATATTGAATTGTTTTAAAGCCTCTAAACATAAACAGTTTCCTCACAATCTACTAATGAGAGATGTTTTAATACAAGAGGACAGAGTATTAGCAGCGATTGAGAAATAATTATCAGAACAACTACTTCTGTTCGCGCTCGGCTGCCTGTGGGAAGAAGGTATGGTAATAGCGGCAATAGATGAAGGAGAAGAAAACGCAATAAAAATAATAAAGACTCCGTAGGAGTCGGATATTGGTAAAAAGCAATACATAAATAAAACATCCCGCTCCGTAGGAGCGGAACATTTATATAAAGCAGGAACTTTACCAACATCATGTCCCTATGGGACAAATAAAAAATATGGCAAATACAACGTTTGCGCACGCCTGGCAGTGGGGAAACATGACTTGAACAAATGAACTAAAAGAAGTAAGCAATTGGCAGTATGCAGTCAGCAAAAGGGAATTAATTGGAGACTGGGGTTTGAAGACTGGAGACTGGAAAAAAAGGCAGTGGCAGGAGGCAGTCAACAAGTAATCAGTGAACGGTAAATTTATAATTGAAAGGGTGAATGGGTGAAACGGGGAGTGGAGAAGTAAGCAGTTACTTTGTGAACCTTTGCGCCTTAGTGCCTTTGTGGCAAAATTGAAATCCGTAAGTGAAGAACAAGTGAACAATAGAACATTTGAACAAACGAATTGAGAAAAAGTAGGCAGGAGGCAGTGAAGAATTGTCATTTGCTGCTACGCAGTGTCCCCAACAGTCATTAGATGGTCATTTGCTGCATACGCAGCGTCATTAGGTCATTTATTATGCAATTGTAATGACCATGAATGACAGTCCCGCTAATTACGGGATAAACTCAGCGTAATGACTACGAATGACACGAAGTAAATGACTATGAATGACAAAGAGAATGGTTAGCAAGTGACCGTATCAGTTTACCTTTTCTCTGTGTACACTGAGCTTCGCCATGGCGAACTCTGTGCCCTCTGTGTTTAAAATATCCGGATATTATTTTCTTACAAACTTTAAACAATTGAGCTAATAACTCATTCAAAATATTTTCTATACTTTCGTCGTGTAAAACCACAAAACCAACAGCTATGATAAAAAATACCCTTACCCTGATGCTGATAGCAGCATTTTGTATTTCCCTCTCCTCATGCGGAGGCAAAGGGAAAAAAGTAAACAGCACCGATTCAACTAAAAAAGATACTTCGGCCATGCAAAAGAAACTCGAGGAGTTTGCCACCGTTGAACTGAAAACCGACCTTAGCAAACTAACGGAAAAAGAAAAGAAAATGATACCCATTCTGATTGATGTAGCCAAACTGATGGACGACATTTTCTGGATGCAAACTTATGGTAACAAGGATTCCCTGCTTGCAGGCATAAAGGATGAAGCAACAAAGCAGTTTGTCGAGATCAATTATGGACCATGGGAAAGGCTCAACAACAACAAACCTTTCGTTGCAGGTATAGGAGAGAAACCACTGGGCGCTAATTTCTATCCAAAGGATATGACCAAAGAAGAATTTGAAAAATTCAATGGTAAAGATAAAGCCAGCCAGTATACCCTTATCAGGAGAGGAAAGGACAAGAAACTACAGGTAGTTTGGTATCATGAAGCATACAAGGATAAAATAACAAAAGCTGCTGAACTGCTGAATAAGGCTGCCGAATTAGCCGAAGATGCCGGACTGAAGAATTATTTAAAACTCCGCGCCAAAGCCCTGCTCGACGATAATTATTTCGACAGCGATTGCGCATGGATGGATATGAAGAACAACACCATTGATTTTGTTGTCGGATCAATAGAAAACTACGAAGACGGACTTTATGAATACAGGGCTGCCGAAGAAGCCACCCTGCTGGTAAAAGATAAAGTGTGGAGCAAGAAACTGGATAAGTATCTTGCCATGCTTCCCGAATTACAAAGCAATCTTCCTGTTGATGATAAATACAGGAAAGAAAAACCGGGTTCCAATTCCGACCTTGGCGTGTATGATATTATTTATTATGCAGGCAATGCCAACTGCGGAGGGAAAACCATTGCCATCAACCTTCCGAATGATGAAAATGTACAGTTGAAAAAAGGTTCAAGAAGGCTTCAACTGAAGAATGCTATGCGTGCAAAATTCGATAACATACTGATGCCTATTGCAAAATTGCTCATTGATTCCACGCAGTTTGCCAATATTAAATTCGATGCCTTTTTTGATGATGTGATGTTTCATGAAGTTGCCCATGGATTAGGTGTTAAGAACACTATCAATGGCAAGGGCCCTGCAAGGACTGCATTAAAAGAAACGTTCTCGGCATTTGAAGAAGCCAAAGCCGATGTACTTGGCTTATTCCTTATTTCAAAATTAATTGACAAAAAGCTCGTAACCGAGGCCACCCTTGATGACCATTATGTAACATTCATGGCCGGGCTTATACGTTCGGTTCGTTTCGGAGCAGCCGAAGCTCACGGAAAAGCAAACATGATGTGCTTTAATTATTTTGAAGAACTGGGCGCATTCAAATTTGAGAATGGAAAGTATAAAGTTGATTTTGCGAAGATGAAAGAAGCCGTAAGCAAATGGGCTGGAAAGATTTTAGTGTTCCAGGGCGATGGCGATTATGACGGCGCTTTGAAATTCCTTAAAACATACGGAACCGTTAAACCCGAATTGCAGAAATGTCTCGACCAGCTTAAAACAGCAAATATTCCTGTTGACGTGGTATTTAAACAAGGCGTGGATGTATTGGGATTGAAATAATTTTAAGATAAGAATTATAAGGTTTTTAGATTGCTTCGTCGTTCCTCCTCGCAATGACGTCATTGCGAAACTGACATAGGAAGTTGAAGCAATCTAAACATCAAAATAAGTTTTATATAATCAATAGTTCGGTAATTTATTTAAAAAGATGATACCAATCAGGGCTAAAGCCCCATATTTAAAGGCTGTTTGCATAACCCCAGACTTAAGTCTGGGGTTACTGATAAATCCCGCTAATATCAGGGACTTTAGTCCCATACTTTAAAAAATCACCCAAGTATTGTATAATAATAGTTTTGCAGGATTGAAGTTGAATTATAATTACAAAGATGTATGAGCGATAAGTTGAGAGTTGGCGTGGTTGGAAGCGGTAGCTGGGGAACTGCTATAGTAAAAATATTATTCAATAACCTTGATCATATTAATTGGTGGGTAAGGGAAGATGAGATAATTGATAATATCAAAAACTTTCATCATAACCAGGTGTATCTAAGTTCTGTAGAACTTCCACCTGAAAAATTATTTCTCAGCAAAGATATTACGGAGATAATAAAACGTTCGGATTACCTTATCTTTGCTATTCCCTCGGCATTTCTTTATAGCCCGCTTAAGGAAATAAATCCAGATGAATTCAAAGGGAAGACTATTATTTCTGCTATTAAGGGTATCGTTCCCGAGCATAACAATATCATTGCCGATTTCTTCAATAGTGAATATAACGTTTCTTTCCAGGACTTTGTTGTGGTTAGCGGACCTTCACATGCCGAAGAAATTGCACTTGAGAAGCTTACATACTTAACGCTTGCCTCGCAAAATACTGCAAGGGCTGAAGAGGTTGCAAAATTGTTTAACTGCCGGTACGTGAAAACATCAATCTCTGATGATATTTTCGGAACCGAATATTCTTCTGTACTCAAGAATGTTATTGCCATTGCAAACGGCATTTGCATTGGACTCGGCTATGGCGATAATTTCCAGGCAGTACTTATTTCTAATGCCATACAGGAAATTAAACGCTTTGTTGATGCAGTGCATCCGATAGACCGGGATATTAAAAGCTCTGTTTACCTTGGCGACCTTATGGTAACGGCTTATTCGCAATTCAGTCGTAACCGTACTTTTGGCAATATGATAGGCAAGGGTTACTCTGTTAAATTTGCGCAACTGGAAATGAAAATGATTGCCGAAGGATATTATGCAACAAAATGTATCTGGTCGATAAATAAAAAGCACAATGTTTATATGCCTATAACGGAGGCCGTTTATAATATTCTTTATGAAGGAAAATCTCCTGCCCGTGAAATTCGCCTTCTAACCGAAAAGCTTTCATAGATTAAAAACTCCATTTAACCTAATTTTTAATTTTCGAATTACTTAAATCCAAAGAAACTGATATATTTGCTCCATTTAATTCATAATATTCCGAATGTTTAATAAATAATTATTTACTCTATGAAAAAGTTTTTTTATGTATTGATTACTATCGTGACTATTAGTTTTAGAAGTCATGCTACGGTGCCTGATGAAGGGATGTGGTTGCCTATGTTCATTGACCGTCTGAATTATGTTGATATGCAGAAGATGGGATTGCACCTGACCGCCGAAGAATTATATAGCGTAAACCATTCTAGTCTCAAAGATGCAGTTGTGTCCTTGGGATTTTTCTGTACAGCTGAAGTCGTTTCAAATGAAGGACTTTTATTTACAAATCATCATTGCGGGTATGAATCCATACAGGCACATAGTACTGTTGAACATGATTACCTTGCCAATGGTTTTTGGGCAATGAACAAAAAAGAAGAATTATCCAACAAGGATTTATCGGCATCTTTCCTTATCCGCATGGATGATGTTACCGCTAAAGTTCTTGCCAATGTGAAGGATGATATGGATGAATCTACACGTAAATCAAAAATAGATGAAGCTACTTCGAAAATTGAAAAAGAAGCATCTGAAAAAGGAAAGTTTGATGCGTCGGTAAAAAGCTTTTTTGAAGGGAACGAATATTACCTTTTTGTTTACCAGACATACAAAGATGTACGCCTTGTTGGTGCCCCTCCTTCATCAGTTGGGAAATATGGTGGTGATACTGATAACTGGATGTGGCCGCGTCATACAGGTGACTTTTCCATTTTCAGGATCTATACAGCTCCCGATGGCTCACCTGCTGAATACAATGAAAAGAATATCCCGCTTAAGCCAAAATACTCTCTGCCTATTTCATTAAAAGGCGTGAAGAAAGATGATTTTGCAATGGTATGGGGTTATCCAGGTCGTACCGATCGTTTCCTTACTTCCTATGGTGTGAAGCTCGCAATTGACCAATCAAACCCATATACTGTAAAGATAAGGGATGAAAAGCTTTCTATTATGAAGAGTTTTATGGATTCCAATCCAAAAATTAAACTTGAATATTCGGCTAAATATGCCGAGTCAAGCAATTACTGGAAATACTTTATTGGACAGACCAAAGGGTTGAAACGTCTTAATGTTTATGAAAGGAAGCAGGAACAAGAAGCAGAGTTTACCAAATGGGTGAATGCTGATGTAACGCGTAAAGAAAAATATGGAACAGCATTAAGCGATATTGCGGATGGATATAATCAGAAGAAAAATTATAACGTTTCAATGAAATACCTGGAAGAAGCAGCATTCCAAGGTCCCGAAATTATTTATTTTGCTTATGGTGCTTATGATCTTTATGGAAATTTAAAAAGCCCGGATGGGAAAGAAGATGTAATTAAATCAAGCGCTGCTGAATTTAAAGAAAAGGCAAAAGATTTTTTCAAGGATTATTATCAGCCCTGCGATAAGAAATTATTTGCTGAAATGCTGAAAATGTATTTTGTTGATGTACCGAAAGATCAATACCCTACTATCTTTACCGATGTTGTTATTAAAAAATACAACAGCGATTTCAATAAATTTGCCGATGCCGTTTTCAGCAAATCTATTTTTGTTGATTCAACCAAGTTATATGCTTTTCTTGCAAAGCCTACTCTTAAAGTACTGGATAAGGATCTTGTGTTTCAAACTATGAAATCAATGATAAAAGCCTATATGAATATTTTTGGTTCATTAAGGGATGTGGATGAAAAAATAGAGAAGGGTGACCGTTTATATGTTGCCGGTTTAAGAGAAATGAATGCCAATAAGAAGTATTATCCGAATGCTAATTCTACCATGCGTATGAGTTATGGCAAAGTTTGTGATTATTATCCAGCTGATGCAGTTCACTACGACTATTTTACTACGCTTGACGGCGTTATGGAAAAAGAAGACTCAACAAATGATGAATTTATTGTTCCTAAAAAACTAAAAGAATTATGGAAAGCTAAAGATTTCGGAAGATACGTTGGTGCAAATGGTAAAATGGATGTTTGTTTTATTGCCAATCTCGATATTTCTGGCGGTAACTCAGGAAGCCCTGTAATAAACGGTGATGGGCAACTTATTGGACTTGCTTTCGATGGTAACTGGGAAGCTATGAGCGGCGATATTGATTACGAACCAGAATTGCAAAGGACTATAGTCGTAGATATACGTTATGTGCTATTTATGATTGATAAATATGCCGGAGCAAAAAATCTTATAAACGAATTAACATTGATACAGTAGACTTTAACTTATAATAGCTACTCTCTTTATTTAGCCCTGAACCAAAAGGTTCGGGGCTTTTTATTCCTGATAATATACTCTTTTCACCCTGTGCGATACACTTGTCAACACTTCATAAGGAATGGTTTCCATATCGGCAGCGAACTGAGAAATAGGTATCTCGTTCCCGAATACTATCACATCATCACCTTCATTAGCGGGGATATCAGTAATATCCAACATGCACATATCCATACATACATTGCCGATAATATTTGCGTGATGTCCGTTAATAAATAGCTTCCCTTTACCATTGCCCAGTTTACGACTAAGCCCGTCGGCATAACCAATAGGAACAGTTGCAATCCGGGTATTTCTTGGTGCTACCCATTTTCTTCCGTAACCTATGCTTTCCCCTTTAGGTATATTTTTAATTTGTGAGATGACGGTTTTAAGTGTACTTACATTTTCAAGAAGAGATTGTTCCTGTTCATTCGTGGCAACGCCATACAAGCCTATACCAATCCTTACCATTTCAAACTGAGCATCGCGGAAACGGGTAATACCTGCAGAATTTAATATATGCCGCATTACAGGATAACCCAATTGCTTTTGGATTATGTCACTCATTTCTTTTAAAGCATTAACCTGTCCCCTTGTAAAATTGTCCTGTTCTGCATCTTCGCTGGCTGCAAGATGCGAGAAAACTGAAATAACGGTGAGATTAGGATTGTTCTTTAAGCGCTCTGCCAGTTCGGGAATATCGGCTTTCTCAAATCCAAGTCGATGCATTCCAGTATCTAGCTTAATGTGTACCTGTCCTTTTTTATCGCTATCCTTAAAGTTTCTTAAAAGAGCTTCTTCATAGAATCCAAGTATCCTGAAACTGTATATCTCAGCCTCAAGATTGTATTTAAGCATGGCATCAAAACTTTGTTCTTCAGGATTCATCACCATTATAGGCATGGTTATTCCTGCTTTGCGAAGCTCAATGCCTTCGTCAGCATAAGCTACAGATAAATAATCCACCTGGTGATACTGAAAAATATTGGCGATTTCGTAACTGCCGCTACCATAAGAAAAGGCTTTTACCATTGCCATCACTTTGGTTTCAGACTTAAGCAGGCTGCGATAATAATTAAGATTATGAACAAGGCTGTTCAGGTTAATTTCCAGAACCGTTTCATGTGCCTTTTGCTGTAATGCTTTTCCTATCTTCTCGAACTTGAAGATACGTGCTCCTTTCAGAAGAATTGTTTCATCATGGAATTCGGAAAAAGGAAAGTCCTTAACGAAATCAGCGGTTGAATTATAAAAGATTTTCTCAATGAGAAATTTATCTTTTTGCCGGCCTATAGCTTTACCGATACCAATTAACCTGTCTATCTTTTTTTCTGAAAGCAGGGCTGCTACTTCACCATAAAGATCATCCTCGTCACGGCCGCTCTGTAATATGTCTGAAAGGATAACTGTCTTCTTCCTATGTTGCTTTTGCTGGTTGAGAAAATCAATGGCTATACTCAGAGAATTAATATCCGAATTATAACTGTCGTTTATAATTGAGCAATTGTTGATGCCTTCTTTCAATTCTAATCTCAATGCTACTGATGAAAGGTTCATCATTCTGCGGGCGATGTAATCGTTGTCGTAACCGAAAAACAACATTGAAGCCCAGCAGTGAAGTGCATTCTCAATAGATGCCTCGTCGGTAAAAGGAATGGCGACCTCCAGCTTCTGATCCTTATAAATGGCTTCGATCATGGTGTGATGATTTTGCCGTGTGACCTTTTTTATAACAAGATCGGCCTTCGATTTATAGCTCCACGTGAAAGTATTAATGTTTTTCAGGTTCTCCGTTTGCAGCAGTCGTTCTTTAATTTCGAGATGGTCTGCACAATAAATAAGTGTTTTAACCTTGGTAAAAAGTTTCAGCTTCTCAGCAATTTTCTGCTTGGTATGAATAAAGTTCTCATTATGCGCCTGCCCGATATTCGTGAAGATACCAATGGTCGGTTGAATAATGGCTTGCAGTTTGTCCATTTCATCGGTCTCGGAAATACCTGCTTCAAAAATAGCAAGCTGATAGTCGGGTTCCAGTTGCCATACAGAAAGAGGAACCCCTATCTGTGAGTTATAGCTTTTGGGGCTGCGGACAATCTTCTTATCGTCGCACATCAACTGGAACAACCATTCCTTCACAATAGTTTTACCATTACTTCCTGTTATACCGATAACGGGAATGTTAAACTTTTTTCTGTGGAATGCGCCAAGCGCTTGTAAAGCAGTTAGCGTATTTTTGACTTTAATGAAATTAGCTTCTTTAAGTTGTTCAGCATTAGCCTGAAGTTCGGAAATAACAAAATTCCTTACTCCTTTTTCATAAAGTTCTTCAATGTATTTATGCCCATTGTTACGTTTTGTAATCAAAGCGAAGAAAACAGAATTCTCAGGTGTGATAAGCTTTCTGCTGTCAATTACCAGTTGCTTTACAGGCATATCGGGCTGGGGAGAAGAAATAAATTCACCCTTAATGATCTTTGCAATGTCGTTGATAGTGTATCCCGAAACGCTAGTCATTCCTGCTTATAAAATTAATTTAGGCTCACTTCCCGGGCGTTCCTCCTCCTGAACCGAGATCTTCAGCGGGTTTGCGGTAAGTTTGGTATGCATTTTCCTGTTTCGGAAAATATCAATGGCAAGGTAAAGCGCTTCCCTGAAAGAATCTGCCGATGATTCATTCTTGCCTGCAAGTTCGTAAGCTGTGCCGTGTGCGGGAGAGGTGCGTATAATGGAAAGTCCGGCAGTGAAATTAACGCCTGCTCCAAACGAAAGCGTTTTGAATGGAGCCAAACCCTGATCGTGGTACATGGCAAGCACTGCATCGAAATGAGCAAACGATGATGAACCGAAAAATCCATCAGCAGCAAAGGGACCGAATGCGAAAATGCCTTCTTCTTTTGCTTTATTAATAGCAGGGATAATAATATTTTGTTCTTCCATTCCCACTACCCCGTTATCGCCTGCATGAGGATTAAGCCCCAGAACAGCAATACGTGGCCTGCGGATACTGAAGTCTTTATTCATTGATTCGTTGAGTATCCTTAGCTTTCTTAGAATCAGATCTTGTGTAATTAATGCAGGTACATCCTTAATAGGAACATGACCTGTAACAACTCCAACCCTGAGATTTTCACTAACCATAAGCATCATGTGGTCTTTTGCTTCAAATTTCGTAGCAAGATATTCAGTATGTCCCGGGAAATTGAAACCCGACGATTGTATATTCTTTTTATTTATAGGCGCAGTAACCAGCACATCAATACGGTTATGTTTAAGGTCGTTCACGGCTGCATCAAGCGCTAACAGAGACAATTGTCCGGCAATCTCAGTTGAGGTACCCATGTCAATCTTAACCTCTTTATCGAACACGTTAATAATGTTTGCCCTTTTATTTACTGCATTTTCTGCGCCCCTTACAAGGTTAAGGTTAAATTCGGGAACATCCAGTGTTTTCCTGTGGTAGGATGCAACCTTTGATGAGCCATACACTATGGGGGTGCATATTTCCAGGATACGCGGGTTGGCAAGGGTTTTAATAATTATTTCGTAACCTATGCCGTTAATATCTCCCTGTGTTATCCCTACTTTTATATGTTCAGTGGTTTCCGGTTTTACCATTTCGTTTAAAATTTAATTATAATAAGGTATGATATATTAGTTGATGCTGACTGTTTCCTTAGCTTTTAGCAACAGATTATTTTGTTAAACATTTAATACCATTTAGATTTATAAGACAGTTTTATTTTTTACCCCATCCCTCACTCCCTTCCCCTACTAGTAGGGGAAGGGACGGGGTTAGGGTAAAAATACAAGATTAAAATAAATGTTTAAATAGTATAAATAAAGTAAGGCAAAGATACAAAGACCTGATGAATTACAATTAATTTATGAAGATTGGAAAAAATGCTGAATGTTGACTGATTAAGTTGCAAACCGTATAGCGGGAGTGTATTATTTATTGGTCAGCAGTTCAATGTTGCCACCATTTATACAATACGTTAGGGGCCGGCATGTTTTCTCTAATCGTTATTGTGTAATAAGTGCAAATTTCTTTTTTGTATTAATATTTAATAATCCAGTTGTACTTATTGACATTATTCCATAGTAATTTATCCATCTTCCTTTGCCAAGCGAAAACTCAGCAATTGCATCATATGTAATTTTCGATATTGTCTTTGTCGATTTGTTGCCTCCGCCAAAAAAAGATGGCATATTAATAAAGCCTGATACGTATTCAGTAATATCATATTTTATTACAGCAATAGTATCCTTTTTTTGATTTTTAATTTCAATGAGTTTCACTTGGTCTTTTCTGAATGAAGTATCACATTTAAAATGCTGATCCAATGAAATTAAATGGACATCTAAACCCCAAGTATCGCCAACTTTAATATTTTTATTCGGTAGTTCAAAAAATAATGAGATCAAATTCCTTTGTTCATTGTTCACGTAAAAACTCTGAACCATTCCACTTTAATTTACAGAACCGCTTAATTGTACTCCCTCCGTAAATGATTTAATTGCCTGCCGCATTTTGTTTTTTATGCTATCATTACTGTCATTGGGTTTATCTTGACTGCTGTCTTTTTTTACCGCAGTCATTTCAATATTAATAATGTCTTTTTTTTGTTCAGTCAATTTTGTAATCAAGGTTAGTTTTTTTGATTCTTTATCTAATTCTTCAAATAACTTACTTCCCACTGAATCCTTATCTCCAAAGTTAGTATACATGGGAATATAATTTGATGTGTCAATAATTTCATTCATTGAAGTTTTATAGGTTAATACTTCATTTGGCCTTAGCTTCCATTTTAAAAATATTTGGTCATTTGTCTGTGCGAAAAGACCCATTGAAACAAAAAGGGGAAAAGACAAAAAAAATATTCTTTTCATAATAATGTATGTTAATTATATTATTTTAATGCTTGATTCTAACTCGTGTATTGTTCTTACAAATCTAATTCTTATTCTTTCGCAAAGTTAATAATATCTTAAAAAATATTAAATTTAAATTTATGGCACGGGTTTTGCAAATCGCAAGATATAATTAAAAAAAATATTTATTAATTCTAAAAACCTAAAACTATGAAAACCTTAGTAAATTTAATCAGATTGTTCATTATGGTTTCAATTGCGAAACCTATTATGATTGTAATTAAGCGTGTTATTGTGTCGCTCGACATGCCCAGAAAAGTTGCTGCATTTATTGAGTATGCCGGAACAATACACAATTCAATGGCTGCAAGCACTGTTTACGCGGCTTCGGCAGCCCATCTGGCTACCCTGTCAACTGACCTTGGCACGCTCACAACCACTCAAACCGCTTGTAAAACCAAGCCTCCTACTAAAACAACAGCCGACAGGAACACTGTATGGAACGCTGCTAAAGCTGATCTGCGCGTATTGAAAGCCGATGTCCAGATTTTGGCTGATGCTTCACCTGCATTAGCGATTGAAATAATCCATGATGCGGGTATGAACTCGAAAGATGAGAGCAATGCCGGAAAACGCAAGAGTTCGGCTAAAAATGGATTGATTGCAGGTACTGTTGACCTGGTTGGCGAAGGCCCCGGCCCTCATGATTTTCAAATGAGTACCGACAATAAAACATGGGTTCCCTGCGAATCGAGCAGAACTCAAAAACTCCTTGTTACCGGTTTAACCTCAGGAACGGTTTATTACTTCCAAAACAGGCAAATGCTGACTCACGGCTTAAGAACTGCTTGGACAGCCAGTGTCAGCGTAAGGGTAAATTAAATTTTCCTGAACTAATATGCTCTTTTAACGGGCGCATTTGTTAACGATAGCATCATACTTACAAAGTATGGTGCTATTTTTATTTTGTGTTCTGCCATATTTCCTTTTTGCAAGAGCAAATTCATCAAATACCGTACGGTAATCATCAAATACCATACGGTTGTTATCAATTACCTTATGGTATTCATTAAAAACAATACGGTAGTCAACAAAAACATTACGGTAATCAACAAATACCATACGGTATTCATCAATTACTTCACCGTATTCATTAAAAACCATGCGGTAGTCATCAAATACCATGCGGTAATCAACAATTACAATACGGTATTCATCAAGTACTGAACGGTATTTATCAAATTCTTTACGGTATTCATTAAATACCGAACGGTTGTCATCAAATTTATGACTGACGTTAACAAAAATGATAAGGATAATGCAGGGAACGCTAAGGATATTGCGTTATTATTTAATGTAATGCAAAAAATGTTTTGATCCTTTTTAGATTCCTCATTCCACTTCGTTTCATTCGGAATGACAATTTATTTATTTTCTTTTGGGGGATAAGGCGGCGATTCGCATTGGGCGAATCGCCGCCTTATCCCCTCTTATTCATCAATCCAATATGTCATTCCGAACAGCTTGTCCCGACTTGTCGCATGAGCGTCAAGCTAATAATATATATTTTGTTTGAATCGCTTTATAATTCATTGTCCTGGAGTTTTTGATTTGGACTAAAGTCCTTTAATATCAGGGTTCTTATTCCACGTCCTAAAGGACGTGGCAAATGAGCAATTATTGGTAATAAATTAATTGCCACGACCTTTAGGTCGTGGGCATGAAACACAATGCAGACAAGGGCTTCAGCCCAAATAATTAATCCTTAGCTTGACGCTCATGCGACTTGTCGGGATAGTGAGGAATCTTTATTAAAGATAATATCAAATCATTTGTTAATTACTTGTGTTATTATTTGCATTTGCTTTTAATGAAATCGAATAAAATCCTTATTCCCCAGCCTGTGCCGCCTTGTCCGCGGTAACTGTCGCGTGAATCCATAAAGGCAGGCCCGGCAATATCAAGATGTATCCACGGATAATCAGTAAAACATTCAAGGAACTTGCCTGCCGAAATAGCCCCGGCATGCGAACCTCCAATGTTTTTAATGTCGGCAACATCCGATTTTATAAGTTCCCTGTAATCGTCCCATAAAGGAAATTCTACCAGTCTTTCGCATACATTATTCCCCGATACTTTCAACTCCTCCATGAATTTTTCGCATTTGCTTCCCATAGCAACCATGGCATATTTACCAATGGCGGCATGAGCGGCACCTGTAAGCGTGGCAAGGTCGACAACAAGTTCGGGCTTGTATTTTTTTGCATAAGCAAGGGCATCGCCCAGTATAAGTCGGCCTTCGGCATCGGTATTCAACACCTCGACAGTTGTGCCATCGTACATGGTAATCACATCACCCGGAACCTGCGCATTTCCATCAGGACGATTATCAGTAGCAGGAATCAGCCCTATAACATGCACAGGAAGTTTTGCCTTGGCAATGGCGAATAAAGACCCAATTACAGCAGCAGCGCCCGACATGTCGCACTTCATATCGCTCATATTATTGCCGGTCTTAATGTTGATACCGCCAGTATCGAAAACAACACCTTTGCCAACAAAAATATATGGATGCTTATTGCTGTGTTTCGCGGGTTTCCATTCAATCACGGTAAACGTGGGAGGGTCAATGCTTCCTTTGTTAACGCCAAGCAAACCGCCCATTTTAAGGGTTTCAATCTTCAGCTTATTCATCACTTCCACTTTAGCGCCTTCTTTCCTGCAAGTCTTTTCGGCTTCTTCTGCCAGTTTCTTTGCCGTTAAAAATGCTACGGGTTCATTTACCAGATCGCGGCTTTTATAAACGGCTTCTGTCAGTATGTTTAGTTCGGAAACTGATTTTTCAGTAATCTTCTTTGAAACAATATAAATAGTTTCAAGTGTGTTAAAGGATTTCTTTTCGTCCTTATTCTTTTTATATTTAATGAACTGATAATTGCCTAATGCCATACCTTCGGCAAAAGCCAGCGTATTGACAGGATTATCCTCAACATCAAAAACACCTATTTTTGAAATTTTATTTCCATTTATCCTTAAGAGCATGCTGTCGCCTGCCTTTCTGCATGTTTCTATGGCGACAGTATCCTTACCGTCCTTCTTGATAAATTGCACGAAATCCCATTTTGTAAGCCTGTTGAAAGCAAAAAATTTAGTCTCGTTTTTGCTGAACTGTGTTTTGATATAATTGATTTCATCGGCTGAAAACCCGTAAGGTTTAAGCTTTGCAGCATCGCAGATAAGATAAACAGCGTTTTCTTTAGAAGAAAATTTCGTGGTTTTTTCAATGAGTGTAATCATAATAGTAGTAATTTTGAATTTGACAGAGATGCAAATTTACAAATCCTTCTGATAAAAGGTTACTATTTTTTGAATATATAAATGAACTGTGAAAACATATTAGAAAAAGCTTTATCGCTTGAATTTCTTACAAAGGATGAAGGATTTTTTATTTACGAAAATGCAAGCACTGCTGATTTGATGTTTGTTGCCAATGAGATCAGGAAGCAAAAAGTCCCGAGCAACAAAGTAACATGGCTTATTGACAGGAATGTGAACATTACCAATGTGTGTATTTCGGGCTGTTCTTTTTGTAATTTCCATTGCTCTCCCAAAAGCAAGAAGGCCTATATTACCACCATTGATCAGTATGTTCAGAAGATAGATGAAATGAAAAAGCTCGGTGGAAATCAATTACTTTTACAGGGAGGGCTTCATCCTGATTTGGGAATTGGTTTCTACGAAACTCTTTTCAAACAACTGAAAAAACTTTATCCCGATCTTAAGTTGCATGCATTAGGTCCGCCGGAAATTGTTCATCTCAGAAAATTGAGCAAATTATCTTACCATGATGTTCTTGTCAGATTGAAGAAAGCAGGCTTGAGTTCATTGCCGGGAGCAGGAGCCGAAATATTATCCGACAGGGTTCGGAAACAATTATCTAAGAATAAATGTAGCGTAGCTGAATGGCTTGACGTGATGAAAGAAGTCCACAAACTCGGGCTGACTACTTCAGCAACCATGATGTTCGGACATATTGAAACGAAGGAAGAACGAGTAAATCATCTTATCTTTATCAGGGATGTTCAGGCAGTTAAGCCTTCCGGTGCAAAAGGTTTCATAGCTTTCATCCCATGGCCTTTTCAGGATGAAGGAACTGCTTTGAATAAAAGATTAGGAATTAAGAACAGTGTTTCAAAGGAAGAATATATACGAACGATTTCCCTTTGCAGAATTATGTTACCGAATATTGATAACATACAAGCATCGTGGCTAACTGTAGGCAAAGACACAGCGCAGGTTTGTCTGCATGCCGGGGCAAATGATTTTGGCTCTATTATGATAGAAGAAAATGTGGTCTCTGTAGCAGGAGCTTCTCACAGCTTTGATTCTAAAGGGATACAAGATGCTATTATGGAAGCCGGATTTGTTCCTCAACAAAGGGATCAGGAGTATAGATACCTGTGAGATATTAAGTGATGTTACGCAGATAAAAAAAATTTGTTTTTTTGATTCCTCATTTCACTGCCTGCCTTGCCGGTAGCTACCGTGTGGACACATCTTATTCAATTTGTTTAGCTAATAACCAACCTTGATAAATCAAATTAAAGTTGTCAAGACCCCTTTTCATTGTTATAGGTCCCGGCGGCCTTTGTTTCATATAACCCTTCCATCCACCTAACCTTGCTATAACCCATGAAGCCCATGATAATCTATCTTCGGGGTAATTATTCTGAACTTGTGTTTTACTTTGTTTCATCTTTTTTGCCAGTCCATTCAGGCAAGTTATTTCTTCGCTACAGAATACTTCATTAATGGGTTGACTTCCCTCTTTCCCATATGCCAAAAGCAACTGTATTACTCTTAAAACATTATTTAGTAAAAGGATTGTTAGTTTTCTGATTGCCCAGCCTGATGTTAGTTCGCTTTCTTCTATTTTAAATCCTTGCTTTTTCAGCAATCGAAACACTTGTTCAATATACCAACGTTGCCTGTATTTATTAATAACGGCTATTGCTTCTTCGAAAGTTGTTACAGGATGTGTGGTTAATAATCGCCATTTTACAGCATCTTTTTTGGGCCCGTTAATTTCTTTTGCCTCTACTGCGTATAATTCTAATTGTTCCGGATGTTTTTTTGATATTTTTCCTGACGGCTTTTGTATCAAGACTTTTTTATATCGCACTTCTATTGTGGCGATCCTTGACGCCTTTTGTTTTCTTTTATCGACATCAACTTTAATCTCATAAGTTCCTGCCAGTGGTTCTAAAGCTAGTGCATCGTATAAACGAGTACCATCTGCCAATCTCCTGTTGTCTCTGCTTCTGATTAGCAAATGTGTTTTGTCATCTGGTATTAAGCAAAACTGTTCATAAATATCACCTTCTCTGTCTTCTATTATCGTTATATTTCTCGCTGATTCCAGTATTTTCTTACTATTATAACCTGACCGAATCCATCTAAATGATTCCTTGTCTTCAATAGCTTGTTTTTTATATACTCTTGTGGTATTGTTTGATTTATCTTCCTCCCGATGCCAAAGATGTACATCAGAGAAGCCTAACATGATCCCATCATTCGCATCTATTACTAAACTACAATGTGCTAAAAAACCAAGACCTAATTTATTGCCAACAAGACCTATGCCACTCCGTGGTTTTAAATGGTTACTATGTTTGCTTAGTCCAATACTTGATGTGTCTTGAATAACTATTACATCACGGCCTTCAACATTTAATCCACATCGTTGGGTTAACTCCTGTATGAGTTGTGATTCATCAACCTTTTCATTTTCCAAAAAACGATAAAATCCTTTTTGTGAAGCTTCATTATTTGTTATATTCTTAATGCTACTACTCCTACTGCTTATTAGGGCTGAGCCGATAATATTCCCCCGTTTATCTAATCGTTTGTCTGTAAAGATTCCTTCATAATCTGGAATATGGTTTATTCTTTTCATGTTTTTTTACCCCAAAACTAATAATATTTGTGTCCACACGGTAGCTTGCCGGTAGGCAGGCGTTTCATTCGGAATGACAATTAATTTACTTTCTTGTGGGGGAAGAGGAGGCGATTCGCCAATGCGAATCGCCTCCTCTTCCCCCTATTATCCCCAAATCTATAATGTCATTCCGAACGTAGTGAGGAATCTAATTTAAACACAGAATAAAACCGTTTATGCGTAACACGAGTTATTAATAAACTGTCAGCCTAATTATTATCAGAATTGTGCATATAAAAATGGTTGCACATCGGCGCTTTGAAACTGAATAACAAGCTGAATCACTACTATAAAGATTATTGCTTTTGCCCAGAAAGGAATATTGATAAACTGCTGAGATAACCTTTGAAACCACTTTAAAGGAAGGGAATATAAAGCAATTCCAACAAATATCATTATTACAAGCAAGGAGCGAACTCTGATAAACGGAAGCAAATACGCCCAATCCATCTGTGCAGACATCTGTCTGATGATAAGCCAAACCGACTGCATATTCTGCGCCCTGAAAAATATCCAGAGGAAAGTGACAAAGTTAAATGTGATAAACCAGCTTAAAATATTATAAAGCGTCTTATTCATTTTACCCCTGATGTTCTTCCTTATCTTGCCAGTAATTATTTCAAAAGCCATTGCCAGTCCGAATAAACCACCCCAGACAATAAATGTAAGATTGGCTCCATGCCAGAAACCACATATAATAAAGGTTATCAGCAAAGAAATAATAATTCCGGCGTTTCCCCAGTTCCTGAATTTAATGGACAAAGGAGTAAACAGGTAATCTCTTAACCATGATGATAAGGATATATGCCAGCGCCTCCAGAAATCAGTTACATTCAGCGCATGATAGGGCTTGTTAAAGTTGATGCCTATGTCGAAGCCCATCAATTTGGAAATTCCCATTGCCATGTCGGTATAACCGGAAAAGTCGAAATAGATCTGCAGGGCAAAGCCATAAATTGCTATCATATTCTCGAAACCGGAATACATGCCGGGCGCATCAAACACAAGGTTGCAGTACTGTGCGATATAATCAGCAATGATTGCTTTTTTAATAAGGCCTGTTATTATTAATATCATCGCCTTGCTTACACTATATTCATTGATATGAAAACGTTTCTTTGAAACTTCAGGAAGAAACAATTTCGCCCTTGTGATAGGGCCTGCTATAAGCAATGGAAAGAAAGTCATATAAAATGCATAATCCAGAAAATGAAAAGTGGGTTCTGATTCTTCCCTGTAAACATCAATGATGTAGCTTACCGTTCTAAAAGTATAGAAAGAAATACCAAGAGGAATAATGATACTTAGCGTTGAGAAATTCTTCCCCGAAAGGGCGTTGATACTATGAATAAAGAAATTTGTGTACTTAAAATATATCAGCAGCCCGAGACTTAAGCACAGAGAAACGATAAGCCATAAACGTCTACTGATGATGGTTTTGCTTTTATAAATCAAAATTGCAAGGAAGTAATCGCATGTTAAGGTGAACAGCAAAACAAATAAATACCAGCCTGTAAGTTTATAATAAAAGAACAAGCTGAAAGCGATAACGAATAATGTCCGTGCTGTTCTGTTCTTGTAAATGGCAGCATAAATAATAATGAATATTGTGAAGAACAAAAGGAACATACCGCCAGTAAACGATATAGTATTACTTATATCGAATGCGAATAGTTTATGTATGCTGTTTACAAAATTCATTTTACAAACCTTTTGGCGGATGAGGTCCTAATAATACTGTCGGTGGCCTGTCTAATGACGGGACATCTGGATAATTTAACAAAACGGGATACATGCTTTTCTTCATTATAAATGAAGCTATTGAATCCATCCACATATATCCTGATTTTCTTGTTGGATGAGCTCCATCCTTCACTCTTTCAAATGTCAGCTTCTTGGAAGGATAATAACGCCTGGGGCCTACGTTTCTCTCAATAAGACTATTAATGCCCGTATCTTCTTTCCAGTTGGGGGGGCCTGCCCAGAAATATTTTCTACCACCTAACTGTCTCAGGATATTCTTTACAAATTTATCACGGCTTCTTATATCCCTTATGAACAGCTCGTTTCCGCCTAAGACCAATATCACATATGTGGGATTGTATTTATTCACAAAATAAGCAAGCGTATCGCAGCTCCCATACCAAAGGGTAGATGAAGAATACCATATTACGGCATTCATGGTATGATGGTTCTTTTTGCAATAATCATTCAGCCTGTAGCGCAATGTTTCGAGCATTGAATCACCGATAAGAAGAAAATTTTGTGAAGAAGAATCAACAGCAGGGGGCTTAACACCTGTTTTATCGCTGCGTTTTGCCAGCAGTATCCCCACAGGAAATTCAGTTGGAGAAATGAATTCCTTTATCCCTGATTGCTTTATCTCAGCTTTAAAAACTTTAAACGGCCTTGCCCTGTAGGAATAAAAAGAAAACAGAATTAATGAAACAGCTAGCAGAAATGCAAACCGAGAAAGCGGAGATATTTTGTCTAAGACATTTTTAACGAATGAATGAGTGAAATGCTTTAGTAAGGTCATCCCTTTTCTCATTATCTCTTGTTTGCATTGGTTTGAGAGAAAAGCCACTGAAACATTTCCTTCTCATAATATGCCTTATCCCATGCATTATGGCCTGTTGCAGGATATTCAGTAAATTTAGGATTTCCGCCTGCTTTTTTTATTTTAGCTATCATATCGCGTGAGCGTGATGGCATCACTAACTTATCATTATCGCCATGAAAGGCCCAGACCGGAATATTTTTTATTACCGCAGCTTTTGCAGTATCCCCTCCACCGCACACGGGAACAGCGGCAGCAAATTTATCGGGCCAGCGGCTTATGGCATCCCAAACGCCAAAACCGCCCATCGAAAGCCCTGTAATATAAATCCTGTTCGGGTCAATATTAAGTTTCTTAATAAGCGAATCAAGTAAAAGCATAGTTCTTGCAAGATAAACGGAAGGTTCTTTAGGTTGAACATGACTGGGAAGTTTCCAGTCAACTTCAACCCAGCGGTAGCCGATAGGGCATTGCGGGGCAATTACATAACAAGGGTATTTTTCTCTGTTTTGGGCTGAAGCGAAATTCAATACGCCATTTTTTAATTGAGAGGTATTATCCCTGCCCCTCTCCCCTGCCCCATGCAGAAAAAGCACAAGCGGATATTTTACCGATGCATCACTTTTAGCCGGACGTAATAAGCGGTACAAAAGAGTGTCGCCCTGTTTTGTAAGAAAGATATTCTTTTCAAAAAGTTTTTCATCCTGTGCTATTGTTTTACATGCGATCAACATTACAACAAGCAAAGGAATAAGTAAAAAATATTTCCCCAAGAAAATCCTCTTCATCAATTTGTTTTGAATTATGCAAAGCTATTTGAAAAAGACTTCTTAGTGATTGAATGACAGAGTTTTTTTTAACAAAGTGTTCAACAAACTGATACAAAGGCAAAATATTTTTTTAACATTTTGTAAATTCATTCAGATAATATGTAATTTTATCCGTTCAAAAATAAAATGGATTATGAAAAAGTTATTTGCCTTTATTATTGCCAGTGTAATAGCATCTGCAAGCTTTAGCCAAAAGATTGATGGGACACAAGTTCCTGATGCTGTTCAGCAAACGTTGAAAAGTAAGTATAACAATGCCCAGAATGTTCTATGGGAAAAGGTTGACAGTGTTTACGCTGCCACCTTCATAATGGATGAAACAAACACCAGAGCCGAATTTTCTGCAAAAGGCACTTGGATGAGCACCAAGTGGGACTTCCCTATGGAATACACACCACAGGCAATAAAAGATTATATTGCCAAGAATTACGCAGGATACAAGCTAAAAGAAATTTCGGTTGACGAGTTTCCCACGGATGGAAAGGTATATGTTACCAGGATCACAAAAAAGAAAGAATGTATAGATGTTTATTTCACTTTGAGGAACGAATTCAAGAAGGATGAAAAGCTTATTTGCGACAAGAACGGCAAATGCTGCAAGGATACCAAAGCCTGTGATAAACCTGCTGATAAGCCAGCCGATAAACCTATCGATACCAAACCGCAAACCAAATAATGCTTCGCCTGCATTATCTTGTTGTTTTTCTTCTGGCTTTTATTCTTTCCTTGCTTGGATGGGATAAAAAATCACAAACCTTACCAAATACTAATCCGCCAAAGTATTTTCTTGTAATACATGGAGGTGCGGGGAATATAACTAAGACTAACCTTGCCGATTCAATCGCTTATAAAAACAAATTAAAAGAGGCGCTTGAAAAAGGCTCCGACACTTTGAAAAAAGGAGGGACAAGTCTTGATGCCGTTGTTGTTGTCATTAAAATTCTCGAAGACTCTCCTTTGTTCAATGCCGGCAAAGGCGCTGTATTCAATGATGAGGGCAAAAACGAACTGGATGCAGCCATTATGGATGGCAAAACCATTAAAGCAGGAGCTGTTGCGGGAGTAACTACTGTGAAGAACCCGATAACTGCTGCACGTGCGGTTATGGAAAAAACAAATCATGTAATGCTGATAGGCGCAGGCGCTGATAAGTTTGCCAAAGAAGCAGGACTGGTAATTGTTGACCCTTCATACTTTTTCGACCAGAAACGCTGGGATCAGTTTATTAAAGGCAAAAACAAGTCGAATGCCATAGATACCAACCCTATCAATTCCAAACATGGCACAGTGGGAGCTGTAGCTCTTGATATATATGGTAACCTTGCTGCAGGAACATCTACTGGAGGATTATCAAATAAAAAATATGGAAGAGTTGGCGATTCTCCTATTATAGGTGCGGGAACTTATGCCAATAATAAAACTTGTGCTGTTTCGTGTACAGGAACAGGTGAGTATTTCATAAGGAACGTGGTAGCTTACGATATGTCAGCTTCAATAGAGTACAAAGGATGGAGCGTACAAAAAGCTGCCGATTATATCATTAATGATAAGCTGAAAGCACAGGGCGGCGATGGTGGACTTATTGCCCTTGATGCAAACGGTAACTTCACCATGACCTTCAATACTCCCGGCATGTTTCGCGGATATACCAATTCCGAGGGGGAATTAAAAGTGATGATGTTTAAATAAAGCAGACATTACATACAATACTTAAATCTATTAAGTTTCTTATTAAATTTATTGATTTTTATATGGTCTTTGTATATTTGCCGAGATTCTCAAAAGTTCAATTTTTAGAACGATTAAAATATTTTGATAAAAATAATTTTTAGATAACATAGTTAAGAAATGAATATGAAAAAACTAATCCTTGCATTAATTGTAAGCAGCATTTCACTTGCTGCTATTGCTCAGAACAATGGTACTCCGGTTGCACCTAAGATACCCGTTGATAGCGTTACAAAAAAAATAACCTATACCGAAGTTGTTCAGCAACAGGGAACCAAAGACACGCTTTACAACAGGGCCATTCGTTGGTGCAATTCTTACTTTAAGAATGCTCAGGATGTAACAAAAATACGCGATAAGGAGAATGGGAAAGTAGAAGGTATCTCTCGTTTTAAAGTTTATAATACACCTTTAAAAGATGGCACAAAGACAGATGGCGGCGTTATATCTTATACCTTTACTATAGAATGTAAGGAAAACAAATACCGTTACAAGATTACCGACATGAACATTAAAAGCACTTCCTTTCAACCTCTTGAAAAATGGCTGAATAAAAAAGACCCTTACTATACACCTCAATGGGATGATTATTTAGCACAGGTTGATAAAAATATACAGGATATAATAAAAAGTATTAAAAAGGGAATACTGGAAGCTAAAAAGGTGAATGATAACTGGTAATCCGGATAAAACAAAATAAAAAAGCGTAACAAATTGTTACGCTTTTTGTTTTATCAGCAATCTTGCTGTTGTTTCCTTTTTAATATGCAGTCGGTCAATATTAACATTCTCCAACAATACTAATCCCGGAGATTTTCCTTTTTCCATTGAACCGAAATTCTTATTTATCCGCAGGAATTCAGCGCCGTTAAAAGTTGCCCATTTTAAAAGCTCATTCAATTGAACAAAAGGAACATTAGCATGTATGGTCTTTAACTCTTCAAGTATGGAAAGAGATTTGTTGGAGGCAAGACTGTCAGTACCTATTGTTATGCGGCATTTTCTGTTATAAAATAAAGCAAAATCTGGAAGCTTGCTTTCAATGTAAAGATTAGCATTGGGGCAAAAACACCAGTAAAGTGTCTTAAAATATTGTTCGGCAAAATCAATATCTATGTCTGTCGTTACAGTGTTATGAACTAATTGTAATGGCAAATCTTTAGGAATGAAATCAGAAACAGCAGCCAATGGTCGTTTACCAGAATTAGAAAAGTCAGACTTCTCAACACCAAACCTGAAATGCATATCGTTGATGTTGCCATCTTTTGAAAGAAAGAATTTATTTTCCTCTTCGCTTTCCTGGTGATGAATACTGATAATATTTCCCGTACTTTCAGCAAACTCCTTTATTTTAAGAAAAAGAGCTTTTGATAAGGAATACAATGCATGAGGAGTTATTGATGCATTTGAATTGAAGTCGTTTCGTTTTATGTCATCGAATAAGTCAACAGCTTTGTTAAATACTTTATCCGCTTTTTCAGGGGCAGAGGCAAAGGATTCGATGAAAGAATGATAGTAAATGTTGTTCTTATTCTTAGTGGAGAAGGTACTATTGTTATTACATATATCACCAACAGCAACTATGCCATTATTTATCATTTCCTGCTCTGCATTCAATATTGCTTCTACTTTATCCACTTCATTAATTCCCTTTCTGATGTTTTCTAATTGAATAATGAATTGGTCAAGTCCGGAATGCTCTTTGATCTTTCCTTTTAGGTATGATAATTCAAGATGGCAGTGTGTATTAACAAAGCCGGGACAAATAAATCCATTATGATTTTCAACATCTTCAAGGGAATGATCTGCTTTTGCAGGATCAATGATATCGCTTATCATTCCATTATCATCAAGGATAATTATCCCATTCTTTACAGGATTGGAAGTAATTGGAAAGATGTAATCAGAAGATATTTTGCGCACGTTACAACTATTTTCTTTTAACAAATAGAGATTATATAAGTTAGGGTTTCAATAACGCAAAGTTAAAACAATTAACAATAGGATGTCTATAAATATAGAGCATGCTAAAACAAACAAGTCCAAAATATCTTCAGATTTGTAGTATGAAATATAAAGAGCTACAAGAAAAACCGAAGCAATTTGAAAGCCTATGCGGGCATAGCGTTGAAGCATTTGAAGCACTTAACGAAAAATTTTCTGTTGTATATGAAAATTACTTTTCACATTTCACATTCGATGGGAAAGAGCGTGAAAGACCTAAGTTGAAAAGGAGTGATAATGTATTTGAAAGTAGTGGCGAATCTCTATTTTTTCTGTTAAGCTATATAAAAAACAATCCTTTGCAGGAATATCATGCGGCCCAATATAGTTTATCACAGCCGCAGGCAAATATTTGGATACACTTATTGACAAGATTATTAAGAAATACGCTTGATGGAAATAAAAATTTACCAGCCCGCAGCAATAAAGAATTAATTTATGTATTAAAAGATGTTCCGAAAGTATTTATAGATGGCACTGAAAGACCCGTACAACGTTCGACAGATTATCAAACACAAAAGGATCACTTTAGTGGTAAAAAAAAAGCATTGTGTAAAAAATAATATGATTACCTCTCCACAGCACGAGGTACTATACTTAAGTGAGACTTATGAAGGAAGCGTACACGATATAACCATCGTCAAAGAAGAAGATTGGCAATTTCCTGAAAATATCATAGTCTATCAGGATACCGGTTTTCAAGGGCATGCACCACATAATGTTTTGTTGATGCAACCCTTAAAAAAACCAAAAGGGAAAGAACTAACGAAGGAACAAAAAAACAATAATAAACAGGTATCTTCCATCAGAGTCATCGTGGAGCACACTATTGGGAAAGTTAAAATATTTAGAATCGTGAAGGATACAATTAGAAACTGGAAACAGGGATTCAGGGATATTGTTATGGAAATTTGCTGTGGGCTAAATAATTTTAAAGTCACATTTGAAAACTAACTTATATAATGTCTAATATAGACGTAATATTACTTTAGCATTTCAGCGTTTAAAATGAATTATGAACAATTACTTCTTAATTACATTGGAAACTATTTGATTATAATTGAAATATATCCATATGCATGCAATATATCCTTAAAAATATCGTACATTTGCGCTTATGTCTGACAGGACATAGAATTATCTCAAAGATTTAATATGCAGGAAGCTATAAAAAAGGATATACGTTTACTTTCACAGGAAGAAATTAAGATTTTCTTTTCTTCTCATGGAGATAAACCTTTTCGTGCTAAGCAGGTATGGGAATGGATATGGAAGAAATCAGCGCGTAATTTTGATGAAATGACGAACCTTTCTGTTGCTACCCGTCAGTTCTTAAAAGAGAATTTTACTTTCTGCTCCATTCAGCCACATTCAATACAGGTAGGTACCGACAGAACCATTAAAATGGCATTTCAGTTAACTGATAAATGTAATGTGGAAGGCGTACTTATTCCTGCTGAAGACAGGATGACCGCTTGTGTTTCATCGCAGGTAGGTTGCTCACTTGGCTGTAAGTTCTGTGCTACAGGTAAACAAGGTTTTACCCGTAACCTTTCTTTTGATGAGATGTACGACCAGGTTGCCATTATTGGCAAGACAGCACAGGAACGTTACGACCACCATCTTACTAACATTGTGTTTATGGGCATGGGCGAACCCTTGCTTAACTATGATAACCTTTTAAAAGCTATTGAAAGGATAACATCGCCTGACGGACTTAATATGTCTCCTTCGCGAATTACTGTTTCAACGGTTGGTCTTGCAAAAATGATAAAACGACTTGGTGATGATGAAGTAAAATTCAACCTGGCACTTTCATTACATGCAACCAACGATAAAAAAAGAAGTGAGATCATTCCTGTAAATGAACAGAATTCATTAAAGATGCTTGCAGATGCTCTTATCTATTATTATTCAAAAACAAAGAACAGGATCACATTTGAATATTTAATAATAGACAGGTTTAATGATACTCTTGCTGATGCCAAAGAACTTGCCGAATTCTGCAAGAGCGTGCCATGCAAGGTGAATATCATTGAATATAACGAGGTGTTGGATACCGGTTTCAAAAAAGCAAAAGACATAAGCGTTAATGCCTTTGCAGGGTTTCTGGAAACCAGAAATCTTATTGTTAGCATTCGTAAAAGTCGTGGACAGGATATTGCAGCAGCCTGCGGACAACTCGCCAATAACGTCAGTAAGAACTAATCTTTATTTTATTCAAACCTGTTATCCTGAAAGCAAGATGCAGTTCTTCCGATTAAAAAAATTAAAATCATTAGACTTCTTTGGAAGAACAATTTTCTCATCATTGCCAGAGATGAACAAATGCCACAAAAGTCATTGCGAGGAGGAACGACGAAGCAATCTTATTCATTCAATTAGATTGCTTCCACTTCGCTTCGCGATGTGTCGCAATGACGAATTTGTTATCTGAATTGATCCATTCTTTAAAACCATTTTATTATGATGAATTCAAAATCATTTTCTGTATCAGGCAACATTGTGGATGTTGTAAATAGAAAGATATTCAAAGGGACTGTTACTGTTGAGAACGGTAAAATAAAATCCATCACCGAAGGCAATACCAATGAAACGCAGTACATAATGCCCGGCTTTATTGATGCACATGTGCATATTGAAAGTTCGATGCTTGTGCCTTCCGAATTTGCAAGACTTGCTGTAACTCATGGAACCGTTGCTACCGTTTCCGATCCCCACGAAATTGCGAATGTGATGGGAATTGAAGGCGTAAAATACATGATAGAGAATGGGAAAACTGTTCCTTTCAAGTTTTTCTTTGGCGCTCCCAGTTGCGTTCCTGCTACTTCTTTCGAAACATCAGGTGCAGTTCTCGGGGTAAGTGAAACAGAAGAGCTTTTGAAAATGACTGACATCCATTACCTGGCTGAAATGATGAATTTCCCCGGGGTGCTTTATGATAACGATGAAGTAATGGCAAAGATAGCCCTTGCAAAAAAGTATGGAAAGCCTGTTGATGGTCATGCTCCCGGACTTAAAGGCGATGATGCAAAGAAATATATTGCAGCAGGCATCAGCACCGATCATGAATGCTTTACTATTGAAGAAGCCGTTGAAAAGATCAAGCTGGGAATGACAATACAAATACGTGAAGGCAGCGCTGCCAAGAATTTTAATTCGCTGTACCCGCTGATTGATAAATATCCCGATAAGGTAATGCTCTGCACAGACGATACTCACCCTAACGACCTTGTTAAAGACCACATCAGGAAGCTGGTAAAAATGGGAATTGACAAAGGGTTGGATAAATTTAATGTGTTACGTGCAGCCACTTTCAATGTTGTAAGTCATTATAAACTTTCTGTCGGGTTATTACAAAAAAATGATCCTGCAGATTTTATTGTTGTTGACGATCTTGATACGTTGAATGTTCTTTCCACTTATATCAATGGCGAACTGGTAGCTGAAAAAGGCAAGGCATTATTTACTGCTGATAGATCAGGAATTATAAATAACTTCAATACGGAGTTTATTACTGCCGAAGAAATTGTAATGCGTTCGAACAATGAACGTACAAAAGTTATTGAGGTAATCGACGGCGAACTGATAACACGTATGTCGGAAAGGACATTGCATGTTACCAATGGCGAACTTCAGCCCGATGTGGGCAACGATATTTTAAAGATAGTAGTAGTGAACCGCTATAAAAAAGAACGCCCAATCATTGGCTTTGTAAGGAATTTCGGATTGAAAAGAGGCGCTATAGCAAGCAGCATTGCGCACGACAGCCATAACATAGTGGCAGTGGGCACTAACGATAAGGACATAGTTACTTCGGTGAATACCGTTATTAAAAACAAAGGCGGTATTTGTGCCTGCCTGAATAACGACATTGTTGATTTGAAGCTTGAGGTAGGCGGACTGATGTCGGTTAGGGATGGTAACACCATTGCCGCCGAATATGAAAAGGTTCATAATCGTGCCATTGAGTTAGGCTCCGAATTAAAATCGCCTTTCATGACCATGGCATTTATGACACTGCTGGTGATTCCGGCAATTAAAATAGGCGATAAAGGCATTATGGATGTAAATAAATTTAAATATATCATTATGACAATTGACGATGTAAAGCACTCGATAAGGGACGTTCCCGATTTTCCAAAGCCCGGTATAATGTTTAAGGACATATCAACCGCTTTTAAGGATAAGGATGTGCTGAACTTTATGTGCGAAGAGATATATAATTTCTATCGCGATAAGAAGATAACTAAGGTGGTGGGTGTGGAATCGCGCGGTTTTATACTGGGAAGTGCATTGGCTTATAAACTTAAAGCAGGATTTATCCCGCTTCGCAAGCCCGGTAAATTGCCTGCGCTCACTTATTCGCAGACTTACGAACTGGAGTATGGAACTGATACGCTTGAAATACACCAGGATGCTATTTCGCCCGATGATGTGGTGCTGATACACGACGACCTTTTGGCTACAGGCGGAACTGCCAAAGCAGCTTACGATTTGGTAAAACGCTTTAATGTAACGGACGTTTATATTAATTTTATTGTTGAATTAACGTTCCTTAATGGTATGAAACGCTTTGAACATCCCGATAAAGTGTTTGCGCTGGTGAAGTTTTGATAACAGGAAACAAACTGTAATATGATTTATTACAAGACTATTCTATTCAAAACTTTATAACTGTAATACCTTTTTCAATTGTTGCTCCGGTAATATACAATATTTGCAAACTCTCTGAAAGTTGCACTATATGTAGAACGATGCATTTAATTTATTATTTTAACTTCCGAAAAGAAATTTAATTGTAGTGTAAAACTCGTTATACTTTCCGCCATTAATAGTTTTGTTTCTTAAATATCCTGTTACCAATTTTTTTAATTCTTTATCAGATAAAGGAATTTCAATAAATGGTTCAATTGCCTTTTCCCTCAATTTATTTAACTTATCGATTCCCAGTCGAAGTTTCTCAATTGTTGTAATCGTTGGTTCATCATTTTCATCTACTGGCTCAATGTACCCATCAAATGTATATTTGAATTTTTTCTCACAATCCGGATTCAATGGTGATACAAAATTATTTTCTTGAAACCAGCTACCTTTACTATTACCACAATGACGAGGTTCTCCTTTTTCAAGTTCTAGTTGACAAGAACATAACAAGTTATCATAATCAAGTTGTCTTTCAGGGAATTTATTTCTATCTTTAGGCATTAAATGCTCTATATGAAAATCTTTTTCTGCTAATCTCCTTTCACAATAACAACAAATATATCCTTGTTCTTTACATATTTCTTCACGTAAAATATCTTTAATATTAGAGGATAATCTATCCCAATTGGGTTTTCCCCTTAAAAACATTTTATCTTTTTTCTTCCAATCAAGAAGTTCATTTGGTTCTGCGCTTTTTATAATGTGCTTCATTTTCCAATAATCTCTTTACGTTTTATCAGAACTCTAGCTTTTACTAATTCGGGGTCTCCTGTATATTCAAATTCTTCTATAACTTTTTTAGCTTTTTCAATTTCACCCTCTTGAATTAATTTATACAGTTTGTGTAAAAGCTTCTTTACCTCTTTTGGTCTCGCATCAGTATCTAACAAATCCTCAAGTATTCTATCTGTATTCATACCATATGATTCTGCTGCTTTTGAATAGGATAATTTATTATTAATATTTTTAAGTAGAAAAAGACTTCTTGGCATTACATGACTTAATACTTGTGGAGAATGGGTGGTAATAATAAACTGACAGTTTGTAAAAACTTTAGTAAGTTGTGGTATTATTAATCGCTGCCATTTAGGATGTAAGTGAAGGTCAATTTCGTCAATTAGAATTATTCCATCTCCTTTTAATGGATCTTTACTATTTGGATTTGCAATTGCTAACCTTCTTGCAATATCTCCTACAAGAGTAATTAAATTTTTCTCTCCATCTGACAGTTGATCAAGAGAGAATTCCTCTTTACCTTTATTTATTAAAATATGTGGACGAGGCACTCGTTTTACACGGAGTGAAGAATATTCCGGTACAAATTGCTCTATTGCTTTCGCCACTATCTTCAGTTCTTGCCCCTCACTTTTATAAACATCCTTTTTTTGTTTAACCTCAATCCGTATAACATTTTTTATTAATGTTATTAATTTTTCAGTTAAAGATTCCCAACCGATATTGTGTTGACTTACATTAGGAAAATATTTTCGAAGACCTCTTTCAATTTCACGTTTGCCTTTCTCACTCATCCACCATAGACCTAGAATGTTTGCAAAAACAAATGCTTCCATAATAAACCTTATAGCCTTATTATCTGGTTTTGCTTCTCTGAAAATAAATTTAAGGTCTTTTATTGAACGGACAATGATTTCTTCAAAGTGACCACCCTCCTCAATCAAGTCATCTTTATATTCATGACTTAACATTTCCATTTTGTGGAACATGTATTCTAAATCGTGAAATATTTTCGCATATTTAAAATCAATGACATCACGCATACTCACCATATCAATCAAACGTGATAATTCATGAAAGATGAAACGAGGTTCCCCATAAATCATTTCATCTTTTTCAAATCGCTTAATTAGGAATTTATACTCCTCATTTTCGAATTTTCCTTCTGATACGGGGAAAATATCCTTCATTAAATCAAATAATCTTTTGATTCGACTTCTAATCCAATTTTGATTCTGTTGCATCCATTTAGAACGAGACATCGCTTCTTCATTCACAATGTCGTCTTGTAATCTGAACCATTCGAAAAATGATTGATAGTTTCTTTTTCCTCCTAACGCATTATCATAAACATCTAAAATATAAAGATTTTCTCTCCCTTTTATCTCAGGAAAAGTTCTATCTACTACTCTGGTAACTGGATAATATGCAATAACTGGCAATTTCTTTTCCTTTGCTAAGTATTCCTGAAATAGAATAGCAAGCTCTGTAACCTCATTCAATTCTGATTTTTCGGTAATATTTGTTCCCCTAGCTGTTTTGATTATATTCCAATTAAAATCTTTTTCATTTTCGGTTACACATAATTCAATAGAAGATGAAGAAGTTTCATTTCTTATATCGGTTTCTGAAATATGATTTCCAGAGGAATTCAAACGTTGAATTCTATTTACAAGCCATGATAGAGAGGTTGAAATAGCATCAAGAATGGTAGTTTTTCCTGAACCGTTTATTCCAACAAAAACATTAAGGTTATCTCTTAAATCAAGATGAATGTCCTTAATACTTCTATAATTTTCAATATTTATTTTTTTTATTTTCATTTTAATCTTTTAAAGATTAGAAATAAATTAATTTCAAAGATAGAGAATTTATTTAAGCCTAATTTCTACTATTCTGGTTATTACATATCACGAAATTCCCTCTCAATTTCATTCCAAAATTACAATTTAATCAATCAAATCTTCATAATTTTTTAACCAATTAATTTGGTTCACTAAAATCATTTCAGGACTAAAGTCCATTATTTATGTGGGACTACAGGCATAACCCCAGACTTAAGTCTGGGGTTAAAAAGCATGCCTTTATCTATTGGGCTTCAGCCCTGATTTATTCTTTGAACAAATTCGGTTAACTAAAAATTATGACGTATGAAATAGCCATGAGCAATAAATTTCACAATAACTATAAATGATTATTCATGGCGTATTCCATGTGACCTTTAAAAACAAAATAATAAGCACATGAAAAAGAAAAAGAAAATTTACGGGAAGCCTGTATTCAGGGGCATTGATAATTCAATTATAAATAGCGCTGCCGACATACTGTACCTCGAAGGGGTGAAATGGAACCTTATTATATGGCATGCAAACTGCGATGAAATAGTGGTTGCTGAAAGCCTTAAAGAAAAGGAACGTACACTCGACCCCGATATATTTTTCCGTTCAAGCAAATCGGGTATAGTAAACATGCAGCATGTTGTAAGCTATCGCAGAGAAAGGAGTATAATTAAAGTATTACTTACAAATAAAAAGGAAATAGATGTTTCGCAGCGCAATAAAAGCGATTTTATTAAAGCATACCGATACTTCCTAATAACAACAAGGGATAGCGAATGAAAAGTATCGTTGGTTGCTTTTGAGCTAAAATTAAAATAATTCAGTATATTTTTGCTGCATTAAATTTTTCACGGTTTAAACTTAAAACAATATGACTATAAAAAATTTACCTAAAATCGGACTGATAGAGCTTAAAGTAAGCGATTCAAATCCATTTGTTATTAAACATTCGTTAACACTCAAAACAACAGGTGTTGCTTCAATGGCGGGATGTACTACTACCGATACACAGGTTCATACGGCAGCAAATTTATTGCAAACCTACGATACAGGCGCCGGACTGAATCCGCCTTTATACACTACCAACCAGGTGAACGCCCAGAAAAAAATAACTGTTGACCTATATAATAAGGTGATCAGGTTTATGAAAGGCGCCTGTAATGACCTGGCAGAACAAACAGGTGATGTAAATAATGGAATAAATATGGCTATTGGATGCGGAGCCAGGATCTCGAAGAAAAAAGGCGGGGCTCAGCCCGATTTCGGGGTAACCGCATCAGGAGACAACTGGGTACAGGTTCATGCAAAGAAAGTGATTTCGGGTGTAGAAGGGCATATTTTCAGGTGTGCCTTAACTTCAGCCAAAGGAACTCCCCCTCCTAAAACTGCATGGATAGATTTTTATACGCTGGAATCGACCATTGAGATAAGCGACTTACCCAGCAATACCATTCTGGCTATTAACCATTCGGGAATACTGCCGGCAGGACATGGCAGCAAAACTCCGGTAATTGTTCCGATAAAATTAAAAAAAGCAACCAAGTTAGCTGTAAGCAAAAAAAAACATCCGGTGTTTAGCTTTACTTCTCCCGATCCTTACACATGGGATGGTTGGATTTACATTGTGATTCAATAAAAGATCGCCTAAAGTGAGCTATAGTTTGGAGTGCCCTGAGTTAAAAAACTTTAGGCACTCTTTTCATTTTAAGCGCTATAGGCAATAATTTCAACAATTTACCAGAGAGTATATCAAAGTATTGTAATAGTATGTCAAAGTGTTTTAATACTATATCAAAGTCTTTCAATACTATGTCAGAGTATTGTAATACTATATCAAAGTCTTTCAATAGTATGTCAAAGTATTGTAATACTATATCAAAGTCATTCAATAGTATGTCAGAGTATTGCAATACTATATCAAAGTCTTTCAATAGTGTGTCAAAGTATTGCAATACTATATCAAAGTCTTTCAATAGTATGTCAGAGTATTGCAATACTATATCAAAGTCTTTCAATAGTGTGTCAAAGTATTGCAATACTATATCAAAGTCTTTTAATACTATGTCAAAGTATTATAATACTATATCAAAGTGTTTTAATACTATGTCAGAGTATTGTAATAGTTGGCGATACTCTGTCGGGAATATGCAATATTATACTTTAAACAGAGAGTATAAATGAGATTGTGTAAACAGGATATTCACTGTCTACATCGCCCTTCAAAGATAATTAAAAATTGATTAAGAATGAGTCCCCAATGCATGATTGGAAGTTTCCAAGCATCTTCAATGTTTTTAATGGCTAAGTATATAGATTTGGATGCTGCATTTTCATTTGGGAACTGCGTTTTTGTTTTGGTATATTTTCTGATACCACGGTTTAGATTTTCAATAGTATTGGTGGTATAGATAATTCTTCTAAGCTCCAGTGGATACTCAAAATAATTGGATAAGCTGTCCCAGTTTGTTTCCCATGAAGTGATTGCATATTTATACTTACCCTGCCATTTGAGTTTAAATTTTTCAAACTCTTCCAGGGCTATTTCTTTGTTGATGGCGGTATATACTTTTTTTAGATCCTGGCAAAATATCTTCCTGTCCTTCCAAACTACAAACTTGCAACTGTTACGGATTTGGTGGACAATGCAGAGCTGTGTTACAGTTTCCGGGAATACGGCATTAATAGCTTGGGTAAAGCCCTTGAGGTTATCCGTACAAGCAATAAGAATATCCTCTACACCTCTGGCCTTTAAGTCGGTCAGAACACTCATCCAGAAGGCAGCAGATTCTGTTTTTTCAATCCAAAATCCGAGAACTTCTTTTATACCATCTGGTTTAAGACCGATAACGATATAAACACATTTGTTTATCACTTTGTTATCTGTTCTGATTTTAAGAACAATGCCATCCATCCATACGGCATAATAGACTGGCTCCAGTGTGCGCTGTTGCCATTCTTTGGCTGACTCCATGATACTTTCAGTAATGTTGGAAACTGTTGTTTCGCTAATTTCCAGTCCATAAATATCCAAAACCTGGTGGCGGACATCGGAAGTGGTCATGCCCCGGCTATACATACCTATTATCGCATCTTCTATCTTACTACTGATGGTTTCTCCCTTGGGAATAATATGTGGTTCGAAAGCTCCGTTTCTATCTCTTGGAATATTAAGTATCACTTCTCCTACATTCTCAGTTGTAATAGTTTTTGGAAAAGACCCATTGCGACTGTTACCTGTATTGTATCCATCTTTGGCATGTTTTGGGTAACCAAGATGTTCCTCTAGTTCACACTTTAGCATCTCCTCTATGCCTTGCTTAAATATCGAATTAAAATATTCTTGAAATGATTCTTTGCTTTTAAACTGTTTGAAAAAGCCTTTGGGGAATTGATCTCCCGTGTCGTTTTTGTTTTGCATTTTGGTATTTGGTTTAAAGATAAATTAAAATTTTCAATATAGGCTTGTGCTTCGTTCCGCTGCGCTCCACTTCAGCACAAGCCTATATTCCTTTTAAACCTGTTTACACAATCTGCTTTTCTCTACCTTTAAACAGTAGTGCTATTCAGCCATTTAACAGTAAATCAATTTAAGTATTAAATAATTAAAAATATGGCAACAACAACTTTTACACCATTTAAAATTAAGCGAACAGCAACGCAACTAAAAACAGCTAAAAGCATTGCGGTTGATATTCCCCAACTCCATGCTCACGGTAAAGGTTATTCGTGGAGCATAGAAATGGCTGAACTAAGGGCTTCTTTGCCGGACGCATTCCATTTAAAAGCACAACCCTTTTCATTATTATACCATTTAGAAATATAAAATAGTTTGTATTATGACTCATCCCTAAATCCCTTCTCTATAAATAAAGAAGGGACTTAAAAGCTCCCCTCTTTGCTTGCAGAGAGAGCTTGTCCCGGTTTATTGGGAGGGCGGGGGCGAGTCAGAAGAAATATAAATAATATTAAAATTCATAAATTTACAATTATGGCAACAACAACTTTTACTGTGGTAAAGAGGGTTTGTAAAAGAAACCTGATAGCATGAGGATGTCAAAACAAATGAACATTAGATGAAAAACAAAATATGAATTGTAATGTTTCTATTCTACTTTCTTTTCATTGCCAAAAGAAAGTAGCAAAGAAAAAGCTAGGCAAAACGATGCTTCAACGCTCTCTGAAATATTGTAGGAATTCTAAGCAAAGAATAACATCCCCGCAAGCGGGTTGCTTTGCAAGAATTCCAGACAATATTTCATTCACGCCAGCCTTTGCCCCGCCGTTTTGCCGTGCCAACGCACTTATATTGTTATTAAAAAAAGCTGAAGACAATGGAAAGAATTGTAATGTGGATTCTTTAATGACCCGCATTTTGAGAATCTGCGTAAAAAATCAAAGGAATTTATCAGCGTTGGGACTGGGAAGCAACCCGTTAAGTGAGCAACGTAAAGTTTTTTATTCATAAGTATTAATCGAACGACTAGTGGTTGCGTGAGATAAATGACCTGTAGATTTTAGCAGATTATCAAACAGCGGTGACTTTTCTTTTTGGTTCTTTTTATTTTGGTAGCAGCAAAAGAAAAAGAAATAAGAAACGAGCAATTTGATTTTCTTAAACAATATTATAAATCCTAAATTTAAAATCATGGCAACATCATTCACTACATTTAAACTAAAGCTCGCAGCAGTGCAGATAAAAACAGCTAACAGCATTGCAATTGACATACCTCAACTTGCGGCCCCAGGTAAAGGCTATGCCTGGAGTGTAGCTATGGCTGAACTAAGGTTCTTTGCAGGAAGTACACCATTTAAAAGCACAACCCTATTCCTGATAACCGATACTGCCGCTATAGAACAAATGGTTTCGGGTGTTATACTCAATTCGTATGCTGATTCCTTCAGCAAGTTTCTTTCCACAGGCAGTTCCGACCTTGCAATAGTCGAAAACAAAAAAGTAACCATAGTTACCAATGCCGATTCAGCCACAGGCGATGGATATTGCATTGTTTATGGGGTAGCGAGGAAAATTAAATTGTAATAGACTTCTTCGGAAAATCATATTTCACGTCATTGCGAAGGAGGAACGACTGAATCAATCTCAATATCAGTAAAAGATTGCTTCACTTCGTTCGCAATGACGAAACTATAATCCAAAGAGCTTTAATGAATTGAATTGATTTATTTTGACTGACAATATTTAATTTATTTTTACCTTTGATAAAATTTAATAAATGAGCCGACAAGAAATTGAAAATATTATTCTTGATTATTTCCGTCCCTTTGACCTTCAGCGATTGGGGATATTTGGTTCATTTGCCAGAAACGAACAAAACGCTAAGAGCGATATTGACCTGTTAGTTAAATTCAAAGATACTCCGTCTCTCCTTCAGTTAATTAAAATTGAAAATGAGTTAAGTAAAAAATTGGGCTTTAAGGTTGACTTAATTACAGAAGGTTCTCTTAAGAACATTAAAATAAAAGCTCAAATAAAAAAGGACATCAAAATAATTTACTATGCATAAAAGTGACCTTGCCTACACTGACCACATCATAAATTGCATAAAGAAAATTCGCAAAGTAACCAATACCGGTTGAAAATCAATTCATAATCCTGTCATAAGATGCAGGATAATGTAGTAATTTGAAAATATTTTTTGTAATATTTGTTTTAGTTGAAAATTATGTCGTATGTTTGCGACATAAAACATAAATAAACATGACTTACAAAAAAACAGAAGCCTTTGATGATGATCTGCAACAGTTGGCAGAGTATTCAAAAGTGCTTTCACATCCTGCACGCCTTGCAATTTTAAAATATCTATCGAATAAGAAAACGTGTATTTCGGGAGATATAACTGGCGAGATACCACTTAGCCGTACTACCGTTTCGCAACATCTGCAGGAACTAAAAAGAATTGGCATTATACAGGGAACCATTGAAGGTGCTACTGTTTGTTACTGTATTGATGAAAAGGTCGCAAAAGCATGCCTGGCATCGTTCGATAAATTTTTCAAACATCTTAAAAAGTATAAGAATGCTTGTTGTAAATAATTATTTTTTTAATCAATAAAACCAAAAACAATTAAAATGGAAAACGAAAACACCACTAAACAGGATTGCGGATGCGGAACTGATTGCTGCGCCCCTAAAAAGAACAAACTATGGATGAAAATTGTATTCATAGGAATTGTAGTAGCCGCACTGGCTATTGTTACCGTTAAATTATGCAACAATAGTACAAATGCATCGCCTGAAAAATCGTCATGCTGCGATTCAACAAAATCTTCATGTTGTAAGGATAAAAAAGCAACATGCAGCGATACCACGAAAACTAAAGCATGTGATAAGGATAAGAAATCGCCTTGCTGTTCAAAATCAACCGGTGGAACGGCAACTACTGAAAAATCCTCATGTAGCGGAACTGCAAAAACTACTACATGCGATAAGGATGCTAAATCACCTTGCTGCTCAAAATCAGGTGCCGCTGCTGCAAGCGCTGAAAAACATTCATGCTGCGATACAACTAAAACTAGTAATGCCGATAACGGGCATTCATGCTGTTCTAAACCCAAGCAATAATGGAAGAATGGATAAGGCAGGCAATGAGTAGCGACCAGGCGGGAATAGCTGCATTAATTGCGGTTTTCCTGCTGGGTATGATAGGCGTTGTTTCCTGCGGTTGCAATTTTGCTATCATTGGTATAGTGGCAGGTTACACAGGAACCATTGGTTCTACCGGAAAGACAAAAGCCATTATCTGGAGCGGCGTCTTTTTTCTTTTAGGGACAATAATTTCCATGTCCATTATCGGAGCGATTATTGGATATGCAAGCGACCTGATAAGTAATTCGTTCGGAAAATACTGGCAAATAATTGCAGGTTTGGTGATGATATTTTTCGGTTTATTTTCTCTCGACTTATTACCTTTCAAAATTCCGAGTATCTCACTCAATGCAAACAATAAGAAAGGGAGCATATTTTCATCTATGGTATTCGGCTTCACTGTGGGCGGGCTTGCCACAGCATTCAACACCTGTTGCAATCCTGTTTTCCCTATTGTGCTTGCCGCTACATTTGTTAAAGGAAACGTTTTGTGGGGCACATTATTATTGCTTGCTTTCGCCCTTGGTTATGGTTTGCCTTTGGCTGCATCCATGGTGGGTATAGGTTTGGGTTTTGGAAAAATATCAAAGAGAGCCTCGATATTTGGGAAGATCATAAAATATGCAGGTGGAATTGTATTACTATTACTTGGGTTCTATTTCCTTATAACTATTTAATTTATGCCAAAACATTATATCATTGGTCATTTGGATACTCCTGTGGGCAAAGTCCCACGGGTTTCTACAGTATGGTCATGGAAAGATAAATGGCAGACCATAAAAGTACGCTGGTCAATTGGTCGTATGGATTATAAAGTAAAGCAGGGCTTGTATGCTGTAGGCAATCCAGATGAAAACTCGAATGTATTTATTTCTGCTAACTTTAAATTAAGCTTTGATCATTTACGTCGTGCACTTAATGGAATGAATGCATGGGTTCTGGTGCTTGATACAAAAGGTGTGAACGTTTGGTGTGCTGCAGGGAAAGGAACTTTCGGCACAAAAGAGTTAGTGTACAGGATAAAGGCGCATGAACTTGATAAAGTAGTAAACCATAGAAAGGTTATCGTGCCTCAGCTTGGAGCTCCGGGAGTTGCTGCACACGAAGTAAAAGAAAAAACCGGATTTCATGTAATTTATGGTCCTGTACGGGCTGATGATATCAAAGCATTCGTGGATTCAGGCTTTAAAGCAACTGAAGAAATGCGTAAAGTAGCGTTTCCCATTTTGGAAAGGACAAAACTAATCCCGGTTGAACTGTCTTATGGCAAGTATTATTTATTATTTGTTCCTGCATTGTTCTTCATTTTAGCAGGAATAAATGCACACGGTTATTCCATTGACAAAGCCTGGACAAGTGGAGGAATATCCGTTTTAAACCTGCTCATTGCTTATATTGCCGGTTGTGCCATTACCCCATTATTGCTTCCGTGGATACCTTTTAAACGGTTTTCATTGAAAGGACTTGCAGTAGTTTGGATAATTGCCGCATTTCTTTTTTATTTTCAATTTCTTGGAAATTCAATAATAGAAGTCATTTCATGGTTTTTGATAATGGGTAGCCTGTCATCATTTCTTGCAATGAATTTTACAGGCTCTTCAACCTTCACTTCGTTAAGCGGTGTACAGAAAGAAATGAAACTTGCTTTGCCCCTGCAGATAGGTGCATCTGCATTAGGTCTAATAGGATGGATAGTTACAAGATTTTTATAAGATGAATGGATTTGTGTATTTAAAAAATGTGGTAACACTTAAACTCGATCAGCAGAAATGCAATGGTTGCAGGATGTGCGCCATTGTATGCCCTCATGAGGTGTTTCTAATGAAGGACAGAAAAGCTTTCATAAACAGAAAAGACCTTTGCATGGAATGTGGCGCATGTGAGAAGAATTGTCCTGAAGGAGCCATAAGTGTACGCGCGGGAGTTGGCTGTGCTGCAGGAATAATTAATGGAATACTAAAAGGAAGTGAACCAACATGCGATTGTTCAACTTCAAAGAATAGTTGTTGTTAAAATATTACAATGATTATTGGATAAAGAATGAATGATTTGTTTAAAAATATTGGAATAATTAGTAATGGTATAATAAACCTTTCTGCAAAAGAAGCATATTTACTTTGCTCTAAAGGTGCAATAATACTGGATGTAAGGAAAGACATCATGAATCAGTATAAGATATTTGATGTTGAAGAAGTGATATATTGCCCTTATAATACCATTATGCAGAACTTATTACTAATACCAAAAGATAAGCCCCTGATTATTGCTGATGCCGTTGGTTTGCATAGTAAAGAGATATTGCTTCTGCTGAAAGAAAACGGATTTGAAAGCATTGCAAATCTTGCTGGTGGCATAGTTGATTGGGAACGTGATGGTCTGCCACTGAAAACGGATAAGAATTTTGAATTGAACGGAGCTTGTGTTTGCAGACTTAGAACAAGAAACTAAAAATAGTAATATATGAAAACACGTTTAAAATTCCTCGACAGATACCTAACACTTTGGATATTTCTTGCTATGTTCATTGGCGTATTATCGGGATATTTATTCCCAGCCATTGCTGGTTTCTGGGATTCCCTCAAATCTTCTCCCGATAGCACCACAAACATTCCCATAGCCATAGGTCTGATTTTAATGATGTATCCGCCCCTGGCAAAAGTTAAATACGAAGAGTTGGGAAAAGTGTTCCGTAATTATAAAGTCCTCACCATTTCATTGGTGCAGAACTGGATAATAGGGCCTGTGCTGATGTTCTTACTGGCAATTATCTTCCTTCAGTTCAACATTGATTATATGTATGGACTAATATTGATAGGACTTGCAAGGTGCATAGCAATGGTTATCGTATGGAACGAACTGGCAAAAGGCGACACGGAATATTGTGCCGGACTTGTGGCTTTCAATTCCATTTTCCAGGTGCTTTTCTTTTCCGTTTATGCCTATGTTTTTATAGCCGTGCTTCCTGCATGGTTTGGCTTGCCAACCAATTCAATTGTGGAGAAGATCACCATTTCGCAAATTGCAAAAAGCGTTTTCATCTATCTTGGAATACCATTTATTGCAGGCTTTTTAACCCGCACCATCCTGATAAAAGTTAAAGATAAAACATGGTATCACACTAAATTTATTCCAAGAATAAGCCCCGTAACATTAATAGCGTTGCTTTTCACTATCTTTGTTATGTTTTCCCTGAAAGGAGAATATATCGTTCATTTACCGCTTGATGTAATTCGCATTGCCATTCCACTGACAATATATTTTATCATCATGTTCTTTGTTTCGTTCATTATCAGCAGGAAAGCGAAAGCAACTTACGGGCAGTCGACAGCGCTTTCATTCACTGCTTCCAGCAATAACTTCGAACTTGCCATTGCCGTTGCAATTGCTATATTTGGCATAAATTCAGGCGAAGCGTTTGTGGGTGTAATAGGGCCATTGGTTGAAGTGCCTGTGTTGATAAGTCTGGTAAATGTGGCATTCTGGTTTAAGAAAAAGTATTTCGATAATTTAAATAAAGTACAATAATGAAAGAAAAATTCTGGTGCGCTTCATGCAAAAAGATATTTGAAGCAAAAGGTGAAAAGAAAGAATGGAACGACCCTATTTATGGTCCATGTATGAAATTTGTTGCAACATGTCCATCTTGTAAAACTGAATGCGGCGAATACCGCGACACTAATGCAGTTACAAAAAAGGAAAGCATGCCGGCTATGTCATGTGGCGGCGGCAACTGTGGCCATTGCGAATATGCTCATTGATTAGAAGTTAACTGTTGTTTAGTTGAAATGATATGATTGTGTTTTTAAGCGAGATTCCTCACTTTGTTCGGAATGACATGTTTAGTTAATGAATAATTGGGGAAGATGCGGCGATTCGCCCTAGGCGAATCGCCGCATCTTCCCCCTCAAAACAATAAATTAATTGTCATTCCGAATGAAACATAGTGGAATGAGGAATCTAAAAATGACAAATTACTTTTTTGTGTAACATCAAATAAATATAGCAATCAATAATCTAATTATGAAAAAAAAGATCTTAATTATTTGTACCGGCAACACCTGCAGAAGTCAGATGGCCGAAGGCTTTTTAAAATCATTTGATAAAAATCTTGAAGTGTTTTCTGCCGGAACAAAAGCAGAAAAAAAGGTTAATGTTTATGCTGTAAAGGTCATGGCTGAAAAGGGCATTGATATTTCTAAGCAATATCCTAAAGATGTAGATATATATTTAAAAGAAACTTTTGATTATGTAATTACTGTTTGTGATGGAGCAAAAGAAGTTTGTCCTGTATTTATAGGCAATGTAAAACACAGGATGCATATAGGGTTTGAAGACCCTGCAAATGCAAAAGGCACTGATGAAGAAAAGCTTAAGGTTTATAGAAAAGTGAGAGGTGAAATAGAAGTAGCTTTTAAACACTTTTATACTAGTCTTTGAAAGATGACCATTATTTAAAAACAATGAATAATACCATGAAAAAATCGATCCTTTTTATATCCTCATTGATTTTCCTCTTTTCATGTTCTGGTAAACATAAGGTATTTGAAAAGTTTGAGAAATTCGATAATTACGACTGGACTATGAACAAAGTGGTTTCATTCGATGTAGTCATTGATGATACTTCTGCATCTTACGATGTTTATTTACCCGTAAGGCATACCGATAATTATCCTTATGACTGCTTGATGGTCAATCTTACTTACTCCACGCCAAATGGAGAAGAGCATGCGAAAAATTATAAACTTAATTTCCGTGATAAAAGTGGCAAATTCATTGGTGATGGTTCAGGAGATATATGGGATGAAAATACCATCATCATGCAAAAAGCCAGATTCAATGCATTGGGAACATACAAATTCGACATTGTAGATAATATGCCTACAACGCCAACACAGGGAATCATGGAGTTGGGATTAAGGGTTGAGAAAAGTAGTAAGTGAATTCAGAAGTTAGAAGTAAGAATTTAGAAGTAACTTTTAAAATAAAGAATTTATGCAACTTGATGATTTTTACAATAGGACAAAAATATTTGCAATTCGTGTATTTAAATTTGTTGAAAAGCTTCCAAAAACAAAAGGAACTGATGTAATTATTTATCAGCTTTTAAAAGCGGCAAGTTCGGTTGCTGCAAATCATCGCGCTTCAAAAAGAGCAAAATCTAAAGCCGATTTCATTAATAAACTAAATATTGTACTTGAAGAATGTGATGAATCTTTATTCTGGTTGGAATTCATTAAAGACCTTGAAATAATTGACGATGCCGAACTGGAAATTTTGATAAAGGAAGCTAATGAACTAACTGCTATTTTCACTGCATCATTAATTACAGCAAGATCAAAAACAAATACTTAATTTCAATTCTAATTTCTTAACTCTGACTTCTGACATAACTTGACAAAACACACTTCTTATATAGATAATATTCTAAAATCCCTGCCAAATAATCCTGGAGTATATCAGTATTATGATGAATCGGGAAAACTTATCTATGTTGGCAAAGCAAAGAATTTAAAGAAACGTGTCTCTTCTTATTTTCATAAAGAAAAGTATGAAAGCGGCAAAGTGAATGTATTGGTAAAAAAGATTGCCGACATACAATATATTGTTGTAACGTCTGAATTTGACGCATTGCTTTTGGAAAACAACCTGATCAAAGAATATCAGCCACGGTACAATATTTTGATGAAGGATGATAAGACCTACCCGTGGATATGCATTAAGAAAGAAAGATTTCCCAGAATATTTCCCACACGCACAGTGGTTAAAGATGGGTCTATTTATTTCGGTCCCTATGCGTCTGTAAAGATGATGAATACCCTGCTCGACCTTGTAAGACATCTATACCCCCTTCGTAACTGCAACCTCAATCTTTCCGACGAAAACATTAAAAGCAAGAAGTTCAAAGTGTGCCTTGAGTATCATATAGGAAACTGTAAAGGCCCTTGTGAAGCATTGCAAACAGAGGAAGATTATAATACGAACATCGCTAACATTCAGGATGTAATTAAAGGAAATATCAATAGCGTTGAAAAGCAGCTTAAGGCTTTAATGAAAACATATTCCGAAAGCCTTGAATTTGAAAAAGCGAATATTGTAAAAGAGAAAATTGAATTGCTTGAAAAATATCAGAGCAAGTCAATGGTTGTAAATCCAGCTATTACAAATGTAGATGTGTTTTCACTTGTCGGTAACGAAAGCAATGCTTATGTTAATTACCTGAAGATTATTAATGGGGCAATAATACAGTCACATTCTGTTGAAATAAAAAAGAAACTGGATGAAACTGACGAAGAAATCATAGCACTTTCGATTATTGAATTCCGTCAGCGATTTAACTCGGATTCAGCAGAAATCATTATTCCTATTCAGCTTGAAACAGCTATTCCCGGAGTAACGATCACAGTACCACAGAAAGGAGATAAAAAACAATTACTCGACCTTTCTGAAAGGAATGCCCGCTATTACATGATGGATAAGAAAAAGCAAAAAGAATTAGTTGATCCTGAAAGACATTCAAAGAGGATACTGGAAACTATGAAGAAAGATCTACGTTTGCCTGAATTGCCTGTTCACATTGAATGTTTCGATAATTCTAACATACAGGGAGCTTTTCCTGTTTCAGCTCTTGTTGTTTTTAAAAATGCAAAACCGGATAAAAAGGAATACAGGCATTTCAATATAAAAACTGTAGAAGGCCCGAACGACTTTGCATCTATGGAAGAAGTGATATTAAGAAGGTATAAAAGGTTGCTTGATGAAAATCAATCTTTACCTCAGCTCATCATTGTTGATGGAGGAAAAGGACAGGTAAGTTCGGCTTTAAAAAGTCTTGAAAAGCTTGACCTGCGAGGTAAAATAAATTTAATTGGCATAGCTAAGAAACTAGAAGAGATATATTATCCCGGAGATTCGCTTCCACTTTATCTTGACAAAAAATCAGAAACATTAAAAGTTATTCAACAGATGCGTGATGAAGCACATCGTTTTGGTATCACACATCACAGAGGGCGAAGAGAGAAATCCATTACTAAATCTCAGCTTATAGAAATTGAGGGAATTGGTGAAAAAACCATTCAAACGCTGCTTCGCAAATTCAAATCAGTGAATAATATTAAGAAAGCTTCACTGGAAGAAATTCGAGCGATAGCAGGAAAAGCGAAAGGAAAAGAGATATTTGAATATTTTCAAAAACAGCAATCGAATATCAATAATTAATATTTATTGTAGTTGCACATTTCTTTAACTTCTTTTCTTTTTTTCTGCCGTGGTTCATCTGCTGCATAACCAAGGGTTATCAGCAAGCCTATTCTTTTCCTAGCTGGAATATCTAACAGTTTAAGAACTGCTCTTTCATTAAACCGACCAAGCATGCATGTGCCAAGACCTTCTTCAGCTGCCTGAAGACAAAAGTGTTCAGCTGTAATTCCAATATCTATCAGATAAAAATCCTTGTCTTTTACCCTGCCGCCAAATTGCGAAAGCATGTTTGGTTTCTCCATAACAATTGCAACAATTACAGGAGCCTGTAATGCGAATTTGTTGAAAGGGGCAATAGTGCTGAAAGTTTCCTTAGCAACTTTTTCTTTCAGTTCGGGTTCGTCAATTACGATATATTTCCAGGGCTGGGCATTGCAAGCAGAAGGAGCAAGACGGGCAGCCGCTATGCATCTTTCAATTTTTTCTCTTTCAACCGGCTTGTCTGAATATTTCCTTACACTTTGCCTTAGCCTGATCAACTCTAAAAAATTCATTGTTTCTTCTTGATATTATTCTTTATAGTCTCAAGTATCTTTGAATATTTATCGTTCTGCTTTAATGAGGTCATCACCGTATCTCCTTCAATTCGGTCAGGTTCGGCAAAACCAAGTTCGGCAGCTTTTTCAAGATATAATATTGCATCTTGTGGTTTACCTTGTTTCATTGAAAGAATTGCAGAAATATATGCGTGTTCCGGATTTTCCGGATCAACAAGTGCATAGATAGTATTAAATTTATCAGCTTGTGCAAATTGTCCGGCTTTCATTGCACCGCTTACATTCATGTAGTCAGCTAGGCTAAGATAATTCAACACTCGTTTATACATAAACTTTTCTTCATTATCTGGAGTTGTATTAATCTTCTGATTAATCAAAGCAACCTGCGACCTCCACCAATCCGCCGTTTGGGTGGATATGGCATTTGAATAATATGATTGCTGATCTGTTTCTTTCTTTGCAATGTCGTTTAAGTGCTTTCTAATTTGAGTAATAACAGGTGATGATTCTTGCTTAGTAAGATCTGTTTTCATTTTAGATATATCAGTCAGACCATCAAAATAATTAATAATCTTTTTACATAAAAGATAAGCTTCGTAGCTATTTCCTTTTCCTGAAAGCGAATCATATCTCTTACTCCAACTGCTAAAAACGCTTTTCACTAAAGCTTCATCCACCGGCTTTAGTTTATCTTTCATGGCATTCAATTCTAGCCAGAGAAATGCATCGCTTACAACTGATTTAGGAGGCCATTCGTGTTTACCATCAAAGGTGTGCAGGTAATGCCTGAATCCGGATTTTTCAAGAGCGCTGTCAAGGGCGATCATTTCATTCAAATTCATATCGATATTTCCTGCGACTCCGAAATAACTAAACTTTTGACTGGGTTGTTGCTGTGAACCAAATCCTGCTCCACATCCTATTACAGCATTAACGCCGCCCTTTGTAATGGCAACGGTACTGGCAACCCTTGAACCACCTGAAAAACCGGCAGTATAGATCCTACTGTCATCAATAGAAAAACGATGATGTGTATCGCTGTAAAGTGTATCATATATTACAGAAGTTATTTTCCAGGGTGTTCCGTTCTTAGAATTATTTGATCCGACAACTATATAACCATACATTTCAGCTTCATCTTTAAAAAGTTCAACAGGTATCAATCCTTTACCATGCGAATCGAAAGCATAAACAACAGGCCATTTTTGGTCTTTATTGTATTTGGAAGGAAGGTATAAAGAATAACTCTGTGTAATATCTTTTCTGCAAGTTACGTTTTGTATAACCTTACCTTTTTCGAAAGCAATATCTGTTTCATTCTTATTCCTTTTATGCTTGCAAGTAGAACATGATTGAATGGATATTAAGGACAAAAGAATAATTGAAACGAAAGGAAAAAATTTATTCATAACACGAATTTTACATGATACTATATAGCCATTCATCAAAAATAAATATAATTGTTGAAAATTCTTGTTTCCCTTTTAAATAAAACAAAAAGGGCAACGCTTTTGCGATGCCCTTTAAAAAAATTTGATTAATAGATTATTATTCTTTCACAAACTTTTTCACTATAACTCCTTTTTCCGTTGTTGCTATTATAAAATAAACACCACTTGTATAACTGCTGCAATCAATAGTTTTAGCATTAGTTGTGTAAAGCAGCCGTCCGGTAATATCGGTAACTTCTATTTCCTTTATTTGTAATGAAGTTTGTAATTGCAAATTATCGGTAACAGGATTTGGATATATGCGTACTGCATCCGACAAGCTGTTTTCATTGATACCTACTGTGAGAATACTATAGCAAGACGAGGTATCTGTACAACCGTTTTGAGTTACCATAACCGCATAGTTACCATCGGCTGATGCTGTAAAACTCTGGTTAGTTTCTCCAACAACGTGTGTCATTGCGGGGCAATTTAACCATTGGTAAGTTGCAGAGGTGGCAGTGGCTGTTAAAGTTAGTTCCGAAACCGTTACCGATGTATCCACTGCCGCTTTAACTGTTACCCTTACGGTATCTATTGCTTCGCATGTGCCTGTGGCGCCTATTACAGTATAAGTGGTAGTTACGGTAGGTCTGGCAACAGGATTGGCAATATTTGTTGCGCTAAGCCCTGTGGAAGGACTCCATGCATAAGTGGTAGTTCCGCTTGCTGTAAGCGTGGTTGAACTTTTCGGACATATAGTATCTGTACCCGTAACTCCTACACTTAAAGGTGATGAAACACCATATTGGTTTTCGTAAGCTCCTATATCTACGCGACAGGTAACTACGCGGGGATTGCCAGCCAAATCTGTTGAAGGATAAACAGCATAAGGTGCAAAGGGATTTAATGGGTCCCCGGTATCTATGCAGGGCGAACCTGTTTGCAATTGCCAGTTGGCAGTTACTCCATTATATGCTGAACCCGTTCCTGTAGAAGGTGAAACAAACTTTGGGTTTGAACTTATGGTGTTAGCAGCATAAGTGCCAATATAGAAATTGCCGTTAAGCCCAAAACCTGCCTGCCCGCCTTTCACATCGTTATAATAGAAACTTGGTGCGCTGTTAGCATCATTTTGACACATTTCATTACCCGCACCTGCTTCAGTAGCCGAATCGCCCCATAAAATACAATTATATAAGTTTGGTATAGCAGTAACATCGCAAAACAAACCGCCACCCTGATAAGCATTATTATTTGCTATTGTAACATTAATCATATATGGGCTTGCCCCGCTGCAATAAAAAGCGCCACCATGTCCTGTGTTCACATTAGCTGTGTTATTTATAATATTTGTGTTTGATATAGTATCTATGTTCATAGCTTCTTCGTTTCTACTACAATAAATTCCACCACCATCTCTATTTGCTGAGTTATTTGAAATGGTATCATAAGATATGGATAATATTGTACTATTACCTAAGCAGATTCCACCGCCGTCAACACTGGCGGAATTATAGGAAATATTATTATTTTTTAAGGAGGTGACTGTGGTGGGGGTACCAAAATTGCCGATGGGGGAAAAATTAATTCCGCCACCAGCGCCACCGCCACAGCCGTAGTTACAATCAGTAACGGAATTATATGTAATAGTATTATTGTTGATAGACATAGTACAGCCGCTACAATTAATTCCGCCACCGTTGCCACCATAGATCGTATTATATGAAATAATATTATTATTGATAGATATTATGCTGGCATTACAACCAATTCCAGAGCCACCGGAATTAAATGTAATAAAATTATATGAAATAATAGCAGCAACATTATCACAATAAATTCCGCTTTTGGAATTGTTTGAAATGATATTATGTGAAATAATTATGTTGGTGGTAGTGTAATTAGAACAACAAATTCCGCTGCCTGTATTATAGGAAATGGTATTATATGTAATAACAGGTCTGCTGGAGTTGCCACAATAAATTCCACCGCCGCTAAGATTGTTACCCGAAGCTGAATTATAAGAAATAGTGTTATAAGATATAACAGGACTACTTGAAGAATCACAAAAAATTGCACCACCACTACCACAAGGGCCACCACTACTATTGACTGTACAATGTGTAATAAGGCAATGCGAAACTATGGCATTTGTCCAGTTATCAAACATTAACGCCCCGCCATTACCATATAAATAACTACCGCCTACAGTATCTTTACCATATTCTATTTTACAATATTCAATCTTCGAACTGTCGTTGCCTGTGTATTTATAGCTGTCAGCAAATTTTATTCCTTTAAAACCAGTATTCACATCGGCAGCGGTAAAAGTAATGGTATCGCCGGGTGTGCCAACGGCAAGCAAGCGCCCCTGCACAAGCATAACATAATTAAAATTGGACTGGAAACTTACAGTAACTCCCGGATCAATAGTAAGAGTGGTGAGAGTTGGAATATACACCGAGCCCATAATATTGTAAGGCGAACCCGCCATAGTCCAATGTCCGCTAACAGCGCCGCCCGGCACAGAGGTTTGGGCAAAACAAGAAGCCCCAAGCTCCAAGCCAAAAATTCCAAGCCCCATGTTAAAAGTTAAAAGTAGAAGTACTGCTAATTTCATAGTGATTTTTTTCATGTTTTATAATTTTATGTTAAACAATAATTTATTTTCAAAAAACTAAAAGCGAACAACGAAAAAACCGCCCTTCTCTCCATGGTTCACTTATTTTATTCTTTCACAAACTTTTTCACTATAACTCCTTTTTTTGTTGTTGCCTTAATAAAGTAAACACCACTTGCATAACCGCCGCAATCAATGGTTTTAGATGTGGTTGTAAATAACAGCCTGCCCGTAATATCTAAAACATCTATGCTCTTAATTTGCAATGTTGTTTGTATTTGCAAATTATCGGTAACAGGGTTGGGATAAAAACGTATGGCATCCGACAAGCTATTTTCAGGGATACCTGTAATGGTAATATTATAGCAACCTGATGTATCGGAACAACCATTTTGAGTTACCATAACTGCATAGTTACCATCGGTTGATGCAGTAAAACTCTGATTAGTTTCTCCAACAATATGATTCATAGCGGGGCAATTTAACCATTGGTAAGTTGCAGAAGTGGCATTTGCTGTTAAAGTTGGTTCCGAAACCGTAACGGAAGTATCTACTGTGTTAACAGTTAATGTTAATGTTACAATTGAATCGCATCCTGCTTTATTTGTCAATATATGTGTTGGAGTGCCTGATGTAGTGTATGTCGTTCCATACCATTTTAAACTAGTGCAGGCTATCGCTGTTGTATCTCCTGTTGTAGTATAATTAATAGTTAAATTCAAAGTTACTGTTGAATCACAACCTGTTTTATTAGTCAATACTTTGGTGGGTGTGCCGTTTGTGGTGTAAGTTGTTCCATACCATTTAAAACTGGTGCAGGCTGTAGCTATTGTATCGCCTGTAGTAGGTTGATTGATGGTTAAATTCAAAGTTACCGTTGAATCACAACCTGCCTTATTTTTTAATATATGTGTTGGTGTGCCTGAAGTAGTGTACGTTGTTCCATACCATTTAAGACTAGTACAGGCTATTGCTGTTGTATCACCTGTATTGTTACAGCTAATAAAATTTCCAAATGCATACGGAGCATTACCAACCGGAATTGTAGCCGAAACAGTATTTGTAGTTGTGTTTATTACACTTACTGTATTAGCCCCATTATTCGCCACATATACCTTGCTTCCATCTGGGCTGGCAGATATCCCAATAGGAGTTGTACCAACAGTAATTGTAGCCGAAACAGTATTTGTAGCAGTGTTTATTACACTTACTGAATTAGTACTTGCATTTACAACATATACTACACTTCCATCGGGGCTAAAGCATAAACCAAAAGGGCTATTACCAACCGGAATTGTAGCCGTAACAGTATTCGTTATGGTATCTATTACACTTACTGTATTAGCACTTAAATTTGCAACATATACTTTACTTCCATTGGGGCTTACAGATATACCATAAGGAGCAGTACCAACCGGAATTGTAGCTGAAACAGTATTTGTAGCAGTGTTTATTACACTTACTGTATTATTACCTGAATTCGTAACATATGCCTTTCTTCCATCAGGACTTACAGATACGTTTCGAGGATCATTACCAACCACGATTGTAGCCGAGACAGTATTGGTAGCAGTGTTTATTACACTTACTGTATAAGAAAGAACATTCGCAACATATACTTTGCTTCCATCGGGGCTTACACATAAACTATAAGGAAAAGAACCAACTATAATTGTAGCCGAGACAGTATTGGTAGCAGTGCTTATTACACTTACTGTATCACCATGGCCATTACCTGCATCCGTAACATATACCTTACTCCCGTCGGGGCTCACAGATACACCTAAAGGGTTCCTGCTATCCGGAATTGTAGCTGTAACAGTATTTGTAGCAACATTAATAACGGATACGGTATTATCATTGTAATTCGTTATGTAGGCGGTTTGTGCAGCTACATTTATACTCAAGCCAATAATGGCAAGCATAATAATTGATAAAGTGATTTTTTTCATAGTTATTATTTTTTATGTTAAACAATAATTTATTTTCAAAAAAAGTGAACAGTAAAAATAAAACTCCATTTCACCGTTCACTTAAAATTTTTTATTTTCCCTTAAATAACAACAATAGTTACAGGGTTGCTCCAACTGCCTTCGCCTTTGGCGCCTGTTTTGGCTTTTGCCGGAAGAACCGGTTTCATGCGGAAATACCAGGTGGTTGATGGTGTGAACCCGCTCAAAGGATTGTGGGTTTCAAGCGTTACACGTATAGTGCAATCAACCCAGTTAATACCATCTTTGCTTTCCTGCCATTCGTAGGCTGCATGATGCCCAACTGATTTGGCAATTAATATAACCGAACCACTAATTTCCCCATGTTTTACGTGAAGCGGAGCAATAGTGGGCGGTGTATGCCCTTTTACATACATGCCGGTGCTATTTACCATAACCACAGCATTATTTATATTAGCCGGTAAATTAACATCTTTTTGTACGGTAGCTTTAATCAGTTCAATCTGATTGTAAATAATGCTTTTTTGCTGGGTTACTGTATTCGAAGCCCCTACTACCTTGGTTTTTGCCTTACTTTCATCGCCCATCAATGTATTAATGTCAGTTTGCAATTGAGCCAATAGCGGCTGAACATCGGCAAATTCGGGGTTGCTTAACAGCATATCGTGGATATGTTGCGCATTCATAATGAAATCGGGGGTTTTTGTTTTTGCATTGAAGCGTATAACAACTACCACTTTTTTCACAGCAGTTTTTAACGCAATAGCAAGCATAATGATTATAACGTTCTTTTTTAATTGATTTACAGTGTTTTTCATAAGATTTTTTTTTAATTTTAATAATATTGATAATTATTTTAATGGGGGTATCTAATTCTTACAATCACTTAGTTTTTCCCGCAGATAGCGCAGATTTACGCAGAAATAAAATCTGCGATTATCAGCGAAATGCAAAGCATTCATGAGCACCATTAAATAAAAATAAATGTGAATAAATCAGCGGGAGATAATTTTTAAAAGATAGTCCATACCCGATAAAAATAATTTAGATGGTATGTTTTAGTTGCCCCCAATTTATTTTATTCCTTCCTTTTTTACACTTCAAATTATCAGTTTTACAAGCAAAAAATACCCTCTTTTCAATTTGCGTGCTTTTTTTTGCCAATTTTCATTTTTATATGCTGTTAATTTTCAATTCAATAAGTGCATTTGTCATTCAACGACAGAATTGTGCCAATCAATGCATTGAATGTAACAATCTATTCATTGAATGTGCCATTCTATTCATTGAATGTACCAATCCACACTTTGATTGTGACAATCTATTCATTGAATGTGACAATTAATTCATTAAAAAATACTTCCACGTGTTGATTGTGACAATTAAAGCATTGAAAATATTTTCCACGTGAGGATTGTACCAATCCACGCATTAAAAAATACTTCCACGCATTGAATGTGCCAATCAATGCATTAAAAATATTTACTACGTGTTGAATGTGCCAACCAATGCTTTGAAAATATTTCCCACGTGTTGATTGTACCAATCCACGCATTAAAAAATAAATCCATGCATTGAATGTGCCTGTCAATATTTTGAAAATGTTATTCAGGTATTGATTTATCCAATCCGCAAACTGAATATATTTTTCAGTAAACGAGCAAAGGTTGCCTGCCTTATAAGGCAATACCTTATTATCAATAGTTCGGTAAGATTGATGTTTAAGACAATTTCTTATATATATATACTGCCACGTGGGTTGTATAAGATTTGTAATTCACAACGCTTTTCAACAGCCTGTTATCGGGGCGAGAGGAAGGAAAAATATTTATATTTGCTGTAAACAAAGTTTCGTGGTGTTGGGTTAATTGTTTATCAGTCGAATTTCGCAACAAAGGTAATACTTAAAAAAGAAAAAGCAAGAGTTTTTGAAAATATTTTAAGGAAATTTTAACAACTAATACCGATACGGTATCTGTAATAGTCCAACAAATTGTACTATAACAGCTACTCTATCGGCATAATACCTGTTTCTTCTTTGGACTAATTTGAACTGCGTAATGGTATAATCTCAAACACTAATAATATCAGGGCGGGAAGGGGTAAAATAATTTAAAAATGACAATGAATGACACGAAGTGAATGACATTTTAAAAGTAAGCAGTAAGCAATAGCAGTAGGCAAAAAAAGAGAATGACAATTAATGACTTAATGACAATAAATGACAAAGAAAACAGTAGGCAGCAGCAGTAAGCAGTAGGCAGGAAAAGAAAATGACAACTAATGACCTAATGACAATGAATGACCGTTATTTTTTTAATGATTGCATTGTTTCTTTTATTCTTTCCAGAACATTTTCAACATTATTTAATACTTCTTCATTCGTAAACCTGATAATTTGAATGTCATATTTCTCAATCTCGGCACTTCTGCCAATATCATATTCATTTTGAATTGAATTGTTATGTATGCCACCATCGATTTCGATCACAAGTTTCTTTTCAGGACAATAAAAATCAGCAATAAATCTTTCAATAGGATGTTGTCTGCGAAATTTATAATTGCTAAAATTCCTATTGCGCAATTCTTTCCACATAATTTCTTCCGCCGGAGTCATTTGTTTTCTTAAAGCTTTGGCATAATCAATTATTTTCTTTGAAGCGCCAAAGTAAAAATCAAACTGTGACGGATTGCCGAGCTTTACCATGAATTTGTTTTTTACCTCACCCCCGTCAATAAATTGACACCCCCTCTCCATCTGGAGAGGGGGAAGGCGGGAGAGGTATTATTTACACAAAGCCTTAACGGGTTCCAATCCCTGATAAGTCCCTTCCTGAATTGCTTTAAGAACTGCACCTCCGCCTGTGAAAATATAGTACTTTGGATTATCAAGAGCTACTATATATAAACCGGGCAACAAGCGTTTCAGTTCCTGCATAGTATCACCGCCACCATATAACTTAACGGCTTCAAGATTTTTGTCAATCATTTCATCAAGGGCTATTGTACCTTCATTGAAGAAAGGAGTATAGCCCATCACTGCATTAACAAAAATAGTTTTTGCATTATGAAAAACATCAAGTACCGATTTTTCCAGAAAAGATTCCTTTGCAACATCCAATACATAATTGAGTTTTGTTCCGGGCTTTATCTCTCGTATATCCATTTTCCTGTTTTTGCCTTCAACTTTTCCTTCCATAATATCCGATTCGATTATGTAAGGAAGTTCTATCATTTTACCGGGATATTGTTTTGCAAATTCAACAAAGGCTTTGGCATGTTCCATATCTTCAGCCTCTATACCTTTAATTTCAAAACCATATTTAGCACAGAGGTAGGCATTGTATATAACTCCTCCGAGTACAAGTTGATCAGCAACTTTCAACAATGCATTAAGTGAATCAATTTTTGTGTCGAATTTTGCACCGGCAACTACTGCTACAAAAGGTCTTTCAGGCTTATATATCCTGTCAAGGTTCTGCAATTCTTTCTGCATCAAAAAACCCGCATAGGAAGGTAAATATTTTGTTACGTTAACGGTTGATGCGTGAGCCTGCCATGATCCGAAAGCATCATTCACAAATATATCAGCTAAGCCTGCAAGTTGATATGCAAAACGGTCGCATTCTTCTCCTTTGGCTTCTTCGCCAGAGAACCAACGGGTATTCGGAAGGTAAATTCCATCAATTTTATCTTCTTTCAGGTCTTTTATCATATGATTGATGGACGTTTCTATTCCAATATATCCTTTTGTTTCATATTGATGAAAATCAGGAACACCAAGTGTGATATGCAATTTCGATTGAATGTAATCAACAATAGGCTGAACGGACGATTCGAAGCTTATCTTAATATCGCCGGTTTTCTTGTCTTTCGGACGCCCGACATGTGTCATCAAAATAATTTTGCCACCCTTGGCAATAATATAAAACAATGTCCCTATAGTGGCATCTATCCTGTATGGATCGTGGATAATTCCTTTCTTTACTACATTGTGGTCAACTCTGACCAATACGGTCTTTCCGCGGAGGTCGGCATCCTGCAATAGTTTAAAGTTTAATTTCTTTTCCATATCACATTAGTTTAAATTATTCAATGTTTTTCTTGTTTTACTGGTCCGGCGGGAAGTTTAAGCGAAGTAAATGCGCCAAATATCCAGCCTTCTTTGTGTTTGAAACTCACTTTATACCAGTAATCAGTGGCATCATTTATAGTTTCCTTTTTGCCCTGCTCTATAATGGCACAGGTATCATTGGTCTTTAACTGTTTTATCCGAATAGCATTCAGATCAGGCGACACACGCAGGTTTACATTACTTCCCTTTATTACAAGAAACTTATTCAGTTGTTTTTGATTTGGTTGAGGGATAGTTTGCTTTACATGCTTTGTTGTATCTATAGTATCATTAGCTGGTTTATTCTTACCATTATCGTGTGAACCAGAACAGGAATAAATGAACAATGCTAATAATATAGCAACAGCAGAGGTTAATATTTGTTTTGTGAAATGCATGTTTTATTATTTATACAAAAATACAATTTCATTATTTATCTTTTGTATTCATGATCCCGGAATGATAATCCATTATTGAAAATTCACCGGAAATACTATAATCAGCATCATATAGTTTTTTTAGTTCCTTTTTAATGGTGCCTTTAAAATTACATAGCATTGTCATTGAATTCCTGTCGAATTTTAATTCTTTAACAGTAAAAGTAAACTCTGAGAAATTCACGGATTCCGTTTTCTTAATATAACCCAGCTTATCAGTGTAATCTCTTTTCAGGTAAAAATATGCTTTGTTTTCAGCCAGTGTATCCGATCCTTTATTATCAGAGGAAGAAATTGTAAAAGGAAGAGCGGGAATTGTATAAATTACATCCGGCTCTTTTTTAACCCATACTTTAAATTTAGGCCCGCTTGGCAAAAACATATTCAGGCTGATTTTTTTTACATCACTTTCTCTGTAAAACCAGCTAATATTAAGTCCGGAATTCTCCCCGTTCATTACAAAAGCTCCTTGCAAAGACATTGTATATTCCTTAAGGTCGAATTTAGTGTTTGACGAAACTGCATTTTGAGGAATCTCTAACTTAAAAGTAAGAACATTATCCTTAGCTTTCTTTGGTGTTATATTGCACGAATACTGGAATAGCGAAAAGCCAATAATAATACAGATATATTTTAAAGCAGAAATTGATTTCATTAGAGTTTTGCTTTTATTTTTTTCGATTGTTCTTCAAATCCCGGTTTATCCAGTAATGCAAACATATTGTCTTTATATGCTTCCACTCCCGGCTGATCGAAAGGGTTTACACCAAGCAAGTACCCACTAAGCCCGCAGGCAAATTCAAAGAAATAGATAAGCTCACCTATACATTCCTCATTCATGTGTGTGATAATAATTTTAATGTTTGGAACATTCCCATCCACATGTGCTAGCATGGTTCCTAGTTCCGCCATTTTGTTTACGTCCTGCATGTTTTTTCCTGCAAGAAAATTAAGCCCGTCAAGGTTTTCTTTATCCGTTGGAATGATTAACTGCTTATTGGACTTTTCAACGGAGATAACTGTTTCAAAAATATTACGCAAACCTTCCTGTATGTATTGTCCCATAGAATGCAGGTCAGCAGTATAATTTACTCCAGCCGGAAATATTCCTTTATTCTCTTTCCCTTCGCTTTCGCCATAAAGTTGCTTCCACCATTCAGTGAAATATTGCAGGTAGGGCTGATAATTAGCAAGTATCTCCGCTTGTTTTCCATGTTTGTATAATACATTACGTGCAGCAGCATACATTGCAGCAGTATTCTTATCAAGATCGGATGAACTGCAAATTTCTTTTTCTGCCAGGGCTGCACCGGCAATTAGTTTACTTATGTCAATACCTGCAACAGCAATTGGTAGAAGACCAACGGGAGTTAATACAGAATACCTGCCGCCAACATCATCAGGAATATCATAAGTAGTGTAGCCTTCCTTGATTGCCAGTTTCTTTAGTGCCCCTTTTGCTTTATCGGTAATAGCAAAAATGCGTTGACTTGCGCTTTCTTTTCCATACTTCTTTTCAAGATGATTCTTCAGCAAACGGAAAGCAATAGCCGGTTCGGTAGTAGTTCCCGATTTTGAAATAACAATAACAGCATATTCTTTTTCATTAAGCAATTCCAGCAGTTCTGCATGATAATCCTCGCTGATATTATTTCCTGCGTATATAATATTCGGGTGCTTCTTGTCCTTTTTAAAAGCATTGAAAGGATTTGACAATGCATCTATCACCGCTCTTGCACCAAGATAAGAACCGCCTATACCAATAACAATAACAGTGTCGGCAATATCGTTTATCTTTTTAGCATCAGCTTTAACCTTATTTATCAATTGGGAATCAATAGAAGAAGGCAAATGAACCCACCCAAGAAAATCATTGCCCTTACCTGTCTTTTCAAGCAATGCGCTATGGCATTTACTTACTTCTGACTGTAATGAATATATTTCTTCTTTTGAAATAATACCAAATGTTTTACTTATATCAATCCTGATGTTTTTCATAAATGCATGAATTATATCCTTTGTATTGCTCTTACAAAGGTAATATGAATAGCGAAATTGAAAGGTAAAAAACTATTTCTTCATTAGTTTTTCTATCTCTTCCACTTCAATTGGAATACCAGCCATTAAATCAATATTGCCATTCTCGGTGGTAAGAATATCATTCTCTATTCTTATTCCAATTCCTTCTTCCTGTATATAAATACCGGGTTCGCAGGAGAAAAGCATACCGGGTTTAATAATGTCTTGTCTGGTGCCAACATCATGCACATCAAGTCCGATAAAATGAGAAGTGCCATGCATGTAATACTTAAAATACATAGGCTTTGCAGGGTCTTGTTTTTTCACATCCTCTGCAGTAAAAAGTCCCAATCCAATAAGTTCCTTTTCCATTATCTTGCATACTTCAGTATGATATTTATCAATGGTCGTCCCGGGAACAAGTAGTTTAATTGCAGCTTTCATCACACGCAGACAGGCGTTATAAACTTCTTTCTGACGGACAGAGAATTTCCCGTTCACAGGAATAGTACGACTCAGATCGGCGGCATAGTTAGCATATTCGGCGCCAAAGTCAAGCAGCATAAGATCGCCGTCTTTGCATTCCTTATTGTTTTCAATGTAATGAAGCACGCATGCGCCTTTGCCCGATGCCACAATAGGGTAATAAGCATGACCATTAGCTCGGTTGCGAACAAATTCGTGGGTTATCTCTGCTTCCACTTCGTATTCCATCAAACCGGGCCTTGTAAAACTAAGTAGTCTTCTGAATGCTTTATCAGTGATGCTGATGGCTTCCTTTGTCAAATCAATTTCTATATCCGATTTTACCATGCGCAGCTTGCATACAATGGGATTAGAGCGTTCATACTTATGCGCAGGGAATTTCTTTGTCAGATCCTCGTTAAAGCGAATATCGCGGTAAGGAACGGGATTTGAATATTTCGGGTTTTCGTTGGCATTCAGGTACACATATTCGGATGCAGCCATTACTTCTTTAATTGCATTATCCAAAGTGTCGAGCCAGAAAACATTTTTAATTCCAGAAGCTGCTATTGCCTCTTCTTTTGAATACTTTTTCCCATACCATATCGCGATATATTCATTGGTTTCTTCAAGGAACAATGCTTCGCGATATTTTTCGAGCGGACAATCGGGAAAAATAAATAACACACTTTTTGCCTGATCAATGCCGGTTAGATAAAAGAAATCAGAGTTCTGCCTGAAAGGAAAATCCTGATCGCCGTTACGAGGCATCTCATCATTGGAGTTAAAAATAGCCAGTGAATTTGGCTTCATTTCTTTTTTAAAACGGTTTCTGTTTTGTTTAAACAGTTCTTGATTGATGGGTTGGTATTTCATGATTCTGAATTTGTTTAATATATTGTTAATGGTTCGTTATGTCATGCAAATTACGAAAAACAATCTTATTTTAATTAATAATTTTTCTTTTGAAGTTCTTGAAGCGCTCCGGCTTTGATACCTGATGCTTTCTGGTCATTAGGACTAATCTTCAGTATTATATCGCAATCTGCTATCGCACCGGTAAAATCTTTTAACGAATATCTGGCAATTGCCCTGTTATAATATGCATCCGGATGGTTTGGAAAAACAGCAATAGCTTTAGTAAAGTCCTTTTCGGCTCCAATATTATCATTCATGTTTGCTTTTGCTATGCCTCTGTTGTTATAAGCATCGGCATAGTTTGGATTATGAATTATAGCCTTGTTATAATCCTCAAGAGCTCCTTGTTTATCGCCCAGATATGATTTTGCAGTACCCCTGTTATTGTATGCTTCGGAGTAGTTCGGATTTAGCGCAATTGCCTTATTAAAATCATCAAGAGCCCCCTGGAAATCACTTTTGTTGATCTTTAAAATTCCCCTGTTGCAGTAAGCCATACCCGAATTAGAGTTGTGAGAAATTGCCGAATTATAAAAAGTCATGGGATCGGAATAAGACTGGGACTTGATAAATGTGAAAGAACACAGATACACAAAAACAACAACCAATAACCATGATATTTTAATGTCGCCCTTAACTAACCATTTCTTGGGAAATATAAATAGAACAAAAATCAATATACCTATTAGCGGGATAAAGAAACGATGGTCCAGATAGTCAATTAATGTTGATTTGTACAGCATTGGAGGGAGCATCAATATCAGGAACCAGCTAAAACAAAACAAAAGCTCTTTCTTTGACCTTTGTTTGTTCTTGAAAAATACAATAACGATCAGCAATATGATCGCTATTCCTGCCAGCGTTTTAAAAACAGAAAAGCCCGGGTTTGGTTCGTTAAAAATGGGTAAGAAAAACTTCGAAAGCGATTCGGGTATTACCCTCAAACTTGCAATAAATGCAGTAAATCCAAACTCAGCATCATGGTCTGTAAAATCTCCAATTGCTTTGGTACGCATCCAAAACCATACTATTCCTGAAACACCATAAAGCAAAGCATTATAAATATATTTCTTTTCAAAGCGTTTCCCTTTATGAATGGTGAATAAATATATAATAAACAGGAAAGGAAGAAATGCCGCGGTTTCTTTGCAAAACAGAGCTATTGTAAATGCAGCCCAGTTCAGGAACATGTATTTTAACTTTCCTTTTTGCAGAAAGTCAATGAAAAATATAAAGGATAATAATGAAAAAAGTGTAAGTTGCAGATCACCTCTTGCGGGTATCCATGCTATGGCAGATACGAAAAGCGGGTGAACGGAATAGATCAATGCTCCTGTAAAAGCTAATCTTGGCGGGACTGATAAACGCCTGAGCAACAGGAAAAGCATGGATGCAATTAAACCCAAAAGAAGTACGTTCGACAAGTGGAACATCCATGTACTCTTCGCTCCCGACAACTGTATGTCTATCATATACGATACTGTCTGCAGGGGGCGATAGAAGGCGCTTGTATTGATCAGAAATGCATTGAACGCATTACTGAAATGTTTCAGATAATTAATATTATCTAATATTATTCCATTATCATCAAAATAAGTAAACCCATAAGTAAGCGTTTGCAGGTAAAGCAGTATGGGGAAACAAAAAACAATAATAAGGTAGGCGCTAAAACTATTTTCCTTTTTCGGATTGATAGAAGCGCCTTTTTTAATTGCGTTTTTATTCTGAGCGGGTTTCATTCGTGCATCTTAAATTGACTGCCTACCGATTTACTCTTTCACAAACTTCCTCACTCCTACTCCACTTTCCGTTTTCACTTCCACCACATACACCCCGCTTGGAAATGATGAATTGTTGCTTACATCAATGGTTATCGGTGAATAGTTATCGATAACCGGTAAAGCATAAACCTTTTCTCCAAGCACATTATATATTACAATACTTGAGACTTGATACTTGGGGCTTGATACCTGGAATTTCCCATTATTGGGAGAAGGATAAACTTCTATCCCTGCCGATAACATGCTTTGCGATGCAATTCCTGTGCCATAAGTAGAAATAAAATTACCAAATGCAACTGGACTTTTACCAACTTTAATTGTATCTGAAACAGTATTTGTAGCAGTATTTATTACACTTACTGTATTATCTCCAGAATTAGCAACATATACCTTGTTTCCATCGGGGCTTACGGATACACCAATAGATTCAGACCCAACAGGAATTGTAGCCGAAACAGTATTAGTAGCTGTATTAATTAGACTTACTGTATTAGTACCATCATTCGTAACATACACCTTACTTCCATCGGGGCTTACAGATACACCAAAAGGATATTCGCCAACTGCAATGGTAGCCGAAACAATATTAGTAGCGCTGTCTATTACACTTACTGAATTACCAATATAATTCGCAACATATACTTTGCTTCCATCAGGGCTAACTGATATACCATAAGGTCCAGAGCCAACAGGAATTGAATCCGTAACAGTATTTGTTGCAACATTTATAACAGATACAATATTACTCCCAGCATTCGTTATATATGCAGTTTGCGCATTTGCACTTAAGCCAATAATGGCAAATAACAAAATAATGTACGGTTTTTTCATGGTCACACCTTTTTATATTCTTACAAAATTATCAATTTTCATTATTTAAACCATTTATTTAAAAGAAAAACATTACTGTTTCATAAGCTATTTCTACCTTCTCATTATGCAGGCAAAATATTTCACAATAGTATATTCACTTTTTACTGCATAAGCACATGGCTTCGGTTTATAAGAAATACATTTAATAACGAAACCATTGCTTTTCAATACTATACTACATCTTTTCATTTCGGGAGTGTACACTTTCATGGTTATAGTGTAAACTTTCACGATGATAGTGTACACTTTCATGTCTATAGTTTACACTTTTATGATAATAGTTTACACTTTCAATATTATAGTGTAAACTCTCAAAATGATAGTGCATACTTTCAGACCGATAGTGTGCACTCTCATGATCATAGTGTAAACTTTCACGGCAATAGTGTGCACTCCCGGAACGATAGTTTACACTGTTAAAATTAAAGTTTACACTAATACAATAAAAGTATGCAAACCGGAGTTAAGAAAGAAAGCTGGCGCGATATTTGCATGCAGTATGGTAACAAAACTGAACACGTTAAGAATGAATATTGATGCTTATATAATATAAACCTTTAAATTTAAACCTATGCCTGATCAATCCATTATACCACGCGACATTGAAGGGTTTAATTCCTATATTACCCACACAAACAATTATCTTATCCTTGGTTCGCCCACCAATGCCGTGAGGTTTGGCTGGACTGCACAGAATTTAAGCGACTGGCAAGACTTCAGAACTGAGTGGGAACCGCTGTTCTTTAAGTATTCCGACAGGAAAGGCAGCTATACCACTGATATAAAGAATGATTTGGAGAATATTATAAAAGCAGCCATAGCTTATGATAAGGTAAATAAGCTGGTACTGAAAGTTAAGGCCACAGTGGGTTTGACATCGGAAGATTGCAGTACTTTCCACATCCCGTATAGCTATTCCAGTCCGCTGTCTGGCCCTCATTCAACAGCAACCAGCGGTGATAAGAACAAAACTACTATGACCGATGAAGCTGTTTACCCCAGAATAATACCTGCGGGAGGCGGTTTTGTTGAAATAGCCTGTCATCTGGAAGCTGAGGGCAGCGGCCGCCCTCACAAACCCGCAGGTTTCGACCTGGTAGAATATAAGATAGGAGTGTTTTACTGGGGTACCGAAAACCTTCCCGCCCATTCCGATGATACAAGGTTGAATTTGGCATATTCTTCAAAAGCAAGCTTTACTTTAGATACGACCACTATGACAACCAATTTGCCTGCCCTGAAAGAAGGCGCTATAGAGCCAACCAAGCTAGCGGTATTCTTCTTCCGCTGGGCAAAGAGCAAACATCCCGATTTAGATGGTCCGTGGAGCGGGCCGTTTAAAACGCCGTTGTTGTAACAATTCATTTCATTCTTTTCTGACTCACCCCCATCCTCCCGATAAATCGCATGAGCGTCAAGCTAAGGATTAATTATTTGGGCTGAAGCCCTTGTCTGCATTGTGTTTCATGCCCACGACCTAAAGGTCGTGGCAATTAATTTATTACCAATAATTGCTCATTTGCCACGTCCTTTAGGACGTGGAATAAGAACCCTGATATTAAAGGACTTTAGTCCAAATCAAAAACTCCAGGACAATGAATTATAAAGCGATTCAAACAATATATATATTATTAGCTTTACGCGTATGCGACTTGTCGGGGCAGGCTCTCTCTGCAAGCAAAGAGGGGCACTATTTAAGTCCCTTCTCTATTAATAGAGAAGGGATTTAGGGATGAGTCAAAAAATCAAATAATGATTGGTGAAGGGCGTAAGGCTGTGCGTTGGAGAAAGGGTAAAGTAAACTGAAAGAAGCGGGCCGTATAAAACACCACTTTTATAAAAATATAATTCATCATTCAAACAATATTAACTCAATTTTAACGTTTTTCTTATAATACATGTAGTATTTTTGTATCCAATTAAATTGATGATGAGAAAAATATTAAGCCATGTTATCCTGATAATATTCAGTTGTGTTTTTATTAATGTTGAATGGGCGGCAGGAACAGCGTTGGACCTGCCTACAGTCGAAGCAAGCAATTTCACCATAAGCGGTTACGTAAAAGCAGCCAATAACGGTGAAGCTATGATAGGGGCTACAGTTTCAATCAAGGAACTGGCAACTACAGGCGCTGTTACCAATTCGTACGGTTTCTATTCCATAACAATACCAGAAGGCACATATACTGTCACGGCACAGTTTATCGGGTATGAATCAAAAATCGTAACTATCGAATTAAAACAAAACACCAGGCAGGATTTTCAACTTGAAGAAACGGCAAACAATCTGAAAGAATTGTTGATTACAGGCGAGAAGAAAGATGACAATTTAACCACCATACAGATGGGGACTAATAAAATGACCATTGATGAAATTAACAGTATTCCTGTGCTGATGGGCGAAAGAGATGTGTTGAAATCCATACAATTGCTGCCGGGGATAAAATCATCGGGCGATGGCAATACCGGCTTTTACGTGCGTGGTGGTGGCGCTGATGAGAACCTGATATTGCTTGATGAAGCTACCGTTTATAATCCTTCGCATTTGCTGGGGTTTTTCTCAGTTTTTAATTCCGATGCCATTAAAGATGTTACGGTTTATAAGGGCGAACAGCCTGCCGAATATGGAGGAAGGCTCTCCTCTGTGCTCGATGTTAAAATGAACGATGGGGATGATCAGAAGTATCATGTAAGCGGGGGAATTGGTTTGATCTCATCACGTTTAAATATAGACGGGCCTATTGTTAAGCATAAAGGCTCATTCTCTATTTCTGCCCGCCGCACATATGCTGATCTTTTTCTAAAGCTTTCAAGAGACACTAACCTCCGAAAAGCAAGATTATATTTTTATGACCTGAATGCAAAAGCGAATTGGGAACTTGGCCCGAATGACAAAATATTCCTTTCGGGTTATTTTGGCAGGGATGTTTTAGGATTGGGCACTACTTTTGGCATCAACTGGGGCAATGCTACAGGTACCTTAAGATGGAACCACCTTTACAATGAAAAGTTGTTTTCAAATACTTCGCTCATCTTCAGCAATTATTCCTATAAAATAAACCTTGATTTTAGTGGTATGCAGGGAAACATCATTTCAAGGATACAGGATTATAACCTGAAAGAAGATTTTCAATATTATGCCAGTACTAAACATGAAATCAAGTTCGGTATCAATTCCATTTACCATACTATTATTCCCGGCGATATAACCATTGCAAGCAATACTCCTATAGGGAAACTTGGCCTTCCGGACAAATATGCATGGGAGAATGCAGTCTATATTTCAGATGAATTTAAGCCTTTGGATAAGCTAAGTTTCGATTATGGCCTGCGTTTTAGCTCGTTCAGCATCTTAGGACCGGGTAGTTTTGTATCCTATGCTCCCGGCACTGTTAATGGTACGGCTGATGTTGAAATGGATTCAGTCCATTACAATAAGAGCACCTTTATAAAAACCTATTATAGCATAGAGCCGCGCTTTGCAGTAAATTATAAGTTAAATAAGGAAAGTTCAATAAAAGCTTCTTATGGAAGAAACACGCAAAACCTACACCTGCTGTCGAATGCAACCACCAGTAGCCCTACAGATCTGTGGATACCAAGCAGCCTTAATGTGAAGCCCGAAATCAGCGACCAGGTTTCGCTGGGTTATTTCAGGAATTTTAAAGACAACACCTATGAATTCTCAACAGAAGTGTATTATAAGACCCTTCAGAACCAGATAGATTATATTAACGGAGCTGAGCTGAATTTCAATCAGACCATAGAATCGCAGTTACTTTATGGGAAAGGAAGAGCTTATGGAATAGAATTATATCTGAAGAAGAAATATGGCCGTTTTACCGGATGGATAGGATATACCCTTTCACGTTCAGAACGGCAATTCAACCTGATTAACAATGATTCATGGTATCCTGCCAAACAGGATGAAACGCATGATATTTCTATCGTTGGGATTTATCAGCTATCAAAAAAATGGACAGTCTCTTTTGACTGGGTTTACAATACTGGAAATGCCGTAACCTTCCCCAGTGGCAAATATGATGTTAATGGTCAGGTAGTTTTTTATTATACCCAGAGAAACGGTTATCGCATGCCTGCTTATCACAGGCTTGACTTAGGTGCAACATATATAAGAAAGAAAACAGCTAAATTTGAATCAAGCTGGACATTCTCAGTTTATAATGCTTACGACCACTGGAATGCTTATTCCATTGATTTCCAAACCGACCCTAACAACCCTCAGATAACTCAGGCTGTTCAAACTACACTATTCGGGATAGTACCTGCCGTAACGTATAACTTTAAATTTTAAAGATATGAAACATATATTTTCAACAAAATATTTTCCATTGATTACGCTCGCAGTAGTCATTGTATTGTTTGTTTTATCTTCATGTACGAAGGTGATCAATATTGATCTTAATTCGTCATCAACGCAAATGGTCATTGAAGGCAATGTTTCCGATCAGCCGGGACCAATAGTTGTTACTCTGTCGCAAACCGTTAACTTCAGTCAGACAAATACCTTTCCTCCGGTGACAGGTGCAGTGGTCACTATAAGCGATAATGCGGGCAATACAGCAACTCTTGCAGAATCCCCTTCCGGAACATATTCCACTTCAACAATACAAGGTGTTCCAGGCAGAACCTATACACTTACTGTAGCGGCAAATGGGAAAACCTATACTGCTGCTTCTACCATGCCAAACCCTGTAAATATTGATACAATTGTATATTCTCAAAGCAGATTTGGCGGAGAAAGCAAAAGACTGGAAGCTAAGTTTCTGGACCCTGCCGGTGTTGCTAATTGTTACGCATTATTTGTAAAGCTCAATAATGTTATTCAGCCTGATTTTTCTTCTTCCGATGATAACCTGCGCGATGGCGATACCATAAGCATGAGGATTCCTTTTGGTGATAACTTCACTTTGGCACCAGGGGATTCAGTTACGGTTATTCTGGAAAGTATTGATAAATATGTGCGTGAATATTACCGACTTCTTCTCCAACTAAATAACTCCAGTGGGTTTGAATCTGCTCCGCCTGCAAACCCTATAAGCAATATTTCAAATAATGCACTAGGTTATTTCAGCGCTCATTCCGATAGGAAGAAGTCATTCTTAGTGCCCTGATAATATATAAATGAATCAATAGAGGGCGTTTCTGGAAATTTTTACTTTCAACAAACTGTTGCAAGAAGTGAAGTTATAAGTAACCATAATTAATTATTAGGATATCCGTTCCGAACCCAAATATTTATTTGCTCAATTTCACAACTCGTTAATTCATAATCCGGGGGCATCTTTGTTGATGTACCATAGCCGATGGCACTTAATAAACCTGTTTTATTAGCGTCAAGCTCCGCTTTCAGATTATTATAACCATCTAAGTTAACACCACTAGTAGAAATAGTTGTTGAATTGTGGCATTGCGTACAATTTGTTGAGAAAATAGCTGATGCAATTCCTGAGTAAGTAACATTAGTAGTATCACAAGAAGAACTGGTACAATTGGACTCGTCAGCGCCCTGTTCAATCCATGCTTTGATAAGGGAAATCTGTTGTGAGCTTAACGGCTTTGAAGGAGGCATGCCTCCCTTTCCAATGCCTAAAAATCCTATCAATTCTGTATAGTATTTACTTCTTTCAGGATGACGCGGTTTTATCCCTTGCATGATATGAGTGTAATCAGTTAGAACAACGTCATGTGGCACGTGAGAAGTTGAATTACCATCATGGCATCCGGTTATTGCACAGTTGGAAACATAAATAGGGCGTATCTGTGAAGAAAAACAAATTACAGGATATGACGCATCATTCGTACAACCCTGAATTAAAGCAATAATGCAAATAAGCGTCATACCAAATAGAAGTGTATATTTTTTCATTTTTTTATTACAAAAGTAATATCACTAACAGATAATCTTTGTTAAATACTTGTTAAATAAGGAAAGCAACACAATAAAAGGTATTTAGATACGTAAATGCATTATAAAAATAAATATATCATTATGAAAAATTTCATTTTGTGTTTAATTGTCTTATCTGCATTCGCTTTGAATGGTCATAGCCAGAATGAACCGAATGTAGTTGATCCGCAGTCCGGGAGTAAGAAGGCTTGCTTCAAACTGGCATCTTTATCCATCTCTTCTGATGCTAATGTTTTTCCAACCATGAACCACAGGGATAAAGGTTTTGGTATGGGACAACATTCTAAAGGCATGAATAACATGTTTTCCGGGAATACTGACTTTATGAAAAACCACTCTGCTGGCAATATGAATTCACGAAAACAGTTGAACTTTGAAATAGGATTTAACCCTTACAGTAAGAAACTTGGTGACTATAACAAACAACGCGAGTTTGATATTGGTCTGTATTACTCCGGTTCTAATCTTAAGGATAAGAATTCAAATAAATTTACAAGTACACCGGGTGATACTTTTAGCCATAATTCGGCCCTTTACCAAACGGATACCATTAAGCGTACGCACCAGGTTTATAGAGAAGAAGCCAGTGTACTTGGCATAAGTGCCCAGTATTTGTACAAGACCAACCCAGAAAAAAGAATTTCATTGTTCACGGGTTATGGAATAAATGTAGGTTATGCCTTAACCGCAAGGATATACAAAAGGTATTCAAAGGACAGTGTTCTTGTTGTTAATCCCTACAATGTGCCTGCTACTGCGAACGATTTCAGTAATGGGACACAACTTGGAAGTGAAGTACAAAAAACAAGCGGAAATGCACAGCCAACTTTCCTTACAAGTGCATTTATTCCAATCGGGATAAATTTCAGGCTAAGCAAAACAAAAGAAATATGGAACCAGATGAATTTGTTTGCAAAAGCTGATATTGGTGTGGAAGCTGAAACTGCAGTTAACCGCAGGGCGCATTTCCTTCCTTATATGGGCAGTAGCCTTGGGTTTAAATTCGATTTGAAATGATTTGAAAAAAGACTTCAAAGAACAATATAAAAGTAAAGAGGGCTGCGGCAATCCGCAGCCCTCTTTATTTCAATATTAAATTATTAATTTCTTAATTAAAACAGAGCAAAATTGTACCTTTGTTCCAATTAAAAACATCAAAATGCAAAGTATATTTTCAAAAATAGAAGAGCTTAAAAGCGAACAACAAAGTGCAGCATTATGTATTGTTATTGACACCAAAGGTTCTACCCCGCGTAAACACGGTGCTAAAATGATTGTATTTACCGATGGAAGTATTTATGGTACTATTGGCGGTGGCAGCGTTGAAAAAGAAGTATCTGAAAAAGCCGTTATGCTTATAAAAACAGGAAAACCTGAAAAATGCACATTCAGTCTTGAAAAGGACCTTGGGATGCATTGTGGCGGTTATATGGAGGTTTATATCGAGCCGGTTATTCCTTTAAAGAAGCTTTATATTTTCGGGGCAGGGCATATTGGCCGGGCAGTAGCAAAGTTTGCAGCAGAACTTAATTTTGCAATTACATTGTTTGATGCCCGCGAAGGGATATTCCTCGACAATGAGTTTTCTGCTTACACCTCTGTCAACATGGATTATTTTAAAGCTATTGATAATGCCGTGTTCGACGAAAACACCTTTAGTGTAATTGTAACTCCCAAGCATTCATTCGATGAAGAGATCCTTGCTAAAATTGGAAAGAAGCCGCATGCATATATCGGAATGATAGGAAGTGCAAATAAGGTTGAATTACTGAAGAAAAGATTTATTAAAGAAAAGATACTTACAAAAATAGAACTTGATAAAATAGATATGCCTATTGGAATCAAGTTCGCTGTTGAAACACCACAGGAAATTGCTGTCAGCATTATTGCCAAACTGATAGATGTAAGAAACACTGCCAGCCTGAAAGAATAGAAAATAAAAGATATGAAGAATGTTATAAAATTTGTTCTTGACGACAAAATTGTTGAGGTTGATTTTGCAAAACATCCCGAACTAAAACCTACCACGACTGTATTGAATTATCTTCGTTCATATCCTGAACATAAAGGGGTGAAGGAGGGTTGTGCCGAAGGAGATTGCGGAGCTTGTACAATAGTGCTGGCTGAACTTTACGATGATAAATTAATTTATAAAACGGTTGATTCCTGTCTTGTTTTTCTTCCAATGATTCACGGAAAACAGTTAATCACGGTAGAAAATCTTGCAACGGTAATAGATAAGGAAAAAGTTCTGCATCCTGTTCAGCAACTGATGGTGGAGACCAATGGAAGCCAATGTGGGTATTGCACTCCGGGTATTGTAATGTCGCTTTTCGGTTTGTATAAGAACTATAAGAATCCTTCAAGAGGAATCATAGAAGATGCACTTACAGGTAATTTATGCAGGTGTACGGGCTATCAGTCAATTATTGAAGCAGCCGAAAAAGCCTGCAGGAACAATGGATTTGATCATTTTACAGAAAAGGAAAGTCAAATTATTAATTTGCTTAATAAGATTGCTGAAAATAAAGAAACATTATTATTAAAGAATAAAAAGCAGAAATATTTTAAACCATTTACACTGGCAGAAGCATTGCGATTAAGAAAAGAGAATCCTGATGCTCTTATTATTAATGGAGCAACAGATGTGGCTCTAAGGCAAACAAAGAAAAAGGAATTGCTGAGTGAAATAATTGACCTTTCTTCTATTGAGCAGATGAGATCATTTTCTGAAAACAATGAATATTGTTCCTTTGGCTCAGGGATGACCATGGAACAGGTTAGAAATGTTGCAGCAGATAAATTTTTTCCATTGCATGAAATTCTTAGTGTTTTTGGTTCTCTTCAAATCAGGAATATTGCAACTTTAGGTGGTAACGTTGGTTCGGCATCACCTATAGGAGATAGCCTTCCCCTTCTTTTTGCTTATGGTGCAAAGGTTAAATTGGCTTCAGAAACAAATGAACGCACATTGGGGATTGAGGAATTTATAACAGGTTATAGGAAGACGGAGTTAAGGAATGATGAATTGATAACTGAAATTATTATTCCTAAAAATGAGAATGCAATTGTGAAATCATATAAAGTATCTCGTCGCAAAGACCTTGATATATCTACAGTGAGCGGAGCTTTCAAACTAAAGATTGAAGGGGAAATTGTTTCTGAAATCATCCTTGCTTTCGGCGGAATGGCAGCAACAACAAAACGTGCAGCGAAAAGTGAAGAGTATTTAATAGGAAAAAAATGGGCACGTGAAAATACAGATGCTGCAATGAAAATTCTGTCTGAAGAATTTACTCCTCTTTCAGATGCAAGGTCAGAGGCAACTTACAGAAGTACTGCCGCAAAAAATCTATTAATGAAATTCTTTCTTGAAACGATTAATTAAATCACTTAACAGCTCCGTCAGGAGCGAACTGTTTGTAAAAAACATAACAAGATAATGACAATGAAGCCCCGTAGGGGCGACCTGTTCATTATAATAAAATACGGCTATGGCAAATACATATACGCAGCTTTATATCCAACTTGTATTTTGTGTTAAAGGCAGACTGAATTTAATACCTTCAAAACTCAAAGAAGAGTTACATAAATATATTACTGGCATTGTGCAAAATCGTAAGCATAAAATGCTTTCAATAAATTGTATGCCGGATCATTCGCATATTTTTATAGGATTAAATCCGTCACAATCCATTTCAGATATTGCAAGAGACATAAAAGCAATATCTTCAAAATTTATCAATGACAAGAAATGGATAAAGGGGAGATTTGAATGGCAGGAAGGATACGGTGCGTTTTCATATTCCAATTCGCATGTGTCAAATGTCATTAATTATATAATGAATCAGGAAGAACATCATAAGAAGACCAGCTTCAAAGAGGAGTATCTGAAACTGCTGAAAGATTTTGAAATTGATTTTACTGATAGGTATTTATTTGAGTGGATTGAGTGAAAGTTACAGGTCGCTCCTACGGAGCTTTATTATAAAATGAGTAGTTATATATTACAGACAGTTCGTCCCTACGGGACTTCCTACCATGAACGATTTTCGGATGCAAAGTCAGAAGCGGTTTACAGGAGTGCTGTTGCTAAAAATCTTTTAATAAAATTCTATATTGATTCATGTAAAAATTAGTACAGATATGTTAATTCAAAAATATTATAGCTCCGTCAGGAGCAAACTGTTTGTAAAACACTTTAAAGAAAATATTATTTAAGCCCTGTAGGGGCGACCTGTTTATAATAGTCAAATATCATGGAACAAAAGATACATCACGATAGCGCTTCAAAGCATGTTACAGGTGAGTCAGTCTATATTAACGATATGCTTGCCAATGATCAGCTTTTATTTGGGAAAGTAGTTTTCAGCAAACAGGCTCATGCTAAAATAAAGAAGCTGAATATCGCAAAAGCATTAAAGGTTAAAGGCGTTCATGCAGTACTTATTGCTAAGGATATCCCCGGTGAAAATCAAATGGGTCCTGTTATTCATGATGAAAAATGTTTGGCAGAAAAAGAAGTTGTTTGCATCGGGCAGGCTATAGCCCTTATTGCTGCAGAGAATGAAGATGCCCTACATGAAGCGGAAAAGAAAATACTGATTGAATATGAAAGTCTTGAAGCGATCCTTGATATTGAAACTGCCATTGAAAAGAATAATTTACTTGCGCCTCCAAGGAAAATAGAAAGAGGAAATGTTGAAGAAGCTTTCACAAAATCTCCTCACATCATAAAAGGTGAATTAAAAACTAACGGTCAGGAACATTGGTACCTTGAAACACAGACAGCGCTTGCTGTTCCATGTGAAGGCAAGGAGATGATGATTTATGCATCAACTCAGAATCCCACCGAAACACAAGCTATAGTTGCAGAAGTGCTGGGCATTTCAAAAAATGAAGTGGAAGTGGAAGTGAAGCGAATGGGTGGTGGTTTTGGAGGAAAAGAAACACAGGGAAACCATGTGGCTGCTTGGGCTGCTTTGCTGGCAAGAGCTACTAAGCGTCCCGTAAAAATTCACCTTTTCCGTGATGATGACCAGATAATGACTGGTAAACGGCACCGCTATCTTTCGAAATATGAAGTTGGTTTTGATGAACAGGGTAAAATTCTGGCATATAAAGTGGAGTTGAATGCTGATGCCGGTCATGCTACTGATTTGTCAATGGCAATATTGGAAAGGGCTACACTGCATGCTGACAATTCATATTTTCTTCCCGATGTTCAGATAATAGGAAAAGCATGGCGTACAAATCTTCCGTCGAATACGGCTTACAGGGGCTTTGGCGGACCACAGGGAATAGCAGTTATTGAAACGGCTATTGACAGGATAGCACGTTTCCTGAAAAAAGATGCTGCTGAAATACGCTTATTGAATTTCTACAAACATGATAATAATTGTCATACTCCATATGGCCAAAAGGTAGAGCATAACAGGCTTTATACCATGTATGAAAAGATCGTCGCTTCCTCGTCATATTTTGATCGCAGGAAAGAAATTGAGAAATTCAATTGTGAAAATGAATTTCTAAAAAGAGGTATTGCGTTAACACCTGTAAAATTCGGTATTTCGTTTACTACTTCATTTCTAAACCAGGCAGGTGCATTGGTAAATATATACACTGATGGCACTGTGCTGGTAAATCACGGCGGAACAGAAATGGGACAGGGACTGAATACCAAGATACTTCAGATCGCTATGGCTGAACTTGGTTTGTCGCCTGATAAAATAAAAGTAAATGCCACCAATACTTCTAAAGTTCCCAATACTTCTCCTACTGCTGCATCCACAGGCAGCGACATTAACGGGATGGCGGTAAAGAATGCGATTGATACCATAAAGTCAAGGCTTGCAGAAGTAGTAATTGCTGAATTTGAGAAAAATTTCCCCGGAGTTAAAACGCAAAATGAAAATATTATTTACAAAGACAATTTCATTTCTGACAAACTAAATCCTGAAAGGAAAATTGAATTCAATAAAATTGTACAGCAGGCATACTTGAAACAAGTAAGCTTAAGTTCTACCGGTTTTTATAAGACCCCGGGCATTTATTTTGACAGAGAAAAAGGGCAGGGAAAGCCATTTTATTATTTTGCTTATGGCATGTCGGTTTCGGAGGTTGAAATAGATACGCTTACGGGGATGTATTCATTACTAAGGAGTGATATCATTCATGATGTGGGTGATTCTATTAACGAGGGTATAGACATTGGACAGATTGAAGGCGGTTTTGTGCAGGGTATAGGATGGGTAACTACCGAGGAACTGAAGTGGGATAAAAAAGGAAATTTACTTACACATTCACCGGATACCTATAAGATACCGACAGTGAATGATATTCCGAAAGATTTCAGGGTTGAACTTTTAAAAGATGCCCCGAACGAAGGAACTGTGCTGCGAAGCAAGGCTGTTGGCGAACCACCCTTTATGCTTGCTTTTTCAGTATGGCTTGCCATAAAAGATGCCGTTTCTGCTGTTGGCAATCATTGTGAAGAACCTGAATTTTCGCTGCCTGCAACTTATGAAGTGATATTGCTTTCATCGGAAAAGATAAGAAGCAAAATAAGCAATGACTAAAATCAAAAACAATTTTTAAATTTGCACTCCTTTTAAAACAATTACTATGAGTGAAATATTTGATAAAATAAATGCGCTGGCTGAAAAGTATAAGGATTATACTGCCAGTAACCTTTCGAAACTGGTGAAGATAAAATCAACCAGCATGCACGAAAAAGATGTGCAACTTGAGTTGAAACGCCAGATGGAAGAAGCAGGATTTGATGAAGTGAAGATTGACGGCTTGGGCAATGTGATAGGCAGGATTGGTAATGGTAAACGCATACTTGCCATTGACGGACACATGGATACTGTTGATGTTGGCAATATTGATAACTGGAACTTCGATCCTTTTTCAGGTGAAATAAAAGATGGTTTTGTTCATGGTCGTGGAACTGTTGACCAGGAAGGCGGACCTGCTGCAGCTGTTACTTCAGGGAAAATACTAAAGGAACTTGGCTTTGATAAAGACCTTACCTTTTTAGTTGTTGGAAGTGTAATGGAAGAAGATTGTGACGGTTTGTGCTGGAAATATATTGTGGAAGAAGAAAAACTGAAACCTGATTTTGTGATAAGCACTGAACCAACAAACCTTAATATATACAGGGGCCACAGAGGCCGCATGGAAATTGTTGTGAAGTTCCGTGGAGTATCTTGTCATGGCAGTGCACCTGAAAGAGGAAAGAATGCTATTTATATGGCTGCACGCGCAGCGCTTGAAATTGAAAAATTAAACGAACGTTTAGGTTCTGATCCGTTTTTAGGTAAAGGAACTGTTACTATTTCGGAAATTAAATCCGGAAGCCCCTCTTTATGCGCTGTTGCTGACTATGCCGAATTTCATCTCGACAGAAGACTTACCTGGGGAGAAACAAAAGAATCGGCAGTTGCAGAAATTGAAGCGATTGTAAAAGGTGTGGATGCAAAAGTTGAAGTGCTTTACTATGAAGAGGAAGCTTATACCGGGTTGAAATATGGAATGGAGAAATATTATCCTACATGGAAGATTGAGGAGAATCATCCTGTGGTAGTAGCCGGTGTGAAAGCTTTTGAAGGCTTGTTCGATAAAAAACCGTTGGTTGATAAATGGACATTTTCAACAAATGGTGTTACCATTAACGGGTATTATGGAATTCCGTTAATTGGTTTTGGTCCGGGAAATGAAGTACTGGCGCATGCGCCAAATGAAAAGGTTCCTGTAAGCGATCTTGTTAAAGCTTCAGCATTTTATGCAGCTTATGCATATATGATATAAGTTTTTGGAATAAAAGTTTCCCGCAGATAACGCAGATGAGCGCTGAAAAATCTGCGAATATCAGCGCAATCAGCGGGAAATAAAGAATTCAGTATTTAATGTTATTTTTTACATCAGCGTTGCTATTATAAAACTAAAAATAATAATATGAAATCATTCAATCAGATTATTGAAGAAATAAAGAAATTAAGAACTGCTCTATACCAGAGAGATTTTCTTTTAACCTGGGATAAAACGCAGGAGGAATTGGTTCAGACTTTACTTGTTGCAGAAGCATTAAAGTATTTACGTGATAATAATATTTCAGCCAAGTGTTTCGACAGCGGACTTGCTATTTCAAATTTCCGAGACAATTCAACACGTACACGTTTTTCTTTTGCGTCTGCCTGTAACCTGTTAGGGTTGGAAGTGCAGGATCTGGATGAAGGCAAATCTCAGATTGCCCATGGCGAAACTGTTCGTGAAACAGCGAACATGATTTCTTTTTTAACAGATGTGATAGGCATACGTGATGATATGTTTTTAGGAGCTGGACATACCTATATGCTTGAGGTTGGTGAAGCTCTTGATGATGGTTTTAAGCAGGGTGTGCTTCCTGATAGACCCGGCATAGTTAATTTACAGTGTGATATTGATCATCCCACTCAGGCAATGGCAGATTTGCTACACCTGAAAAATTATTTCGGTTCATTGGAAAACCTAAAAGGGAAAAAGATAGCCATGACATGGGCTTATTCACCAAGTTATGGAAAACCATTATCTGTGCCGCAGGGAATCATTGGTTTGATGACACGCTTTGGTATGGAGGTGGACTTAGCTTATCCTGAGGGTTATGATCTGATACCTGATGTTTTAGATATTGCTAAGAAAAACGCATCTGCTACAGGTGGCAAATTCAATGTTGTGAATTCAATGGATGATGCATTTAAGAATGCAGATATTGTATATCCAAAGAGCTGGGCTCCTTATAAAGTAATGGAAAGAAGAACACAATTATTGCAGAAAAATGACAAGGATGGATTAAAAGTTCTTGAACAGGAATGCCTTGCCAACAATGCAAAATTCAAGAATTGGGAATGCACTGAAGAGAAAATGAAACTCACTAAAGGTGGAAAAGCATTGTACATGCATTGCCTGCCTGCTGATATTTCGGATGTTTCATGTAAAGAAGGAGAAGTCGCTGCAAGCGTGTTCGAAAAACACCGTATTGAAACATACAAAGAGGCAGGGTTTAAACCTTATATTATTGCTTCAATGATATTGAATAATAAATATAAAGATGCTTCGGCAATACTTGAAAAGTTTTATAAAAAGGGAACAGAAAGAATCTCTTTATAAGATTTAATATTTCACAAATTGTAGGCTGAATAGTGTTATTCAGCCTTTTTTGTGATTTTATGAAAATAGTAAGAGTAGAATTAAAAGATAAGTATTAGCTTTTTGCCAATCGTTTTAAGAATGTACCTTTTGCTTTTTCAAAAAAGGAATTTTCTTTTACAATAATCAATTCTCCGTTTTTAATAACATATTCGGCATTTCCTTTTGTGTAGTATCCTTCAAAAATATTATGATCACAATGTTGATGATGTGATTGTGCGGAAATAATATTTACTGACTCAGTATCCCAGATAACAATATCTGCATCTGAACCTACAGCAATATCGCCTTTAGCAGGATAAAGTCCAAATATCTTTGCGGAATTAGTTGATGTTAATGCAACAAATTGGTTAATAGAAATATTATTTTGTAATACGCCATACGTATAAAGCAAAGCTAATCGATGTTCTATACCGCCGGCACCATTAGGTATCCTTGTGAAGTTATTAATCCCAACATCTTTCTGTCCTATTAAATTAAATGGACAATGATCAGTTGCAACTACCTTGATTGCCCCTGTTTTTAAGCCATCCCAAAGCGCATGTTGGTCATCTTTTTTTCTTATGGGCGGACTAATAACATAATTGAGAGATTCGGGAAGCGGAAGATCATAAACAGTATCATCAAGCAATAAATATTGCGGGCAGGTTTCAGAATAAACTTTCTGTCCTTTTCTTTGTGCGTCCTTAATTATTTCAAGCGATTCTTTTGTTGATGTATGAACAATATAAACAGGGCAATTTGCTTTCTGCGTAAGTTCAACAACATGTTTTACTGATTCCGATTCAACATAAGAAGGCCGGGAAAGGGCATGATAAAGTGGAGTTGTTTTTCCTTCAGCAAGAAAAGTCTTCTGCAATCGAATAATTTCGTATCCAAGCTCACAATGCACAGTTACCAATGCATTCAGCCCGGCAGCTTTTTTCATCACTTCAAACAATTCTGCTTCTTCAATACCTATTGCTCCTTTATAAGCCATATAACATTTAAAAGAAGTAATACCATATTGCTTAACACAAACCTCCATTTCATCAGCTATATCCTTATTCCAGGAAGTTATGCTCATGTGAAAACTGAAATCTGCTTTGGAGCTTTCGGCAACTTTTAATCTTTTATTAAGAGCAGTGATAAGTGATTCCTTTTTTGAAGGAGTAACAAAATCAATTAGGGTGGTTGTGCCACCATACAGTGCAGCAATACTGCCTGATTCAAAATCATCGGAAGAATTTCCGGCGGGTGTGGGAAGATCAAGATGAACATGTGCATCTATTCCACCCGGAAAAACATATTTGCCTTTTGCTTCAATTATTTTTACATTATCAGGACAAATTAAATCCTGCCCGATAGCAGCTATCTTCCCGTTTGATAAAATAATATCTGCAACGAAAGTTTTTTCGGAAGTAACTACGGTGCCCTGATGTATCAGTATGTCCATTGAAATATAATTAAGAAAACTGCTTATCTGCTTATGTCAATTAAAATGAAATATCAGCAAATTATAATGCAAATAAAACAAATTACACTAAAATGTTATCAAAATAATCAAATATAAATTACCACATAGTATCATAGAAACATAGGTTTCACATGGAATTCTTGAATTTGCAGGAATAATTTCAACGGTTTAACTATGTGCTTTTCTATGTACCTACTGTGTCTATGTGGTAAAGTAAATTTGAGCAAAACAAATAAGCAGAGAAGTGAATTAATCAACTTCAACACACTTCATTTTTTCCCAAAGTTTGGTAGCCTGTTCCTTCGAGAATTCAAGAATTTCTTCTTCATTAACTGTAGTAACTTTTCGGTCTTTAACTATTAATTTCCCGCCAGAAATTACATGCTGCACATGTTTTGCTTCTATACCAAAAAGAAAATGCCCGAGGAAATTACTTTGATTAATTTCAGTGGGAGTATCGTAATCGAGCACTACCAGGTTATTTTCTCCATCATTGGCAAAGCCATTTGAATTCAGATATTGATGTGCATTCCTGAATCGTTTGTAAAAACCCGGATAATCGATGCTATCAAATCCCTGACCTACATAAAAAGCCGACTTTGCACTTCGCAGCATATCGCTGTGCATACCATCGGTACCAAGCATTATGTTTTCTCCAAGTCCGCGTGAATTAAAGTACCCCACATTATTATTCAGGTTGCTTTCGCTGTTTTGAACTACCCAGACTTTTGAATTTTTTATCAGGTCTTTTTCTTTATCATCCAGATGAAGGCAATGCCCTAAAATGGTTTTTGAAAAATTTAGCGCACCTGCATCGTGTAAACGTTCCACCACTCTCTGATCATAATTCCTTACACAAAGTTCTTCGTCGTATTTATCTTCGGCTACATGAATATGTATGCCTGAATCATATTTTTCAGAAAGCTTTACAGCCATTTCAAGTGTTTCGTCGGAGATGGTAAATGAAGCATGCAAGCCAACAAGTCCCTGGTGAAACTTTAAGTAGTTTTCAGTTTCTTCAAGTCCTTTTTCGGCAATATCGTAACCATCACGGTCGGAAATTTCGTAACATAAAAGATGCGACACCCCTACTTTTTCAAAGGCTTTTGCAATGATTTCGAGCGAACCATCAACCGCAAAAGGCGAAGCATGATGGTCGATAACATAAGTAACTCCGCACTTTGCCGAAGCTATGGCAGTTGCCAATGCGCTGGCTTCAATAGAATCTTTATCAAGGCATTTATCCAGTGTCCACCAAACATACTTTAAAATTTCATAAAAATTTCGCGGGTTCTTCTTAGGCGCACCCATCCCACGGGCTAAAGCAGAGTAAACATGATGATGCCCGCAGACAAACGATTTTGTTACAAACTTTCCACCACAATCAATTATCTCGCCGGTAGCGTCCTTAGGAACTTCGGTAATAAATTCAATTTTGCCTTCGGCTCCTTCGTTAATTTTTAGCGAAGTTTTCCTGAATTCAAGTGTTTGCCAGTCGATAAAAGCAGCATTTTTTAAGTAAACAGCCATATTATTTGTATTTGTTTTGAAATGAAGTGTAAAAATAGATATAAATACTGTACCGGAATAAATCCGAAATTCGAATATCTAAACTCTAAACAATATCAAAACACTAAATTCCAAACTTCAAAACCCAAGCCCCAAGTTTTTATGCTGATAATTGAATACCTTATCTGCTAATAGGCTGGCACATAATTCAAATATCCAAGATCAACCAACTGTTATTTAATAAGTTAGAAACATTATGTAGCCGTTTTGAGATATTGTTCATTTGATTGGAGACATTGTTTATTCCGTTTGAGACATTGTTTAATCCGTTAGAGAAGTTGTCTATTCCGTTTGAGACATTGTTTAATCCGTTAGAGAAGTTGTCTATTCCGTTGGAGACATTGTCTATTCCGTTGGAGACATTGTCTATTCCGTTGGAGACATTGTCTATTCCGTTGGAGACATTGTCTATTCCGTTGGAGACATTGTCTATTCCGTTGGAGACATTGTCTATTCCGTTGGAGACATTGTCTATTCCGTTGGAGACATTGTCTATTCCGTTGGAGACATTGTCTATTCCGTTGGAGACATTGTCTATTCCGTTGGAGACATTGTCTATTCCGTTGGAGACATTGTCTATTCCGTTGGAGACATTGTCTATTCCGTTGGAGACATTGTCTATTCCGTTGGAGACATTGTCTATTCCGTTGGAGACATTGTCTATTCCGTTGGAGACATTGTCTATTCCGTTGGAGACATTGTCTATTCCGTTGGAGACATTGTCTATTCCGTTGGAGAAGTTGTCTATTCCGTTGGAGACATTGTCTATTCCGTTGGAGACATTGTCTATTCGATTGGAGACATTGTCTATTCGCTTGGAGACATTGCTCCAGTGATTGGAGACATTGCTCCAATGATTGGATACATTGTTTAATCGTTTGGATACATTATTTATTCATGATGAACTATTATTTAAAGCATTTTATTAACTCATGTTACGCAAACAAAAAATAGTTTCTAAATATAGCGGTCAGGCAGAGCCGAATATCCTGAAACGACAGTTGAAGGAGATTCGTGTCGAAGTCGACCGCTATATCACTCTTCGACACGGACAATATCAAGCTATCGCTTGCTTTGTCCGGCTCTGAGTGACATTAAAAAGTTAAATATAAAAAAATATGCGTAACATGAATTATTAACTCATGTTACGCAATTAAGTATTTGACATATTTAGATTCCTCATTTCACTTCGTTTCATTCGGAATGACAACTTATTTATTTTCTTGTGGGGGAAGATGCGGCGGTTCGCCTAATGCGAACCGCCGCATCTTCCCCTATTATCTATCAATCTAATATGTCATTCCGAACAAAGTGAGGAATCTAACTTAAAAGTATTATTAATACAGTTATGCGTAACATCACTTATTAAGATTGATTCAATTATTTATAAAAATTTTAATATTTTTGGTAAAATATTCCGATTATATGAATGAAAAAGAAAAACTGAAAGCGAAATTGGAAAAGATTGACCTGAATTCATTGTCAGGCGAGCAGATTAAAGCTATAAATGCAGTTCTGGAAAAGCCTTTTTCAAGTCATGTAGAACAACATCATAATATTTATGAGAATATACAATCGGTATATTTTGAAGCAAACTTGGATAGTACCATTACCGATATTAGCCATTCTGTGGAGATAATCACTAAACGTAAACGGGAGGAATTGATAGGAACAAGGCTCACGAATTATATTATAATAAAGCTGACAGAAAGAAAGTAATTCATGATATTTCCAATGCTAAGGATGGAAAACTTCGTGATTACTACCTCGAAGTTAAAGATAAGGATGGCGCTAAATTACGCTGCTCATTTAATGCCCAATTAATAAAAGACAAGAAAGGAGCTCCTGTAAAAATTGTAGGTTCATTCATCGATCTCACTCAATTTTATAAAACGATTGATGCTTTAACAGCAAGCGAAGAAAAATATCGTAATATTTTTGAAAACATCCAGGCTATTTATTATGAATCAACTTTAGATGGAACCTTGCTCGAAATTAGTCCTTCAGTTGAATATTATACACATTACAAACGTGAAGAATTGATAGGAAAAAATGCCTACGATTTATATTATAACATAGAGGATAAGGGAAAATCACTGCAACTGATGACAAGTGAAGGATGTATTCGCGATTTTTATATTGACATAAAAGATAAAGATGGCGCAAAATTGCATTGTTCGTTAAATGCCAAATTAATAAAGAATAAAGATGGAGTGCCTGAAAGATTCATAGGTGCAGTAATTGATATTACACAATTACAAAAATCTTAAATGCTCTGAAGACAAGCGAAAGACAGGTTTAAAGACATTTATGAAAACATAAATGATATTATATACACAATGGATTTTAACGGCAATTTTATTTCTGTGAATCCAATGGCTGAGAAAATACTTGGACATAAGTTTGATGAAATAACTAAAATCAAACATGAGTAGATATATCTTACTCCCGAAACGCATGTGAGTAGCATTGGATAATATTGCTAAAAGATTACGGGCGAAAAAACAAATACACTTTACGAAGTGGAATTTGTAAGATAAAGACGGCACATACATATCTCTTGAAATAAACAGTATGATAAGAATATACGGGATGAAAAACCTGTCGAAATATTCGGAATAGCGCGCGATATAACTGAACGGAAAAAAGCAGAAGAGGAATTAAATAAAACACGTGAAAAATATAAGGAACTATTTGAATCACAAATGATTTAGTTTACACCGTGGATTTAATGGTAATTTTACTTCCGTGAATCCTATAACTGAGAAAATTACAGGGTATAAGTTTGAGGAAATTATAAATGAAAGTAAACGATTATATTTCTCCTGAAACGGCTAAAGTAGCATTTGAGAATATTGCTAAAAAATTAACGAGGGAAGCAACAAACACTCTTTATGAAGTGGATTTCGTAAATAAAGATGGTTCATTTACCTCCCTTGAAATGAACAGCATGATCAAGTTACAGGGATGGAAAGCCGGTTGAAATATTTGGAATAGCCAGAAATATTACTGAACGTAAAAAAACAGAAGATGAATTAAACAAGACGCGAGAAAAATACAAGGAACTTGCAGAATCTACAAATGATTTGGTTTACACCATTGATTTGGATCAAAGGTTTTCTTCAATGCATCCCAAGTGTGAAAAAATTATTGGTTATAAAGCAGAAGAATTAATCGGGATGAAAGTAAACGACTTTATTACTCCTGATTCCATAAAAGTTTCAAATGAGAATTTAAAAAAGAAACTAAAAGGGGAGACAACGAACACGATTTATGAAGTGGACTTTATAAATAAGGATGGTTCAATCACTTCATTTGAAGTAAACAGCCTTTTCCGGTATAAAGATGGAAAACCTTATGGAAATATTGGGAGTTGCACGAAATATTACCAAAAGAAAAAGCATAACTGAAGAGCATTAAGAAAAGTGAAGAAAAATATAAAGCAATTTTTGAAAATGCACCTATTAGGTATAATGACTGCTGATACTAATGGAAAAATTATTGAAATAAATTCAACATGCTTCTGAATTACTCGGATCTCAATCATATGAAGAAACAAAAAAATCAATTTGCTTACAGTTCCAGCCACTTGATTGATACAGGATTTGTCGATGCAATTTAAACATTGTATTGAATACAGGAAATCTTCTGTGATAGAAAATGATATATAGTAGCAAATGGGGGAAAATGTTTAATGCAAGAGCTATATATCAAACCAATTATTAACACTTCGGGAATCGTAACTGGATTCCAAGTTATGGTTGAAGATATTACAACAGAAATCATTGCCGACGAACAGTTAAAAGAGTCTGTAAAAGAAAAGGAAGCCCTTTTGCGTGAATTACATCACAGGGTAAAGAATAATATGCAGATCATTATTTCGCTAATCAATATGCAAATGAACGAAAGCAATGATGATCTGATGAAAGCTAATTTACTGGATATACAACAGCGTGTATGGACCATGGCCATAATCCACGAAAACCTTTATGTGTCAAAAAATCTTTCTAAAATCAATTTTGGGGAATACCTTCAGAAGTTGGCTGGCAATATTGCTTCTACATACTCCGGGAATAATGACATTAATTTGAAAGTTAATGTCTCAAATGTTTTCCTCGACCTTGATACTGCCATTCCATCCGGACTTATAGTGAATGAAATATTAAGCAATTCATTTAAACATGCTTTTCCTGATGGATGGAAAGGAAAAAATAACGAAGTGTATGTGGAACTTGAAATAAAAGGAAATAAACTTTTGCTTACTATTGGTGATAACGGTATCGGTATAAAAGACGTGGATAAGGAAGCAGAGAGAAACACTTTGGGTCTTGTGCTTGTAGAGATACTTGTTAAACAGTTAAAAGGAATTATTAGATTATATACTAAAAAAGGCACTCGTTACGAAATCGAGATGGATAATAAGTAAAGAAATTAGTATTGTTATTGACGAAACATTCAAACCCTACAACTGTTTAAACTCAGATTGTACCATTGCGTATTTTGTCAATAAATTAGTATCTTTGCAGTACAATTTATTTATATGATTTACATTACTCGCAGGGAAACATTTAATGCAGCTCATCGTCTCTTCAGAAAAGAACTTAGCGATGAAGAGAACATGAAAATTTTTGGTAAATGTTCTAATCCTAACTGGCATGGACATAATTATACCTTGTTTGTAACTGTAAAGGGAAATATTAACCCCAAACAGGATTGCTTATAAACCTTAAAGACTTAAGTACTATTATTAAAACCGGTATAATTGATAAGGTCGATCACACGCAACATGAATATAGAAGTGGATTTTATGAAAGATGTTCTTGCTTCCACTGAAAACATGGCAATAAAAATATGGGAGCAACTTGAGAAAGTCTGTTAAAGAAATAGGAGCAGAGTTACATTGCATTCGACTGGTGGAAACCGAAAATAATTATGTTGAATACTTTGGAAAATAGATATTACAAATGATGGATATAAATAAAGAAATGGGAAAACAGAATGAGATGGACGGTTATGCAAAGATCGATGCCTATAATCCCGAATTGATCAAGAAATTATCTGTTCATTATTATGAGATTCTTAAGCTTATTGGTGAAGATCCTAACAGGGAAGGTCTAATAAAAACTCCTGAGCGCGTTGCCAAAGCATTGCAGTTTTTAACTCACGGATATGATCTTAACCCTGAAGAAATACTGAAGTCAGCTATGTTCAAGGAAGATTATAAGCAAATGGTTATAGTGAAAGATATAGAGATATATTCCATGTGTGAACATCACATGCTTCCTTTTATAGGTAAGGCACATGTGGCATATATTCCAAACGGATATATTGTTGGCTTGAGTAAGATTCCCCGTATAGTTGATGCATTTGCACGCAGGTTACAGGTACAGGAAAGGCTTACCACACAAATAAAAGAATGTATCCATAATACTTTAAAACCATTAGGTGTTGCAGTAGTTATAGAAGCTGAACATTTATGTATGCGCATGAGAGGTATTCAAAAACAGAATTCTGTCGCTACTACTTCTGATTTTGTGGGCGCTTTTTGTGTTGACAAAACAAGGCAGGAATTCATTCATTTGATTAGCTCAAATCTTCATAAATAGAATTGAATTTATTATTAATTTTGCAACGTAATTTCAAATAATAAAATTATGGCAATGTTCAATTATAATCAAAATAACGAAAACACTTTCGTTAATGTCAATACTGGCGATATTGCAGTTCCCCGCACTTTTATCAATCATGTTTTTTCATGGATGGCTATTGCACTGGGAATTACTGCTTTCTTCGCTCATTATTTCAGCACAAATACTGTTTTTATTTCTTCTTTACTTGTTCAAACAGAAAAAGGTATGGGCATGTCGGGGCTTGGATGGGTGGTTATGCTGGCTCCATTAGCTTTTGTACTTATCATGTCGTTTGGATTTAACAAATTTTCTGCCAATGTGCTGACATTATTATTTGTTGTATACTCCTTCCTGATGGGCATGAGTCTGAGCTTTATCTTTCTCGTTTATACGGGGACATCAATATTCCTCACATTTGCTGTAACGGCAGGAACTTTCGGTGTTATGGCTGTTGCCGGTTATACCACAAAAATGGATCTGTCAAAATTTGGCGCTATTATGTTCATGGGCCTGATAGGTATTGTAATAGCAAGCCTTGTAAATATGTTCATGAGAAGCCAAACGATGGATTATGTTATCAGCGTTATTGGCGTACTGGTATTTACAGGACTCACTGCATGGGATGTTCAGAAACTTAAAAGAATAGGGGCGCAAATAGATACCAATTCGGAGCCCGCCAGAAAATATGTGATCATGGGCGCATTAACCCTGTATCTTGATTTCATCAATCTTTTCTTATTCCTCCTCAGATTTTTAGGAAACAGGAAGTAATAATTATTTTTATTCACTAATATAATCTTTGATTTATTTATGAAGGCATACGTATTTCCCGGTCAGGGAGCGCAATTTGTTGGTATGGGATTAGATCTATACGAGAAATCTCCTTTGGCTAAAGAAATGTTTGAAAAAGCAAACACTATTCTTGGTTTCCGCATTACCGACCTTATGTTCAAAGGAACTGATGAAGACCTGAGGCAAACAAAAGTTACCCAGCCTGCTATATTTCTTCATTCAGTGATACTGGCAAGAACCCTTGAGAATTTCAAGCCTGATATGGTTGCAGGTCATTCGCTGGGCGAATTCTCAGCTCTTGTTGCCAGCAAAGCATTATCATTTGAAGATGGACTGATATTGGTTTCGAAGCGTGCCAATGCCATGCAGAAAGCTTGCGAGGCAAACCCATCAACAATGGCAGCTATTCTTGGAATTGACGACAGTAAAGCTGAAGAAATTTGCAGATCCATAAAAGAAGAAGTTGTTGTTCCTGCAAATTACAATAGTCCCGGACAGCTTGTTATTTCCGGTTCTTTAAAAGGAATTGAAATAGCTTGCGAGAAACTGAAATCCGCAGGAGCAAAAAGAGCATTGCCATTGAAAGTGGGAGGCGCATTCCATTCACCTTTAATGGAATCGGCAAGAGTTGAACTGGCTGCTGCCATTCATGCTACAACCTTTAATAAACCTATTTGCCCCATATACCAGAATGTAAACGCACCAGGGTGTTACAAATCCTGATATTATTAAAGAGAATCTCATTTCACAATTAACATCACCTGTTCGCTGGACACAAATCATGCAGAATATGATAGCCGATGGGGCTTCAATATTTGTAGAAGTAGGTCCGGGAACAGTGTTACAGGGATTAGTAAAGAAAGTTAAAGCCGATTTAGAGGCATACAGCGCTTAATAAAAAAGGGAGCTTTCGCTCCCTTTTTTTATTCTACTATTATCTGGTAGGGCATTACGGCCTGTACACCTTTCATATTCTTGATATTCTGAATGTACATATAGTAATCGTAAGCATCGCCCAATTCTTTCTTTAGCATAACATCATCCGAACCGCCGGTTATGCTTTCAATGATCTGCTGAAACTTATCTTTTTGTTCGGGTAAGGAAGTGATCCTGTAATCCGAAATTTTAGCAAGCCTTGCAGCAATATGAATAGCCGAATCTAATCCGCCGAAACCATCAATCAGCCCAATCTTTCTGGCATCAGCACCGCTCCATACTCTTCCCTGCCCTATTGAATCAACTTCATCAGTTGTCATTTTTCTGCCTTCAGCAACATGAGAAATAAATGTATGATAAATGTTTTCTACATCTACCTGGAAAATATCTCTTTCTGAATTCGTCATTGCACGTGAAGTTGTACCGAAATCGGCATAATGATTTGTTTTAACATTATCGAAAGTGATACCGAGTTTGTTATTAAACAATCCTTTCAGGTTAGGAACCATTCCGAAAACACCTATAGAACCAGTAATGGTGTTTGGTCCGGCAATGATCTCAGTGGCAGCACATGAAATATAATATCCTCCCGAAGCAGCTACATCCCCCATAGATGCTACAACTGGCTTAACTTTTTTTGCAAGCATCACTTCTCTCCATATAACATCCGAAGCAAGTGCGCTTCCTCCCGGTGAATTAACACGCAGAACAATAGCTTTAATGGTAGAATCAAGCCTTGCTTTTCTGATAGCCTCCGATATCCTGTCGGAGCCAATAATTTTATCACTCCCCTGGCCGCTTTCAATTTCGCCTATGGCATAAATAACAGCTATCTTATCTTTAGCTCTTACTATCTTCTTTGTTTTCTCAGGAACATTGATATACTTACTCATTGTCATCACGCTAATGTTGTCGTTAGCGCCAATGCCAAGTCGCGTGCGCAGCTCAGCCAGTATTTCATCCTTATACATTAACTTGTCGGCCAGTTTGTTTTTAATTGCATCTTCAGCAGTCTTAATTTTAAAACTGTCGGCAATAGCGTTAAGTTCATTTTTACTAATCTTTCTTCCAGCAGAAATTCCGTCAAGCAAATGATCCCAGATTGAACTGATATACTTTAATGTTTGCAGTTTGTTAGGCTCGCTCATCTTCTCATAAATGAAAGGCTCTACAGCGCTTTTAAATTTACCATGACGAATGATCTGCATTTCAACATCTAACTTTTCAAGCAATCCTTTAAAAAACATTATCTCACCGTTTAAGCCTTTGAATTCAATTATACCCGTTGGATTCAAATAAATTTTATCTGCAACTGTGGCCAGGTAATAAGCTTTCTGAGTGTAAACTTCTCCATAGCTTATAATAAACTTTCCTGATGATTTGAAATCAAGCAAAGCGTTTCTTACTTCATCCAAAGTGGCAACACCTATGGGGACAGTGGAAAGATCGAGATATATACCTCTAATATTTTCATCTCTTTTAGCTTTTTTAATATTATCAAGAATCTCATTAAGTCCGGGAGCCTCGTTTGATTTCATTGTAGAGAAATTGAAATTCTCGAAAGGGTTGTTCGACGACCTGTCGGGAATCATCTGGTCGAATTTAAGATGCAATACCGTGTTCTTTGGAACAATTACAACTTCCTTTTTCGATAAAGTGGCAAGCGACATTACCATTCCCATCATAATAAAGAAAATGATAATGAAGATCAGTAAAAAGCCCACCATTGAAGCGAACATAAATTTAAAGAATTGTTTCATCTTGTTTAAGGTTTAATTGGTTCTACTTTATTAAATTACTTACTGCAATGTTATGAATAATTATTTAAACCGAAAAAATATTCTTTACCGGAATAATTAAATTTACATAGTTTTTTTCAGGACTAAAGTCCTCAACTTACAGACTATTTCAATAACCCCAGACTTAAGTCTGGGGTTAATATAATATATCCCTATAATGGGCTTTAGCCCTGATTTATTATTTGAACATTTTATTGAACCTTTTACTTTGACATACAAAAATTGTAAGAGGGCTGACAAAGGCCCCCTTACAACGAACACACAAACTTTTCAACATTAACTATTTATAGGACGAAATGGGAAAGGAAAATGTTACAAACTGATTTAATATTTTATTTTTCTCCTGTTTTCAGCGTTGGGACACCCTAAAAATTTTTATTAATAATTTGGAATAGCTCTTTTTGTTCATCATCCATCTTCAAAAGCCTATTTTTAGTGACTTTCGAGTCAGGAAGAGTATATGTAATCTGATACATATTATGCGTAACTTCAGCAGCCTTTTTCAATGACAGGCTGGATTTTTCTGCATATAACACCCGTTCTAATTCTTTGTAAATACAGTAAGCTGTAAAAGAAATACAGATATGAGCTTCTATTCGATTTCTTAGCCTATGATATATTGGTCGTATTCGTAAATCTGTTTTTGACATTCTAAATGCTTTTTCAATATGCCAAAGATTTTTATAGTTTTCTAACACTTCGTTGTCGGTAAGCTTGGTATTTGTAATGTATCCCTTTAATCCGTCCCATTGATTATCATTTGAATATTTTTCATAATCAATCTCAATCTTCACCTCACCAATCATCTTAAGATATTTGTTGTATCCTTTATTGTTAATGTTTGACTTGGTTAGCCTGCCCGCATTTATTAGCTTCTCTAACCGATGTAATCCGCGTTGTCGATTATATGCGTCCTTTGAAGCTCGTACGTTAGAGTAATTAACTACAAGTCTTGTTGTGATAGATTTTTTTATACTGAGTATAGAGCCATCAATATATTTATTTCTCAGGATTTGATCCTTGATTTTGTCTGGCTCATTTTTTAATCGCGCTCCAATTATATACTCATATTGCTTTTCTTCTAATGCTTTTATATTATCGTTTGAAAGAAGTCCTGCATCAGCTACAACTACTGGCTTATCCAAGTTAAACTTCTTGCTTATCTTCTCAAGAAAAGGAATGAGTGTATGTCCTTCGTATGTGTTGCCTTCATAAATATCATAACCTATGGCATAACCACCCAATCCAACTAGTAATCCAATAAAGATTTGTGGATTCCGGTGTTTTCCGTCTTTGCTAAATCCTGTTTTCCGTAAATCATCTTCGTCACTGGCTTCAAAATATAGAGTAGTCATATCATAAAACACAACACTAATATTCCCTTGCAAAACTCTTAATGTATGCGCAAATGCAATTTGTTCAACTTGTGCTTTTAGCTTGTCGTTGAGCTTATCCAGAAATCTATAGATTGAATCAATATCAAGCATTACACCTTGATAACGATATAAATAATCTATGGTTTTTAATTTGCTTAATGGAAATGCCATTCGTGATATGACCAAATGACGAAACATATCTTCGTTAATTTGATTAAATCCTATAAAATCATAGATTTTACCAAAAATAATTTCCGGCCCCAAGGTTCTTATATTTGAATTTGACAGTGTTTCAACCAAGGAATCTGCCATATAATCTTCCTTGGAAATAAACAGTTCCTGCTGCTTCTTAATATTTTTTATCTCTTGTTTTGCTAGTAGAACAAGTTCTTCAATTTTCTGCTGCGTGGTGGCAGAACCTATCGTTTTATGTACTTTATATTTGCCATAATTCTTGCTGATTACTTCTACTGACGTGCTTCCTGAACGATTTCTATTTTCTCTTACAAACATGTTTCTCAAATTTCGGGACACCCAAAATTACAAAACATATCAATAATAGCAAGGGTTATAGCGGGTGTCTCGAACATGTGCGGAAAACAGGAGAAAGGCCCCCTTACAACGAACACACAAACTTTTCAACATTAACTATTTATAGGACGAAATGGGAAAGGAAAATGTTACAAACTGATTTAATATTTTATTTTTCTCTATCAATTAGCTATATTAAAATAAAAAACCCACAGGAAAAAAAAACAAACCTGTGGGAAAATCCAAGTTAATGATTTAACTTAGAAAATGTCTCCGAACGTACTTTCGTATTCGCCCGAATGTTCGCCGTATGATTTAATACCGCCTGTTGTGATTTGGTAAGTGCATTTTTCACCTACGATTTTTGAGAACACGATAGTTGATTCTTTTCCATCATCTTCCTGCATAATAATCTTTGCAAGATTCTTGTCGTATTCTTCAGCATCAAGGTTTTCATAACAGATCGGGCAAATGAAATTCACCACTTCACCTTCTTCAAAATCACTGTATGAAGGATGCATCTTGATGCTGTAATCTCCGAGATCGGGGCTGATAAGCAACAAACCTGATTTTCCTTTTGTTGTTTTTGTCAAAAAGATAATACTGTTGGAAACTCTTAGGTGTCCGTTGCAATGAGGGCATATAAAGTTTGTCATAGTTTTTGGTTTTAATAAATAAATTTATGATTTCAAATGTAGATAAAATAATTGATATAGAAAAATAATTTTATTCAAATCTTTTTGATTTTTAGCCTAGTACACTTAAACTGCGTGATGAAATTATTAATAAACCCCTTCAACAAAACATTTTATGGCATAGATAGTCTTATCTCTTGCTTCCAGATATCCCATATGAGCTATATCATGCAATAGCAGTGCAATTGTATCTTTTGGCAATACAATTTGTTCTAACACTTTTTCAAAGGGAATTCGAGTATCTTGTTTGCCCGCAATAAAAAGAACCGGGTAATGGGCTTTTTTCAGTACATCTCTTTTATCTCCGCGTTCCATCATCCCACGCTGTGAGGCAATGATAGATTGTTTACTCATTTCACTTGCCTTATCAACAAGAACCTTTATTTCATTCTTTAAGCGCTTTTGATGACAAAAAGCAAATAAGTCGGGAATAAAATTCATTATAAAACCTGTATGATTTTTCTCAATAGCTTCAATTGCTTTAGCACGGTTCGCTTTACCTTCAGGAGTATCAGGCAATGCAGAAGAATGAAATAGTCCAAGCCCTTTCATAAAGGCTGGGTATTTTTCAGCAAATGCAAGTGTTACGTATCCTCCCATGGAATGGCCTATAATAACACACTTATTAACCTTTTCCTTATCAAGAATAGTTTTTACAACATCTGCCATTAGTTCCATGGTATGTGTTTCGCCAATACAACCGCTTTTGCCATGTCCGGGAAGATCTACACTGATAACTTTGAAATCAACACTTAATTCAGCAGAGAAATCGTCCCAGATGTCAAGCGATTCAGTAAAGCCGTGCAACAATACAATGGCGTGTTGATGCAATTTACCTTCAACCTTATAATGTATGGGTACATTTTCAAAAAGAAGTTCCATCTTAGTCAATATTAAATTTTAAGCATTCAGTAATGCCTCAACTTCAGCAACAGTTTTGGGAATGGGCTTTCCTAATACCCTGTAACCATTTTCTGTTACCAGCACATCGTCTTCAATACGAATACCGCCAAACCCAAGATATTCTTCAACATTTGCATAATTAATGAATTCGGTAAATTTATTTTCCGACTTCCACAACTGGAATAATTCTGGAACAAAATAGATACCGGGTTCAACGGTTAATACAAATCCTGGCTGAAGTTTTCTACCAAGTCTTAAGTAAGCAGTTCCAAACTGTTCACTTGGACGAACTTCATTATCATATCCCACATAAATTTGACCAATGTCCTCCATGTCGTGAACATCAAGGCCCATCATGTGTCCAAGTCCATGAGGCAGGAACATGGCATGAGCCCCTGCTTTTACTGCTTCGTCAACATCACCTTTCATCAAACCCAGATCTTTCAATCCCTGTGCAATTACTTTGCAAGAAAGTAAATGAATACTTTGATATGTTACACCCGGCTTTATTGCTTTGATAGCAGTCATCTGTGAATTCAATACTATTTCATAGATCTCTTTTTGCTTTTTTGTGAATTTGCCACTTACAGGAACTACACGGGTGTTATCTGTTGCATAATGCGAAGGCGTTTCAAAACCAGCATCAATAAGCAATAGATCTCCATCTTTCATTTGGTTATTATGATAATGACCATGTAATATTTCCCCGCGAACAGAAAGGATGGTAGGAAAAGAAAGAGAGCCATTTTTTGAACGTGCAATTCCTTCCATAGTTCCTGCAATCTCATATTCATATTTTCCATGTTTTGCCATTTTCATGGCGGTGGTAAACATCTCATAAGCTGTTTCAGCACCTTTTTCAATTTCCGCAATTTCTTCTTTTCCTTTTATTGACCTTAACTTAATGACGGCATGAATTAGTTCTTGTGAAGATTCATTTTTCATAGTATCAAATGAGATACCTAGCAAAGAATTCAGCTGTATCATGCTGATCGGGTTATAAGGAGGTAAATAATGTATCTTCCTTTTCTGCAATTTAGCTTCATGAATGTATTCTGAAAATTTTGCAAAAGCGGCAGTATTGCTTATGCCAACTTTTACAACCTTATCCTTTAACAGTGGCAAAGGGCCTGTCCAGATTACATCTTCAATATCAACATCATTACCAAAGATTATCTCTTTGCCGGAATCAATATCAATAATAGCAGCAAGTCCTGGTTCATCTATTCCAAAGAAATAAAGGAAGGTGCTGTCTTGCCTGAAATGGTAAGTGTTTTGAGGATAATTCATAGGTAATTCAGTATTGCCTAAAAACAGAAGAACACCGCTTTTAAATTCCTTTTTCAGTAGGTTTCTTCTTTCAGTATAAATTTTTGTTTCGAACATATTGATGTTTTTTTATTTATCAGAGTTTAATTAGGTTGAGCAAATATACATAAATAAAAAGAGCCGCAAATTAAGTTACGGCTCTCTTTCTATTTTATAATTTTATGCTCCACCGGATGCACGCAGCATTTCTTTCTCATAACAAAGTTTTGCTGTCATGAATTCGCGGTTCATGCGGGCTATGTTCGACTTATTAACCAGCTTGGGACATTCGGCTTCGCAGGCATAAGTATTCGAGCAATTACCAAAGCCAAGGCTATCCATAACTTTCACCATTTTCTGAACGCGTTCCTTTGCTTCAACTTTTCCCTGTGGCAATAATGCAAGTTGTGAAACCTTAGCAGAAACAAACAACATGGCAGAAGCATTGTAGCAGGCTGCAACGCAAGCACCGCAACCAATACATGCTGCAGCATCCATTGCGAGTTCGGCATTACGCTTACTGATCAGGATTGCATTTGCATCAGGAACTCCACCGGTATTAACAGAAACATAACCTCCGGCCTGGATTATCTTATCGAAAGCGCTTCTGTCAACCAATAGATCCTTAATTAATGGAAATGCTTTTGAACGCCACGGCTCAACAACTATAGTATCTCCATCATTAAATTTGCGCATGTGCAACTGGCAGGTTGTTATGCCTTCATCAGGTCCATGAGGGCGACCATTGATGAACAGACCACACATTCCGCAAATACCTTCGCGACAATCATGATCAAATGATACCGGGCATTTTGCAAAATCAACAGGATTGTCGTTTTCCTTAATAAGCTTTTCATTAAGCTGATCAAGCATTTCTAGGAATGAACAATCGGGTGATATTCCTGTTATCTGGTAAGTAACAAACTTGCCTTTTGTTTTAGCATCTTTCTGACGCCATATTTTTAACGTTAAATCCATAATCTCAGATTCTAACTATTTATAATTTCTCTGTGCTATTTTAATTTCTTTAAATTCCAGTTGTTCTTTATTTAGCAGTGGTTCGGCATCAACGCCTTTGAATTCCCAGGCAGCAACATATGCAAAATTTTCATCATCGCGTTTTGCTTCGCCTTCTTCGGTTTGCATTTCTTCGCGGAAATGTCCGCCACATGATTCTTTCCTGTTTAAAGCGTCCCTTACAATCAGTTCGCCAAGCTCAATGAAATCGGCAACACGACCGGCTTTTTCTATTTCCGGATTGAATTCATCCAAGCTTCCTGTTACCTTTACATCTTTCCAGAATTCTTTTCTCAGCTCGGGAATAAGTGTAAGCGCCTTTTTTAAGCGTTCTTCATTTCTGCCCATTCCACAATTTTCCCACATTATCTTACCAAGTTTCTTATGGAATGTATCAACAGATTGTTTCCCGTTGATTCCTATTAACTTTTCTACAGTATCTTTTACATCCTTTTCAGCATCATTGAATTCTTTGGTATCTGTAGGAATTCTCTTGGTATGAATTTCACCTGCAAGATAATCAGCAATAGTATAAGGTAAAACAAAATATCCGTCAGCTAATCCCTGCATCAATGCAGAAGCGCCAAGTCTGTTAGCTCCATGATCAGAGAAATTGCATTCGCCGAGTGCATATAAACCGGGAACTGTTGTCATCAGGTTATAATCAACCCATAAACCGCCCATAGTATAATGTACGGCAGGATAGATCATCATAGGATTTTCATAACCATTCTCATCCACTATCTTCTGATACATCTGGAAAAGATTGCCATACCTTGCTTCTATTGTATCTCTTCCCAAGCGTCCAATTGATTCTTTAAAGTCGAGGTAAACTGCAAAGCCTGAACCAACACCATAACCAGCATCGCATCTTTCCTTTGCTGCACGTGATGCAACATCGCGCGGAACAAGGTTACCGAAAGCCGGGTATCTTCTTTCGAGATAATAATCACGGTCTTCTTCCGGAATATCATTTGCTTTCATCTGTTTGTTTCGACACTTTTCGGCATCCTCCTTTTTCTTGGGAACCCAGATTCTTCCATCATTTCTTAAGCTTTCGCTCATCAATGTCAGCTTCGACTGGTAATCACCGTGAACGGGAATACAGGTTGGATGAATCTGTGTGAAACAAGGATTTGCAAAGAATGCACCTTTCTTATATGCTTTCCAGATAGGGGTTGCATTTGAACCCATAGCGTTTGTGGAAAGATAATAGGCATTGCCATAGCCTCCTGTGCCAAGAACAACAGCATGACCGAAATGTTTTTCTATTTCGCCGGTAATTAAATTACGTACAATTATTCCGCGTGCTTTGCCATCAACCAAGACCACATCAAGCATATCGCGGCGGTTATATAATTTAACGGTGCCCTTGGCTATCTGCCTGCTTAAAGCGCTGTAAGCACCAAGCAATAACTGCTGTCCCGTCTGGCCCCTGGCATAAAATGTACGCGAAACCTGTGCACCTCCGAAAGAACGGTTATCAAGCAAGCCGCCATATTCGCGGGCAAAAGGAATACCCTGTGCCACACACTGGTCGATAATAGCATTGCTCACTTCGGCAAGCCTGTAAACATTGGATTCTCTTGCGCGGTAATCGCCACCTTTGATAGTATCATAGAATAAGCGGTACACGCTGTCGCCATCGTTCTGATAGTTCTTTGCAGCATTGATACCACCCTGTGCGGCTATACTGTGTGCACGACGGGGACTATCCTGGTAGCAGAATATCTTTACATTATAGCCAAGTTCGCCAAGCGATGCAGCAGCCGAAGCTCCTGCAAGTCCTGTACCTACAATAATAATATCAAGCTTTCTTTTATTGGAAGGATTAACAAGCTTTTGTGTTGCTTTATAATTCGACCACTGCTGCGATAATGCCCCTTCGGGTGCTTTTGAATTCAGTGTTGTCATGCCTGAAATTTTATTTTATAATTCGTTCAAATACTTTTTAATTACTTATTACTTATGTTACGTAGAAACACATTTTAACCGCTGAGTTCGCTGAGGTTTTACGCAGAGAACCGCTGAGTCAATATTTATTTACTACTCTTCTAATTCCATCAGTAAGTTTCAAAACATTGAAATTAATTAATAATCCTACTTTACAGTTCGCTAATTTGAGGTAAGTTAAGATTTGTGCAAGGTGAATGTCGTTTAATGCTTCTATGGATTTCACTTCCACAATCACTTTTCTATTTGCAGACAAATCTGCACGATAACCACATTCTAATTTTACTTCTTCATAAATTAATGGAAGCGGTCTTTGCCTTTCAATCTCTAAAGTAGTTTTAGACAACTCATAAAATAAACACTCTTCGTATGCCGATTCTAATAAACCAGGCCCAAGTGCCTTGTGAACCTTAATTGCACAACCGATAATTATTTCCGTTATTTCGTTTTCTGTCATTATTTTCTCTGCGTACCTCTGCGATTAATTTTCTCCGTGGCCTCTGCGGTTATTTTTTTTGTGTAACATCAGGTAATTACTGCTTAATATATTTCTGGTATGTTTCGGCAAATATCATGCTTTAAAAAAGAATAAGAAATATACCGGGATAATTAAAAATCCTGTACAAACTACCAGTGTATATATCAATGAAAATGTTTTTATGGCACAATTATATTTATTGTGATTTATTCCCAGCGACTGGAATCCCGACTGGAATGCGTGATACAAATGAAATCCAAGCAATATCATAAATCCAATATATGTATAGGAATAAACATGGTTAGCGAAAAGATTTATTGCCATTTGATACATATCATGTTGCCCAATGCCTTCAGGGGGTGGTACGATACCCAGTTTCACAAAATAAAAATTCATAAAATGCATGGCAAGGAAAATAAAAATAACACATCCTGTCCATATCATGTATTTCGAGAAGAAAGATGTTTTCGATTTATTGGCCTTATAATAACCAACCGGACGCGATGCCCAGTTCTTCAACGTAAGAATTACACCATAAATTATATGCAGCAGGAAGCCGCCGAATAAAACAACTTCGAATATCTTTATAATATAATTTGTCGCCATGAAGGTGGAGGCATCAATAAACCATTTGCCACCGTCGTTGAGCAACAAGCAAAGATTAATACCCAAATGTACCAGCAGGAAAGTCACAAGGAATAAGCCGGCGCAAGCCATAACGATCTTTTTTGTAATCGACGAAAATGTTAGAAAGGTAGTGCTCATATCAGTAATGTATTTAATTGACCTGTATTAGACATTATATAAGTTAGTTTTCAAATGTGACTTTAAAATTATTTAGCCCACAGCAAATTTCCATAACAATATCCCTGAATCCCTGTTTCCAGTTTCTAATTGTATCCTTCACGATTCTAAATATTTTAACTTTCCCAATAGTGTGCTCCACGATGACTCTGATGGAAGATACCTGTTTATTATTGTTTTTTTGTTCCTTCGTTAGTTCTTTCCCTTTTGGTTTTTTTAAGGGTTGCATCAACAAAACATTATGTGGTGCATGCCCTTGAAAACCGGTATCCTGATAGACTATGATATTTTCAGGAAATTGCCAATCTTCTTCTTTGACGATGGTTATATCGTGTACGCTTCCTTCATAAGTCTCACTTAAGTATAGTACCTCGTGCTGTGGAGAGGTAATCATATTATTTTTTACACAATGCTTTTTTTTTACCACTAAAGTGATCCTTTTGTGTTTGATAATCTGTCGAACGTTGTACGGGTCTTTCAGTGCCATCTATAAATACTTTCGGAACATCTTTTAATACATAAATTAATTCTTTATTGCTGCGGGCTGGTAAATTTTTATTTCCATCAAGCGTATTTCTTAATAATCTTGTCAATAAGTGTATCCAAATATTTGCCTGCGGCTGTGATAAACTATATTGGGCCGCATGATATTCCTGCAAAGGATTGTTTTTTATATAGCTTAACAGAAAAAATAGAGATTCGCCACTACTTTCAAATACATTATCACTCCTTTTCAACTTAGGTCTTTCACGCTCTTTCCCATCGAATGTGAAATGTGAAAAGTAATTTTCATATACAACAGAAAATTTTTCGTTAAGTGCTTCAAATGCTTCAACGCTAGGCCCGCATAGGCTTTCAAATTGCTTCGGTTTTTCTTGTAGCTCTTTATATTTCATACTACAAATCTGAAGATATTTTGGACTTGTTTGTTTTAGCATGCTCTATATTTATAGACATCCTATTGTTAATTGTTTTAACTTTGCGTTATTGAAACCCTAACTTATATAATCTCTATTATTAAACTTTTTGTAAAGGGAAAATGTATTGTTATTGAATTAACAGCTTGTACATAAAGAACTTTCGAAAGGCAAAATTAGTTTTTACCATCAATTAAACAAAAAATAAACAGTTTTTTTTTCAGCTCAGGATTTGTAAGATTTGTCTGAGCAAGGGCACTCAATGCTTTAAATTGACTTCAGAATAAAATTTTAGTTATTTTCGCCTTTCCTTATCTGCATAACATTCCAATGATATACCTTCAACTTGAAAATATTTCCAAATCATTTGGCGAGAAATTACTTTTCGAAGGTATCTCTTTTGGTGTGCATAAAGACCAAAAGATAGCACTGATAGCAAAGAACGGAACAGGCAAATCCACATTGTTAAAGATCATTGCAGGCAAAGAATCGAACGACAAGGGCAACATTATTTTCCGCAACGACCTTACTTATACTTTCCTCGACCAGAACCCTGAATTCGATGAATCACTAAGCGTGATGGAAGGCGTTTTCGCTTCATCCAAATCAATTGTGAATGTGGTGAAGAACTACGAGGCGGCGCTGGTTTCCGGAACTCAAAAAGAGATTGAAGATGCTACTGATGCTATGGAAATGAATAAGGCTTGGGACTACGAAACACAGGTAAAGCAGATACTCGGTCAGTTAAACATTAACGATCTTAAGCAAAAGATATATGAATTATCAGGTGGACAGAAAAAACGCCTCGCCCTTGCCAATGCTCTGATCAGCGAACCCGACCTGCTGATACTGGATGAACCTACCAACCACCTCGACCTTGATATGATAGTGTGGCTGGAAAAATATCTGCAACGCTGCAAAAGCACACTGCTGATGGTTACCCACGACCGCTATTTCCTCGACAGGGTATGCAACGACATACTCGAAATGGATAGTGGCAAGCTTTACCGCTACAAAGGCAATTACTCTTATTTCCTCGAAAAGCGCGAAGAGCGCACACAGTATGAGAACACGGTGATCGATAAAGCACAGAACATATTGCGCACCGAGCTTGAATGGATGCGACGCACGCCCAAAGCCAGAACAACAAAATCGAAAAGCAGGATAGATTCGTTTTACGAGATAAAGGAAATAGCTTCCAGCAAGAAGCACGACCGCAAGCTAAAGATGGATCTGAAAGGCACGCGTTTGGGGAAAAAGATCATGGAGATCAATTACATCAGCAAGAAATACGGTGATAAAGCCCTGCTCGAGAATTTTGAATATACTTTTAAACGCAACGAAAAGATAGGCATCATAGGCAAGAATGGCTGCGGCAAGACCACTTTGCTAAATATCATTGCAGGTCTTATTCCTCCCGATTCGGGAAATATAGATACTGGCGAAACCGTTGTGATAGGTTATTACAAGCAGGACGGGATAACTTTCAGGGAGGACCAGCGAGTTATTGATATTGCCAAAGAAATTGCCGAAGTAGTGAAGATGAGCAATGGCAGCGGTGTTTCGGCTTCCGAATTCCTGCAGCACTTTTTGTTCACGCCCGAAATGCAGTACACCCCTGTTGCCAAGCTTAGCGGTGGCGAAAAGCGAAGACTTTACCTGATGACGGTGCTGATGACTAACCCTAACTTCCTCATACTCGATGAGCCTACCAACGATCTCGACCTGCTTACCCTTAATGTGCTTGAAGAGTACCTTAAGAACTTCAATGGCTGTGTACTGGTGGTTTCGCACGACAGGCTTTTCATGGATAAGATAGCCGAACATCTTTTTGTTTTTGAAGACGATTGCGTGGTACGCGATTTCCCCGGCAACTACACCCTTTACCTTGATTATAAAGAGCAACAGGAAGAACTGAAAAAAAGAACTGCTGTAAAGCCCGCCGCTGTTCCCAAAGAAAGAACGCTGAAAGAAGGCGTTTATAAATTCACTTACAAGGAGCAAAAGGAATTTGAAGCGCTTGAAGTGGAGATACAAGAGCTGGAAAAAGAAAAGGCCGATATAGAGGAAGCCTTTGCCAGTGGGGAACTGACAAGCGAGAAGATAATTGACCTATCGAAGCGGCATGATGAAATTATCCCCTTACTGGAACAAAAAACCGAAAGATGGTTTGAGTTAAGTTTGAAAAAAGAGATGTAAAAGAAATGACTAAAGTTTAAAAGTAGGCAGCGGCAGGAGGCAGGAAGCAGGTTTCTTATTCTTTCTTAAAAGTTATTAAATAAACCCTACCATTAAAAGTTGTTGATATTTCCAACTTTTTCATTTCCAACTTTTTCATTTCCAACTTTCAAGAGTATTAGTAGTAATGCTATTACCGATAGTATTGCCACCTATTGGTCCCAAACTTTTAAATGGTGTTTTATGAATATCAAGATTCATTATTGTATAATGATCTGAAAAATCAAACTCTCCTCCATTTCCTTTAAACGGTTTATTATCATCAGCCACAAAATAAATATTGATAAAATCCCAATCAGGTGGAAATTTTATTTGCATATTGCCTCCGCAACTATCATTAAAATTTTGCAATGAGTCAACACCATTAGATGTAAACCCAACTACTTGCCATGTTCCCTCTAATCTTTTTTGAATAGAACGAAAACTAATTACAGGTCCATCTTTATAACGACAAGCGGGCACAAACGCAATAGCTAAAAGAATTAATATACAGGAAAGTTTTTTCATTTTTTTTGCAGTAAAAATACAAAACTTTAAAATACACACACTTTAATTCCTCAGAAGCAGGGAGTTCCTGTGGCTTAGCCTATACTCAATTCAATTAACTAAACATAACACCCACTATTACCAGTATTGCCGTTAGCGCTACTAAAGCCAGGATAGAATAAGCATTCGCGAAATTTATTGTCCATCCGGTGTATTTAAATCTTTTGGGAGGGAAAAGTCGTTTGTTTTCCTTATTATAATAAAGCACTCCCAATTTCCAATACTTAGGGTCTTCGTGCCATTGTTTCAATAGCAATTCAGGAGGTCTTTCTTTTGTTGCCATTTATTTACCTTTTTGTTTTTATTAATGCCTGCCTTGTCTTCGAGACTTCCCGCGTCATCCTGAGGAGCGAAGCGTCTAGAAGGAAAGCGGAACTCCTCAGACTGAAGGCAGGGAGGTTTTGAACAAACCCAATAATATAAATTGATATAATTAAATAGACATGGAACAAATACAATTTGAATTTGCGAAAAGATTTGCTGAGGAATGGGTTACAGATTGGAATTCACACGATCTGGAAAAAATTTTAACACATTATTCTGAAGATTTCATTATTGAATCGCCATTAGCTGAAAAACGTATTTCTGAATCAAAAGGAAAAATTGCCGGAAAGCCCAATGTTAAGTTATATTGGAAAATGGGACTGGGTGCAACGAGTAATCTTGAATTTGAAATCATTGATGTTTTTAGCGGAGTAGGTTATATAACAATTTACTATAAAAACAAATCTACAGGTAAGAGCGTTATAGAAATGTTACATTTTAACCAGAAAAAATAGTGGATCGGGCAATTGTAAATTATTCTGAATAAATATTCTTGTTCGCTCTCGCTTGCCTGTCTTTTATTCAGTTGTGAGTTATGAGTTGTATACTCAATCTCAATTCATAATTCTTACTTCTCACCTACTGCATGGTTTAACTTTCAACAACCAATTAATTTAATGGTTATTTTCCACTAAGATGCAGCACATTATAATAAGCTTTGTTATGCCTGATTGTATACGGTTATGTTATTAATCTGTTTTTAATGCATCATTAATTCCGGTTTAATTCCAATGCGGCAAATCGGCAATACCTTTGTAGCTTGAAGTTTAATTAAGAAGTCTTATAAATAAATTTTGAGTAAAACTTTTAAAAAGCAAGGGGTAATGTCATATACTTTACACAAAAATGAAAGCCATAAGATACCTTCTTATAATATTCATATTTTGCCGGGCAGTATCGCTAAACTGCCAGACCACTATACACACTGTCAATATGGACTATCAGGAAATTGCTGAATATAATGTGAATCCATGTAAGCTGGAGTCGAACGATACAACGCTTTATTCAATAGTTGATTCAATGCCTGAATTTCCCGGCGGAGTGGATTCTTTATACATATTTATCAAAGAAAACCTAAAGAATCCAAAAGAAAAATATACTTATGACGGAGCTTTAATGATGTATTTTGTAGTTGAAACAGATGGGCGACTGAGTGGGGTACAATGTGGTGAAACAAACATTATAGCTAAAAATGCTGTTAAAATGGCTGAGTCATTAATAAAAAGGATGCCAAAATGGGAAACGGGAAAATGCAATGGCAAAAAAGTGCGGGTTGTTTACAGCATACCTGTTCCGTTTTACAGGGAATGAACAATAAAATAAGCTTCTGATACCCCAGTAATCTTTACTATCTTAGTTCATAGTCGTAAATTCATAAGGAATATCTTCTGTTTCGCATTCTCATCATTTGTAACTAAAACATACTTCAGAATAATTTTTATTCCTAACACAATAATACGCTCAAAATTTCGTTGTTGAATCAGGTTGGGGCACACGAACGCCTGCAACTGAAAAAAATACATTTTGGAACAAAAATTGGAATGAACAATACTAAATCACAAGGCCATGGAAATAGTAAAAATTAAAAAACAGGAAATATTTAAAAAAGGCGATTCACTAAGGGTGAAAGCCGGTGTGAAACATGAAGAAAGCGGATATGATATGGGAGGGTTTCAGGGCAGGATCATTGAAATCATTGAAGGTGTGACCGACTCCTATTATCTGATAGAGTTCGACAGCACCACGCTTAGACAGCTAAGCCGGGATTATATCGAAAGAAGCATCCGCAAAAGAAACAATTTTTGCTATGCTGAAGCTTTGTTAAGCGAAGTGGAATTTACCGAAGCCCGCGACAACCAAGAAGATGTCATCCGAACGCAAAAATTGCTTTACGATACTTACGATTGCCGCTATTTAGACCCTTATAAAGATTATGATGAAAAGGATAAATTAAGCGAAGACGATCTGGCTTCATTGCCATGCAAAAACGACGACTGCGAAAATTGCAAGCAATGTACGGATGAGGAACGCGAACATATCATGAAATTCTTAAAAGCCTTTTCCATTGAGTCGTTCATATTCAGCGATGATAAAGATCAGCTGTATAGTATGAACATTCCACGACCTGAAGTGAATAAGTTGTTTTGTCCTGTGCCTATTAAAGAATGGGATCATAAATGCATAGAATTCAGGAAAGGGTATGGGTTAAGCTGAAAATAGTATTTCTATTGATTGTGCAAAAATATTTAACGCTCCCTGTTCGTGCTTAACTGCCTGTCTTTGTATAGTAATGAGTATCGAGTAACAAGTAATGTGATATTAGTAGAATTCTCAGTTTTAATTCCCCATTCTGACTTCTTACTTTTGAACTCTGCATTATTTTATTTCTGAAGCAAAGAATAATTATAGCTGCAACATATATAGTTTCGCCTGCCCAAAATACCCACCAGTTAAAATGTTGAGGAATAAAGGTACATGCATATTTAAGCACTTCTTTGTTGCCGGCACTAAATATTTCCCCAAAGGGAAATCGTTGCATCATAAACTGCATATATTCCTGTGTATAAGAAAAGATGATAATAAGCGAAGCTGCGATCAATAATGTCCAGGAAAGTATTCCAACGCTTGCTTTGCCATTTTTTTCCATAAAGAAAATGATGCATGCAGTCAGAATAATCATCGTTATAGAATTAATAACAGGAGCAAGCACAGGACCCACCCATGTTACAGGAACCATGAAAAGTATGTCCCATGTAAGGAATGAATCAGTCCAGTTCAAAATTATTTTCAGAAAAACATAATAGAAGATATCCCAAATGGCAAAACAGTAAATAAAAAAGGCGAATTTCTCTATAGGCTTTCTTCCCGCAATAATTCCAATCACTACGAGCATGATAACGGTTGCAATTTCCCTGAAAAATTCAGTAACAGCAATCGTAGAATCAATAATCCTGAGTGGAAAAGTAAATCCATCCGGATAATATAATGCTCGCAGGCAAACAACCACCGCCGATTCCATGAATGCCATAGCAATGCTGAAAAGGCTTACCCAGATGATAGTTGTAATTATCCCTTTGTTCATGGAGCAAGATAACTGAATTTTGACAAAATTAGTATTTCACATAATCAGCTTAATAGAAAAATACTTTTTTGATCCAGATAAAATCTTAATCCGACGGTTTATCCCGACACAGAAAACAGTAAAAACTCAGAAAACTTTGCCCCTATAGCTATAGAAATTAGTTCTTTTGTTTCTCCGGTTGCAACATAATAAAAACAAAAAAGACAGCATACGCTGTCTTATCATTATAACTTTGTGGAGAATAACGGAATCGAACCGTCGACCTTTTGACTGCCAGTCAAACGCTCTAGCCAACTGAGCTAATTCCCCATTTAACAATGCAAAATTAAGAAAAAATATAAATATATTACAAAATACTGTTTCTTATAATCACAAAATATCAGTTCCTGTTTAGTGATAAGCATAAGCAACAGAAGCTACACTTATTTTTATTCCCGGCACTCTGGCTAAATTCATTATACAGCTTTCAAGCGTAGAGCCTGTGGTTATTACATCATCTACCAGTAAAACATGTTTGTTTGAAAGATGATCAAAATTGCGGACATCAAACACTTCCTTTACATTTTCCCACCGGCTGAACCTTGATTTCTTTGTTTGTGTTTCGGTCTTCGCTGTTTTAATAAGTGTTTTGGTATCTACAGTTGCATTCATGGTTTGAGAAAGCCCAATAGCAATTATTTCACTTTGATTATATCCCCTTATTTTTTCTTTTTTCGGATGCATGGGAACAGGAATGATGACTTCAACTGTTTTAAATAGTGGTGTAGCTGCCAATTCTTTGCCATACATGTTTCCTAAATAGATACCGATCTCTTTTTTTCCTCTATATTTTAACTGATGCATTAATTTCTGCATCCTTCCCTTCTTATGAAAGAAATACATGGATGCGGCAGAATATACTTCTGCCTTTCCCCAAAATATCCTGCTTACCGGGTTATCTTCTGATAAGTGGAAATTGGTTTTGGGTAAACGATACAAACAAAATGTGCAAATGCAGTTCTCTTGGGTAAGGAGACTCTTGCCGCAGGCCATGCAAACCTTTGGATATATCAGGGCAAAAAAGTCATTCAATATTGAAAAAAATATCCGTTTCAAAACAGAAAATTTAAAAATTGAAAATTATTTCAAAAATACACTAAATTTGCACATTCTTACTCGTCAGGCAGATGGAAAAAAACGACCAATTGTTTATACAGTTGCTATATATATTTCATGCTTCAGCCATGCAGGCACTGGGGAAGATGAAAAATCCGCTTACAGGAAAGATTGACAAGAATCTGGAACAGGCCAAACATTCCATTGAAATAATTGAAATGCTGAAAGCAAAAACAGCTAATAATCTTTCACCTGAATCTGCCAAAGCGTTGGATAATTTTCTCACGGAAATAAGATTGAATTATGTTGACGAAATGAATAAAGCCAAATAATAAATAAAGAAATCATATCTAAATCATTTGAAAAGTAAATATTATGGAAACTACCGAAAAACCCAAACTGGACATTGTTGAACAACCAAAGAAAAACAATAAGAATAAAGTTGTTATCATTATTCTGTCTGTTATCATTGTTGTTCTTGCCTGCCTGCTCATTTTTACAGGAAAAAAAATGTATGTTAATATAACAAAAGAAGAGAAAGCACAAACAAAGAACCAGCAATTGCAGCACCAGTTAGACTCATTACTGACAGAACACAATAAGATCAAAGAAGAATACGGTTCCTTATCAGGAAAACTGGCTGACAGAGACAGCACTATTTCGGCAAAAGCGGAAGAAATACAAAAACTGATAGCCTCGCAGGCTGATTATTACAGTATCAAGAGAAAACTTGACTACCTCCGCGGGATAACACAGGGCTATGTTTCACAGATAGATTCATTGTATCGTGTTAACAAAACATTGAAAGATGAAAATGTTAAAATAAAGGATAAGTTTTCAAAAGAACAGGAAAAGACTACTGAACTTACCAAGGACAAGGAGCAACTTAACGAAAAGGTTACATTAGCTTCCTCATTGAAAGCCTATAATATTAAGGGCATTCCGGTCAAATTAAAATCAGGCGGAAAGAAAGAAGACATTGAAGATAAGGCAAAAAGAACCGACAGGATAAAAGTAGTATTTACATTGAGTGAAAACCTCATTGCCCAGCCCGGTACAAAGTCTATTTATGTGCGCATCGCACGCCCGGATGATAAAATCCTCACCGTTGCCAATGATGATGATCACGCCTTTGATTATAACGGGCAAAAGATCCAGTTTTCGATCAAGCAGGATATAGATTATGAGAACAAGGCAATGGATTTGGTCATGTACTGGGATAAAACTGATGAATTTATTGCAGGAACATATGTTGTTTCAGTATTTACTGACGGATATCTTATTGGAGAAGGACAATTTGTTATGAAATAACCATGAGCAATAAATTTCAAAACAACCTTTAAATGATTATTCATGGCGTATTCCATGTGACCTTTAAAAACAAATAAACATACACATGAAATAACAGTAATGGAGAACTCCAATTATTTTTTTAATTCGGATAATGACAACAAAGACAAAGGAAGAAATTTCCTGACATTATTTGTTTTTTTCACCATAGTACTTACCATAGCCTGTGTTATTCTTGCATGGCAGCTTATAGAATTCCGGAATCTTGCCAGGCAGGAAAGCGCTGCAAAAACTACAGCCATATCGCAGAAAGATGAAATGCTGCACAAATTAAAGAACCTCGAACTCGAATATGATGAACTGAGTAAAGAATACGAAGGTCTTGACAGCGTTTTTACCAAGGAAAAAGTAAATATCCAGTCTTTAATGAGTGAAATAAAAAATCTTAAAGGTTCTGCATCAAACTATCAGGAAAAGGTTGAAGAACTGGAAAAAAGATTAAAAGAGTATGTCACCAAAATTGAAGACCTGAAATCCAAAAATGAATCACTTTCCTCCGAGAATTTAAAAGTAAAAAACACTCTCGATTCATCATTAAATAAAAACATCGAGTTTTCTTCAAAATATACAAGCCTTGCAGATAAGATAAAAGCAGGCGCTGCATTAAGAGCAAGTGATCAGATTTCAGAAGGTGTTAGGTTAAATTCAAAGAAACAAGAAGTACTTACCAGAAATGCCAGGAAAGCCGAAAAGATCAGAACCAGCTTTACTCTTTTGGATAATGCCCTTGCTACAAAAGGATATAAAATTATTTATGTTAGGATTGCCGATCCTGATGGGGTTATTTTATGCCAATCGGAAAACGACACATTTACCTTCAAAGGAAAAACAATTGCCTATTCATTAAAGAAAGAAATATACTACGATAATACATCCCAGGATATAGGTATTTACTGGGAGAAAACAAAAGACTTTAAGAAGGGTAGTTATTATATCGACATTTTTATCGATGATAATTTACTTGGAACCTCGACTCTGTCTCTGGATTAATGTAATTAACTTAGGTTTCGTAAAAATACATTTTAACCGCAGAGTTCGCTGAGGTTTTATGCAGAGAACCGCTGAGTCAATACTTATTTACTACTCTTCTTATTCCATCCGTAAGTTTCAGAACATTGAAATTAATCAATAATCCTACTTTACAGTTTGCCAACTTAAGATAAGTTAAGATTTGTGCAAGGTGAATATCGTTTAATGCTTCTATGGATTTTACTTCCACTATCACTTATTTGCAGACAAATCTGCGCGATAACCGCATTCTAATTTAACTTCTTCATAAATTAACGGGAGTGGTCTTTGCCTTTCAATCTCTAACGGAGTTTTACGCAATTCATAATATAAACATTCTTCATAAGCCGATTCTAACAAACCAGGCCCAAGCGCCTTGTGAACCTTAATTGCACATCCGATAATTATTTCCGTTATTTCGTTTTCTGTCATTAGATTTCTCTGCGTATCTCTGCGATTAATTTTCTCTGTGGTCTCTGCGGTTATTTATTTTGCGTAACATTAATAATTAAACGGTATTAATTTACCATCAACTATCTCAGAAATCTTTTCAATTGAAATCCTTTCCTGCAACATGGAATCGCGTTCGCGAATAGTAACAGTATTGTCTTTCATCGTATCATAATCTATAGTGATACAGTAAGGAGTTCCAATAGCATCCTGTCTGCGGTAACGGCGGCCAATGGCATCTTTCTCGTCGTACTGGCACATGTGATTTATCTTCAAACCATCCATTATCTCCCTGGCTTTTTCTGATAGGCCATCTTTCTTTACCAGAGGTAATACTGCTATTTTAATTGGTGCAAGCATAGGCGGAATCTTCAATACTACTCTTTCTGAGCCGTCTTCAAGTTTTTCTTCAGTATAAGCATAACTGAGTATGGCAAGGAAAGTACGATCTAGTCCAACGGATGTTTCTACAACATAAGGAGTATAACTTTCGTTGGTTTCGGGATCGAAGTACTGAAGTTTCTTTCCTGAAAATTTCTGGTGTGCACCTAAGTCAAAATCAGTGCGGGAATGAATTCCTTCCAGTTCTTTGAATCCGAATGGGAATTCAAACTCTATATCTGCTGCAGCATTGGCATAATGCGCTAATTTTTCATGATCATGAAAACGATATTTCTCCCTGGGTATTCCCAGTGAGAGATGCCAATTCATGCGTTCTTCTTTCCAGCTTTTGTACCATTCCATTTCTTCACCCGGCTTAACAAAGAACTGCATTTCCATTTGCTCGAATTCGCGCATGCGGAAAATGAACTGTCGTGCAACTATTTCGTTTCGGAAAGCCTTTCCCGTTTGTGCAATGCCGAAAGGGATCTTCATCCTTCCGGTTTTCATTACATTCGAGAAATTCACAAAGATTCCCTGTGCGGTTTCGGGGCGAAGGTAAATGGTATCGGCTCCTTCGGCTGTTGAACCCATTTGCGTGGCAAACATCAGATTGAACTGACGGACTTCCGTCCAATTACGTGAACCGGAAATGGGGCAAACAATTTCGAGTTCTTCAATAAGCTGCTTAACCGCGGCAAGGTCGTTCTTTTCGAGAGAGCCATATAGCTTATGGCTGACAGATTCTATCTTGGCCTTGTATTCCATCACCCTCGGATTGGTGGTAATGTATTGCTCTTTATTGAAAGCATCGCCAAAACGCTTGGCAGCCTTTTCAACCTCTTTGTTTATCTTATCTTCAATTTTAGCCATGTACTCTTCAACAAGCACATCGGCGCGATAACGTTTCTTGGAATCCTTATTATCAATTAAGGGGTCGTTGAAAGCATCCACATGCCCCGAAGCTTTCCACACCGTGGGGTGCATGAATATGGCGGCATCGATTCCAACAATATTCTCGTGAAATTGCACCATCGACTTCCACCAGTAATCGCGGATGTTCTTTTTTAGCTCGGAGCCATACTGCCCGTAATCGTACACGGCGCTAAGGCCGTCATATATTTCGCTCGAAGGAAATACAAACCCATACTCTTTTGCATGGGAAATTATTTTTTTGAAAACATCGTCCATATTTGCCATAGTGCAAAAGTAAAAAAGTATAAGGACTGGAAACGATATTTGGGAAATTTTATTCTTTTGTTGTCATTACGCTGAGCTGTCATTAGTTCTTAATTCGAATGTTCGCTGTTCAAATGTTGGATTGTTCTTTAAATGGAACACTGATGACACTGAAAATACTGATTAAAACTGATTTTAAAAAGAGCTAACCACAAAGTTGCACAAAGAAGCCACAAAGTTCACAAAGAAATTTCACTGCCTACTGCTCCTGCTTACCACCTACTGGTTTCTGTTCTTTAAATGGAACACTGATGATACTGATATTACTGATTTACACTGATTTAAAATAGGTACAACCACCCTTCTTTTGTCAGTTAATTACCAAAACTTTTGCATCAAGTTGAACGGACTTGGTATCAAGTTGAATGGACTTTGCATCAAGTCGGATGGAACATGCACAACTTAGAAACAGTTTTGCATCAAGTTGAGTAAACTTTTGCATCAAGTCGAGCGGACTTGGTATCAAGTTGAATGGACTTGGTATCAAGTCGAACGTACTTTGCATCATGTTGAATGGACTTGGTATCAAGTTGAGTAAACTTTTGCATCAAGTCGAACGGACTTGGTATCATGTTGAACGTACTTGATATCAAGTTGAATGTACTTGGTGCATTCCCGTTCCTACTTGATCGGGGTCTGATTTCAAATTGTACCTTTCTTATTACAAGTTGTACAATTCAGATTTCAGCTTGTACAATTCAGATTTCAGCTTGCACAATTCGGATTGCAGATTGCACAATTCAGATTGCAGAAATAGACCTCTTCGGAAAATATAAACGTCATTGCGAACGTAGTGAAGCAATCTTAATCCGAATAAAGGATTGCTTCGGGCAAAAAGCCCTCGCAATGACGAGAAGAATGAATTTCCGAAAAAGTATATTGCTTACGGAATTTGCGGAGTAAACGGGTAGGGTTTGCTATCGGGGCCTTTGCCTTTGTTGTTAACCCCGTAAATAATGATGTAGTTCTTTTGCCCTACGGTTAAACCTGTAAAAACAAGTTTAGTGCTTGCAGCGCCTTCCAGCAGCATGGTAAACGGACCAGCTACATTAAGCGAGCTTTTAACCGTCCAACGAGTACTGGCATGGTGCAACGCGGCAACTTTTTCGGTAAGCGCACCACCGCCTGTTTTTGGTTTGTCCAAAGTGGCTTTATAGTAACCAGCCTCTTGTTTATCTTCTGTAACTTTTTTAATAACCGGGGCCAAAGGTTTCTCTGTTGGCTGGGGTACATTACTGCTATCAAAACCGCTTTGCTGTATTTTAGCTATATCATGGTTGCAAATAGGGTTTGCATACCCCAGCAACTGCTCCATCATGCCATGCACCATTTCACTTTGGGCATCGCGCAAACCAACGTTTTTGCTATTGCCCTTTGCCGATGCAATTAAATTGGTAAGTTTAGTTACCGCTGCCTGAAACCCTGTAGCCCCTGCCAATGCTATAGGCGGTGCCGGAAACAAAGTTGTATTTACATAAATTCCATTGCTGATTAAACGGATACCTAAGGCGTTTACCTTATGATACTCGGTTGCCGAGCAGTGCATTACACAATTAAAAGGATGTGCTGAAGCCATAAGTTATTGATTTAGGATTAATGAATACTTTAATCGGTTACAAAGATATACTATTATTTTATATTTGCAATAGACGAATCAAAAAAAAAAACGATGAATAACCATTTCGTCTTATTTTATTTTTTAATTTAGCCGTTGAAATTTAATATACCTGATGGAAAGCTTTATAAATAAGGAAAATAAATTTATGTTTAATTAAGAAATAAGATTATGAAAAAAATCACAAAACTAGCCGTTTTATTACTGATTACCGTTTACTGTTCACTGATTACCGCCTACTCGCAGGTGCCTCAGGCATTCAATTATCAAGCAGTAGCCAGAGATAATTTTGGTAACCTGATAGCAAACCATGCAGTAGGAGTTAAAATAAATATTCATCATGGTTCAACGGCAGGAAACATATCATATTCCGAATTGTTTGTTGCTCCCACACCCTCTACTAACCAGTTTGGTTTGTTTACTGTAGCAATAGGAACTGGAACTGCAATGACAGGTCAGTTTGACACAATAGCATGGGGAAGCAGCAATTATTACCTGGAAGTACTGATTGACCCAACCGGAAGCACAAGTTATACTTCTATGGGAACATCGCAATTATTAAGTGTGCCTTATGCCATGTATGCAGCTAAAGCAGGCGTGCCGGGAATTACGGGCGCAACAGGAGCAACAGGTGGCATTGGGTTAACAGGAAACACAGGAGCTACAGGTTCAACAGGTGCAACAGGAGCAACAGGTGTGGGTGGTGTTAGCAATGCAGGCACAGGAATAATAATTACAGGGGCAGGCACGGTTGCCACTCCTTATGTTATTAGCGATAGTGTTCATAAAATAGGCGATACCTATGGCGGTGGCATAGTGTTTTATGTATATGATAACGGGCGTCATGGATTAATAGCAGCCACAGCCGACCAAAGTACGGGAGTAGTTTGGACAACTGCAGCTTATCAAAGTACTGTTTCCAATGCTGTGAGGGATGGAGTTAACGGTGGGCAGACAAATACAGAACGCATCATTATACAAGCAGGCGCGGGCTCTTATGCTGCCCAGCTTTGTGCTAATTATCAAGGCGGTAACTATGGCGACTGGTATTTACCTTCAAAATACGAGTTAAATTTATTATACCTGCAAAAAGCCGTGGTTGGCGGTTTTGCTAGTAACGTCTATTGGAGTTCTACCGAGACCAGTAGTAGCGACGCATGGGACCAGTACTTCTACACTGGCCTCCAGACCAACTACGATAAGAACAACACCTACTACGTGCGTGCTGTTCGGGCTTTTTAAAAAATAAAGATTAGGGGTTAGTAAAAGAAAAGGCTTCGCGATGCGAAGCTTTTTTTATATGCAAAATAATAACAAACTGCCTACTGCCGCTGCTTACTGTCTATAAAAAAAGCTTTACAAAAGCGAAGCCTTTTTTACTTTTTAATAAGCGAATAAACCATTACTTTTGCAGCATGATAGTGGTTGAAAATACGCTGATATCGGAACTTATTGCGGAGAAAAAATTTGTTTGCGACCTTTCGCAATGCAAAGGAGAATGCTGTGTGGCAGGCGATGCAGGCGCTCCGCTTGAAGAAGCCGAAGCGCTCATTTTAGAAAAACACTACCCATATTATAAAGAATACCTCACGGAAAAAGGAGTAAAGACCATTGACAAGCATGGCTTTTTTGAGCTTGATGCCGATAACGATTATCTTACTCCGCTAGTGAGGGAAGACAAATATTGTGTTTATGCTTTTTTTGACGGGGAGATTGCCAAATGTGCTATTGAAAAAGCATTTAACGAAGGAAGAATAGATTTCAGGAAACCTATTTCCTGCCATCTTTATCCTATACGCATCACTGCATTTAAAGATGTGGATGCATTGAATTATCATTATTGGGATGTTTGCAAACCTGCATGCGAACAAGGGGAAAAGCTTAATGTTCCTGTATATAAATTTCTGAAAGAGCCCCTGATTCGGAAATACGGAAAAGGCTGGTATGAAGAGCTTGAAGAAGAAATAACGAAATATTAAGAAACACTCCTTCTTAGGTGCGTCTCTAAATACTATTAAATACGTCATTGCGAGGGAGGAACGACCGAAGCAATCTTAATTTAAACAAGAGATTGCTTCACGGAGTTTATTCTGAGTGCTTTTCCATTTAAGATTGCTTCGCTTTGCTCGCAATGACGGCACGAAGGGTTCGCAATGACGACAATTGAGTTTTTAGTGGTTCTCTTAATTCTTTACAGCCTTTGTCCAGGAATCTTTTAGTGTTACAGTCCTGTTAAAAACAATCTTTCCTTTTTCAGTATCCTTATCTGTGCAAAAGTAACCGAGGCGTTCAAACTGGAATTTATCTCCCGCTTTTGCTTCAGCTAATGATGGCTCAACAAAACATTTCTTTGCCAGCAATGAGTTAGGATTAATATTGTCTTTAAAATCTTCACCTTCGTTAACATCTTCGGGATTTTCTTTTGAAAAAAGCTGTTCATATAATCTGACCTCACCTTCAACTGCATGCCTTGCAGAAACCCAGTGAATGGTTCCCTTTACCTTGCGGTTACTTTGCGATAGTCCGCTTCTTGTTTCAGGATCATAAGTGCAATGAACTTCCTTTATTTCACCGGTCTTTTCATCTTTTACAACACCAGTGCATTTAATAATAAAAGCATATTTCAAACGCACTTCATTTCCGGGAGTAAGGCGGAAAAACTTGGCAGGAGGGTTTTCCATGAAATCTTCCTGCTCAATATAAAGCTCTTTTGAGAAAGGCATCTTACGCATGCCTGTCGTTGTATCTTCGGGGTTATTTACGGCGTCCATTTCTTCCACTAAATCGTCAGGATAATTATCAATAACAAGTTTCAACGGATTGATAACAGCTAGTCGACGTAAGGAGCGTTTATTAAGATCTTCACGTATGCAATGTTCCAGCAGCGCAAGATCAATTATATTATCACGTTTCGCAACGCCAATAATTTCGGCAAAGTTTCTGATAGCTTCCGGTGTATATCCTTTTCTGCGGAAACCACATATAGTCGGCATACGAGGGTCATCCCATCCATTAACAAAATTATTTTGTACCAGTTCAAGCAATTTGCGTTTGCTCATAACGGTATATGTAATATTTAACCTTGCAAATTCAATTTGCTGAGGGGCATAGATACCTAACTCCTTAATGAACCATTCATATAAAGGACGGTGCACTTCAAATTCAAGCGTACAGATGGAATGTGTTATCTTTTCAATGGAATCGCATTGACCATGTGCGAAATCATACATGGGATAAATGCACCATTTGTCACCCGTACGATGATGCTCTGCATGAAGGATGCGATATAAGATAGGGTCGCGCATCAGCATGTTGGGATGTGCCATATCTATCTTCGCTCTTAAAACCTTAGCCCCGTCGGGGAATTCTCCCTTACGCATAGAGCGGAAAATTTCAAGGTTTTCATCCACAGAACGGTTCCTGAAAGGGCTTTCTTGTCCGGGATGTGTAACCGTACCGCGATACTTTCCTATGTCTTCGACTGTAAGATCGCATACGTAAGCTTTACTTTTCTTGATAAGTAACTCTGCATATTCATAAAGCTGTTCAAAATAATCGGAAGCATAGAACTCTCTGTCTTCCCAATCGAAGCCAAGCCAGCGTACATCTTCTTTAATGGAATCAACATATTCCACATCTTCTTTAACGGGATTGGTATCATCGAAACGTAGATTGCATTTTCCACCATATTTAGCGGCAGTGCCAAAGTTGAGGCAAATTGATTTCGCATGTCCTATATGCAAATAACCATTTGGTTCAGGCGGGAAGCGGGTATGTACACGCTTTTCGTGTTTGCCTGTTTTATTATCTTCTTCAATTATTTCGTGAATAAAGTTCAGCGATTTCTCCGTTTTGTTTTCCATTTTATAAATTCAATAATGTTCCTTTTATTTTCTTTTTAAGAAGCCTTTATATCAAGTACAAAAGTAAGATGAATTATTAAATTTGAAGTTGGTTTAATGATATTCTTTATTTTCGTCCTTTCAAACATATTAAACATGGGACTTATCACTTTATCGGGAATGGAGTTCTTTGCCTATCATGGCTGCTTTGCGGAAGAACAAATTATAGGCAACAAATTCATAGTTGATTTGGAGTTTTTCGCTGCTACAGAAAATGCTGAAAACACTGACGATTTATCGGCTACAGTCAATTACCAGATAGTATATGAACTTGTGAAAGCCGAAATGGACATTAAATCCAAGCTTCTGGAGTACGTGGCCAAACGGATACTCGATGCATTGTATAAGCAGTTTCCCGATATTGGCGATGCAAAAGTTGCAGTTTCGAAACTTAATCCTCCGCTTAAAGGAAAGGTTGGTAAAGTATGCTTTACGCTTAGCCGCAACGCAGGATAAAGGAAAATTCGAGGATAGATTGGCAAATTAGATTATTTTTTTACCTTTGCACTTCAAATTAACGGTCTCTTGGCCGAGTGGCTAGGCGCCGGTCTGCAAAACCGTATACTCCGGTTCGAATCCGGAAGAGACCTCAATATTCAAGTCGTATTTATCCTTTCAAAGGATGCTTACGGCTTTTTTCATTTCTGCTGATATCTCTTTAGTATCTGTTACTAAAACCAGTCTTTACTTTATATCAGTGCAATAATTGTCTACCCTTTCACAAATTTCTTCGCTATTATACCTCTATCTGTTTTCGCTTCAACAAAATAAATACCGTTTGGAATATCTGAAATATTGATAGTTATCAGTGAACAATTATCGATTATCGGAGTTTTATAAATCCTTTCTCCCAGTAAATTGAATATTTCAATATTGTTTATTGTGGACAGCGGATTAATTACATTTATTTCACTGCTTGCAGGATTAGGGTAAATAGTTATAGAGTTTGTATTATTATTTATTTTAGTGATCCCGGTAACTTGAGATAATGATTGTTCCCAAACTCCTGCACCATTAGTACCGGCAATAATATTGCCTCCGCTCAAAATCACTGAAGGAACAGAATATGCTGTCAGGCCATCATTCACTGCATTCCAGTTGTTACCAATGCCGGAATACAACACCACTCCCCCGTCGGTACCGGCATAAACGATAGTGTCGTTTGCAGCTAATGAAAAGATGACAGATCCCGTCAATCCGCTATTCGCTACAGTCCAGTTTACACCATTGTTTGATGACAAAAACAAACCATTGCCATTGGTGCCGGCAAAAATAATGCTTCCACTAACAGCCAGGGAATAGATACCAGTATTTGATGGCAGTCCGGTATCCGCCACCGCCCAGCTAGCCCCATAATTTGATGACATGAACACACCGTCATTCGTGCCGGCAAAGATATTACCGCCAGATACAGCCAACGACCATACTGATGTATTCGTCAGTCCTGTGTTTACAGCTTCCCAGTTTTTTCCTCCGTTTGATGAAAGGTATACTCCTCCGCCATCACTGCCGGTAAAAATATTATTTCCGCTTATAGCGAACGAGGTGATATTTGTATATACAGGAAGGCCAGTACCAGCAACATTCCAGCTGCCGGTATTAATTGACAAAACATATACTCCGCCATAACTTATCCCTGCAAAAATGTTCGTATCGTTTACAGCAAAAGCCATCACATTTGCAGTTGCAGGAAGTCCATTATTAGCAGACATCCAGTTCTCCCCATTATTTGCAGAGGTATAAACACCATTGCTGCTACCTGTAAAAATAGTGTTTCCGGCAACCGCTAATGCAGAGATATTAGCCGTTGGTAAACTGTTGTTCAGCGGGAGCCATTTGTATCCTAAGTTTGATGACACGTAAATCCCTCCATTATAAATACCGGCATAAATATCATTTCCGCTTGAAGCCAATGCAGTTATGGTAGGAACAGTTATGCCCGTATCAACAGCTATCCAGCTATTCACGTTCATAGAAGTCTGGAAAACGCCGAAATTTGAACCGGCAAAAATGTTTGTATCCAATACTGCCATAACAGTGACTTTTACATTTGACGCCATTCCATTGCTTATACTTGTCCAGTTGGCTCCATCGTCCGACGACATGACCACACCTCCTTGGGTAGCAGCATAAATATTATTCCCGCTTATCGCCAGCGCTGTTATATTGATATTTGCAATGCCATTACTCACGGAAGTCCATGTGTTACCTTTGTCCTTTGAAATGAATACCCCGCCTCCGGCTGTCCCGGCAAATATAGTATCCATGTTCACCGCCAAACAGGTAACAACACTATCTGTAAGGCCGGTATCAGAGGGCATCCAAATACTTCCAATGCTATCCAGATAATATATTCCTATGTCAGTTCCAACAATAATGCTGCTTCCGCTGGTAACCATGGCGCTATCTGGGCGCCCGGCAAGCCTGAATTTATAGCAGTCCAACTGCCGCCATTGATTGACGCCATGTACACGCTGCCGTGAGAAGTACCTGCAAAAACATTACTTCCGCTCGTGGCCATCACATTCACAACAACATTGGCAGGCAAACCATTATTGACCATGCTCCAGTTATTACCGCCATTCGATGAAAAGAAGACTCCATCGTTATAAGTCCCTGCAAATATATTGTTTCCATTGACAGCCATGCAATTAACAGTCCCTCCATTAAACCCATTGATTGGCTGCCATTGTGCAAAAACAGTTGTGAGTGAAAAACTTAAAGCTATAAGTACTGTGAGAAGTATTTGTTTTTTCATTTGTTTCATTGTACTTTATCCTTTAATAATCTTTCTTGTCGCTACCCCACTTTTAGTCATCAATTGCACTACATACATGCCGTTCTGTAAATCAGCTATGTTAACGGTTATCATGGAACGGTTATCTTTAAAGGGTACCGAGTAAACTAATTCACCTATCATATTGTAAACGTCAATCCTTTGAATTTGGGACCCGGGACATTCTATCTGGAACTTCCCCGTGTTAGGATTAGGGTAAACATTTATTTCACTTGAGGCAGTAGTCGTATTTGCAATTCCGGCTGATACACATGAGGTGTGAAAATAAATATCAACCTCTCCGCCATTGGAACTGTCGCTGACAATATTTGTATGCTGTCCATATTCAGTAACTAAGTTTTGCGCTATCCAGGAAAGCGAAGGATAAACGCTATCTGTTTCAATCTTGATATCTGTCATTTTTATTACCGTGTCAGACGGATACTCATCACATCCAATAAGATTATATACTTCAAGAGTTTCGTATGCCCAATCCGCCCTGTTCAGATTATTTACCTGAAGTGCAGAATCGGGGTACTCTGTAAAAGCAGAATTATAATTAAATGCGCTGCCCGAATCAGATGTTAATTTTATTACTCCCTGCAAACTTGTGCCGGGGTTTACCGTTATCAGCGAGCCATAATAAAGCCCTGTTACGTTCCAGTCTGTAAGGCATACGCACCAGTTGGTTATTGACCAGTAGCTTCCGCCGCCTGCGCTTGACTGCCCCCATTGCAATACAGGCTGCAGGATATAGTAAGTGCCCGTTGACCCGTGCAGGGTGTCAACTACGGCATTAAACAAAAATATGGTTTGGTAACTACTTGTAACAGGCGGGTTGGGTACTACCCAATCTGTATTGAAATAGGTAATTGGCGTAATGCCCGTATTATGCCACTTGGCATCAGTTACCCAGCCATTATCAGTATCAGCTGCTGAAATTCTACTGTTTATGTTTGAAATACTTTTGTTATTATTTCCAGTAACACCGTTGTTGACGAATTCGCTGCTTACCGTTCCTGTTTTTGTATCTATTACCTGAACGCTGCCATCTTTAATATTGAGGTGATGTTTACCGTCAACGAAATGCACTTTCGATCTTTCTACCAGGCCTGCAGGTGTAATTACCATTTCTCCGGTTGGTTTATTGATAGCAGCGCCTGTTTGTGCCTTTGAAACAGAGTAACTCAAAACACAACATATAAATTGGAAAATGCAAAAGGTGATTGTTTTTTTCATAGCCCTTATTTTTAATTAATAGCTAAGGCGTTTAATCGACATGTCTTTATATATCAAAGCAAATGTAATCAATTTTGTTTCATCTGCAAGTATGTTGCATAAAGGTCACGACACATATAATTCTTTATTTAGTTCATCTCCAAAGCTTATTAACGCGCTTGTACAAGTCACTCAAGCACCCCATTCTCTCACTTAGGGACTTGCTTTAATGACTGGAGGACTTGTTTCACTCACTTGCGTACTTCCTTCACTCAATGGAGGTCTTGCTTTAATAACTGGGGGACTTACTTCAATAACTGGAGGACTTGCTTCAGTCACCTGAGCACTTGCGTGAGTGTCATGAGCACCTCCGTGAGTATCACAGGGTATCCGTTCAGTAACTAAAGGTGTCCGTTCAGTAACACAGGGTGTTCGTTCGGTAATACAGGGTGTTCGTTCGGTGTCTCAGGGTATCCGCTGAGTAACAAAAACAATCCCTTCAGCGACTCAAGGTGTCCGTTGAGTAACTCGCGCAGGTCGCTGGGTATATTGCGCAAGTCGTTGGGTAACAAAAGCAGTCCCTTCAGTAAGCTGCACAGACCAATTAATGGCAAAATGAAATCGCCAGCTCAATACAAGTGTACTTCTGCAGAACGGGCGAATAGGCCATCAGGAAAATCCAGATAATCGGGTAACTATTATTTATGCTATAGTAGCGTTTACAGGCTGGCTCCAGGCTCATTCTACGCCAGTGGTGCCTGTGTAACGGGCAATATACAGCGCTATCTGTTTCAGGTTAGCTGAAACAAAGTGGCGAAACCTTCCGTTATTCTTAATACTTGCTTATCCGGCAAAAAAATCGTTTTTTTGCAAAAAATTTCTGATAACGATGGATCATTTTTTAAGACATAAGATTAAGGATTTATTGAAGAACCCTGAAACTGCCGGTATAGGCAGCACGGTAACGGTTAAAGGCTGGGTACGCACCAAAAGGGGGAACAAGAACGTGGCTTTTATAGCCGTTAACGATGGCTCTGTTGTGCATAACATACAGGTAGTTGCCGACGTGGAGAAGTTCGACGAGAACCTGCTGAAGCAAATATCAACAGGCGCATGTATAGGCGTTACCGGTAAGCTGGTGGAATCGCCCGCGTCTGGTCAAAAGGTGGAGATAAATGCTGACACCATTACTGTTTACGGCGAAGCCGATCCCGAAATATTTCCTTTGCAGAAAAAAGGTCATACTCTTGAGTTCCTTAGGGAAATAGCACATCTCCGTCCACGCACCAATACTTTCGGGGCAGTGTTGCGTATCCGCCATGCCATGGCTTATGCCATACATAAATATTTTAACGATAATGGATTCTACTACCTGCACACCCCTATCGTTACAGGTTCCGATGCCGAAGGCGCAGGCGCTATGTTTCGCGTTACCACACTTGATGCTGAAAACCCTCCAAGGAATGAAAAGGGAGAAATAGATTATACTAAGGATTTTTTTGGCAAAGCAACCAACCTCACTGTTTCCGGTCAGCTTGAAGGCGAGCTGGGCGCTATGGCATTGTCGCTGGTATATACTTTCGGGCCTACTTTCCGCGCCGAAAACTCAAACACACCAAGACATCTGGCCGAGTTCTGGATGATAGAACCCGAAATGGCTTTCTACGAAATTAAGGACAACATGGACCTTGCAGAAGATTTCCTGAAGTTCCTTATTCGCTATGCACTTGAAAATTGCGCCGACGACCTGGAGTTCCTGAACAATATGTACGACAAAGAACTTGTTGAACGGTTGAATTCCATTGTAATAACCGATTTTGAAAGACTGACTTACACTGAAGCGGTTGACATCCTTCAGAAATCCGGGCAGAAGTTCGAATTCCCCTGCACCTGGGGCAGCGATCTGCAGTCGGAACACGAAAGATATCTCGTTGAAAAGCATTTCAAGAAACCTGTTATCCTTACCGATTATCCTAAGGACATCAAGGCTTTCTACATGAAGCAGAACGACGATGGCAAGACTGTACGCGGCATGGATGTTCTTTTCCCAAAGATAGGTGAGATAATAGGTGGTTCGCAGAGGGAAGAATCGTACGATAAACTGACAGCACGCATAAAGGAAATGGGCATAAAGGAAGAAGACATGTGGTGGTACATCGAAACAAGGAAGTTCGGCACCGCTCCGCACAGTGGTTTTGGCCTTGGCTTTGAGCGACTGATATTGTTCGTTACCGGTATGGGAAACATAAGGGACGTGATTCCTTTCCCAAGAACACCGCAAAATGCAGAGTTTTAAAATTGATTTAAAAATGATGTTATGTTATCAATATTTTGTCATTTGGATTGCTTCGTCGTTCCTCCTCGCAATGACGTCATTGCGAATCCGACGAAGGAGGATGAAGCAATCTTTTTGATATATTTTTCTTAACACAACAATAAACTAACACAATAACCTTTAAAAGTTTTCATTAAAACGCTTGATTTGAGTTCAAAAATTGATTAACTTGCAGCATTAATGAACCATGGGAGGAAATTAACATGTTAAACCAGAAACTACAGCAAAAGCTGCTTCAGAAACTTTCGCCCCAGCAGATCCAGCTTATACGAATGTTACAGATTCCTACCATTGCGCTGGAGCAAAGGATAAAACAGGAGCTGGAAGAAAATCCTGCGCTGGAAGAAGGCGAAGAAGAGAATGAAGAAGAAACCACTGATGAGCAGGAAGAGGAAATAGTTGACGAACAAGAAGGCGAAGAAGAAAACGAAGATGAGCCTGTGCGTAACGAAGAAGATGAATTTGCTTTTGACGATTACGTGGAAGAGGATGAGATACCTTTATACAGGCTTGTTGCCAACAACTCCAGTCTTGACGATGAAAAAAAAGAAATGCCTTATGCTTCAGGTATCACCTTTTCCGAGCAGCTCCTTTCTCAATTAGGACTGCAAGAAGTTGATGAAAAAGAATACCAGATAGGTGCACACATCATTGGCAATTTGGATGATTCGGGTTACCTGAAACGCGACATTAATGCCATGGTTGACGACCTTGCTTTTTCGCAGAACATTCAAACCACAGCTAAAGAAATTACCAAAGTTTTAACGCTCATCCAGGAGTTCGACCCCGCCGGTGTTGGCGCACGCAACCTGCAGGAATGCCTTTTGTTGCAATTAAAAAGGGTTAATCCGCAATCCAAGGATATAGAGCTCGCCATATTTATTATCAAAAATCATTTCGAGGAATTTACCAAGAAACATTATGATAAGATTGAAAAGAAAAGCAATGTACCCGAGGAAAAACTTAAGGGCGCTATTGATGAGATACTGAAGCTGAACCCAAAGCCCGGAAGCACTTTTGTCGAGAATGCCCGTACACAGCAATATGTTGTTCCCGATTATATCATTACCAATAACAATGGTACACTTGAATTGTTCCTGAATTCGAAGAATGCCCCCGACCTTCGCGTAAGCAAAACCTACGAGGAGATGCTCAATTCATATTCCAAAGAAAATGTTAAAACCAAAGATCATAAAGAGGCTGCGACATTTGTAAGGCAGAAAATAGATGCTGCCAAGTGGTTCATTGATGCCCTGAAACAAAGACAGGTTACACTTTTCCAAACGATGCTGGCTATTATGGAATACCAGAAGGAATATTTCATGGAAGGTGATGAGTTACTGTTGAAACCTATGATTCTTAGAGATATTGCCCAAAAGGTAAACCTCGACATAAGCACCATATCAAGGGTTGCAAACAGCAAGTATGTGCAAACGCCATTTGGTACTTTTCCGCTGAAAAGCTTCTTTTCCGAGTCTATCTCCACTGATAGCGGCGAGGAAGTTTCATCAAAAGAAGTTAAGCGGATTCTTATGGACTGCATAGATGGCGAAGACAAGAAGAAACCTTTAAAGGACGAAGAACTGGCGGTTATACTGCATGAGAAAGGATACAACATTGCCCGCCGCACTATAGCCAAATACCGTGAAATGCTGAATATTACTGTTGCGCGCATGCGAAAGGAAATTTAATCATATCTATTTGCGCCTAATGGAAGACCGTATTGCAAAGATCATATCGTATATATTTCATCCTGTTCTCATGCCGGCATATAGCCTGCTGCTGCTTTTCAATTTAAAATCCTATTTCAATTTCGAACTCGAATTTAGATCAAGGCTGATATTGTTTGCTTTTGTGTTAATCACAACTGTGGTATTTCCCTTGCTTATAGTTTTATTAATGAAGAGACAGGGGTTTATTCAAAGCTTCCTGATGGAAACAAGACAGGAAAGAAGATTTCCTTACCTTATCACTGCTATCTTTTATTTTCTTACCTACAATATGTTTCGTCAGATGCAATTGCCCGGCATGTATGTGTTTTACATGATGGGAGCGACTTCGCTATTAGTGATGGTTGTTATTGTAAATCTATGGTGGAAAATAAGCACGCACATGGTAGGAATGGGTGGCATATTTGGATTCATTACAGGGCTTTCCCTTAAACTCGGAATTGATATGACATTTATTATTGCAATAATAATACTTGTATCGGGAATTGTTGGCTATGCCCGATTGAGGTCAAGCTCCCATAAACCCGCCGAAATATATACCGGCTTTCTTACAGGAGCTGTTGTGATGTTCGCAATCTTTTATTATTTCCTTTAAAAAGGCGTAACGCTTATCCCCACTGATACCGGGAACATCTGAGGACCTTTATTATCCTTGAATGTTTTGGAGAAGGAATAAGTTGCAAATAAGTTGATCATTCCATATCCTAATCTAACTGTGGCAGCATATTCAAGCGGATTAAGATTGCTGATTTTATAAGTTTTATATTTAACGGTAGTAATTCCTAAGTTTGGGTCATTAGCTATGGTTGTTTCATATTCAGTTCCTTTATATTTAGTATGATCGCTAATCAGATATCCCACTTTTCCACCTATAGAAAACTTTATAGCTTTCTTTTTCTGGTTTAAATGCCTGAAACGAATTTCCATAGGGATATCGAAATAGGTAAGGGAGAATTTATTGTTATCAATTTTAATTCCATTCTTTATTTACAGTAGATGGTATCTTATTAAAAACAGTAATTCCTGTTAATGTATTAAGCCCTTTGGTTGTATCAATCTGGTTATCGGGAGTTCCGTTGCTATGCAAATTATGTGTGCTGAAACCGAAGCCAATTCCCAAGTCCGAATTTGCTTTTCCCGAAATGGATATTGCCCATGCCATAGGCATTAAAGCCGGGACAATAACTGTTTACTTTTATTCCCGAAGGAGTGCTTTGCCAGATATCGTCAAAAAGATCTAATACCAGTCTGTCACCCCCACTAGTCATCTTGGTTGGCGCTTTAATGCTGTTGTCTTTTGTATCTTGGGCAAACGAATGGAATATTCCTAATGAACAAAAGAAGATAACAATGACTATGATTCTTTTCATAAAAATGATTTTAAATTATTGTGCAAAAGTATAATTAAAATTCTAACTGGTGAATTTCCTGAAAGAAGTGATGTCTTATGGTATAATAAAAACAATGCATCTCTGCATAATTTATGTACAATTCTTTCTGACTTTAAAATATCATTAAAAAGGAGTTTCGCTGCCCACATAACAGTTTATTCCAGCTGCTTTAAATTCATTTTCTATACTCCTCAAGTGTTCGTCAGTTGGAACAGGAAAATTGCCAGCCATGTATTCTTTATTGAGCATCTGGTACTTTTCCCTGCCCAGATGATGCAAAGGGAGTATGTTTATTTCATTCTTTCCTGCTTCTTTTAGAAACGAAATTACAGATCCAATATTCTCGCTGCTATCGTTAAAGTTGGGGATCAGTGGCAACCTGAAGATAAGCTTTCCGGGAAATTCTCTTGAAAGCTGCTTTGCATTATTTAGTATTAATGTATTGTCAACTCCCGTAACCCTCTTATGTTCAGCCGTGTTGAAATGCTTAAGGTCGAAGAATATCCAATCAATGTAAGGAATAGCTTTTTGATAATTTTCCAACGGAACATTACCGCAAGTTTCTATAGCAGTATGTACGTAAGCGTCGTGGCATGCAGATAAGATTTCTATTGCAAAGTCAATTTGCAATAATGGTTCTCCTCCTGTCAGTGTCACGCCTCCACTGCGGCCCCAGTACTGCCTGTCGCGTGTGATAACCTTTAAAAGACCTGAAACAGAAATTTCATACCCGCTTACTTTCAATGCATCAGTATAGCATTCGTCAATACATATTTGCTTTTCACATTTTGCACAAAGCTGTCTTGCAATTTTTATTTTTTCATTCTCAATTGTAATGGCATTATAAGGGCAATTATTCATACAATTACTGCAACCAATACATTTTGAAGGGAAATACATTAATGAAGGCCTACCGGAAATACCTTCGGGATTGCAGCACCAGAAGCAGTTCATACTGCATCCGCTAAAGAAAATTAAAGTCCTGCATCCGGGCCCGTCATGAACTGAGAGCCCCTGTATATCGAATATATATCCTTTGATATCTGATCTTAATTCTTGCTAAAGTCATTACATGTAGTGGCGTACATTTCAGGATACGCTTCATATTTGTTCATGCATGTTCCAAGATCAGTATCATTTAAAGAAAAATTAGAACAATGCTTGCATTTCTGTGCATTCTCAAATTTTTCACATGCTTCATCATCTGCATTTATGCTTGCCTTATCTCTTTTACAAATACCTTTGAAAACATCGGTATTCAGATAATATTTGCAATCGTAGTGGGTCATATTTTCAATATTTATCCTAATTGTTCGTATTCTGTGCGTGCAATAACTTCATCCTGTATCTGCTTTCCAAGCTCTACCCAATACTGAGTAAACCCGGCAACCCTTACCATCAACCCCCTGTAATTCTCAGGATTCTTCTGTGCATCTTTTAGCATCCTCGAATCAACAATGTTGAATTGTGCATGAAATGCGCCTTTGCGTAAATATGCTTTTATCATTTCAAGGAACTTCCTTGAGCCCTCCCTGCCTTTTACAACAGAAGGATGTATCTTCATATTCAGCTGTGAATTCTGAGATAATGCATGGTTGTAACAGGTGGCAGAATTAAATAATGCATAAGGGCCATTTGTATCACTACCGGGGTATGCAGATACAGAGCCGTCGGCAAAAGTAGTTCCGCACAATCTTCCGTCAGGAGTAGCTAATGTTACAGCTCCCATTGGTGCATGAGTGGATACCGATATCTGGCATGAATACAAAGGCTCATTGTAAATCGAAAGGTAATTTTCACACATCTTGCTAAACCATATCTGCCATTCCCTGAAAATACTGTCAACGTACTTATCATCATTCCCGTATTTAGGTGCATCAAGGCAAAGCTTATGTATCTTCAACCAGTCTTTGTAGCTCTTTGTTTTTACCTGTTCTGTCAAACTATAGGATCCTGTTTCCAATGCTGAAATATAACCGAAGTTTGCATCAATGGCGGCTTTTAACTCAGTCAATGAAATATTTTTTTCATCAAATACATTCTTCTTTATAGATGCTAAAGAATTCACAAGGTTAACACCTCCGCAAATCTCAACGTTGAATGTCCTGTTATAACGGCAGCCTTTATGGCTAATATCCGTGCCAGTTTCAAGGCAATCCGGTTTCAGCATACTGTTTATAATAGAAGGAGAAACCTTTCCCCATATATCATGCTGAATATTGTTTGCCAGCGTTAAAACCTCAACAGTGATGCTAAAATATTTTTTGAACACATTCCATATCTCTTCATAAGAATCAAGCTCAGAGTCATGTGCAGGATAAACACGTCTTCCTGTTCTTTTATCCAGACCATCATATAAAACTGCTTCAAGCACTTTAGGCAAAGAAATAAAATGTACGCCAACACTTGTTGCAGGGGCAGAACCACCGGGGATGAAATATGTTTCACCATTCAGTTCAAGCGGCATCCAGCTTCCGGGTGAAGTTTCAAGGCAACCGCCGATAGCCCATGCCCGGGCTTCTTCAAGCTCCATTCCTTCCTTTTTATAATTATTGATCAGGAATTCCATAGCCACCCTGTTATTAACCCATGCCGGGTAACCTGTACCAATTTTAGTGCATTCAACTCCTTTTAATAAAAACTCTTCAGGTAGTTTTTCATCATACATCAAACTAAGAGTAGGCTGCGGGGTATCGCAGGACATAGCAGATTCAAGAATGAGCATTTCCAATTCATTCGTTGCGCTTTCTCCATCCTTGTCAAGTCCACCGATGCATAAATTATTAAACGTATTACCGCTTAATACTCCGCCTACTACACCCATAGATGCAAAACAATCCAGTTCAGTGAATTTTATACGCATGCATTCTAATAGCTCAATTGTTCTTTCTTTTGTGAGACTGCCATTATCCATATCTTGCTTCCAGTAAGGATATAGTACCTGTCCCAAACGGCCAGGAGATAAACCGGAAATAGCATCTTCGTTAAGTACTGCAACATGAAATATCCATACCATCTGAAGTGCATCATGAAATGTGCGAGGTTTGTTTTTTGAGAGCCATTCCAGTCGTTCGGCAATTTCAAGATATTCTTCCTTTTGTAAATTATCCTTTTCAAGTGAAGCCATAAAGCGGGCCTCTTTTGCATAATTCACTATCCAAGTCTGAAGCCCTTCAAGCATGGTATGAACGGCTTTATAAAAATACAGCCTGTCCATTTCGGGATAGCCTGCTGTTTGGTCTTGTTTTTCTTTGCAGATATTCTTAATCCCTTCTATGCCGTATTGCAGAGGATAGAAATAATTCATCACTTCCCTGCCCTGCGGTAAGGTATATCCTGAATCGAACATACAAATCACGGCGCGCATAATTTCTTCTTTGGTTTGATAACCAGGAACAAGCTGCTCATATTTATGCCCAACATCATCAACTGATCTGTTGAACCATTTCTTTGCAGTCTTAATAAGAATAGGCATTTCCTCTTTGCGTAAACCAAACTTTCCTGCGATAGAAATTATATTACCTATGCTCTTGGTAACATTTCCACCACCCTGTCCCATAGTAGTAACTTCATCAGCGCTTGCTTTTCCGGCTTTCTGCGCTTCTTTAAACAGATCATCTTCTTTAGAAAGGAAGAATGCTTCCGACAGCCAGGGCATAGGATAAGAACCGCGCAAATAATTCGCTTTTCTCATGGCTATCAGTTCGCCGGGGAAAACAGAAGCGGTAAGGTGTTCGAATCCTGCTTTTAATGCTTCAGCTCTTCTTATAATTTGTACTTCGCCTTCCAGTTCATCCCATCGACGGGTGTACCAGTAAGGAAACTCCACAGAGGCAGATGATTTTGTTTCAAAATACATCTGGCGTGCCTGTTGTGTGCGTTCTGTAGGCTCTTTCTTTACTTCTCTTGTTTGGATATCACCATCAGGTTTTGTTCCATAATAGTTATAAATGTCAGTAGGGCATTCTAGAAAATCTTGCTTTATTGCCATAATTCTAAATATCGGTTTTTTTTATTCTATGTGTTTTAATTAACTTAGGCAAATATACAAAGACTTTATTAATTAATTATTTAATAAAACAGCTTTCCTATCGGAACAGTGTGATGTGAAATTACATTCCTTTCAGATTCTTTCGATGACCTTAATTTAAAATCAAAGGATATTATTTCTTGCCAGAAAAGTAAGAACTGTTCATTTTTACCAGTCAACAATACAGGCCTACGTTCTTTATAGTATGAATTTTGCTCATTATTCGGTCAATAATTTCTATTATCGATAAAGTATCTAAATTTGATTTAATACAAAAAATTCATTTAAGGTGTGTTACCATACAACAAGCACTATCAATTTAATAACTGTAATGTATTTTATTTATAATTTATAAATCTTATAAATTTCTATATTTGCCAGGTTATTATATCACACAAATCTTATTATTAATATATAAAACGAAGTCTTTCAAAATTTTCTTAATAGGTATAGTACACATATTATAAATTAGAAAATTATTTATTTAAGAAAGTTATTATCCAATTTCTCTATTATGGTACAGGAAAAATTGTTGAGTATTGTTGTTCCTTGTTTTAATGAAGGAGATAACATAGAGCAATTATATTATGAAATTACTCCTGTTTTAAAGAAAATAAACTTTCTTCATGAAATAATTTTTGTAGATGATGGGAGCAAGGATAATACATTTCAAGTTATTAAAAACATTGCAGAAAAAGATAAAGATGTATCAGGAATTTCTTTATCAAGAAATTTTGGGCATCAGGTTGCAATAATGGCTGGCCTTCAATACAGTAAAGGCGACTTTGTAATTATGATGGATGCCGACTTACAACATCCGCCAGAAATTATCCCTGTTTTGCTTGAGGAACAAAATAAAGGATTTGATATAGTAAACACAAAGCGTATTGATCCTCAAAGCATAGGTATTGTAAAAAAAACAACTTCAAAATTATTTTACAGTTTAATAAATAAACTTTCGGATGTTAGAATTGAACCGTCAGCGGCTGATTTCCGTCTTATGAAACGCAAAGCGGTTGATGCTTTTCTTCAGTTTGAAGAGAAAGACAGGTTTACACGAGGACTCATCAGCTGGATGGGATTTAAACAATCAATCATTGAATACAATGCCTCACCCCGTTTTGCCGGAAAATCAAAATATACTTTTAAGAAAATGTTCCGTTTTGGAATGGACGGCATTACGTCATTTTCTTCCAAACCACTAAGGATTTCATTTTATACAGGACTGATAATATTCTTTATCGGGCTGATATATTCTTTCTACGCTATAGTTAAAAATATTTTAGGCGAAACGGTTCCGGGATGGACTTCAATACTTGTATCTGTATTAATAATTGGAGGGATACAATTATTGAGCCTAGGAGTAATTGGTGAATATATTGCACGAATATTCAATGAGGCAAAAGAGAGGCCATTGTATTTTATTAAGGAAAAAACAAATTTGAAATAATTTATTATTTCTGCTAATTCAAATGATGAATAAAATACAATTATTTATTAAAAATTTATTTCGCAATAAGGGTATCTGGTTGACGCTTTTATTGTCTTTGATTGTACTGTTTTGTTTCTTTGGAAAAATTTTAAAGCATCCAAACCAAGTATATTTTTCAAAAGATGGCGATGGACTTCAAAGCTATTATACAACAATATATCATATAAAATATGATTCCACCTATTCTCATTTCCAAGGGATGAATTATCCCTATGGCGAGCATGTAATCTTTACCAATTGTCAACCTGTTATTTCAAATACTCTGAAGTTTATTTCAAAGAATATAATTGATGTTTCTGATTATGCAGTGGGTGTTATTAATTTAATGATGTTATTGTCCATTATCATTGCTGCTGTTTTTTTGTACCTTATTCTGACAGAATTTAACTTAAACTGGTTTTACAGCACATTCGTTGCTATCGGAATCGCATATTTGTCGCCACTGCTAAATAGATTTTCAGGACACTATTCATTAAGTTATGTGTTCTCTATTCCTATTGTTATATATCTTTTAATAAAATTTTATAAAAACCCTGCGTGGGAGAAAAGTTTGATTACTGGAATATTTATATTATTGATGTCAACATTCCATATGTATAATTTTGCATTTGCATCTTTTATCTTAGGAATATTCTGGATAGTTCAACTTATATCCGATAAAAAATTCAGAAAATGGAAATTTGCACTGCTAAATATTTTCCTGCAAATTATCCTCCCCATTTTAGTGATTAATGTCTGGCTTTTGATTACTGACAAGGTTCATGACAGGACCGCTTTCCCTTGGGGATTTCTGGTCTATAAGTCAGACTGGGAAGGTGTTTTTTTGCAGTATCAAAATGTTACAATCCCTTTTTTAAAATCATTTATGCATCCACAACACGTTGAATGGGAAGGGTGGGCTTATATTGGACATTTAGCATCATATCTTTATATATTCATTTTTACTGTTTGGGCTTGCATTCCTTTTTTTACAACTGGGAAAATGGGATTCTTTTTAACTGTGCTTTTAATCGGGATTATTATTCAAATATTTGTTCGAAGGAGATGGAATTTTTTTGCCGTTACCGATAACAAGCTTTTATCAATTTTGCTTTGGGCTGGATTTCTCTCATTACTTTTTTCATTTGCATGGCCTTTTATTTTTTTCCCCTGGCTTGTACATTATGCAGGGCCATTAAGTCAATTTAGAGGGATTGGAAGGTTTTCTTGGATATTTTATTATACTATTAATATTGGAGTATTTTATTTTATATATAATTTAAAGTTTTTGAAAAAATATTTACGTGTAGTGGTTTTGATAATAAGCGTTTTGGTGCTTTATTATGATGCATATGAAAATACCCGTTCTATCTCTAAAGGGTTAAATAACAATATACCCGAATTAAGTAAAAACTCATGGGACTCAAATATTGCCGACCTAATAAAGAACATTGATACAAAAAAATACCAATCTATAATTCCTTTGCCATTTTTTCATGTGGGGTCTGAAAATATCTGGCTTGCACCAAATGATAATAGCACATTCAACTCATTAATAGTTTCGTTAAAAACAGGGTTGCCGATGAATGCTGTTCTAATGAGCAGAACTTCTATTTCTCAGACTTATAATAATCTTAGTATTGTAAATGAACCTTACCGTCCATTGGAAGTACTGACTCAATGTGTTTCTGAAAAACCTTTCTTGTTGCTGGTTACTAAATGTGACGAAATTACTTTATCTGAGAAAAATTTAATTTCTGAAGCAAAGTTAATATCAAAAGGAGACGAAATTTCATTATATGAACTGAAAAAGGAAAAATTAAAAAACATTGCCGATTCTTTGTACTTTAATGTTGCGTCTGAGTTAAGAAAAGAAAAGCTTTTTTTCAATGACAATTGTTTCTCTACAGATCCTGTTGTTCGGTTTGTAAACCTGCATTTTGAAGATAATCAGAATAATTTTGGTTATAACAGCAAAAGCTGTTATACAGGCAAAATTAAAGAGTATAATACCATATTTGAAGGGACCCTTCCGAATGCCTTGCCTGATACGGATTATGTGTTTTCATTCTGGTTTGGGAGAATTCATCACGATTTGTATCCTGGGACTACTATTGAAATTGCATACTATAATTCACAGGGCAATGTTTATAAAACAGATTATAATGGCTTGGGTAACTTAATAAAAATAGTTGATAAAGATTGGGCGCTGATTGAATTTAAATTTAGATTAAATGACAGAAGTGATAAATTGAAAGTTACCTTATGGAATGATAACTTTGTAAAAAATGACACCCTATTTATTGATGAATTGCTTATAAGGCCCATGCCAAATAATATTTTTAAAGAAATTAATAAAAACACTATTGTGAAAAATAACAGATATTATTTTAAAAATATTTAATTTCGGCAAATATTTAATTACAATAAATTTATTTAAAATTAAAAAAATCGTTTTATGAAAAAGAGTCATTTTCTGGTTTTAGGCGTATTGTCTATGATTGTTTTTGGTTGCTCAAACAATAAAGATTTTGTACCTACATTTAAAGGAGGGGATTGGGGGGGTAATCAGACCATCGGTAAATACGGCGGTCATAATGGTGATTATTGCTCAAGGGTTGATTCAGCCAATCAATACTCTTATGGGTTTGGCAAATTTGTAAGCGAAATTAGCTCAAATCCAATAAAAAAAGTAAAAGAAAGCGCTTGGGTAAAGTTAACTGACTTAAACAAAAAAATTAAGTTCGTTGTGGCTATTAATGATAAAAACAACAAAAATATTTTTTGGGCCGGTCACGAAATAAATCCCATTGCAAAAGAAGTCAATAAGTGGTATAAAATAGAAATTGAGGATACATTTCCTGAATTTGAAAGCAATGGAGCTCATTTTGAAACCTATATATGGAACCCCGATAATAATGTTGCTTATATTGATGATATAGAGATTCAATTTTTTGAAGAATAGCCTTAAATTATAATGTTATAAAATTACATTTGGCAAATTATTCTTTTCTTTAAGTTGAATTATTTCCCATTAGGAACGCTTTATCCAATTCAAATTAGAATTTAGATAATAATTGGTTTTATAATTCAACTATATATATATTCATTTTTCAGTGAATAATTGCTTAAAATATCTAGAATTTTAAAATTTATTATTTAAACGCCAGTATCATTGTATGCCATTTAAATTACATGAAAGACTTTATATCTAAGTACTTCAAATATATTATTTTAGTTTCATTAATATGTTTTCCAATATTTGTACATCTGGATACTTTACCTATAAGGATTTGGGATGAAGCAAGATTGGCTGCAAATGCTTACGAAATGCATAAAGATGGAGATTTAATTGTTACTCATTATGAAGGTAGTCCCGATATGTGGAATACTAAACCTCCTTTAATGATATGGCTTCAGGTTATTTGTATGAAATTTATTGGAGTGAATGAACTGTCTGTCAGGTTACCTTCTGCAATTGCCGCTTTTTTCACATGTATTACATTGTTGTTTTTTTCAATAAGATATCTAAAGGATTTTTGGTTCGGTATTATTTCGGTTTTGGTTTTAATAACATCATTTGGCTATATAAATGTACACGCATCAAGAACAGGAGATTACGATGCTTTATTAACCCTCTTTACCACATTGTATTGTTTGTTTTTCTTTCTCTATCTTGAAACACAGAATAAGAAATATCTGTACTATGTTTTCTGTGCACTTACATTATCTGTATTGACTAAAAGTGTAAATGGATTGTTCTTTTTACCAGCTTTATTTGTTTATACATTAATACAAAAAAAGGTCCTTTTATTTTTAAAAGACAAGCATTTTTATATAAATATTGGAATTTTTATTTTAATAGTTTCTGGATATTATTTACTACGCGAACATCAAAATCCAGGATATCTCAAAACTGTTCTGGAAAATGAATTAGGGGGCAGATATTTAAAAGTTATAGAAAATCATTCTGAAGGGTTTTGGTATTATTATCACAACTTTATTGATTTTCAATTGAAAGCTTGGTATTTATTAGTGCCTTGCGGTTTAATTATTGGCTTATTTCATAAGGATAAAAAAATATTTAGTTTAACACTTTATTCTTTTTTACTATTACTAACATTCTTTTTAGTGATTTCTGCTTCAAAAACCAAAACAGAATGGTATGATGTTCCAATGTATCCAATTTTAGCCATCGAGATTTCAATTTTCATTTATTTTATTTTTAACCTGTTAAAAGAATTTAAACTTTTTAATAAAACAATTAAGACCAAAGCACTTTCATTTATTTTTTTATTTCTTATTCTTATCAATCCATATTTCAAGATCATAAATAAAACTTATAAGCCTAAAGAATATGATTGGGATAAAAATTTCTATAGCATGAGCTATATATTACAAAAAACGGTTAAATCAGAGTATATGCTTGATAATTTTTACCTGTTGAATGAAGGATATAATGGGCATCTTTTATTTTACACAAATATTTTAAAAGAGAAAGGACAGAATGTTAAATTTAAGCAATGGGAGAATCTTTCAAGCAATGATCATGTAATTGCATACCAGCAAAATGTTATTAATTATATTGAAAAAAATTATTCTTATGAATTATTAACTCAGTCAGACAATGTAAAATTCTATAAAATAATTAATTCCATTCATTAATTTTTTATGAAAACGCTCCAGAATATTTATGCAGTTTTATTAATAAGCCTGACCTTGGTTTTTTGTTCATGTCAATCTCCAAAAACAAATTCTAAACATATTTTTAATGGTATTTTCCAGATTATACCTGTTTCGTGCGACAAAGTAATTGATGTCAAATGTCCGGCCGGAAATTGCTGTATCGATGGACAAAAAATAATTTTGTTCAGTAACAGATGTGCCGATAATCAGAAATGGAAATTAATTCCGGCCGATGAATCTGAGACATATTATATTGTATCCGTAAGTTGTAACAAAGCAATTGAATATTATTGTTTGCCTGATTTGTGCGGATCAGAAGAACAGGCTTTGCATATATATAATTTCAATAAAGGAGATAACCAAAAATGGTACTTGGTTCCAACAAACAACAGCGACAGTACTTATTATATCTATGCACATTCAAAAGATTTGCTGATTGATATATTTTCGCCCCAAAATATCTGGTGTAATGATGAACAAAAAATTCAGTTATACCATTATAATGGAGGTCAAAACCAAAAATGGAAATTAAGCAAAGTTAATACTTAAATTATTTTTATGGATAATACTGAAATTTCCGTAGTTATTCCTGTTTTCAATGAACAACCTATTATACCTGAACTTGCAGGAAGGCTTACAAAAGCTGTTAGTTCAATAACTCCAGATTATGAACTGGTTTTTGTTAATGACGGAAGCAAAGACAAAACGCTTGATGCTCTGGTGGCTCTTTCGCAAAACGACCAACGGATTAAATATATCAATTTCAGTCGTAATTTCGGTCACCAGATTGCTGTTACTGCAGGGCTGGATTTTTGCAAAGGAAATGCAATAGTGATTATTGACGGAGACTTGCAAGACCCTCCCGAATTGATTCCCGAGATGTACAATAAATATAAAATGGGTTTTGATTGTGTATATGCAAAAAGATCTGTAAGGAAAGGCGAATCATTATTTAAAAAAGCTACAGCGAAGATATTTTACAGGTTGCTGCGGGCTATGACAAATGTTGACATTCCTTTAGATACTGGTGATTTCAGGTTAATCGACCGAAAAATAGTTGATAATTTGAAATTGATGCCCGAGCAAAATAAATTCTTAAGAGGGCAAATAGCATGGATAGGATTTCGCCATACCTATGTGGAATATCAGCGAGATGAAAGAAAGGCCGGGAAATCGGGTTATCCTTTAAAGAAAATGATTCGTTTTGCACTTGATGGAATTACTGCTTTTTCGGACGCACCACTTCGCCTTGTTACAAACATGGGAATTTGTATTTCATTACTCTCTTTTATTATTATTTTGTATGCACTTTATTCATACTTCATTCTTGACCGAACTATAACAGGATGGACATCGTTAATTATAAGCACCATGTTTATTGGGGGCGTCCAGCTTATTTCTATTGGAATTATTGGCGAATACATAAAACGCATCAATAGTAATGTCAGAAACCGCCCATTGTATATAATAGAAAGTAAAAACGTTTAATTTCTTTGATAGGAAATAATTTATTATCCAATATAATAACTGGCATTTAGTAGTATAGTATTCCTGTTATTTTTCCTCCCTCTTTCTTTTTTAATTAAAAATTAATATGCGTATTAAACTAATTGATATACCAAATAACTAATATCAAAAAAACATAAGATGGTTAAGGTTATAAGAACCGTGGATAATATTTTAAGTATTAATTTGGATTGTAATGAAGAATACTTATCCAAGAATAATTTAATATAACAAATAAAACCCGGGAATATATATATCGATTTCATAGAGCTAAAATCACGAATATTATAACTGTACATCACAGAGCAACATAAAAAACCAACAGTAACGATTAAGTGTAAATAATCATTTGATTCAGATAAAGAAGATATTCCATTTATAAAAAATTTCTTAATAGTTTGATATAGACTATTAAAAAGTCCGAGTAACAAAACTAAAAGTGGAATAATTCCAAAGATAATTAGAATTCTTCCAATATTAATTATTAATGGTGCTTTGGTTTGCCAACTTGGTGGCCATTGATCAAAGTGCATGAATGCTGTTCGTCCATATAGTTGGGACCATAATGAGGCTCGGTGCAAAGGATAATTATCACTTTCATTGTTGATATACGGCTGACGTATCATATCCAAATACCTAAAAGTAAAATATCCATCCCACATATTTCTTAAACCCGGACGCCATACATAAGTTGATTTAAAGAACTTAGGAGGAGTGTCTTTTTCCCATGCACTTGTCGGGATGGTTTTGTATTTTTGATAGTATGAATAATAACCTCCGGCAAAAGGAACGATTGAGACAAAAACAAAAAAAATTATCAAAAAATATTTTAATAAAACTGTTTTTTTCTGTTTTGTTGATTGAGATAATATTTTCAAAATAAAAACTATTGATACCATACCAAATAAAATCAAACCTGTGGTTTTTGTAATAGCAGCAATTATCAATGATATCAATAGCAATAGAGCATATTTAACTTTTAAATCCGTTAAAAACAGGTCGGTAAAATAAATTACAAGTACACCCGAAAAAATTTCTAATGTGTCGTTGGTTATCTGAATATTTATTCCTGCCAGACAAGGATTGAAAGCAAAAAAGGCAAATGTTATAATTTTAATGTTTTCAGCGATAGGATACTTTTTTATAAATTTCCAAAAAAACAATAAGGTAAAAAGCCCAAGTATCACATTGAATAATTGAACAAGAATTATTCTTGATTTAATACTTGTTGCATGAAATGTTTCTATGATGCCAGCGGATAAAATATGAAAAAACTTTAACTGGTAACATTGCCAACAATCTTCTTTTACGGGTAGTTCATGTTTATCAACAATCCAATTTATCACTTCAATATGGTTATCATTTGCACCTCTGTTGTGAAATGCCAATACTAATCTTAAACTCACTGAAAGAAAAAATATCCATAAAACAATTTTAGGTGTATTTTTAAACATTATTATTTGTTTTTAAAAACTTGTTTGTGCATTTTAGAGAGTTAAGGATATCTAAAACAGATGGTTTATCTTCATGTTGTTTTGTGCCAAAAACTTAACTCCCCAAAAGTATATTAAAATTCTTGTAAAAATATTAATACAATTTGAATTAATTGGATATATTTTCTAACATTTTTTTGTTTATTTATAATGAAGCCAGTTAAGCTAACATATTTAATTTTAGCTTTGTTTCTCTAATTCCCTTCTTTTGGATAGCACTACAGTAGTGAATCATGTATGCCAGTCCGATTTGTTTGATTTAAGGATATGAAACTTATTATATGAATTTGCTGCCAGCAAATTAAAAATCCCCGGCAATATTGCACCGGGGATCTTAACAGGGCAGGGAAACCAATTTAAACTTTTATTATTAGCAAACAGTTTACAACACAATTACTGCTGCCGATACCAGCCAGGTACCTTTTCCCTTACGCAACACCGGCAGGTGTTTTACCATCAGCGTTATGCCGGGCGTTAAACCTGAAATTTCAATTCTTACCTTTGACGTAGGATCCAGGGAAACCCATGTTTTACCACCGTCGGTACTCGACTGCCAGAGGTTAGCCATCGTTCCATCAATTTTTTTAACTGTGGCCACCATAGTTCCCGATTCACCTTTTTTTGGCTTTACTGAAATTGGAGGTTTAGTACGAACACCTTCCAGTTTTATATCAAAGCCCGAACTTGCAATAATAGTTTCGGCATTCTTAGGGTTAGCATTAGCTACAGATTGTACATAAGCCATCATCTGGCGTAAGTCGGCCAGCACTATGGCTTTCATGTCGTTACGGTTCTGAACCGCTCCTTTTAGCCTCGACAAGGCTGCTGTTTCGGCTGCCACAAGATTCGCTATATCGGCAAGCAAGGCGGCAATCGTAATAGGCGGACTCGGGAACCAGGAGTTACCTGTCATTGATTTTACAATAAAAGAAGCTTTGTTAATAAAATTCCCAATCTTGGTAAGCTTCTTCATGTTCAGCGCTGCAATGACCCTTTTGATCACTACTTTTGGTATTATGGCTATAGTTAATAAAACTATACCAAAGACCAACCCGCATGCTAAGCAGGCTTTCTTCATTTTCATAATTGCTTTCATTGTTTTAGTTTTTTAAATTATTAATAATTGGGTTAATTTTACTGTTGCGATGGCATCAACCACACAAACCGTGTTTTAAGTGTCTCTTGCATTCGTATTCGTTACTGTTACCTTAACATCAGTTACTGTTACCTTAGCAATAATTGCTGTTATGATGATATAAGTTATATGATCACTGACATTAATAACTGTTGCTTTGACATCCGTTACAGTTACACTGACATTAGTTACATTTGCGATGACATTAGTTGCAGTAACACTGATATCAGCAACATTATCACTGACAGTAGTAACTGTTACCATAACATCAGTTATTGTTACATTAACATCAGTTACAGTTGCATTAATATCAGCTATAGTTGCTATGACATTAGTTGTAGTTGCTTTAACATCAGCAATTGTCGCTATAATATCAGGTATTGTTGCTATAACATCAGTTACTGTCAGGCTGTCATCAGATACATTCATATAAACATCATTTACTTTTGCCCTGCCATTATTTGCTTTTGTTGTGCCCGCAAAAACTTATACTTTGACACCAGATACTTTTGTAATGTTTGCAGTTGCTATACTCATGATTTAAGATAAAAAAACACCGCTTATTGGCATTTTCAACCATCAGGATTTCAAAGAACGCTTGTTGTATTGTTGATACAAAAATATGTGGACATTTTGGACATTTGCAAAATGTCCAAAATACCTGCCACTTTTAACATGTTTTTTACAATTTATACTATTACTATACATAAAATAGTATTATTTTTTATTATCATAATAAAATCCGGTATTCATGATTGCACAGGGGCTATTTTTAAGCAGAAGTGTTAAATTGCCGGAAAAACCTTTAGCGGTTGTGCTTAAATTATAGGTTTTGCAATGGTATTATACCATTTAGAAATATAAAATAGTTTTTTACCCCATCCCTCTCTCCCTTCCCCAGTAGTGGAAGGGACAGCTTGTCCTGACTTGCCGGGAGGGTTAGGGTAAGCAGGCAAAAAATAAAAGTCTAAAAAGTATTATTAGCCTTCTTCGGAAAATCATATTTAACGTCATTGCAATCAATGACGAGCTTATTATCCGAAGAACCTATTAAATCCCATTAATTAGTAATTGCTTTATCTCATTCAGCAATTGAATAATAATAAGGTTCTGAGCGTATATTTCATTTTGTGTAGCGTTGTGTAACGGCTGCCTTCCTGTAGTTTCTTCTATGTCAAGCAACGCATTATGGCAGGGAAAATGTGTGTTAATAAATTGGTTCCATTCAAGTTCTCCATCGGTGGCGTATAGCGCAAGAAGGTTGCGAAGTTCACGGGTAGCGCCATGCGGTGTCTTTTTATTTAATGCTCTTTTTGCAGTGCATTCCGATAGTCCGTGGCGGAACTTTGAATCTATGTCGGGAAAGCGCCCTGTATTCTCGGCAATAAAGCGATTGACGCCCTTTGTAAAATCGTGAATATACGCGCTGCATTCTGTTCTTCTGCTTCGTACTCCTTTTCTGATAAAAGCGCGTAGTATGAACTTCAGTATATCTTTGGGCAATATTACAGATGTTGCACCGGGCATGGGTTTTAATTGAAAATTATGTCATTAAGCGATATATAATTACTATTAACTATTATTACCTGATTTTAATGTTACAACGTGTAAAAAATGGATATTATTGTGTGTTTAACAATATTTTATTAAAATTACCCGAAACAGACTATTTATCATTGAATAAAAAAAATAAATAACTTAGCCATCATTTTTTACAATATAATATATGCTTTCATTCAAAAAATTATCAATTATCATTCCCACATTTAATGAAGGACAGACGATTCGCCAAATCCTTGATCTTGTACTAAAAGTTGACTTAATTAATGGAATTGGCAAGGAATTGATCATAGTAAACGATTGCTCAAAAGATAATACTAATGAAGTTCTAGAAAATTATATTTCAGAACATAATGATACTGAGATAAAACTTTTTTCTCATGAAGTAAATAAAGGCAAAGGTGCCGCCATTCATACTGGAATAGATGCTGCAACAGGTGATTGTATCATAATACAGGATGCTGACCTTGAATACGACCCTAACGAATATAACATATTAATAAAACCCATAATTGATGGATTTGCAGATGTTGTATATGGTTCAAGGTTTATGGGTGGTAACCCTCACAGGGTATTGTTTTTCTGGCATACAATCGGTAACAGAATGCTGACTTTACTTTCAAACTTGCTTACTAACCTGAATTTAACCGATATGGAAACCTGCTATAAACTTTTCAAGGCAGAGTACCTTAAAAAGATTTATTTTAAAGAAAATCGTTTTGGCTTTGAACCAGAAGTAACTGCTAAAATTTCAAGATTTCCCAAAATCAGGATTTATGAAGTAGGCATTTCCTATTATGGCCGTACTTATGATGAGGGTAAAAAAATTAATTGGAAAGATGGATTTAAAGCAATATGGTGTATCATAAAATATAATATAGTTAGTAAAAAATATTTAAAAATGAAGTGAAAAAGAACTTATTGAATATATTATTGTTTGGTGTTTTATTTTTTGCTGTCAATTTTTATTGTGTCTTTATTTTATTCAAAATTGATATAAAAAATATTATTTGGAGTGACGGAGAAGGTTATTTTCAATATCTCTTCTATTTTTTTATTAAACATGATATAACTCATATGCATTACGCAGATCACCCTTGGTAATGGAATGACTATTGATAAATATACATGTGGCGCTGCAATTCTTGAAACTCCTTTTTTCTTTGCAGGTCATTTTTATAATAAGATATTTGGAATTGTCGATGAAGTGAAATCCAAAACTTATGGTCTGGCAATTTTAGTGGCTGCATTAACTTATGTTTTTAGTGGACTTGTGATTCTGTATCGTATCATTAGGAAATGGTTTAATCAATTGCCTTCTTTGATAGCCGTAATATCAATATATCTGGGAACAAATTTATTTTATTATACAATCTTTAATCCTTCTTATTCTCATGTATATTCTTTTTTTATTTTAACATTATTTATTTATACCCTTGATAAATTTATAAAATCACCTAATTTAAAAAACACTATATTTTGCGGCTTACCTATAGGTTTAGCTATACTTATCAGGCCAACAAACATATTTTATATATTATTGTTTTTATTTTTCGAAGTTAATTCATGGTGTGCATTTGTCGAAAGGCTTAAATGGATTAGTAACAATATTAAATATTTTGCATTAATCATTTTTGTTATTTTTATTGTTTTCATTCCTCAAATGCTATACTGGCATGCTGTAACGGGTTATTATTTCACATATTCGTACAAATATGCGGCGGCAGGTGGAACAGAAAGATTTATTTACTGGAATAAACCGAAGATCGGATATGTGCTTTTTGGTGTCGAAAGCGGTTGGTTGGTTTATTCACCTATGTTCTTTATATTTATTGGCGGGTTAATATGGATGCTGATAAAAAAAATAAACCTTAGAATAGCAATAACTTTTCTCTTTATTTTTATTTTGTATGCAAATGCAAGTTGGTGGAGTTATACATTTTCCTGTTCATTTGGACATAGGGCTTTTATTGAATATTACCCGATATTTATAATACCAATCGCATTTATTATTCATGAGGTATTAATTCACAAGAAAAAATTTATATTCTGGATATTGTGTCTTTTTCTAATTATTTTTTCTTTTACAAACATTAGAATGTCTAACTTATATTATAATGAGGGATGTTGGGTAAGACCGGATTGGACATGGGTTAACTATAACAGGGTATTAAATAAAGTATTCTTTATTAAACGATAGAACAGAAAGGTTGATTAATTTCCCCCGAAATAACCTTCCATTTCCCGTCTGTCTTTTTTAGTGGGTCTTCCTGTTCCTTTACTTCTGTGGATAAAGAAACTATCCTTTTGATTTTCCAGTTTCTTGTATTCTTCGGGAGGGGTTAAGTCTTCAAGATAATTGCAAACCAACTTAGCAGAGACTCTATTCTCAAGTAAGCCGGTAACTTTAACTGTTTTATTAAGTTGTCCTATCCTGATTTCCAAAATATCGCCTATCTTAATTTCATGAGCGGGTTTAACAGAGCGCTCATTCAGCGACACTTTGCCACCTTTACAGGCATCGGCTGACAGCGAGCGTGTTTTATATAACCTTACCGCCCAAAGCCATTTGTCAATTCTTACATGACCGTCCACGCTTATTTTTGTCTGAAAAATATATTAAGAGGGACTCCCAAAAAGTCAAATTCTTCACGGAGTTTCTTTTCAACGAATCTTTTATAAGGATCCCTTATATACTGTGGAAGATTGCAAAAGAAAGCAAATGATGGGGCATGTGTAGGTAATTGCGTGATGAATTTTATTTTAATGTATTTGCCTTTTATTGCAGGAGGTGGGTTATTGTTAACAATGGGAAGCATTACTTCGTTTAATTTAGAGGTAGTAATCTTCTTAACCCTATTATCGTATACTTTTTTTGCGGTTTCAATAGCTTTTAATATCCTTTGTTTATGCAAAGCTGAAATAAAAATAATAGGTACATCAGCAAATGGCTGAATAAGGCATTTGATTTTATTTTCAAATTCTTTTGCAGCATTGGTATCCTTTTGCATTAAATCCCATTTGTTAACAAGAATCACAACACCTTTCCTGTTCTTTTCCGCAAGGCGGAATATATTCATATCTTGTCCCTCAAATCCGTCAACGGCATCTATCAGCAACAGACAAACATCGCTGCTTTCAATAGCCCTTACAGAGCGCATTACCGAATAGAACTCAATATCTTCGTGCACTTTGGTTTTCTTGCGTAACCCGGCAGTATCCACCAGCACAAAATCAAGTCCAAATTTGTTGTAGCGAGTGTAAATGGAATCGCGTGTTGTTCCGGCAATGGGGGTTACAATATGCCGCTGTTCATCCAATAATGCATTAATAAATGAAGATTTACCTACATTAGGTCTGCCAACAATTGCAAACTTAGGCAAGTCGGGCGCCTCATCTTCAACAGTAACTTCTAATTCTTTCACTATATCGTCAAGCAATTCGCCGGTTCCTGAGCCACTCATTGCTGAAAGACAATATACTTCTCCCAGTCCCAATTGATAAAAATCTGAAGCAGCCGGAGCTTTAATATTATTGTCAACTTTATTAGCAACAAGAAAAATCTTCTTTTTTGATCTGCGAAGTAAATTGGCTACTTCTTTATCCATATCTGTTACACCATCATTCACATCAACCATGAAAAGAATTACGGTCGCTTCTTCAACGGCAAGGTTAACCTGCTTCCTTATCTCTTCTTCAAAGATATCATCAGAGCCCGTTACATAACCACCCGTATCGATAACCGAAAACTCTTTGCCATTCCAGTTAGCCTTTTCATAATGCCTGTCGCGGGTTACACCACTTACAGCATCAACAATAGCCTGGCGTTTTTCAACAAACCTGTTAAATAATGTTGATTTACCAACATTAGGTCTTCCTACTATAGCAACTATATTAATCATATCTTTTTTTGGTACAGGATTGCAAAGATACCCTCTCCCCTGCAAATGGACTATTTAAAAATATATCCGAATTTCTTAAGCTGGTTTTCGTTATTTCTCCAGTCCTTACTCACCTTGACAAATGTTTCAAGGAAAACTTTTTTACCTAAAAACAACTCTATATCTTTTCTTGCTTGAGTCCCAACCTTTTTTAATGCTTCTCCTTTATTTCCGATTATTATTCCTTTTTGTGAATCGCGTGCAACATAAATAATTGCGCGAATCCTAGTAATTGTTTCCTCTTCAAGAAAAGTGTCAATTTCAACTTCAGTACTATACGGAATTTCTTGCGAGTAATTAAGAAATATTTTTTCACGTATTATCTCTGCAACAAAGAATTTCTCTGGTTTATCGGTAATATCTTCTTTTGAAAAGAAAGGTGGATTTTCAGGGAGATTCGCTTTTATCCAATCGAATACCTTCTCAAGATTGAATTTTAATAATGCCGAAACCGGCATTATTTCAGCATTTGGTATTCGCTTACTCCAATCGGATAATAATTTCTCTACTGTCTCCTGACTTGAAAGATCAATTTTGTTAACCAGCACAAGCACTGGTATCGTCATCTTTGCAATTCTTTCAAGAAAAGTTGTATTATTGAATTCTTCTCCAGCTTCAGTGACAAAAATAAAAAGGTCGGCATCTTCGAAAGCGCTTTCCACAAATTTCATCATGGATTGATGTAGCTTATAATGGGGTTCAAGTATACCAGGGGTATCAGAAAATACTATCTGATAATCATCTTCATTTAATATCCCCAGGATACGGTGCCTTGTGGTCTGGGCTTTTGGAGTAATGATAGATAGTTTCTCTCCCAAAAGAGAATTCATCAATGTAGATTTCCCCACATTAGGATTACCAATAATATTAACGAAGCCCGCTTTGTGTGACATGATTTTATAATATATGCAAAGATAAAGAAAAAAGCCACACAAAATCGTGTGGCTTTGATGCAGCCGGAACCCACATACAATCAACCTCGTCACATTTCAGTCATATATCCAACTAACGAATCCGTCCCTCTGAAATTTACATATCCGGCATACATTTCAATTACAACATTATTTTTTTCTTTAAAATGACTTGCCTGAAAACAGGCGTGAATGGTTTTTTGTTCTTTGCGAAAACATTGTTCAATCTTTTTCAGCACAACTCTTTTATCACAACCAGTAATAATATTATTAAAAGTCATGTCTGAAAAATCATTTGGCAACATGCCAAATATTTTAGCACATGTTTCATTCACATAATCAAACTTGTCATTGCTGTAAATAAAAATACCTGTTAATGGATTATTAATTAATGCATAAAACTTTTCATCAATATTTTTCTGAAATTTTTCTAATTTATCAAGCCTTGCTCTTATTGAATTCTGGAGTTCATTATAATTAATCGGTTTTGTAATAAAATCATCAACCCCCAGATTCATACTTGCCCTGAAATCTCCTCTGTCATTTTTCGATGTAACGAAAATCAGCGGAATAGTAGAAGTTGATTTAATTTGTTGAAGGGTTTTGTATAAATCGTGACCATTCATTCCGGGCATTATAATTTCACATAAGATAAGGTTGGGTAAGTGGCTTATAGCTTGCTGCAATCCTGTGAGACCATCATTAGCCGAAAGAACATTATATCCTGCCTCTTTAAGAAAACCACAAATATTTTCCCTCAGATCATTATCATCATCAATTACAAGGATGGTTCTCATAAAATTTCTATTAAACTCATTTCATTAATTTCTTTTTGACTCATTCTTTTTCTAAAATGGTTCTCAAAACAGCAATTAAGGCGTTGTATGAAATATCACATTATAAATATTCTGATTGTCTGCTTTCAATTTGTTTGAAGAATAATAAGCATTGATTCCGCGGGAATCGGTGATAAAATAATTATCGTCAGCGGTTGAGTTCACAGGGGCACCAAGATTTTCAGGTACCGACCAAAAGCCATCATCATTCAGTGTAGTACTGAAAATATCATAACCGCCCATGCTATTATGCCCCTTTGAACTGAAATATAATGTGGCAGCATCAGCCATCATGAAAGGTGATTCTTCGTCTTCAGCCGTATTGATTTTGCTTCCAAGATTAACAGGTTCGCTCCAGTTTCCGCTTGATAATCTTTCAGAAGACCAGATATCCTTGCCACCAAAACCACCTGGCCTATCACTAACAAAGTATAAGGTATTTCCATCAGGACTTAAAGATGGGCTGCACTCAGTATATTTAGTATTGATATTAAGTTTGTGCGGAGAAAATGAACTTTTCCTTAAATCAACTGAATAAATATCATCATCAATTGTAATGAATATTTCCACAAAATTCATATTCTTATTAATTTCCTGAAATAGCGCATAGTCCTTTATCAAACTAATTGGCTTTGACCAGGTAGAAGAACTGCTATCGAATTTAGAGAATAGAAAATCCCTGCTTATTAGTACATTTTTATTGTTCCTGTTATCCGCGCAATATATTAACCCTGCATTTATCTCAGAAATATATATAGGATATACGGAGTATGTACCATTGATCACTTCACTAAGGACTTTTACATCAATGTGTGAAATTCCTGATAGTATTGCTGAATTATGATAAAAGAAAGAGGGAGGATTAAATGATTTCACTCTTTTAATTGTAAATGCCTGTATATCTACCATAGATTCCAGCAAGCATATTACTGAAATTATTGTGATGATCTTTTTCATAATACTGTATATTATGATGATTAAATAACACTAATTGATTTTGATGTAAAAGTACTTCGTGGAGATGAACTAAGAATCAGTATTAATGATGAAAATTTTTACTGTTCTTTAAAGGAAGTAGCTATAAATAGTGAGACAAGAATAAAATCGCCTGTGGATTAAAACAATTTCAGGAAACTGCAAAAGAAATAAAGAAGTCCGGCATTACAATTCCACAAGCCTGTTGCGTATGGCATACATCACTAAATCGGCAGTGTTTCTGGATTCGGTTTTTGCAATAAGGTTGGCGCGGTGTGTATCAATGGTATGTTTGCTTAAAAATAATTTTTCTGCTATTTCGGTAGTTGATAAACCCCGACATATTAGCTTTAGTACTTCTATCTCGCGAGTAGAGAATTTTATTTTATTTGAATCTTTCCCGGTAAAGAGCTCTGTTCCTCTTTCCGACTTTGCTTCGATGATATTTCCCATCAGGCATTCTTTCCCTTTGATTGTGACCATAGCGCCATACACTTCAATAACAGCAGGGGACTGATCTTTTTTAAATATATTCAGCTCTGTATGAACAAAGCTTTGTATGCCTTTGATACAACTGTGAATTTTTTCCAGCGAATCATCACTCTCTTCTCCCAAAACCATATCTTCAAAACTCATTAATGACAGGTCCTCTTTGCTGTATCCCAGTACCTCTGTAAGCTTCAAATTGGAATACTCGAATTTATTCTCGTGATAAATATAAACTCCGACAATCGGGTTATCAAGCAACATATAGATCTGTTCGTCATTCTGCTTCAAATATCTTTCGTGCTTTTCAAGCCTGATCTTAATTATTTTTAACAATTCCGGAAACTGAAATGGTTTAGTGAGGTAATCATCTGCTCCTAATTGCATACCCTGCCGGATGTCTTCTTTTTCACTTTTTCCGGTAAGGAAAATAAAAGGGATATTACACAAGGATGGAATTTGCTGAAGTGTTTTGCATACCTCATATCCATTTTTTTTGGGCATAGAAACATCACAGACAATAAGATCGGGAATAATTTCAATAGCAAACTGTATTCCTGACACACCATCTTTAGCAGAGTGTACCTCAAATCCTTTTTCTTTCAGAAAGTCAATAGTCGATTCAAGAATTATTAAATCATCTTCAATAACAAGAATCTTTTTCATAATATTCTGTACTAAACTAAAATTAATGGCCAACTCATGTTCTTTGCAATTACAAATTTAGCTTATTTTAATCACTTCTTGACTAATTAATCCTGTTTTTCAGGAATTTCTTTTGCATTTCTAATTAGAAATGCGTTTACCACACGTTCTATAATAAAAGAAATGACAAGTGATTCGGGGGATAAAAAAAGACGATCCAAGTATTTTACCTGAATCGTCATCCGTTGTAGCGGGAACCGCTGCAATATCTAACCGTTTTATAGCCGACTTTACTGCTATTATTGATTTTTCTAAATTCTTAAACTCTAAACTTGTTTTAAATAGTGTATTTGATAATGCAAAAGTAAACTAATTATATATATTAAATACAGTTAAATACTCTAACCCTTATTCATTGGGGAATATAAACTGGAATTAGAGTTAATATATGATATTAAAAAAGGCTTATTGTTTAGGATAAGCCTTTATACTAAAAGTTGAATGTTATTACATAATTAATACAGACCCGCTGCAGACGCTGTTAGAACACTGTGTTCCATCAGTGCTAATGAAAAAAGAATATACAAAAACCTTATCTCCAGACCAATTAATTGGAACTCTTTGTTCATCTGAGCCTGCTGACCTTAAAGTAGTGGATGCACCATAGTACCATTCCGCTTTTACCGAATCATAAGCAACAGTGTATAATATATCATTATTGCTAGGGTCGAGTGTGTCAATAGGAGGAGTCCAGGTTCTTTTAATACATTCAGCTAAATCAACTGTTGAAACTAAATTCAAAGGAGTAAATAAAGGGCCTTGAGCTACTAATAAATTATTGTAGTTGATAGACCAGTTACCAAGAGAACCCTGAATTGCAGTTTTAATATTTGCCTTCATGAATGCATTGTATGCGCTTTTACCGACTGCCATGTTTTGAAATGATGTACGAATTAATCCCAAAAGAACTCTTGATTCGTAAACCATAAGTTTAAACTTTGTACGTTGGCTTACTTGCTTCTTTGTTTTAGGGTTTTTTACTTTAATTGGTTTTGAACGAATAGTGTTTTTGCCAAAAACTTCGGAGAACACTGCATTAGCGAATTTTTTTCTTGCTTTTCCTATTATAGGATTCTGAACGATTGCCATGAGAATCATCATGGGCTTTTCGGTTTTGTTTTTCATAGTATTTGAGTTTTAATTTGGTTATTATTTTTATTAGAATTTACACTTGTAAAGCACCTGACCTCTGTGTATGTCCGACAAGATTATTTTTTTTTGTAAAGGCAATACTTTGAGTAAATGCCAAACAATAAACATCGGTTATCCCCGCTAAATGGTGATTTAATCTTATTGTCGCTGTGCCAGATGAACGGACAGCAGCATTAAGAAATATCTGTACTTTATTCATTGCTTCATTGCAAGCACAAATATGAATTTTATCAGTGCCAGCGGAATTAGGAAGAAATTCAGTAGGGTCCCAAATGACATTTATAGTGTTTGCTGACTGCCTTGACCAGCTTTCTTCATTAAAGGAATCCAGAACACCATTACTAACATTGAATTTATTAACATCAACGGAAGTAACACCTGAAACTGTTTTCATTGCATTTATGAGAGTATCAATCAAACAAGCATGAAAAGCGCTTTGATGAATTGCATGGCCTTTCCATCCAATACGGACAGCAGGATAAAATTCCTTAACAACATGTTGAGCAGCTTTAAACGCACCATATTGAGCTATTTGTATCCCATTATGTTTGCTGGTAAATGGTTTTTGGATTTTCAACATTGTTTAAAAATTTAGTTATTATCTGTAATTCTTCTTTTTTAAGCGGACTTGGTACGGACTTGATACAGTCTTGAGGCGGTCAATACTTGTCGCTTTCTAATAAATATGCAGAAAAAATAAAAACGAAAAGAAAATAAGCAAAAAATGAAAAATAATTTTTATAAAAAAAAAAGGAGCTTATTTGCTCCCCTTCTTTAGCTAGATAATTCATGCTTTTCTTGATAATTTATAATTACATCGCTGCCATATTTTAAACGAATGGATTCAATCGTTTTGGGGCTGCGGTTTGAACTTTTATAATCTGCAGGGCGGTAATACCACATAACCTTTTTAGGTGCAAAATAGAAGCCGATTTGCTTTAATATGCCCCTGTGCGGATATGTATTGCCTGAAATCCATATCCAGTTACCGATTAATTCGATTATCAAGCCATCAAGGCCGATAATTTGATTTATAATTTCAGGGTAGCGAATAAATTCTTCTCTATCCTCTTCGGTTTCATTGGAGAAATCAAATAAAGGGTTTTTCTGAATTTCTTCATACTCAAGGTTAATTTCCTGCATGGTTGCCGTGTTCCCCCCCGGTCAGGGTGGTGCAACATGGCTAATTCTTTGTACTTGCGCTTCACTTCATCAAGTGTGCGGCAATCGTAAAAATATTTTATGTTCATAATGTTGAAATTTGGTTAATATTAATTTTATTGAGTTCTGCGGCTTGCTGACGCGCGCCGCCGCATAAAAAAATATATCATTAAGAAAACCTTAGGCAACCAAAAAGCAAGCGGGTTGGGAAGTGTCAATGCTTTAGGTCATTTTTTTTATAGCAACTGAAAAAGAATAAAACTTAAAAAAAATGAATAAACCCGAAGGGCTTGGCATTGACTGAGCGTTGGCGGTGGCTTAACTTTGCCTAAGAGTTTTATTAATGATTTCCGAAATATCAATCGAAGTAAATTAAAGACAACTATTGAATAATCAAAAGGAATGCGTGGGATGGGAAAAAGCCAACCGCAAAGGGTTATAGTGCCTACAGCTCCAAACGAAGTGGAGGCTGCAATAAATGAAATGGGTTGCAGCCGAAACTTGCCAAGCTTCAACGGCGAACCACTGCGAACGGAGCAAGTGTGGTGCAAGCTTTAGCTTTTTTTCAAAAAGCGGCTTGAAGCATACACGAAGCGACTACGCAGGAGAGCCCAAAAAAATAGCCGTCTGAACTTAAAGGGGCTGAAATGAAAGAGGGAATGAAATGAGAGATAGTGAGAGAAGCGAACGAATAGAATGCAATGAACCGAAAGAATAAAGCGGCTTTAAGGGCAGTAGAGGCTATGTGAGGAAGAAAGAGGAATTGCAAAAAGCATGACAGCCTTGCGATAGCAACCTATGGCGACACGGTGCTTGTTATACCTTTAAAACAAGCAAGCAATAACAAGGACAGTGACGGGCTGGCAAGAATTTTTGCTGACGACTGATGACGAACCCATTATAAACCTGCGATGGCTTGTGGGGTGGTATTTTAGTAAATTATTTCAATAGCACCTTTAGTTCTGTTTATTGTAATTCGAGCCAATTTAAAATCATTCAATACTAATACTTCATTACGATTTTCAGGAATTTTAAATACACGGGCGCAATGAACATTAAATACATCGCTGGCATTCATTTCTATATAATCCTTTACGTTTGCTGTACAGATATTAATAAAATCATTTTTATCAAAAAATAAAACAATGTCAACATCAGATGGTTCCTTATAATTACCTACAAGACTACCATAAATCCAAACTTTAAATTCTTTTCTAAGTTGATGTCTTTTAATAAATGATATAAACTCGCAATACTCGTTCCATCTTTTTTCGCGAATAAATTTCACATTTGACAAACTGTAAATAAAAAAATCCCTAAATTGATTTTCAGTACACTTTATTATTTTATAAGGCTTTAAGAATCCTTTATTATCAAAATTAAACATCTTTATTTTAATGACATTTCAAATAAATCAAATAATCAGTTCTAGTTCTGCAAGCAGCGCACCGAAAACCCGAAAGTCTCACTGTTGATGTCCGGCTCGACTGCGCGTTACCTGCGTACAAGCCCCTGCCCCATGCACCCGCGGCACTGTACTCCGTAGCCGACCAGAAGTGGGCGTCCGCGCCCAAATAGCCGATTGTGCCATCGCTGGAGCCGCCCGCAGGCAACGCTGTAAAACCACTACTGTTAGTTGCTCCAGTATTAGGGCTCGCCCAATGTGTTGTTCCTGCTTCTTTCATTTTACCACCGGCAACATCTTCCCCACCTAAAGTGCTGAAATTATACAAATAGTCTGTTAATGTTGTCCACTCGGCATCGGTTGGTAAATGCCAACCTGCAGGACATACAGTCTTTGCTGCCTCCCAAGTATAAAGATAACCGTATGTTGCTACATTGTTTTGGTCATTGTTGTATGCCGAACAGCCACTACTTGCTTTATAGGCAAGGTTTTCAGCCATCCATGTTTGTGTGCCAATTTTTACTGTTTTGTAAGTTTTACCATCTCTGGAGTCAGTAAAAGTTCCAGAAACCACTTTTATGGGTTCTTTATTAATATTAGTTTCTGGAATGATTGTATTTTTATTGGACACTGGCATTGTGCTTTTTAAATTCTGAAGTTCCGTGATTTTAGCTTTAACTTTATCATCATTTATTTGCTTAACATTTGGTTTGTCCGGGTCACTAATTAAATAATCATTATCAAGACATTTGTTTAACCAAGTTATCGAAGTATCCACAAAAGACGCAGTATTATTTGATTTCGCTTTTTCTTCATAAATAGTTGCTATATCTTTAATATGTTTGATATAGAGTTTTTGAATTAAAAAGCAAAGATTTGTTTGAAGGCGTTCCATTCGGCTCAGAATTTTGGGCATAAAAAGTCAGCAATTTTGGCAGAGCTGCGACATAATTTTTCGCTTGCATTAAAGGAGCAATATCCTTGTTGTATTTAACTTTTGTATCCTGAGCATTTAATTGGGCTATTCCCAAGCTATATAATGCTATAATTAATAATAAAATTGTAATTTTTTTCATTTTTGAATACCCTTATTTTAGTAAAACAATAATTTAATTTAACTTAAAATCCGTGATTATTTAAGAGTTGTGGACTATTTTTAAAGATTTTTCAATTTATAGTAAAAAAGTATCGTAGAAAACTAATTATCTTTAATACATCGAACTGAAAAGCTATACGACTTATCATCGAAGCTGTGGTCTTTCTTCGACATCACGCTTCCTTTGGACAAGACCCAGTACCATGCTGTACGTGAATCGATGAAATCTGTAGCCAACCAGAAATAGCAGTTCCTCCCTACCAATTCGAACTGGTTATCTATGAAGCTACCCGCAAGTAGTGCTGTAAAGCCACTTTCGTTATTACCTGCTAAGTCATCCGAATATTTTAATTTGCCACCTGCCACAAATTCACCACCTAAATAGTTCATTAATATTGTCCACTCGTCAACGGTGGGCAAATGCCAACCTGCAGGGCATACAGCCATTGCAGTTTTCCAATCATAAAGGTAACCGTATATTGCCACATTGCTTTGATTATACTCGGGTGCACGACAACCACTGTTTGCTTTATATGCAAGGTTCTCGGCGAACCAAGTTTGAGTGCCAATTTTTACTGTTTTGTATGTTTTACCATCTCTGGAATCAGTAAAAGTACCAGCTCCCTTCATAGCTTCTTTTGATGGTTGGTTTCTTTTTGCTGATTCAATTGAGTCGGCAATTCGTATTGAATCAGCAAGATGTTTCGCGTGCTCAATGTTGTCTTTAGCTTTTTTAGATTTGCTTGAGCAGCTATACAAAGCAATTAATACAACTGCTAATAAAATTGTTAATTTTTTCATTTTAGAATACCCTTTCTTTTAGTAAAGCAATAATTTATTTTAACTTAAAATTAAAAGTTATTAGATAGTTGCGAATTATTTTTAAAGATTTTCAATTTCTATTATTAATGTAACGTAGAAACCTAATTATCTTTAATACAGCGCACCGAAAACCCGTTTGAACCATTGTTGTAGTACTGGTACGACTGAGCATTGCCCGAGAGCAAGTTCCTGCCCCACGCCTGCGTGGCACCGTCCTCCGTAGCCGACCAGAAGAAGGCGTGGGTGCCCAGACTGTAGGACGAGCCACCGTAGGAGATGCCCCCAGGCAACGCAGAAAAACCACTTTCGTTAGTACCATCCCAGCCCGTAGCTGATTTTAATTTATTTCCGGCAACAGCCTCCCCACCTAAATAGTTTTCTAATGTTGTCCACTCGTCATTGGTCGGTAAATGCCAGCCCGCAGGACATACAACTTTTGCTGTTTCCCAATTATAAAGGTAGCCGTATTTTGCTACATTGTTTTGGTCATTGTTGTATGCCCAACAGCCACTACTTGCTTTATAGGCAAGGTTTTCTGCCATCCATGTTTGTGTGCCAATTTTTACTGTTTTGTAAGTTTTACCATCACGGGAATCGGTAAAAGTATTCGGAGACTTCTTCGAAACTTCTTTCTCATAATCTGCCTTTGTCTGTATAGATTTAATTTTAATATTAAAAACAAGATTAGTATTTGCATTAACATATGCAGGGGGATTTTTCCATCCTATATTTTTAATATAGAAAGAATCTGCATTAACAATAAAGTATGCACTATCTCCTATAGCCATCATAGCAAGACCTTCACTAATATCTCCTTTATAAAGAGGTTTTACCGTTGAAAGTTTAATGCCATCTTTATTTTTATTTTTAAATAAAAATGTATCCGCTCCTTCTATTTTATATGTCATATCAATTGTAAGCACATCACCTAATTCGGGTTTTTGCACATTATCATTCTTGATAAAAAACTTATATTTTAAACCAGTATTTGTTATTTGAAAAGCCAGCATACTTGCCAAATACTTGTCTATCTCGCTTAATTTGTAAGTAATCTGTGCAAAACTAGAACTCCTGCAATATGTTGGTAGTCCAAAGTCAACTTGAAATAAAATATTATCATTTTCTATAGAAATATTCAAATCATTCATTGTATAATCCGGTATATTGGTAATACCTTGGAAACAATTACCTGCATATTGCGAATTTTTATTTTCATTAAAAATATTTTTAATTTTCGTGTTTATTTCTTTCATCAAGATAGTTACATTTTGATTGAATAAATCGGAATTCGATACTTTAACATAATTATTATTACTCTTATAAAAAACTTCTTGACTACAGTTAATTTGACCATTAAATGCGTAACAAGTAGATACAATTTTAATGTTTTTGTAAATACAAGTTTTGATAGTGCTCCCGTCGGCAGCATTTTGTGTTTCAGTGCAAGTTGCTTCGGTTTGTGCAAAAGCACTGCTCAAGCTGAAAAGTGTGAGCAGTAAAAGAAGAGTTAATTTTTTCATGATAGTTTTAATTTATTAATAATTTGATTAATTCTTTCTTTTCTTTTTTCAAATGTATTATCGTATTTATCATCATCAATAAAAAATATTGGTTCCCCATAACATTGTACAAGTACATAAAAACAAAATTGCTCTAATTCCTTTTCAATATTACTATTTAGCGATAAAGAAGTAATTTCTTTACAAGTAAAAGTGAATGTTGATTCTACTGGACTTTTAATATTAATAGCATTTGCATAAAATAAAATCTTTACTATTTTTTCGAAGATGTCATTACTTATATCATCCTTATCTATTTTATCATAAGATAAAATATATTTTGCCATAATCTAATCCTCCTTTTCTGTATTATCAATTAATTTATTTAAAAATTTTGCATATTCTTCAATCAAATATTTTGTTTTTATAACTTTTGATTTGTAATCAAGTTTTTTAAACTCTTTTTCATAATTTTCAAAGTACTTTCGAGTTAATTTTCCAATTTCTTTATTAGCAACTTCATTTAATTGCTTGTTATCATCTGTTTCCATAATGTTATTTTTTAAATTTATTTATTGCTATGAAAATTTCATTAAATGCATCATACCTTGCTTTTAGTAGAGGGGTCATATCTTCTTTTTTACAATTAGCTAAACACTCTTTCATTTTAGCTTCTAAAATTTTATTGATTTTTTGAACATTTTTTTCTTCTTCGGTAGATTTCATAATTTTATTTTATTAATATTACCTACTCTATTAAAGCTTTTCGGCATCTGCTGATATTAACGTATATAAAATAAAAAAGGGCGTGAACTTCCGCTTAGAATCAGCTATTGAAGGTACGACCAAGCACCCAGAAAGACTGAAAACAGCAAAGAAGAACACACCCATTCGGGTGCGTTCACTAAACTGTTTCTTCTTTCTTGATAAAATTGGTCGTTTTTCAATAGAGAAACGTTAGCAACGCAAATTTTTGTTACTTATACAAAGAACGTAAACCGATTTTTATCGGGTTAATAATGGTATAAAAGTATAAAATAAAATTAAGAACGAAGAAATATTATTTAGGAAAAACAGCGTGTTTTTATAAGTTGTTAAATATTTTTTTAAATAAATATTACCAAAGAGTTGTTTATTTCAAAATTAAATATTACTTTTGCGTAATATTTAAAAAATTATGAAAGTAAAATATAAAAACGAGGGAGAGCCAGAAAAAGAAATTGAAATTGATACCGCCAAAGCATTTTCCCCAACCGATAATAATATCGGAAATGATTCGCTAGAGAGCTTAATGGAATTAGATTTGAAATTATTTCACCAACGTATTTATTTTATTGGGGCAGAAAAGGAAATGACATCAAAGAATTTGATGGATTGGAAAAAGAGTGGATTATTGCCAACTTTTGCAGTTGCGGAGGAGCAAAAATGGAGGCGGTTTAATTTTTTAGAGGTTCTCTGGCTGCTAACCATAAAAGAGTTAAAGAAATTTGGAGTGCCTAATACAATTATTAAAAAAGTTAGAGATGAACTTATTTTTTCAGAGAAAAAGTACTTAAAGGCAAAGGAACAATATAGTGTAAACAATTGTTTAGAGGATGAGTATTTTAAGAAATTACCTGAAAAAGATGTAGCCGATTTTTCGGAGACAGTTGCTTACCACAGCGCATCAAGTGATTTTAATAATGTAGTAACCGAAATTATTGCATCAAAGATAAACTCCCGAATAATAATTTTTGAAAATGGGGATTGCTACTATTATCGTGGAAGTATGGATTATCTTGAAAACAAGAAACTATTTGATGATGCAGAAAATGAAGACATAAAGACATGTTCGATTGAGAGAATGGAGTTAGAGAGCCACATATCTGTTTCACTCACTAAAATTATATGTAATCAATTGTTACAGGAAGAAAAGTAATATTGATATTGCTTTAAAAAATCACATGACACCTGCTGAAATTGACTTACTGAATGATATTAAAAAAGACAACGTTACCGAAATAAAAGTGAGATTAAAGAATAAAAAAATTGAACTGATAGAGATAAAAGAGGAATTAAAACTTCATGCAGAAGCTAGAATCTGTGAACTTATACTAACAGGGGGCTATCAGGATTTTCAGTTTAAAACAAGAAGAGGAAATATTGTTTCATTCCAGAGAACGACAAAATATTTAAAGTAATACAAAAAATAACGTACCAAATACCATGGATGAAGTGAACACCCGAATGCTTACAGAAAAAACCTGGAGCAAACACATTCGAAGAATGAGAAATGTGTACAAAAGAAGAAAGTCCTTCCTTTTCAGGGAAAAGGCTTACGGTTTCAAAACTTAAAAAATATAAAGGATTTGAACAAATAGGAGAAGAAGAAGCTACAAAAATTATTGAGGGACTATATCAATTATCATTATTAACCTATGCTATTTATCAAAATAATAGCAATAAAGAAAGATAACAATGGACTTAAATTCATTTAAAAAATTTGCTAAGGGTGGCGAAAAGACAAAAGAAGATAACAGAAATGTGATGATATACACACGTGTTTCATCGAAAGAGCAAGCAACTAATTATAGTTTAGATAATCAAGAAATAGCTGCTGTTAATTATGCCCAAAAACACGGGTATATTATTACACAAAAGTTTGGGGGCACTTATGAAAGTGCAAGTGGAGACTTTACCCGCAAGGAATTTTCACGCTTAATTAAAGAAGTAAAGAAAGCAAAAAAGAAACCTTTTGCTATTCTAATCTTCATTATGAGCCGATTTTCCAGAACTGGGGGAAATGCAATTGCCATGGCTTCCGAATTAGTTGACGGTTTAGGCGTCAACCTTATTGAGGTATCCACTGGAGAAAGTACAATTACGGAAAGGGGAAAGCTTGAAATTTATAACAAGCTTTTGAAAGCCAGAGAAGAAACTTTAAACAAACTTGAAGTATCAATACCTGGAATGACAAGATTTTTAGAGGCTGGTAATTGGCTTGGAAATGTACCGAGGGGTTATGACCATTTTGGCCCACGTGTGAATGATATTAATAAGATAAGGAAAACACAGGAAATTAAATTAAATGCCGAAGGCAAGCTACTACAAAAAGCATGGGGATGGAAGCTGTCAGGTGAAAGGGATTATATTATCAAAGAAAAAACTAAAAGCACTTGATATTACTATTTCAAAACAACAATTATCGAATATCTGGAGAAATCCATTTTATTGCGGTATCTGCGTTCACAAGATGCTCAAAGGAGAAGCAGTAAAAGGAAAGTGGGAAAAAATGGTTTCTGAAGAAGATTTTATGTTGGTTCAAGAAATATTAAAAGGCAACAGGCAGGGTTACAAACAGGAAAAGACAAACTCTGACAGACCATTAAATGGACACCTTCTTTGTAATAACTGCGGAGCAAAAATGGTTGGGTATGAAGTAAAGAAGAAAAAGTTGCATTATTACAAATGCCTTAACTGTAAAGGTGTAAGTATTAATGCAAATAGTACAAAAAAGACCAAAAATAAAGGAGCACATGACCTTTATGTTGCATTAATGGAGCAATATTCTTTGAGTGATAAGCTGGTTGAACCTTTTAAAGAACAACTTAAGCTGACTTTTGAGATGCTGAATGATTCTTCTGCAGATTCGGCAAAAGATTTAAATAAAAACCTTGAGAAGTGTAAAACTGATTTGAAAGAAGTAAATAAAAGATGGGCAACGGGAAAAATAACAGAGCCCGAAGTTTACGCAGAAGTTAAAAACGAACTTATGGTTCAAATTAATGAAATCGAAAAGCAATTGCAAAATACCAGTATGGAAACATCTAACCTGAAAAAATACATTGATACTTCTTTAACGGTTGCTCAAAACATCAACAAATACTGGTTCTCGGGCGATATTGAAACAAAAAAGAGGATACAAAATTTGGTATTTCCAGAAGGTGTGTCATTGGATATGAAAAATCGGTCATATCTAACCAAAAAAGTCAATATGGTGTTTTCGTTAATTCAAAGTATTTCGGGGGTTTCCAGTGAAAAAGAAAAAGGACTGCAACCATTTTTTGATATGCAGTCCTCTGTTGTAGCGGGGCTAGGACTCGAACCTAGGACCTTCGGGTTATGAGCCCGACGAGCTACCACTGCTCCACCCCGCAGTTTATGTGCTGCAAAGGTAAATATTTTTATTCATATTTTATAATTTTTTTAATATGACAGCCTTTTCCTTATAACTATTTAGTATTTCCTGCGTATAAATTACAAAAAACCTTTATGAAGACATTACAAAACAACATGATAAAGCTCTCCGAAAAACTATTCGGAATTATTTTTACTATGCTGACTCCTCTTGAAAAACAGGATATGTATTTGAACAAAGTCTTTATAAGAGATAATTTAAATCAGAAGAAAGTACTGGGCGAGATCTATTCCAATCCTCTTCTAACATCTGTTAAAAGAAAACTATAATTAATAGTATAACTATATTTGCAAACCCGCATGCATAGCGGGTTTTTTATTGTAACATAAATAAACAAACATGACAATCCTAAAGACTGATAAATTCATTCTTCGTCCTTGGCAATACAGCGATATTGACAGCTTACTGAAATATGCCAATAATAAAAAGGTAGCAGATAACCTTACCGACGCCTTTCCGCATCCATACATAAAAAAGGATGCTGAATCTTTTTTAGAAAGATTCATGCATGATGCTCCCCTCAGGGCTTTTGCAATAGAAATAAATAAGGAAGCCTGCGGAGCTATCAGTGTTTTTCCTCAAACAGATATTCACAGGAAAAACGCTGAGATGGGTTACTGGCTTGCAGAACCTTATTGGGGAAAAGGCATCATTACCGAAGCGATTAAACTTATGATAGTATATGGCTTCAACACATTTGACATAATCAGGATATTTGCCCGGCCTTTTTCTACAAATACCGCTTCACAACGCGTTCTTGAAAAAGCCGGAATGGTACTGGAAGCCAGGTTTGAAAAAACAGTCATCAAAAATGGTGTATTTCTTGATGAATTGATATACGCTATTCGCAACAAATAATTGACTAAGCAGCTAAGATTGTCGTAACTTTGCATATCTGTAACAATTTACCAAAATAAAAAGGTAAAAGAATGAATGAACTTCTGCATAAAATCATTTCTGATCCTGATATTAGTGTATTATTGAACGCAATATATGACGGAGTGTATATTGTGAACAAGAACAGGGAAATATTATTCTGGAACGATAGCGCCGAGAGAATAACAGGGCACAAAAGAGCTGAAGTGCTGATGCATTGTTGCGCCGATGATATACTTAACCATATTGACGAAGACGGCAACTCCCTTTGTCTTAATATGTGTCCTTTGACAAAATCAATGTTGATGGATAAAACCATAGAAGCAAAAGTTTACCCTCTTCATAATGATAAATCACGATTTCCTGTACTTACCCGTGTTAGTCCGATAAAAGACAGGACAGGAGAAATAGTTGGAGCTATTGAAGTTTTCAGGGATATTACCAAAGACGAAGACCTTCGGATCTTACAGGAAAAATTCAATCAATTGATTAAAAAATATGTTTCCAATACAACCTATAAGGAAGTTGAGAAGAGGGCGATTTCAGGGCAAAAGAATACAACGTCCATGAAGGACCTTACAATTTTATATGTTGATGTTGCAGGTTTTACCCAGTTTGCCGAACGTAACGAATTGGTTGAAATTACAAAATTGTTGAATGAGGTGTTCTGCTTATGTGAAGTTATTACCAAAGAGTTTCACGGCGATATTGATAAATTCATGGGCGATTCAATTATGGCAACCTTTGTTGATGCTAACGATGCCGTGGGAGCTGCTGAAAAAATAATCAAAGAACTTTCTGACTTAAATGATAAAAAGATAAAAGCAGGAAAAGAACCGGTCGGTTTGCATATCGGTATAAACAGCGGCATGGTGATACAGGCGGAAATAGGCACTTCCGAAAGAAAAGACCTGACCGTTCTGGGCGACCCGGTTAATATTGCAGCACATATACAGAGAATGTCGTGTGTAAATATAATTTATATATCCGAATCCACATACTCCCGGCTAAAGAACCATGGAAACTATGTTTTCCACGAAAAGATTTTGCCTAAAGGCAAAACAGAACCCATAGCGGTTTACAAATCTACCGACAGAGTTATCTAGCTTTGATTTTATTTATTTGAACACATTGTGCTGAATATTATCTGCATTTTGATAAAATTTCCAAACACAATCGCTCGAGAAAAAATTATATTGATTATTACTATTCAAATGTAAATTTTTCTACTTTTACCATATAATAAACACATAAAATATATTAATATGGACAAACTAAAACTAACTATCGTTGGAATGGTATGCGTTATGGTGATTATGTCATCATGCCATCCTCCAAAAGAAAAAACAGCAAAACTCATTCCTTTAAAGGATTTCTTCAGGAATCCCGAAAAATCGGGCTATCAGATCTCACCTGATGGCAAGTATTATTCTTATATGGCTCCTTATGAAAAACGCATGAATGTTTTTGTTCAGGAGATGGGTAAGAAGGACGCTATTCGCCTTACAAGTGAAAAGGACAGGGATATTTCCACATATTTCTGGAAAAACAGCAATCGTATTTTATATCTGAAAGATAACGGAGGCGATGAAAACTTTAAATTGTACGGTGTTAACGTTGACGGAAGCAATCTGAAATGCTATACTGATTTTGATAAAGTAAGAACCCAGTTGATTGATGATTTGGAAGACATCCCTGCTGAAGTTATTATAGGTCTTAACAAGCGCGACCCGCAGGTTTTCGATGCTTACAGGCTTAACATTGAAACAGGCGAGATGAAAATGATAGCTGAAAACCCGGGAAACATTTCAGGCTGGATGACTGACCATGACGGCAAATTAAGAGTGGCAACAGCTACCGATGGTGTAAACACAAGTATATTGTACCGCGAAACAGAAAACGACAAATTTAAAGTAGTGCTGACCACCAATTTTAAAGAAAGTGTAAACCCTGTTTTCTTCACATTCGACAATAAAAATGTGTATGCAGTTTCAAATTTAGGAAGAGATAAAAGCGCTATAGTTGAGTTTGATATTGCAAAAGGAAAAGAGATAAAGGAAATTTATAAAAATGCTGATTATGATGTTTCCGACGTATCGTATTCAAGATTAAGAAAAGTGTTGACTTCTGCTTCTTATGTTTCGTGGAAGACCGAAAATTATTTCTTTGATGATGAAACAAAAAAAATGAATGACCGCTTTACGAAAGAATTCGGGAACAAAGAAATCTTTATTACCGGCAATACCAAGGCTGAAGATAAATTCATCGTACGTACAGTAAGCGACCGCTCCAAAGGCACGTATTATATCTATGACAAGAAAACCGATAAGCTTGATTCTATCCATACTGTAGCTCCCTGGTTAGACGAAAACGAGCTTGCCGAAATGAAACCCATAGAATATAAATCACGCGACGGGCTTACTATTCACGGTTACCTTACACTGCCCAAAGGCAAGGAAGCAAAGAATCTTCCTGTTGTGATCAACCCTCATGGCGGTCCATGGTACAGGGATCAGTGGGTTTTTAATTCGGAAGTGCAATTCCTTGCAAACAGGGGTTATGCTGTGCTGCAAATGAATTTCAGGGGTTCCACCGGCTATGGCAGGAAATTCTGGGAATGCTCGTTCAAGCAATGGGGACTTACCATGCAGGACGATATTTCTGATGGCGTGAAATGGCTGATCGACCAGGGTATTGCAGATCCAAAAAGAGTTGCTATTTATGGAGGCAGCTATGGTGGTTATGCAACACTTGCAGGAATGACATTCTCTCCCGAACTGTATGCCTGCGCTATTGATTATTGCGGTGTTTCCAACCTGTTCACCTTTATGAAGACCATTCCTCCATATTGGAAACCTATGCTTGACATGTTCCACGAAATGGTAGGCGATCCGAAGAAAGACAGTTTATTGCTTCGCAAATCTTCGCCTGTTTTTCATGCAGATAATATCAAAGCTCCTTTGTTTGTGGCACAGGGCGCCAACGACCCGAGGGTGAATAAAGCCGAAGCCGACCAGATGGTATCGGCTTTGAAAAAACGCGGCATTGATGTGGAATATATGGTGAAAGACAATGAAGGGCACGGCTTCCATAACGAAGAGAACAGGTTCGATTTTTATGCTGCCATGGAAAAATTCCTTGCCAAACATATAGGGGATGTCCTTGATAAGAAAGAATAAACTTTACTAACATAACGGATTAAAAGAGGCTGTGAGAACAGCCTCTTTTTTTATTTTTAAAAGGAGAAGCACACATATATATTATTTATCCAATTTGAATTATTACGGTATATATTTTAATATTTATTGGTTTTTTATTAAAATTATGTTAAATAACTTGACAAAACCAGAATAATTTATTATATTTGTATCGAATGCAATAATTAAGTTATCAGGTTAAATACCAAATAAAGTACTAAATGAATTATTAACTAAATTCTCTCGATGGACATCTTTACTTCTTGGCACAAAGTTGAAAATATTGAATCCTTTGTTGCTGTTAAAGCAGAAGTAAAATGTTTATTTATACCACACATACAGCAAGTACAACAAAAAGTAAACACGACGTGCGTCATTGCGAGGAGGAACGACGAAGCAATCTTATTCAAATAGTTAGATTGCTTCTCCGCCAACTGGCGGATCGCAATGACGGTTCTGTAATCATCCTTAACATTCCATTGACCAAAGATCTTCCTTGCGGGATCCTGGCGAATGCTTTGCCGGGGCGGCGGGATGTAATTAATACCAAACTAAATTTTATTTATCATGAACAACAGATTAACAGTGCTCCAGAGATGCATAATATGCGTCATGAGCATAGGAATTAGACCATTCGTGGTCATTAAGCACATCATCGTAAAGCTGAACTGGCCTACGAAGGTGTTGGAAAAAATTGCAATGTCGAAGAACATCCAGACCAGGATGACGGGCAACCCCAATTTCCCGTTACCTTATCCTGCCAATGTTTGTACACTTACACCGTTAGGAACCGACATAGTCGCCGTGGATACAGCGCAGGCTAATGTAAAAGCAGGGGTGAAAGGAGCATCCCAGGACAGAAACGAGAAGCAGAGGACTGTTAAACTCGATCTGGAAAGCATCAAGTATATGGTGCAGATTAAATCCGACGGCAGTCCTGCCACTGCCGAAAGCATGATATTGACAACCGGTTTTGACTTTAAGGTTGCCACTTTCAGGCAGAAGCAGCAGCTAGGAGTTAAGCGAACTAATGTGAGTGGCGCTTATATTCTGCTTGCTGATGGCGGGGGCGAACATGAATGGCAGATAACAATGGATAAGGTTAACATTATTACTCTGCCTGCCACCAGCGCGGCCCATACGCTGGCATCAGGTCTTACCTTATTGAAGACCTATTACCAGCGTAACCGTAAGGTTGGGAAAAAAGGCGCGGTGAATGATTGGAGCGCCTGGTTTGAATTTAACGTAATTTAAAAGAAAGAAGACATTAAGCAACCTTTGAGGGGTTAGGTTGCTGATGTTAATGAAAAACCTGCCATGTATCCTGGCAGGTTTTTTGTTTTTCCACACATACCCATAATTAATGCAGCCGGAACTGCTTTCTCTCCTTCCTTACTTTTAATTTTATTGAGCAAACATTTGATGTTTGTTAGCTATGATGAGATGTTTGGCAGTAAACATGTGATGTTTATTAGCAAACATGTAATGTTTGTTAGCTATGATGCGATGTTTGCCAGCTATGATGTAATGTTTGTTAACAATTATGTGATGTTTATTAGCTATGATGCAAAGTTTATTAGCAAACAGGCAGGGCAAACGCATTAAAATATTAACAAAGGCCTGGTTATAAATATTCCTCGAAGCAAGTACCTATAGTGTAGAAAAGTATTTTCTTGGTTGAAAAAAATCATGACAACACCGATTGATTATTTCACCAACATAGAAGATCCTCGCATAGAAAGGAGGAAAGAACATTTGCTTGAAGATATAATATTCATCACCATAGCATCAGTAATATGTGGAGCAGAGACATGGAATGATATCGAAAATTATGGGAATGCAAAAAAAGAATGGTTACAACAATATCTTAAACTTCCCAATGGTATCCCATCGCATGACACATTTAACAGATTTTTTAGTTTAATAGAGCCAAAGCAATTGGAACAAAGTTTTTTAAACTGGATACGTGCCATAGCAGAAATAACAGATGGGGAAATAATCAGCATAGACGGAAAAACGATACGGGGATCAAGAAATAAAGGCTCCAAGTCATTTGTACATATGGTAAGTGCATGGGCAAATGAGAATCATTTATTATTAGGTCAAATCAAAGTAGGTGACAAGACAAATGAAATTACCGCTATACCAAAGTTGCTGGAAATATTGGAAATAAGAGGGTGTATTATAACCATTGATGCTATGGGTTGTCAAACTGAAATAGCGGATAAGATTATCGAAAAAGAAGCTGATTATATATTAGCAGTAAAAGGTAATCAAGGAACATTAGAAAAAGATATTAAGGATACGATAAAATTTTCAAAGCCTACAGATGAATTTGAAGAAACAGATTTTGGACACGGAAGGATTGAAACTCGCAAATGTTCAGTCTATACTGATTTCTCACATATAGAAAACATTTCACGCTGGGCAGGAATAAAATCAATAGTAAAAATAGAATCGCTCAGAATCATAAAAGACACAGGAAAAGAAGAGAGGGAGCTCCGTTTATATATCAGTAGTATAAAACCAGATGCTCGAAAAATATCAAATGGAATCAGAAAACACTGGGGAATTGAAAATTCATTGCACTGGGTTTTAGATGTATCTTTCGGGGAAGATAAAAGTATGAAGCGTAATGTTAATGCAGTTGAAAACTTCTCCATCATTAATAGAATAGCTTTAAATCTTATAAAACAAGAAAAATCAAAGAAGATAAGCAACAAGGGTAAACGCCTTGATGCGGGATGGGATAATGATTATCTACTTAAAATCTTAAAAAATTAAATGCGTTTGCCCTGAGCAAACAGGTGATATTTGTTAACAATTATGTAATGTCTGTTAGCTATGATAAGATGTTTGGCAGCAAACATGCAATGTTTATTAGCAAACATTAAAAATATACTTTGAAATTCTCTTATTTAGCTCAGATACTTAGCGTGAAAAGCTAAATTAGGGTTAAACAGGAAAGAATAATGCCGGTTTCGCATTCGTTCATTTCATTAATCTTAAATGAAGTGAGTTAAGAATAAATAAATAAATAAATAAGATTTCGATTATTTAAGAGTTAAACCATTCCATATTCATACAACAAACAAAATAATAAGAAATAGTATCAACCTATAAATTATTACTAAAGATGACTATTTCACGATACTCATTGAAATTACTTTATCCTCAACATAATCGCACAGCAGGTCGGTGGAATATACAGCGCTAATATTATTTAAAAACAGGGTGTATTGAACAAGATAAGCATCGCCTGTACCATCGGCGCGCTTGCATACAACATCAACATATAAAGAAGAGTTATCGAAATAAACTTCTGCATTTTGTGCATCATTCCATTGTTTGCCTTTTTCGCGGTCCCATTGTGCCTGGGTGAGATAAATCTTTACGATTGTATATTTGCTGCAATCCCATAATGATTTTACTTTAGCCAGTATAACTCCCTTGTCTGCCCCGGTATAAATATCAACAGGGCATGTTGTTACTTTTGATGGTGTGAAAGTGGTGTTATTCTTTTTTTGTTCAGCCTGGTATTTGGCATTAGCTGCACTTTTATCGGCATCTATTGTTTTTTTTGTTTCCAGTTTTAAATCTTGTATCTGTTTCTTTGTGTCATTCATTTTTGCGAGAAGTGTTTTGGCGGTAGGATCATCTTCACCGTTCATTAGCTTTAATGCATCAACATAAAAATCCACATCAACAAAATAACCGCCCATCTTACCTTTCCATGCAGTGGTATCGGTTTTGGCAGTTTTAAGCTTTTCGGCTGAAGCCAGCATTTTATCCAGCTCATTGCTGCCGAGTTCATTGGAAGTAGCGTATTTTGTTTTTACCATATTGTCAAATCCCGCCATATTCTTTACCGTTTCATTATACATATTGTGCATCATAATGAACTGGGCATTGGAAGCTGTTGGCCCCCAGTAACCATCGTAGTTATCTTTAATACTGTCAAGAAATAATTTTGCAGAAGCAAAATCCTTTGCCGGCCTGATATAATCGCTGAGGTAATTGTTGCCGTAATTATATTCCTTGTCGAAAGCAGTTAGCCTTGCTTTTTCCTTACCGAAATTCGGGAATTGCTTAACCCCGGATTTACTCTTTGTTGCCGAACTGGCCGACAGGTTATCCTGGGAGAAAATACTTGTTGACAGTATTAAAGCTGAAACCCAGATAACGATAATATTCTTTTTCATGGTATTGTTTTTATGATATATTTTATTGCTCATTAAATGATCCGGAATTAACCGGCATGGCAGACCCACACCGGTTTTTATTATCCATCAGGGAAGACAGATTATAGTTTTTGCTTAATGGCATGTTTCTGTATTCCTGCTGATTGATTTGTGTACATGTTAGGTTGAAATTAAGTTAAGACAAGTGTTTTAAATTAAGACCGTACATTATAATAAAGGCGATAGGGAAAACTACTCCCATAATCATAAGCGCTGTTCCAAGCGCCCCATAGCCGCCAAGAAGCGCAAATGCTGCAATGGCAGGGGCTATTTCGCCAAGAATATAAATGTAATAACCACTTTTTCTTTGCTTCCACATCATCATAACACCTGTAAGGCAGATAAGCGACGCAACTATTATTATAATATAATAAAGTGTGCCATAATGGATCAGGGAATTGGCATAATTATCCAGCCCGTTTCCCAGTGAACTGCCTAAACTTTTCAATGTGTCCATTGACGATTTTAACTGCGCGAGAGTGCTGCCAAGTGTTAAAAGATTATACACGCCCATTACTAAAGCGATACTTACTCCTGTAAAGCTTAGGATACACAGTACTTTTAAAAATCCCGGTATTCTTCTGCCTGTTTCAATTTTTGTTGCTTGATTTTCCATAATAGTAATTTTTTAGGTTAATAAATTAATTTTGAAGCAAAGTAACTTCAAAATGAAAGGTCAATCAATACCGTGAATAAGGTATTTTGCGGTGGTTATGCCTAATGGTGAATGTGCTGTCTTTGTAATTGCACCGGTTATATAAAAAAGCATTATTTGATCAACCGGCATTGATCGGGAAGATCTGAAAACATTGATAAATAAATATTATCTGGGAATTATGGTAATAAAATAGCTTTGGCTGTTTTATTAGTGTTATGTTAAACCTAATGTGTTAAATAAGATTGCTTCATCCTCCTTCGTCGGCTTCGCAATGACGTCATTGCGAGGAGGAACGACGAAGCAATCTATGCGTCATAGTATTCTTATTTTATCATTAAATATAATGATTTTGTTCAACTATTCGTTTGTACCGATTTGTTAAATATATAAAAATTAAATCAGCATTAATGGAGTTTCTTAAGGCAGCGCAAAATAGTTAAAAGTTGCCAATATGTGATGTAAGAAAATTCTTCACTTTTTTCCTGCTGCCCATTGCAAACATCTTCATGGACGTCCCATTTTTTAAAGTTACTTTCATAGGTCCAATAAAACCCATTTTTACATTGCTTATATCTTTCAATGAGATACGAAAGCTTTTAGGATTGTTCTCTCCCATAGCGGCAACACGGGTTTCAAAATCGTCAAGTGATTCTGATTCGGCAGCAATGCCTTCAATGATCCCTGCGCTTACTCCCATTTCTTTCATTATTCTGAAACTCTCTTTAGCCACAGCCATACTTGCTTTTGTGTCTTTGGTTGCAACCTTCAGATCGCTGACAGAATTCTTCAATTTTCCTACAGGAGTCCATGCCGTATTTCCTTTGTAATTGCCAGATTGTTCAAAATGTGTTTTCAGGGCATCCGATGTCAGCATAACATTTAATATCATGCTTTTCTTTGTTACAACTAAGTTGCCCATTTGCTGAAGGGTTCTTCTTCCATCAAAGTAACCGCCCTTTTTTACGACAATAAAATCTGTTTCCGCTTGTAGTTTCATGTGAATTAGTTTTAATGTTTCGCTTACACTTTACAGGATTTTCAGCTTGCTCCTTATAATTTATTTAATGAATGACCCCGAGGCAGAGCCTCGAGGAATTCTTTTGATTAAAAGATACATACTGGCATGTTTATTCTTTAACTAACTTTCTAAGCGTTTTCCAGCCTGCCTTGCCAGTAGTAATATAAATCAAAGATCTATTCCAAAAGCAAAATTTTATTCTGCTCTCAGTATAAAATATTCTTTTGTGGCTTAGTATAACAAATACTTCTTTGAATCGTTTACCCAGCCTGCATCCGATTCATACTCCACAAAATAAATTTTCAGGTCGGCACTCGATTCGTACTGCTCCATAAATATCTTCTTTTTAGCACTCGATTCATACTCTTCGAAAAACCACTTGCCATCATTCTGGCCGGCATTCGATTCATACTGTTCCTTGTACACCTTCAGGTCAGCATCTGATGCGTACTGAACCACGAATACCTTTACATCAGCGCTTGATTCATACTGCTCAATATAAACTTTCTGAGCCTTGACAGTTGAATGGTAAAAAAACAAAGGCATTAATGCCATAATAAATAATAACTTTTTCATAGGATTATTTTTTATAAAAATATTACTTTTTTTAATATGAACAAAATAAATTGTTTTTTAAATTGATTACAATATCTGCATGCAAAATAACTTTAAAAAGGAAAGCAAATCAATACCGTAAATCAGGTATTTTGGCTATGATATAAATGCACTATCTTTGTAATTAAACCAATTCAGCGATAAAGCATTATTTTTACAATCGTCTTTTATCAGGAAGATTTGAAAACATTGATAATTAAATATTACTATGGAATTACAGTAAATAAAATAGTCATTACTGTTTTATTATCTGTTCTGTTTGTATTCAAGAGTTCTTTGTCGCTAAGCATATCTGTAAATATTGAAAACGATACAGGCAGGATAAATTATTTTATATCAAGGGTTGCAAAATCTGTAAGCATTCCGGTAGTATATTCAGGAATAGATTTATTGAATTTCCGGTCTGGAAAAATTGTTTATAACGATATCTGGACATCACTGACCCTTGCACAGAATGCGGAAAAATTATCAGCCAGGTTTGGTTATAAAAAGGGACTTGCTGATGCTTTTATAAACAAAGCAATAGTTGCTTCAGTTGAAGGAGAGTACACGGAATCCATTCATTACACCCAGAATGCTTTTTCTATTTATCATAAAATGAATGATACGACAGGGATGATCAAATCACTATACTGGTTATCCCTTTCTTATTGTTATGGCAATGTTCAGGCAGCACAGAATACCTTAAACAAAGTTTACAAATTTAAAACACTCAGGAACTATTATGATTTATATGCTGACATTATCAGTATCCAGTCATTTATTTATTATCTGGAAGATGAATATGATAAGGCGTTAAAAAATCTTGATGTTAGTCTTGGCATAGCATCAGCTGTCGGCGATCAGTCAAGGCTTGCTCAGTACTATCACCGGTTTAGCATGATTTACAGCAAGAAAGGGGAATACGATCTGTCAATGAATTATTCAATAAAAGCATTGAAAATATTTATTGACCATTCGGAGTACATTAATATTACAAAGGTATTAAATAAGATAGGCAGTTTGCTTATTGCACAGGATGATTATTATAATGCCGCCAGGGTTTTTTCAGTTGAATCAATATTGTTAAGAAAGTTTAATATCAAGCGAAGCTGGGCTTCTTATTACATCTACCTGTATCAGATAAATAAATTTCAAAAGAACTTTAATGAGGCAATTAAAGATTTAAAACAGGCATACCATATTCAAAAAAGCCTGAATGACACACTTAATTTTTCTCTGGCTCTTGGCAATATCGCTTCATTGTACACTAAGCATGGCGAGCTGGACACCGCCCTAACCACCTACAAAACGATATTAAATATACAGAACAAAATAGGGTATAATTTTGGCAAAGCCTCGACTCTTTCTGATATTGGTTTAATTTACAATCAACAAAAGAAATATCAGCAAGCGATAGCTTATCTGGAACTTTCAGATTCATGCTTAAAAAATGATAATGACAACGATATAATGCTGGAGAATTATGAAGCGTTATCAAGGGCTTATATACAATTGAAAGATTATCCAAAAGCATGTTACTACCTGAAACAATATAACACGCAGTTGGATACGTTTTCAGTTGAAACAGCAAGAAAACAGATCAATGGTCTGATGCTAAAATATCAGTCGCAGGAGAAGGATTATAAAATTAAAAACCTTTCTGATGCCAAGCAAATTAGCGATTTGGTTACAAAGAGGGAAGAACTGGTAACAACAGTTCTGATAATAATCCTTGTAATGCTGTCGGCGTTGTTTTTCCTCATTTATCTGACTTACAAACAGCGGCAAAAAAATAAATATCAAAATCTTGTAAACGAAACCCAACGTAACATTGCCAATGCAATACTTGATGCGCAGGATAAGGAACGAAATGTTATAGGTCGCGATCTTCACGACAGCATAGGTTCGATGGTAGCTACGGCTAAACTTAATCTAAGCGGTTCAATGAATGAAAACACTGAAAAGATAAAACAGAACATTTCTTCCACTATCAAAGATCTTGACCAGGTAATAAAAGAACTGAGGGAAGTAGCACGAAACCTAATGACGGATGTTATAGCCGAGTCGGGCATTCAGCATGCCATACAGCAGCATGTTGATAAGGTAAACCAGGCTCAGTCCGGTATTAAATTCAGATTCATTTCCTTTGGTGACTTTTCGAAAATGAACAGGAATTCACAGATTACTCTTTATAAAATCTTTCTGGAACTTACCAATAACTGTATCAAGTATTCGAAAGCCACTGAATCTACTATTGAAATTACAGAACTTGAGGATCATATTATTTTTACAATGGAAGATAATGGAACAGGTTTTGAATTGGAGAAAAACTTTACAAAAGGATCCGGATTAAAAAATATTAATTACAGGGTGACGTTGCTTGGAGGGAAATGCCAGTTTGATTCATCAATAGGCAATGGTACTAACATCTCAATCGAAATACCTAAAGCGCAATAAAATATTCACATCATGGAACAACCAATTAAAGTGATAATAGCCGATGACCATCAGCTTTTCATAGATGGTTTGAAATCATTGCTGAAAGATGAAAAAAGTTTAAATATTGTAGCCACAGCAAATAATGGTCTGGAAGTTCTTGAATTTCTTAAAGAGGATGATGCGGATCTGATATTAATGGATATCGCCATGTCAAAGATGAATGGAATGGAAACAACCAAGTCTGTTTCAAAAAAATATCCTGAAATAAAAATCATCGCATTAAGCATGTTTGGCGAACTCTTTTATATTAAAAAGATGTTTGAATCCGGCGCCAAAGGTTATATCCTTAAAAATACAGAGCGTGACGAATTGCTACAAGCAATTAAAACTGTGGCAGAAGGGAATATGTATATTTCAAAGGACATTGGTATTAATCCCGAAGAACTATCAGAATCTCTTAAAAAAGAAACGCGTAAATCAGCATCGAATACAGACGAGAAAAATTCCTTATCTGCCCGTGAAATAGAAATCATTAAATTAATCGTAGCTGGTTTAACCATTAAAGAAATAGCAGCCAAGCTTTATTTAAGCTATTTTACCGTTGACACTCATAAAAAGAAGATCTTCAAGAAACTTAATGTTAACAGTATTTCTGCATTGATAAGGTATTCCATAGAAAATCAGATTTTATCTATTTGATCCATTCTAAATCTCTTCTTCTTCATTATTATTTATTTCCATCTGACTAGCGATTAAAAATTGCCGGAATTTCTTTGCGAATTTGTAAAAACATACCGGAAATCAGGTATGCAAAATCCACTTTTACCGCAATATACCTTAAATAAGCGATTGATTGACGTTTTCTTTTGAAGTTATTTTGCTTTCAGAAATTTCAACCAATTAAAAACAATTTTAAAAATAAAAAATATGAAAACAAAAATGATCGTAACAGCAATAATTATTTTGTTGCTGACAATCCAGAAACAAGGTATAACTCAGACATGCGAAATGTACAGTTCAATACCAGCATCTGATATTCATGAAATTGCCATAGACAGTTATGGCAATAAATGGATGGCAGCCGATGATGATGCTTCGGGGTTAATCAAATATGACGGTACAACCTATACTCATTATTATCCTCCTACAGATCTGGATTTAACTTGTATTGCCGTTGATGCAAACAATAATATCTGGGTTGGTTCCACCGAAACAGGTATTTCAAAATTCAATGGAACAACTTGGACAAATTACAATCCCTCAAATACTGGAAATGGTATTCCATCTACGTGGATAGTCGATGTTGCTGTAAGTCCAGTGAATGGAGATATCTGGGTAGCTACGGCAACAGAGGGGCTTTCGAGATTTAATGGAACAACATGGACAAAACATAATACTACTACATCTGGAGGTGCAATCCCAAGTAATAATATAAGTAGTGTTGCTATTGATAATAATGGTAATGTATGGGCCGGCACACAAGACGGGCTGGCAGAATATAACGGATCAACATGGAGCTATAACTCTGTAATAGGTTACCAAGGGGTGAATAAAATAAAAGTTGACAGAAAAAAAAATAATATTTGGGTTGGTACTGGTATAACTGAAACTACAAATAGCAGCTATTTGACCGGTTCCCTTTGGAAATATAATGGAACAAGCTGGACAAGTTACCAGACCGGTATGAATTATAAAGTTGTTACGGCAATAGCTATTGATTATTGGAGCAACGTCTACGTATGTGAATCATACCAGAATACATCCTACCCTATGTGGTTCAATGCTTTTCAGAAACTTGACACCAGTAGTAACTGGTCTTTGTTGTCAATTGGCTGCGTTGGGGTTTGTTATGTTGATAATATGATTATGGATAACTGTAATAATCTCTGGCTATCCGTTCCATATAATGGCACGACAGGTGGATATGGCTTTTATGGAAGCAATCCAATGACAAATTTTTATGCCAATTTCTCATCCAGTTCCACGCAAATCTGCCAGGGTAGTTCAGTAAATTTTACAGATCAGAGTACAGGCAATCCAACCAGTTGGCAATGGAGCTTTGGTGATGGTAATACCGCTACAACAGAAAATACCAATCATGTTTATAATAACGCAGGAAACAATGTTACTGTACTGTCAATCTCAACCTCCGGAGGATGTCATTCTTCAAAAACAGATACTATAAAAGTAATGCCTAACCTCACACCAACTATTGGCATTAATTCCGATGCGACTGACAATAAAACCTGCTCCGGGACACTTGTTCATTTTACTACAAGCATAACTAATGGAGGAACTAGCCCTGTATACCAGTGGATGATAAATTCTACTTTTGCAGGAACAAATTCTTCTTCCTTTTCCACATCCTCGCTGCACAACGGAGATACAGTCAAATGCATTATGACATCTAATATACCTTGCTATACTACAAATACAGCTTCGGCTTTTACTGTTTTTACAGTTAATTCTCTTCCTATCGCAGAAGCAGGAGAGAATCAAACTGTTTGTACGGGTTCATCTGTTGTGCTTAATGCCACAGGTGGAACATCTTATCAATGGAATAATAGTGTAACACAAGATGTTGCTTTTATTCCGGCAAGCACTAAAACTTATATTGTTACAGTAACTAATGCCAATGGCTGTTCAGCAACAAGCAGCCTAATAGTTACTGTTAACCCCTTGCCAAATGCTAATGCTGGAAGCAGCCAAACAGTTTGTGCTGGTTCTTATGTAACTCTTCATGCAACAGGAGGAACATCATATCAATGGAACAATGGAGTGATTCAGGATTCGGCATTTGTTCCCTCTGCTACACAAACGTATACTGTCACTGTTACAAATGCCAATGAATGTTCTGCGACAAGCAGTCTTACAGTTACGGTTTTTCCTCTTCCAATTGCTGAAGCAGGAGGCAATCAGGCCGTTTGCGCTGGTTCGCTAGTTACTCTTATCGCCACAGGTGGATCAACATATCAATGGAGCGGTGGCATTCATCAAGGTGTCGCATTTGTTCCTGTTTCTACACAAACCTATACTGTCACTGTCACGAATACACATAATTGTTCAGCAACAGATAATGTTACCATTACAGTTAAGCCTGTTTCATCCAAGAGCCAGACTATAATACTTTGCGCAGGATATTCAATAACTGTCGGTACACATACTTATAATTCAACTGGGACATATACTGATGTGATGACTGCAGCTAACGGCTGTGACAGTACTGTAACAACCCACCTGACAATTAATCCTGCAATTGCAAAAAATCAAACCATAACACTTTGCGCCGGACATTCAATAACTGTCGGTACGCATACCTATAATTCAACTGGAACATATACTGATGTATTTACGGCAGCTAATGGTTGCGATAGCACTGTAACAACCCACCTGACAGTCAACCCTGCTATTGCCAAGAATCAAACCATAATACTTTGTGCCGGACATTCAATAACTGTCGGTACACATACTTATAATTCAACAGGGGCTTATACAGATATATTGACGGCAGCTAATGGCTGTGACAGCACCGTAACGACTTACCTGACTGTTAATCCAGTTTCCGCTATGAGCCAGACTATAACACTATGTGCCGGGCATTCAATAACCGTAGGAATACATAACTATAATTCAACTGGGATATACACTGATGTGTTGACTGCGGCTGATGGTTGTGACAGCACAGTAACGACCTACCTGACTGTTAATCCAGTTTCCGTTATGAGCCAGGCTTTAACACTATGTGCCGGACAGTCAATAAATGTAGGAATACATACATATAATTCAACAGGAACGTATACTGATGTGTTTAATGCAGCTAACGGCTGTGACAGCACAGTAACAACCTATCTGACTGTTAATCCTGCTATTATTAAGGATCAGGCTATAACTCTTTGTGCCGGACAGTCAATAAATATAGGAATACATACATATAATTCAACAGGAACATATACTGATGTGTTGACTACAGCTAATGGCTGTGACAGCACGGTAATAACCTATCTGACTGTTAAGACTGCAATTACATCTAGCCAATCCATAGAACTTTGTTATGGACAAACGTTAACTGTTGGAATGCACACATATAATTCAACAGGAACGTATACTGATGTTTTGACAGCAGGTAACGGATGCGACAGCACTGTAACAACTTATCTTGTTGTTAACCCTTTACCAACTGCTGATGCCGGAAAAGATCAAACTGTTTGCGCCGAATCCTCTGTAACACTCACTGCTACAGGAGGAATATCATACCAGTGGAGTAATGGAGTAACACAAGATGTTGCTTTTATTCCAGCTTCAACCCAAACGTATACTGTTACGGTAACTAATTCCTATGGCTGTTCTGCAACAGACAGTGTCACAGTAATTGTTAATCCTTTGCCAACTGCCAATGTAGGGGACGATCTGTCTGTTTGTGTAGGCTCCCCGGTAGTATTTACATCTACAGGAGATGATTATTATCAGTGGTGTTGTGGTGTATATCAAAATGTGCCGTTTTATCCAACTACTACTCAAACGTATACTTGTACCATTACAAATTCAAGCGGTTGTTCAACAACAAGCAGTGTTACAGTTACAGTTAATCCTTTGCCAACAGCAAATGCAGGAAGCAACCAATCTGTCTGCGCCGGTTCATCCGTTGTGCTCAATGCTACAGGAGGTACATCTTATCAGTGGAGCAACGGAGTAACACAGGGGATAGCTTTTGTTCCGAATTCAACTCAAACTTATACTGTCACTGTAATGAATGATAACGGTTGTTCTGCAAGCGACAGCACCACAGTTACAGTAAAACCGATACCACAAACTCCAGTCATATCAATAGATGGTGACTCCCTGATTTCTAATGCATCTTATGGAAATCAATGGTATAATTCGAATGGGGAAATAACTGGAGCAACAAATCCATACTATATTTTCACTACAAGCGCCAATTATTATGTCATATCAACTATTAACGGATGCTCTTCTAATACTTCCAATAATATAGGTATTACTATCACTGGCATTTTAAATACACTGGGAAATGGAGAATCGTTGGATGTTGTAGTTTATCCTAATCCTGCAACAGATTTTATCAATATTGAGATTGAAGATATCAATCAGAAATATCAGGTAGAACTATATGATGGATTCGGAAAATCAATATATGCAGAGAATATAATAAGGGAATCTACTGGCATAAACATTTCACAGTTACCGGCAGGTGTTTATTATTTAAAAATCTTTAATGATCAAGGTAGTGTTCTAAAGAAAATTGTAAAAAACAGCTAAAAACACAAAGGGTTCAGAATATTTCTGAACCCTTTTCATTTTAGTTCTTTTTTCTATTGACGTTTCATTACTTTGCGATTTGTCTTAAGAATCTGTTATTAAAATTAATTAAGCAAAGACTCAGAACTCTATTTCGAATACAGTTCCACTATCTTCAGAATAACCTCTACAGCTTTTACCATGCTTTCAACTGGCACATATTCCATCTTTCCATGGAAGTTATGTCCGCCTGCAAATATATTAGGGCAGGGGAGATCCATATAAGAGAGTCTTGCGCCATCAGTGCCGCCGCGTATGGGAACAACTTTAGGTATTACGCCAACTTCCTCCATAGCTTTCTTGGCAGTTTCAACTACATGAAAAACTTTTTCCACCTGCTCGCGCATGTTAAAATACTGGTCTTTTAATTCAAGTACAACAGTATTTTCACGGTATTTCTTGTTCAGATAATCAACAGTTTGTTGTATGAACACTTTCTTTGCTTCAAATTTAGCCCTGTCGTGGTCGCGGATAATGTATTGTATGCTGGCATTTTCAACACTGCCTTCCATTTTAATTAAGTGATAGAAGCCTTCGTAATCCTGCGTGAATTCTGGTCTTTCATTAACCGGCAGCATAGTATTGAACTCCATGGCGATGAGCATGGCGTTTATCATTTTATCTTTGGCATAACCCGGGTGGATGTTCCTTCCATTGAATATTACTTTTGCATGCGCTGCATTAAAGTTTTCATATTCAAGTTCTCCAACGCCGCCGCCATCAAGGGTGTAAGCAAACTCAGCATTGAATTTCTTTACATCAAATTTGTCAACACCACGACCTATTTCTTCATCAGGTGTAAAGCCAATTTTAATGGTGCCGTGTTTAATTTCAGGATGGTCAATTAAATATTTTGCGGCAGTCATAATTTCGGCAACGCCTGCTTTGTCGTCAGCGCCAAGCAAGGTATTGCCATCTGTAGCAATAATAGTTTGTCCTTTGTATTCGAGCAGTTCGGGAAACTCTTTAATATTAAGAATGATATTTTTTGCTTTATTCAGCACAATATCCTTACCATTGTAATTCTCGAATATCTGCGGGTTCACATTAGCACCCGACATATCCGGACTGGTATCCATGTGGGCAATGAACCCGATAGTAGGGATCTTTTTAGTAGTATTGGCGGGCAAAGTAGCCATGAGGTAACAATGTTCATCAAGGCTCACATCTTTCAAACCCATTGCGATCATTTCTTCCTGCAGTACTTTTGCAAGGTCGAACTCCCTTTTAGCGCTGGGGTAGGTCTGAGATTCTTCATCAGACGTTGTTTCGATTTTTATGTATTTCAAAAACCTGTTTAAAATTTCTTTTTTCATAGTTTTTTGTTTTTAAAGTTTAACCACAGAGATAACAGAGTATGTTTATTTGCCTTCAAACACTAAAGTTGCGGTCACACTGAGGAGAGGCAATGCCTCGTCTCGAAGTGGGACTAACGTATGTCATACTTCGAGACGCTTCGCTCCTCAGCATGACAATATTATTTGGGGCAATGTTGAAAATCAATATTCATCAAATTTAAACAACTTTATAAATTTTGATAAACAAAAACATTAATCATTTTCTTTTGCACGGAATGACTCCCAAATAAAGTAACAGATCAAAAGTGCAAAAGCAAAGAACGCCAGTATCTCAGAAATAGTTTCACCATTGGCAATTTTATCCCAGTTAACAAGGTTAAGTGAATCTTCGCTTCCGGTGATAAACAGAATTACAGCGCCAATTACACCAAACAAAGCAGCACCTGCAATAAATCCTGAAGCAATCAAAATACCACGATTAGTGCGTGCATTTGCAAGTTTCTCGTTCTTGGAACTCTTCATGAACCAATGATTCAGCAAACCACCAACAACAAGAGGCGTATTAAGATCAAGCGGTATGAACATTCCCAATGCAAAAGCAAGAGGCGATATTCCCAACCAGTTCATCAGAATTGAAATAACAGCTCCAACTCCAAGTAATACCCAGCTAACTCCTCCGCCCGACATTAAAGGCTCAATAATAGCAGCCATGGCATTTGCCTGTGGCGCTGTCATTGGATTTGGATGTGCAGGAGTTTGAACAAATCCAAACACCTGACTTAAAATGTAAATTACAAATCCCACTGTAGCTGCAGAAACAAGTGTGCCAAGAAACTTAAATGACTGTTGTTTCTGAGGTGTTGTACCCAGCCAATATCCAACCTTAAGGTCAGTGATAAAACCACCTGCCATTGAAAGAGCTGTACAAACAATACCACCAATGATGAGAGAACTTACCATTCCATGCCATCCTTTTAATCCGACTGAAACAAGAACAACAGAGGACAAAATCAATGTCATCAAAGTCATGCCGGATACAGGGTTAGAGCCAACTATAGCAATTGCGTTGGCAGCCACTGTTGTGAAAAGGAATGAGATGATGAGAATGGTAACAAGTGCAACAATGGCCTGAACGAATGTAACCTGAACACCAAATATAAGGAATAAGAAAACGGCAACCAGTGTTAAAAGCAGGAACAACATTACAAACGACATTTTAATATCCTTTTGTGTGCGTTCCACTTTTGCTTCTTCATGGCTTTTTGAACCTATACCGAAGGCCAGTTTAAATGCACCACCAATAACTCCCGATGATTTGATTATCCCTATAAGTCCTGCCATTGCTATAGCTCCAATACCTATAGGACGTACATATAATTTAAATATCATTTCAGCAGACATGGCAGCGAAAGGATTAACGCCACCGTTAGCCGCTACTATATTTCCAACTTCATTGATGAGAGGAATAAAAACAAGCCATGATAAAAGAGAACCAACGGTAATGATAAGAGAATACCTTAACCCAACAAGGTATCCAAAACTAAATATCAAAGAACTCACATTGAATTTAAAAACCATTTTTACTTTATCTGCCAGAGCAGTGCCAAGAGGCAATACGCGAGTTGTAAACACTTCGCTCCAGAGTTTTAAATAAGTAAAAACAAAATCAAACAAACCACCAATCAATCCGCTAATGATAAGAAGTTTCGCCTGAGAACCGCCTTTTTCGCCGGTCATAAGGATCTCTGTTGTTGCAGTGGCTTCAGGAAAAGGAAGTTGTCCGTGCATATCTTTCACAAAGTATTTCCTGAAAGGTATAAGGAAAAGGATACCTAAGCACCCGCCAAGCAGTGACGAAAAGAATATCTGCCAGAAATCAACTTGTATTTCAGGAAACTTATTTTGGAGTATATATAAACCGGGGATAGTGAAAACCGCTCCGGCAACTATAACTCCCGAGCATGCACCTATTGACTGGATGATCACATTCTGTCCCAAAGCATTCTTTTTGCGTACTGCTGTTGATGCACCTACGGCGATAATTGAAATAGGGATGGCAGCTTCAAACACCTGTCCGATCTTCAATCCTGAATAAGCGGCGGCGGCGGAAAATATCAGCGCCATAAGTAATCCCATTCCAACAGACCACAACGTAACTTCTGGAAACAACTGGTTAGCTGGCATTACAGGTTTATACTCTTCACCCTGTTTTAATTCGCGGTACGCGTTTTCGGGCAAACTTTTAGTTTCTGGTAATTGATCTGACATAATATTATTTTTGAGTGCTCTAAACTACTAAATTTATTTTTCCTGTAAATAAAAAGATATTATTTTTCACCAAAACCATATTGTTGATTTTGGTAGTGAAATTATATCGTATATTTGTTTTTAAAATTATAACATTTACATAAGCATCAGGGCTAAAGCCCTGAATAAAATGATTTTTATTAACCCCAGACTTAAGTCTGGGGTTATACAAACATTATGGGTAAAGGACTTTAGTCCTGAATTAATTAATCAGCTTTATTAAACCCTTATAGTGGCTAAAAAAAATAAACGATATAAAATTGGTCTGGTCTTAAGTGGAGGCGGTGCAAGAGGTTTTGCACATATAGGGGCATTGAAAGCCTTAAATGAAGCTGGTATTTATCCTGATGTTATTTCAGGTGTTAGTGCAGGCGCTATGACAGGAGCATTATATGCGGATGGACATTCTCCAGATGAAATCTTGTGTCTCTTTTCACAAAAGAAGATTTTCAAATATGTTGAGATCATTTTACCCAAAAGGGGATTGCTGAAAATGACCGGACTTGCAGAGATACTCTCTCAGAATTTAAGGGCTAAAACATTCGAAAAACTTATTATTCCTTTAACGGTGGTTGCAACAGATATGAATAACGGTATACCTGTTTATTTTGATAAAGGAGATTTGCAAAAGCCTGTTTTGGCATCATCTACTGTGCCTATATTATTTACTCCGGTAAAAATCGGGAATAATATTTTTGTTGATGGTGGTGTGCTTAACAACTTTCCTATTGAGCCTATTGTAAATAAATGTGAATATTTAATTGGTGTCCATGTTAATCCCTTTGGTTACATTGAGGAATTCAACAGTATTATGAGCCTGGCCGAACGTTCTTTTCATCTTAGCTTTTCAACTCACCTAACCAAAAAAGTAAAATGTGATTTGTTTATTGAACCGGTGGGACTTGATAAATACAGGCTGCTTGACATTGCCAAGATCAGCGAAATATATGAATTAGGTTACAGGGAAACGAAAAGAATACTTTCGGAGAATAATGAATTAGTATCTTCCTTCCTTTGATGACATAAGTAATCAAAAGCGAAACCTGCTGAAGAATTAATGAGGACCACCATGGCCGCCATGATATCCATAACCACCGTGATCGCCATAAAAGTCATGACCACCATGATACCTGTGATATCCCCAGCAACCGAAGCCAAAGCAACAGGGGAACAAACATCCGGGACCGAAAAAGACATGTCCGTGGCCACCATGATGATAATCTAAGGGACTGGCAGCAGAAACTGTTGCTGCATTGGAAGACATAATAGTCATACATGATAATACAAACGCAACAAGCACAATTTTTATGACCTTACTTGTTCCGGGTTTTTTTGATGTTTCTTCAACTTTGCTTCCTGCATTGTGAAGATTGTTTATAGTTGTTTTCATTTTTGTAAATTTTAAATAGGTTATTTTACCCTAATCAAAAATGAGGCCAAATTTTTATTGAATAGTTAAAATACTTATCAAAAGAGCGTTAAGATTGTTCCCCTAATTGACCTATTAATCATTTTTTCATTTGTATCAAACATGAATTGCCTTATGAAAATCAAATTTTCAATATATCGCTTGACATAGCCTAGTCAATTATATATCTTTGCCAGCTAAAATTTAATAAAGCAAGAGTTCTAAAGGCTGTTTGTGTAATAGAATTAAGATAAGATATGAAGAAGATAGTTATATTGGTTATAGTGTTTGCCAACATACTCAGCTTTGCAAATGCTCAATGGTTTTGGCAAAATCCTTTACCACAGGGTAGTTCTCTACATTCGGTGAAATTTATCGATACTAATACAGGCTTAGCTGTTGGTGATTTCGGAACAATTTTAAAGACAACAGATGGTGGCATCAAGTGGACTCTGAAAGCAAGTGGAACCACACATAATCTTCGTTCAATTTATTTTACCAATGCCAATAATGGTTTTATAGTTGGTGAAGCTGGCATTATATTAAAGACTATTGACACAGGAACAAACTGGGCGTTACAGGAAAGCGGCACAAAAAATCAGTTAAACTCTGTTTTCTTCAGTGATGCCAATAATGGATATGCTGTCGGCAATAAAGGCACCATATTAAAGACCATTGACGGGGGAAACACATGGAGCATAACAGAGAGTGGTACAAAGAATCAGTTATATTCTGTTTCTTTTTCAAGCACCACCAGAGGTGTTATCGCTGGTGAAAAGGGCACTTTACTAAAAACCAGCGATGGAGGAAGCACCTGGGTTAGCCTATCAGATAATGGTACTGCAAATTCTGAATCTGTGGTTTTCTTTAACGAAAAAACAGGATATATAGCTACAGGTTCAGGAAACGTATTAAAAACAAGTGATGGCGGTGATACATGGATAGCTCAAAATACTGATTGCAGTAATGGATTATTTTCTCTTTATTTTACTGATGAGAATAATGGATATGCTGTAGGGGAATCTGGAACTATTTTAAAATCAACAAACGGGGGAATAAGCTGGGTGTCTAAACCCAGGTGTACACCGAAAAGTCTTAATTCAGTTTGTTTTATTAATATCAATATTGGTTATGCCGTAGGAGATGGGGGCACCATTATCAGGACTGTTGACGCAGGTAAAAGCTGGTGGCCTGTTACTACCGGATGTAACAGGAGTTTAAATGCTGTATTCTTTTCCAGTATAAATACTGGTTATTGTGTAGGAGATTTTGGGAGTATCTTGAAAACAATAAATGGCGGGGAAAGCTGGATATTGCAGATTAGCGGAACTTCCGAAAATTTAAGATCCGTTTACTTTGCAGACACAAACACAGGCTATGCAGTTGGCGATAATGAAACTATATTAAAAACAACAAACGGCGGAATCACTTGGACTGTGTTGACAAAAGGGGTTGAAGTTAAGCTATTCTCGGTATATTTTACTGATGTTAATAATGGGATTGTAGTGGGTGAAGCCGGAATTGTTTTAAAAACATCTGATGGTGGAAATAAATGGATCATGCAAAAGAAAACATCTTCCAATATTTTATATTCTGTCTTCTTTGTAAATCCGGCCGTAGGATATATCGTTGGAACAAACGGATGTATTCTCAAAACAGCTGACAATGGCAATAACTGGATTAACCAATCATGCGAAATAACTAAAAACTTAAAATCGGTTTATTTTACGAATGTGAATTCAGGCTACGCTGTTGGAAACGACGGAACCATTTTGAAGACAACAAATGGCGGAAATTCGTGGACAATGCAGATAAGTAATGCCACGGTTGATTTGTATTCTGTTTATTTTTTGAATGAAAGCATCGGTTATGCTGTAGGCGACGAGGGCAAAATATTAAAAACAAAAAACGGAGGGAATAACTGGGAAGTACAGCCTGGTGTTACGGGTGGAGACTTTAATTCGGTTTTTTTTAATGATTTGAATACAGGGTACACAGTAGGTAGCGAAGGCTGTATTTTAAAAACAACCAATGGGGGTGAAAGAATAAAAAATTAACGGAATTTTTTAGAAATGAAACCCTAATTAATCCTATAATTTACTTTTGCTTAATCAGGAAAATATAAGCCGGCAAATGATCAGAGTAACCTCCTAAATAAGCGCCACCGGCATATGTTCTAAGCGGAGATCCTTTATATGGTCCATCCTGCTGGAACAAATATGTTTTCTTGTTAAAGACGTTGGCTTTGTAAAATTTATAAGTTGATTTATCTTCACCAATTAGGTTCCCAGTAAGCATTATCTGGTCAAACAAATCCCAGTTACCAGCATAATCAAGTGATCCGATACCTTCTTTCTTAAACATATGATACATGGGATTAAACAAATCTTTTTTGCCAACTTCATTTATTTTGGCTTTGGCTTTTAAGTGTTTCACTATACTCTCGTTATTAGGATCATCATTCAGATCGCCCATAACAATTATTTTTGCTGTAGAATCTATTTTTTGAATCGAATCAACAATAGATCTTGTTAAATCAGCTGCTGCATTCCTCACCGGAGCGCTTTTTTCTGCACCACCATAACGCGACGGCCAATGGTTAACAATAAAATACATAGGATCCCCGTCGAATTTGCCATAAACTACCAGTTGATCTCGTGTTTTAAAATCAGGTTTATCTTTAATGGAAAGAGGAACCGCCTTTGAATTTATAAGCATAAAATGATCCTTCTGATATAATAAAGCAACACAAATTCCTCTTTTATCAGGCGATTTATAATACACTATTCCGTAATGGGATGGTCTTAATGCAGGTGCATTTACCAAGTCTTCCAACACGCCCCTTGTTTCAATTTCAGAAAGACCCATAATAACAGGCCCCCCCTTAACCAGTTCATCGCCTATCTGCGAAATAACGGTTGAAATATGGTCAACTTTCTTCCAATAGCGCTCAGATGTCCATCTGCAAATACCATCGGGAGTATAATCATCGTCATTTGTTAAAGGGTCATTAATGGTGTCGTAAAAATTCTCGCAGTTGTAAAAAGCAACACACCCAACCTTGAATGTTTTATCCTGCGCTGAAACATGTATCCAGCAAATAAAAGCAATAAGCGCTATTGATGACTGTAATAATATCTTTCTCATAGTACAAATTATGTTTGCAAATATAATATTATTTGATTTGTAAATAGAACTGACACTATCAATGAAAAATAGAACATTGATAATAGATTTATATATGCCCGTCATTGAGTAAGGGAATATTATTACCAATCAAAACGCTACTCAGCTTCTCATTCTTCTTTGAAAAACAGTTAAATTAACTCAAACAGATATTGTAATCACCGAATAATATATTCCATCGGCTATTCTTTTTTTCAACGCCAGCTTTATTTCAATATTAAAATCTATTGAAATAGTGTTTTATAGGTTATCAGCGAAACTTAACAAAGAATTTAAATGCATATTGTTTATTTTTTAACAATATATTATATCTTTGCCTACTTTTCACCAAAAAATTAACTAAATATTTACATAATGAAGCGATTGTTTATTTTATTCATTTTACTAACAACAGCCGTTATTGTGCGGGCACAAAATTCAAAAGTAACCGGGACTGTTTTGGGCACCGAAAGCGGAAAACCAATTTCAGGAGCTACCATTCAAATTGGCGATTTACAGAGCAAAACCGATACCAATGGTAATTTTGAATTAAACGGGATACCTCTGGGTAAAGCAAACATTACTATTTCAATTGATGGTTACGAATCACAGACTTCAAATATAGATGTTTCAGGCAGCGAAACAAAGTTGGGCGCATTCAGAATGAAAGCGGTCGATTTTTATAATTCTTCTGTGAATGGTATTTCAGAAATTAATCTTTTATCACTTGATTTTGATGATAATGCCAAGGATCAGAATATAGCCGGTTTATTACATTCTTCCAACGATGTATTTGTGTCAACAGCAAGCAATGCTTTAAGCGCTGGATACTTCCGTATTCGAGGCTATGAAACCGAAAATGCACTTGTTTATATGGATGGTATTCGCACCAATGATGCTCAAACAGGTCGTCCTTCATGGTCTGACTGGGGCGGCTTAAGCGATGTAACAAATAAAACGGAAGTAGCTAACGGACTGTCTCTTTCAGGTTTTTCATTCGGGGCAGTTGGCGGAACTACAGATATCCTTACAAGAGCATCCCTTTTCGGAAAACAGGATAAATTGTCGTATTCTTATTCAGACGTTTCATATACACATCGGTTATCCTACACTTACGCAACGGGAATGATGAAAAATAATTGGGCTTTTGCTTTCAGTGGATCTCGCCGCGAATCGCAGGAAGGTTATGCTGCCGGAACATTCTTTGACGGTTGGTCGTATTTTGGCGCAGCCGAAAAGAAACTTAATGAAAAGAATAGTTTAGCGCTTACAATTGTAGGCTCTCCTGCTAAACGAGGAATGCAGGCTGCTGCAACCGAAGAATGTTATGATCTGGCCGGGACACATTATTATAATCCTGATTGGGGGTATCAGGATGGAGCAAAGAGAAATGCAAGAGTTAAAAATATTCACGAACCATTGGCTTTATTGAATCATTACCTGGAAATAAATAAAAAAACAAAACTTACTAATGCCCTTGGATTTTCTTTTGGAAGAAACAGCAATACTGCATTGAACTGGTATAATGCGCCTGTTCCTAACCCCGATTATTATAAGTATTTACCAAGCTGGCAAACAAATCAGGACCTCACCACTGCTCCTGATCAGAATATTGTTAATACCATTACTAATGCATGGAAAAGCGACACTGCAGGACAGATTAATTGGAACAATTTGTACAAAGCAAATGCACTTGATAACGCAGTAGGAGCTCAGGCAAGCTATATGGTTGAAGAAAGAAGGATTGACCATAAACAATTAAGTTTAAGCTCGAATCTTAATTATCAATATAATGACCATATTGACATTACAGCAGGAATTGAACTCAGTAGTTATTATGCCCATTGTTACCAGGTGGTAAACGATCTTTTAGGCGGAAATTATTGGGTTGATATTGATCAATATGCGCAACAGGATTTCCCGGGTAACCCAACAATTATCCAAAACGATTTGAGAAACCCAAATAAGGTTATACACCAAGGTGATGTTTTCGGATATGATTATGATATTTATAAAAATACAGGCTTATTATGGGGTCAGGCTGATTTTACCTATAACAACCTGGAGTATTTTGTAGCTGCCAATGCCAATTATGACGAGTTCTGGAGAAATGGAAATATGCAGAATGGCCGCGCTCCAGATAGTTCATTAGGCAAATCACCAATGGAATCCTTTTTGAATTATGGTGTTAAAGCAGGGGCAACATATAAGATCACAGGGCATAATTACATTGTTGGTAATATTGGCTATTTGACCAACCCTCCATCAATAAGTACATCTTTTATTGATCCGGAAATCAAGAATATTATCACCCCCAATTTAAGGAATAGTACTACACTATCAGGTGACATTAGTTATGTTTATAAAGCATCTAAGTTTAACGCCCGCCTTACTGCATATGAAACTATTTCCCAGCACCTTACTGATGAGATGAGTTATTTTGATGATGATGTAGATTCCTATGTAAATTTAACCGAAACAGGAATCAATAAAACTTACCAGGGCTTTGAATTAGGTGCAGAATATAAAATAAACAGCAATTTCAGTGCTGTTGCTGTAGGCAATCTTGGCAATTACCGTTATACATCTGAACCAATCGCGCATAAATCCGTTGAGAACGGTTCAAGTCCAGATACAACTACAACAATTTACCAGAAAAATTTCTATGTTAGTGGCACGCCTCAGGATGCAGGTTCGATTGGGATTAAATATTCCAACCAGCACAAATGGCATGTTAATGCAAATTTTAATTATTTTGATAAAATGTATCTTGATTTTGATCCCGAAAGAAGGACCACCGGTGCTGTTTCCGGTTTAATGCCTACCGATTCTTTATTCAAGGCTATCACACAGCAACAAAAATTAAAAGGCGGATATACCATTGATTTGTCTGTTGGAAAATCCTTTAGGGTAAAATCATACTTTATCAGTATTAACTTTAGCGTAAAAAATATTCTGAACAATCAGGATTTGATAGTTAATGGTTATGAACAAATGCGTTACGATTTTGAAGGACACAATCTTAATAAATTTCCCCCAAAATATTTTTATGGGCTGGGAAGAACATTCTTCTTAACTGCCTCAATAAGGATTTAATGGATAAACATAGGATGATTTTTAAAATATAAATTTTAAAATATGAACAAACTCAATAAAATTATAATTGGATTATTCCTGTTAACAGGAATAACATTCCTCACAAGTTGCATAAAAGAAGGCGGCTTTGATGTTCCACCTCCTCCCAATCCGGGTTTTTCTCCAAACATGACCATCGCACAGTTTAATCAATACTATAAAAATACGATTGATCCTATGGGTGGTTTTGGTTTAATAAACCAAAATATTATAATTGGCGGGCAAGTTGTTGCAAACGATTCATCAGGAAATATTTATAAAGCGCTTTACATTGAAGATGCTACAGGAGGTATTTATATAGGGCTAAATCAAAGTCCTCTTTATAATACGTATATGGTTGGACAAACAGTTTATATAAAATGCCAGGGGTTGTATTTTGGTAATTACGACTCATTGCCGGAGCTGGGTTATAATGTTAGTGGAGCTATTGGTCAGATTCCAGCAAATCTTATCAGCTCACATTTTTTCCTTGACGGTTACAAGCAAAATCCACCGGCACCAATAGTGGTAACTATCCCAACGTTTTCCAAATCGGACATGAGTATGCTTGTGCAATTAAATAATGTGCACTTCGAATCGGGTTCTGTTGGGCAGCCTTGGGCATTACCTACCACAGCAGAGGGAAGATATTTGGATGATGCAAGTGGGAATGCAGTTGAAGTGTACACAAGTTCCAGCCAGTATTGTCCTTTTGCAGCAAGTCTTGTTCCCGGAGGTGTTGGCTCTGTAACGGCAATACTATCAGTTTATAATACAAAATGGCAGCTAACTATCAGAGATCTGGCAGACCTTAAAGGATTTAACTAGTTACTAAAACCCTCATTACAATACAGTATACAATTATATAAAATTAACAATATGAATAAATTCAGCAAGATATTAACCATTCTTTTCATCCTAACAGGAATCATTTTCTATTATGGTTGTGTAAAAGAAAAATTTAAAGCTCCTGCTTTTACAATTCCGCATTCTTCACTTAAAGCAAATACAACAATTAAGCAGCTAAAAAAATCGTACAAGTTTGGCGGGCTGTTATATTCAATTCCCACCAATGTTATTATTGAGGGTGTGGTAGTTGCAGATGATCAGTCGGGTAATTATTATGAGGAAATAGTGATCCAGGATAGTACTGCCGGGATTGAAGTATTGCTGAATGGAAGCGATCTATACACCCAATACAGGATAGGTCAAAGAATATTCATTAATTGTGGGGGGGGTAGTAGTCGTTTGTATTTAGGGAGTTATGGAGGCGCTGTTCAGTTAGGTTGTTATAATGGATCAGCTAATAATGGAACATTGCAAAAAATACCCCCTGTTTATTTTAATTCCTATCTCTTTCCGGATAGTTTACCAGGAAGCCCACCAGCGCCAAAGGTTTTGTCTATGGCAACATTAGCTGCGACACAAGATTCTTCAAATATAGATATGCTGGTACAATTTAACACTATGCATTTTGTGGTTCCTGCCGGACAGATATTTGCACCGCAAACAGCAAATAATACGAGTCTTTTGCTCTATGATAATCCAGGTAATTCTATCACGGTATATACAAGTAAATATGCAAATTTCTCTGCTGATACTGTTCCTTCAGGTAAAGGAAATGCCATTGGAATTCTTACAAATTACAAAGGCTATGAATTATATTTAAGAACTATTAATGACCTTGTACCTGGCTCAGGATGGGTATTCAACTAAAATTACTATTCTCACAAAAAAACCGGATAATAATTATCCGGTTTTTTTATTATGTAATGCACTAATGTTAACTGATGTTAGCAAATGGAATACTTTCTCTAAATTATTAGTTGGATTATACCTTGCGTTCTGTCTATAGCTGGCAGTCAGCATTCTATTGATGCACAGACACAACCAGCTTTATTTTCATGTGGTAAGGAGGGTTTAGTAACTGGGAATATATTTCCAGAAACTTGTGCATCGTCCTCAGTAACTGGTGCGATGACCCCAGTAACTGGTGCAATGACCCCAGTAACTGGTGCAATGTCCTCAGTAACTGGTGCAATGTCCTCAGTAACTCGTGCGATGACCCCAGTGACTAGTGCGATGACCCCAGTGACTAGTGCGATGACCCCAGTAACTCGTGCGATGACCCCAGTAACTGGTGCAACGACCTCAGTAACTGGTGCGATGACCTCAGTAACTGGTGCAACGACCCCAGTGACAGGTGCGATGTCCCCAGTAACTCGTGCAGTTGCACCAGTAACAATTGCGTCTGCACCAGATGATATTTTCACTTCCAAAATCAAATTTTACTGCATTTGAGTTATTTATTAATGAGCTTCCAACCAATTTTCACCAAAATTCATTTCCACTTCTATTGGAATGCTCATATCAATAGCATGCTTCATATTATCAAGTACAAGCCGTTTTACGATTTCTATTTCATCTTTATGAACATCGAAAACAAGCTCATCATGCACCTGCATGATCATTTTTGAAAGTAGATTCTCTTTTCGCATAGCTTCAAAAACATTTATCATGGCTATTTTTATCATGTCAGCGGCAGAACCTTGTATCGGTGCATTAATGGCATTTCTTTCAGCATAACCACGCTCAACTGAATTGGAAGAATTAATATTGTTGATATATCTCCGCCGGCCTTTCATTGTTTCTACATAACCATGTTTACGGGCAAAACCTATGGTTTCTTCCATATATGTTTTAATTGACGAATACTGCTTGAAATATTCGTCGATAATTGCAGCACCTTCTTTCCTTGATATGCCAAGTCTTTCAGCAAGCCCAAAAGCACTCATACCATAACTTATACCGAAATTAACAGCTTTTGCATTACGACGCATTTCTTTCGTTACTCCTTCAAGGGGAACTTTGAACACTTTGGCAGCAGTAGCAGCATGGATATCCAATCCATTTTGAAATGCTTCCTTCATACCGGCATCACCGCTTAATTCAGCAATGATGCGAAGTTCTATTTGTGAGTAATCAGCAGATAGCAGCGTATATTTATCATTACGCGGTACAAATGATTTTCTTATTTCACGCCCCCTTTCAGTGCGTATCGGTATGTTCTGCAAGTTTGGATTATTAGAACTCAAACGGCCTGTTGCAGCTACTGCCTGGTTGTATGAAGTGTGTATTCTTCCTGTCCGCTTACTTACAAGATTTGGAAGCGTATCAACATAAGTAGATTTTAACTTGGTGAGTGAACGGTAATCCAAAATATGCTGAATTATAGGATGTTTATTCACCAGTTTCTGCAGAACATCTTCTCCCGTGGAATATTGCTTTGTTTTTGTAAGTCTTGCTTTTTCAGTAATCACAAGTTTATCAAAGAGTATTTCACCCAGTTGTTTAGGTGAAGATATGTTGAATTCAGTTCCTGCAAGCGCATAAATTTCTTTTGTCAGCTCCTGAATTTCAAGCTCCAACTGTGCCGAATAATCATTCAATGCCTTTATATCAATCTTCACTCCTTCGGCTTCCATAGATGCCAGAACAGGAACAAGTGGCATTTCAATCTCATCAAACAGTTGTCGTGTGCTGCTTTCAGAAAGCATAGGTTCGAACACTGTTCTTAATTGCAACGTGATATCGGCATCTTCGGCAGCATATTCCTTTATTTCTTCAAAAGGAACCATGCGCATGGAAAGCTGTTCTTTCCCTTTTTTACCTATAAGATTATCAATAGGCACAGGCTTATAGTGAAGATAACTTTCAGCCAGCACATCCATGCCGTGGCGCATATCGGGCTGAATAAGGTAATGCGCAAGCATGGTATCAAATAGCGTTCCCTTTACATCAATATCATACCACTTTAAAATAGCAATATCGAATTTAATATTTTGACCTGTTTTTTCAATCCCTGCATCTTCAAATATTTCTTTGAATTCGCTTACCAGTTGTTGTGCATCATGATAATTGTCGGGTACCGGAACATAGTATGCTTTATGTTTGTAAAAAGAAAATGACATACCCACAAGTTCAGATTCATGCGAATCAAGTCCTGTAGTTTCAGTATCAAAGCAAAATGATATTTGTTGCTTTAGAAGCAAAAGCAAATTCTTCCGCTTTTCAGGAGTATCAACCAGAACATATTCATGAGGTGTGGTATGTATATCTTTTTTTTCAATTACTTCGTCGGCAACTTCCTCTTTGGCAACAAAGAGATCCGTTGATGTTGATTGAGCTTGTCTTTCTTCGGCAGGTTTTAAAGATAATTCAGTAAACACCCTTTGTGCAAAATTTCTGAATTCAAGTTCATCAAGCAAAGTCCTGAGTTTGGCTTCGCAAGGATGCTTCCTTATTAATCTATGTTCATCTAATTCAACAGGTACATCAAGAATGATAGTTGCAAGTTTCTTCGAAAACACTGCCTGGTCGGCATATTGTATCACTTTTTCTTTCAGCTTGGGGTTTTTTATATACGCTGATTGAGCAATAAGGTTTTCGAGGCTGTCGTATTCTTCAAGCAATTTCCTTGCAGTAACTTCGCCTACACCTGGAATACCAGGAATGTTATCGGAAGCATCACCCCAAAGCCCAAGCATATCTATAACCTGCTCAGGACGCCTGATGCCGAACTTAGCACAAACTTCCTTCACCCCGAGAACTTCGGCTTTATCGCCCATACGGCCGGGCCGGTACACGAATATATTTTCGGAAACCAACTGGCCAAAGTCCTTATCGGATGTCATCATGTAAATTTGAAATCCTTCCTGTTCCGCCTTTTTTGCAAGTGTTCCTATAATATCGTCGGCTTCATAGCCTTCGGAAAAAATTACGGGAATATTAAATGCATCAATAAGCTGTATAATATAAGGGATAGCAGTAGCAAGGTCGTCGGGCATGGCTTCGCGGTGGGCTTTGTACTCGGTAAAATCATCATGACGCACTGTGGGTTCCCTCGAATCGAAAGCTACCGCAATATGAGTGGGTTGTTCCTTTTTCAAAACCTCAAACAGTGTATTGGCAAAACCAAGTATGGCAGAGGTGTTCAGTCCCTTGGAAGTGATGCGCGGGTTTTTATTCATGGCGAAATACGCACGATAAATTAGCGCCATGGCATCAAGTAGAAAGAGTTTCTTTTGTTCAGGCATGTAAGTTAAAATAAGGTATAGAAGGGGGTAAAGTTAATCAAATTTTGAACTGGAAAAAGAGAAGAACTAAGTAGAAAGAGGCAAACAACTCTTATATTATCTGCCTGTCAGGAAATATTAAAGAAGAATTTAGTTGCAGTATTCTTTAATATTGATGTAAGCATTGTTAAAACCCAATTCGCCAGCTTTATTCCAGTCGTAACAAGCTCCTTCTTTATCCCCCTGATAATGCCTGGCCAAACCGCGAAGACAATATGCTTCAGCATTTTTCGGGTCAAGTTCTATTGCTTTATCATAATCTGCTATGGCGTCATCGTAATGACGTATCTTATACCTGTCGGCGCCGCGGTTGATGTAAGCCTCGGCATTATTTGGATTAAGCGCTATAGCCTGGTTGCAAACTGGAACTATTTCTGTATAGCTGCTTAGCCCGTCAGATATTTTTTCATTATTTGCCTCATCAATAGTAATTTGGGCATCAAGAAAAGTAAATCCAAAACAAAGAATAATAAATAAAAACAGTTTTTTCATGGGTTAAATCATTTAGTTATCTATTAGTTTTTCTTTCCTGCATTTGGAAATTCATTTTGATATTATAATTATCATCTATTGCTTTAAGTTAATGCTTTGAAGCAATTGATTTTATTGTAATAATTCCTATTAGGCGGAAAATTTTAATAATGCAAGTATAAACAAATAAAACAATTTGAAACAAATGTTTAATTTCATGTTTTCAACGACAAAACTAAACCGGTAAAGTAACGAATAATCAAACAATTAAACTGAAAACTAGCTGACTTATTCACAATATAACTCATAAACTTTTATTAATTTAGCATAGCATGAAAGTAGCTTTACTAGATAAATTACATTTAATTTTCTCTACGTTTTTTTATTTTTATACTTTTGCCAACTATTTAAAAGGTTTTTTGTGATGAACAAAAATGATTATTGTGTTATAATGGCAGGTGGAGTGGGTACGCGCTTCTGGCCCATCAGCAGAACAGCCCACCCTAAGCAGTTCATAGATATTCTTGGAACAGGGCAAACACTCATTCAACAAACCTACGACAGGTTCAGGAAAGTCTGTAAAAAGGAAAACATTTATATCGTTACCAACGATTTATATAAACCACTTATCCTGGAACAAATTCCCGGTATTAATGAAGAACAGATAATTTGCGAGCCAGCCAGGAGAAACACAGCTCCATGTATTGCTTATTCCTGCTATAAAATATACAGCCAAAATAAGGAAGCCAATGTTATAGTTGCTCCGTCCGACCATATTATTCTGAAGGAAGATGTATTTGTTGAAATAGTTGAATCGGCATTAAAATGCACTGCCTATAACGATTGGTTACTTACGCTTGGAATAAAACCCAGTCGCCCGGATACTGGTTATGGTTATATACAATTTAATCAGCAAACGGCATGTTCTGATAGCAGAATAAAGAAAGTAAAGACATTTACCGAAAAGCCTGTTCTTGAAATGGCGAAGTCGTTTTTGAAAAGTGGCGATTTCTTATGGAATTCAGGTATCTTTATCTGGAAAGCAAAATCTATTCTTGCAGCATTTGAAGAACACCTTCCCGAAATTGACACCTTATTTAGGGAAGGATTAAATAAGTATAATACTCCTAAAGAGAAAACCTTTATTAAAAAAACGTATGCTATTTGCCGCAATATTTCCATTGATTACGGTGTAATGGAAAAAGCCGATAATGTATATGTTCTTCAGTCCGATTTTGGCTGGTCCGACCTTGGTACTGGGGTTCGCTTTATGATATACGCGATAAAAACAAGGATGGCAATGCTATTGTAGGTAAAAATGTAATGATATATGATTCGAAAAATTGTATTGTCAATATGCCTAACGATAAACTGGTACTTATGCAGGGACTTCATGATTGTATAGTGGTTGAATCGGACAACATCCTTCTAATTTGTAAAATGTCTGATGAGCAACAAATTAGACAATTTGTAAATGATGTGAAGATAGAAAAGGGAGAACAATTCATTTAAGCTTTTCCTAAATTATTATCTTCATTGAAGGATCAAACAACTCAGGCGAAAGTGTTTTATTCTTATGATTCTTTTCCATTCTTCCTCTGAATAGTCCATGTTTGTGGGGTTTTCTAGTCCTGTTATGAAAATGAAAAACATGTCTTCCTCCGCTAAATGTTGAAGTTTCTTTTTCATGTTTATAGCACTTAAAGAAAAGGAATTTTTTCTTTACAACTTTTTTCTTTTTCAGTTTATATTCATACGAACTGTTGTTGTCCCGGGTATCTGTCCTGATATCTGAATTCACCCGGTCCCTTTTATCTTTTTTATTCCAGAATATCAAGTATTTCTTGCCAACGACTTTCTTATGTTTTTCACTGTATTCATATGTCCCTGTTGATGGATTTTCTTTTCGTTCAGAAGAAGTGCTTCTGTCATGCTTACTATAATTCGAAAAAGGATTTCCACGGTTTTTATTCTTTTTCAGCCTGTGATATCCTTTCTCTTTAGCCGATTTTCTCTGGTATATGTTATTTTGATTATTAGTCACATCTTTTTTTTGTCCATCGAATGAATTTCTGCGACTATTAATTTTGCTCTGGCAGGAGACCAAAATTAATGAAAGCAGGAAACACAGTGTTATCAATGGATTACGCATGATATAGGGCCTAAAATGTAGATACAGGGTGCGATTCAATTCATTTATCTAAATGGATTTTGCTTAGGTCTAATTTCCTTTAAATTATTGTTAAATTTTCATTAAATATTTCGTACTTTGTATTCAGTAATTTACTTATACGTAGTTAATTCTAAAAATATCCAAATATGTTAAAAAAATTACTTTTTGTCCTGACGGCTTTAATAGTTTTTGCAAATATACCCAATCCTGTAAAAGCCGATGAAGGAATGTGGCTTCCTTTGCTTATTGATCGCCTTAATTATGTTGACATGCAAAAGATGGGGTGTCATCTTACGGCAGATGAAATATACAGCGTTAATCATTCCAGCCTGAAAGATGCCATTGTTCAGTTTGGCAATGGCTGCACAGGAGAAATAATTTCAAATGAAGGACTTGTGATTACTAATCACCATTGCGGTTATCCATCTATTCAATCGCACAGCACCGTTGACAAGGATTATCTTACTGATGGATTTTGGGCAAAGAACAAAAATGAAGAATTATCAAACGACGGCTTGACTGTTACATTCCTGATCCGCATAGAAGATGTTACTCAGAAAATGCTAGGCGAATTGAACGATAATATGTCAGAAAAAGATAGAACTGCTAAAGTGGATGAAATGACAATCAAATTAAAAGCAGAAGCGGTTAAAGATACTCACTATGAAGCCAGCATAAAAAGTTTTTTTGATGGAAATGAATACTATTTGTTCGTTTATGAAACATTTAAAGATATCCGACTGGTTGGTGCCCCCCCGACTTGTATTGGTGATTTTGGTGGTGATACTGATAACTGGATGTGGCCACGCCACACTGGTGACTTTTCTATTTTCAGGGTTTATACTTCACCTGATGGAACACCAGCAGAATATTCTAAAAATAACATTCCTTTGAAACCCAAATATTCTCTGCCCATTTCAATCGCAGGATATAAAACCAATGATTTTGCTATGGTCTTGGGCTACCCAGGAACTACCGACAGGTTCCTTACATCTTATGGGGTGAACCTCGCTTTAGAGCAGTCGAACCCTTCCATTGTTAAAATTCGCGGAGAAAAGCTATCCATTATGAAAGCAGATATGGATGCAAGCCCCGAAGTAAAAATAAAATATGCCGCCAAGTATGAAAACGCAGCAAATTATTGGAAATATTACATTGGTCAGAGCAAGGGATTGGTCCGGTTAAAACTATATGATTCAAAAAAAGAAATTGAAGAAGCATTTACAAAATGGGTGAATTCGAGTAGCGAAAATAAAGCAAAATATGGCGAAGCACTTACAGATATTTCCAATGCTTATAAGGAATTGAATAAATATACAAAGGCTCGCTGGTATTTCCTTGAAGGTTTGATGCGAGGATGCGAAATAATTAATTATGCTCACCGGTTTGATGCACTTTATGGAGATTTAACCAGTGAAAAACCGGATTATGATAAATTAACCAAAGATATTTCAACGCTAAAATCATTGACCGATAAATATTTTAAAGATTATAACGTGCTAACTGACCAAAAGCTATTTGCAGCAATGGTTGGTTTATTTTATAATGATGTAAGTCTGGAGTACCGCCCAGATGTATTTATTGATATCACTAAAAAATACAAAAACGACTTTAAGCAATTTGCTGCTGATCTTTTTAAGAAATCAATTTTTGCTGACCAGAAAAAGATTGAGAATTTTCTTTCAAAAGCCTGGGAAATCAATACTTGAAAAAGACCCGGGTTATAAAATAGTGCAATCGGTTATAAATAAATATAATGAAATTGGTGCAAAAATTACTGAGGCTAACAGTATGTTGAGCAGGGGTAACAGATTGTTTATTGCCGGTATAAAAGCAATGAATCCTGATAAAAAGTTCTATCCAAACGCCAACTCAACTATGAGAATGTCTTATGGAAAAATTCTTGATTATTTCCCCGCAGACGCTGTTCATTATGATTTCTTTACTACATTAAAAGGCGTGATAGACAAGGAAGACTCCTTGAATGAAGAATTCATTGTTCCTAAAAAGCTGAAAGAACTATATGAAAAGAAGGACTTTGGGAAATATGCTGAAAATGGTGACATAAAGGTTTGTTTTCTAACCAATAACGATATTACAGGTGGTAATTCTGGTAGTCCAATCATCAATGGAAACGGGCAATTGATAGGCCTTGCCTTTGACGGAAACTGGGAAGCAATGACAAATAACATTGCTTATAATCCGGATCTACAGCGAACAATCTGTGTAGATATCCGTTATGTGCTATTTATCATTGATAAATTTGCAGGTGCTACAAATCTTATTAAAGAAATGAATATCGTAGATAAAGCCGATAATCTTAAATCGGCCGAGCCAGATTTACATCAATAAGATCAGTAGGCTAAATTGTTCGTGCTATTTGGATAGCAGCTTAAATCCTACGCCATGAACATTGAGTAATTCAATGCTTGGATCGTCTTTCAGATATTTTCTTAACTTAGCAATATACACATCCATGCTGCGGGCATTAAAATAGCTGTCGTTATTCCAAACCCTGTTAAGCGCAATAGTTCTGTCGAGAACAGAATTCATATTTTCACATAATATTTTCAGAAGGTCAGCTTCTTTGGAAGTAAGCTTTTGGGTATTCTTCCCAATGGTAAGTGTTTGATGAGCATGATCGAATAAATATGCACCCAATTTAAAAACTGACTGGTCAATAGTAATATCAGTATCTGCCCTACGAAGAATTGCTTTAATCCTAAGCAATAATTCTTCCATGCTGAAAGGCTTGGTAAGGTAATCATCAGCGCCAAGCTGCAATCCTTCTATCCTATCCTCTTGCATTGATTTTGCCGTAAGAAAAAGTATAGGGATCTTTTTATCAGTTTTGCGAATATCTTTTGCAATAGTGAAACCGTCTTTAATAGGCATCATCACATCAAGAATGCAGAAATCAAATTTTTCTTTCACATAAGCATCCCAGGCTTCCTTACCATTGATGAATAGTTTAGTAGGGTAACCTTTCGCTTCAAGGTAAGCTTTTAGTATAGTTCCAAGATTATGGTCATCTTCGGCAAGCAGGATTTTTACTTCTTTGTTTTCCATATTTATTAAGTGTTTGATTCGGCAAAAGGCAAATATACGGTAAATTTTGAACCTTTTTTAAGTTCACTTTCCACATCCACGTTCCCATTATGCATCTCCACTATGGTCTTTACATAACTTAAACCAAGGCCAAAACCTTTCACATTATGAACATTCCCTGTGGGCACTCTGTAAAGTTTATCAAATATCTTCTTCAGGTTGGTATGACTTATTCCAATCCCATTATCCGCAATTGAAATATATATACCTCTTTCATTATTTTCTGTGGCAATAATGATGTATGGGTTTTCGGGCGAATATTTATTGGCATTATCAACCAGATTATATATTACATTTGTAATATGAACCCTGTCGGCATTGATAATACAGTCTGAAGCATTTAATTCCGTAACAATTTTCCCATTCTTAGCATCAACCTGCAAATGAATATTCTTAATAACTTCTTTGATTACATAATGAATATCCATTGGCTCTTTTCTCAATTTTATTTGTCCTTTCTCGAGAACGGCAGTCTGCAGAATTTTTTCCGCCATCACACCTAATCGCTTATTTTCGTCATCAATAACATGCAGATAATTTTTAACAAGATTCTCCGGTTTAGAAATGTCGTCATCATTTAAGGCCTGGCATGCAAGAGAAATTGTTGAAATTGGAGTTTTAAATTCATGAGTCATATTATTGATGAAATCATTCTTCATCTCTGATAATCTTTTCTGCTTAATAATAGTTCTGATAGTGTAAATAAAAGAAAGAATTATGCAGATGATCAACATTGCAGCAATGAAAAGCATCAACCATGTTTGTGTAAATAAATAAGTCTCTTTCTTTGGAAAATAAATCAAAAGATATTCCGGCGTGCGGTATAAATCGCTGGGGAAAAGATTGAATGAAATACTTTTCTCCATCAGCTCCTTATGATATTTCCCTGTCTTTTCAAGAACCAGATCGTTTTTTATGGGACTATATATTCCATATTCGAACTCGGTATGAATTCCTTTATTTATTAGTTCTGTTTTTATTAATGAATCCAGTTTTGATGGGTTTACGCTTTCTTCAACCGACCTGTCGTTTTGATTATTAAACATTTCCTCGAAAACATCATTTACGAGGAAGGATTTTTTCATGAATTTTTCAATCTTATCGCTAATGCTGTCAAAACGATTGGAGGGGTAATAATACTCAGGAACAGATACAGGCCTTACTTCACTTCTGAATTTATTCTTTTTAAGTGAATCTTTCCCTTTCACCACCACCACGCTGGAATCAACACGCCTTATAATATTACCCGGAATTGTCTCGGCATATTCTACGGTAACTCGTTTACTGGTATAATTAATATATGAAGCTTTCTGTACATTGAAATCATAAGCCATAGATTCCATTTCCTTGGTGAACATATTGTGAATGGAGTCGATGGTTGAATACATGGAAGTGTTCGGGCGTCCTTTATTTATCCTGTTTTTAATACGGTCGGCTACTTCAAGTTTCTCAAGTTTATAGATCACATTTGTTACAGCTTCGTTCACACTCCTGTCGAAATTGGCTTCTTTAACGGCAAGGGCGTTCTTTATCCAGTAAAGCTGTATGCTCACCAAGCCAACCAAAGCAAGAGTAATAAGGATGATTATTAATACAATAACTTTCCTGTTCATAAAACAAAATTACTGTTAATACGCTTCAACTGCCCGACAATATTGGCCTTTAACATATTTTAACTTTTGTTAACGTCCTTTAACATCTATAACTATTAAGCTATAGTAAATTTACAAAGCGAAAATTTGAATAATGGCTTAATATAATTTGTGTGTTTTTTGGGATTATTAATTTGTAAGAAAAAGAGTGAGGCCTTCTTCACTCTTTTTCTTTTTTAAAAAGAATTACTTTTGTAGCCTCATGGCAAAGCAAGTAATAGCAAAGACTAAAAAAAATATTATCCAGCCTACCGCACCTGTCAGGAAAAAAAATTATCTTTTTCTTTTTATCATCATCTGCTGTGTAATAACGTTTGTAAGCTATCTCCCTTCATTATTTAACCAGGCAGATATCTGGGACGATTATTATTATCTTTCCATAAATCCTTTGATCAAGAGCTTGTCATGGCATAATATTAAGGAAATGTTTTCAACGCCTTACCTTGCCAATTACCAGCCACTGACCATTATTTCATACGCTTTCGAATATCAGTTTTTCAAACTTACTACCTGGGTATATCATTTTGACAATATCATTATTCATCTACTGAATACAGCATTGCTGTTCTGGTTCGTGAATAAGCTTACATCAAAACTACCTGTTGCTTTTATTACTGCATTATTATTCGGTATTCACCCGTTGCATGTAGAATCGGTAACATGGGTATCCGAAAGAAAAGACGTGCTATACGCCTTTTTCTTTATACTAGGAATGATGACGTACCTGAAATACACAGTAGCAAAAGAAAAGAAATATTACATCTTCACATTAGTGTTATTCGTATTCTCATGCCTGTCGAAAGGCATGGCTGTTACGTTTTCGGCAATACTTATATTAATTGACTATTTAAGATACAAAGAATTCAAGCTAAAAATGCTGCTTGATAAAATTCCTTTCTTTATCATTTCAATCATATTCGGAATCATTACTATTAAAGCGCAGAAAGAAGGAGGCGCTGTTGCTTTTGCAACAAATGTACTTTATACATTATCGGACAGGTTTTTCTTTGCCAACTACAGCCTGTTCTTCTACATATATAAAATGTTCGTTCCCATTCACCTTTCGGGGCTTTATCCTTATCCGCAAAACATGGGAGTGCCTTTACCTATATTGTATTATATATCACCCATAGTTAATGCATTATTTTTTGCCTGCATCATTTATTGTATCAGGCGTTCAAAGCAGGTAATTTTCGGAAGCTTGTTCTTCCTGATAAGCATATTTCCTGTTCTGCAGATCATGTCAATAGGAGCAGCCATCTCGGCCGACCGTTACTTTTATGTTTCTTCTATAGGCTTGTTTTTCATTGCCGGCAGTGGTTTCAATTATCTTTATGAAAATAAAAAGTATCGCTCATTGATAGTATCTATAGCTGCGGTGATTATTATGTTATTCAGCGGACTTACTTTTGCACGTACTACAATATGGAAGAACTGCGCCACTTTCTGGGGCAATGTGGCTGAAGAATATCCCAAGCTTGAACTACCTTATTTTAACAGGGCGGCGTATTACTATACAAATAAAAAGTATGATGCTGCACTGGCTGATTTCTCAAAGGCTATAGATATATATCCTAAATATAAAGAAGCCCTGCAATGGAGGGCCGATATTTATGTTAAGAATTTGCAATACAAACAGGCTGCCGACGACCTGCTGGTATTAACTGAAATAGACCCTAAGAACTTTGATAATTATTCCAAACTCGGTGAAATATATGGGAGATATTTGAACCAGCCTGATAAATCGCTTACTTTTCTTCTGAAAGCGTATGAATTAAAACCCGAAAACGAAGGGATAGCTACCAACCTGGGTGTGGTGTATGGCATGAAAGGCGATTACAAACAGTCCCTGCAATACTTTAAAAAAGCTTCGGATATTAATCCTTCCGATACTAACAACATTAAGAATATAGCCATTACTTATAAAATTTTAGGCGATAAGAAAATGGCTGATTATTATTATTCGAAGATAAAGCAAAAGTAAATTGGTAGTGAGTAATGAGTAGTGAGTGGTAAGTTGAATGCCGCTGCTTACAGCTTACTTCTTAAATATTTCACGCAAGGTCGCTAAGCTGTAAAGTCTTCAGGGTTCACCGTTTACTGATTACCGTTTACCTTTTGACTGCCTCCTGCCGCTGCTTACTGCTTACTTTTCCCAGTCTCCAGTCCTCAGTTTGCAGTCTTCAATTCTATTTTTATTTTCGTTGTTGACTGCCAATTGCCTACTGTTGACTACAAACGAAATTATTTTTTCATCCAAAGACTGCCTCCTGCCGCTGCTTACTGCCTACTTTTCCCAGTCTCCAGTCCTCAGTTTGCAGTCTTCAATTCTATTTTTATTTTCGTTGTTGACTGCCAATTGCCTACTGTTGACTACAAACGAAATTATTTTTTCATCCAAAGACTGCCTCTTGCCGCTGCTTACTGCTTACTTTTCCCAGTCTCCAGTCCTCAGTTTGCAGTCTTCAATTCTATTTTTATTTTCGTTGTTGACTGCCAATTGCCTACTGTTGACTTCTTACTGAACTACTCTTTAATAAACTTCTTAACCGCTTTTCCGTTTTCTGTTGTTAGTGTAATAAAGTAAACGCCTTTAGCAAAGTTGCTGCAATTAATAGTTTTAGTAGCAGTCGTTGTATAAAGCAGCCTTCCGGTAATATCAGTAATCTCTATTTCTTTTATTGGTAAAGTTGTTTGTATTTGCAAATTATCGGTAACAGGATTTGGATAAATGCTTATTTCATTTGCTGGTATTAGATTATTTATACCTGTAAGATTACAGCTAATAGCTTTACTGGAAACATTTCCTGCCAGATCGAATGCCTGAATTTGATAGCAATAATTATGTCCTGATAACAACCCCTTATCAACTAAAGGGCTTTGGAAAATATCATGTAGTGCAACAGTATCAGTTCCAAGTATGCGCCAAATGTGGTATCCGGCAACGCCTATGTTGTCAGTGCTGGCAATCCATTTTACTGTATCCCTTGTAGCATAAATGCTGTTCAGAACAGTTAAATTTGTCGGAGTGGTGGGCGCAGTTACATCTGCTGGCTTAACAATTTTGCTATGGTAAAGATACCCGTAAACAGTGTATACTGCTCCGGTAAGGCTGTCTTTAGCTCCTCCATTCTCAACACTAAATACTGCACTAGGTGATAATGTACCACATGATGTAGATGTACCGCCGCAATCTCCTATTACACTATTAGCAGTACTCCATTGCATGTACGACGACCATTCAGGAGTATCAAAAGGAACTATAAAGCGTAAGCCTTCATAGTTTGCCAAGGCATACAGCGCACCCAGAAATGTAGTATCAAGGCTAACCCAGAAATTATATGGCTCGCGTGCTTCCTCAATATTACCGGAAGAGTATGGAGGGTCGCTCATTAATTCCCATTCAGTATTCATTACCTTTCGCAGCCATGTTTGCGACATGGTAACAGGCAGATTCTTATTCTTTGCAATAGCTATAGAATTCAGTATGTTTTTCTGGAAATTTGCCGAACTGTCAGGACATGTATTACCCGGGGCATTGCAATTAAGTGCATGTTCAATAATAGGGAATAAATGCAGATCAAGAAAATCCAGCGGCTGGTTTACACAAGGATTAGAACCACCGCATCCTGTGCGGGTAAAGCTATTGGCAAAATCTTCATAATTGTACATCCATGGGCCAAAACCAGCGCCAACTTTCATCCCGCTTATATGTAATCTTCTTACAGCAGCCAGGGAGCTGTCAAGCATCTGCGTTGAATTATTAACATTAGCGGTTGGCTGGTTTGTATTGCTTTGTTCGGTAGATGGCTCTTCCTGCAATATGATATAGTCGGGCTTCATTGTTTGAGCAACAACAGCGGCAGTAGCGCTTCGAGCAGCAACATAAGCAGAGAAACTTCCTATTCCCGTATAAAATGAATTCAGTGTAGGCCAGTTAGCTTGCAGGCTGTCAATCCCCGCATCCAGCGACTGGCATTCAACGATAAGTTTAAAACCCATTGATCGTATAGTATCCGCAAGATTGGTATAAAAAGTTACAAACTGGTTTTGAAGCCCTGCCTGTGCACCATCCATGAAAGGTTCGTACAGCATGGGGAACGAAACTTCTACAGCTACTGCTTTCGCGCCTATTGCCTTTATTTTTAATAATTCAGTTTGCATGGTTGCGAAAGATGATTCAGTAGTTAAATTGGGTCCATTATTACAGTTAGAGCTTGATAATTGTGCTGTATATAGGATACTATCGTTAATTGTTCCATTCCACAGAGTGTTTATAGTATCCCTAAAATCTTTAACATCAGCTTCAAGTTGAGCATAAACCTGGGTATAGACAGATGGAACGGTAGCAGGGACAATGGTGAGAGAAAAAGGATATGGCCCTGTTGATCCATTTGAATTGGTAGCCTTAACATGCAATATTGATGTTCCCGTGGCAGTGGGCAAGCCTGATATAATAGAATCGGCCAAAGTTGCCCATGTTGGTAATCCGGATGTTATTGCCCATGTAATAGGGCCGGGACCTGTAGCTCTCAATGTGTCTTTGTAAGGCACTCCAATTGTACCTGCCGGAAGCGGGGATGTAGTGGTAATGGTTGGCTTTTGAGAATAAACTACTCTCAAGCTAATAATGGCGAGCATTACTAATAATAATGTAATTCTCTTCATAGCATTTGTTTTTAATTATTCTTTTATAAACTTCTTTACTTCAATTCCAATTTCCGTTTTCACTTTTACAAAATAAACTCCGCTTGGAAAAGTTGAAACATCTATGTTTGTTTTAGAACTTGTTGAGGCAAGAGTTTTAACAACCTGACCTTGCATGTTTGAAATTTCTATTACTGCTTCCTGCCTACTGCTACTGCCTACTATTTTGGGGTTTTCTATTGTTATAGTATTTGTTGCAGGGTTGGGGTAAATAGTTACTTGCTCTTTGCTATTTGCAACCTGCTCTATGCCTGTGGTCATACATCCTTCGCTAACAGATTTGGGGTTTCTATGAAACTGAACTGTTTGTGAATGGTTTGTTATATCGTCAGCAATAGTAAATAAAGCATCTCTGTAGCTTGCATCATACCACAAATATTCTATTTGCTTATCTAGAGAGGTTGAACTAAATGCACTGCCAATAAATATAGAATCAATAGTCGTATAATGAAGGTTGATTCGGAGTGCCTGGCTATAGGTTAATCCTTCTAAGACTAATGTGCCATAAGCATCTGCAGTAAGCGTATCATACCCGGTAGAATGAATAAAATAACTACTGCCTGATTGAAGGACTGATACCGGATTGCTGGGATAACTATCTAAATATGTAAATGGATAATATGAATTTTGCCACATTGTAGCATATGTATCTTTTAAACTGGTAGATTCAAACCCTAAAAGATAGGAGGCATTTGTTTGATTATCTACATAGGTATAGTAGCTCGAAGCAGATGCAGGCAGGCTTTGGGTACAAATATTAGCGGTAGAAAAAGTACTGAAATAAGGGGTTGAGTTTGGACTTATATACGCATTCATAGCAGAGTCCTTCTTAAGAAGCGAAGAGTATGTCCATATTTGATTAGTGCCTGCGGCACCAGGTGTAAGATAATTCCCTTGCGAGGTATCAACCGTAATTATAGTTTCTGTGTCTCCAATTATGGGTTGATTACAAAGTGTGATACTTGGAATCTGTGCAATAACACTGCTCCAGCCAATAATGGCGAGCGTAGCTAAAGTTGCAAATAGTTTTTTCATGATTCTTCCTTTTAAAAATGAAATAATAACATTTATATCCTATAACGGTTATAGGACAAAAATAGTAATAATATTTGTTATTGGATATTTTTTATTCATTTCTGCATATCCTAATCAACATCTTCATATCCTTTAGTGGTTTCGGCAGTTGGGGATGCCGCATTTTCTGTTGTGTACGCCGCGTATCGTGTTGTGTACGTCGCGTATCGTGTTGTGTACGCCGCATATCGTGTTGTGTACGCCGCATATCGTGTTGTGTACGCCGTGTATCGAGTTGTGTACGCCGCGTATCGTGTTGTGTACGCCGCGTATCGTGTTGTGTACGTCGCGTATCGTGTTGTGTACGCCGTGTATCGAGTTGTGTACGCCGCGTATCGTGTTGTGTACGCCGTGTATTGAGTTGTGTACGCCGCGTATCGTAATGTGTACGCCGCGTATCGTGTTGTGTACGCCGCGTATCGAGTTGTGTACGCCGCGTATCGAGTTGTGTACGCCGTGTATCGAGTTGTGTACGTCGTGTATCGTGTTGTGTACGTCGCGTATAGAGTTGCGCAAGCGGGAAATTCAACACGGTAATCAACAAAAAAACTCCCGCTGGTGGTTTGCGGGAGTATGAAAATAGCATAAGAATTATGCCTTGCAGGAAATGTTTATGCTACTGTACCGCTAAGAGGATCGCAGAAATTGCCCACAACTCCGGTAGTGCTTATATAACAGGCAATGTACCAAACCTGCTGCCGTTTGTAGGTCATGCCAAAGTTGCTTACACTGCGAAACTTTCCGCTAAACGATACATGTGCATACAGGTCGGGGTCGGTGGGTGCAATGGCGCCTATAAAACGCTTTATCCATATAAACTGCATCCCTGCCGGTAAGGCTTTACTTTTAGGTGAAGCCGGGTTAATGGCATCAAGGGTATGCTGCAAACTCCTGGTTTCTGCAATACTTAAAGCAGGCACAGGGTGTGCTGTACGCATTAAATCCATAACCGGAGTAAGAGGGTTAGGTTCGTCAATGTACCAAACTTTTTTATCCTGCGCGGTTAAAGTACCGGGGCTTACTTTTTCAAGTTCTTTTAAAATCATCCTTTCGGCACGGATCAATTTTAAAGCATTTTTCTTAATGGTTTTTTTCTGCAACGTAAGCGTTTCGTTGGTTGTAGCTTTGGCTTTTTCTGCTGTGTACGCTTCTTCCCAGCTATTGGCTGTAGTTGGCGTACCCAGCAACGCCACCAGTGGGTTGTAAATAGTAGTTGTATTTACACCAAGCCTTGTGTAGGTAACTACAAGCGGCGAACTGCTTTGCGGGTCGGGCACTGCCAGGTCTGCCATAAGCGCCTTGAATGCTGCATCGAATAATGCATCTTTTACCGGAAATGCAAGCGATTTTTCTGCTTTTCTTACTATTGTCAGCAGGATAAAGGTCATTACAAATCTCTGTCCATAGCTGAGATGTTCTTGTTTTACAATTTTTGTTTTCATAGGTTTTGGTTTTAAATGATTGTTTACTTTTTTTTATACAAAATTACAACGCTCAAAAGCCGGTTTTAATTTTAATTTCACCTGCCGTTAACGGATTTCACCTGCCGTAGGATTTTATCGACGAATCGACCTAAACTGTTTAGATTTGTATAAGGGATTTGATTTTTACCCCTTTACTTTCTCTCTTCCCCTAAAACTTTGGTAAAGGATAGCTTGTCCCGACTTGTCGCATACGCGTAAAGCTAATAATATATATATTGTTTGAATCGCTTTATAATTCATTGTCCTGGAGTTTTTGATTTGGACTAAAGTCCTTTAATATCAGGGTTCTTATTCCACGTCCTAAAGGACGTGGCAAATGAGCAATTATTGGTAATAAATTAATTGCCACGACCTTTAGGTCGTGGGCATGAAACACAATGCAGACAAGGGCTTCAGCCCAAATAATTAATCCTTAGCTTGACGCTCATGCGATTAATCGGGAGAGTGAAACAATCTCTTGCCTGACCTAAGATTGCTTCGGGCAAAAGCCCTCGCAATGACGAAGAAAATACTTTCCCAAAATAAAAAAAAGGCAGCATTAATGCTGCCTTTTAAATTTATAAACTCATGTTACGAAAACAAAAAATTATTGCTCAATATAGCGGTCAGGCAGAGCCGATTATACTGAAACGACAGTGGAGGGAGAAGCGTGTCGAAGTCGACCGCTATATCACTCTTCGACACGGACAATATCAAGCTGCCGCTTGCTTTGTCCCGCTCAGAGTGACACTAATAAATTAAATATTAATATAAATGCGTAACATCAGTTATTAACCAATATCAAACCATAGATTCAATATCATCGGAGGTATCAGCCAATGCATTTTTAGAATAAGGTAGTCCTTTTCTGAACAACCTGTTCGATCTTCTTCTTTTCACCCTGACCTTTGTATAGTAAGCAATGAAATACATTGATGGAACAAGTATAAGTGTAAGGAAGGTTGCAAAGGTCAAACCGAAAATAATGGTCCAAGCAAGCTTACCAAAGAACTGCACATTTTCACCGCCAAAATGTATCTGTGGATTAAGGTCGGTAAACATGGTAACAAAGTTTATATTGAATCCTATTGCAAGCGGTACCAGACCGACAATAGTTGCAGATGCTGTAAGCATTACAGGCGTTATACGTGTTTTTCCTCCTCTTACAATAGCATCTCTTGTTTTCAGTCCGCGCACTTTTAACACATCTGTAAATTCAACAAGAAGGATACCATTCCTTACCACTATACCTGCGAGCGCCACTATGCCAATACCTGTCATAACAATAGAAATGGCCATTCCAAAAATGATATATCCCAGCAATACCCCTATGATGCTGAAAACAACTCCTGCAATAATGATAAGGGGTTTGCTTGTTGAGTTGAACTGGGTGATAAGGATAAACAATATCATGCATATTGAAAGAAGCATAGCGGTCATCAGAAAGTTTGATGATTCTTTTTGGTCTTCCTGTGCTCCTGTTATTTTCATATCAACTCCTTCAGGGGCATGAAAATCTTTCATAGCGTTTTTGATATTGGCCACAACGTCATTTTCATTATAACCTGATAGTGCATTGGATGAAAGGTTAATGATACGTTTTGAATTCTGGCGTTTAATGCTGCCATAAGAATTCACATAACTGAGCTTTGCTATTGAAGATAAAGGCACCTGCCTTATTTGTCCCCCCATAGCCATATCCCTGTAAGTTATTTTCAGGTTCAACAATGCATCAATATTTTTACGTTGGCTTTCCAGGTAGCGCAACTGAATAGGATATTGGTCTTCGCCTTCACGATATTTTGAAGTTTCCGTGCCGTAGATAGCAGTACGTATTTCACCACCTATGGTTCCTGTTGCGATACCTTCCCTGTTTGCCCTTTCACGGTCAATGTCTATTACTATTTCAGGCTTGCCTTCTTCAAAATCCGATTTCAGGTCTTCAATACCCTGGATGCCTGCTGCTGTAAGAAATTTAGGAAATTTATGCGATACTGAGATTAAAGAATCAACATTATCTCCGGTAATTTCAATATTAATAGGTTTGCCGGTAGCAGGGCCGCTACGGTTTCCTTCAACTGTTATCTCCGCACCGGGAATTCCTTTTAATACATCTCTGATAGAATCAAGATAAATGGTAGTATTGAATCTTTTGCGCAATGCGTATTCAACAAAATTAACAGTGACCTTGGCTTTATGCGAAGCTATGGAATTGTCCATCAGAAAAGGATCGGATGCTCCTAAGGCAACATTAGAGATTGCCGATTCCACTATCGGGTTATTTTCACCTATAACACCATATATTCTCTTTTCAACAACTTTTGTGATAGAATCGGTGTATTGCACACTCGTGCCTATTGGCATTTTTATATATACATTTATTTGGTTCGGCTGGTTTGAGGGAAAGAATTCCACTTTAAGTTTCACCGCAGCAGTTAAAAAGAAAACGACAAACAATGTAGCTAATGTTCCCCAAAACAAGTACCAGGGTCTGCGATTCTTTAAAAATGATCTCAACACTTTTTCGTACCAGCACATAAAAGCAGGGATTGCCTTATGCTGAAACTTATGAATAAGTTTATAACCCAACGTATTATGGAACAAGTAAAGGAGGATAATTAATATCACGAAGTTTGCAAGCCCTACCCATGTTGCAGCATACAATACCAATGCCAGAACGAGCATAATACTTGAATTCTTTAGAAGTTTTCTTTTATTTATTTTCTCCATTGTGGTATGATCTTCATGCTCCATGAAATCAACCGCAAAAACTGGGTTGATAATGTAAGCTACAATCAGGGAGGCGAACAATGTTATGATCAATGTAACGGGAATAAACATCATAAATTTACCTACTACACCCGGCCAGAAAGCAAGAGGGACAAAAGGAGCAAGCGTGGTAAGGGTACCTGATAAAATGGGAACGAAAACTTCGCCCGCAGCCATTTTTGCAGCTTTAACTATGCTTAGTTTTCCTTTTCCCTGCCTGAATATTCTATGAGTATTCTCAATAACAACTATGGCATCATCCACCACTATTCCAAGCGCAAAAATGAAGGCAAACATTACCAGCATATTCATGGTAAAGCCTATGTGAGGCAAAACGATGTATGCAATACACATGGAAAGCGGAACAGACAAACCCACAAAGAAAGCGTTGGTAAACCCCATAAAGAACATGAGGATAATGGTAACCAGTATAAACCCTATGATAATGGTATTGTTTAGTTCGGTAAGGGTTCTTCTGGTAAGCTTTGCCTGTTCGCCGGTATATACCACATTCAGCTTGGAAGGAAGTTTGGTTTCTTTTAATTCATCAATAATGTCCTTTATTTTATCAGAAGCATCAAGCAGGTTCTCACCCGCTTTTTTAATGATATTCAGAGAAAGAACATTTTTATGATTTAAGCGGGCATAACTTTCCCTTTCAAGGAAATCGTCTTTTACATCAGCTATATCTTTCAAATAAACCACGGCTCCGCTTGATGATCTAATTATCAGGTTTTTTATCGTTTCAACATTTTTAAATTCACCCACCACGCGTATGGAACGTTTCATGCCTACCATATCAATTGAACCGCCCGAAATGGTCATGTTCTCATAAGCAACAGCATTCTTTATATCATTCGTGGTAACATCGGCAACCTGCATTTTATACATATCCACATTGATCTGTATCTCCCTGTCGAGGGCGCCGATAATATCAACCCTGGTAATTTCTTTCAGAGCCTCTATTTTATCTTTTATAACATCAGCATATTCTTTCAGTTTAGCCAGATCGAAATCGCCGGAAAGATTGATATTCATTATCGGAATGTCTGCAAGGTCAAAGAAATCTACCGAAGGATCTTGTTTCAAATCATTAGGCAGATCCATCTTTGCTTTATCAACCGCATCTTTTACTTTTTGCTTGGCATCGGCCTGGTCAATACCCGTATTGAATTCAACCACTATTATTGAATAATCCTGAACGCTTGAACTGGTTATCTTTTTCACCCCGTTTATTGCCTTCACTTTCTTTTCTATGGGGCGTGTAATAAGGTTTTCAATATCAACCGGTGAAGTGCCGGGATAAATTGTATTGACGAATATCTTTGGAATAACGATGTCGGGGAATTGTTCTTTAGGAATGGAATTATAACTGAACATTCCGAAAAGAGATATGATAAGAACAATAACATAGATACTGGTCTTATTGTCTATGCTCCAGCTTGTCGGCCTGAATTCTTTTATTTTGCCTTTCATGGAAAATATAGATTTATGAAAATTTAAATAAAACGGGATAATAAATTAAAACTTCAACGCCTGACCATCCTCAAGATTCTGATATCCCACGGTGATCAGCTTATCGCCTTCCTTTAAACCGTCGAGTATTTCAGTATTTCCATTGTATGACTGACCTATACTAACTTTTACTTTTCTTGCAACAAACTTGTTTGCACTTTTCTCTGCTTTATAAACAAAATTATCTCCGCCTATTTTCTGTATTACATTAATAGGTACCGTAATCGCCGAGTCGGCATGATAGTCGTTGACCTTTACCACTGCAACCATATTAGCTCTGTATGATTCATCATTATTGTCTTCCAGCCTGGCTTCAACAAAGAATGTCCTGTTCAGGGTATTGATGAATTTGCTGGTAAATGAAATCTTTGTTGTTATCTCTTTGTCAAGATCAGGGAAGCCAATTTTAACTATGTTGCCGGTTTTAAGTTTTGCAGAATAAGCTTCAGCTATATCAGCAACCACCTTTACTTTAGAAAGATTTACAACGCGGAAAGCTGTTGTTACACCAGGGGTAACTGACTGTCCGACTTTGATAGGAATTTCTTCGATAGTTCCATTAATAGGTGATACTATATTCGACATATCCATCTGTTCTTTCAGCGATTTGATACCATTTTCAACACTTTCTTTATTGTTTTTTGCCGTCAGGTACTGCACTTCAGAACCTATCTTTTGTTCCCATAATTTTTTCTGTTTGTTATAAAGGTTGGTAACAAATACCAGAGAAGAATCAAGAGTTACAAGTTGTTGCCTTAATACAGCATCATCAACTCTTGCAAGCACCTGTCCTTTGCTTACATCTTGCCCTTCCTTAACATCAATTTCAGTTACCACACCCATCATCTTTGGACTCACAGAAATATTTTCCTCCCCGTCAATCCTACCCTGAACTTCAAGGTAATGATCGAAGTTTGTTTTCTTCAAATCTGTTACAACAACTTCAGCAACTTTATCAATGCTCTTGCCTTCATCTTTTGCAATCTCTTTTTCAAGGTCCTTTATCTGAACAGCCATATCGTTGTATTTCAGTTTGAGTTTGTCCAGCTTCGATTTCTTATCAGAACCGCAGGAAATAATGAATAAGCCTGCTATAGCTATTAATAATATTTTTTTACTCATCATGTTTTTATTTTTTAAAGTATTCGTGAATACATTGTATTTCATAACAGTATTTTTTTATTTCAACAATTTTTCAAGTTTCGATTTAGCAGTGGTAAGGTCTGTAATAGAATTGTAGTAAGACGACTGTGCCTGCAGATACTGATTCTGCGATTGCGTCAGCTCCATACTTCCAATTACACCTTCTTTATATTTTACTATGTTCTTATTATATATTTTATCAGCCAGGCGAACGTTTTTCTTGCTTGTTTCATACTTTTCCACTGCTGAGGTAAACGAAGATTTAGCTTCAGTGAACGACATCTGCAAACCCTGCCCTACCTGATCTTTTGAAATCTTTGCTTTTTCAAGGCTTATTTTTGCTTCACTTGTTTTGGCAAATTTCATGCCGCTTCCAAATATGGGGATATTCACATTTAATCCAACCATATTGGGCGGTGTGAAGGTAAAAGCATTTTTGTTAAAATTCTTATCAAAGGCATAAAACCCTGCAACATCCGGTAAGAATGAGGATTCCTGATACTTGACATTTAATGCCGACAATCTCTCCTGTGTTTGCATCAGCTTATAATCATTGTTGTTGGCAACATTAAAATCTTTAACCATTAAGCCTACCATATCCTGTGATTCAATTAAGGAAGTGAGATTATCAGTAAGTGAGATCTGACTGCTAAGATCAACACCCATCTGAAATTTCAATAAATTCTTTACTACCTCAAGCTGGCGTAACAACATATCTTTGCTGTTCTTTAAATTACTTGTTGTAAGAGTAGCCTGGTCAACATCCGATTCTTCAAGCAAACCCTGCTTGTTCATGGAGGTCGTGTAATTAAGTATTTTCTCCATGTTAGCATAAGAAGAGTCAATAATGTCAATATTCTCCTGGGTAATTAAAACAAGATAATAGGCATTGGTTACCTGCTCGCTTACATCCATTTGTGATTTTGTTATCCCCTGTTCTGATAGTTGTTTAAATATCTTTGATGTCTGCAATCCCACAAGATACGCTCCGCTGAAAATAAGTTCAGAAGCGGTAATATCATAAGTTAGTCCCCATCTAAGCTGGTCTATTGTTGGTACTGTCGCGTTAGGATCAGGAGCCGGAACATGCCCAAATCCGGGGTTATGTGTTAATCCTGCTAATGCCTGGTCTGCACCATACATCCAGGAACCCAATGATGTAAGGCTGGTAAATTCGGTTTCCAGTGCAGGCACTGTGATCATATACGAATAAGAAAGTTTCGAATTTACCTGCGGTAATCCCATCACCGTGGTCTCCCAAATTTTCTTCTTAGCGTTTTCCACATCAAGGCTGGCATTCTTTACAAGCGGACTGTTCTGCAAAGCATAATCCTGTGCTGCTTTTAAGGAAAAAGACATGATGCTGTCCTTTTTAACTTTCTGTGCAGATACAATATTGAAAGCCAAGAAAAGTAGTGCTATAACCATTATTTCTTTTCTTCTCATCTTAGGTGCTCCTTATTAATTTATTATTCCAATTGTTCGTCAAAATTATTCTTAGTCTATAATACCATATAGGGCAAATCGTTAAATAACCGAAAAAACCCGTTAAACTCAATGCTTGATTTTGCTTTCCAGGTAGTCTATTCCTTTTTGGTTTGCTATTCCACGTATGTGATAATTAAAGGAAGTATTAAATAACTCCTCATATGTATATTTGCTTTCTACTATCAGGTCGAAGGTTTGCGACATTTCCATCCTGAACAGATAGAAGCGTGCAATAATATCTATTTTCAGATCTTTCCTATATAAGCCCTCCTTAATCCCCCTTACCATATTTTCCTTAATATGGTCAAAGATGTGGTCGCGCTGAAGAAAATTTATATTCTTCCATATTTCAGGATAGTATTTTTGCAGGTCGTAGGTAACATTGGGACTTATCTTTTGCAGGTATTGAATAATAAATTTGCTTACGATAAGCAATTCTTCAATCGCATTCACCTGTGAGGTTTGTAACTTATGCATCTCTTCATGCATGTTTCGCAGGTGATGCTCCACAAATTGTTTAACAAGTTCATCCTTGTCCTTGAAATGTTCATAAAGAGTTTTCTTCGAAATGCCCAATTCCCTTGCGGCATCGTCCATAGTGATGCTTTTGATGCCGTATTTCAAATACAATTCCGAAACTCTTTTGATAATTTCAGCTTCTGTCATTTGATATTTTTTGCAAAGATAGAAATAATTAAACGTCGGAAACAAAAAAAAGATAAAAAGTTTTTTCGGTTTCCTCTCTGTCGATTTAATAATGCTTTTTACTGCATGAAGCATGTTGACACGTGTGCCGTTAACGGAAATATTTATATATTTACTGCATACAAAACTCAGCATCATGCCACGCGAAAAGAATATCAAACAAAGAACCGTGAAAATAGCAAGGGGGCTGTTCTTCCTTAACGGTTATACTGATGTTTCCATAGAGGACATTATTAAGAAAGCCTGCATTAGCAGGAAAACATTGTACAATTATTTTGAAAACAAAGAGGATATACTGAATGAAGTTATTTTCGATCTAAAAGAAGGCCTTGCTGCCGAAATAAATGAAATACTGGCAAAGCAGAAGCTTGATTTCCCCGACAAGTTGAAGATCATTTTCACCAATACGGCGGTTACTCTTTCAGCAATATCAGCAAAGTTTTCAAGCAATGTTCGCAAAACCTCGCCTGAAGCATGGAATAAAATAACAGCCTATAAGCGCGAAATATCGCAGATGTGTTTCTCTCGCCTGATGGACGAAGGCATAGAAAAAGGCCATATCTCGAAAGACATTAATAAGGATGTGGCACTGCTTACCTTTCTGATTGCCGTTGATAACCTTTTCGACCCATTGTTCCTAGACCAGTTGCCGAAAGATCTGCTAGGCAGGATACCAAGGCATCCACGCGAAATATTCGATGCCATAATTAAAGTTATTTACGAAGGCATACTTACGCAGGAAGCTAGAGAAAAGTATCTGGCGAAAGAAAAGAAGTATTCGGTCGGATAGTTAAAAATCAACGGTTTAAACTTTTACATCAATTGAATTTCATCAAAAACTTATTTTTTTAGCTTTCGAAGCAATTCAGTGGCATAAACAAAATCGTTAATTTCCTTGTTATCGGTATGGAGTATTTCTTCATTAGTGCCTTTCCACCATAATTCTCCATGATAAATAAATGATATACTGTCTCCAATTTCAATTACCGAATTCATATCATGAGTGTTGATAACTGTAGTAATATTATATTCTTTGGTTATTTCACTAATAAGGTTATCAATAAGAATAGACGTTTTGGGGTCAAGTCCTGAATTTGGTTCATCACAGAACAAGTATTGAGGGTTCATTGAAATAGCACGGGCAATGGCTACACGTTTTTTCATGCCGCCACTTAATTCTGAAGGGTAAAGATTATTAACATTTATAATGTCAACACGTTTCAGGCAAAAGTTTACTCGCTCTCTTTTCTCTTCAAGCGATTTATTGGTAAACATATTTAAGGGGAACATAACATTTTGTTCAACCGTAAGTGAATCGAATAATGCCGCCCCCTGAAAAAGCTTCCCAATTTCCTGCCTGATTGATCTTCTTTCTTTTAATGTCATAGCTGAAAAATCCCTATTGTCGTACAAAACTTGTCCTTCGTCAACTTCAAGCAAACCGACAAGGCATTTCATCAGCACAGTTTTGCCAGAACCACTTTGACCTATAACGAGGTTTGCCTTACCTTTTTCGAACTGGACAGAAACATTTTTCAACACTTTGCGGTTGTTGAAAATTTTAGTTATGTTTCTTGCTTCAATCATTTTAATAATAATTGTGTCAATACAAGATTAGCCAGAATAATAAAGATGCTGCTATGTACGACTGCACGGGTACTGGCACGCCCAACTTCAAGCGCCCCGCCGTGAGTAAAATACCCCTGATAACCGGCAATTGAGGTAATAATATAAGCAAATACAGCAGTTTTTATCAGAGCATAAAATATTTCAAACGGAACAAAATACATTTGTATTCCTTCTATAAAGGAGTGGCTTGTAACAATACCAGTAAAAACAGCTATAAACCAGCCCCCAATTAACCCAAGAAACATGCTGATTGTAATCAGAAAAGGGTTTAATAGAACACAGGCTGTTATTTTAGGTAAAATAAGATAGTTTGCTGAATTAACGCCCATTATTTCAAGAGCATCAATTTGTTCTGTAACTCTCATAGTACCAATTTCAGAAGCTATTCTCGATCCAACTTTACCTGCAAGGATTAAACTTATCATGGTAGGGCAAAACTCTAAAACCAAAGATTCTTTAGCGGTAAAACCAATATCGAATCGCGGTATCCAGGGGGCTGTCATATTGTAAGCAGTTTGAATTACTATTACGGCTCCCATAAACAAGGATATTATCGCAATTATCCCTAAAGAATCTATGCAGAGTGAATCCATTTCAACTAAAGTCTGACGAAAGAATACCGACCATTTCTCGGGTTTTGCAAACGCCCTCTTCATCAATAGTGAATACCGCCCTATTTGATAAAAGATTTTCATTGTTAATTATAAAACTATTTTTCTTTTAACTTTTTAATAATAAAACAACAATTTTATTACTTTTGAAACCCTATAAGGAAAAGCAAATTTACACATGTTTCAAAACAAAAAACAGATATTTTTATTATTTGTAATAATTATTAGTTTATTTTTTTCGAGTTGCTTTATTTTCAAACCAAAAAAGAAATGCGACTGTCCAACATTTGATAATGGAGGTGGTCACAGAACCTATCATAATAAAAAAAGTGGAGCTGTTAAATAAAAATTCCGAAAAATACTTTCCTGCAAGAGCATTTCCATTAGTTTTAACAATGCTTAAGCCTCATAATGTCAGTATATGCATTAAAAGAAAGCGTAATACAAAATATGGAGATTTTAACCCTCCCAATAAAAAAAAACTTATTCCGGTTATTACAGTTAACAATGATTTAAATCCATATTCTTTTCTTATCACGTTGTTACACGAATTTGCACATTTTCTCGTGTGGAAAGATGGTCATATTTATGCGAAACCTCATGGACGAACATGGAAAAAACATTTTAGCGAATTGATGCAAACAATAATAAGAGAAAATATTTTTCCTGAAAGCCTGTTACCTTTCATTACTGAGCATATTCAAAATCCACGGGCTACCAGCTGCACTGATACAAACCTTTTTAGAGAATTGTCGAAATTCGACAAAAATCAGGCAGGTGTTTTTATTGACGATCTAGGTGATGGCGATTTTTTCCAGACAAAGGACGGTCAAATTTTCAGCAGAGAAAAAAAAATAAGGAAAAGGATCTTGTGTACCCGATTAAAAAAGAAAAAACAATATCTTTTCAGTCCCATTTTTAGGGTATTTCCAATTGAAGAACAGATTGCAAAAACCGCGTTTCCAATTAAAATTTTAACTCTATAGTCAATTAATTTATAAAAAATACAATAATTGTTTTGTCACATTTCAAATAACCCTTAATCTTGTTTCGAAATAATTCTGATATTTCATTATTGTATATTAATTTAAAATTTGAAGATTAAAAAATGTTAAAACAACTTGTATTTTGTTTGTCTTTTGTAATTTCTTTTGGCATACTGATATATACTTTTTTTAGGATATTTTCTTTGTTTCGATTAACCAAACCATATCCGGTTAAAAACATCGGTAAGCGATTCAAATTAATGATGATGGTTGCATTTGGGCAATCGAAGATTTTCAGGAAGCCGGTTATTGGCTTTTTTCATGCACTTGTTTTCTGGGGTTTTTGCATTATTCTTTTTGGTTCAGCTGAAATGATTATTGATGGTATCTTTAATTTAAACAAATCCCTTTCATCATTAGGAAACGTTTATAATATTATAATGGCGGGGGGAGATGTCTTTGCTTTAATTGTACTTCTGTCGATATTGATATTTATGTTTAGAAGAATAATTCTTCATGTGAAAAGGTTTAATGGAATTGAGATGCAATCAACATCTCATGCAGATGCAAACCTTGCACTTACATTAATTTTATTATTAATGATTTCATTATTGGGAATGAATGCTTTTTGGTGTGCACTGAACCCAAATAAATTATCATTTGTTTATCCAATAGGAAATATTTTATCTAGACATTTTTCTCATTTGCCCAATACTCATTTGGCGTTTTATTATAAATTATGTTGGTGGGTGCATATTCTTGTAATTTTCTTGTTTATGAACGTGCTTCCATATTCTAAACATTTTCATGTATTCATGTCCGTACCAAATGTGTTTTTAAGCAGACTTGATCCTTTGGGAAAATTGCCAAATATGGATAATGTCACTAATGAGGTGAAAATAATGATGGATCCAAATCTTGCATATGCCACTCCTGCTGAGAATGAAATGCCCCCGGAAAAGTTTGGCGTAAGTGATCCTGAAGATGTAACATGGAAAGCATATCTTGATTCCTTAGCTTGTACAGAATGTGGAAGATGCACAGCGGTATGTCCTGCTAATATTACAGGCAAAAAACTTTCACCTAGAAAGATCATAATGAATTTACGTGCACGAATGAAAGAAAAAGGACCTTTTTTATTGAAAAACAAATCTTATGTTGATGGGAAGTCTCTTATTCGAGATTATGTTTCAGTAGAAGAAATTTGGGCTTGTACTACCTGTAATGCCTGTGCTCAAGAATGTCCTATAAATATCAATCACCCGATTTTAATAGTCGATATGAGAAGGTATCTTGTTATGGAAGAGTCTTCTGCACCTTCTGGTCTGAATACTATATTTGCAAATATTCAAAATAATGGTGCACCATGGCAATTTTCCCGGAAGACCGGATGCTATGGGCTAAAGATTTGACGCGGAAAAATATTTCACAGAACAATTAATACATGGAAGATACAATTATTATAGAGGTTCCTGTGATGGCAGACTTATATGCCAAAGGTGAAAAGCCTGAATATCTGTTTTGGGTAGGTTGCGCCGGAGCTTTTGATGACAGGTATAAAAAAGTTACAAGAGCATTTTCTAAAATCCTATCATATTTGAAAGTAAATTATGCTGTATTGGGAAAAGAAGAGACATGTACAGGAGACCCCGCACGCAGGGCGGGTAATGAAATGCTTTACCAGATGCAAGCACTGTTAAATATTGAAACATTCACTCGTTATGATGTAAAAAAAATTCTTACAATTTGCCCACATTGTTATAATATTTTTAAAAATGATTACCCTGATTTGGGAGGCGCATACGAAGTAATTCACTATACTCAATTTCTTCAAAAATTTATTGATGAAAAAAAGCTAAAAATAGATTCAAATATTTTTAAGGATAAGAAAGTTACTTTTCATGACCCTTGTTACTTGGGACGCGCCAATGGAGTATATCAAGCTCCCCGGGATGTGTTAAAAGCAGTTCCATCAACTCAGGTAGAAATGAAACGTCATAAAAGTTTTGCATTATGCTGTGGTGCGGGTGGAGGACAAATGTTCAAAGAAGCTGAGGCCGGCGACAAAGAAGTATTTATTGAAAGAACTGAAGAGGCCCTTGCAACAGGTGCTAATGTTATTGCAACCTCGTGTCCCTTTTGTATGACGATGCTAACGGACGGCTTAAAATATAAAAACAAAGAAGAAGAAGTATTCAATTATGACATTGCTGAAATTATTGCAATGGCACTGGATATATAAAAGCAAAAACCACTCTTTAGTATTCAAAGAGTGGCTTGAAAAGTTACTAATAATTCTTAATTCGCTTTAAATTCTTTTACTGCAGCTATCAATTCGGGTAACACTTTTAATACATCTCCAATAATACCATAATCAGCAGCTTCCCAAATAGGAGCATCAGGGTCCTTATTTACCGCAACTATACATTTTGATGAACTAATTCCACCTAAGTGTTGTATTGCACCTGAAATTCCAAAAGCAAAATATAAATTTGGCGCTATAATTTTGCCAGTCTGACCAGTATGTTCTTCATGAGGCCTCCAGCCTTCATCTGAAACCGGACGTGAACAAGCAGTAGCTGCTCCCAATAATTTTGCCAGCTCTTCAATTGGTCCCCAGTTTTCGGGGCCTTTCATACCACGTCCCCCAGAAACAACAATTTCTGCATCTGTTAATAGTATCTTCCCAGTAATCTTACTAACTTCATTAACTACAGTTTTAATTTCAGCAGAATTAAACTCGGAAACTAAAGGTTCAATTAATGCTGAAGTAGGTGATTCAACAACACCAAACGCATTCTGCATTAAGGTAAGTATCCTTACAGGTGTCTTAATGATAATGTTTGCCAGAGCTTTTGAAGTATAGGTCTTCTTAGTTATAGTAAACGGTTCTGTACTTAATGGAATCGATGTAACGCCTGTAACAAGACCAGCTTTCAGTTTAACAGAAAGTCTGGGTGCAATTGCTTTACCATAATTATTATGAGCAAACAGAATTGTATTTGCATTTTCTTTTATCGCGGCCTGTGCAATAATCGCAGTATATGCTTGATTATCGAGAGTCAGAAGCTTATCATCTGTTGCAGTTAGAATTTTAGAGGCACCATAGGTGCTGAGTTTCTTTAATTCTTCTTCTTCAACCGTTCCAATAGATAAAGCGATAACTGTGGTATTCAGTTTTTTTGCCAGTTCATTTGCATAGGAAATAAGCTCAAAAGATATTTTCTTGAACTTACCATCCCAGTTTTCTGTATATACTAAAATTGACATGTTATGATTTTAGATTTAAAATTTACGAATTAAGATTTCTGTTTTTATATTCCAACTTTGAACATTAAACCTTCAACTTTGAACTTTTCTTAAATAACCTTTGCTTCATTATGCAACAATTGTACAAGTTCTCTTACATTTTCCGGATCAATTTTTTTACAAGCTGCTTTTGGTTTTGGATAATCATAATTAACAAGTTCAACAAACGATTCTACAGCAACAGGTTCAACAACCTGAAGGGGTTTTGTTCTTGCGCCCATAATACCACGCATGGATGGTATTCTTGGCTCTTTGCAAATACCTTTCTGTACAACTGCAATGAAAGGGGTTTGGGTGCTTACCACTTCCTGACCACCGTCAATTTCTCTTTTCAATTTTAATTGTCCATTTTCAATATCGAGAAATGATACGGCTGAAACAGAAGGTAGTCCAAGCAATTCTGAAAGCATTCCACCAACTGATGATCCATTGCCATCAGCAGCCTCAATGCCACAAAAGATGATATCAAAACTTTCTTTCTTAATAACTTCAGCTAATTGTGTAGCAATGATATAAGAATCTTTCGGTTCTGCATTCACGCGGATCCCTTTGTCAGCACCAATTGCCAATGCTTTTCTTATGGTTGGTTCGGTTTCGGCAAGCCCAACATTTATTACAGTAATATTTTCAATGGCAGCGGGCTGAGCATCTTTAATATCAAGTGCTCTTGTAAGCGCAAGTTCATCCCATGGATTGATTATCCACTGAACACCAGTATTGTCAAGAGCCGTGTTATTATTCACAAACTTGATCTTTGTAGTTGTGTCTGGCACATGACTTATACAAACTAAAACTTTCATTATGATATTGTTTTGTGATTATTGAAAAGACTTATGCTTTGTTTCGAAAACGAAACCGCAAAAATATAAAAATATACGTAATAAAATAAAAACACTCCCATTATCATTAAAGGACAGGATTGTTTTTAAGATATATTAATCTTTCAGAACAGCTCTCGATATAACTATCTTCTGAACCTCTGAAGTTCCTTCGTATATTTGGGTAAGCTTTGCTTCACGCATGAGGCGCTCAACATGGTATTCTCTAACATAGCCATAACCACCATGGATCTGAACGGCTTCCGTTGTAACTTCCATAGCAATATCTGCAGCATATTGTTTAGCCATAGCGCTTGCAATACCATAAGGTTTATGCTGGTCCTTTAACCATGCAGATTTAAGGCAGAGATTGCGGGCATTTTCAATTTTCACTGCCATGTCAGCAATTTTAAATGCTATAGCCTGATGATTTGCTATTTCAGTGCCGAAAGCTTTTCTCTCTTTTGCATATTTTATGGCTCGTTCATAAGCTCCGGATGCAATTCCTAACGCCTGTGATGCTATACCAATACGGCCACCATCAAGAGTTTTCATAGCGAAAGCAAATCCAAAACCATCATCTCCAATACGGTTCGCTTTCGGAACTTTTACATCATTGAACATTACTGAATGAGTGTCGGAGCTACGCATTCCCATTTTATCTTCATGAGGTCCCAGGGTAATACCAGGCCAGTTCTTTTCTACTATCAATGCGTTTATACCTTTATGTTTTTTCTCAGGATTTGTTTGAGCAATTACAAGATAGGTTGATGCGCTGTTTGCATTGGTTATCCAGTTCTTTGTGCCATTCAGTAAATAATAATCGCCTTTATCTTCTGCCGTAGTCCGCTGAGAAGTAGCATCTGAACCGGCTTCTGGTTCTGATAAAAGAAAAGCGCCTATCTTTTCTCCTTTTGCAAGGGGTATAAGATATTTTTGTTTTTGTTCTTCGGTTCCGTATGTTTCAAGTCCCCAGTTTACAAGTGAGTTACAGACTGACATTACTACAGCTGCTGCTGAATCGTGTTTTGAAATTTCTTCCATTGCCAAGACATAGGATATTGTGTCCATGCCACCGCCGCCATATTTGGGGTCGGTCATCATCCCTAGGAAACCAAGTTCTGCAAGCTTTTTCATTTGCTCTGTGGCAAATTCGGCTTTTGCATCTCTTTCAATAATTCCGGGAAGTAATTCGCGTTCAGCAAAATCTTTTGCTGCCTGCTGAATCATTTTTTGTTCTTCTGATAATTCAAAGTTCATGGTATATATATGTTATGGTTATAAAATAAATTTTCGATTTCATTTTTATTTCACCGGGAAATAAATATTGGTAATCCATTTGCTTGAATCACGCTCTAACCCGGGATCAGTAATATATGTTTCGCAAGGTTCACCAACGATTGTTAAATTATTTTCTTTTATGTAAGCTTTAATATCGTTGTAAGCGCCTGCAGTTTTTTCGTAAGGCCCGTGATAAACAACAAATACAGTTTTTCCACCATATGATTTCTTAACTTTTATTTTATCTGTTGACGGAATTTCTTTATCAAGCGGAAGCGCAGCTTCAAAGTCCCAGTTCAGGCTATCATAAGATATTGTCATTGCCATGGGAGGGCCTGAACATTTAGTTCCGTTCTTTGCTGCATATTCCATTATAGATGCATAATCGGCAGTTAAGGTTTTTTTAATTTCACTATTTTTTATTTTTTCATGAATAGAAGCAATAGTAAAAGGTTCAATGTTTTTCTCAACTACTTTATATGAATAAACATGCATTTTTTCAACATGACTTTTCAATAAGGATAACCCTTTTTCAAAATCAGGGCCCAGCATCTTATCAAAATTCATAAACACACCCATCCATCTGCCAACAGGCCATGAAAGTTTTCCTTCATTTGTCCAGGTTACTTTTGTGCCTTCAGGAGCTTTTTCAAAAATATAAGAACCAGTTGATTTATTTTCATAAGGTTCAACAAATGCAAGGCTGTATGAAATACTTTTCCCTGTATCTACTGCCGTGATGCGAAGATTACCTGTCCCCACTATCTTGCCTTTCCAACTCATAAATGCATTTTTACCAATGGTATCATTGTATGTGTATTTAGCAGCTGTATCACTTGGTTTCCATGGCGACCAGAAATCCCATTTTTTAAGATCAACTACCTGGCTCATAGTTTTTGCTGCATCGGATTTAATAACTACCGAACGTTCCACCTTATATGAGGATGGAAGCAAAAATGCAACGATCAATGCCAATGCAATAATTGCAATCAGCGTAAATAATATGCGTTTTATCCATTTCATAGTTTTAAATTTTATTGTTAGAAAACAAAAATAAGGTTTTTTCTAAAGACTACTAATAAATGAAACAATTATATTCAATACAATTTCTTTTGCCTGCAAATGTGGAATATGTCCGCAATTAGGAATATGATTTATATCAGCTCTTGGTGAATATTTTTTAATTGATTCCAATTGTGCAACCGACCCATATTGATCTTCTTGTCCCTGTATAGCCAGAAAAGGAATTTTAATCTGTTTTGCATATTCTTCGATATTCCATTTTCTGAATTCAGGTTGCAGCCAGGTATCTGCCCAACCATGAAACATAGAATCTGTTTTCTCGCCATGATATTTATAAAGCAGGTCTTTTAGTTTTCCTTCCTCAAATTGTTTTACAGCTTCCCGGATGCCTTGAACGGAAATATCTTCAATGAACTGATGCGATGCTTCAGTTATTATCCCGATTATATTTTCCGGAAAGCTTCCTGCATGAATGATAGCAATTGAACCACCATCGCTATGACCAATTAGTATTTTGTTATACTTTTCAATTTCAAGTTGTTTGAATAGATCAGGAAGCGCTTTCTGCGCCTGTATATGCATAAAATCCCACCCACGGGGATTTTTTAATTCGTCTGATTTTCCATGCCCTTCCCTGTCGCATAATAAAGCGGGGCAATTTGTTTTTTCACAAAGCATAGCAGGAAAATCTTTCCATTGTTCAATGCTTCCCAATCCTTCGTGAAGAAAAACCAATAATGGCCTGCCTTCCTGTAGCAATGATTTGTTTAAAAACTCAAAGTGAATATTTACACTATCAATCTTTGTATATCCTTCTTGTCTTTCCAAAAGCTTAAAACTTAATATTTGCAGGCCAACTTATAACTTCAATTTTATAGTTTTACAATTACTGTTTTGTGTACAGATTGCTTCACTATTAATTGACAGGCAAAATTAAGAAAATTATAACTTTATCCTTCTCGCTATACCATAAATGGTACAATAGCCATTGCCGGTGGCTGAATCGGCATTGGTAACTATGGTTACTCTTTTGTTTTCCACTATAGATGTAACAGGTCGCCCCGATGGGGCTATCCGCCAGCCGGCGGATAAAACATTTTCTATAAACAGATCGTCCCGCTGGGACTATACAGTAAACGGGATTAATTTCCGCATTATGAATTGCCACGACCTTTAGGTCGTGGTTAACAAAAACAAAGAAAATAAGGGCTTTAGCCCAAAACAATAAAGAATATTAAATGTGGAAATCTATCCCGTGCGCAGTATAAATAATATAAACTCCGTAGGAGTAAACTGTTTATAGAATTAATTACAAATGCATCATTAGCTCCATAGGAGCGACCTGAATTTGGTCGGACAACAATGATTATAACTTTATTTTCCTCGCTATTCCATAAATAATGCAATACCCATTGCCCGTGGCTGAATCGGTATTGGTTACAATAGTTACCTTTTTGTTTTCCACTATAGCCAGATCGGAACTGCCTGTTAAAAGGAATTTGCTGAAAGAACCTGCATACGAATTAAGTATTTCGCCCGAAACCATTTGTTCTATAGCGGCGGTATCGGTTATAAGGAAAAGAGTAGTGCTTTTAAATGCTGAGCTTCCGGCAAAGAACCTAAGTTCGGCCATAGCTACACTCCATGCATAACCTTTGCCGGGGGCGGGGAGTTGAGGAATATCAATAGCAATGCTATTAGCGGTTTTTAGTTGCGCTGTGGTAAGTGTTAGTTTAAATGTAGTGAAGGAGGTTGTTGTTGCCATGTTTATTAATTTATGGTATATAACCTTATCTTTTTTATTAACTTTTCTCCTTGATGAGAAAAGTTACAAAAGAATCAAGAAAATCCGAAACTGCTGGCACACATGCTATCGCACGCTCGTCGGATTTTCAGGCCGACGCTCTTTTTCTGCTTTGCAGAAATCCGTTTTTCTGCTTACTGCTGCTGCCTATTGCCTACTTTTAACTTCTGTTCTTTAACTTGCACTACAGCAACGGCGTAGTAAACGGACCGTTCCAGGGGCCATCTAAATTAGGATGTTTGCTTTTTGCCCAGCGGAAAAACAATACTGCCATTTTAAGCGGTTCTACTGCATTTGCCGCCAGCAGGGGGATATTTGCCGTAAGGGCTACGGTAGGTAATAAAAAATTGGCCCTTGATGAATGCGCTATAGTTAATCGCGGATCGGTGGCATGAGTGGGCAGTCCCGATGTTCCCGAATTGAACACGCCAATGGCGTACTCAAGCAAATCGTAGCCTTCAAGCTTATGGGCGCGACCGCTTTCGGCTATTTCAGGATAAGCTTTAATGTGAATAATACCTCCTGCTTCGGGTATAATTTTAACGTAAACCGGTTCTTTGGTTGCTATTGTTTTATCTGCTTCTTTGGTTTTAGCAGTAACTAAAATATGTGTTCCTGTTGAAGGCACCGCCAATGTTGCCGGAAGATTAAAAGTGCTGCAATCCAATGAAGTTAAATTTAAAGTGGCCCTTATTAATTCAATCAGTTTGTTTTCTCTTGCATACTTTACGGTTTTTGAAATAATACCTTTCAGATCGGTTCCAATATCGGTAGTATAGCTTCCTTTTTTATCCGAAAATAAAGCATATTTTGCGTTCCACTGCGTAAATATGCCCTGCCAGAAAGTAACCGCAGTGCCGGGCCAGTTAAAACGCGCTGCATTGGTGGGCGAACCTAAAGTAAGGTAAGGGGTAGTGCGGTTTATGTAGGTATGAAAACCTGGAACGTCTTCCGGTATAATAGAGTGATGTTCTGTCATAACATTGTTTTTTTAATTAATATTTATAAGTGATTTTTTAGTGAAAATACTGTATAGTTTCTCTGAAATACTTCGTAGTTTGCCGTTGTTGCTTGCAAGTTGCGGGTGATTGCTTGCAAGCAGTGTGGTATAACTAGCAAGTTGAATGGTATAACTAGTAAGTTTACAGCTATAACTAACAAGTTGATAATTATAACTAGCAAGTTTACACTTATAACTAGCAAGCTTACACCTATAACTAGCAAGCTTACGATTATAACTAGCAAGCAACGGGTTGGAACTTGCAAGCAGCGGGTCGGAACTTGCAAGCAACGGAGCTCTGCTTGATAGCAGCACGGTTAAACTTGCAAGCAACGGCACTTTACTTGTTAGTATCGTGAATAAACCTGCAAGCCGACCAGATAAACTTGGAAGCAAAGAGGAAGAACTTTTTAGTTTCGTTATGTTATCAGTTGGAAACACTATAAATTATTACTGTTTAATGGTGAATACCGGGTTCGATTTAAATTGACGTGGTGAAAATATATAGAAACATCCGTTTAAAAACAAATAGTACGTGAACGGTGCAAAATAGCACTTAACCCCTTATTATTAATGGAAATAACAAAACAAGTTTTTTGAACTTATCTTTTGCATTTTTCGATATGGGTACTTCTTCACCATCAATAGTTTTCAGCGCCAGCGACCTGCCATCCATGTAATAACGTACCACAAAGTTCATATTTACTATGTGCGAGCGGTGGGTTTTAATAAACACTTTCCTGTTCAGTTGCTTCATCGCGTTTTTTATTTTTAGCTTGCTGTACGCGCACTCCTTGCCGAAATAGAAAACCTGTATATAATTGCCTATCGACTTTATGTGGGTTATATCGGCAGGGTTTTCGAGTTTAAGATTGTTGTTGTTTTCGTTTTTCATAGCCTTCATAAATTTTATTAAACCAAGCTTATTAAAAGTTTCATGGCTAAAGCCAAATAGTAAGTGGCTTGCTATTTAACCCCAGACTTAAGTCTGGGGTTATGCCGGTAGTCCATTAATTAAGGACTTTAGTCCTGAAATGATTTTATTAAACCTGAATTGGTTTATTATTTATGAAGGTTAGGATTTAAAAGGGATAAACCCTGATATATCTAAATTAATGTTAAATTTGTGCTTATTTTAATTATTAAATTAAGGAGTTACCATGAAAAAACAACTATTCTTGATCGCAATGCTTGCCATTATTGGCTTGATCGCAAATGCACAATGGACATTATTGAACTCAAATACTTCTAATAATTTACATTCGGTTTTTTTCATTGATGCTTATACTGGATACGCTGTTGGTACAGGTGGACTTATTATTAAAACAATTGATGGGGGGATATCTTGGACTCCTCAAGTTTCTCACACGAGTGATTCTTTAAATTCTGTTTTCTTTGTCAATCCTAATATTGGGTTTGCGGTTGGTCAGAATGGTACTATACTTAAAACTACAAATGGCGGAACAACTTGGTCGAGCCAAGTTTCCAACACAACTAATTATTTATTTTCTGTTTCTTTTACAAATGTAAATCAAGGAAATATTGTCGGGTTCAGTGATATATTCCTGCATACATCAGATGGAGGAAATACATGGACAAGTCAAACAGGACCTTTAGGAAATATACCATACGCAATGTCTTTGTCATTCTGCAACAATGATACTGGTTACGCTGTAGGTGCATATACTTCTTTTTATACCACCACTGATGGAGGAAATAATTGGACTGGAAATACAATAATTAATGCAACTACTACACCTTACCCACATTTACGTAGCGACTATTTTATAAACAGCAAAAATGGTTATGCCGTAGGCGAGAACTATTACGGTAGTTCTCCCAGTAAAGAACTTATATTAAAAACTACGGATGGCGGAAATAATTGGACTGATTTAACCACTTATTCTTTTAGCACTTTGAACTCTGTTTGGTTTATTGACACCGATACTGGTTATGCTGTTGGCGAAAGTGGAACATTAATAAAAACAATGGATGGCGGAAGTAACTGGAATAATAATAACAATTCCGGCATTATAACCACATTAAATTCTGTTTTCTTTCTTAATGATGCCAATGTGGGTTATATAGTTGGGAATAATGGCCAAATATTAAAATACGGTTCGTGTGGTAATTCAAAACCAACAATAACAAAACAACCTGTTGGAGTAACTAAATGCGCAGGTGAAAATATCACTTTAGGTGTAACCGCATCAAATGCAAAATTGTTTCAATGGCAGAAAAACGGAATAGATATAACAAGTGCAATAGATAGTATTTATACCATAAATTCTGTAGCTTTAGCTGATTCAGGAAATTACACCTGTATTGTAAAAACTTCTTGTTTAAATAGTGATACAAGTAATATTGCTAAAATAACAATTAAAAATACCCCAGTAGCAAATGCAGGAAACAATATTAATGCCTGTAAAGGTGGATCAATTATTTTAACAGCTTCGGGTGGCGACACATATTCCTGGAGTAACGGAATAACTCAAGGGGTTCCTTTTATTACCAATTCTTCTGCTACTTATACTGTTACTGTTTCTTTAATGAATGGTTGCAGTTCAACTGCTAGTGTAAATGTTTCTGTTTACTCTTTAGCAATTAACACGTACAATAGTAATCAGTTCACAACCTGCGGAACTTCTGTTACTTTAAGCACAACCAATAATTATACAGGTTCGGGGATTCTCATATATAACTGGTCACCTACAAGCGGATTAAACTCTGCCAGTATTGCAAGTCCATTAGCAAACCCAGGTTCTACAACCACTTATATGGTTACTTTAACATCCTCCGAAGGCTGTGTTGCCACTAATCAGGCAACAGTTACACTAACACCATTGCCTGCCGAGCAAATTTGCTATGTCGAATTTGATTCAGCAACTTCTAAGAACAGTATTAACTGGGCAACCAACCTTCCTGCAAATATTGACAGCGTTCATATTTATTCCGAAACATCAACAAATGTATGGAGCAGGATAGGTTCTGCTGCCGCGAGCCAGGCTCATTTTATTGATATGAATTCAAACCCGCAAATTCAATCATACAGTTATAGAATTTCTGTAAAGGATACCTGTGGCATAGAAACTGATACTTCAACATTGCAAACTACAATTACACTTGTAATTTCTTATTTCCCTATCACAAACACAGTTGGTTTTACTTGGTCGCCTTATCAGGGTTTGTCGGTTCCTAATTATTATATATATGGAATCGCAAATAACGGTGCAGAAACACTTATTGGAAGCGTACTTGGTAATCAATATTCTTATAATTATCCAAACCCAAGTTCTGCATATGTAAGATATTTTGTAGGCTTTAATACACCTACATGTTCGAGCAAAACCAATCATCTTGTAAAATCAAATATTGTGCAGGCAGCTACCGGAATAATAGAAACTGCAGGAATAAATAATTTGGTTTCTGTTTATCCAAACCCTGTTACCGATAATTTGCAAATAGAAATTAATTCAGAAGTGAGAAGTGAGAATGCAGATGTAAGGATATACGATGTGGTCGGTAATTTGTTTATTGAAAAGAATATTACTACTAATAAAACCACCCTTGATGTTTCAAACTTTGCAAGTGGCGTTTACTTTGTAAAGGCAACAACAGAAAAAGGGGTAGTTGTTAAGAAGTTTGTAAAGGAGTAAAATAGGAAAGAGTGAAATAGTAAAATAGGGGGTGGCTCTCTGTATCCTTTGTGCCTGCTCCGTGCTCTCTGTGTTTAGCTTCTTTTAAAATCAGCGTAAATCAGTATTTCCAGTGTCATCAGCGTTCCTATTAAAGAACTGTAAACGGTAATACCGATAACTGATAACCGCTGACCGATTACAATTTCCTTATGCAATTTAGGGGTCTGCTTCTTTTCATCAACTGCTTGCGTCTAATTCTGCTTTTGCTGTATAAAATTCATTCATTATTTCTTCTACAATTTTCCCGGCAGGTTTTATTTCTTTTATCAATCCGGAAACTTGCCCTATCTCAAGCTCTCCTTCATCTAAATCACCTTCAAACATACCTTTGCGGGAGCGTCCATGCCCCAGAAATTCTTTTAGTTGTTCTGAACCGGCTCCATCATTTTCCTGCTTCTCCACTTCAAAATAAAATTTATTTTTTATCACTCTTACAGGGATAACTTTTTTAAGTGTAAGTTGCGTATCACCATCATGCGCCGCAATAATTTTTTGTTTAAAGTTTATATGCCCCGATGATTCTTCGCTTGCTGCAAACCGGCTTCCTATCTGAACACCTTCGGCTCCAAGCGCCATAGCCGCAAGCATTCCCCTTCCGGTGGCAATACCGCCGGCTGCAATTAATGGAATAGAAATAGCTTCCCTTATCATAGGAATAAGAACCATAGTGGTTGTTTCTTCCCTACCATTGTGTCCGCCTGCTTCAAATCCTTCTGCAACGATTGCATCAACTCCAGCTTCCTCACATTTCTTCGCAAATTTTACATTGGCAATTACATGTACAACTTTAATTCCATGTTGTTTCAAATGTGAAGTCCATTTGCCCGGATTACCTGCTGATGTAAATACAACAGGAACTTTTTCATCGATAACAATTTTTATGAATTCGTCAGCATTGGGGTAGAGCAAAGGAATGTTTACGCCAAAAGGTTTACCGGTTGCAGCTTTGCATTTGCAAATATGTTCTCTAAGAATATCAGGTGTCATGGAACCAGAACCTATGAGTCCAAGTCCACCGGCATTACTAACTGCAGAAGCAAGTTCCCATCCACTGCACCATATCATTCCGGCCTGGATAATAGGATACTTTATATTAAAAAGTTCAGTAATTCGGTTCATCTGATATATTTTAAATCAGCAAGCAGCAGTATGCAACCGCTAACATGCAGACATCAAAAGTTTTCAAAACTTTTGATGTCTTGCTCGCCCAACGTTCCTTGTTCTGCTGATTGATTATGAAAACTTTTGAATTCGTTAATGTCTCCGAAAATATCAATGACTAAATCTGAGGCTAACCATGTATTATCATTTCTTAAAATAAATTGGTAAGAACTATATGCATAATATTCAGGATCGAAACAATAGCCAGATACTACCGGATTGTAATGAATATAACGAATAATATTCTTCAAATAAAAATTATCCGTAATCTCTTTCCTTTTGAATTTATACTGAAACAAGCTTCCTGTCCGATGGTATTTTTTATTAATGCTTTTGGCATAAGAGATAAAAAAATCCTTGAATGCTTTTTCCAGAGGAGTTAAATTGGATTTTGGGTTTACTTCCGAAATGTTTAGTTCTGTATCTTTAACTTTTATTAATAAATGAAAGTGCGTTTTCATTAAACAATAGCATAATGTATCAACATACTTATCAAGGTAAAACCGATATTTCTTTATAAAGTAATCGTAATTTTCGCTTTCATAAAATAAAATATCATTGTTATTGCCCCTATTGTAAATATGGTAATACCGGTCTTTTTCCATAAACTTAAGTGCAAAGGCTTCACTTCAAAAGTTTTGAAAACTTTTGAAGTGAAGTATTAATTGGTTTTCTTGTAAACAATAGAAACGAGAGTTTTATCATCTCCTCCCATATTAACAGTCAGTCCATAAGGCCTGTCTTTAGGAATTTCTATTTGAGCGTTACCAGCTTTACCTGTAAGTTGTTCTAAAATGGTTACAGCCTGGTGAACTCCTGTTGCGCCTGTAGGATGACCCCATCCAACAAGTCCACCTGTTGTATTAAAAGGAACTTTTCCTTTACGTGAAGTATTTCCTGCCAGCACATAATCAGGTCCTTCTCCATGTCCTGCAAACCCTATGGCTTCAACAGCCATAATACCGGCTATAGTAAAACAGTCGTGGGTTTCAACTGTGGCAATTTGTTCTTTTTTGATACCGGCCATTTCAAAAGCTTTCTTAACTGCATTTGCTGTGGTTTCAAGTTTTGTATAATCGGCTGGTGGTTTGGTAATATCATATTCTGATTGTCCAAAACCAACCACTTCAACAGCATCTTTTAATGCAATACCACATCGTTTCAAGCCTTCCTCCGACACAACAGCAATTCCTGATGCACCGTCGGATACTTTTGAGCAATCGAAAACATTCAAATTATCTACAAATCCTTTTGGGTTTGGTTCTAATAATCCCTGTGTCATCAGGTCTTTTGTAGTGTTATGAAACTCCTGAGCAGTGGGACATAGACGTGCATTTTCAATAGCATTCACATACCATTGCGCCATAGCTTTACGTGTTTTTTCCCTGCCAAACTTTTCAAAATACTTTCCGGCTCGGTCGCTGAATTTTCCGGGAAAGAAATAAGCATGACCATCTTTACGTTCTTTTGCCCATCCCGCTGCTGCAAGTATGTCAGCTCCATATATTGCTTTAACCGTGTTCTGAACTTCTACTCCCATTACCAATACAACTTCTGCTGTTTCGGCAAGTACTGAACGAATTCCTGAAGCAAGAGCCAATGCACCTGTTCCGCAAGCGCCTTCAACGCGAATACATGGTTTAAACGTAAGTCCCTCGTCAATATAAGGAAAGAATCCTGCAAGGTTAGCCTGACGGTTAAAACGTGCTGCTATAAAATTACCGATAACACATTCATCCACATTTTTTGCGCCACCAATTTGTTTCAGAACACCTTGTCCGGCTTCTTTCAGCAATTCCTCAAGACCTGCACGTTCTTTTTTAGGACTGAATTCCTTACGGCCTGTGCCCATTGAAATGGTATTATAACCGGCAACCATATATATTTTTCTTCTTAGTTTCATGTATGTCTCCTCCTAGTTTAAGTAATCATTAATGGGTCCGTAAGCATGGAAAAATCCGGTAAGTAGAACTGTGTTCACGTCTTTTTCGCTAAGAGCAACATTATCCATAACAAGTTTTTGTCCGATTGATTTCGACCATAGCGCGTATTTTTTGGCAAGGCTTGCACCCAGAGTATTCATTGTTGCAAGCTCTGCAAAATAATTTTTAAAGATCTCTTCTTTCTTTGGATTTCCAACGACTGCTTTCCAGGGAAGAATAGCTTTTGGCAATGCACCTAATCGTTCATCGCATTTGGATGCTATATCAGCAACTAAAACATATTGCTTTTTATCAGGATCATAAATTCCGGTAACTTTTCCTTTTTCATATTTCAGGAATCCATCTTTCTGGGAACCATCATGATTCTGTCCGCCTTTCACACCCATTTCCATAAACTTATCTAGCAATGGACTGTGAATGTTTTCGTCTTTCACATGAGGAGCCATCACCTTCATAATGTACTGGCAAACATCTATACCTACATAATCAATAAGTTGGAATATCCCCATCGGACGAATAAGAAAATCCTGGCTTACCTTATTTATGGAATAAACAGCTTCAACAAACGACATATCTTTTGTAAGAATTTGAGCTTCACTCATACCATGTAATGCATCACGCATAAAATGACCGTTGCCAATAAACCCTGCAAAATCATTTGAAGGAACTTCAATTTTACGCAGACTTTTTATGAACTGTGATGCAAATTCTGCAAGCTCAGTTTTGGTAGTTTCTGCTTTTATTACCTCAACAAGTTTCTGAACAGCAGGAGGATTGTAGAAATGCACCCCAAGTACACGACCTTCTAATTTTGCTTCTTTATCAAGGTAACCAATAGGAATTGATGAAGTATTGGTAAAGAACCATGGTTGGCGTTTATTGTTCTGATTTATCTGTGAAAACAATTTTATTTTCAGATCGGGATTTTCGCTGGCAGCTTCAAAAATAAGGGTGGACTCATAAGCTGATTCCAAAGTAGTAACGGGACGAATGATATTCATTACATCCATTACATACCGGTTGATAATATCGCAGTTTTCAATAAGGTCGCGATGTTCGGCATATATTTTGCGTAAACCAACTACTTTCTTTTCGGCAGCTTTCATCACCTGTGCCTGTATATATTTCATCAGACCGCTTAAAGCAGGTTGCGAAATATCCAGGGCATAAAGAAGAAATGGTTTTCCTTTATTCTCATGCTTCAGGCTTATATCAGCCATTTCCAGGGCTGTAAGCAATAGTATGCCACTACCCATTTTGCCGGCAGCGCCCATTACTGTTACATTTTCAAATCTTTCGGTATAATTCATAATAATTTGTTTTATCAGTTAATTGTTTTCCAAATACTAAATTACATATAATGATGCAAATAGAATTCTTATAAAATGTTAAAAGTGTTACCAGTTAGGTTTTCTTTTTTCAAGAAAAGCTTTCATTCCTTCTGCTCCTTCATTGCCAAACAGGGAACCAAATTCTTTTGATTCGAGTTCGCTTCCGTTGCTAAAATCAGTAAGCATTCCCTCTCTTGTAACTTTCTTGATCTTTTTAACAGCTTTTGGCCCTTTAGATGCTATTTTAGTTGCAATAGCAATTACTTCTGTCATGAGATTTTCCGGTTCAACAACTTTTTGAACTAATCCAATTCTTAAAGCTTCATCGGCAGTGATCATATCAGCAGTAAACAATAAATAAAGAGCATTTGATAATCCCACATGGCGTGCAAGGCGTTGTGTTGCAGCATAGCCAGGTATTAACCCGAGGTTTACTTCAGGTTGACCGAATTTTGCAAGTTTACTTGCGATACGTATATCGCAAGCCATTGCGAGTTCGCAACCACCACCAAGTGCAAACCCATTGACAGCAGCTATTACAGGAATATCAAGTTTTTCTAGACTGCTGAAAGTGTTCTGTCCGACTTTTGAAAATGCTGTGCCTTGTTCTGAATTCATGTTAACCATTTCGGCAATATCAGCTCCTGCAACAAAAGCTTTTCCTTCACCTGTTATAATCATTATTTTTACATCATTTCTCTGTGATAAGGACAAAATAAAATCGTCCATTTCTGCAAAAAATCTTGAGTTTAGTGCATTCATTGCCTGTGGGCGGCTAATTGTTACAATAGCTATCCCATTGCTAATTTCAGGCTTTAGTATTTCGTAATTCATAATTTTTGATTTTGGTTAATATTAAATCTAGGAATAAATTTACTTGTCCAAATATATACTTTAAACTTCATCCAAATGTAATATACCTGAATGAGGTGGTATTTTTGGAATTCTACCTGTTCTAATACATTCTGAACGAAGCCTTCTGCCAACAACCCTCTCAACCATTTTACCTACTTCAAGAACTTTATCCACATTAAGGTTTGTTTCAATTCCAATTTCATCCATCATTACCACCATGTCCTCTGTTGAATTAAGCCCGGTAATACCAGGATCGGCATAATAATATTCTCCTGTACCTACAACAGGGACTCCGCTTACAAAGTTTGCCGGTTGCCCGCCTATACCACCCATAGTTGATTCAAAGTTTGTCATGCCTGCCTGAAGCGAAGCAAGAATATTTGCAAGGCCCCAGCCCCTTGTAGTATGCAAATGAACAATATGCTTGGCCGGGCTTTGAAATTCATCCATCAGCATAGAGAAATATTTATAAACCCTATCAGGAGAAGCCGACCCGTCATGATCAGCATGCTCAACATCATCTGCACCAATATCGAACCATCGTTTAGTAAATTCAATGGCTTTGCTCATTTCAGTCGGTCCTTCAATCGGACAGCCCCAAATCGTGCTTACGGTTCCATTTACTTTTATGCCTGCATCATGGGCTTTTTTAATGCCTTCTTCTGCCATTTTCCAGTATTCCTTAAGAGAGATGCCAGAGTTTTTAATGTGATGTGATTCACTGGTTGAAACCATCAACAGTATTCTGTCAGGACCATAGCCATCCTTTTTATACTGAATAGCTCTTTCAATAGCCTTTTCACGTATAGTAACACAAGTTAACATAACATCTTTTAGCAGTTTTCCTACACGTTTACTACCTCTCAGCGATTTTAACAGATCTTCTGCATCTTTGAACTGTGGCATACCAATTGGGTTCCCAAGATTGGTAATTTCTATATGTTTAAAACCGGTAAGTATAAGTTCCTCTGCTACCCACAATTTTGCATCAGCAGAAATATATTTTTCTTCATGCTGAAAACCGTCTCTTACAGTAATGTCACCTATTGTGACTTTTTTTGGATAATTCATTGTATATTAAATTTCAGATTACAAATTAAATAAATTAAATTTTAATTTCCGGAATATCTCCTTCGATTATTAAATTAGCTTCAGTTGCAGCAATAATCTGTTCAACTGTTATGCCCGGGCTCTTTCTATAAGTTTAAATCCTTGCTCTGTAATATCAATAACAGCCAGATCTGTTACAATCCTTTTCACACAATTGATCCCTGTTAATGGCAGCGAGCATTGTTTTAATAATTTAGATTGTCCTTTATTAGCATGTTGCATAGCTACTATGATATTTTTTGCTGAAGCAACCAGGTCCATAGCACCTCCCATTCCTTTCACAATTTTACCCGGAACTTTCCAGCTAGCCATATCACCTTTCTCGGATACCTCAAAAGCCCCAAGTACAGTAATATCGATATGCCCGCCTCTTATCATTGCAAAACTTGTTGCTGAGTCGAAAAAGGAAGAACCGGGGAGGCTTGTAATTGTTTGTTTTCCGGCATTGATAAGATCGGCATCAACATTTTCTTTTGTGGGGAAAGGCCCCATACCAAGCATACCATTTTCCGAATGCAGAATTACATGAATTCCCTGAGGGATATAATTTGCAACTAATGTGGGAATTCCAATTCCTAAATTCACATAATAGCCGTCTTTTAATTCCAAAGCAATGCGCTTTGCTATCTGATTTTTATCTAATGCCATTGTTTATGATTCTGATAAAGTAAGTTTTTCAATTCTTTTTTCATAATTTACTCCCTGAAAGATGCGCTGCACAAAAATACCCGGAGTGTGAATATAATTTGGATCAAGTTCACCGGCAGGAACAATTTCTTCAACCTCAGCAATGGTTATTTTTCCAGCCATTGCCATTAAACTGTTAAAATTAAGCGCAGTGTTTTTATAAATCAAATTACCATGGGTATCTCCTTTCCATGCTTTGATAATAGCAAAATCTGCCTCAAGTGCATTTTCCAGCAAATGCATTTTCCCATTAAAGTTGCGTGATTCTTTTCCAATACCAATCTCAGTACCATATCCCGCAGGAACATAAAAAGCAGGTATACCGGCGCCTGCAGCTCTTATCCTTTCAGCCAGCGTTCCCTGTGGCACCAATTCAACTTCAAGTTCTCCGCTTAAATACTGCCTTTCAAATTCGCCATTTTCACCAACATAAGAAGCAATCATTTTTCTTATCTGCTTGGTCTTTAACAAGAGTCCTAGCCCGAAATCATCTACACCACAATTATTTGAAATACATACCAGGTCTTTGATCTTTGATTTCACCAATTCACTTATGGTATTTTCGGGGATACCACACAAACCAAATCCTCCAAACATAATAGTCTGATTGTCGGTAATCCCGTCAATAGCCTCAAGTGCATTTTTATAAACTTTATTCATGTGTTGCTTTTTAATTTTTATTAAGTAAAGAAACAAAAAAATATCTTATCGTTAACATCCTATATATCTGGAAATGACCAATCTTTGTATTTCGGATGTGCCTTCACCTATCTGAAGCAGCCTCTGGTCGCGATAAAATCTTTCAATATCATAATCTTTCATAAGCCCATAGCCACCATGGATCTGCAATGCCTCATCGGCAACTTCTTTTGCAATTTCAGAACAATACAATTTTGACATAGCTGCTTCCATTCCAAATGGCTTTTTGTTATCACAAAGCCAGCAAGCCTTATATAACAGGTTTCTTGCTAGTTCGATTTTTAATGCCATATCTGCCAATTTGAACGCTATAACCTGCTGTTTGCTAATAGGCTTCCCAAACTGTACTCTTTCTTTAGAATATTTCAGAGCCATTTCAAAAGCCCCTTGCGCCAAACCTAATCCCATAGCACCTATTGCAAGCCTTCCGAAGTCAAGTGTACTAAGCATTATTTTTGAGCCAATTCCCTGTTGTCCTAAAATATTTTCTTCCGGAACTTTGCAGTCATCAAAAAACAGTTCGGAAGTATTTGATGCACGCCACATCATTTTATCGTGCATTGTTCTTGCAGTAAAACCGGCTGTACCGTTTTCAACTATGATAACTGAAAATATTTTTTCATTGTTACTATCCACCCCTGTGATTGCCTGAATGATAGATCCCAATGTAATTTCAGAAGAAGCATTTGTGATAAAAATTTTCGATCCGTTTAGTACCCACTCTCCGTTTTCAAGGTTTGCAGTGGTTTTTGTGTTTCTTGAATCCGAACCGGCTTGTGGTTCTGTAAGTCCAAATCCAAAAAGATATTCTCCTGTGCAAAGTCTCGGTAGATATTTTCTTTTTTGTTCTTCAGACCCGAAATAATATATCGGATTCATGCCTAATGAGTTTCCAGCAGCGACTGTTACCGCTTGTGAACTGTCGACGCGTGCCAATTCTTCTACCGCAATAATATAAGAAAGATAATCTAACCCCTGTCCTCCATATTCTTGCGGAACTACCATACCGAATAAGCCTATTTCTCCCATTTTCTTTGCGAGCGCAACTGAGAATTGTTGTTTATCATCCAGTTCTTTCGCCAGAGGTTTTATTTCACGTTCCGCAAAATCCCTTACGCTTTTCCTGATATGATGATGCTCTTCCGTTAATATATACATGTAATTTGAATTTTCGATTAAATTTTATTTAAAACATTATTACGTCATTTTCACTCAAACAGAATAAAATCACTATTTGTCTTCAAATGTTATCAAAGGTTTACTGCTATCAACCATGTCGCCAACACTAACATTTATTTTTTCAATAACTGTATCTTTTATTGCAAGGATATTGTTTTCCATTTTCATTGCCTCCACAACAAGAAGAGTATCGCCCTTTTTGACTTTATCTTTTGCTTTTATATTTAATTTTATAACTTTTCCCGGCATGGGAGAAAAAACATGATTTGAATCTTCGTCTGTACCTCCGGAACTGTGAAATACATCTTCTTTTACAAGCATATCTTTTCTAATAGCGTTGAAGAGATTTCCATTGTATGATATATATGCATTGCCTTTCGAATCATCTGATATATATGTATTATAAGCTTCATTGTTTATTGTAAGAATGATATTTCCATCTTTAATTTCATTCACTTTTACAACATACTTTTCTCCTGATATTTCAAATTCAAATACATCATGGATTTCTTTATTGATATAAACAGAAATGTCACTCCCTTCAAATCCCACATCAATTTTCATAGGGTCGCGCCAATAACCTATTGCAGACCATACACTATTAATAGTTTTATCTTTTCTATTAAGGCTGAAAACCAGATAAGCTATTAGCGGAATAAAGAATGGGGTTGCTTTTTTTGATTCGTCACAAACAGCAAGCATTTCTTCTTTATATTCTTCACAGAATTTTGTAGAGATCTTATTTTTAATATATGCCTCATGTTGCATCACATTAATGAGGTAGGATACGTTTGTTTTGATACCATGAATAATGTATTCCTTTAATGCCGCAATCATTTTTATTCTGGCATTCTCCCTGTCGACACCCCATACAACAAGTTTACTTATCATCGGGTCGAAGAAACTTTCAATAGTAGTAGCTTTGGCAATTCCAGTATCTATACGTATCCCTTCACCTGAAGGCTCTTTGTAATATGTCATTTTTCCCGGAGAAGGAAGGAAATTATTTTCAGGGTCTTCAGCATAAACACGGCATTCTATGGCATGTCCTTTTTGTTTTATATCTTCCTGTTTGAATGTAAGTGGGTTCCCCGCTGCAATTAAAATCTGCTCTTTAACAATATCAATGCCTGTGACCATTTCTGTTACAGGATGCTCAACCTGAACACGCGTGTTCATTTCAAGGAAATAATAATGAAGGTCCTTATCTACCAGAAATTCAATGGTTCCCGCATTGTTATAACCAATTTCTTTACCTATCCTCACAGCATCAGCGCCCATCTTTGATCTCACTTCAGCGCTTAGTGTGGGCGAAGGAGATTCCTCCATTATTTTTTGATACCTCCGCTGGATGGAACATTCACGTTCAAAAAGATGAACAACATTGCCAAAATTATCACCAATAATCTGAATCTCTATATGTCTTGGTTCTTCAATGAATTTTTCAATATATACTGTGCCATCACCGAAATAAGATTTTGCTTCGCGGCTTGTTGATTCCAGCGCATTCTCCAGTTCAATGTCGTTATGAACGATACGCATTCCTTTTCCGCCACCACCTGCTGCGGCCTTGATCAATAAAGGATACGGAATGGATCTGCCGGCTTTTAATAAAGTAGCCACATCGCCGGTTACACCCTCTGTCATTGGCACATTTATCTTTTTTACAAATGCCCTTGCTTCAATTTTATTGCCCATAATCTTCATGGCGTTGGTATGCGGGCCAATAAAAGTGATTCCTGCATCTTCGCATGCCTTAACAAACAAGGGGTTTTCAGCAAGAAAACCATAGCCAGGGTGTATGGCATCGCATTTTGATTTTATGGCAACTTCAATAATTTTATTGATATTCAAATAGGTGTCGTGCAGTTCAACTTTCCCAAGACAATATGATTCATCGCCAGATTTTACATGTAACGCATCAGCTTCAACTTCGGAATAAATTGTAACTGTTTTGATTCCCAAAGCTTTGGCTGACTTTATAATCCTGATAGCAATTTCTCCACGATTAGCTACGAGTATCTTGTTAAATAATTTCATATTTACTGGTTACTGGTTTCTAGTTACTGATTACTTACTGGTTTCTAGTTACTGGTTATTTGTTTCGCTATGTTAACCATTCTTTTTCTACGTACTGAATAAATTTATTTATTTTCTTTCCTAATTGCTCGTATTCATCAATCAATGTTGTTAATGGAGACTCCTGGAAATGAATATCACTTATCATATTTAGCTGAGAAATGCATTCGTCACATGAAGCCTGAGAAAAAATCAGGAACCTGATGAATTCATCTTTATACCTGCGTCGTCCAAAACCTTCTGCAATATTATCCTTAATACTTTTTGATGATCTTCTTACCTGACTTCCTTGTTCATACAATTCATAAGATGGAAGTTGCATTGCAGTTTTATGGACTTCAATTGCCAATCTATAAGCAATCTGATAAATTTCCAATTCTTTATAACTTTTCATAACGTAATATTAACTTGCAACTAGTAACAAGCAACTATTTTTTATTCACACCATTTGGGTTTCCTCTTCTCCAAAAACGCCGCCATTCCTTCCTGTCCTTCATCTGATGCCCGTATATCGGCTATCATTTTTGCCGTATAATCATGTGCTTCATCAAGTGAAAGAACATTCGAAATAGTATAGATTAAAGTTTTGCAATGAGCAATAGCATTAGGTCCGCTAGATTTTAAAAGATCAATGATTGAATAAATATATTCTTCAAGCTTTTCGTATGTTTCGAGCGATTTATTTACAAGCCTGTAATGTTCTGCTTCTTTTCCCTGTATCCGTTTTCCTGTAAGCATCAAATCTTTTGCACCGTATTCGCCTATGCGTTTTATTACATATGGTGAAATACATGCCGGAACTATGCCGATCTTTACTTCACTCAGGGAGAATGTAGCTTTATCATCGCAATATGCCAGGTCGCATGCCGAAAGCAAACCATTTGCGCCGCCAAGCGCTACTCCATGAACAAGAGCAATAGTGGGCTTTTTGCAGGTATATATGTTATAAAAACATTTAGCCAACTTCTTGCTTTCGCTGAAATTTTCATCATACGATTGTTTTGCAACATCGCGCATCCAGTTGATATCAACCCCTGCACAAAATGACCTGTCTCTGCCACGCAATATAACAACCACAACGTCCTTCATTTCATTAACAGAAGTGAAGCAATCTGTCAGTTCGGCTATCATCACATCATTAAAAGCATTGTGGACAGCAGGCCTGTTTAACCAAATGGTTGCAACCTTATCCTTAATTTCAAATTCAATGGTCTTGTATGATTTCATCAAATAAATATTTTTATTATCAATATTGCATTATTTCAACGAATTACGAACTTGTTACGAACGTACGAACTACGAACCTTTAATAGTTATATTCCTTTATTATACTTCAGCAGGCAATTAAGGATTAACATTAACAATTCGTTTAAATTTTATCCCTTCTTTTGTAAAATTAATAAGAATGGCAAGTTTAAGATTAGATAATTTCAGATAATTCAAAACCTGCTCAATATTGGTTTTAGAAAAATTTCCATCCTTTTTTAATTCAACAATTATTTTATCATCAATCAGAAAGTCAAGAAACCCTTTTCCGACAATTTCATTTCTGAACTTTAAAGAATAATACACTTGTTCCTGAAACTTTCTATTATTATTACGAAGAACTATAGCAAAAGATTTTTGATATACCTTTTCCAAATGTCCCGAACCCAGTTCATCCCAAACTTCATAAGCATATCCGATAATCTCATAACTCAATTCAGGATAAACTAAATCATTTCTTCTTACCGGTGGTTTCATTTTCTATTCGTACTTCGTAAGTTCGTATTTATTCGTACTTCGATGAAAATTATTCTTTCTTTTTTACATTCTAAATACCCCATACTGTTGTTCGGGGAACTTTTTATTGAGCGAAGCAGCTATCCCCATTGCTATGATCTTCCTTGTATCTATCGGGTCAATAATACCATCATCCCATAAACGTGAAGTGCTGAAATAAGCCGAACCTTCTGTTTCATAAGTTTTAAGAATGCTTGCCCTTAAGGCTTCTTCCTCTTCTTTGGGTAATATTTTTCCTTTTGCTGCAAGCTGTTCCTGCTTAACCTGTATCAATACTCCCGCAGCCTGCTCGCCACCCATGACAGATATTTTAGCATTCGGCCACATGAAAAGAAGTCGTGGATCGTAAGCTCTTCCTGCCATAGCATAATTACCCGCGCCAAAGGAACCACCGAATATCACTGTAAATTTTGGAACCGTAGCATTGGCAACAGCATGAACCATTTTAGCCCCATCGCTTGCAATTCCACCACGTTCATATTCTTTACCTACAATAAATCCTGTTATATTCTGAAGGAACAGCAGTGGTATTTTTCTGCTGGTGCATAACTCAATGAAATGTGCTGCCTTTAATGCAGTTTCGGAAAACAGCACCCCATTGTTTGCAATAATTCCAACCGGGAATCCCATGATATTGGCAAAGCCGGTAACAATAGTCGGTGCATAGCGTGCTTTAAATTCATGAAACCTGCTGCCGTCAACTATGCGCATGATGATCTCGCGCGAATCAACAGGTTTTTTTAGATCAATAGGAGCAATGCCATAAAGTTCTTCCGGATCATAAGCAGGCTCTTCGATGGTGGAAAGTTCTATCACCTGTTTTTCTCTGACACGGAAAGTCTCAAATATATTGCGGCATATCTGTATGGCATGTGCATCGTTCTCGGCAAAGTGATCTGAAACGCCCGAAATAGCAGTATGCACATCAGCGCCACCAAGTTCTTCCGGTGTTACTACTTCGCCAGTAGCGGCTTTTACCAGCGGAGGTCCGCCAATAAAGATAGTGCCCTGGTTTTTTACAATGATAGTTTCGTCGCTCATCGCAGGGACATAAGCCCCGCCAGCTGTACACGAACCCATAACAATAGAAAGCTGCGGTATTCCCATGGCTGATAATCTTGCCTGATTATAGAAGAACCGCCCGAAATGGTATTTGTCAGGGAATACATTAGCCTGTTCGGGAAGAAACACCCCGCCCGAATCAACCATGTAAACACAGGGTAGATTGTTTTCCATCGCCACTTCCTGCGCCCTTACATGTTTTTTGATAGACTCTTTAATATAGGTGCCGCCTTTGACAGTGGCATCGTTTGCCACGATAACCGTCTCTTTGCCATGAATAACACCTATTCCTGTAATTATTCCCGCGCTGGGAAACTGGTCGTCATACTGGCCATAACTAGCCAGTGGCGATAATTCAAGGAAAGGCGTATTGTGGTCGAGCAAAAGGTCTATTCTTTCTCTGGCCAGCAGCTTGCCTCTTTCTTTATGTTTTTGTACTGAAGCAGGAGGGCCGCCTTTTTTCACTTCCATGAGGGTGTCTTTGTATTGGTTCAATACCTTAAGAAAAGCTTCCTTATTCTTTTTAAACTCCTCAGAATTTACATTGAGTTTTGTTTCTAATTTATACAAGCTGTGATGGTATTAGTTTGTAATTACTATAATTCGCATATAAAAGTACCTGATTGCAAATTTACAAAAAATAAAAGATAATTTTAGTCATTTAACACAAATGTCCACTAACTACTGCGCTTTTCACCTGTAATCAGTGTTATTTCTTGCACATGTGACTATTTTAATAACATATTATTAATGTTTTGCTAATTATATAAAAGATATATGTTAATAAACTTGACAAACGATAATTTATTCATTATATTTGTGTCAAACGTAATTAAAAACCAATTCTCTTCTATGTAACATCTTTACTTTTTAACACAAGTCGGAAATCAAACAAGTCCACTTTAAGCTGCTAAAGCAAGTGTAAGATGTTATTTTATTCAGCATATACAGCACATAAAGTAAAAAGCGAACTCCACGTACGTCATTGCGAGGAGGAACGACGAAGCAATCTTATTCATATAAATAGATTGCTTCTCCGCCAGTTGGCGGATCGCAATGACGTTCCTATTATTATCCTAAATAACCCAAAGACCAAATATCTTCCTTGTAGAATCCCTGCGAATGCTTTACCATGGAGGCAGGTTGAAAATCAACAATCGTTACTATATTTATATAAATCATTCACTAAAACTAAAGAGATATTATTATGACTTAAACGGAGGAAACACGCCATGAAAAACGTAACATCTGTAATAGTGCCAAAGACAATACAGGATTTTATACTGCATACATTCAATGAAAAAGCGATTCGCAATATTAAAAACGGTTGCAGCAGTTTTATTCCCGACCTTACAAAAGCCGTCAGTAAATACATTTCCGATAATTCATGCAGGTTTTCACTGCTTGGCGCAATATATAAAAATGGTATTTCGGAAGATTGCATGAAACGATTTTTCAATTATAAAACACCACATGGCGCTACAAAACACCTGCGCGATGCAATAGCATTTTATGCCACCGATGGCGAAAAGGATTGGAATGGGCTGATTGTAACTCATTTCCCTGGCTATTCACATTTGCTGGATCATGAGGAACAACCGGAAGACAAGCATCAGCAACATATTACGAATGATACACTTTATATTATGCTGAAGGAATTATTGAACCGCATACCCCCTCGAACCTAAGGCTGAGAATTATTTCCGTCCGGGAAATATTTTAAATATCTGTTTTTTTCAAAAGGTAGTTATGCGTAAAATAGGTTACGCATAAATGCCAATTTAATTTTGTATCAACATTTAATTATTCATAAACTTAAATTACTAAAAAAATGAAAACTCTAAGAAAAATTGCAGCAAAAATTATTGCCATGATTGCAATAATTAAAAATTTGCCAATGATCACAGTATTGCTGGCAACTAAGAAAACAACAACGCCAACGTTGATCAAAATGTGTAATTTACAGAAGACGGCTGGCGATCCGCTGGTGGTAGCGCCTCCTGTAAGTGATACAACCATCAAAAGTCAGGCGGCAACTTTAGAAACAATTAATAATGCATCGGAATCTACACCGCCAACGGCGACTAAATTGCAGGTAACTACGCAGAGAAATATTTGTATTAATTCGTACAACCAGAATGCTACCTACATACAGGGAATAGCGCGTAATGCAGCTATAAGTGGAGGTGATGTTTCTGTAGGGGAGCAGGTAGTTACCCGTTGCAATTATAAATATAAAAAGCCTAAATCCGCCACTAACAAAGTGTTCAAGGCTACACCTTTGGGTGCAGGAGCCGTTGAAATAACTACCAAAGCAGTTGGTAAAGATGCTACTTATGTTCGTCAGTATGGAGTTACAACAGCTAAAGGAGTTCCTCCTACAGTATTTGCCGAATTACTTATCAGTACCAGGTCGGATATATATATTAATAATTTGAAGAGTGTTACTGTTTATGGGTTTCGCGAAGCTACAGTAGTACCCACCAGCCGTGCCACTACAAGCAGCCTGCCTACCTCATTAGTTAAAAAAGCTGCTACACCAACAATTACTACCAAAACACATAAGGTTACTTTTACCGATGGTTCCGAACACTATAACTTTGGTGATTGGATTTATATAGTGGTTCAGTAAAAAAGAATGAAGCCATGCAAGCCAGTAAGCATATAAGCTAAAGTCTTGCCTGTCTTCGAGACGTCCCGCGTCATCCTGAGGAGCCCTTCCTGCGTCAGGATAAACTCCGCGTCTCGAAGGAAAGCGGGACTCCTCAGACTGACGGCAAGACAAAGAGTACTTAGAGCTAAACCCTCTAAGTACTCTTTTTATTTTATAATCTTTTCGCTAACACTTCTAAACTAAAAAGCGAATTTAATAATCTATACCTCTAAGCTTGTAAAATAAACAGCAAAGCATCTAAGCTTTGCCGCAAGGCTTGTAATCTTTTCATCCAGTCTTATAATCTATAACGTAAGGAATGTAATTATTTCCGAAATGATTACAAGCATTTCCGCTATGCTACTAATTTATTCCGAAACAATTACAAGCATAGCGGAAACAATTACAAGCACAGCGGAAACAATTACAGGCATAGCGGAAACAATTACAAGCACAGCGGAAACAATTACAAGCATAGCGGAAACAATTACAGGCATAGCGGAAACAATTACAAGCATAGCGGAAACAATTACAGGCATAGCGGAAACAATTACAGGCATAGCGGAAACAATTACAAGCATAGCGGAAATGCTTCCTTGCACATCGGAAACAATTACAAGCATAGCGGAAATAATTACAAGCACAGCGGATATTATTACTTTCCAGGCTCAAAATATGCTCGCGGCGGTTTTTTAAACCATGCACAACTGACAAAAAGGCGTGCGCTGTGTTCGCCACAATTTTGGGAAAACCGCCAACTGACAAAAAGGCTTGCGGTGGCCTCCAGAGAGGAATAATTAACCTTAAAACAGCTTTTCGACCAAATTATTTTCGATGAATTGTTTGCCTGAAAGTAAAAATATATATATTATTGCGGCATCGAATAATGGTTAAATGTTTTACGCTCGTCAGGAGACGAGCGCGAACGAGGGCCTGTGTGTTGGCGAAGGGGTAAAGAAAACTAATGTATTAAATAACTACAAGCTCCGCTGAAAACGACGTATCACTTGTCAGCCGACAGATAGTTATGAGAATGCTATGTCAAATTTTTTCTTGTTGATTCCTGGTATGAATTTCGAATCGTTGATTTATTATTTCTGCTTTTATCCTTTCTTAATCCGATATTAACCCTGTTTTAATTTCCCCTTCTAATGTTCCCGGTACCTTTGTAAACTATAAATAAAAAAGGGCAGGCCGAAAGCCCAACAAAGCAGGCAAACAAAGAAGTGCGGAGTCAGCACTATAATCTCTGACGACAATAATATGCCAACGTACATGGATATTCACAAACACATCCCCGGCTTGACGAAAAAGGCCATAGCCGATGCCCATGCTGCAGACCTTAAAATCGGTAAAAAATATGATGTAGAGTACTTAAAATACTGGTTCGATGAAAGCAGCGGCAAAGCATTCTGTCTTGTAAAAGCTCCCAATAAGGAAGCTGCTATTAAAGTTCATAAGGAAGCTCACGGACTTGTTGCCGATGAGCTAATAGAAGTAAAAGAAGGCACATAGGCAAACTACTTTTTCTTATTTTCTTTTTTATCTGAAACATATCCCCTGCAAAGTTTAAAACTTCGTCGGGGTTTTGTTTTATGCAGGGACCAGTATGTAAAAATGCTACCAGGCACCAATTTCATAATAATGTTATAAAATAATTAAAATAACATTATAACCAAAGGCCATTGACTTAACCCGCTTCTTTTACCCCATCCCCTTTCTCAACAAAACTGTCACACAGAGGAGGTTTGTCATCCTGAGCTTGACGAAGGACACAAACCGTCTCGAAGTGCGACTAAAGTATGCCAAGCTTCTATTGCGTATTTTTGACTCATCCCTAAATCCCTTCTCTATAAATAGAGAAGGGATTTTTATATCTCCCCTCTCTACAAGTAGAGAGAGCTTGTTCCGATTTATCGGTAGGCCGGGGGTGAGTCAGAAAAAGGATTTAAACATAAAATTCAATTATCGTATGCCATGCTTCGAGACGTCCCGCGTCATCCTGAGGAGCTATAGCGTCTCGAAGGAAAGCGGGACTCCTCAGCACGACTGTTACATTAGGGGAAGGGCGCTGGCTTGTGCGGTGGAGAAGGGGTAATTAACTTATTTCGTTTACAACGCCATCCGTATTTCTACCGTTTTATCGTTTTAGGGATTTTTATTGCTTACAAAACAGCCAAAATATACAATGGTTTTGAGAATTTTGTTATACTTTTGTTTTTGCGCTTGGGGGCTGTCTGACGAAAAGCAGGTGAGTGGCAACAAAGAGAATGATGTTAACCGGCTACTGTCAGAAATGCATAAATAAAGCTTTAGAGCTATTATGATATATTAGTATTTAACTCATGTTACGCACAGATAATTTATTGCTGTCTTTAATTAAGATTCCTCACTCCGTTCGGAATGACATATTGGGTTGAAGGAAAAGGGGGGATAAGGAGGCGATTCGCTTAAGCGAATCGCCTCCTTATCCTCCACAACAAAATAAATAAATTGTCATTCCGAATGAAACGTAGTGAAATGAGGAATCTAAATAATGGGAAAATACCCTTTTGCGTAACATCAGTATTTAATTGAATTTCGTATTTTTGTTTAAATTTTGAAGATTTTGTCTAGAATATTGCCTTAATTATTTTTCTGTTTCCGGAAATTACGTTTGAAGAATTACAATTAATAATTTCATATTTTTTTATTCCACTCATAAATGTTTCAATACTCTGCCGAGTCGATACAGGAGGTAATGAATTCAATTCATGATGCTTTGTTTATTCATGATGCGGAATCCGGGAAAATTGTATTTGTTAACAAGCGTGTGAGTGAGTTGTATAATTGCACAGATGAAGAAGCATTAAATATTTCAGTAGGAAAATTAAGCTTGGGCACACCACCATATAGCGATGAAGATGCAATGCGCTGGCTAAAAAAGGCAAAAAAAGAAGGGGAGCAGATTTTTGAATGGATAGCACGCAAAAAAACAGGTGAAACATTTTGGACTGAAGTAGTATTACGTTTTGCAAAAATTAATAAAGAATCTTTTGTTATTGCGATTGTCCGTGATATATCCAAAAGAAAAGAAACCGAGCTTGAAAAACAAAAAACTGTATCACAGCTTCAGGCTATACTTGATGCCTGCACTGATGTGATTGCTATTGTGGATGCAGAAGGTATTTTTCATGGAGGGAACAAAGCATTTCTGGCAAGGTGGGGAAAAACATACGATCAGATTATCGGGCATTCAGCTATGGAAATCTTGCCGCTGCATATTTTTACCAGCAGGCTTCAAAAAATCAGAGATGTTATTAAATCAAAAAAAGGCACAACTTTCGTTGATAATTACAATGGGCACTGGTTTGAAAATACTATTTCACCAGTAATAGAGTCAGTAGAGAAAGAGGAAACTGTTGCGATGTATTCGAAGGATATTACAGAATGGAAAAAATCAGATGATCTTATCCGGGAATCAGAAGCGTATTACAGAATAATTTTTGAAAATACAGGTACAGCTACGATTATTATAGAAGATGATACAACAATTTCACTTGCTAATTCCAAATTTGAAGAACTTTCAGGATACACAAAACGGGAGATCGAAAATAAAAAAAGCTGGAAAGATTTTGTTGTAAAAGAAGACCTGGAAAGAATGATGGAACAGCATAAACAACGCAGGATTAACGAAGAGGCTGCATTAAAAACATACGAATTCAGGTTTATTGATAAAAGCGGAAAAGAAAAACATATTTTGGTTACTAATGATTTGATTACTAATACAAAGAAGAGTGTCGCATCATTGCTAGATATTACCGAAAGGAAAAATGCCGAAAATGAATTACACGAGAGTGAAGAAAAATACCGTACCCTTATTGAATCAGCAACTGACAGTATCATAATCATAAAAGAAGGGCTGATACAATATGTGAATAAGGTACTTCTAAATTTATCAGGGTACACAGAACAGGAACTGATAGGACAGCCTTTTATTAATTATATCTCTCCTGATTACAAGGACAAAGTTTTGGAGTATTATAGAAAAAGGATAGCAGGAGAAACGACTCCAATCGGTTATGAATTGACCGCTCTAAAAAAGAATGGCGAAGAAGTTCCCTATGAAGCTACTGCTTCTATCTTGACATACATGGGTGAAAAAGCTGAACTTGTTTTTCTGCATGATATTACCGAAAGAAAAATAACTGCGGGGGAACTCCTCAAGAATAAGCAGGAACTTGATTCTATTTATAATACAGTTGGAGACGTAATTTTTCAGTTAGTAGTGGAAGATGAAAATAAATTTCGTTTTAATAGTGTAAACAAAACTTTTTCAACTGTTACCGGTATTGATGCTTCAATGGTAATAGGAAAAGCAGTTAATGAAATTATCCCTGAGCCCTCTCTTAGTATGGTGTTGCAGAATTACCAGAAGGCGATTAAACAAAAAACCATAGTGAGGTGGGAGGAAACTTCGGAATACCCTACCGGAACATTGGTTGGAGTTGTGAGTGTAGCGCCGGTATTTGATGAAACAGGGAAATGCACACACCTTGTAGGTTCGGTGCATGATATTACAGAACGCAAAATAATTGAGAACAAAATCAAAAAACTCAATGAAGAACTTGAGGAAAGAGTTAATCTGCGTACTATACAACTTGAAAATGCGAATAAAGAGCTGGAAGCTTTTGCATATTCTGTTTCACATGACCTGAGAGCCCCTTTGCGAGCAATAAGCGGTTTTTCTAAAATACTTACTGAAGATTATTCAGATAAAATTGAAGCCGAAGGACAACGAGTATGCAATGTCATTCAGAATGAAACTTCACGTATGGGGCAACTGATTGATGATCTACTCGCATTTTCAAGGCTTAGCCGTACATCTATGCAAATTGCACCGACAGATATGAGACCATTGGTGCAACAAATCTTTGATGAAATAAAAAAGCAATATGAAGATAAGCAGGTAAATTTTATTCTTGGAGATATTTTACCTTCTATGGTTGATATTAGCCTGATGCGTCAGGTATGGGTAAATTTATTTTCTAACGCTTTTAAATTTTCATCAAAAAAAGGAATCATTGAAATTGAAATAGGCAGTTACAAGGAACAAAGTGAGATTATTTATTTCATAAAAGATAAAGGCGCAGGTTTTGATATGAAATATGTAGATAAACTGTTTAGAGTATTTCAACGGCTGCATAACCTGAATGAATTCCAGGGAACAGGTGTGGGACTTGCCATTGTCCAGCGTATTATTCACAGGCATGGAGGACGTGTATGGGCAGAAGGCGAAATAAACAAAGGAGCAGCATTTTATTTTTCATTACCCTATAAAAAAGAGACATTATGACAGACATTAACACAATTGACATATTGCTTGTCGAAGACAATCCGCAGGATGCGGAACTGACAATGCGAACGCTTAAAAAGAATCATGTTGCAAACAGGATTTATGTTGTAGCTGATGGAGAAGAAGCACTTGACTTTCTTTATTGTAAAGGGCAGTATTTAAAGCGAAGTAATAATTATCCAAAAGTGATTTTTCTGGATATCAAACTTCCAAAATTAAATGGGCTGGAAGTTTTAAAAATCATTAAATCTGATGAGCATTTACATCATATTCCAGTAGTAATTTTGACTTCTTCGGTTGAGGACCCTGATATTAAGGCGGCATATTCATTGGGTGCGAACAGTTATGTTGTGAAACCTGTTGACTTTGAAAATTTTTCAAAAACTATCAATAGCCTTGACATGTATTGGCTTGTAGTAAATCAACCACCAAAACAATAACAAATGAGCGCACCTATTAGAATATTGATTGTTGAAGACAGTCAAAGCGATATTGAACTTGCAAAAAGGGAAATAAATCATGTGCTTAAATCCTGTGGATATGATTCCGTTGAAACCAAAGAAGATTTTTTTGCTTCCCTGCGAAATTTTCAACCTGATCTGATCATAACAGATTATACTATGCCACATTTTGATGGCATGTCTGTTATCTCATTGACGCAACAGTATGCTCCTGATGTTCCCGTTATTATATTTACAGGTTCTATTGATGAAGAGACTGCGGCTGAAAGCGTGAAAGCTGGCGCAGTTGATTATGTCATAAAAGAAAATATTATACGATTGAGGCAGGCGGTTCTTAATGCGCTTGAAAAAAAGCAAATGTGGAAAGAACGCTTACATGCTGAAGAAAAGCTACGTATAAGTGAAGAAAGGTACAGGCTTATTTCAACGGTATCCAGTGATTACATGTTCTCAACCATAGTTAAACATGAGGGCTCTCTTGACCTAAGCTGGGTTGCTGGTGCATTTGAAGAAATTACAGGATATACCATTGAAGAATACAAGGCAAAAGGTGGTTGGCGCGCTACAATTTATCCTGATGATGTTGTAATTGATAATAAAGATTTTGCTAACCTTCGTGCCAATAGAAAAGTTGTAACGGAAATACGTACAATTAAAAAAGGTGGAGAAATAGCTTGGGTGAAAGTTTATGCACACCCGGTATGGAATAAAAATAAAAACTGCCTGGCAGAGATTTATGGAGCAGTGCAGGATATTACAGAACGAAAAAAAGCGGAAGAAGAAACCAAGAGACTAAACAAAGACCTTGAAAAACTTGTAAAAGAAAGGACTTTAGAACTTGAAAACACAAATGTTAATTTAAAAAATGAAATTTCAGAAAAATTAAAAGCGGAAGAATATATCAAGAAGCAATTGCAGGAAAAAGAAGTATTGCTAAAAGAAATTCACCACAGGGTAAAAAATAATATGCAGGTGATTGTCAGCATACTAAACCTTCAGGCTTCATTTGTTAAGGACAAAAAAGTTTTAGATATTTTGCAGGACAGCCAGAGCCGCATTAAAACAATGGCACTGATACATGAAAAGCTTTACCAGACAAAAGATCTGTCGAATATTAATTTTCCCGAATATATTACTAATCTTGTTACATATCTCTTTGATTCATATAAAACAACCAAGCAACAGATTGAATACGAAATAATGATAGATCCTTTTCCGATTTGCATTGACACTGTCATTTCGCTTGGATTGATAACAAATGAACTTGTTTCAAACTGTTTCAAATATGCTTTTTCAGATAGAACAAAATGTAAAATTGAAGTTTCCCTGAAAAAGTATAATGAGAAAACTCTTGTGCTATCAATAAAAGATAATGGCAAAGGACTTCCGCCGGAATTAGATTATAAAAAAACCAAGAGCCTTGGTTTGCAGCTTGTGTATATGCTAACAGAACAAGTACAGGGGAAACTGGAAGTTGAAAGTTCTGATAAAGGGACTTCGTTTTTAATTATTTTTCCTTTTAGCAAGTGATATTAACTTTGATAACTTAAGAATTGCTATTTGGGCAATTGTTAATCATTATTTGGGATAAAACGTTTAACAGTTGCATTCGTTGAATATCAAATTGACTTTCATACATATTGTCATGAATAAGATTCCACAGCTAGCGCCTGCCTGTTGTCAAAAATGATATAAACAATAAAACAATCAAAATATGAAAACACACACTATCCTTATTTTTGCTTCACTATTATTTATAGGAAGTTGTACGTATGCGCAGCACAAAATAAAAGCCGAAGATGCCAAAAACTACAAATCGAAAACCGATACAGTAGTGGGCAAAGTATTTCAAATAAAATCAACCGATAAAGCGGTTTATATAAATATAGGCGGCAAATACCCTGATAATCCTTTTACCGCGGTAATATTCCAGAAAGATATAGTAAATGTAGGCAATGTAGCCGTGTACGATGGAAAGCTTATTGATGTGATAGGCGTAATAACCGACTATAAAGGCAAAACCGAAATAATAGTAAGCGATGCAAAACAGTTGATGCGGGATAAGTAACTTAAGTTTCGCACTCGCCTGCCTGTCCTTTTTAGTAATGAGTAGTGAGTAATGAGTAGTGAGTAATGAGTAGTGAGTAATGAGTAGTGAGTAATGAGTAGTGAGTAATGAGTAGCATCCGGTTGTGTGCAGGCTGTGCCATTAACAAAGTGAATAAAAAACATTTCAAATGCAGTTAAAATGTCAACAATAATAATAATTACATTTTGCGCATTGCTTTTAATAGCTTATGTTTTCGACCTCACTTCGTCAAAAACCAATATCCCATCCGTAATACTTTTATTATTGCTTGGATGGGGCATAAGGCAAATAATTGATATATCAAGGATCAAGCTTCCCGATTTTTCACCTATGCTGCCTGTATTAGGAACGCTGGGGCTTATCCTTATTGTGCTTGAAGGAGCACTGGAGCTTAGCTACAGCAGATCAAAGATCAGGCTGATAAATAAGTCGTTTCTTGGTGCATTTGTTCCCATGCTTGTTATGGCTTTCCTGGTTGCGCTGTTGTTTATGTTCTTTGGAGGATATTCGCTGAAAGCCGGTTTGATAAATGCCATTCCTTTTTGCATCATCAGCAGCGCTATTGCCATTCCAAGCGTTAAAAACTTAACACGCTGGAAAAAAGAATTTATTATTTACGAAAGCAGCTTTTCGGATATACTGGGAGTATTGTTTTTTACTTTCATCACTATGAATGAAGTCATCAGCATCAGATCTTTCGGCGTGTTCGGGCTGCAAATCATCATTATGCTTGTCATCTCGTTAATTGCCACTTTCGGACTGTCGTATTTATTAAGTAAAATTCAGCATCACATTAAGTTCATACCTATCATCCTGCTTGTTATTTTAATTTATTCCATTTCCCTTATCTTCAATTTGCCTGCACTGATATTTATCCTGCTCTTCGGACTGTTTCTCGGAAACCTTAACAAGATACAATTATTTAAACATATAAAGAAATTTCATATAGAAGCTTTGAAGAACGAAGTTGTTCGATTCAAAGAGCTTACTATCGAGGCAACTTTTCTGGTAAGGACAATCTTTTTCCTTCTATTCGGTTACCTTATGGAAACGTCAACCATTTTGAACCCTTCAACTATTCCCTGGTCGCTGGGAATTGTGATCATCATTTTCTCCCTGCGTGCACTTCAGCTCAAACTTTCCGGATTTTCCTTAAAGCCTTTAGTATTCATAGCACCAAGGGGGCTTATCACCATATTGTTGTTTTTTTCCGTTGCACCGTCACAAAAAATTCTATTGGTGAATACATCATTGATCATTCAGGTGATTATTCTTACTACTTTGATTATGATGTTCGGACTAATGTTTACCAAAAAAGATGAAACTCCTAAGGAAATATCTTCCTCGGATCAACAAACACAAACAGGGTAAAGAAGAAATTATTTTGAAGGAAAAGTCAACAAAGCAGTTCTCAAGTGCCTGCCTTGTTTGGCATAAGTTGCCGCAATAAAGCTGTTCAGGGTTTATTTCCTGCTTTCATTAATCAGCAAAGCATAAATTTTACTATTCAAAATATTATGCTAAAATTTGTTTGTTTAAAAAAAAATCAATAATTTTATACCTATTAATAACCTGAATGGATTCATTATTTTAAATATACGCTACGATGAAAATTGTAAAACTGTACCGGCAAATGGTCGCATATAAAGCAGGCGATTCGCTAAGGATAAAGCCGGGTGTAAAAGATTATATAACCCTATGCGATATAGGCGGCCTGGAAGGAAGGATACTTAATGTGTTAGATGAAGATGAGCTTGACACATTATACGAAATTGAAATTGACAGCATTTCGCTTAAACAGCTAAGCAAAGAATTTATTGAAAAAAGCATTAAAAAGAATAGTATTTTCTTTTATTTGGAAGTAAATAACAGAGAAGTGGAAGCTGCCCGGCCAAGAGACAGCATAGAAGATGTTAAAAAAACGCAAAACATATTATTGGATGTATATGACTGCCATGACCTGGTTGATGATGTTGACGGGGACGATGATTTTGTTGACGGAAATGGGGAAGAATGGAAGAGAAAGTCAAACGATAATTCATGGTCGGAAGATGAGGATATAGATCCTGAAGAGTGTGAGCATTGCCAGGATAGAGAGAGTTGCAAATCCATGGAATCAGGCGCTATTGAGCAGTTTTACTTTACCGACAACAGCGATCAACTGTACAGTCTTGATGTCCCAAGCAGCGATCTGAAAAAAATGTTCTGTGCTGTTCCTGTTAAAAAATGGAGACATGAATGTAAAGAATTTAAAAAAGGTTATGCATTGAATTAGTCCCCTGTTTGCCTGCCTGTCTTTTTTAAGTTGGGAGTTATGAGTAAGAAGTGGTTAGTAGCGTTCTCATATCGGCAGCAGGTAGGTTTTAAACTAAGGCAAAAATATGAATTGATAAAATTAAAAAGATATGGAACAAATACAATTTGAATTTGCTAAAAAATTTGCTAAAGAATGGGTTATGGATTGGAATTCGCATGATCTGGAAAAAATTTTAACACATTATTCCGCAGACTTCATTATTGAATCGCCATTAGCTGAAAAACGTATTCCTGAATCAAAAGGGAAAATTGAGGGAAAGCCCGGCGTGAAGGAATATTGGAAAATGGGACTGCGTGCAACTAGTAACCTTGAATTTGAGATCATAGATGTTTTTTGCGGAGTAGGTTATGTAACTATTTACTATAAAAACAAATCTACAAGTAAGAGAGTAATAGAAATGTTACATTTTAACCATGAAAAATTGGTTGACAGGGCAATTGTAAATTATTCCGAATAAATTTCACCATTCGCAATCGCCAGCCCGTATTTAAACGGACATAGCTATAACGTTTCATGGATATCATCTATAAAAAAGCAAATACACTACGGGAGTTTGAAGCAGGGAAAGAATTGTTCCTGCAATATGCAAATTCTCTTAACTTTGATTTATGCTTCCAGGGCTTTACAAAGGAACTAGAAACAATAGCCATTCAATACAACAAACCAAAAGGGGCTTTGTTCCTGGCTTACGATGGAAAAACAGCAGTTGGTTGTGCCGGAATAAGAGAGTTTGACAAGGAAACAGCCGAACTGAAACGCATGTATGTTAAGCCTGAATACAGGGGCTGCAACATAGGACAAAGGTTGTTGGAACTATCTGTTGATATTGCGAAAGAACTCAATTATTACAGAATCAGGCTTGACACATTACCGGGTATGATGCAGGCGCAAAAGCTTTACCGCACTTTCGGTTTTCATGAAATACCTTCTTATCGTTTTAACCCTGATAAAGGTACAGTATACATGGAAAAGATTTTAAAACAGGATAATTAAAGCCATTGTTAATACCTTTTACAACATAATAATGATAAATTTTTCAACATTGAATTTTTAACTTTTATAAATATATGAATAACACTATCGCAAAGTCCTTAGTATTTCTGATATTCAGCAGCGCTATATTTATCAATAAAGCTATTGGTCAAATTACCGCTACCATTGATACTTCGAAAAAATATCAGACTGTCTTTGGCTGGGGCGCCGGATTAAGGCGTTGCACCAATGTATTTTATGAAGCTTCACCCTCGGTTATAAGCAAAGTGGAAGATCTTTGTTTCAATCAGCTTCATGTAAACATAGTGCGCACTCTGTGCGAAGCTACCTTAGAACCTGCGCAGCCAACAGTGGCTTTCCCGCTCGACAGTTCAAATCTTGACTGGACTTATTATGATACCATGAAAATTGTATATGCTGTCCAGCGGGCGCAGACAGTGAGCAACGGGCGTATCAATTATGTTTTTTCATCTAATAATTCTGCTCCTCCCTGGCAGAAAGCAAATCATAAAGTTACATGGGGCGATACTATACTGCCTTCCATGTATCAATACTTTGTTGATATTATAAGTTATTACATGCTTGGAATGCAGAACAGGTATCATTTAAGGCTTAACGGCATGAGCCTTTTCAACGAGCCAGGCGATTCAACGGATTTTGAAACGCTGTCGTCTTCTCCTATACAGGTAAGGGACCTTGTTATTAAAATGAAGCCGAGGCTTGATTCTATGGAAGCTGTTGGCATGATACCGCATGCCGATTTTATTTCACCCGAAAGTCCTACCGTAAGCGGTACTAATACTTCTGCAGTTCTTGGCGGCAGTTGCATCCACTATGTTGATTCGGCCCAGAATGGATTATTTGCTGATACGGCTGTAGTGAACAGCGTTGATATACTTGGCACGCATGATTATTTTGATCAGGGCAATACTGCCGACTGGACAGGGTTAAAAAGTGTGAGTAAGAATAAACCTATATGGGTAACGGAAGTGTGCACCGGGGCATGCTGCCCGTATGATGCTTCTTCAGCAAATGCAGTAATACAGGCAAAATGGATACATCGCAGCTTTAATTTAGCCGATGTAAGGGCATTTTCGATGTTTTCATTTTACGATACACTGCCAAGCGATACGCCAAGCGTAAATATTGGTGCGCTTGTTATGTTCAACTACCATAATGATTCAATAATTATTCCGAAGCGGTATTATGGCTATAAACAATATGTGAATTTTGTACGGCCGGGATTTGTAAGGGTTAAAGCAAACAGCAATCTTAGCAACCTGTCGGTTACTTCATTTATAAACCCTCTTGCCGATACTATTGTAATTGTAGCCATAAACGACAGCACCGGCGCTTTGACCAATGTTGAATTTAAATGCCCTGCATCTGTTGATTCGGTTATTCAATATGTAACCAGCGACGTGCCTGATTATAATGCTACAAGGCTTGCGAATATTTTAGCGCCTTCAGGTGGAAATTTTGTAACAAGCATAGAACCAATGAGCATTTCAACATTTATTATTCCTTTAGATGTGATAACTGGAATGAAGCATGATAATGGCATGGCAAATGAAATACACATTTTTCCAAACCCGGTTAATGATAAATTCACTATTCAATCCCTGCAAAAAGCCATAATTGAAATTTATAACATCCAGGGGCAAATAATAATTCAACAACAATTAAAGCAAGGAAAGACGATCATTGATATAAGTGAACTTGCTAAAGGAGTTTACATTTTGAGAGTGAATAATAATGAAAAAGCAGAAGTGACTAAGATTGTAAAGGAATGATATTTAAGCTCTCGGTTCACAGTTGCTTGCATCTACCTCATCAGTATAAGTTTACATAATGAAATAAAAAGCAAAATGAACAATAAAATAAATGATAATTGGTACGAAGATTTTTTCAAAGGGATAAACTGCGAGCTTTGGGAAAAAGCAGTATCACCCGAATGGACGAATGAGGAAGCTGCATTTTTGCAGAGTGAGTTAAAGATGAACGCCGGCCAGCGCCTGCTCGACATTCCCTGCGGCAATGGAAGGCTTTCCATAGCGATGGCAAAACGAGGATATCACGTAACTGGTATTGATATCTCTGATACTTTCATAAACGGCTTGAAGAATAAAATAAAATCGGAGAAACTTAGCATAAATGTTATTCACGAAGACATTCTTATGGCGCACTTGGAAAAAGGATATTCGGGAGCTATTTGCATGGGTAACAGTTTCGGCTACTTCAGTTTCGACAAAATTAAATTGTTCGTTGAAAAAGTGTCGGCTTGCCTTGAAACAGGTTCACGCTTCATTATTAATTCGGGTATGATAGCTGAAAGCATATTGCCTAACTTCTCAAAGAGCGAATCGTTCACGGTGGAAAATATTAAAATGGACATCACCAACACCTATTGCGCCGATGGGAGTTATATGATAAGTGACATTTTGTACACCAAAGAAGACAGAAAAGAGGAGCATTCATTCAAGCATTATGTTTTTACTTTGGGAGAAGTAAAGCGCCTGTTACATTCATACGGACTCGAAACCATAGCCACATATAATTCGCCTTCAAAAGCAGCCTACATTATGGGCGATCACCAGATTTATATTGTTGCAGAGAAATGTTAAATAAATACAGATCATGAATGTTAAATAATATTTTTTTTTATAATATCAGGGTAGAATCATTTTAAAGTGTATTGTATTTGAAATCTGAACCAAACAATAAAAAAATTATTAATAACCAACAGGAGGAACAACTTATGAAAACAAAAAATCTGATAAAGCTAATTGTAATCCTTATAGCAGTTGTTGGTATCAACATTGCAGGATGCAAAAAAGAAAACGAGTTCAAAGATGAAACAGGCCAGGATGCTGTCGACAACAACAATGTGCAGTCCGAATCGGATAATGCCGTAAATGATGCCGATAATGCCGTTTCAAACAACCATTCAATGAATGCAAGGGTTATACATCTTCCCGGAAATCTTGCCGACTACACAAGCGGAATAGTATGTGGCGCTTCCCTTGATACTTCACTCTGTTCACAAGGTATAATTACTATGAATTTTGATGGCGTTACTGTTTGCAATAACCGTAAACGTTCAGGTTCAATTAAAGCCACTTTGCAGAATTATACTTCGGGCAAAAGATGGCTGGATGTCGGAGCTGTGCTTCAGTTAGATTTTAATAGTTATTTAATAACCCGTGCAAGCGATGGCAAAAGCATAGAATTCAACGGAACAAAATACATCACCAACGTTAGCGGCGGAAATTTAGTAAGCCTGTACTTTGGAACTCAGCCTAACCTTGTTCGTACTGTTGTTGCCAATAACTTACAGGTAACTTTTGATGGCACAAATACTGCCACATGGAATATAAACAGGCAGTTTACATATACCTATACTACTTATAGCGGTCAGGGAATTTTTACATGCACTGTGCAGGGATTGGGAAGCAACAGCGGTATCAATAATCTTGAGAATTGGGGAACTACTAGAAACGGCGATCCTTTCACAAGCGAAGTTGTAAACCCTGTTATATGGAATACTACTTGCGGAGCATGGGCTCCGGTTACCGGCGAAGTGGATATTAAAATTACATCAAAAGCTTTCGATCTGATATTGCTGATTGGTGTTGATGCAAGTGGAAATGCTGTTACACCCGCCCCTAACACTTGTCCTTATGGTATGAAAATTTCATGGACATATAAAAGTAAAACCGGAAGCAAGATATATCCTTATTTTTAATATTGTTTGAGTTGCAGGTGCTAAAACAGAAGGCATAGTGCAGCAATATTGAAGTCATAAGTAAATATTTTAAAATGCAAAAAGAATAGTGAGAAATAAATCTCACTATTCTTTTTTGTTTCCTTCATTTGCGCTCGTCTGGCATTGATTCACCACTTTGACCAATAAAAAGAGCGCTTCGTAATTGATGACCAGTGACTATTAAATAAACCGGGTTCTTCGATTAAACATACTCAAGTGCCTTTGTTTCACCTGTCATAACCCTTAACCCTCCCATGGCAAGGGCTTCCATTTCGTCTTCACCAGGGTAAATATGTACGGGAGCTATCTTATTCACTCTTTCAATGATCTGGTCAACGAACCATTTGCTATGTGCAATTCCGCCAGTGATAAGGACGGCATCCACTTCTCCTTTTAATACGGTACTCATAGCTCCAATTTCTTTAGCCACCTGGTAGGCCATAGCTTCGTAAACCAACCCGGCTTTTTCATCGCCATTCATCATTCGTTGTTCGGCCTCCCGTGCATCGTTAGTTCCCAGGTAAGCCACCATGCCGCCTTCTCCCTTTAACATTCTTAATACTGCTTCCCTGCTATATTTTTTGCTGAAGCACAATCTTGCAAATGCACCCATAGGCAGGGTTCCACTACGTTCAGGGGTGAACGGTCCGTCACCATCAAGACCCTGGTTAACATCAACCACCCTTCCTTTTTTATGAGCTCCAACTGTAATCCCACCTCCAAGATGAACAACAATTAAATTCAGATCTTCATATTCTTTCATAATGGATTTGGCATGACTGCGGGCAATAGCTTTTTGGTTTAAGGCGTGGAAGATTGAAACTCTTTCAAATAAAGGATGCCCTGATACCCTGGCAATATCATCAAATTCGTCAACAACAATGGGATCAACAATAAAGGCTTTTGCATTAGGTAACGAACGGGCAAGGTCGTCGGCAATTAAACCGCCAAGATTACTGGCGTGTTCGCCAAGAGTACTGCATACCAGATCTGCTTTCATTCTTTCGTTAACCGCGTAAACCCCCGATTTAATAGGCTTTATTAAACCGCCCCTTCCAACCACAGCCGTTATTGTGTCAAGGTCAATGTCCGTATATTTAAGTTCTTTCATTATAATATCCTTTCGAAAATGATACTGATCAGATATTCTATGGAACTGCTTTAATTCTTCCGAAGGATGTGTGATATTCTTTATGAATATAGGTTTTGTATTCTTATAAACAGCAATTTTGGTGGAGGTCGATCCGGGATTAATTGCCAAAATTAAATTTTCTGACATATGTTTTTGATAATTATTATATCATTTCGGCACAAACATAAGTGCTTTTTGCCAATTATAAAAGACAATTATGAAAAAACTTTAATAACCAAATTCTGTACATCAGGAGGTGAAAAATAATTCATTTAATGCTGATTTGTTATTTTTGAATTAATTTCTTCGGAAAACAATCAGTAATTTTGTAGTCATATTAGAGGAATAAAATTAAAAATATGCAGGAAACAAAGATATACAAGCCACAGAACCATATCCGTATAGTAACGGCAGCTTCACTGTTCGACGGGCACGATGCATCCATCAATGTAATGAGGCGCATTATACAATCATCGGGGGCCGAAGTGATACACCTTGGTCATAACCGTTCCGTGCAGGACATAGTTGATTGTGCCATACAGGAAGATGTGCAGTCTATTGCTGTTACTTCATACCAGGGCGGGCATATTGAATTCTTTAAATACATGTATGACCTGCTGAAAGAAAAAGATTGCAGTCATATTAAGATATTTGGCGGTGGCGGCGGCGTGATTCTTCCTGAGGAAATTGAAGAGCTTCACGCCTATGGTATTACAAGGATATATTCTCCTGATGATGGACGAACAATGGGTTTGCAGGGCATGATAAACGATGTGATGGAAAAGTCGGATTATCCAGTTGGCAAAGATGTGAAAGTTGATCTGAAAGATATTGAAAAGCTGGATTTCAATGCCATTGCAAAACTTATTTCGGCTGTTGAGAATTTTCCTGAGCAGGTTGAAAAGACCATTTCAACTATCAGCGAAAAAGCAAAGAAGAAAAATATTCCCGTACTTGGAATTACAGGTACCGGTGGTTCCGGTAAATCTTCGCTCGAAGATGAATTTATAAGAAGATTCCTGATTGATTTCCCCGATAAGAAAATTGCCGTTGTTTGTGTCGATCCATCGAAACGCAAGACAGGAGGCGCTTTGCTGGGTGACAGGATAAGAATGAACTCTATAAGCAATGCCAATGTGTATGTTCGATCAATGGCTACAAGGCAGTCGAACCTTGCATTATCAAAGTTCGTGAAGGATGCCCTGAACATAATGAAGGTTGCAAATTTTGATCTGATAGTATTGGAAACATCGGGTATTGGTCAGTCGGATACGGAAATAGTCGATCACAGTGATCTTACTTTATATGTAATGACACCCGAATATGGCGCTGCATCGCAACTGGAGAAAATAGATATGCTCGATTTTGCTGATGTAATTGCTTTGAATAAATTCGACAAGCGCGGAGGTATTGATGCACTGCGTGATGTGAAGAAACAATATCAGCGTAATCACCAGCTTTTTGATAAAGATGCCGAATCCATGCCGGTGTTTGGAACAATAGCTTCTCAATTCAACGACCCCGTAGTTAACCAACTTTACCGCACTATCATTGATAAGGTAAATGAAAAAACGAAAACGAAATGGGAATCATCCATGAAACTTACAGGTGAAATCCCCGAAAAGATATTTATCATTCCTCCACACAGAACCCGCTACCTATCTGAGATTGCAGACACTGTAAGGAGTTACAATAAGTGGGCTGAAGATCAGGCCGAGGTCGCTCAAAAACTTTACAGCCTGAAATGCAGCATAGAAGAACTTAATAAACATAAGAAGACTGTAGAAGCTGCAAGCCTTGAAAGCCTGTATAAAGAACTTGAACTGAACCTCGACGGGCAGAATAAAAAAATTCTTGACACCTGGGAAAATAAGACAGATCAATACAAGCAGGAGTTTTATGTTTTTAAGGTAAGGGATAAAGAATTAAAAATAAAGACACATACTGAAACTTTATCGCATCTGCAGATACCCAAAATATCAACGCCTAAATACAAAGCGTGGGGCGATATTTTAAAATGGAACCTGAAAGAAAATGTGCCCGGTGAATTTCCTTATGTTGCCGGTGTTTTCCCTTTCAAGCGCGAAGGCGAAGACCCTACGCGTATGTTTGCCGGTGAAGGCGGCCCGGAAAGAACAAATAAGCGCTTTCATTATCTTTCGCATGGATTGCCCGCCAAGCGGCTTTCAACAGCTTTCGATTCGGTAACACTTTATGGCAACGATCCCGGAACTCGTCCTGATATTTACGGAAAGATAGGTAATTCGGGTGTTTCCATCTGTTGCCTTGATGATGCAAAGAAGCTGTACTCGGGCTTCAACCTTGCCGATCCTATGACATCTGTGTCGATGACCATTAACGGTCCTGCTCCTATGATGGTAGGCTACTTTATGAATACGGCCATTGATCAGCAATGCGAATTGTATATCAAAAAGCATGGGCTGGTTGAAGAAGTGGAGAAAAAGATAACCGCTTATTTTAAAGAAAAAGGAACAACACGCCCATCTTATCAGGGAGAATTACCCGAAAATAATAATGGACTTGGATTGATGCTTCTCGGAATTACAGGTGATAAAGTTCTTCCGAAAGACGTGTATGAAAAAATTAAAGCCGAAACTATTTGTTCTGTTCGTGGCACTGTACAGGCTGATATTCTTAAGGAAGATCAGGGACAGAACACCTGCATATTCTCCACAGATTTTTCATTGAAACTGATGGGCGACGTTCAGGAATATTTCATTAATAATAATGTGCGTAATTTTTATTCTGTTTCTATTTCAGGTTATCATATAGCTGAAGCTGGCGCTAATCCTTTATCACAGCTTGCCTTTACCTTATCGAATGGCTTTACTTATGTGGAGTACTACCTGTCGAGGGGAATGGATATAGATAAGTTTGCACCTAATCTTTCTTTCTTTTTCTCTAACGGAATCGACATTGAATTTTCTGTTATCGGTCGTGTTGCCCGTGGTATTTGGGCAAAGGCGATGAAGAATAAGTATAAGGGTAATTTCCGTTCGCAGCAATTGAAGTATCATATACAAACAAGTGGTCGTTCGCTGCATGCCCAGGAAATAGGCTTCAACGATATCCGCACTACCTTACAGGCGCTTTATGGTATTTTCGATAACTGTAATTCTCTTCACACCAATGCCTACGATGAAGCTATAACAACTCCCACAGAAGAAAGCGTTCGCAGGGCAATGGCTATACAGATGATCATCAATCATGAATTAGGTTTGGCTAAGAATCAAAACCCCTGGCAGGGATCCTTTATTATTGAAGAACTCACCGCACTTGTTGAAGAAGCCGTGATGCTGGAATTCGACAGGCTTACCGAACGTGGCGGGGTTCTTGGGGCTATGGAAACCTGCTACCAGCGCGGCAAGATACAGGAAGAATCATTGTATTATGAAACGCTGAAGCATACAGGAGAACTTCCTATTATGGGAGTAAATACATTTTTATCTTCAACAGGTTCACCTACAATTACACCGGGCGAAGTCATCCGTGCTACTGAAGAGGAAAAGAAATATCAGATTGATATGCTGGAACAACTTCATAAAACACATGAGGATAAAATTCCGGCATTGCTTGAAGACCTGCAACATGCAGCAGTAAAGAACCAGAATCTTTTTGAAAAACTGATGGAAGTAACAAAATACTGTTCCATCAGTCAGATAACGGATGCTCTTTATAATGTCGGCGGGCAGTATCGAAGAAATATGTAGAGGTAGCTTTGAAAGCTATATGTAGCAATTTAATTTCTTCTTCAATCATGATAATAAAATTGCATCTGAAGAGTTATGTCTAAACAACTCTTTTAACCATGAAATATTCTCTTGTTTTTTTCTTTTTATTCTGCAGTTACTTTGGATTCTCTCAGCAGAAATATTACGATGAAGTGTATTTTAGTTCAGATTCAGATTCTTTGACCACGGCTTCAATCAAACGCCTTGATTCATTGATCAAAAAACTTAAACCAGGTGACAAGACTATCATTTCAATTTCTGGCCATTGCGACAGCATTGGAAATGAAACATACAATGACAATTTATCGCTTAAGCGCGCACATTCAGTAGGGGCGTATATTATTAATAAAAGTATTAAAAACGACTCAATATTGATTTTCGGTTATGGTAAAACAAAGCCAAAATATTTTGCAACTGAATGGGAAAAGAACTGTAGGGTTGAAATTACCTTAACCATATTTCCACCAGTAATGAAAGTAGTTAGAGTAAAAAAGGATACTGTTAAAACCAATATTGAAGGTTTTGTTGATACTGCAAAAGTGGGTGATAAAATAGCGCTTCAAAATATTACGTTTCATGGAGGTTCTAATATTCCATTACAGGAATCGTATAAAACACTTGAAGAACTATACACTTCTCTGAAAGACAATCCAACAATTAACATTAGTATAGAAGGCCATATTTGCTGCCTTAATGTGGATATTGAAGATTTGTCAGGGCAAAGAGCTAAAGCTGTTTACGATTATCTTGTAAATAAAGGGATAGATAAAAACCGTCTCACTTATAAAGGACTGGGACATACACAGCCTATAACCAAAGAACGAAATGAAGTTGAACGGCAAATGAACCGCAGGGTTGAAATCAGGGTTACGAAGAAGTAAAAATATCATTACTTTTGCGCATTATGGAAACAACACGACAAAACAAGGTAGCACGACTTATTCAAAAAGAAATAAGCGAAATATTTCTTTTGGAAAATAAAAGCTTATTTGCAAATGCAATGGTAACTGTTATGCAGGTTAGGGTAGCTTCCGATCTCTCTGTTGCAAAGGTATATGTAAGTGTTTTTGCTGCTGCCGGAATTGCAAAAAATGATGTAATAAAGAACATCAACTTGCATACAAAAGACTTTCGTCGCAACCTTGGAAATAGGGTAAAGAATCAGCTTCGCGTTATTCCAGAACTGGAATTCTTCCTTGATGATTCCCTTGATTATATTGAAAACATAGAAAACCTGTTAAAGAAATAATACTACTCCATCCAAATGCAATACGACCCGATAAAGCGCAGTCTTGGTAATGTTTTCAATAAATCGTCATTCCTGCGAAAAGTATTTTATCACTTGCTCGACCTTCTTCTGTTAAGGACATGGCATATTAAAAAAGATGTCAGGGTATGGGCAAAAGGCAGAACAGATAAAACAGAAATACTTGATGCCGGTTCAGGATTTGGACAATACTCTTATTATTTATCAGGACTGAAATTCAAACCCACAATCACAGGAATTGATGTAAAAGATGAGCAGGTAGCCGATTGTAATGGTTTCTTCAAACAGATAGGAAGAACCAATGTAACATTTGCTATAGGCGACCTCACCTCATTCCGTGAAAAAGAAAAATACGACCTTATCCTTTGTGTGGATGTAATGGAGCATATTCTAGAAGATGTTAAGGTGTTTGAGAATTATGCATTTTCATTAAAAAAGGGAGCAATACTGCTTGTATCTACTCCCTCCGACCAGGGTGGTTCCGATGTTCACGATCATGATGATGGCGAGGAATCATTCATAGGTGAGCATGTGCGCGATGGATATAACATTAAGGAGATAGAAGAAAAACTTTTAAAATCAGGCTTCTCCAAAGTTGATGCTCGTTTTGTTTATGGTACACCGGGTAAAATCTCGTGGCGTTTGTCAATGAAGTATCCTATTCAGATGCTTGGAGTAAGCAAATTATTTTTCATTATATTGCCGTTTTACTATATTATTACATTTCCATTTTGTTTGTTGCTGAATTATTTTGATGTTATTGGCAAACATAATACCGGTACTGGGTTAGTAGTGAAAGCTTGGAAATAATTGTTGTCATATATTCCCTTCGGGAATATCATTAATTGTCATTATCGGAGAACGATAAGATTATAAAAACAATTAACATGAATGACCGTACAAATCAGCAAACAGAAGCAAAACTTTGAACATTAAACCTTGAACATTTCGTTATACATAGCAAAGCGTTATCTCTTCTCAAAGAAATCTCATAATATCATCAATATTATTTCAGGGATTTCGATATTAGGATTTATGGTTGGTACCGCGGCGCTTATCATTGTTTTATCAGTGTTCAATGGATTTGAAACAGTGGTAACAAAACTGTTTAACACCTTCAATCCTGAAATACAAATCACTGCAAAAGAGGGGAAGACTTTTGATATTACTACCCTTCCTATAGATAAGATAAGGCAAATACAAGGTATTGTTTATATGACGGATGCCATTGAAGAAAATGCATTACTCAAGTACAAGGATAAACAATTCATTGCAACTATAAAAGGCGTAAGTCAGGATTACCAAAAGCTGAGTGGTATTGACACTATGATGGCCGAAGGTAAATTTATCCTTCAAAAAGACAGTAATAATTATGCTGTAGTAGGACAGGGAGTAGCTTATAACCTTGGATTAAACCTGAATGATTATCAGAATCCGCTGGAAATATATGTGCCACGCAGAGAATCGAATTTCACAAATCCTCTTAACGCTTTTAATTCCGAAGTGGCATTTCCTTCAGGAATATTTTCTGTTCAGCAGGAATTCGATATTAAATATGTTATCATTCCCTTGCGTTTTGCGAGAAAGCTTCTTGGTTACGATAAGGAAGTTACTTCTGAAGAAATAGGTTTGGCAACTAATACGGATTGGGATAAAATTCAGGAGCAAATTGCAAAAATAGCAGGCGACAAATTCTCTGTTAAGAATAGGTTCCAGCAACAGGCATTGCTTTATAAAATAATGAAATCGGAGAAGTGGGCTATTGTTCTTATTCTTTCATTCATTCTTCTTATAGCCACGTTCAATGTTATAGGCACTCTTACCATGCTTATACTTGACAAGAAAAAAGATATTGGTATACTTTGGAGCATGGGGGCTGATCGCAAACTGATACGCCGTGTCTTTTTTGCCGAAGGCATGATGATCACATTTGTTGGTGCTCTTACGGGACTGGCTTTAGGTGCTGTCGTATGTTGGATACAGCAGCGGTTTGGTCTTATTCGAATGCCCGACAGCGGTTCTTTTGTAATAACAGCATACCCCGTACACATGCAGATAATTGACTTCATTTATGTTTTGCTTATTGATGTGGCAATTGGCTTACTTGTTTCCTGGTATCCCGTTAAACAAATATCAAAGAAAACTATTGAACAGGAAAAGAAATTTTAAAGATCAGTTCTGTCAAATAAGGATCTAGACAAAGAATCTATCAGAGCTTCTTTTTGGTTCTGAAAATATCAGAATAGCTTAATAATATCGTTAAAAATTACGAGTACCATTATACCCAGGATAATTACCATTCCGACCATTTGAACTTTTTCCATAAACTTATCTGAAAACTTTCGCCTGGTAATCATTTCAATAGCTGTGAATATTACATGGCCGCCGTCTAAAGCGGGAATAGGTAATATGTTCATAAAAGCTAATATCATGGAAAGCAATCCCGTTATTGACCAGAATCTAAACCAATCCCATTTACCGCCATATATATGTGCAATGCCAATTGGCCCCTGAAGAGATTCTCTTGCATTTTCTTTTCCGCTGAATATTCTTCCCATGCCGCGGATATTTGCCCATAAATTGCTTAACGCATCACTTGTTCCGTATGTTAATGCGCTAAAAAACGAATAAGCTTTGAAATCATAAGGTACTTTACATAATATGCCAATTACACCCATTGAATCTATTTGAATATTTTTTGTCAGAGTGTCTTTATTTCTTATTATTCGCAAAGCGATATTCTTTCCTTTGCACTTCCAAATATCTTCCCTGAATTTACCATAAACGGAAGCGTTAATCGTGTCAATCATTAACATTTTATCCCCTCGTTTCAATCCATTTTTATCAGCTATTGATCCGGGAAGCACACTATCTATCATTGCAGGAAAATTAGTAGCATCCATGAAAAAGTCACGGTTATTATTTTTATATGTCTTATAAAAATCTTCAGGAACTTTAATATCAATTGTTTTTCCGGATCTATCTACTGTTATAGTTGCGCCTAATAAAACATTTATAGATAATGCATCTTTAAAACGTTCTATTTTTTTATTATTAACCGAAACTATCTTATCCCCTGTTTTAAAACCTATTTCGCGCGCGCTTTCATAAGCATAAATACCTGATGTTACATTATTGTTTGGAAGATATTCTTTATCCCAGTGAAATGTAACAAAAGCAAATATCACAGAACCTAAAACCAGATTCATAAATACACCGGCTACCATAACTATCAATCTCTGCCATGCCGGTTTTGAACGGAATTCCCATGGCTGAGGAGGTTGTTTCATTGCTTCCTTATCCATCGATTCGTCGATCATACCGGCTATTTTACAATAACCGCCAAAAGGCAGCCAACCAATACCGTATTCCGTATTCTTTGTTTTAAAATGAAAAAGTTTAAATCCCCACGCATCAAAAAAGAGATAGAATTTTTCAACTTTAATCCCAAACATACGGGCTGATAAAAAATGTCCAAGTTCGTGGAGGAGTATTAATATAGAAAGGCCCAATATCAGTTGGGCGGCCATTATCAATCCAGTCATATAAATTTTATTTTGAAGGTTTTGATTGTTGAATAAAGTTGGGGTTGCAAAATAAGTAATTTATTTGTTATGGTGCTTAACTTGATGTTAAGCTTTCTATAAATTTTATCTGAATAAAATACTCTGTGCATACAAACGAGTTTCTTTATCGGTGGAAATGTAATTTTCAAGTGAAGGTCTTTTAACAAAACTAATCTTTTCCATACATTGCTCAATTAAAGAAGGCATTTCAAGGAAAGCAATTTTATCCTGCAGAAAAGCATTAACCACTATTTCATTTGCAGCATTCATAATGCAGGGCAAATTGCCGCCTTTTTTCAATGCTTCATAAGCAAGGGTCAAATTACGGAAAATGGCTTTATCGGGTTGTTCAAAAGTCAATTGAGGATAATCAATAAAGTTAAAACGGTTAAAATCTGACTTCAATCTTGCAGGATATCCTAATGCATATTGGATCGGAAGCTTCATGTCGGGCAGCCCCATTTGTGCTTTCATGCTTCCATCGGTAAACTGCACAATGGAATGAATAATTGATTGGGGATGCACAATAACATCAATTTGTTCGGCTTTTAATCCGAACAGCCAGTGAGCCTCAATAACTTCAAGCCCTTTGTTCATCAGTGTGGCAGAATCGATGGTGACCTTTGCGCCCATATTCCAGTTAGGATGTTTGAGCGCATTTGCTTTAGTTATTTTCTTTAATTCTTCTATTGTTTTTCCCCTGAAAGGACCACCCGAAGCTGTAAGGTATATTTTCTCAATCGGATTATGAAATTCTCCGGCAAGACATTGGAATATTGCCGAGTGCTCCGAATCAACAGGGTATATATTTACACCCTTTTCTTTGGCAAGGTTGGTTATAATATCTCCAGCTATAACCAGAGTTTCTTTATTGGCAAGAGCTATCTGTTTTCCTGATTCTATTGCTTTTAAAGTAGGTTTTAGTCCTGCAAAGCCCACAAGAGCAGCAAGGACCAGATCAATATTATCAAGTTCCACCACCTGCGATAATGCTTCTGTACCTGTATAAACTTTTATTTGATGAGGAGATAGGATATCCTTAACTTTTTTGTAATGGCATTCATTAACAATTACTACCGAATCAGGTTTAAATTCCAAAGCCTGCTCAATTAATAATTCGGCATTAAAATTCGCTGTAAGTACCTCAATTGAAAAAAGTTCCGCATGATGCCTGATAACATCAAGCGCTTGTGTTCCTATTGAACCGGTGGAGCCTAATATAGCTATACGCTTTTTCAAATATCTGTAAGTTTATTGAAATACCATGTAATCTCTTGGGTTTACAGGTGTTCCATTGTACCATAATTCGAAATGCAGGTGGGGGCCTGAAGACAACTCCCCTGTTTCTCCAATTATTGCAACGACTTCTCCCGCTTTTACATCATCGCCTTCCTTCTTCAGCAAAGCAGAATTATGCTTGTAAACCGAAATCAGGTTACCCTCGTGCTGAATGGCAATTGTATATCCAGTCTTTAATATCCACTCGGAAAATATAACTGATCCGTCAAGTGTAGCTTTTATGGCTTCATCCTTTGCGGCAACAATATCAATTCCGAAATGATCTTCTTCAGGATTAAAATTATTCGTTATCATACCCTTAAGTGGCGTAAAAAATAAAAAGCTGCTGATGGAAGATATGGTTGAGCCTGTTGAATTATCACTTGCTGCAATACTGTATTTATCCTGCTTTTCTACTTCTACCCGCAGCATCGAATCTTCCTTTGATTTAGAAAAAGAAATATTTGAATATTTATTGGTAGAAGAATCTGGTTTCTCTGGTAATTTAGCCACTACCTCTTTCCCGTCCATTATATTTTTAAGATTGTATAAATAAAGGTCTTTATTTTTCAGATTTTCTTCTAGCGAATCTGCCCTGAGCATAAGTTCGCGAATATTTCGATCCGATTTGTTACCATAACCCGGGATATATTCACGTAAAGGAGTAAATGCAATAATGTAGGTGGTAATAATAATTAATATAATTACTGAAGCGCCTACAGCAATAAATACATTAAGCCGTGATAATCTGAATGATAACCTTTCCTCAAAAGTTTCATCGTTCATCACAACAAGGCGATATTTGTTGCTAAGCCTCTTGAAAAATCCGCTTTTTTTCTTTTTTCCCTCCGACATTATTATGTTGCCTTATAGAAGAACTGCAAATATCGTAAATATTATACTAACCGCAGATAAAATGCTTCCTGAACATTTAAACATGAAAAATATACTATTATTATAAAAAAATAAAATAAATTTGTAAAATCTGAGTTATAGGGTCCCTGATTAAAACAAACGATTTGAAATTTAGATCAATTCATATACATACTATTATTATCCTTTTGCTGGTAGTTGCATTTTTTAATTCATGTTCTACCAAGAAAAGCACTTTTACACACCGGGTTTACCATAACCTGACAGCGAGGGATAACGCCTACTTTAACGGAAATGAGAGTTTTAAAACAGGAGTATATGAGTTGGAAAAACTTCATATTGACGATTACTCTAAAATACTTCCGATTTACAAATTAGGAACTCCTGAAAATGCCACCACGGTTAATTCCTCCTTTGATAAAGCATTTAAAAAAGCATCAAAAGTTATAACAAAACATTCCATTTTTATTAGAAACAGGGAATATGTGCGCTGGATACCTCAGGGTTATTTGCTGGTTGGAAAATCATATTTTTATGAAAGAGAATATAAACTGGCCATACAAACTTTCGAGTATATCATTAAAACGTATCCCCAATATCCCACTAAGTACATGGCTATGCTGTGGCTGGCCCGTGCAAACGACCAGTTGAAGCAATACGATAAGGCAGAATCCACCCTTGATTTTATTGCGGATAAAATGGATAAAACGGATTTACCTAAAGATGCCGACAAGGCTTTTCCAATGGTTTATGCCGATTATCATATCAAGCAGGAAAATTATTCATCAGCCATCGAATACCTTCATTCGGGCATAGAAAAGAATAAGAAAAAAACTACGCGCGTCAGGCTTCGTTTTATACTTGCACAGATATACCAGAAAAATGGCAATGTGGATGCTGCAACCAAATTGTACAAGAAAGTAATTAAGATGCGTCCTCCTTATGTGATGACGTTTAATGCCAAGATCAACGAAGCAATGTGTTTTAATGCCGCATCCGGAAACAGCAAAGAAATTAAAAAGCTGCTTTATAAAATGATACGGGAACCCAAAAACAAGGATTATCTTGACCAGATATATTATGCCCTTGCTGAAATTTGCATGAAAGAACGCGATACCACCTGTGCCATTACAAATTATAAATTGTCTGCAGACAAAAGTGTCACCAATAATTCACAGAAAGCAAGATCCTATCTTAAGCTTGCACAAATATATTATGGTATGCCGAAATACGAACAGGCAGAAGAATATTACGACAGCACGATGACGGTGCTTCCAAAAGATTATCCCGACTATAAAAATATAGCTGCAATTGCCAAAGTACTGAGAACCCTTGTAAAAAATATCAGGGTCGTAGAAATGCAAGATAGTCTTCAGCGGATTTCGAAAATGACACCTGCAGAGCAAAACAAAGTAGTGGAAGGCATCATCACGCAGGTAATTATGGATGAGCAAAAAAAGCAGCAGGAAGCATACCAGAAACAACTTGATCTGGCAAATGCTGGTACCAGCACTCAAAACACAGGTTCCTGGTACTTTTACAACCCAACTTCAGTGAGTTCGGGAAAGGTTGAATTTACTAAAAAATGGGGAAACAGAAAGCTGGAAGATCTGTGGCGGCTAAGCAACAAACAAGCGCAGGGTGATTTCGGGTCGGCCGATGAAGAAGATACAACAGCTACAGATACTACCAAAAAGGCTACTCTGAGTGATCTAAAAGATAAAAAATATTATCTGAAAAATATTCCGACTTCGGCTGATGACTTTAAAAAATCGAATGATAGAATTGCCGAGGCATTGTTTAATATTGGAACAATTTATCAGAACGACCTGAAAGATATACCAAAAGCCATTGATGCTTTCAGCGACCTGGTGAAAAGATATCCCGATAATCCGAACTACAGCATGAGAACGTGTTATCAGCTATACCAAATCTATGATGAAATGCCCGATGAAGCCAAAAAGGATTATTATAAGAACTTTATCTGCACTAAAGAACCCGATGGCGATTATTGTAATACCATAAAAGATCCCAATTACCACAAGATTACAGCTAAAAATAAAGATGCAGCTGCTACTTTATACGAAGAAACTTTTGATGCATTTAATGCCGGGATGTGGGATACGGTGATTGTAAATGCTAATCAGGCTATTGAAAAGTTCAAATCTGATTCCTCTTTGGTGCCTAAATTTATTTACCTGCAAGCTGTAGCTTATGGTGAAAAAAGGGATAGCCTTAACTGTGTAATTAAATTGCAGACCATCATTTCCAAATATAAAACAAGTCCGGTAAGGCCTAAGGCACAGGATATTTTTGAATTTTATACCGGAACTGCTAAAAAAGCTGCTTCTGCCGATAGCGCCAAAGCTGCCGCAAAGAAAAACTATGTGTATAATGCCGATGCCGTTCACCTTTATGCAATGATCGTCACTCTGAGTAAATCATTAAAGATATCTGATGTTAAAAATGCAATTGCCGATTACAACACCAAGAATTTCAGTTCGGCAAATCTTACTATCAGCAACATTTACCTTAACGACAATCAGCAGCTTATTACCATTGCCAATTTCCCCGACAAGGAAAAGGCCATGCTTTACTTTAACGATATTAAAAACAATAAAGATGTGTTTTCTAAATTAAAAGCTTCGGATTGCAAGCAATTTGTGATCTCGGCTGATAATTACACTAAAATGTATAAGAACAAAGACGAGAATAACTACTATCTTTTCTTCACTAAAAATTATCTGCAATAGGATTTTATCTGAAAATATTTTTTCTTTTGTTTTGCGGGGAAAATTAATTTCTCTAACTTTGTTTCAGATTATTAAGTCAATTTAATTTAATCATTTAAAAACAGTAACATGGCAAAGAACTTTGAACAGGAATCCCCATCCATAAACCTGATTGGCGCAGGCACAGTCATTAAAGGCGACATTAACTCGAACGGTGATATACGCATAGACGGAACTCTTATCGGTTCGGTGAACTCAAAAGGGAAGCTGGTAGTTGGCAATACGGGAAATATTGAAGGCGAAGTGAATTGTCAGAATGCCGACTTTTCAGGCACTATCAAAGCTACCGTTACTGTAACCGAATTGTTATCGCTTAAAGCTACCGCCAAACTAAACGGCGATGTTATTACCAATAAACTCGCCATTGAGCCGGGTGCCATCTTTTCCGGTTCATGCAGCATGAATAATACCACTTCTTACAAAGAACAAAAGTTCGGCGATAAAATAGAATTGAAAATAAATGAATCCTCAAAAACAAAAGAGACCGTTATTTGATTATGCAAAATATTCCAGCATGGCATTGCAAATGCTGGTAATTATTGCAGGCGGTATTTTTTGCGGCTTCAAATTAGACGAATACCTGAAATTTAAACTTCCTTTATTCACAGTGCTGTTTTCCATGCTCTCAGTTGGCTTTGCCGTTTGGTATGTTACCAAGGACCTGCTGAAAAAGTAATCATTCATGAAAAAGAACAGCTTTATTATCAGGCTTCTGCTTTTTACTGTTTTGCTTGGTCTTGTTTATTTGGGACTTAAACACCTGCTTCCCGAAAATTATTTTAGTCCTGTGTTGCCGTTCCTGTTTCCTTTCTTTTTTTCAGCTACCGCCATTTTTTACAGTTACCTTGTTAAAAGCAGCGAGCAGAAATTTACCCGTTTTGTGAACCATTTTATGCTTACTACATTTATCAAGCTGATGCTGTTTATGGCGGTATTGCTTATTTATGTTTTCACACATAAGGATGATGCCGTTCCTTTTATTCTCTCCTTTTTCATATTGTATGTTCTGTACACAGTTTTTGAAGTTATTGCTTTGCTGAAGTTTTCCAAAACGGAAAAGAAATAATGCCGAATTAACAGCCAGTTATTAAAAATTATTTCCATATAACACAATATTTGCACAATTTTTGCGTTAAAGCTGCAAAGAATGCTTGAAATAATTTCTGCCATGAAAGATATTGATGCATATATTGCTTGTTTGCAAAAAATGAGCAATCTTATTGAAAAACGCTGCACCGGCTCGCCCTGCGAATTTGCCGGAAAAATGAACATGTCGAGGAGATGTTTGTTCAATTCAATTGACTACCTCGGCGAAAAGGTGGGCAAATTTGGCATCCATATTGTTTTCGACAGGGCTATACGTTCCTATATCTACGACCAGCCGGGAAGTTTCGTACTGGCTGATTCTTTCTGGAAAAAAGATTAACCTTCACCCATTATTATTTATTTTTTAGGGCTTTTTGTAGTTCAGTGCATAAAAACTGCACTGGAGTGCAGAAATTCCGCACTGTAGTGCAAGGATTCTGCACTCTGTAGCGTTAACTTTGTACTAACATTTTTTCATTAATAACTTTTAAAACTTATAGTTATGACAACAAAGAAAAAAACCGAAACCTTTCCGGCAAGCGATGCAAAATTTCATGCAGCTTTCACTGAATTAATGGCCAACCTGGCAGCTTCGGATCCCACCAGCAGTACACCTGCAATAGATACCTTTACAAGACTTGGTATAAACGTAGCCTCTGTTTACACACCCTTGTTGAATTTATTGGGAAGTGCCACTACTCCCAACAGTTGGCTATATGATCAGTTTTACAATACCTAAGTAAGTTTTCCCCTTAAAATAAAGCTTTCCTTTGTTGGTATAGACAGGCTTTTTAAGCTTAACATCTATCCTCGAAGATTACCCCCGAAGTTTTTAGTTTGATCAGCACCACCCATGCAGCGAATTTCGTCCATAAGGGTTGATTTATACCGCCGTGAAGTACGATTACATATCCCTGCAAGTGCTGGGTCGACTGCCATTCGGTGCCAGTATAAGCATTCATCGCCATCTAAAATCAATCAGACATGTTGAACCTTAACCCTGTTGGGTTATCAGGCGAACAGCCAAAACAGCAGTAATCTTCTAATTTGATATATGGAATTTTGATCTTACGCATATATTGCGGCAAACGATAAAAAAGAACAAGAGTTTAAACTTTTTGCTGGTTTAGGGATATTGTTTAAGAAAGCAGTTTTTGTTCGTTTATTACAGCATTCTTCCCAGAAATAAACCTATGGTATATTGCCGCTTATTAAGATAACAACCATTCTGTGTTAAGTTGACAACCGTTTCTGTTAATACAACCTAATTCCTGCTTAAGTCAACAACTATTCTTGCTTAAGTGAACAACCATTCTTGTTAAGTGCAACAACCATTCTTGTTAAGTGAACAACTATTCTTGTTAAGATAACAACCATCTTGTTAAGTGACAACTAATTCTTATCTAAGACTTAACTCCCATTCGCAAGATAACAACTCATATTCTTGTTAAGACTTAACAACCATTCTTGTCAAGCTGTAATGCATATTCTTAACAAGAATGAGGCGTAAAATGAACAAGAATTCACATTCTAACATTCACTCATTCATTCATTTTCCCTTAATTATCATAAAATATAAGCATTCTTAGCAATCAGTCAAGATCTAGTATATTTGCATATAAAGCTTTAACCCTATGCGCAATTACTCTAGCATTAACATCAATAAGCCCTGGTGCATGTGCACCAGACTGTAAATCACTTGCGCAAATCCCATATTTGTTAATAATATTTATTATATTGCCCTGATTTCCAAAACGATGCCTGTTACTTGTGTTATCTATTAACCAAAAACAAAGGCTATGAAATGCGAAGTATTCACGAATACCTTAAAAAATAAAAATATTATGATAAAAAAGCAATTACACTTTAATGAGCAGTACTTATGCTTTTAACTATTAGTTTGTCGGCTTTCAGCAGTATGCGCACAAGTACCTGACAGGATTCAATTATCAGGCAGTTGCAAGGAATGTTCAGGACCTTATTGCCTAGTCACCGTTAGATGTTGAAATTAACATTCACCAGGGCTTCAGCAGGTGGAACAACTGTATATTCCGAATCTTTTAATCCTTCAACAAACCAGTTCGGTTTATTCACTCGTTGTAATAGGTCAGGGAACTACATTATCAGGTTATTTCAGTACTATCATTTGGAGTTCCGGCGACTATTGGTTACAGGTATAGATAAATTTAAGGAAGTAGTTATGTATCTATGGGCGATTCACAATTATTATCAGTTCCTTATGCTATGTATGCAACCAATCCTGGCGACAAGTGGAATAACAGGTCCAACTGGACCACAGGACCAATGGGTCCAACTGGTAATAAGGGACCTACGGGTCCTATTGGAACACAGGGAGCTACAGGTACCATCTGGAACTACAGGTCTTACAGGAACCACTGGGGTAACGGGTTTAATAGGCACGGGCACAGCAACAGGCAACACTACATATTGGGACGGCTCGCAATGGGTGTTGACATCAAATACAATTTATAATAATGGAACGAATGTGGGGATTGGAATAATGCCTGCGTGTAAATTCCAGTTGAAGGACGGTTTATTCGGATTTGAAAGCAATTATTATCCGGGTGGTTATACAACACAGTATCACGGATTCACTTATCAATTGCCAGGCTCTTATAAAGGATTTATGGGGGAAAATACTATTCATTTTAACGGTGGCGAAACCGATAGTTTGCGATTATCTGTAATAATGTATGATACAAGTAAAATTTATAATATTTTCAGCGTACCTACCCCTGATATGTATTGGGGATTAAGAATAAAGAGAAATTATGGGGCGGGGAATTATAATATTAATCTTACCACTATGTTCAGCCAGCAAAGGGGAGTAGAATTAGGATACAGGCAGAACGACGGTATATGCGGGATAAGGTCAACAATGGGCAGAAAGTCAACGGAATTAAGGTTAGATACCACTTCACAATCTTTATATTTTATATACTCAAAAGATAGTTTAAAAACATATACCAACAGGTTTAAGGTAGATTCGTTGGGAGGTGTAACAATAAATAATTCCTATACATTGCCTTTAACACATGGCAGCGCGGGCAGTACTATGATTGATGATGGCAATGGAAATATTAGCTGGGGGGCAGGCAATATGACTACTTACGTTAATGCATCCAGCTATAATATTCTGTCCGCAGATATTTATATTGATGATAGTACAGGCACTTTAAACGACAGCTTGTACCTTCCTCTGAATCCATTGGACGGTGAGATGCATACCATTGCAGATGATGATGGCGGAACAGGTTTGACAGTGCTGGTCGGAAACGGTCATAAAATTAGCGGAAATGCAACAATAAATGTTTTGATAATAAATCCGGTGACAATAAAATTTATGCGTGGAAGAAGGAGTAATCAAGGAGGGCAGTGGGTTATAATTGGATAATAGAAATACCCGGTTGTTTTAATTCTAAATTTTCTTTTAAAAGAAATATTATAATGGGTGAAAACAATGAGTGGCGTGGAAGTAAAGAAGGTTATTAAAGAGTAGTGAGTGCTGAGTAGTGAGTAAGGAGTAAAACAAAAAACTCTCAACGCCATACATATAACTCCAAACTAAACTGTAAGTAAGTTCATAAAAGAATAACCTAGTGCCAAGCTACAAGTTCCAAATTACATGGAAATTACTCTTGGGGCTTTGAATTTGAGATTTGAGACTTGGAGCTTATTAAAGAAGGCAGCAGCAGTAGGCAGTAAAGAAGTAATATAAAAAAATCCCCCGGCTGATTATGCAGGGGGATTTTTAGTTTTAATAAGGAATATACTTCCCTTATTATTTTATCCGATACCAGCCCGAGCCATTGCTCTGAATGGTAATGCTTGCTTGAGAAGGAATATCAGTGTTTGATGCTCCTGTTAAATCAATATAAGTTCCGCCCGAACCTAATGTTATTGCACTTCCTGTTTCATTTACCAGTACATATATCCATCCTGTATTGCCTACGGCAGCAGCAGGAAGAGTCGGAATATCTGAAGCACTGGCTGAAATGAATGTGTAATAAGTATTATCCAGTGTTACAGCTCCTGCAGCAACAGCTATAGGCATGCTTACACCACCTGCCACCTGTAATGTGGTATTTGGCGTGATTGTTCCGATGCCAACATTGCCGCCATTATTATATATATTACTGCTATTCAGCACCCATGATGTTCCGTTCCAGTAAGGGGTGTTTCCTGCTGCCGATCCAGCGCCTAATAAACCTGTGGGGCCTGTTGGACCAGCTACGCCAGAATCTCCTCTAAGCCCCTGAATACCTTGAATACCCTGAAGACCAGTTGGCCCTTGTATGCCTGCTACACCAGTATCACCCTGAAGACCTGTAGGGCCTGTTGGACCAGCTATGCCCGTATCTCCTCTAAGCCCTGTGTACCTTGAATACCCTGAAGACCATTGGCCCTTGTATGCCTGCTACACCAGTATCACCCTGAAGACCTGTAGGGCCTGTTGGACCAGCTATGCCCGTATCTCCTCTAAGCCCCTGTATACCTTGAATACCCTGAAGACCAGTTGGCCCTTGTATGCCTGCTACACCAGTATCACCCTGAAGACCTGTAGGGCCTGTTGGACCAGCTATGCCCGTATCTCCTCTAAGCCCCTGTATACCTTGAATACCCTGAAGACCAGTTGGCCCTTGTATGCCTGCTACACCAGTATCACCCTGAAGACCTGTAGGGCCTGTTGGACCAGCTATGCCCGTATCTCCTCTAAGCCCCTGTATACCTTGAATACCCTGAAGACCAGTTGGCCCTTGTATGCCTGCTACACCAGTATCACCCTGAAGACCTGTAGGGCCTGTTGGACCAGCTATGCCAGTATCTCCTCTAAGCCCCTGTATACCTTGAATACCCTGAAGACCAGTTGGCCCTTGTATGCCTGCTACACCAGTATCACCCTGAAGACCTGTAGGGCCTGTTGGACCAGCTATGCCCGTATCTCCTGCTAAGCCCCTGTATACCTTGAATACCCTGAAGACCTGGCCCTTGTAGGCCTGCTACACCAGTATCACCCTGAAGACCTGTAGGGCCTGTTGGACCAGCTATGCCCGTATCTCCTCTAAGCCCCTGTATACCTTGAATACCCTGAAGACCAGTTGGCCCTTGTATGCCTGCTACACCAGTATCACCCTGAAGACCTTGTAGGGCCTGTTGGACCAGCTATGCCCGTATCTCCTAAGCCCCTGATACCTTGAATACCCTGAAGACCAGTTGGCCCTTGTATGCCTGCTACACCAGTATCACCCTGAAGACCTGTAGGGCCTGTTGGACCAGCTATGCCCGTATCTCCTCTAAGCCCCTGTATACCTTGAATACCCTGAAGACCAGTTGGCCCTTGTATGCCTGCTACACCAGTATCACCCTGAAGACCTGTAGGGCCTGTTGGACCAGCTATGCCCTGTATCTCCTGCTAAGCCCCTGTATACCTTGAATACCCTGAAGACCAGTTGGCCCTTGTATGCCTGCTACACCAGTATCACCCTGAAGACCTGTAGGGCCTGTTGGACCAGCTATGCCCGTATCTCCTGCTAAGCCCCTGTATACCTTGAATACCCTGAAGACCAGTTGGCCCTTGTATGCCTGCTGCACCAGTATCACCCTGCGGACCTTGTAGGGCCTATTGGACCAGCTATGCCCTATCTCCTCTAAGCCCCTGTATACCTTGAATACCCTGAAGACCAGTTGGCCCTTGTATGCCTGCTGCACCAGTATCACCCTGAAGACCTGTAGGGCCTGTTGGACCAGCTATGCCCGTATCTCCTCTAAGCCCCTGTATACCTTGAATACCCTGAAGACCAGTTGGCCCTTGTATGCCTGCTGCACCATATCACCCTGAAGACCTGTAGGGCCTGTTGCACCAGCTATGCCCGTATCTCCTCTAAGCCCCTGTATACCTTGAATACCCTGAAGACCAGTGGCCCTTGTATGCCTTGTCACCTGTGCGCCATTTGCTCCGTCGGCACCTGTTGCCCGCTGCGCCATCTGCTCCTGCTACACCTTGAAGGCCTTGTGCACCTGTTGCGCCGTCAGCTCCTGCTGTTCCGGTTGCGCCTTGAATACCTTGTGGACCAGTTGCTCCGTCAGCACCTGCTGCTCCGGTTGCGCCTTGTGCACCAGTGGCTCCATTGGCTCCATTAGTTCCGTTTGAGCCATTATTTCCATTCGAGCCGGCAGGGCCTGTAGGTCCCTGTGCTCCCGTAGCTCCATTCGAGCCGGCAGGGCCTGTAGGTCCTGTAATTCCTGATACTCCTGCGTTGGCCGCATACATGGCAAAAGGCACTGTCAACAACTGCGATGTCCCCATAGGGTCATAAGTTGTACCCCCTGTCGGATCCATCAGTACTTGTAACCAATAATCACCGGTGCTCCAATTAATTCCACTGAATGACCCTGATACTACCGTTCCCTGTCCTACTGCAACAGTGAACAAGCCAAATTTATTGGTAGTAGCATGAAATGTTTCCGTATACACAGCCGTACCGGCAGCACTGGCCTGATGTATAATTATTTCAATTCCAACGGCCTGGTTTGCCATCAATGTTCCCGCTGCATTTCTTGCTACCGCTTGGTAGTTGAATGCCTGTGGCACCTGAGCAAAGATGGTTGAAACCGAAAACGTAAAAGCGAAGAACGCAAGTACGATTAAATTTGTAATTTTTCTTTTCATCATTTTATAGTTTTTAAATTAATATTCCAGACTTATTTTATGATAATTTGTATTTTTTTCTCCTCTTGAATTGGTTGAAGTAAATTCCAACACATACATTCCCTGGCTATATGTACCGATATCGAATTTTATCGTGTTTAAACCGGCTAAAGGCGAAACCTGTTTTTCCAAAACTATTTGTCCGGCTAAATTGTAAATCCGGATATTTGCTTCTGAATTATCATCACAGGTATAGCTTAATACAAAATTCCCACTGCTGGGATTAGGATAAATAAGGATGTTATCCTCTGTAAAAGGTATTTCATCAATGCCAACTGAGTAATCTTCCGGTTGTTGAAATCCCTGGGTAAGAATGTTACCTGATGTAATGAACGTTTGTACCATGGTCATCTCTGCCACGGTAGTCGAAAGCTCAGCAGTCGCCGATGTGTAGAATCCGCCCGAAGAAGAAATCACTGTCGGCGACAGTGTTTGTGTGTGTGCTGAAAAGCCAAGCAATCCAGACACGACAATTAAAACTAATTTGTTTTTCATCATATTATTTATTTAGTTAATAATTATTTTTTTTACAAAAATATAGTATAATTATTTTAATTTTTCATCTGCTAAAATGTTAACTATTTGATAATGAAATTTTAACATTTCAAATGCATACCAATAAATAAACAATCCTGCTATCATTGGTTTTCTTTTGATTCAACAACTTTTCATCCCTGCAAATTTATACTATCAAAAACAGGAAAGCATTCGTAAAAACACTTAATTATCAATCTATATATATAGAATTCTATATATATAATTCTTTACTTTCCTATAACAGATGTAACCAGACTGGGATGAAGTGAAAAAATCACTATTATGACTTTTGTTAAGCACATGAACAGTTTCGCACTTTTCATTTTCAGCATAAAACACTTTGCTGAAAGTTGTAATGATAAAAGCGATATCCTCAACACAAAACCATCTCTGCTACTAATAAATTTCACTGACAGGGTTTTCATCAGTCAGGATACAAAAGAATAATTATCCGATTAATTTACAGCCAATTCACTCTTCCTGTTCAGCGGTATTATTATTTAATATTTCATTGCAAAAAAAATCACTTACTTTGCAAATTCATATCACGAATTTTATATAAATTGCGGGCTTATTGTACACAATATTAACAGGTGTAATGAAGAACTTTAATCATCATATTTTTAGGGCGTTATTCTTTTTTGCGCTGCTCTGTTACTCGTCAGTTTTACTTGCCGAAGACAGCATTCCGGGAAAAGAATCGGGAAAAAAGAAGGGAGAAGAACCTTTTAATGCCGGCAAAATGATCATCGAACATATCACCGATGCGCATGAGTGGCATATCATGAAGGTGGGCGAGATAGATGTTGCTGTTCCTCTGCCGGTTATTCTAATTGATAACGGCAAGCTGATTGTATTCAGCTCCTCGCATTTCAATCATGGCGAAGATGCCTACAATGGCTACAAGATAGAAAACGAAGGCCCGAATAAAGACAATATAGTAAGAACACTGCCCGATGGCACTACCGATAAAAATGCTTCAGTACCTTTAGATTTCTCCATCACCAAGAATACGCTTTCACTATTTATCAGCCTGATCATTCTTTGCGTGATATTTATCTCCGTAGCACGCATGTACACCCGTAAACCTAATACTGCACCTACAGGTTTTCAAAATATGCTTGAATTCGTAATACTCTTTGTGCGTGACGATGTGATCAAACCTTCCATTGGCAAAAAATATGAAAGATATCTTCCTTATTTAATGACATTATTCTTTTTTATCTTTTTCAGCAATTTGCTCGGTATTATTCCTTTCTTCCCGGGCGGAGCTAACCTTACCGGAAACATTGCCATTACATTAGTACTGGCTTTGTTTACTTTTACAATTACCACATTCAGCGGAAATAAAAGTTACTGGGTTCATATCATCAATACACCGGGTGTACCCTGGTGGCTTAAAATCCCAATTCCACTTATGCCTATTGTGGAAATCATCGGTGTTATAACAAAGCCCTTTGTATTAATGGTCCGTCTCTTTGCCAATATAGCTGCCGGGCATATCATTATTCTCGGCTTTATTGCGTTGATCTTTATTTTTGGAAATATTAATATAGGAGCCGGTTACGGGGCTTCAGTTGTATCCGTGGCTTTTGCAGTATTCCTGGGTGTGCTCGAACTGCTTGTTGCATTCCTCCAAGCTTATGTATTCACTCTGTTGTCGTCGCTTTATTTCGGCATGGCAACCGAAGAACACGAACATCATGAAGAAAAAGCACATTAAAAAAATGGCACGCAGATAACGCAGATGAATATGATAAATAATGATAATTATAAACATTCTGAATTAACTGAAAAGATCATTAAAGCGTTTTTCAAGGTTTATAATACGCTTGGCTTTGGGTTTTTAGAAAAGGTTTATGAAAATGCATTGTTTATTGAGCTCGTTGCAATGGGATTGTTTGTTGAAAAACAAAAAGCGATTAAAGTTCATTATGAAGGGAAACAAGTTGGAGAATATTATGCTGACCTAATAGTGAATGAATGTGTGATAGTTGAATTGAAAGCAGCCGAATCATTATGTGAAGAACACGAATATCAATTAATAAATTATTTAAAAGCTACAGAAATAGAAGTTGGTTTACTGTTAAATTTTGGCAAAAAACCAGAATTCAAAAGAAGAGTTTTTACGAATGAAAAAAATCATATGTTATCATAAAAATCAGTGTCATCAGCGTTCTATTAAATATCAGAATAATTCAATAATAACTTAAATTAATCAATTATGTCAATGTTAACAGTAATTATGGACGCAGCCGCTAACCTGGCACCTGTTGCAAAAATGGGAGCAGGAATTGGCGCTGGTATTGCAGCAATCGGAGCAGGTATTGGTATCGGCCGTATCGGTGGAAGCGCAATGGAATCTATTGCACGTCAGCCGGAAGCCGTAGGCGATATCCGTTCAAACATGATCGTGGCAGCAGCGCTTATTGAAGGGGTTGCTTTCTTCGCAATTGTGGTTTGTTTGCTTATTCTTTTCATCTAAGCATCAAATCAAAAGCGTCATTCCGGCGGTTGGCCGGAGTGATGCTTGTTTTTTATGTTTAAGGTTTTTTTCACGACCTTGAACTTTGAACATTAAACTTTAAACAAAGTAAAATATATGGAACTAGTAACTCCGCACATAGGACTGATCTTTTGGATGACCTTGTCGTTTGCCATTGTTATTTTCGTACTTGGCAAATTTGCATGGAAGCCCATCATGAAAGCACTGAAGGAAAGAGAAGAATCTATTGATAATGCTTTGCGTGCAGCCGAAAGAGCAAAGGAAGAAATGATGCAGTTAAAATTCAGCAACGAAGAGTTGATGAAAGAAGCAAAGGATGAACGCGATGCCATGCTGCGCGATGCAAGGAAAATAAGGGATAACGTTATTGGTGAAGCCAAGGCAGCAGCAGAAGAAGAAGGAAAAAGAATAGTGGAAGCCGCTAAAGAAAATATCCATTTCGAAAAGATGGCTGCGCTTACCGATTTAAAGAATCAGATTGCTATTCTTTCCATTGAAATTGCAGAAAAGATTATGAAGGAAGACCTTTCCACTAATGAAAAACAAAAAGCATTGGTAACAAAATTACTGAACGAAATACATTTCAACTAGCATGAGAGAAACACGTATTGCGATCAGGTATGCCAAAGCATTGTTCGAACTTTCCCTTGAACAGAAAAGCCATGAACAAACCCACCAGGATATGATCCTTGTGCATAATGTTTGTATGGAGAATAAAGATTTCCGCTTACTGCTTTCAAGTCCTATAATAAAGATCGACAAGAAGCAGAATGTAATGAAGTCGCTGTTTGAAGGCAAAATCGGAAAACTTTCGCTTGCTTTTCTTAACCTTATTACAGCAAAAAGAAGAGAGAACTTTATAGAACCTATTACAGAACAATTTCTGGCAGTTTACCAGGAATATAAGGGAATAATTTCCGCGGTCCTTACTACAGCAGCAGGAGCTGACGATAATATAAGGATTACTGTAAAAGGACTTATAGGCAAATTCACAGAGAAAGACGTTGAACTTGTTGAGGAAATTAAAAGCGAAATCATTGGCGGATTTATTTTACGCTTTGGGCAGTACCAGTTTGATGATAGTATCCGCAAAAAGATCATGAAACTTAAAAGAGAATTTAATATTAACGTTTACGAAAAAGGATTTTAATACATCCATACTATTATGGCAGAAATAAAACCAGCCGAAGTATCGGCAATTTTAAGACAGCAATTATCCGGATTCAAATTCGAATCAGAGCTTGAAGAAACAGGTACCGTGTTGCAGGTAGGTGATGGAATTGGACGTATTTACGGACTTACCAATGCCCAGTCAGGCGAACTTGTTGAGTTTGTAAAAGACGGAATGAAAGGTATCGTGCTGAACCTTGAAGAGGATAATGTGGGTATAGTGCTCCTTGGCGAAGCAACTCATATCAGGGAAGGAGATATTGTAAAAAGAACCGGACGTATTGCCTCTGTAAAAGTTGGCGAAGGTATGCTGGGTAGGGTTATCAATACTGTTGGTGAACCCATTGATGGCAAAGGACCTATACAGGGTGAGGTTTATGAAATGCCGCTTGAAAGAAAAGCTCCCGGTGTTATCTATCGTCAGCCGGTAAACCAGCCATTGCAGACAGGTATCAAAGCTATTGATGCCATGATCCCAATCGGACGCGGACAGCGCGAACTTATCATCGGCGATCGTCAGACAGGAAAATCAGCTATTGCTATTGACACTATCATCAATCAGAAAGAATTCTTTGATAAAGGACAACCTGTTTATTGTATATATGTTGCTATTGGCCAAAAAGGGTCAACCATTGCAAGTGTTCAGAAAACACTCGAAGACCATGGTGCCATGCAATATACCATAATTGTTGCAGCTCCTGCATCGTATCCTGCTGCTATGCAATTCTACGCACCATTTACGGGCGCTACTATCGGTGAATTATTCAGAGATACCGGAAGATCAGCATTGGTAATTTATGACGACCTTTCGAAACAAGCTGTTTCTTATCGTGAAGTATCTCTGCTCCTTCGTCGTCCTCCCGGTCGTGAAGCATATCCTGGTGATGTGTTCTATTTACATTCAAGATTACTTGAAAGAGCAGCACGTATCATTTCTTCTGATGAAATTGCAAAACAAATGAACGACCTTCCTGTTACTATTAAGCATCTGGTAAAAGGTGGTGGTTCGCTTACGGCTCTTCCTATTATTGAAACTCAGGCAGGAGACGTATCTGCATATATTCCAACAAATGTTATTTCCATTACTGACGGACAAATATTCCTTGAAACTAACTTATTCAACTCGGGTATTCGTCCTGCTATTAACGTTGGTGTTTCTGTATCACGCGTTGGTGGTAATGCGCAGATAAAATCAATGAAGAAAGTTGCCGGAACATTAAAACTTGATCAGGCACTTTTCCGCGAATTGGAAGCATTCTCGAAATTCGGTTCCGACCTTGATGCTGCTACTATGGCTGTATTGGAAAAAGGAAGAAGGAATGTGGAAATATTGAAACAACCACAGTATTCACCTGTGTCCGTTGAAAAACAAATTGCCATTATTTATTGCGGAACAAAAGGATTGTTGCAGAGTGTACCCATAAATAAGATTCGTGATTTTGAAGAAGAGTTCCTGCATTTCCTTGAACTTCATCATCAGAATATACTCGATGCGCTTAAAGCAGGAACACTAACAGATGAAGCTATTGCTGTTCTTGAAAAGACAGCAAAAGAACTTTCAGCAAAATATAAAACGAAGTAAGAAAGGTTAAAAAGGTTAGTAGTTAGTGGTTTGTAGTTGACTCTTGTAAATAGCTTAACGACTTAGCATCTTAGCAAAAAGAGAAATGTTTTTAAAAAAATTACCACATAGGCACAATAGAAACATAGAAAAACACATAGTTGAATAATGTCAAAAAACTTTATTAAATGAAATTTATACAGCATTACCAAATAGTTAATCTATGTGAAACCTATGTAACTATGATACTATGTGGTAAAAATAATTTCATTACCACATAGACGCAGGAGAAACATAGAAAAACACATAGTTGAATAATGTCAAAAAACTTTATTAAATGAAATTTATACAGCATTACCAAATAGTTAATCTATGTGAAACCTATGTAACTATGATACTATGTGGTAAAAATAATTTCATTACCACATAGACGCAGGAGAAACATAGAAAAACACATAGTTGAACAATGTCAAAAAACTTTATTAAATGAAATTTATACTGCATTACCAAAAAGTTAATCTATGCGAAACCTATGTAACTATGATACTATGTGGTAAAAACACATTAGTATCAAGTTGCTGAGTAATTACAATGAATGTTATAAATTAGCAGAAGAATTTATTTTAAAAACAGGCAGTCTGATCGGTTACTTAAACAAGTCTGATTTTAAAGGAGAAAAGTTCAGAAACCGTGAAGCAACCACTAACAAATAACCCAACAACGAACTACTAACAACAAACATTCTTCCAATGCCGGGATTAAAAGAAGTAAGGACGAGAATAGCATCTGTTAAATCAACGCAGCAGATTACAAGCGCCATGAAAATGGTTTCTGCTTCCAAGTTGAAACGCGCACAGAATGCTATTCTGAAATTGCGTCCTTATGCAGGAAAACTTAAAGAGATACTTGAAAACCTCAGTGCAAGCCTCGATAGCACGGATGGCATTTATTCAAAAGAAAGAAAAACCCAAAAGGTTCTTATAGTAGTTATTACATCCAACAGGGGACTTTGTGGCGCCTTTAACGGTAATGTTGTTAAGAGTGCGGCAAACATGATCAATACAAAATATTCCGAGGTCAATAAAGGCGGAAACCTTGATATTATCTGTATCGGGAAGAAAGGCTCGGAGTTTTTTGTAAAAAGGAAATACAACGTAATTGAATCGAATGCTGAGATACTGGATAAGCTTTCATTTGAGAATGTTGCTCCTATAGCCGAAAGCATGATGAAGGGGTTTGTTGCCGGTAAATACGACAGGATAGAAGTGGTGTACAACCAGTTTAAAAATGCCGCCGTTCAGGTACTTTCAACAGAACAGTATCTGCCAATTGCAAAAACCGCCACAAAAGGTAAAGCAAAACAAACTTCCGATTATATTTTTGAACCAAGTAAAGAAGAAATAGTTTCCGAACTTATCCCGAAATCATTAAAGCTGCAGTTCTATAAAATGCTTCTCGATTCTGTTGCTGCCGAACATGGCGCCCGTATGACGGCAATGCATAAAGCAACCGACAACGCCGATTCGCTGCTTAAAGACCTCCGTCTTAGCTACAACAAAGCCCGTCAGGCTTCAATTACCAAGGAAATCCTTGAAATAGTTGGCGGAGCCGAGGCGTTAAAAGGATAAAATAACGTGAATTCTGTATTATCTTTTAAGAATATTTCACCCCTACGGGGTTTATAAGGTCAAGGTCAAAATATTTTCTACCAATATATAGTCCTTACAGGACTTTTCTAAGCTCCGTCAGGAGCATTATATTGGTAGAAAAGGACAATCTCTTGAAAAACAAAGCCCCGTTAGGGGTGAAATAAACCAATAAAATTTCAATATGATAATTCCAACAATGACATTGGAAGAAATCCGCAAAGAGATAAGTAAGGATTTCCCTATCCTCGACCGTAAGGTAACTTATGTAGTTCATGATTTAATAAAAAATTTAAGCAATCATGAAAAGTCGAAAGGCTATGTTAAGTTCTTTAATTATTGTTCAAAGTTTAAAAACAATTGGATTTACAGGGTTACTATCAAAAAAAAAGAATCGGGTTATGAGGCTATACTGATTTATCACAATGGCAAAGGTCACGCTGGTATTACTGTAACCCGTGAACTTAACCTTATTTATCATACAGGGCATTTTTTTGAACGTTATAACGAACGCCGTAAGCTGGGATTGAATACCATTACCGAAATTATCCATGCCTATATGAACGAAAACGACGTTTATCACTTCGAGGAAGGGGAAGAAATAACACCCGGTATAGTTACTATGTTTTGCGTAATTCCATCGGGTATTGTGCTTGGCACTTACAATATAAAACTCGACTTCGTTAAAGCAAATACCTTTGTTCCCAATAACATGTTAACCGGAAGGCAAAAAGAACTGAGTGATGAATTAAGGAAAGCCCTGGTAAATGATAAGGATACTTTTGGCGATTCTTCCGGCAATCGGTAAATAAACTTTTGTTACCGTGAATTATGGATTATCTTTTTAAAAAGAGATACCGCCCCTGCGGGGTTTATAAGGTTATTGTCAATTTGTTTAATTGCTTATCTACTTCGTACATATAAAATGAAATATCAAGATTTAATGTTAGAAATATGAAATATTATTTACCACATAGTATCATAGGAACATAGGCAGCACATAGATTCAATGCACATAATGGAATATTCGTCTATGTGTTTTCCTATGTATCTACTGTGCCTATGTGGTAAAATAAAACTGTTTAAAGTGGATAAGCAGTTTTGTTTAATTGCCCCATCTTTTTTTCAGTCCCCGTGGGCCTGTTTTGGTAATGTACTCTTGCATATCTTCGCATGCTTTTTCAAGAGCTTTATATTCTTTTATAAAATTTGTTACCACGGTGTGTTGCTGTGCCCAATAGGCGTACTGTTGCTTTAGTTCTTCAATAAACTGGTTGAAATCCTCCGTAAAAACACCTGTACTCAGTGTAAATCGCTGATAGTTCTGGTAAAGCTCCATGTAAAACGTTTGCAAAAACGTTATGTCTGCACTTATTTTTTTAGCTTTAGCTTCATATTCTTTGAGCATGGTATGCCATTCAATCATGCTATCACCGGCATCATTTATTTTTTGTTGAAACGGCAGGCATGTTTCCTCATATTTCTCTATTAACTCTTTTCGATAACCGGCTAACATTTCGTTTTTATCTTCGGGGTTTTGCACCAGTCGGGCATCCTTTAGCACCACATCAAATTCTCTTATAATTTGAGGGATTACCTCATGCGCTTGTTTAAATTTATCTTGCAGCACAGGTATTTGTGCCAGCACATCATTATGGAGTTGGATACACAGGGCAATATCTATGTGAAGTTGGGTATAATGCTCTATTATTTCATATTCATACGGGGTAAGCGGCTTCATTTTGGGAAATAATTCTGCTACCAGCCTGATCATTTCTGTCGGGTTTTCCAAAGCCGCCTGATAACCGCTGTGCGCCCGTAATTGTTTATCGAAGTCCTGCTCTACTTTCGGGGTAGGTTCTTTATCTATTATTAAACCAATTGTAAAAGATCGGAAGGCAGGAGGATTTTTGAGAGGTACGGTGAAGATGTTCTTTATTGCATAGACTTGTAATGCTTCCCCGTTCTTTTCTTCTTTGTTTGAATTCTTTTTCATAGCCCGAATTGATGGTAACTTATTTATTTTTATACTAACGGAAACCAGGTTTACAAAAACTCTAATATCTAATTTCTAAATACTAAATAATTTCAAATGACAAAAATACAAATGAAATAAACCGTTTTGAGAATTTATTATTTTGATATTTTGATTTATTTAGAGTTTAGGGTTTCGGATTTATGATTTCTTTAAGTATATATCTGTAACAAAATTACACTTTTAATTAAAAACGCCTTCCATTTACCCTTATTTTGGTTAAAATATTGTTTAATCATTTGAAGAAGGAGTCTATTCAGGATAGACTATTGTTCATTTGATTGGAGATATTGTCTATCACGGATAGACTATTGTCCATCACGGATAGACTATTGTCCATCACGGATAGATTATTGTCCATCACGGATAGATTATTGTCTATCACGGATAGACTATTGTCCATCACGGATAGATTATTGTCCATCACGGATAGACTATTGTCCATCACGGATAGATTATTGTCTATCACGGATAGACTATTGTCCATCACGGATAGATTATTGTCCATCACGGATAGACTATTGTCTATCACGGATAGACTATTGTCCATCACGGATAGACTATTGTCCATCACGGATAGATTATTGTCCATCACGGATAGATTATTGTCCATCACGGATAGATTATTGTTCTTTCATGATAGACTATTGCCTTAATGAAAACAATATTGACAAAATTTTGTACTTTTACATGCAATTTAAAAAATAACCTTATGATAAATACTGTTGAAAAAATATTGAATTTACAGGTAGAAAAAGAATCATATTCTTCACATTTATACCTGTCGATGGCTTCATGGGCCGAAGCTGCGGGATACGAAGGAATAGCTCAATGGTTATATATCCAGGCCGAAGAAGAACGCATTCACATGCTTAAACTAATTCACTATATCAACGAAAGAGGTGGCAATGCAGTGATTTCGGCTATAAAGGTTCCCCCTGCAAAATTTAAAGATGTAATGGAAGTTTTCCAAAGCGTTCTGAAACACGAAGAATTCATTACAGCATCCATAAATGAAATAGTTGCCGTGTGCAATAAGGAAAAAGATTTCACCACTTTGAATTTTGTTCAATGGTTCGTTGCAGAGCAGATACAGGAAGAGAAATCAGCAAGAGCAATTATTGATAAATTGAAACTTGTAGGAAAACAAAATCTTTATGTATTCGATAAGGATATTATGACGATGCGTGCTGCTGCAGAACCTGCAGGACCGGCTGCATAAGAATTCCAGTTTTAAACTCCGATCAGGTCGCGGATAACCACTGAAGCAGCATGGCATCCGAAAATCGCAGGCATATAGGAAATAGTGCCTACTCGCGACTTTTTGTTTCTTTCGTTAGCTATTAACTCCATCGAACCATTGTTGACATCTTCGGGAGAGAACACCACTTTAAAGTTTGAATAAATTTCAAGCTTATGTAATCTTTTGCGCAGGTAATAGCCGAGTTTACAATTATAAGTTTCCGAAATATCAGCCACTTTTACAAATTCGGGATCAAATTTTCTTCCTGTGCCAAGCGAGGATACCAGTTTCAAATTCAACTTCAGCGCATGATAAATGAAAAAAACCTTAGGCGAAAGCGTATCTATTGCATCAACTACATAATCATATTTCTCATCAGTAAGGATGTTGGGAATCTCTTCATCCTTTAAATATTTATTTATTGCAGTGAGTTTTAAGTCGGGGTTTATATCCATTAACCTTTCTGATACTACATCAGTTTTATATTTCCCCTCTGTACTTATCAATGCAGGTATTTGCCTGTTCCTGTTACTTGCCTGTATTTTATCAGAATCAATGATGGTAATATTACCTATGCCTGCCCTGCATATCATTTCAGCAACCATAGCGCCAACCCCACCCAAACCTGCAATAAGCACATGACTATTTTCAAGCTTATTAAGCTTATCCTTTCCTATAAGTAATTCTGTGCGTTCCTGCCAGTTTTCCATGGAAACAAATAAATTATTTCAGCACAAAAGTAAAAAATTGTGAAAAAGTTTCTCATTTATAATTGATTTTGTACATTTGCAGCCACATTGTCCTGTGGTGTAACTGGCAACACGTCTGTCTCTGGAACAGAAGAGTTCAGGTTCGACCCCTGACAGGACAACCCTTAAAATAACTGAAAGCCCTATAAACATTGAGTTTGTGGGGCTTTTTATTTCATGCAGTTAAAACATGGTTAAAACTTTACTCAAAAATAAAAAAGGCTTATTGATTAGATAAGCCCTTTAGCAAAATATCCTAAGAAAAATTCTATTCTGTTACTGTTCTATTATGCATCACCATTATGTTTTTACAATAGAACATTAACTGTACCAGCATAAGAAGAAATTGAAATTTCGCCTGTAGTTGGGTTTTTGAATGCAATGTAAGCGTAAAGCGTATTTCCTACACAGAAAGGCGAACATGTTATAGTTAATGTTCCAGTAGAACGAACAGATGTAGAAATGTCCTCAAACATAAATCTGTTAGAGGCATCGATTAAAAGTATCATTCCAACATCTGTACTTGCTGCATTACCTTCACCAGTGTTATCAGTCCAGGTTAAAATAACTTTACGACCAGAAGCATTTGCAACCGAAACTGTGTCAATACCAGTTAATGTACCCGTAGCTACTACCAAATTAGGGTAATTAATAGTAAAAGAAGGATAAGTTCCTGAAATTGCTGTTGAAAGGTTTAACTTTACAAATGCATTATAGCCTGACATCTTAGCATAAGCCTTAGCAAGGCTAACACGTACAAACGGCAGGCATTTCCTTCCTAATGCTACCATAAGTTTAAACTTTGCCCGCTGTATCTTTTGAGCAGTTGTCTTAGGATTGTGCGGATTTGCTTGGTAGCTTCTTAAAGTGTTTACACTTTTCCATTTTGAACCTACGACCGGACCAACCTTGCCAGTCATTTTACCGAGGATGCCCTCTGTGATTTTTCCCATTTTGTTTGTTTTTTTTGGTTTATATTATATTAATTAAAAAATTACACATGTAAAGCCCCTGAACGCTGCGTGTGTCCAACGAGGTTGTTCTTTTTAGTAAATGTTATGCTTTGAGTAAATGCCAAGCAATAAACGTCCCCAAACCCTGCTAACTCATGTTTTAATGTTATGGTAGCTGTGGCATCTGATCTGACAGCAGCATCCAGGAATATCTGTACAACATCCATTGCTTTATTGCAGGCACAAATATGTATTTTATCAGTTGCTTTAGCATTTGGAAGATGTTCGTCAGGATCCCAGATAACATTAATAGTATTTGCAGATGTCCTTGACCAACTTTCTTCGTTGAATGAATCAAGTACACCGCTACTGACATTAAACTTATTTACATTAACCGAAGTAACTCCTGAGACCGTTTGCATGGCATTCATTAAAGTATCTGCCAGGCAGGCAATAGCTGCGCCCTGATGAATAGCATGGCCTTTCCATCCGATTTTAACTGCCGGAAGGAATTTTTCTATTACAGCACAAGCAGCAGCAAAAGGAGGAAGAATTATTTGCTTCTTGGCTTGTGTTTTATTGGATATTTTATTGCTCATTTTTCTTGTTTTTTTAAACGGACTTGGTACGGCGTTGATACGACCGAATACATACTTACTTTTTTCTTTAAAATCATACATTCTTTCTACTTAAAAAATATTCATATTTTCCACTTGAAATTCAGTACAAAGATAATATATGAAAATATACTATTCAAGCAATCAATATGTTATGGCTTATTATATGTCAAATTACTTTAAAATGCTCATAAAAGTGAAAGGGAGGTTTTGCAACCTCCCCTTTTCAACAATGCAAAGCATGTTTTTCTGATTTGTTTTGGATGACATCGCTGCCATATTTTAAACGAATGGATTCAATCGTTTTTGGGCTACGGTTTACACTTTTATACTCCGCATGGTCTGTAGTACCACATTACCTTTTTAGGTGCGAAAAATAAACCTATTTGCTTTAACTGGCCCCTATGAGGATATGTGTTGCCACTTACCCAAATCCAGTTGCCTATAAGCTCAATAATGAGACCATCAAGGACGATAAGCTGGTTTATGATCTCAGGGTAGCGAATGAAATCTTCCTGGTCTTCCTCTGTTTCATTTGAAAATCAAACAAGGGGTTCTTTTGGATTTCTTCATACTCAAGGTTAATTTCCTGCATGGTTGCTGTGTTCCCTCCACTATCGGGGTGATGCAACATGGCTAATTCTTTGTACTTGCGCTTCACTTCTTCGAGTGTGTGGCAATTGTAAAAATATTTTATGTTCATAATTTAAAGATTTAGTTAATAAATAAATTCAGGTTCTGCGGTTTGGTCAGCGCACAGGCTGCCGCATAAAAAAAATATATCATTATAAAAGGCTTATGCAACCAAAAGCAAAAGGCTAAAGTGAAATGCAAGGTTTTTGACAAAAAAAATTTCACACATTGAAAAAGCCAAATGAGAACAAGTGAAAATTTTTTTGGCAAAACCCAAAGGGCTTGACCTTGCATGAGCAAAGCCGTGGCTGACCTTTGCAGAAGACTTTTATTAATGATTACCGATAAATTTTTGCCAGGATTTCAGGATAATCAGAATTTTCAAAATGTGGAATTATCAAAGAGGGGCTGGCGCCTCCTGTTCGGCAGGTAAATGTTTTTGCTTATAGGAAATTGTAACAGTAGGAAAAATCAGCGGACAGCGAAGGGTTGAACAAATTAGGAAAGCTGCAATGCCGCCGGAAAGGTTTGCGGGCTTTGTGTGCTAAATGCATTAGGAGTGAAATGAACGAAGCCGAAAAGAAATGTAGCGTTGCTGTAACGAAGTGGAAGCGTTAGCGGAATGGAATGAGGCGGAGAGAATAAACTGCTAATACCTTTACCGGCGGGTTTGATTGATTTAATTTATGGAACGGAATAATATTGCTGCTTGACGTTTTTGTAGCAGGGTAGTGCTGTACTGCTGATTTTGTTGCAATGAAAACTTTATCAAAAGTAGATTGCAAAAACCATGATCACCGATTTCATCGGGACAGGCAGCCCCTGATACGGTATTTAAAATTGAATGCGTGGTTTCAATGCTATCAAATTATTCTATTCTTTTTATTAGAAAAAATAGGAATGCGGGATTTAATCAAACGGAATGCCAACAAGCAGGGTTATACAGCCTTGAGCTATATACGAAGTGAAGGCTGCAATAAAGTGAAACGGGTTGCAGCCGGAACAAATTCAAGCTTCAACGGGCGAACCACTTGCGAACGGAGCAAAGGGTGGAAGGCAGAAAAGCCCGCAATGAAACGAAGTGGAATGAGGGCGCTGCCGACCTATGTAGGTACTACACAAGGGCTGGCAAGGGTAGATGCTTTTGAAAATGTGAACTTTTGTAAGAGTAATTTTGCAGCTACACTTGACAGCCCGCAGCCCGCTTGCGACCGCAGGTGAGCCAAAAATAAGAAACTGCCGCTGGACTGCAAAGGGGCTGAGCGAATTGAGGCGATATGAAATGAAAGGAAGTGAGGGTTGCGAACGACTGAAATGGAAAGAGCCGAAAATGAGTGAAGCTCCTTGCAGGACAAAAAAGGCAGTGAGTGAGAAAGAAGGAGGAACTGCAAAAAGCTTGACAGCCTTGCTTTAGCAACCTTTGGCGACACTGCTCTTATTATACCTTAAAAAACTTACACTATTATAATAAGGGCAGTGACGGGCTGGCGAGATTTTTTGCTGACGACTGATGCCGAACACCTAATAACCCTGCG